>NZ_JOII01000022.1 GCF_000719955.1 Streptomyces albidoflavus
GACGGGGAGGGAGGGGGGCGGGGGGCCCGAGGAGTCGACACAACGTGACTCCCCAACAAGGGTTACCCCACACAGACATCGCCCCCGCTCACCCACCGGCCTGCCCGGCCAGCCCTCTCCCCCAGCCTCGCCCCCTGTCCGGACGGTCCGCATTCGCCACACAGGCCAGACCCGGCGCCCAACGTGAGCGCACCTAGCCATGAGGCCCACCGCCCACACCGCGGACCAGGCCATCCAGTCCCCGGCCGACGCACACCGACCGTCTCTGCCAGCAGGCCACCGCCGCTTCGCGGCTCCCGACCGACCAGGCAACGAACCACGCCCGACCGAACCCGCGACAGGAAGCCACTGCCCGGAGCCCAGTCCGACGCAGGCATGCCAGCCCCTATGGGACCGGCACACCCACGCCCACCACATCTCGGAGCCCCGGGCACCGGCCCCGGCCCCGTCCGGGCCAACCGAGCCGACACCCGCCCCAGCCACATCAGGCCAGGCTCAACGGCAGCCCTGAGCAGCCCTGCTCAGGACCGCCGACCGAGCCGTCCCCCGGCCGGAACCTCCGTGGGTCAGTGCATGACGGCGATGGCGAGCGCGCGCCGGGCGCGCAGTGAGGCGCGCTCGGCCCTGCGCTGCATGCGCCGGGCGGCCATGAGGCGCTGCACGGGCCGGGCCTGTTCGGCCTCGGCGGTGCGTTGCTCCATGTGCGCACGCGCCATGGCTTCTGGAATGAGTTGCATCTCTCGGGTCCTGTTCTGACGCGACTCGTTCGCGCCGGTGATGGTGGTGTCAGGGGTGGCGGAGCCTGCGGGCGCGCTGTCTGCGGTCCTGGCGGACGCTCGCTTCATCGGGGCCTGCTTCATGGGGTCGTGCGTGAGGGGACGGTCGATCGTTCCGGTGATGTTCATGCCGCGACCGGGTTCTTGCGCGGGCGGCCACGGGGCCGCTTGCGGGCGACGACGACGCCCTGGACGAAGAGCTCTCCGCCCCAGACGCCCCAGGGCTCACGCCGGTCCTTGGCGCCGGCGAGGCAGGCCTCGACGAGCGGGCAGGCACGGCAGAGGGACTTGGCGTACTCGACGTCGGCCGGCGACTCGGCGAAGAAGACTTCGGGGTCGTAGGCGCGGCACGGCGGCGGGGTGACGAGGTTCTCGATGGCGTCGTCGAGAGCGGTGAGAGCGGTGAGCTGCGAAGACAAGGTGGAATCCTCCGGGATACCGGGTGGCGAGATCTCGTGTGTGAGCGGTGCTGACGGGACGTGCGTTTCGATCTGCACGGGGCTTTGGTTCCTCGTCTGGTCGGTCCGGCCGGTGGGCCGGGTGGCGGCTGGTACCTGCACCTGTCCAGGGGCCCTTCACTGCCTCGCCCCGCTCGGGGCAAAACAAAAGGGCCGCGGTTCCCGGGTGGGGTTCCGCGGCCCTGAAGGCGCCTGCCTGATCGAGATCAGGCTGGATCACTCCAGGGTTCGAGCCCACGGAAGGCCCACATCGTGTGCTGCTTCGTCTTCGGGAATCCGGCACCGGCTGCCGCAAAGGCATAGGCATGCGCCTGTGCCGCTGCTTCTACTGCCGGTGCCTGGGTCGGTCGCTCGTTCCGCTCTCGGACCGGGAGGTTCGAGGGGGAAATGGGGGACGCGGGACGCACGGCGGCGAGGCCGGACATACCGGTACCCAGGGACGAGACGCCGGACATGCACAGGTTGACGACGGAACGATCGGTCATTTTCACGACCGTGCTGGTGGTCTTGATGCTGATCACTTCCATCGCCTCCTCTCGGCGTCTCGTGGACCGCGAACGGTCCGGTGGTTGAACTCAGTACAGCACGGACCCAGGGCTTCGAAGAAGCGCCTGTTCCCGTGCCTAAGAACCTATGGGGATTCCCAGGGCCTGCGCAAACTATTTTCCGGACGAGTTTCCCTCAGCTCTCGCCCGCCCCGCTCACACCCTCTTGACCTGCACAGATGGCGAGAACATCGGCGCCGTAGCGGCGAAACTTCCGTACGCCGACACCGGCGATGCGGCTCAGCTCCGGCTCGTCCTCGGGGAGCTGCTCGGCGATGGCCATCAGGGTCTTGTCGGTGAAGACGCAGTAGCTGGGCTGCCCCAGCCGTTCGGCCTCGGCGGCGCGCCAGGTGTGGAGCCGCTCGTAGACGCCTTCGTCCATGTCCGAGGGGCAGCCTTCGCAGCGCATCAGCTTCATCTCGCCGGCATCGGTGAGGCTCCGGCCGCAGGTGCGGCACCGGATCGGTTTCCTCGGTCCCCGGCGGGGTGCGCCGGTGCCCGCCGAGGTACCGCCCGGACCGGCCACGGAGAAGGACGAGGCTCCCCTGGTCGCCGAGGCGCCCCGGAGGTCCTTCAGGAAGCGGCTGGGGACGCGGTGGGCGCGTCCGCCGGGGGCGCGGGAGAGCGACCAGGAGAGCGTCAGCCGGAAGCGGGCCCTGGTGATGCCCACGTAGAGCAGGCGGCGCTCCTCCTCGAGCTGTTCGTCGGTGCGGGCGTAGGTGATCGGCATCATGCCCTCGGTCAGCCCGACCAGGAAGACGGCGTCCCATTCGAGGCCCTTGGCGGCGTGCAGCGAGGCGAGGGTGACGCCCTGGACGGTGGGGGCGTGCTGGGAGGCGGCGCGCTCGTCCAGTTCGGTGACGAAGTCGGCGAGGGAGGCGTCCGGCCGGGCGGCGCCGAAGTCCTCGGCGAGCCGGGCCAGCGCGGCGAGGGACTCCCAGCGGTCCCGGGAGGCACCGGAGCCGACCGGTGCCTGGGCGCTCCATCCGGAGGCGGAGAGGACGGCGCGTACCTGGGAGGCGAGGTCGTCGGCCAGGTCGAGAGCGGCGTCGTTGCCGCCGAAGCGGGCGGCGCCGCGCAGCGCGGCCTGGGCCTCGCGGACCTCGCGGCGTTCGAAGAAGCGCTCGGCTCCACGGAGCTGGTAGGGGACGCCCGCGTCGGTGAGGGCCTGCTCGTACAGGCCGGACTGTCCGTTGGTGCGGAAGAGGACCGCGATCTCGCCGGCGGGGACGCCCGCGGCGATGAGGTCGCGGATGCGGCGGGCGGTGCCCTCGGCCTCGGACGGTTCGTCGCCGTACTCGATGTGCTGCGGTTCGGGCCCGGTGTCGCGCTGGGAGACGAGTTCCAGCCGGTGGTCGGCGGCGCGGCCGCGGGCCTGGGAGAGCAGTCCGTTGGCCAGGTGGACGATCTGCGGGGTGGAGCGGTAGTCGCGGACCAGCTTGACCACGGTCGCCTCGGGGTGGCGGACCCGGAAGTTCAGCAGGTGTTCGGGGGTGGCGCCGGTGAACGAGTAGATCGTCTGGCTGGCGTCGCCGACGACGCAGAGGCTGTCGCGGTCCCCCAGCCAGAGTTCGAGGAGGCGCTGCTGGAGGGGGCTGACGTCCTGGTACTCGTCGACGACGAAGTGCTGGTACTGGGCGCGGACGTGGTCGGCGATGTCCCGGCGGTCCTGGAGGATGCCGATGGTGAGGAGCAGGACGTCCTCGAAGTCGATGACGCCCCTGTCCCGCTTGAGCTGTTCGTAGCGGGCGTAGATCTGGGCCAGTTCGGCCGGGTCGCGGGGGGCGTGGCGCTGGCTCTTGGCGACGCTCTCCGCGTAGTCGCCGGGGACGGTCTGGGTGACCTTGGCCCACTCGATCTCGCCGGTGGCGTCGCGGAGCTGGTTGCGGTCGAGGCGGATGCCGCAGGCCGCGCCCGCCTCCGCGACCAGTTGGCCCTTGCGTTCGACGAGGCGTGGGAGTGTCCCGCCGACGGCTTTCGGCCAGAAGTACTGGAGCTGGCGGAGGGCGGCGGAGTGGAAGGTGCGGGCCTGCACGCCGCCGGCGCCGAGCTGGCGGAGGCGGCCGCGCATCTCGCCGGCGGCGCGGTTGGTGAAGGTGACGGCGAGGACGCTGGTGGGCTGGAAGCGGTTGGTCCGTACCCCGTAGGCGATGCGGTGGGTCAGGGCGCGGGTCTTGCCGGTGCCGGCTCCGGCCAGCACGCACACCGGCCCGTGCAGTGCCGTGGCCACGGCGCGCTGCTCGGGGTCCAGGCCCGCGAGCACGTCGTCGGCCGATTCCGGGACGCGCGGGAAGGATGGGGTGTGCGGTGCGGATGTCACCCCGCCATGCTGCCAGGTTCGCCGGGGTGGGCGTTGGGGTCCGTCCACAGGGAGGGCTTCCGGTCGTACTGATCACATGAATCGGGTGTGTGGTGGACCACCCCGGCGGGAATCTCGTCGCTCTCGGCTACGTTCGATCCATTGCCACCGGGCGCCTCAGCCCGGCGGAGTTCACCGCGTGTGCCCGTCCGGGTACACGGCAGAGCGATCGAGGAGCGTCGGGACATGTCGGGCACTGTGACGATGTACAGCACCACCTGGTGCGGATACTGCCGTCGGCTGAAGAGCCAGATGGACCGCGAGGGCATCGCGTACGAAGAGGTCAACATCGAGCACGACCCGGAGTCGGCCGCGTTCGTGGAGAAGGCGAACGGCGGGAACCAGACCGTGCCGACGCTGCAGATCGTCCCCAAGGCCGGCGGTGAGCCGGTGGTGATGACCAACCCGAGCCTGGCTCAGGTCAAGCAGGCGCTCGGCGCCTGACCCGCGTCCCGGCGCGTCCCCGGCCGCATCGTCACCGGATGCGGCCGGGAGCCGGGCGGTCCCCGGGGCGGGTCAGCGGCCGACGCCCGGCTTGGGGAGGGGCTCGCCGTACCAAAGCTCGATGAGGCGGGCGGCGATCGAGATGCCGTAGGGCGGGCGGACCTCGCCGGTTTCGAAGGCGGTGCGGAGTTCCTCGCGGGAGAACCAGCGGGCCTCCTCGATCTCTTCGCCGTCCACGGTGATGTGGGGGGAGGTGGCCTTGGCGGTGAAGCCCAGCATGAGGCTGGACGGGAAGGGCCAGGGCTGGCTGGCCACATAGGTGACTTCGCCGACGGTCACTCCGGCCTCTTCGAAGACCTCGCGACGCACCGACTCCTCGATGGCCTCCCCCGGTTCGACGAAACCGGCGAGCGTGGAGAAGCGGCCTTCGGGCCAGTGGACCTGCCGGCCGAGCAGCGCCCTGTCCTGGTCGTCGGTGACGAGCATGATGACGGCCGGGTCGGTGCGCGGGTAGTGCTCGGCGCCGCAGGCGGGGCAGCGGCGAATGTGTCCGGCGGCGGCGATGACGGTGCGCTCGCCGCAGCGTGAGCAGAAGCGGTGCAGGCGCTGCCAGTTCTCCAGGGCGACCGCGTGGACGAGGAGCCCGGCGTCGCGCGGGGAGAGCAGCAGGCCGGCTTCGCGCAGGCCGGCGGCGCGGGCCGACTGGTCGAAGCGGCCGGGCAGGGAGTCCTTCTGGAGGGCGAAGTAGCTCACGCCGTCCTCGTCGCAGCCGAGGAAGTAGCGGTGGGAGCGGGTGAGGGGCGCTTCGAAGGTGGGGGTCATCACCAGTTCGGTGGTGCCGTCCTCCGTCTCGTCGATGAGCGCCTGGCCGCCGGACACCACGAAGACCCGGGTGGTGGGGTGGCTCCAGGCGGCGGCCAGCCATGCCTCGTCGAGGCGGTGGTGGGCCGCCCGGTCGATGCCGCTGGGTGCGGTGAGCGGCAGCGGTTCCTTGGGTTCGTGGGTCCAGGTGGTCACAGTGGGTTCCAACTCCCCGGTGGCGTGGGTGATTCCGTGCGTCCTGCCGGGGTGACCGGGGCGGGCGCGGGGTGCGGTCGCTCCTGGTCCGCGGGGGCCGCGGTGTCGGGGTGGCCGGCGGTGGAGGCGGAGTGTGGCGGCTCAGGGGGCATGGCGTCCCTGCTGGGCGAGGTCGCCCCAGAGGTGGGCGGCGGTTTCGACGCCCTTCATGAGGAGGTCGAGTTCGACCTTCTCGTTGGGGGCGTGCCAGCCGTCGGACGGGACGGAGATCCCGAGGAAGAGGACGGGAGCGTCGAGTACGTCCTGGAGGTCGGCGGCGGGGCCGGAGCCGCCCTCACGGGTGAAGAGTACGGGTCGCTGGAAGGCGCGGCTCATGGCGCGGACGACGGACTGGAGGGCGGGATGGTCGAGCGGGGTGAGGCAGGGGCGGGTGGCGCCGCCGAAGGTCACGGTGTGGCCGATTCCGGCGGGGAGGCGCTCCGCGATCCAGGTGCGGACCTGCTCCTCGATGCGGGCGGGGTCCTGGCCGGCGACCAGCCGGAAGGAGAGCTTCAGCATCGCGGTGGCGGGGATGATCGTCTTGCCGCCGGGGCCCTGGTAGCCGCCGCCGATGCCGTTGACCTCGGCGGTGGGGCGGGCCCAGATGCGCTCCAGTGTGGTGTGGCCCGCCTCGCCGCTGGTGGCGTGGGACTTGGCGGTGCGCAGCCACTGCTCCTCGTCGAAGGGCAGTTCGGCGAAGAGGGCGCGTTCCCGGTCGGTGAGGGGGATCACGCCGTCGTAGAAGCCGGGGACGGCGACGGCGCCGCGGTCGTCGTGGAGGGCGGCGACGAGCCGGGCGGCCTCGGTGGCCGGGTTGGGCACGGCTCCGCCGAAGGAGCCGGAGTGGATGTCCTGGCCGGGGCCGGTGAGGGTGACCTCGCAGTCGATGAGTCCGCGCATGCCGGTGCAGACGGTGGGGGTGTCCTCGGACCACATGCCCGTGTCGGAGACGAGGACGGTGTCGGCGGCCAGCCGGTCGCGGCGCTCCTCGATGAGCCGGCGGAAGTGCGGGGAGCCCGACTCCTCCTCGCCCTCGATGAGCAGCTTGAGGTGGACGGCGGGGCTGGTGCGGCCGGTCGCGGCGAGGTGGGCGCGCAGGCCGAGGGTGTGGAAGAAGACCTGGCCCTTGTCGTCGGCGGCGCCTCGTCCGTACATCCGGCCGTCCCGGACGACGGGGTCGAAGGGGTCGGTCTCCCAGCCGTCCTCGCGGGCGGCGGGCTGCACGTCGTGGTGGCCGTAGACCAGGGCGGTGGGCGCGTCCGCGTCGTCGGAGGGCCAGGAGGCGAAGACGGCGGGGGCGCCGTCCGTCGGCCATATCTCGACGACGGGGAACCCGGTCTCGCGGAGCTTGGCGGCCAGCCATTCGGCGCTGCGCAGTACATCGGCTCCGTGCTCGGGCTGGGCCGAGACGGAGGGGATGCGCAGCCACTCGGCGAGGTCGTCGAGGAAGGCGGCGCGGTGGTTCTCGATGTACGTGCGGACGGCGTTGTCCAAGGTCTCGCTCATGTCAAGAGCCTATCGGGCGGCGGCCGCGGACCGGTCCGGTGGTTCTCCGATCCGCTGCGCAGGCTCCGGCGCTCCGTGGGGTGCGGGCGGCTGTTCCGGGGATGGGCCAGGCGTCGTGCCGAGGAGGATGTGCTCGATCTCTCGTCGGCCGGGGAGGTGGCGGGGCCGGACGGTCTCCCCGGTGCGGATGTAGACGAAGGCCGCGGTGACCGCTTCGAGTGGGAGCCGGTGGTGCTCGGCCCAGGCGAGTCGGTAGATGGCGAGCTGGAGCGGGTCGGCGTCGCGGGTGTGGCTGGTTTTCCAGTCCACGATCTCGTACACGGGCGTTTGCGGTCCGGTGCCGGTCGCGGTGTCCGGTTCGAGCCGGTAGACGGCGTCCATGCGGCCGCGGACCGTGCGTCCGGCGAGGGTGAGCTGGAAGGGGACCTCGACGCCGAGCGGGGTGCGATGGGCGTACTCGGTCTGCTCGAAGGCTTCCTTGAGGGCTTCGAGGTCGTGTTCGTCGGCGATGTCGGCGTCGTGGCCGGGCAGCTCCTCCGGGTCGAGCATCGGCAGCTGGACGTCTTCGAAGCGGGATTCGACCCAGGCGTGGAAGCGGGTGCCGCGCCGGGCAGCGGGCTGCGGGGGCCGGGGCATGGGCCGGGCCAGTTCCGCCGCGAACCCCGCGGGGTCGGCGGCGAGCCTCATCAGCTCGGAGGCGGTCAACGAGGCGGGCAGCACCACATCACGGGTTCCTTGGCGGGCCCGCAGCAGCTCGCCGCTGAGCGCCTCCAGGTCTTGGTCCCAGGAGTGGATGAGGCGGGCCTCCTCCGGGGTGGGGCCTTCCGTGGCGGCGGAGTCGGTCGCGGCAGGCATCGCCGGGGTGACCGCTTCCGTGACGGCTACGGGCGGTGGGGTGGTGGCCGGCCGGGCGGTGGTCCACGACTCCCAGTTACCGTCCTCGTGGCTCTCCTCGTCCTCGGGCTGCGGTTCCAGATCCTCGGGAGGGCCGTCCGGTTCTCCGGGTGCGGGATGCGCGGGTACGGCCGCATCCGGGGCGGCCTCTTCTTCGACGGCGCTCGTGGCGAGGGCTCCGGAGGCCAGGGCGTCGAGGTGGGCGCGGACCGTGGCGGCGGCGGCCCGGCGGCGGTCGAGGGCGACTTCGTCGAGCGGCAGCGGCCAGGCGAGGTCGGCCGTGGGCTCGGCCAGTGCCGGGTTCTGGGCGGCGGCGTCCGGGCGCTCGGCCCACACCTCGGTCTCCCCGTGTCCGGCGAGGCAGTGGTCGTGCAGGGCCAGCAGGAAGTCGGACGGCCCGCGGGTGCGCTTCTGGGTGGGGCCCCACCAGTGGCCGGAGCCGAGCAGCAGCTTCCGGGGCCGGGTGAAGGTGACGTATCCCAGGCGCAGTTCCTCGGTGTGCTGGTGGCCGCGCATCTGTTCCGTGAAGGCCTTGAGGCCCTTGGAGTCGAGGGCGCCGACATCCGGGAGGGTGGCGGCGTCGCCGCGCAGGGAGTGCGGGAGGACCCGGGGCTGGGCGGTCCACTTCTCGCGTCCCTGCTCGCTCGGGAACTGCTTGGCGACCAGTCCGGGGACGGCGACCACGTCCCACTCCAGGCCCTTGGACTTGTGGGCGGTGAGGACCTTGACGGTGTTCTCGCCGCCCGGGAGGGCGTTGTCGAGGCCCTTCTCGTACTGGGCCGCGGTGCGCAGGAAGCCGAGGAAGGCGAGGAGGGAGGCGTCCTTCTCCTGGGCGGCGAAGGAGGCGGCGACGTCCAGGAAGTTGGAGAGCGTCTCCCGGCGGCGGGCGGCGAGGGCCTGCGGGGAGGAGGAGAGTTCCACTTCGAGGCCGGTGGTGGCGAGGACGCGGTGCAGGACGTCCATGAGCGGGTCGGCGAGGGAGCGGCGCAGGTCGCGGAGTTCGGTGGCGAGCTGGGCGTACCGGACGCGGGCCTCGGCGGAGAACGGCAGCTCGTCGTCGGCGGAGCCGTCGAGGAAGGTGTCGAGGGCGTCGGCGAGGGAGATGACCTCGGCCGGGTCGACGCCTTCGACCGCTTCGGCGAGCCGCCGGTCGGGGTCGTCGCCGCCCGCGCGCTCACGGCGTACCAGGAGCCGGGCGCGGCGGCCGAGGAGGGCGAGGTCGCGCGGGCCGATGCGCCAGCGGGGGCCGGTGAGGAGGCGGACCAGAGAGGCGTTGGCACCGGGGTCCTGGAGCACTTCGCAGACGGCGACGAGGTCGGCGACCTCCGGCAGGTGGAGGAGGCCGGAGAGACCGACCACCTCGACCGGGACGTCCCGGTCGACCAGGGCGCCCTGGATCGCCCCGAAGTCGCCGGCGGTCCGGCACAGCACGGCGATCTCGCCGGGTGGTGTTCCGGTGGCGACGAGGTGGGCGATCCGGTCGGCGAGCCAGGTCAGCTCGTCGGCGTGGGTGTCGAGGAGGGCGCAGCGGACGATGCCGTCGCGTTCGGCGCCGGGGGCGGGGCGCAGTGCTTCGACGCCGGTGTGCATGGCGCGCAGCGGGGCGGCCATGGTGTTGGCGAGGTCGAGCAGGCGGCCTCCGCTGCGGCGGTTCTCGCTGAGGGAGTGGCGGGCGGCGGGGGTGCCGTCGGCGTGGGGGAAGTGGTCGGGGAAGTCGTCGAGGTTGGCGACGGAGGCGCCGCGCCAGCCGTAGATGGCCTGGCAGGGGTCGCCGACGGCGGTGACGGGGTGGCCGGTGCCGTGGCCGAAGAGTCCGGCGAGCAGGATGCGCTGGGCGACGGAGGTGTCCTGGTACTCGTCGAGGAGGACGACCCGGAACTCCTCGCGGAGCAGGGCGCCGACTGCCGGGTGGCGGTCGGCGAGGGTGGCGGAGAGGGCGATCTGGTCGCCGAAGTCGATGAGGTCGCGGTCGCGTTTGGCGCTGCGGTACTGCTCGACGAGCCCGGCGAGGTCGTGGCGGGCGCGGGCGACCTCGGGGAGTTTGCGCAGGTCGGGGTTGGTGAGCGGGGTGCTCTCCAGGGTGCCGAGCAGATCTTCGTCGTGGTGGCGCAGCCGGTCGGGGGTGACGAGGTGTTCGGAAAGCTCGCCGTCGAGGGCGAGCAGGTCGCCGACGAGGTCGGGGAAGGAGCGGGTCAGCGCGGGGTGGGCTCCGGGCGCCTCCCGCAGCACCCGGGCGGCGAGCTGGAAGCGGGTGGCGTCGGCGAGCAGGCGGGTGCTGGGTTCCAGTCCGAGCCGGAGTCCGTGATCGGTGAGGAGCCGTCCGGCGAAGGCGTGGTAGGTGGAGATGACCGGTTCGCCGGGGGTGTGCTCGTCCTGGGGGCCGGCGCCCGGCGGGGCGAGCGGCTCGGGTTCGGTGACGCCGGCCTCGGTCAGTGCCCTGCGGACGCGTTCGGCGAGTTCGCCCGCGGCCTTGTTGGTGAAGGTCAGCCCGAGGACCTGTTCGGGCGCGACCTGCCCGGTGCCGACGAGCCAGACGACGCGGGCCGCCATCACCGTGGTCTTGCCCGAGCCGGCTCCCGCGACGATCACCTGGGGAGCGGGCGGCGCGGTGACGCAGGCCATCTGCTCCGGGGTGAAGGGGATACCGAGGAGCTCCTTGAGCTGCTCGGGGTCGCTGATACGTGCGGGCATGCCAGCGAGGCTAGCGCCGCCGTACGACACCTGGTTTCCAAGCAGCGGCGCGGTTCAGCGTTCTGCCTGGTCAGATGGGGTGTGGTGGGGGTTGTGTGGTCGGTCACCGAGCGCCGGGGAGCCGGGGTGCGCGCCGGGGGTGCGGGTGCCGGCGCGCCCAGGGCCCCGAGCGGGCGGCCTCGCTCACTCCACCACCTGGCGCCCCTCCTCCCGGGCGCTGCACGAGGAGCGGAAGGAGCAGTGGGCGCAGTGCTGTCCGGTGGTGGGGGTGAAGCGTTCGTCGAGGACCTTGCCCGCGGCGGTGGCCAGGAGGTCGCCGACCCATTCGCCCTCCGGCGAGGGCTGGTGCTGCACCCGGGGCAGGGCGTCGCCGCCCTCCTTCTTGGGCGCGGGCTGGCGCAGGTGGACCAGTTCGGCGCCGCCGGGCTCGGGGCGTACGCCGTCGAAGAGCGGGTCGACGGCACCCTCGGTGACGGCGAGCTGGTAGACGGCGAGCTGGGGGTGGTGGGCGACCTCGGCGGCGGTGGGCGCCTGTTTGCCGGTCTTGAAGTCGACGACGTAGGCGCGGCCGCGCGGGTCCTGCTCGACCCGGTCCATGCTGCCCCGGATGCGGACCTCGTAGGGCCCGGCGCCGAGGGTGACGTCGAAGTCGTGCTCGCTGGCGACGGGGGTGCGTCCCGCCCGGTCGAGGGTGTGCCACTCCAGGAACCGTTCCAGGGCCTGGCGGGCGTTCTCCTTCTCCTGGACGGATTTCCAGGGGGCGTCGAAGGCGAGCGCGTCCCAGACCGAGTCGAGGCGTTCCATGAGGACGTCGAGGTCGGCCGGGGTGCGGCCGGAGGCCACCTCGTCGGCGAGGACGTGGACGACGTTGCCGAAGCCCTGGGCGGCCGAGGCGGGGGCGTCGGCCTTGACCTCGCGGCCGAGGAACCACTGGAGGGCGCAGGTGTTGGCGAGCTGGTCGAGGGCGCTGCCGGAGAGGACGACGGGGGCGTCGCGGTCCCGCAGCGGCACCTGGGACCGGGTCGGTTCGCGCATCCCCCACCAGCGGTCGGGGTGTGCGGTGGGGACGAGGGGCCGGCCGTCCTCGTCGGTGAGGGCGGCGAGCTTGGCGAGGCGGTGTGCGGCGGCTTCGCGGAGGGTGGCGGAGACGCGCGGGTCGACGGTGGTGGCCCGCAGTTCGGCGACGAGGGCGGCGACCGCGAGGGGGCGGCGGGGCCGCGAGGAGACGTCCTTCGGCTCGACGCCGAGTTCGGTGAGGAAGCGCGAGGGCTGGTCGCCGTCCTCGGCCGGGGCCTTGACCGCGGTGACGACGAGGCGTTCGGCGGCGCGGGTGGCGGCGACGTAGAAGAGGCGGCGTTCCTCGGCGAGGAGGGCGCCGGGGGGCAGGGGTTCGGCGAGGCCGTCGCGTCCGATGCGGTCGGCCTCCAGCAGCGAGCCGCGGCGGCGCAGGTCGGGCCAGACGCCCTCCTGGACCCCGGCGACGACGACGAGCCGCCACTCCAGGCCCTTGGAGCGGTGTGCGGTCATGAGGCGGACGGCGTCGGGGCGGGCAGCGCGGCGGGTGAGGGTGTCGGCGGCGATGTCCTGCGCCTCGATCTCGGCGAGGAAGTTGAGGGCGCCCCGGCCGCCGGTGCGTTCCTCGGCGCGGGCGGCGGTGGCGAAGAGGGCGCAGACGGCGTCGAGGTCACGATCGGCGTTGCGTCCGGCGGCGCCGCCCCGGCGGGCGGACCGCTCCAGCCGCTGCGGCCAGGTGGTGCCGTCCCACAGTTCCCAGAGCGCCTCCTCGGCGCTGCCGCCCTTGGCGAGGAGGGTGCGGGCGCGGCGCAGCAGCTCGCCGAGGAGGCGCGCGCCGTGGGCGTACCCCTCGTGGGTGACGAGCCGCTCCGGTTCGGCGAGTGCGCGGGCGAGCAGGGTGTCGGAGGGCGGCGGGAGGAGGTTTCCGGCGGCGCGTTCCTCGTCGCGCAGGGCACGTCCGAGGCGGCGCTGGTCGGCGGCGTCGAGGGCGGCGAGCGGCGAGGCGAGCAGCGTGAGGGCGGTCTCGGTGTCGAGCCAGGCGGGGGCGGTGTCCTGGGTCCCGGCGTCGGGCTCGGGCTCGGGTACGGGCCCCGCCTCCTCCTCGGCCCGGTCCTGGAGGGCGGCGGTCGCGGCGGCGCGCAGCGCGGTGAGCAGCGGGGCGACGGCTGGCTCGTGGCGCAGCGGGAGGTCGTTGCCGTCGATGTCCAGCGGCACCCCGGCCGAGGTGAGAGCCCGGCGGACGGCGGGAATGGTGTGGCCGCCGGAGCGGACCAGGACCGCCATCTCCCCCCAGGGGACGCCTTCCTCCAGGTGGGCGCGGCGCAGGATGTCGGCGATGTTGTCCAGTTCGGCGCCGGTGGTGGGGTACGTGTAGGCCTCGACGCGGCCCCCGTCCCGGGCCGGGCTGAGGGAGCGATGAGCACGGACGGTGTCGGCGGAGAGCCTGGTCAGCGGCATGCGGCGGGTGACGAGCCGGGTGGCCTCGACCAGGTGTGCGCCGGAGCGGCGCCCGGTGGTGAGGACGGCGACGGGCGCGGGCGCGCCGTCGGCGCGGCGGAAGGTCTCGGGGAATTCCAGGATGCCGTTGACGTCGGCGCCGCGGAAGGCGTAGATCGACTGGTCCGGGTCACCGAAGGCGACCAGGGTGCGCCCGCCGCCCGCTCCGGGCACGGCGGGACCGTGGTTGCCGGCGAGCGCCCGCACCAGCCGGACCTGGGCGGGGTCGGTGTCCTGGTACTCGTCCACGTAGACGGCGTCGTAGGTCTCGGCGAGCTGCCGGGCGGTCTCGGGCCTCTCGGCGAGCAGGACGGCGCGGTGGACGAGCTCGGCGTAGTCGAGGGTGCCCTGCGCGTCGAGCAGGTCGAGATATTCGGCGAGGAAGGAGGCGGCGGCGGACCAGTCGGGGCGGCCGCCGCGCCGGGCGAACTCGGCGAGCGCGTCGGGGCCGAGGCCGAGTTCCCGGGAGCGGGCGAGGACGGCGCGGACCTCGTCGGCGAAGCCGCGGGTGGTGAGGCAGGCGCGGAGTTCGTCGGGCCAGTGCACGCGGGCGCGGCCCTGGCGTCCGAGTTCGATCTGTCCGGCGAGCAGTTCGCGGACGGTGACGTCCTGCTCGGGTCCGGAGAGCAGCCGCAGGGGTTCGGCGAAGAGGTCGGCGTCCTGGTGGGCGCGGACCAGGGCGTAGCAGAAGGAGTGGAAGGTGGTGGCGCGCGGCGCGGTCGCGGTGGAGAGCCGCTGCGCCATGCGGTCCCGCAGATCCACGGCGGCGCGGCGGCTGAAGGTGAGGACCAGGATGCGTTCGGGTGGGGTGCCCGCGGCGAGGCGCGCGGCGACGGACTCGACCAGGGTGGTGGTCTTGCCGGTGCCCGGGCCGGCGAGGACGAGCAGTGGTCCCGCCCCATGGTCAACCACGGCCCGCTGGGCTGCGTCCAGTCGAGGGGGCTCCTCCGCCACGGGGGCGGAACGGACCAGTCGGTACGTGCCGGAGGCCCTCTGCCGCGCCTGCTGCTGAGGCAGGCTGCCGCTGGGAGGAGAGGAGCTCACGTGCATCGCCGGTCCTGGTGGGTGTGCTGGTGGAAGGCGCTCGGTGCGGGCCGGGGGAAGAGGGGCGCCGGCCCCGTCCGCCGGGCTGCCCGCTGCGTCCCTGGCGGCCAGGTGCCGACCACCGACCGTACCCCGAGCGGCAGCGCGTCCGGCGGGCTTGCCCTGCCGTGCGCCCCGGAGCGCGCGCCGGGCGCTCGCGGGCGCGGACCCGGCCGGAACCGGTGTCGCGCCAACCGCACCGGTCAGCGCGGCGGAGCCTGGTGGGGCCCGGCGCGGGGCGGTACGGAGCGGGTGTCAGGAGTGAGGTGTGTCACCGGTGGTGCCGTCCCAGCGGGCGCGGCGCATGTCGAGGCGGGGTGCGCTGCCCGGGGAGCCGGCGGTCCTCCGGGCCTCGCGCAGCGGGGTGCCTTCCGTGCGGTAGTGGGCGAGGGCACGGCGCTCGTGACCGGGGAGCAGCGCCCCGTCGGAGCGGACGACGCGCCACCACGGCACGGCCGATCCGTAGAGCGCCATGACGCGGCCGACCTGGCGCGGCCCGCCCTCCTCCAGCCATTCGGCTATGTCGCCGTAGGTCATCACGCGGCCGGGCGGGATCAGCTCGGCCACGTCGAGCACCCGCTCGGCGTAGGGCGGCAGGGCGGGCGGTTCGGCGGACGGCGGGGTGTCCTGGCTCACCCGGTCCATCCTGCCGCACGGCACCGACAGCCCGCCCGACGCGGCTCGAAGCCGGTGGACGGTGGGGCGGGCCGGAGCTCGTGGCCGGGACCCGAAAGGGGGGCCATGAGGCTTATCAGAGCGGATTCGCCAGCGTGCATTGCCCCCTCATGCCCCGCGGTGTCGCCCGCTCGTGCCACCATCGTGCGGGCGATGACAGGTGAGACAAGATCGACAGGACACGACGGAACGGACGGGTGTGAGTGCCGAAGCACGACGGAGCACGGCACCGGTGCCGCCGCGTCCGGATGACGACGATGCCGCCCGGGCCGTACCCGGCAGCCGTCCCGCCGACGGGGAGAGGGGCGGCCGGATGAGCGCCGGCGACGACGAGGGCGCGGGCCGTGGCCCGGCCGACGGGGGCGCACACGCGGACGGCTCCGGCGCGCCCGCGCGCACCGGCGTGGACCATGGCGCCACCTCCGCGGACCCGCATCCCAGCCTCCTGAAATATCCCCGGCCGGAGAACGCCCCGGAGGAGACCGAGCGGGACCAGGTCGAGGTGGACGAGCCGCTGCTGGCGGCCCGGGTGCACCGGCCCTCGGACCTGATGCGCCTGCTCATCGGCGTCCTGGCCATCGCGGTCCTGCTCGCGGTGGCCGCGTTCGCCCACGGCACCACCTCGGGGCTGGAGCAGGACATCCGCGAGGGCACCGGCCAGGCGCCCGACCTGCTGATCAAGTTCGCCGGCCTGGCGTCGAGCATCGCGGTGCTGCTGGTCCCGGTGGCCTTCGCCATCGAGCGGCTCATCAAACGCGACGGCCTGCGCATCGCCGACGGCGTGCTGGCGGCGGTGCTGGCCCACGGGGTCACCCTCGCCACCGACCTGTGGGTGGCGAAGTCCGCCCCCGGGTCGATCCAGGACGCTCTGACCCAGCCCTCCCCCGGTGACATCCACGCGCTCACCGACCCGGTGCACGGCTACCTCGCCCCGGTCATCGCGTACATGACGGCCGTCGGCATGGCGCGCAGACCCCGGTGGCGGGTGGTGCTCTGGGTGGTGCTGCTGCTCGACGCGCTCGCCATGCTGGTGACGGGCTACACCACGCCGTTCTCCATCGCGCTGACCATCCTGATCGGCTGGAGCGTCGCCTACGGCACGCTGTACACGGTCGGCTCGCCCAACGTCCGGCCGACCGGCCAGACGCTGCTGGCGGGCCTGCGTCACGTCGGCTTCCGGCCGGTCGCGGCGGCCCG
Organism: Streptomyces albidoflavus; assembly: GCF_000719955.1. GTDB lineage: Bacteria > Actinomycetota > Actinomycetes > Streptomycetales > Streptomycetaceae > Streptomyces > Streptomyces albidoflavus. The sequence continues at coordinate 16,196 of NZ_JOII01000022.1, forward strand.
CGCCGAGGACGTGCCGGAACCTCCGGGGGGTCTGGCCGGACGGGCCGGGCTGACACCGCCGGACCACGGCGACCGGGGCCGGCGCTACTTCGTCACCCTGGAGGACGGCCCTCCGCTCGACGTGACGGTGGTCGACCGCGAGCAGCAGGCGCACGGCTTCTTCTACCGGGTGTGGCGCCGGATGACGCTGCGCACCATCACCACCCGCCGCAGCCTCCAGTCCCTGCGCCAGGCGCTGGAACAGGAGGCGCTCCTCGCCTACGCCGCCATCGCCGCCGGGGCCAACGCGCCGAAGCTCATCGCCACCTCCGAGCTGGGCCCGGACGCCGTGATGCTCGTCTACGAGCACATCGGCGGCCGCTCGCTGGACTCCCTGGCCGACGAGGAGGTGACCGACGAGCTGATGCGCGACACCTGGCAGCAGGTGAAGGCGCTCCAGTCGCGCCGGATCGCCCACCGGCGGCTGGCCGGGGACGCCATCCTGGTGGATCGTTCCGGCAAGGTGATCATCACCGACCTCCGCGGCGGCGAGATCGCCGCGGGCGAGCTGGTCCTGCGGATGGACATCGCCCAGCTCCTGACCACCTTCGGGCTGCGGGTCGGGGCCGAGCGCTCGGTGGCCGCGGCCGTCGCCGTGCTGGGGCCGGACACCATCGCCGACTGCCTGCCCCTGCTCCAGCCCATCGCGCTGACCCGCTCGACCCGGTCCACCCTGCGCCGGCTCGCCCGGGAGCGCTCGCAGCGCGAACGCGAGGCCGTGCTGGACGCCTCCCAGGAGGCCAAGCAGCTCCGCCGGGAGACCGGCCAGCAGGAGGACCGCAAGACCGTCAAGGCCGAGAAGCAGGCCGAGAAGCGCGCCATCGACGAGGCGCTGGACGAGGCCCGCGAGGAGGATCTGCTCACCCAGATCCGCCACCAGGTGCTCCGCATCCGCCCACAGGCCCCGGTCGAGCCGGCGCGGCTGGAGCGGATCAAGGCCCGCACCCTGGTCAGCTTCATCGCCGGTGCGATCGGCGCGTACTTCCTGCTGTCGCAGCTGACCCACATCGAGTTCGGCACGCTCTTCTCGGACGTCCAGTGGGGCTGGGTGGCGGCGGCCGTCCTCTTCTCCGCGCTCAGCTACTTCGCGGCGGCGATGAGCCTGCTCGGCTTCGTGCCGGAGCGGGTCTCCTTCCTGCGCACCGTGGGCGCCCAGGTCGCCGGCTCCTTCGTGAAGATCGTCGCGCCGGCGGCCGTCGGCGGAGTGGCGCTCAACACCCGCTTCCTCCAGCGCTCCGGCGTACGCCCCGGGCTCGCGGTGGCGAGCGTCGGCGCGTCCCAGTTGTTCGGGCTCGGGTCGCACATCCTGCTGCTGCTCCTCTTCGGTTACGTCACGGGCACCGAGAAGACGCCGTCCCTGACCCCGTCCCGGACGGTGATCGCCGGTCTTCTCACGGTCGCCGTGCTGGTGCTGGTGGTCACCGCCGTGCCGTTCCTGCGGAAGTTCATCGTCACGCGGGTGCGGTCGCTCTTCGCCGGTGTGGTGCCGCGCATGCTCGACGTGCTCCAGCGGCCGCAGAAGCTGCTCACCGGCATCGGCGGCATGCTGCTGCTGACCGCCTGCTTCGTGATGTGCCTCTTCGCCTCGGTGCGCGCCTTCGGCGACGGGAGCACCACCGTCTCGCTCGCGGGCGTGGCCGTCGTCTTCCTCGCCGGCAACGCCCTCGGTTCGGCCGCCCCCACGCCCGGCGGCGTCGGCGCGGTCGAGGCCACGCTGACGGTCGGCCTCATCGCGGTCGGCCTGCCCAAGGAGGTGGCGGCCCCGGCGGTGCTGCTGTACCGCCTGCTGACGCTGTGGCTGCCGGTGCTCCCGGGGTGGCTGTTCTTCAACCAGCTGACGCGCAAGGGGTATCTGTAGGGCGCTCGGAGCGCGGGGGCGTGCCCGTGGCGTGGGGGGGGCGTACTCACTCGCACGGACCCCGCCCCGCGCGCCGGGGAGGTGCGACGCGCAGGATGGGGGGCATGCCGACTCGCCCCCACTGCAGCCGCACCCTCCTGCTCTCCACCGCACTGGTGCTCGCCGTCGCCGCCTCGGTCTCCGCCTGCTCGGACTCCGGGAGCGACGAGCCGGGCAGCCAGAACGGCTCCACGGCGGCCGGCGGGCTCGCCTCGCAGAAGCTCGACTGGTCGAACTGCAAGGCCCCCGACGACGCCCAGGGCGGCGGTACGGCGCCCTCGCCGCTGCCGGGCGGCACCGAGTGGCAGTGCGCGACGATGAAGGCACCTCTCGACTGGGACCGCCCGGACGGCGACACCCTCGACCTCGCGCTCGTGCGGGCGAAGACCAGCGCCAAGGACAAGGACCAGCGCATCGGTTCGCTCATCTTCAACTTCGGCGGACCGGGCGGTTCCGGGGTGAGCACCCTCCCGGCCTTCGGCGACAGCTACGAGACGCTGCGCAAGCGGTACGACCTGGTCAGCTTCGACCCTCGCGGGGTGGGCCGCAGCTCACCGGTCACCTGCCTCGACGACGAGCAGCTGGACGACTTCTTCCAGGCCGACTCGACACCTGACGACGCGGCCGAACGGGCCGACCTGATGAAGCGGACGAAGCAGTTCAACAACGCCTGCGAGAAGAACTCCGGCACGGTCCTGCCGCAGGTGGCCACCACCGACGCGGCCCGCGACATGGACCTGATGCGCCAGGTGCTCGGCGACGAGAAGCTCCACTACATGGGCATCTCCTACGGCACCGAGCTGGGCGGCGTCTACGCCCACCTGTTCCCGGACAAGGTCGGGCGCGCGGTCTTCGACGCGGTCGTGGACCCGACGCAGAACGCCGAGCAGGGCTCGCTGGGCCAGGCCAAGGGGTTCCAGCTCGCGCTCGACAACTACGCCGAGGCGTGCACGGCGACGACCGAGGAGTGCCCGGTCGGCTCGGACCCCGAGGACGTGAAGAAACGCATCGCCGACCTGCTGGCCTCGCTCGACAAGAAGCCGCTGCCCGCGGACGGCGAGCGCAAGCTGACCCAGTCCGCCGCCCTGAACGGCATCGCCCAGTCCCTCTACTCCGAGGACTTCTGGGAGTACCTGACGCAGGGTCTGGAGGACGCCTACGACGGGGACGGACGCATCCTGCTGGCCCTCTCGGACAGCATGACCGGCCGGAACCTGAACGGGAGCTACAGCAATCTGCAGGCCGCCAACATCGCCATCAACTGCGCCGACGACAAGCCCCGCTACACCGAGGCCGACGTCCGCGAGAAGCTCCCCGAGTTCCGCAAGGCCTCCCCGGTCTTCGGCGACTTCCTCGCCTGGGGTCTGCTGAGCTGTACCGACTGGCCGGTGTCCGGCGCGGCCGAGCACCCCGACGTGTCGGCCGAGGGCTCCGCGCCCATCGTCGTCATCGGCAACACCGGGGACCCCGCGACCCCTTACGAGGGCGCGCGGCAGATGGCCAGGGCGCTCGGGAAGGGCGTCGGGATCGAGATCACCTACAAGGGCCAGGGCCACGGCGCCTACGACAGCGGCAACGCCTGCGTCCGCAAGGCGGTCGACGGCTACCTGCTGAACGGAACCGTGCCGCAGAGCGGGACCGTCTGCTCCTGACAAGGTTCCGAGCTGGGCCGCACGGGCGGTGGCGGGAGCGCTGTTGGCTCCCGCCACCGCCCATCTCCGTCCGCGGCCCCGCATATCAGCGGGACGCCCGCTCGCGCGAAACAGCTACTCTGCGCCGCCGCCCGCGAAAGTAAACCTCACGCCTTCTCGCAGCCGTGAACCGCCTTCCACCTGCCCCTTTACGAATACGGACTCACCAGCTCCAGAAGTCCCACCCATTCCCCCTTGATCACTCTCAGTAGCCATCCCTACGATGGCGAAGCCGTCCCGAACTCCCGGTACGGCTGGGGAATCACGGGGGAAACCATGAAGCCTGGACGCCTGCTGCGCGCTGCCACCCTGCTGTTCGCGGGCCTGCTCGTCGCCACCGCCACGCTCGGCTGCACGGCCGAGGAGCGCCCGGAGGCCGAGTCTCCGCCGCCCACCGGCGGTGACGCCCCTCCGGGCTCCTCCGGACCCACCACCCCGGCGCCGGGTCCGGGCGTGGCGAAGGGCGACCCGCCCTTGCCGGAGAAACTGACGGCCCAACGCCTCAAGTGGGGCGCCTGCAAGGCCCGCGCCGGTACGCCCGCGCCGGGCTCCGCATGGCGCTGCGCCACCCTGCGGGTCCCGCTGGACTACGCCGAACCACGGGGCGACACCCTCGGCATCGCCCTGATCAAGACGGACACCACCGGTCCCGAGGACCGCCGCATCGGCTCCCTGCTCTTCAACTTCGGCGGCCCCGGCGGCTCCGGAGTCGACATGCTCCCGGCCTTCGCCCCGGGGTACGAACGGCTCCGCGCCCGGTACGACCTGGTGAGCTTCGATCCCCGTGGCGTGGGAGGAAGTTCCGGCATCCGGTGCCGCGACGACCGGGAGGTCGCCGCCTCGGAGGCGCGGGTGGACCTCACGCCGGACGACGCGGCCGAGGAGAAGGTCTACTTCGAGGACGCGGCCGACTTCGGCCGGGGCTGCGCCGAGGGCGCCGGCGACCTTCTCCCCCGGGTCGGCACGGCCGAGGCCGCCCGCGACCTGGACCTGCTGCGGCACACCCTCGGAGACCGGACCCTGCACTACTTCGGGATCTCCTACGGCACCCAGCTGGGCGCCGCCTACGCCCACCAGTTCCCCGGCCGGGCGGGGCGCCTCGTCCTGGACGCCGCGGTGGACCCCGAGGCGGACATGATCGGCCACGCGCGGAACCAGACCATCGGCTTCCAGCGGGCCCTGGACAACTACCTGCGCGGCGAGGGACGCGATCCCCGGCAGGGCAGCCGTGAGATCGCCGCTCTGCTGAAGCGGATCGACCGCGAACCGCTGCCGACGGCGTCGGGGAGGAAGCTGACGGAGTCCCACGCCCTCACCGGGATCATCAACACGCTCTACAGCGAGCTGAGCTGGCCCCGCCTCACCGAGGCGCTGGACCAGGCGGAGCGAGGGTCGGGAACCGCCCTGCTCCGGCTCGCCGACGCGTACAACGACCGTGACGAACAGGGGCGTTACGGCACGCAGGGTCACGCACAACGGGCGATATCCTGCGCCGACGATCCCGGCCGGCCGACTCCTGAGGAGGCCCGGAAGCTGTTGCCCGAGTTCCGGAGCATCTCGCCGGTCTTCGGGGAGTTCCTCGCCTGGGACACCGCCGGCTGGTGCCACGAGTGGCCGGTCGACGGAGTGGCCGAGCCCCCGGGGGTGGCGGCGAAGGGCGCCTCGCCGGTGCTGGTCGTCGGCACCACGGGCGACCCGGCGACGCCCTACGAAGGCGCGCGGCGCCTCGCCGACGGGCTGGGCGAGGGAGTCGGCGTCCTCCTCACCCATCGGGGAGAGGGGCACAGTGCCTACGGATCGGGCAGCGGCTGCGTGGACCGGACCGTGGACGCCTACCTGCTGGAGGGCACCGTCCCGAAGGACGGCAAGGAGTGCGCGGCGGACAAGCGGTGAAAGCAACGCGAGGCCCGTCCGCCTCGCGGGCGGACGGGCCTCGGGCCTCGTCACGGTGACGGCTCCCTCGGCGGGCGCTCACCCGGGGGACCGGGCGGCCGAGGTGACGTCGGACTCAGTAGACGGGCTTCTCCGGCTCGATCTGGTTGACCCAGCCGATCACGCCGCCGCCCACGTGGACGGCGTCCGAGAAACCGGCCGACTTCAGCACGGCGAGGACTTCCGCACTGCGGACACCCGTCTTGCAGTGCAAGACGATCTTCTTGTCCTGCGGGAGGTCCTGGAGGGCGGTGCCCATGAGGAACTCGTTCTTGGGGATCAGGCGGGCGCCCGGGATGGAGACGATCTCGTACTCGTTCGGCTCGCGGACGTCGATGATCTCGATGCTCTCGTCGTCGTCGATCCACTCCTTGAGCTGCTTGGGAGTGATCGTCGAACCGGCGGCGGCCTCCTGGGCCTCGTCGGAGACGACGCCGCAGAACGCCTCGTAGTCGATGAGCTCGGTGACGGTGGGGTTCTCGCCGCAGATCGCGCAGTCGGGGTCCTTGCGGACCTTGACCTGGCGGTACTGCATCTCCAGGGCGTCGTAGATCATCAGGCGGCCGACCAGCGGGTCGCCGACACCGGCGAGGAGCTTGATGGCCTCGGTGACCTGGATGGAGCCGACCGACGCGCAGAGCACGCCGAGGACGCCGCCCTCGGCGCAGGACGGGACCATGCCGGGGGGCGGGGGCTCCGGGTAGAGGCACCGGTAGCAGGGGCCGTGCTCGGACCAGAAGACCGACGCCTGGCCGTCGAAGCGGTAGATGGAACCCCAGACGTACGGCTTGTTCAGCAGGACGCAGGCGTCGTTGACCAGGTAGCGGGTGGCGAAGTTGTCGGTGCCGTCCACGATCAGGTCGTACTGGCTGAAGATGTCCATCACGTTGTCGGCCTCAAGCCGCATCTCGTGAAGGATCACGTCCGTGTACGGGTTGATGCCCTTGACCGTGTCGCGGGCGGACTCGGCCTTGGAGCGGCCGATGTCGGCCTGGCTGTGGATGATCTGGCGCTGGAGGTTCGACTCGTCGACCTCGTCGAACTCGATGATCCCCAGCGTGCCCACGCCGGCGGCGGCCAGGTACATGAGAGCGGGCGAACCGAGGCCGCCGGCGCCCACACAGAGCACCTTGGCGTTCTTCAACCGCTTCTGCCCGTCCATCCCCACGTCGGGAATGATCAGGTGGCGGGAGTACCTGCGGACCTCGTCGACGGTGAGCTCAGCAGCTGGCTCGACCAGGGGTGGCAGCGACACGGGGACTCCGTTGGTCGATCGGGGACAGGACAACCCCCGCACGGGCGGGGACCACTAGCCGTAACACTGCCACGCCCTTCTTCATTCCGAGACACCCGTTCCGACCTGCGAGACAATCGCGTCCCAGTAGCCGGGCATGGTCTCCCAGCAGGCACTTCGGCTCTCCTTGGCGGTCCGGTCGGTGAACCAGATGGTGCCCGCCCCCTGCCAGCGGGCGATGCGCAGCGCCTGGGCGAGGTGGCCGCGCGGCAGGCCGTGGACGAGATGGCAGAAGCGCTCCGGAGGGTAGGCGGCGGTCCACTCGGGCGCCTGGGACCAGCGGTAGTCGTGCCAGGGGCCGCTGAAGGTCACCAGCTGGTCGGCGACCTCGGCGTACCCGGGGTGCGGGTGGGTGCCGTGGGCGGTGACCAGGTGCCCGCCGCCGAGCAGGTCCCGCAGTGCTCCGACGACGCGCCGCAGCTCGGGGAGGGCGGCGCGTTCGGTGGGGCAGCGGTCCAGGTAGAAGCCGTCGACGAGGTACCAGTCGCGGAAGCGGTGGGCGTCGGAGAGGAGGGCACCGAAGCTCCGCTGGCCGCCCGCCAGATCGAGCTGCCCCACCACTCGGACCTGCGCGTTCCGCAGACGGCCGGCGGCTTCCAGGCAGTGCGGGTCGGGGCGTTCGCCGGGGCCGTCGGCGACGTTGAGGACGGTCCAGTGGACGCCCGCACCGACACTCGGCAGGGCATCCCACTCGCGCGGGGCCAGCAGGGGGTGGGCGTACCCGGGGACACCGAGACGGAGTTCCCCGGCGCTGACGGCGGGCTGGGTGTCGGGCTGGGTCAGATACGGCACGCCGCCTCCATCCAGATGTCGGCGAGGGACTCCTCCAGGTTGATCCGCGGCCGCCAGCCGAGGCGGTCTCGGGCGGTACGGACATCGGCCTGCTGCCAGCTCCCGCAACCGTCGGGGTACGGGTACGCGGCGGGCGAGGGGGCGAGGTCCGGGTCCGGGCGGGGGTGGCCGATGGCGGCCCGGAGTCCGCCCTGGCCGTGGTCGGCGCGGGGGTGGAGGCCCGTGGAGGCGGCGGACGGATATCCGGAAGGGGTGTCCAGTTCGTGCAGGGCCCCGCCGTAACCGGCGACGCGAGCCAGGACGGCGGCGGCGTCGCGGAGGCGGACGGCGCGGCCGGAACCGATGTTGATCACGCCTTGGGCGGCGGAGAGGGAGGCGGCATGGACGGCCCGGGCCACGTCGCGGACGTCGACGAAGTCACGCTGCACCCCGAGGCCGCCGAGCTTCAGTTCGCCGTCCCCGGACTGCATGGCCCGGCGCATCGCCTCGGCGAGCCGGCCGAGGGGCGAGCCGGCGGGGGTGCCGGGTCCTGCGGGCGAGAAGACGCGCAGCACGACGGCGTCGAGTCCGGAGCCGAGGACGAGTTCGGTGGCGGCGAGTTTGCTCACGCCGTAGGGACCACCGGGGCGGGGTACGGCGTCCTCGGCGGTGGAGGAGCCCGGCTGGCTCGGCCCGTACTCGGCGCCGCAGCCGATCTGGACGAGGCGGGCGCCGCAGCCGCTGCGCCGCAGGGCCTCGCAGACGGTGGCGACGGCGACGGTGTTGTGCCGGGTCAGTTCGCGGGCTCCGGCGCGGGTGGCCCCGGCGCAGTTGACGACCACCCCGGGGTGGACGGCGTCGAGGAACCGGGTGAGCGCGCCGGGACTGCCGGTGGAGAGGTCGAACCGCACGTCGGCGTCGTCGCCCCGGCCCAGCGCGGTGAGCTGGACGGCGGGGTCGGCGAGCAGGCGGTCGGCGACGAAGCGGCCGATGTATCCGTTGGCTCCGATCAGCAGCACTCTCATCGGTGGGCTCCCCAGCTGTTCCGGCGTCGGCTGGTCGTCATCTGGTGGTCTCCTTCGGAAGGGGCGTGGTTCGGGTGCGGCGCCGTGCGCTCCGTCGGCCCTGGCGCACGGGAGCGTGTCCGGCGCGGGCGGCCGTGCGGGTCAGCGGGTGCCGGGGTCGGTGTGGGCGGAGGCCCGGGAGAGCGCCGGTACGGCACGGCCCAGCAGGGCGAAGGCGGCGACGGCGCAGGCCAGCGTGGGTACCGCCTCGGCGCCGCACACCTCGATGAGCGTCTCGGCGGGGACGGCGAGGAAGCCGCAGCCGGGGAGCCGGGAGGCGAGGACACTGCACAGCACGGCCAGTTCGACGCCGGCCGCGGTGGCCAGGGCGACGGTGGGCATGGCCCGGTGCCCGTGCACCAGGAGCAGGCGGGCCAGGAGCAGCAGGGCGCCCAGGGCTCCGGCGCCCCCGAGGGCCGGGGGTGCTCCGAGCGCCGCTCCGGCCAGCGCGAGCAGCCCGGCCAGCGCGGCGAGGTAGCAGGTCAGGGAGGCGAGCAGCAGTGGCCGGGTGGCCGCGGCGAACTCCCCGAGCCCCCGGCTGCGGGCCAGCCTGCGGCGGGCGCCCCCGGTGAAGAGCCGGGCGCAGAGCACCGCCGGCCACACCGCCAGGGCGAGACCGAGGGCGGTCGCGGTGTCCACCGGCCAGAGCCGGTCGGGGCCGCCACGGACGGCGGCGTCGAGGAGGCCGTCCCCGAGGACGGCGTAGCCCAGCAGCCAGAGGGTGGCGAGCCGTACGGTTACCCCGGCCGGACGGGGGCTGCGCAGCGGGCCGTGCCGCAGGCAGAGCTGCACGGCACTGAGGACGGCGAGGACGCCCGCCACCACGGCGAGGGTCCTGGCCCGGCCGGGTGGCGCCTGCGCGAGACCGGCGAGCAGCCCGGCACAGAGGGCTCCCGGCAGGGCGGGCAGCAGGACGAGGGTGAGCAGCCGCGACGGTCCCGCGGCGGCGCCTGCCACCGGTTCGGGCACGGCGTGCGCCAGGGCCGGTGGGGCGGAGCGGTCCGAGCTGTGGCGGGGCACCCGGGCGTACATCTCTTCCGCCAGCGAGAAGACGTCCCGGTGCCGGAAGTGGGCGGCGGTGCGGTCCGTCATCCCGTGGGCTTCCAGTGCGGCGGCGATCTCCAGCGGGTCGACGGCGCGGGCGCAGAGTTCGCGGTGGCGGTGCATGAGCGCCTTGACCGGGTCTCCGCCGGGAGGGGCCGCTGTGCCGGGGCCGCCGCTTCCCTGAGCTGGGCTGTCGCCGGTGCCGGACGCGGAGCCGGCGGCGGTGTCGCCGGAGGGGCCGGGGCCCGCGTAGAGCGCGCCGGGGGCGCCGGGGCCCGCGAGGTTCCGGACCGGATCGGGCTCCCCCGGCCCGGTGTGGGCGGGTTGGGCGGGGCGGCTGGCCGCGTCGAGCGGGCCCGGGGCGTGGTGCGTGGTCATGGGGTGTGCTCCCTGCGATTCCTCAGCGGCCTGGCCGCGGTGGAGGGCGCGACGGCACCCTCCGTCGTTCCTGCGCTCATCCCCACGCCTCCCCGCTCACGGGGGCCGCCGGGGCACCGGGGCGCGCGGCAGTCGGTGCGGCGCCGGGGTGCGCGGGGAAAGCCGGGGCGTCCGGGCGCGTGGCGAGGGCCGGGCCGTCGGGGCGCGCCGAGAACGCTCCGGGGTGCGAAGGGGCGGATGCCCCCGCGTCGGGACACCGGGCTTCGGGGCGCATGGCAGCGACCGGGCCGCCAGGGTGCGCGCCCTCTCCGGGGGCTTCGGGCCGCCCGGCGACCTCCGGGGCGCCTGGATGCGCAGCGCCGACCGGACCGCCAGAGTGCGCACCATCCACGGCAGCGTCAGGGGACCCGGCGAACTCCGGAACACCGGGCCGCGCAACACCGGCCGGGCCGCTGGCGTGCGCGCCAGCAACGGGGGCATCGAGGCACTCGGCCGACTCAGGTGCGTCCAGCCGCGCGGCCCCAACCTGTCCGCCATGCCGCGCACCGTCCACAGGGACGTCAGGACATCCCCCGGACTCCGGAACACCCGGAACATCCGGAAGCCCAGCACGAACCGGCCCCCCGGAGTGCCCACCGTCCACGAGAGAGCCGGGACCCCGGCCGAACTCCGGAACACCTGAACGTGCGCCGGACGCAGCCGTACCGGACCCCGTTACGGACGCGGAGCCGTCGCAGTACCCGTCCGCCCCCACGACACCGGCCCCCGGCCCCTCCGCTGAGCCGTCCAGGCACACGTCGGAACCCGGAGAAGCAGGGTGCGAGTTGGAGACCGGACCGACCGAGCGGGCAGCGGGACCCTCCGTACCGAGGTGCAGGCCGTTCCCCCGGCCATGCGCCCCCGAAGCAGAGCCCGGGGAATCCCAGCCCAAGCCAGAGATCGAGCCGTCCGAGCCCAGCCCGTCCTCCGAGCCACCCGACCTCGGGCCCCGTCCCCGCGCCCCGTCCCCCGAGCCGGACACCGAGTTGTGCGAGCCCGCAGCAGAACCCACTGAAACGGAAGCCAAGTTTCCCGCAACCCCAGCTGAACCGCCCGAGTGCGAGGCAGCCCCCGCAACCCCCGGATACCAACCGGCCGCAGAGCCACCCGGACCCGATACGGAACTCCCGGCACCGGCACGCGATCCCAGGTCGGGCCGAAGGTCGTCCGGGCGTGCGGGTGCCTGAACGGAAGCATCGGCGCCGACAGTGGGCTGCACGGCTGTCGGGCCGTGGGTCGCGGTGCGGGAAGCCGACGCGACGGCCAAGCTGTCAGTCGGCCAGGGACGGGCGTCCGGAGCAGGGACCTGGGCCCCACCTGTAAGACGTCCCGAACTGCCGGCCTCCGCACGAACCGCGCCTGGCCCCCTGCCGGACCCCGGCTCGCCAGTCGTGGAGGCGGGCACGGGTCCCACGAACTCCCGGTCACCGTCACGGGCCGGACCGTCAGCGTGCTGGGCGCTGGGCCTGCCGCCGCCCCATCCCCCCGTCGCGGCGCCAGCGTCCAGGGCCTCACCCTCAACAGGAGCCGACAGCACCGAGCCGACGCCCGGGGCGTGGGCCCCTGCGAAAGCGGTCCCGGCTCGGCCGAAACCCAGTTCAGCTCCCAGGCCAAGGCCCCCGGCCGGGTCCCCCTCGATCGCGGAGCCAGGAGCGAGCCGCCCCCCAACCCAGTCGCGGCCGGAAGCCCCGGGCGCCGCACAGAAACCCGTCCCGGCATCCCCGCCCTCGGCCGCAGGCACATCCCGCCCCGCCACAACCCGCGCAGGCCCCTCGCCAACGCCAACACCCGCACCCGCACCCGCACCCGACGACGCCCACCCAACGCCCCCCGGCTCCAAGCCGGAAGACACGTCCATCCCCTCCACCGACGCCCCCTCAACACCGCCGCCGGACCAGCCCCCCGGCTCGCCCCCAGCCCCACCGGCCAACCCGATCGACCCCGACCCACCAGACCCCCCGTACCCCTCTCCCTCAGAGAACCGCTCCCCCGATCCCGCGCCCCCCGAAGCCCCGTCCCTCCACCGCTCCCCCAGAAAGGCAGGCCCCGTGGCCGCCTCATAGGCCTTCGCGCCGTCAGGCCCGGGCCCCTTCACCGGTTCCCCGGCCGGAAGCCCCTTCGGCCCCCGTCCGTCCGCGGAAACCCCGCCCCGGTCCCGGTGCGCTTCCCCGTGCCCGTCCCCAGCACGTCCCGCCGCGAACACCGGCCCCCCGGCCGCAGCCTCACCGGGCTCCTCCCCCTCGGCGAGCACGCCGTCCTTCGCAGCGGAGCCCCGATGCGAAGCAGCAGCCCCCCGTGCCGCACCGCCCTGCGCGTCTTCCCGTCGGGCCGCCGCGGTTTCGTCCAGCACGGCCCAGGTCGGGACGCGGCGGAGTTCTGCTCCGCTGGCGGTGACGGGGGTGCGGGGGCGGGCCCCGGTCGCTTCGGCGTCGGTGGCCAGGGGGCCGGGGGCGCGGAGTTCGGATGCGGGTGCGCCCCAGGTGCCGGGGGGCTTGGCGGTGTTCGGGTGGGCGGCCTCGGCCCAGGTGCCGCGTACCCGGGTCTCCGCCGGGTGGGCGAAGGGCATCGGGGTGCCTTCCTCGTCGGTGTGGGGGCGGCGGACCGGGTAGTGGGAGACGATCTCCAGGTAGAGCGCGCGGAAGCGTTCGACGTTCTGGTCGACGGAGAAGAGTTCCAGGGCGCGGGAGCGGGCGGCGGCGCCGAGGCGGTCGCGGCGGGCGGGGTCGCGGAGCAGCGCGAGGCACGCCTCGGCGAGGGCGTCCGGGTCCTTGGGCGGCACGACGAGGCCCGTACCGCCGACCGCCTCGACGACGGCGCCGACCTCGGTGGAGACGGTGGCGCGGCCGCAGAGCATCGCCTCGACCACGCTGACCGGGAAGCCTTCGACCACGCTGGAGAGGACGACGACGGCGCCGGACCCGTAGGCGGCGGCCAGGTCGGCGGAGCCCGCCTCGGCCTCGCCGGGTTCCTCGAAGCTGACGGCGCCGTCCTCGGGGCAGAGTTCGCGGGCCAGTTCGCGGCAGTGGGCCAGGTAGGCGGCGCCCTCGGCGTCTCCGGGGACGAGCCGGCCGACCAGGCGCAGCCGTGTCGCAGGCTCGGCGCGGCGGACCTCGGCGAAGGCGTGCAGCAGCATGACGAGGTCCTTGCCGGGCTCGAACCGCCCCACCCAGACCAGCGTGCGGGGATCACCCGCCGGGCCTTCGCCGACCTCCGCGAAGGGCGTCGCGTCGAGCCCGGGGTGGACGGTGCGCAGCCGGTGCCGCTCGGCCCCGCACCGCTCCTGCCAGCGGCGGACGTGGGCGCTGCCGGGGGTGATCAGGGCGGCCTGGTCGTAGACCTCGCCGGTGAGGAGCTGGTGGAAGGCGGCGCCCAGGGCGCGGACGGCGGGGGTCGAGCTTCGGCCGGCGGCGGCGAGGTAGTGACTGCGCAGCGGGACGTGGTGCTCGGTGACGAGCAGGGGGACGCCGAAGAAGTGCAGGGCGAGCAGGCCGGGCAGGGCGGCGGTGCCCCCGGAGGCGGCGTGGCAGAGGTCGACGCTGCCGAGTCCGCCCCATCCCGCGCCCCCGGAGTGCGCCCCGCGGGCGTCGCTCTCGGCGTACCAGTCGAGCGAGAGGGGCCGCAGGGCGCCTTCGATGAGGGCGGCGACGGCGAGGAGGTCGGGGACGCGGGCGTCGTGGGCGGCGCGCAGGGCTCCGGGGGCCCGGCAGGCGCGTTCGAGGATGCGGACGGCGTCCTCGGAGCGCAGCGCCGCGACCAGGCCGCCTTCCTCGCGGGCCAGGTCGGCGAGGCCGTAGAGCCCCTTGCGGAAACGGTCCTTCTGGGCGCGGAGCGCTTCCTCGTCCGTCCGGGGTGCTCCGGAGCAGACGGCGGCGGCGAGGTCGGCGTAGTGGGCGTGGAGGCGGCGGCGGGCGCGGCGGCCGTGGGTGACGCCGTCCTCCTCGGCGCACCAGAGGGGCGCGGTGCGGACCCGGTGGATCTCCGGCGGGAGCGGCACCCAGCCGGACTCCTCCTGGGAGGCGGTGCGGCTGAGGGCGTAGAGGTCGAACTCGTGGGGTGCGAGCCCGCGCACGAGCCGGTCGCACCACAGTCCGCCCTCGCCGTCCGCGTACGGGTAGCCACCCTCGGTCAGCAGTCCGATGCGCATCTGTCCACCTCCGATCTCCCGTGCGGGGAGCCGCCGTTGTCGTCCCGCCGGGGGCATCGGCCCCGCAGCGGGATGAACGTATGCGGACAGGAGGGTGGTACGACGGACGGTTGTCCGTCGCGCCATCAAAAGGGGTGAACGGGCGTAACTTTCCCTGCGCCCGGCCGTTCAGCGTGCTGACCGGCCGGGGAGGCGCGGGTCAGTTGGGGTAGGCCCAGGGGTTGGCCTTGCAGGTGATCCCGTCCATGGACAGGAACTTGGTCTGCTGCTGCATCACCGGCGCCAGCGCGCCGTCGCGGCTGCAGCTGACGTGGTTGAAGCCGAGCCGGTGGCCGATCTCGTGGTTGATGAGCATCTGGCGGTACGCGTGTATGGCGTCGCCGTAGGTCTCGGCGCCCTGGGCCCAGCGGTAGGCGTTGATCATCACGCGGTCGGTGGAGGCCGAGTCGCAGGAGACGTTGTCGATGGTGGTGTCCAGGCCGGACTTGGCGCACCATTCGGCGGTGGTGCCGGGGCTGGCCAGGGTGATGACGAAGTCCGGCTGGCCGGAGTCGATCCGCTCGAAGGTGCGGGCGCCGTCGTGGGACCAGCTGCGGTCGTCGTTGAGCGTCTTCTGCACGGCTTCGGCGAACAGCTTGCCGTCGAGGCCCAGGCCCTTCTCGACGTCGACGCGGTAGCGGAAGAGCCGTCCCTTGCCGGGGGCCTTCTCGATGCCGCGGACCGCCGCGAAATCGCCGTCGGCGGTCAGGTCGGGGTCGAGCGGCAACTTCTCGCCCATCCGCTGCTGGTAGCTGGGGGCGGCCTTCGGCGCGGGCGCCGGCGAGGCGGGCGTGGGGCGGCCCTCGGAGCGTGAGGCGGTGCCCTCGGCGGCCCGGCCGGAGTGGTCGGCGGCGGACCGGGAGCCGGCCCCGTCGTCCTGGCCGCCGAGCAGCTGCCCGCCGACGACCACCGCGAGCACGGTGACCACGGCGGCGGCGCCGATCCCGGCGGCGGCCCAGCCGCGTCCGGCGCGGCGGCGGTCGGGCCCGGCGGGCTCGCCGCCGTCCTCGTCGTCCCCGTCGCCACCGTGGCCGCCGTCCGCGCCGGCCGGGGCGGGAGTCTCCTCGGGGGCGAAGAAGTCGCCGGAGGCGTACGCCGTCGCGCCCGGAGTGCGCCCGTCGCGCTCCTCCGTCACCTGGACGGGGGACCTGCGAGGCGCTCCGGGCGCGAAGAGGTCCTCGTCCTCGAAGGCGTCGAGGTACTCCTGGCGTGGCCCGGGCATCTCCCGGCCGCCGCCGCGAGGGGCCGCCGCGGCCCGTCCGTACGGGGCGCCGCCCCAGCCTCCGCCGGGTTCGCGCTGTTCGGGGTGGCCGCCGCGGACGCCCTCGGGGGCGAGCGGCGGCGGGACGGGCGTGGTGCCGGGCGCCGCCGGGCGGGTGGCTCCGGGTGGCGGCCCGTCGGCCGGGTACTGCTCGGTGGCGCCGGTGTCGCCCGGCCTGGCCCGCCCCTGCGCGGCGGACCCGGCGGACGACGAGGGGCGACGGTGACGTCCCACGCGCGGGTTCAGCTCCCCTGGCTCGGGTCGCCCGCGCCGTCGGCGGGCGACACTTCGTCTGCGGTCGCGGCGGCGGAGCCGGTGCTGCGGCGGGAAACGGGCGGCAGGGTCTCCCCCGCGTCCGCGAGCAGCTCACGGACGGCGGCCGCGACCTCGTCCGGATACTCCATCATGGCGACGTGCCCGGCGTCCGGGAGAGTCAGCAGCCGGGACCCGCGGAAGGCGACCGCGGCACGGCGCGCCATCCGGTAGCCGACGAGCCGGTCCCGGCCGCCGTAGACGAGCAGCGTGGGCGCGAGCACCCGGCCCGCCTGGCGCCACAGGCCGTGCTGGCCGCCGAGGGTGTAGGCGTCGACGATGCCGCGGGCCGAGCGGACCATGGCGTCCCAGAAGTACGGCAGCGCCATCCGGCGTTCCATCTCCTCGACGGCGTTGCGGAGCGCCTCGGGGGAGACCCGCGCCGGGTCGCCGTAGCAGAGGCCGAGGACGCCGCGGGTGCGCTGTTCGGCCGTCAGGTCCCGGGCGAGGCGGCCCAGCAGGGCGCCCATGCCGGGCAGGGCGAGCAGGCCGGTCGGGACGGCGGAGCGCTGGATGCGCAGCTCGGGCAGGGCCGGGGAGACCAGGGTCAGGGTGCGCACCAGGTCGGGGCGGGCGGCGGCGACGCGGGTGGAGACGGCGCCGCCCAGCGAGTTGCCGATCAGGTGGACCGGGCCGCGCCCCGCCGCGTCGAGATGGCGGATGACGGCGCGGGCGTGGGCGGTGACCGAGTAGTCGCCGTCGTCCGGCGGCGGCGAGTCGCCGAAGCCGGGCAGGTCCAGGGCCTCCCCGTCGACGGTGTCGGCCAGCAGCGGCATCAGGGCCGACCAGTTCTGCGAGGAGCCGCCGAGGCCGTGGACGTACAGGGCGGGCGGCAGGCCCTCGCGGGACGGCGGGCGCGAACGCACGGTCAGCGTGAGTCCAGGCAGGCCCACTTGGCGCAGCCGCTCACCCTCCTCGACGCGGACCGCGCTCACCTTGGGCAGTACGGCGCCGGTCACCTCGGGCAGGTCGGTCGAAGACATGCGGGCAATGTTACGAGACGATCACACCACCTTTGGCGTGTTCGGGGTCACAGGACGCGGGCGCGTCACGCCGTCACGCCCGCGCGCTCACACCGGGTGCGCGCGGGGCGACGGAGCGCGCCCGTTGCGAGGGCCCCGGGCGGGTACGCGCACCGCATCGCGTCACCCCGCCGACTCTCCTACGCTCGGAAGGCGGGGCGGAGCCCTGCTGACGCGAGACCCGAGCACCCGAGGAAAGGCGGCACCCATGACGACCGACCCGACCGGCCCCGGCAGCCCGGCGACCGAGGACGACCCGCTGCTGCGGGCGCCCGAGGGGGACACGGCCGAGCAGCGCGAGCCGGCCGACCCGGACGAGCCCGACACGGCCGAGGAGGCCCTGGAGGAGGTCGACCCCGGCACCGCCAACGAGGCGGACGTGGTGGAGCAGCTCCTGGTGGTCGAGGAGGACGAGGACGACTACCGCTGAGACCGCGCGGCCCGCGAGCCGGTCCCGCCGCACCCGGAGGCTTCTTCGTGTATGTCCGCTTCCGGCGGGATTCCGGCTGGCCACGGACGGTTCCGGAAGCGCTCACTCCGTGAAATTCTGCGCTCGCACCGCGCACGTCCCGGTTACCGAAAAGTACGATGGCCGACGCGGCGCACACCGCACACGCAACGATCTTGGGAGGCGGCGTGACAGCCATCGAGCAGACAGAGGCAGCTCGTCCGCGGGGAACACGTCTGCCGCGCCGTGCCCGCAGGAACCAGCTCCTGGGCGCGGCCCAGGAGGTCTTCGTCGCGCAGGGGTACCACGCGGCGGCCATGGACGACATCGCCGAGCGGGCGGGCGTCAGCAAGCCCGTGCTGTACCAGCACTTCCCCGGAAAGCTCGACCTCTACCTCGCCCTGCTCGACCAGCACTGCGAGGCGCTCCTGCAGGCCGTCCAGACCGCGCTGTCGTCCACCTCGGACAACAAGCTGCGGGTCGCCGCGACGATGGACGCCTACTTCGCGTACGTCGAGGACGAGGGCGGCGCCTTCCGGCTGGTCTTCGAGTCCGACCTGACCAACGAGGCGTCGGTCCGTGAGCGGGTCGACAAGGTGACGCTCCAGTGCGCCGAGGCGATCAGCGCCGTCATCGCGGAGGACACCGGGCTGCCCAAGGAGGAGTCGATGCTGCTGGCCGTGGGCCTCGGCGGCTTCTCCCAGGTGGTGGCGCGGTACTGGCTCTCCAGCGCCAGCCCGGTGCCGCGCGACAAGGCGGTCCAGCTGCTCTCCTCGCTGGCCTGGCGGGGTATCGCCGGATTCCCGAAGCACACGGAGCAGGGCGGCTGACCGGAGCCCGCCGCTCCGTCACCCCCGCCCGCTGTTCGCTACCGGCGTTCGGCCGCGGGGACCGGCGCCCGGCACGACCGGGCTAATGTGGGCGCGAAGGGCGCACTTCGCGCACAACACCGACCCTCGGAGGGACATAGCCGTGGAGGTCAAGATCGGCGTGCAGCACGCGCCGCGCGAGATCGTTCTGGAGAGCGCGCAGACCGCCGAGGAGGTCGAGAGCTCCGTGAGCGAGGCGCTCGCCGGCAAGGCGAAGCTGCTGTCCCTCACGGACGAGCACGGCCGCAAGGTCCTGGTCCCCGCGGACCGGATCGCGTACGTGGAGCTGGGCGAGCCGACCACCCGCCGGGTGGGCTTCAACGCCGCGCTGTAGGACACCTGGACTCCCCCGGCCCGCCGGGGAGCGTCCACAAGGCCGGAAGGGGCGCCTCCGCAACGGAGGCGCCCCTTCCGCATGCCCGGCGCACGCCTGCTCCGTACGGATGGCTCCGGGCGCGCACGCCGGGAGGGGCCCCGGCCCGCCCCCGCACCGCGTACGGCCCGCGCGGGGCCCCGGGACCACCCCCGAACCGATGATTGGCCCCAGGACGGCCCGGGTAGGACCGGCTACGACCGATTTGCGGCGGACGGAGCCGTCCGCGGAGCCCAGTGAGGGGGACCCAGTGATCGTGGAGACAGTCGGCGCCCTGGCCATCGGACTCGCCGTGGCGTGGCTCGCCCTGCGGCGGCTACCGCACCGGCTCCCCGACCCCCGTCTGGTCGGCCCGACCGGCGCCGCCGGCGGCCTGCTCGGCGCCTTCGTCACCCACACCGCGCTCGGCGGCGCCCAGCCGCTGGTCATCCTCGGCGGCGCGCTGGTGATGGCCCTCGCACTGCTCTCGCTGCTGGTCCGGCCCGCCGGGCGGCGGCCGGTCAGGCGGACCGCCCGGCCCGCCTGACGGGCAGGTCAGGCGCGGCTCAGGAGGCCAGGCCCAGCGCGGCCATCCGCTTGGTGTGCGCCTCGGTGATGCGGGAGAACATCCGGCCCACCTCGGCGAGGTCGAAGCCGTCGGCGAGGCCGCCGACCAGCATGGTGGAGAGGGCGTCGCGTTCGGCGACCACCCGCTGCGCCTGCGACAGCGCCTCCCCCATCAGCCGCCGGGCCCACAGCGCGAGCCGCCCGCCGAGGCGCGGGTCGTCCTCGATGGCCGCCCGGACCTTGCCGACCGCGAACTCCGCGTGGCCGGTGTCGTCGAGCACCTCCAGGACGAGGTCACGGGTGTCGGAGTCGAGCCGGACCGCGACCTCCCGGTAGAAGTCGCTGGCGATGGCGTCCCCGACGTACGCCTTGACCAGGCCCTCCAGCCAGTCCGACGGCGCGGTCTGCCGGTGGAAGCCGTCGAGGGCGGCGGCGAACGGGTCCATGGCCTCGGTCGGCTCGACGTCGATCGCGGTGAGGCGGTCGCGCAACTTCTCGAAGTGGTGGAACTCGGCGGACGCCATCTTCGCCAGCTCCGCCTTGTCGGCCACGGTGGGCGCCAGCTTGGCGTCCTCGGCGAGCCGCTCGAAGGCGGCCAGCTCACCGTAGGCGAGCGCGCCGAGCAGGTCGACGACGGCGGCCCGGTACTGGGGCTCCGCGGCGGCGGTCTCCCAGTTCTGGGCGGCGATGCCCGTGGGCGTCTCGGCTGCGGGTGTGTCGGGCGTCTCCATCAGTCTCCTAGCGAACGGCCGCCGGCGTGGGCCGGCTGCGGGAACGCGCTGTCCCCGGTCGGGTGGTCTGTCACCGCGGGGCGCGGTGCGGGCTCGACCGCACAATAGCCCGGTGACCCGGGGCCCACGGGAGCGGTCGCGGGCTGTGAGACGGGCTACGTCGTCAATTCGCCCGACACGTATGCGCGAATCCGGGGTACAGTGGTAATGCGCCTGCCGAATATTCGGCGGGCCGTATGAATGAGGATGCCCGGTCGGTGGCCCGATCGGCTCCGACCCGACAGCCCTCCGGCGCCGGACCGCGCGGTGATCAGCACCGACACGCGCGACCGACGTGCGGCGGGACCCTCAGCGGCACGATCGCTCGAGCGTCGGCTGTGGTCCCGTGCCACCCGGCCCGCCCCCTTCAGCGGCGGCGGCCGGCGGTAACGGCACGGTCAAGATCCCCGCGTTCGCCTCGTACCGCGTCTCACAGAAGAGGCCAGCGCCCTGACTACCTTTCGAGAACTCGGAATCCTTTCCGAGACCGCCGAGGCCCTCGAAGCCGTCGGCATCACCAACCCCTTTCCCATCCAGGAGCTGACGCTGCCGGTCGCCCTCTCGGGCACCGACGTCATCGGCCAGGCCAAGACCGGCACGGGCAAGACCCTCGGTTTCGGCCTCCCCCTGCTGGAGCGCGTCACCGTCGCCGCCGACGTCGAGGCGGGCCGGGCCAAGCCCGAGCAGCTCACCACCGCCCCGCAGGCCCTCGTCGTGGTCCCCACCCGCGAGCTGTGCCAGCAGGTCACCAACGACCTGCTCACCGCGGGCAAGGTCCGTGACGTCCGCGTCCTCGCCATATACGGCGGCCGCGCCTACGAGCCCCAGGTGGAGGCGCTCAACAAGGGCGTCGACGTCATCGTCGGCACCCCGGGCCGCCTGCTCGACCTGGCCGGACAGCGCAAGCTCGACCTCGGGCACGTCAAGGCCCTCGTCCTGGACGAGGCCGACGAGATGCTCGACCTCGGCTTCCTGCCGGACGTCGAGCGCATCGTGACGATGCTGCCGGCCAAGCGCCAGACCATGCTGTTCTCGGCGACCATGCCGGGCGCGGTCATCGGCCTCGCCCGCCGGTACATGACGCAGCCCACGCACATCCGCGCCACCTCGCCGGACGACGAGGGCGCCACCGTCGCCAACATCGCCCAGCACGTCTTCCGCGCCCACTCCATGGACAAGCCGGAGCTGGTCTCCCGCATCCTCCAGGCCGAGGGCCGGGGCCTGGCGATGATCTTCTGCCGGACCAAGCGCACCGCCGCCGACATCGCCGAGCAGCTCCAGCGCCGCGGCTTCGCCTCCGGCGCGGTCCACGGCGACCTGGGCCAGGGCGCCCGCGAGCAGGCGCTGCGCGCCTTCCGCAACGGCAAGGTCGACGTCCTGGTCTGCACCGACGTGGCCGCCCGCGGCATCGACGTCGAGGGCGTGACGCACGTCATCAACTACCAGACGCCCGAGGACGAGAAGACCTACCTCCACCGGATCGGCCGCACCGGCCGCGCCGGGCGCGCCGGCATCGCGATCACGCTGGTCGACTGGGACGACATCCCGCGCTGGCAGCTGATCAACAAGGCGCTGGAGCTCACCTTCAACGACCCGGTCGAGACGTACTCCACCTCCCCGCACCTCTACGAGGAGCTGCGCATCCCGGAAGGCACCAAGGGCACCCTGCCCCGCGCCGACCGGACCCGGGCCGGACTGGCCGCCGAGGAGCTCGAGGACCTCGGCGAGACCGGCGGCCGGGGCGCCCGGGGTGGCCGCGCCGACGCGCGTCGCGGCAGGGGCGGCCGGTCCGAGGGGCGCGAGGAGCGCCAGGAGGAGCGGAGCGAGCCGGGCGAGCGTCCGGCCCGCCAGCCGCGCCGCCGCCGCAGGACCCGCTCCGGCGAGGCGCTCGCGGCCACCGGCGCTCCGGCCGTGACCGAGGCCCCGGCCACGGCGGAGGCCCCCGCGAAGGCCGCCCCCGCCAAGGCGGAGGCTCCGGCCAGGGCCGCCGCCCCGGCGAAGGCGAAGGCCAAGGCGTCCGCCCCGGCCAAGGCCGAGGAGGCTGTCGCCGCCTCGGAGACCGCCGAGGCCGCGGCGCGTGCTCCGCGCCGTCGTCGCCGGACCCGTCCGGTGGCCGAGGCCCCGGCGTTCCAGACCGTCGAGACCGCTGCGGCCGAGGCGGCCGCCGAGGCCGCCGCGCCGCGTCGCCGGACCCGCAAGGCCGCCGCCGAGGCGGAGATCCCCGCGCAGGCTCCGGCCGCCGAGCAGGCGGCGGAGAGCGACGAGGCCGCCCCGGCCAAGCCCCGCCGCCGCACCCGCAAGCCCGCCGCCGCCAAGGCCGAGCAGGCACCGGCCGAGCAGGCGGCCGGCGCCGGGGAGTCCGCTCCCCGCGCCCCCCGCCGCCGCACCCGCAAGGCGGCCTCCGCCGCTCCTGCGGACGCCGAGTAACCGGCGGACACGACCGGCCCGACGGCCCGGCTCCCTTCCGGGGGGCCGGGCCGTCGGCATGCGGGGGCGCGCTAGCCTGCGGGCATGAGTAAGCCGCCCACCTTCGTCCCGCCCGCCTGTGCCCGTGCCGAGAGGCTCGTGACGGAGCGCGGGGAGTTCGCCGTACTCGACGCGCGTCCCGCCGGGGCGGTGCGGGGGACGGCCCTGCTGGTGCCCGGGTACACCGGGAGCAAGGAGGACTTCATCGCGCTGCTGGAACCGCTGGCCGCGGCGGGGTTCCGGGTGGTCGCGGTGGACGGCCGGGGGCAGTACGAGACGCCGGGCCCGGCGGACGAGGCGGCGTACGCCCGCCCCGAGCTGGCGGCGGACGTGCTGGCGCAGGCGGCGGCGGTGCGCGGGACGGGGCGGGTGCATCTGCTGGGGCATTCGCTGGGCGGGCAGATCGCGCGGGCGGCGGTGCTGCGGGACGCGGAGCCGTTCCGCTCGCTCACCCTGCTGTCGTCCGGGCCCGCCGAGGTCTCCGGGGAGCAGCAGCAGCGGATCGAGCTGCTGACGGCGGCGATGGCCGCGATGAACATGGGCCAGGTCTGGGACGCGATACAGGCGATGGCCACCCCGGAGGAGCTGGCCGAGCCCGACGAGGACGGGGCGCGGGCCGAGGCCGCCCTGCGGGCGCGCTGGCTCCTGCACTCCCCGGCCCAGCTGACGGCGACCGGCCGCCAGCTGCGCACCGAACCGGACCTGGTGGCGGAGCTGGCCGCGTGCGGCCTCCCCACCCAGGTGGTCTCGGGCGAGCGGGACGACACCTGGCCGGTGGAGCTGATGGACGACATGGCCCGGCGGCTGGAGGCGGACCGGGTGGTGATCCCGGGCGCCGAGCACTCCCCCAACACCGACAACCCGGCGGACACCGCACGCGCCCTGGCCGGGTTCTGGAGCGCTCACGCGTAGGAGCCGTACGGCTCTCGCTCAGTACTGGGTGCGCAGGTGCTCCCAGAAGCCGTCGCGCAGGGCGCGGCGCAGGTCGGACTGGCCGCGCAGGGAGTAGGCGAGCTGGCGTTCGGCCTCGACGAGGAGGGCCTGGTCGTCGGGGGCCGGCAGGTAGGGGTGGCCCGGGAGCAGGTCGATCAGGGCGGTGCGGCCGCGTTCGGCGAGCCACTGGGCGGCGATGCGGGCGCCGGTGAAGCGCACGTCGTCACGGGTGGGGCGGGGGGCGCCGGTGGCGTCGTACGAGGGGGTGGTGGCGCGGCGCGTCAGGTACGGCTGGAAGAAGGCGAGGTCGAGGGTGCGCTGGGTGTCGACCTCCCACAGGAGCGGGTCGGCCTGGTTGCGGCCCTCGGGGGCCTCGATGCCCCAGAGGTGGACGCGGGCGCCGTGGCCCTGGGCGGACTCGACGGCGGAGACCAGGTCCTCGTCGCCGCCGATGAGGACGGCGTCGCTGATGGCGCGGTGGCGGGCGAGGGATTCGAGGTCGCCGCGGATGAGGGAGTCGACGCCCTTCTGCTGGTTGTTGGCGTTGAGGTTGCCGAGGCGGACCTTGACGTCGGGGAGGGCGGCGATGGCGAGCTGCTCGGCGGTGTGGATGCGGCGGCGGGCGCCGTCGTACCAGTAGACGCGGAGCAGGCGGCTGTCGGCGAAGATCTGGCGGGCGCGGTCGATGAGGGCGTCGATGAGGCCCTCGGCGTCGAGGTCGAAGGCGCCGCGCTCCTCGGTGCCGGTGACCAGGCGTCCGGCGGCGGCGTAGAGGTAGCCGGCGTCGACGAAGACGGCGTGGGTGGAGGGGGTCTTCGCCACCTCCGCCAGCATGCGTTCCAGCAGTTCGTTGGTGCGGTCGATGCGGGCGTGGAGCGCGGTCAGGTCATCGTCGTCGTTGAGCACCGGTCCATTGTCGCGGGCGGGGGCGGGGGCTGGGTTCCGGAGCACGATGGATACGCGTCAGTAATTAGATACGCGAAAGTTTTCGTTAGCGTAGGGAATGTTCTCGGGCTCCGGAGACGTTGAACCCTTCGGAGCGCCGCCCAGCGAGTGCGGCGCTCCCCCGCAACTCACTCTTGACCGTCCGGCAATGCCGAAGCACCGGAACGGGGCAAGACTGATGTCTCGCACCACGCGTTCCCCGGCACCCCGGCCGGAGGACCGACGAAGGGAGAAGCATTTGCGCTTCGAGATCATGCGACTCGACGACGTCGACGGCGCGGCGCTGGAAAGCACCGTGGTGGACGCCGACTCCGTGAACCGGATCGTGCAGCAGGCCGCCGCGATCGGCCAGCGCCTCTACATCCGCCCGGCCGACACCTCCGCCTCGTAACACCGCACGAAGCCCCGCCCGGCTTGGGCGGGCACACAGACGCGGAAGCCTCCGCACCGGAATCCCCGGTGCGGAGGCTTTCGCGTGTGCGGGGTGGAGGTCAGGTGCCCTGGACGACCTGGGTGACGCCGTTGATGATCTGCTGCACGGCGAGGGCGGAGAGCATCATGCCCGCCAGCCGGGTCACCAGGACGACGCCGCCGTCCTTGATGACGCGGATGATCAGCAGGGAGTACCGCATCGTCAGCCAGAGCACCACGTGCATGGCGACGATGGCGGCCCAGACCGAGACCTGCGCGGAGGCGCCGTCGGCGTCCTGGACGGCGAGGATCACCGAGACGATGGCGCCGGGACCGGCCAGCAGCGGCATGCCGAGGGGGACGAGGGCGACGTTGACGTCCTTGGTCTGCTGCGGCTCCTCGGTCTTGCCGGTGAGCAGGTCGAGCGCGATGAGCAGCAGCAGGAGACCGCCGGCGATCATCAGCGCCGGTACGGAGACGTGCAGGTAGGCGAGGATCTGGTGGCCCAGCACGCCGAAGACGGCGATGACGCCGAAGGCGACGCAGACGGCCTGGAAGGCCATCTTCCGCTGGACCTTGGCGGGGCGGCCGGCGGTCAGCGCCAGGAAGATCGGCATGATCCCCGGCGGGTCCATGATCACGAAGAGGGTGACGAAGAGGGAGGCGAATACGGCGACGTCGAACACGGTGGGGCCTTGACTTGCTCAGGGGCGGGCACGGCGGCACGGTGAGGCCGCCGCGGGTCCGCGAGGGGTACGGAGGGAGGGGGCGCCCGAGGCGCGGGGAAGGACGGGACGGCCGGGCGGCCGGCCGGTCAGGCGCGCGGGCGTCCGCCGGCGCCGGGGACCGGGAAGGCCCCCGTGGCCCGGCGGGTGATCTCGCCGTAGATCTCGGGGTCGGTGGTGTGGGCGCCGAGGGCGATGTCCTTGCGGGTGCCGTGGTAGTCGCTGGAGCCGGTGACGAGCAGGCCGAGCTCGGCCGCGAGGGCGCGGACCCGGGCGCGGTCGGCAGGGCCGTGCTCGGCGTGGTCGGCCTCGACGCCGTCGAGCCCGGCCTCGGCGAGACGGGCGACGGCCTCCTCGGGCACCACGTGGCCGCGCTTGGCGGCGCGCGGGTGGGCGAGGACGGTGACGCCGCCGGCGGCCTTGACCAGGCGGACCGCCTCGAAGGGGTCCAGCTCGTGCTTGGGGGCGTACGCCCGGCCGCCGTCGGCCAGCCACTCCTCGGTGAAGGCGTCGGAGACCGAGGCGACCACGCCCAGCTCCACCAGCGCCTCGGCGAGGTGGGGGCGCCCGACCGAGCCGTCCCCGGCGATCCGGGCGACCTGCTCCCAGGTCACGTCGACGCCGAGGGCGCGGAGCTTGTCGACCATGGCGCGGGCGCGCGGCACCCGGTCGTCGCGGACCAGTTCGCGCTGGCGCAGCAGTTCCGGCTCGTCCGGGTCGAAGAGGTAGGCCAGCATGTGCACGCCCATGGGGCCGTCGGGCCCGGTGAGGCGGCAGGAGAGTTCGGCGCCCGGGACGAGGGTGAGCCCCTCGGGGAGCGCGGCCGCCGCCTCGGCGTGGCCGCGGGTGGTGTCGTGGTCGGTGAGCGCGACGACGTCCAGGCCCTGCGCGGCGGCGGCGCGTACCAGCGCGGCGGGGGTGTCCGTGCCGTCCGACGCCGTGGAGTGGGTGTGCAGGTCGATGCGCACGACGCGGTACTCCAGACGTGGGGGGGGCGGACTCTTCTGCGGGCCGCGCGTACGGGCCCGTAGAAGAGGATAACGGGACGCGCCGGGCAAGCCGACACGCCGAGGGGCGGGGGACGGGGGCGGGGACGACTGGTGCGTCACATCCAGATAGATGTAGCTTGCACTAATTAGCTTGGCTAACTTATCGTGGACGTACCTCACCCCCCAGGCAGAAGGAGCGGAACCATGCGGAGCGAGACCGCGGAGCCGGATCCCCTCACCCACGGCGCCGGGCGCCCCTCGCTGCTGCGGCAGCCCATGGCCGTCTGGGCCACGGCCGGCGCCTCGGTCGTCGCCTTCATGGGGATCGGCCTCGTCGACCCGATCCTCCCCTCGATCGCGCAGGGCCTGGACGCCAGCGCCTCCCAGGTCTCCCTGCTCTTCACCTCGTACTTCCTGATCACCGCCGTGGCGATGCTGGTCACCGGGTTCGTCTCCAGCCGGATAGGCGGGCGCAAGACGCTGCTGCTCGGTCTCGCCCTGGTGGTGGTCTTCGCGGCGCTCTCCGGGACCTCGGACTCGGTCGGCGAACTGGTCGGCTTCCGGGCCGGCTGGGGCCTGGGCAACGCCCTCTTCGTCTCGACCTCGCTCGCCGTGATCGTCGGCGCCGCGGCCGGCGGCAGCGCCGCGGCGATCCTGCTCTACGAGTCGGCGCTCGGCCTCGGCATGGCCTGCGGCCCGCTGCTCGGTGCCGTCCTCGGTGACGCCAGCTGGCGGTACCCGTTCTTCGGCACGGCCGCGCTGATGGCCATCGGCTTCCTCGCCATCACCGCCCTGCTCAAGGAGCAGCCGAAGCCCGCCCGGAAGACGACTCTGCTCGACCCCGTCAAGGCGCTCGGCCACGGCGGCCTCGCCTCGGTCGCGGCCTCGGCCTTCTTCTACAACTACACGTTCTTCACGGTGCTGGCCTTCACCCCGTTCGTGCTGAACATGACCCCGTACAAGTCCGGCGCCGTCTTCTTCGCCTGGGGCCTGCTGCTCGCCGTCTTCTCGGTGCTGGTCGCCCCGCGCCTCCAGCGGCGGTTCGGCTCGCTGAAGGTGCTCGGCGGCTCGCTGCTGCTGCTCGCGGTGGACGTTCTGGTGCTCGGCTACGGCAACCACACCGTCGCCATCGTCTGCACCGTCCTCGCCGGTGCCTTCATCGGCGTCAACAACACCGTCTACACCGAGCTGGCGCTGGGCGTCTCGGACGCGCCCCGGCCGGTGGCGAGCGCCGGGTACAACTTCGTGCGCTGGTTCGCGGCGGCGGCCGCCCCGTTCTTCGCCCCGAAGATCGAGGAGTGGACCAACCTGCACATCCCGTTCGTGGTCGCGGCCGTCACCGCGGTTCTCGGCGCGGGCGTGGTCTGGGTCCGCCGCCGCGCCCTGGCCGAGGAGGCCGCCGAGGAGGAGCCGCGCCACGCCGTGGAGGACGGGGTCGCCGTCTTCGCCGAGTGAATGCCGCACCGTGGCCACAGCACGGCGGGCCGTCCTCCCTGGGGGGTGGACGGCCCGCCGCCTGTGTACGGACCGGGGCCCGGGTCAGTCCAGCGGCACCGAGGCGCGGTGCGGGTCGCGCAGGTCGGTCTCATGGGTGAGCCAGCGCTCCTGGAGGGCCTGGGCGCCGTGCACCCGCTTCCAGGCGGCCTCGTTGGGCGTCATCGGCAGCAGCGGCAGGAAGCGGACCGGCTCCATCGGGTCGTCCAGCTCCAGGTCCTCCACCAGCCCGCCCGGCTCGGCGACCAGTACGGAGCTGAAGGGCGCCCCGGGCCAGAGCGGCTCACCGACGTCCAGCGAGGCGCCCGGGGCCACGATCACCCCTTCCACCTGCGGGGAGGCGGCCAGGACGGCGAGCGGGCGGAGCACCTTGTCCGTGTCGGCGACCCCGGCGGCCACGGTCAGCACCAGCTCGGCGCGGGGGCCCTTGACCGGGTCGGCCAGGGTGGCCGTGGGGTCGGCCATCGGCTGGGCGGACATGCCGAGGGTGGCGTACCGCACCAGGGGCCGGTCGGCCGCGGCGGCGGGTCCGGGGGCACCCGCGTCGAGGAAGCGCAGCACCTCGACGCGGTCGGTGCCGAGGAAGGTGATCGCGGCGCGGGCGTCGGGTTCGCCGAGCGCGCTGCGCAGCCGGGCCTCGACCAGCGGGAGTACATCAGCCATGCCGTGACCCTAACCGGCGCCCTCGCGCGGCTCCGGGGCGGGCGCGGGGGCGAGGGCCGGCGGTACGGCCGGGTGGCGCAACCGCGGGCGTGAGGCGGGCCACAGCGGGTGAACTGCCGCGTATGGAACAGGCAAAGTGGGGTCTTGACACACCGGGCTGCTGCTAGTCTGGGCCGCCGGTCAGGCCAGCGCGCCGAGCGCGCTTTCTCGCCCGACATCGTCATCCCTCAAGGGGGACCGGCCGGAGGAGGTGGGGCTGTCATGGATCGAAGTCGACCGTGCAGTACGACCCGCCCTTCCCTCCGGCGGCAACGTCGCCGCCGCTAGCCGCTCTCCGCGGAACCGAAGCTGAACTACCCGGGCCCGGCCCGGCGAAACCTCTCGGTCTTCCCTCCGCGCGGCTCGACGGAAGGGCTCCAGGCACCACGCCCCATCCCCGTTCAGCCGCGTTGGCCGCCAGCATGCCGGTGCGGTGCTCCCCGCTTTGCGGATGAGCCGGCCGCCCTGGTCCGGACGTCCCCATTCCGGGTAGTTCCACCCGGCGGCGGCCCCGTCGCAAGGAGTCCGCCCCATGTCGATGATCCGTGACCTGCGTGCCGCCGTCCGGCCCTCGCTGCGCAAGGCCAGCCCCTCCGGCGCCGCCTACGACACCACCCGTTCCGCCTCCGCCCACTCCGCCGTGGTGGACTGCGCCGTCTACCGGGACGGCCGCCGCCTCGTCCACGAGGAGCCGCTCACGCCGCACGAGGCGATGCTGCGGGTCCGCCGTGGCGGCGGCTTCGCCTGGATCGGCCTGCACGAGCCGACCGAGGAGGAATTCGCCGGGATCGCCGCCGAGTTCGGGCTGCACCCGCTCGCCGTGGAGGACGCCGTCCACGCCCACCAGCGGCCGAAGCTGGAGCGGTACGACGACACCCTGTTCACCGTCTTCAAGACCATCCACTACGTCGACCACGCCGAACTCACCGCCACCAGCGAGGTGGTGGAGACCGGCGAGGTCATGTGCTTCACCGGCCGGGACTTCTTCATCACCGTCCGGCACGGCGGCCAGGGCTCGCTGCGGGCGCTCCGCCGCCGTCTCCAGGAGGACCCCGAGCTGCTGGCGAAGGGCCCCTCGGCGGTGCTGCACGCCATAGCGGACCACATCGTCGACGGCTACCTCGCGGTGGCCGACGCGATGCAGGACGACATCGACGAGGTGGAGACGGAGGTCTTCACCGCGCCGGGCAAGGGCACCTCGCGGGGCGTCGACGCGGGGCGCATCTACCAGCTCAAGCGGGAGGTGCTGGAGTTCAAGCGGGCGGTGGCACCGCTGTCGCGCCCCCTCCAGCTGCTCAGCGAGCGCCCGATGCGGCTGATCGACCCGGACATCCAGAAGTACTTCCGCGACGTCGCCGACCACCTGACGCGGGTCCAGGAGCACGTCCTCGGCTTCGACGAGCTGCTCAACTCGATCCTCCAGGCCAACCTGGCGCAGGCCACTCTCGCCCAGAACTCGGACATGCGGAAGATCACCTCCTGGGCGGCGATCATCGCCGTCCCCACGATGATCTGCGGCGTCTACGGCATGAACTTCGAGTACATGCCGGAAGTGGAGTGGAAGTTCGGCTATCCGCTGGTGCTCGGCGTGATCTTCGGCACCTGTATCGCCATCCACCGCACGCTGAAGCGGAACGGCTGGCTCTGAGCACCAGGGTGCCGGGTCCCGGACCGGGGAAAACGGTGGTCCGGGACCCGGGTCGCGGCCATGATGGCCTGATGCCGCACAGCTCTTCCGACACCCCCGCCCCCCGCTCCCCCGGCTCCGCCCCGGAGGCCGGCTTCGACGCGCTGGTGGCCGAGGCCGAGGCGGCCCCGGTCGACGGCTGGGACTTCTCCTGGTTCGAGGGGCGGGCCACCGAGGAACGCCCCTCCTGGGGGTACCAGCGGCTGCTGGCCGGTCGGCTCGCCGACCCCGCCGTCCGCGCCGCCCTCGACCTCCAGACCGGCGGCGGCGAGGTGCTCGCGGGGGCGGGCCCGTACCCGCCGGCGATGGCCGCCACCGAGTCCTGGCCGCCGAACCTGGTCCGCGCCACCCGGCTCCTCCAGCCGCGCGGCGTGGTCGTCGTCGCCGGTCCCGAGGAGCCGCCGCTGCCCTTCGCCGACGGCGCCTTCGACCTGGTCACCAGCCGCCACCCGGCGACCGTGTGGTGGCCGGAGATCGCCCGGGTGCTGGCGCCCGGCGGCACCTACTTCGCCCAGCACGTCGGCCCGGAGACCGTCTTCGAGCTGAGCGAGTTCTTCCTCGGCCCGCTCGGCGGCGAGGTCCGCAGGCTGCGCCATCCCGAGGCCGAACGGGCCCAGGCGGAGGAGGCGGGGCTGGAGATGACCCACCAGCGCACCGAGCGGCTGCGGATGGAGTTCCACGACATCGGCGCCGTCGTCCACTTCCTGCGCAAGGTGGTGTGGACGGTGCCGGGCTTCACCGTCGAGGCGTACCGCGACAAGCTGCGCGAGCTGCACGGGCGGATCACCGCCGAGGGCCCCTTCGTCGCCCACTCCACCCGCACCCTGGTCGAGGCCCGCCGTCCGGCCTGAACGGCTGCCTCTACGCTGAGCCCATGACGCAGACGACGCTGCTGGAGCGGGCCCTCATCGAGGAGGCCACCAAGAAGTCGGGGCTCATCTGGGTCCAGGGCGGCCCGAGGGCGGCCCGGCCGGTGTGGCACGTGTGGCTGGACGGCGCGGCGGTGCTGGTCGGCGACGGCCCGGGCGAGCAGCCGCTGCCGGAGCTGACCGACGGCGGCCAGGCGTCGGTGACGGTCCGCAGCAAGGACAAGGGCGGGCGCCTGCTGACCTGGCGGGCCGCGGTGTCCGAGGTGGCGCCGGGGACCGAGGCGTGGGAGGCGGCCGTCGCCGAACTGAAGGGCAAGCGGCTCAACGCCCCCGACAGCGAGCACCTGACCGAACGCTGGGCCGGGGGCTGCCGCGTCGTCCGCCTCACCCCGACCGGGACCGTCGAGCCGCTGCCCGACTCCAGCCTCGCCGAGCCGCCCGCCGCGACCCCGGCGACCACCCGCGAGCCGGTCCCGGCGGCCCTTCCCAAGCTGCTGTTCGGGCGGGGGCGGCGCAAGGGGCGCAAGTGAGGCGCCCGCCCGGTCAGTCGCTGGGCAGTTCGCGGCCGTAGTCGACCATCTCGTCCTCGGCCGGGGCCTTGAGGGTGAACTTCTCGTTCCAGTCGCGCATCCGCAGCTCGCCCGCGTCCCCGGCCCGTGTGAGGCGCAGCGGGTACGCGGTGCCCTCCAGGGAGACGTCGAGGGTGCCGCCCGCCCCGCCGTCGCCGGAGACGGCGATGGTGCGGGTCCCTCCGACGCTGCCCCGGTCGCCGGTGGCGACCTTGCCGTGCAGGGTGAGCAGTCCTTCGAGGAGGACGTCCTTGTCGGTGAAGGTGGTGAGCTGCTTGTAGGCGGGATCGCCCTCGGGGACCTTCACGAACATGCCGTCCAGCTTGTCGGCGGCCTCGCTGTCGGCCTCGGTGGACTTGCCGTCGCCCTTGTCGTGGGTCCAGAAGTCGGCCCGGGCCTTGAGGAAGAGCTGCTCGCCCACCCGCATCAGCTGGAACTCGCCGTTCTTCGACGTGACCTTGCCGAGCCCACCGTCCTCCTTCAGCTGCATGTCGAGCTTGAAGGTCTCGCCCTCGCTGATCAGCGAGCCGGTGAGGCGGACGGTGGCGGAGGCCCCGGCGGCCTTCTTGGCCTTGGCGTGGATCTGGGCGGCGGAGAGCTTGCCCACGCCGTTGGTGCCCTCGTCGGGGTCGGGCGAGGAGCAGCCGGTGAGCGCGGTGATCCCGGCGACCAGCCCCGCACAGAGGGCCGTCGTACGCGGCGCGGCCTTGCGGGCACGGCCCAGAGGGTGGCTCCCCGGGGAAATCACAGTCACGTCGGTCGCTGCCTCTCGTCGGGGGGCGTCGTGGTGGCCGCACGCGGGGCGGGCCGGCCGGCTGCCGTACGCGGCAGTACGGCAGCGTACCCGGGGTCACAGCCGCCGTCCGGAGGTCCCCCTTCCGCGGCCGGGAGGAGCGCTCCGCGCCTCGCGCCCGTCGGGCCGTACGGACCTCGGGGCCGGGCGGCGGGGCCCCGGACGGGCTAGCCTGATTCCGTTGCCGATCTTGGGGAACGCGCAACAGGTCATACATCTGTCCCCGAGGAGGAGGTGGCGCGGCCCATGGCGGGAGGCACTCCGAGGATCTTCGTCTCGCACCTGTCCGGTGTCGCCGTCTTCGACCCCAACGGCGACCAGGTCGGCCGGGTGCGGGACCTGGTGGCGATGTTGCGGGTGGGGCGCAGGCCCCCGCGGCTGCTGGGTCTCGTGGTGGAGGTGGCGACGCGCCGCCACATCTTCCTGCCCATCACCCGCGTCACCGGCATCGAGTCCGGCCAGGTCATCACCACCGGCGTGCTCAACGTCCGGCGGTTCGAGCAGCGGCCCACCGAGCGGCTGGTCATCGGTGAGCTGCTGGACCGGCGGGTGCGGCTGCTGGAAACCGACGAGGAGGCCACCGTCCTCGACGTGTCGATCCGTCAGCTCCCGGCCCGCCGCGACTGGGAGATCGACCGGGTCTTCGTCCGCAAGGGACGCGGCGGCGCGCTGCGGCGGCGCGGGGAGACGCTGACCGTCGAGTGGTCGGCGGTCACCGGGTTCTCGCTGGAGGAGGAGGGCCAGGGCGCGGAGAGCCTGCTGGCCACCTTCGAGCAGCTGCGCCCGGCCGACCTCGCCAACGTCCTGCACCACCTCTCCCCCAAGCGCCGGGCGGAGGTGGCGGCGGCGCTCCAGGACGACCGGCTCGCCGACGTGCTGGAGGAGCTGCCGGAGGACGACCAGATCGAGATCCTCGGCAAGCTCAAGGAGGAGCGGGCCGCCGACGTCCTGGAGGCGATGGACCCGGACGACGCGGCCGACCTGCTGGCGGAGCTGCCGGAGGAGGAGAAGGAGCGGCTGCTCACCCTGATGCAGCCGGGCGACGCCGCCGACGTGCGGCGGCTGATGGCGTACGAGGAGCGGACGGCGGGCGGGCTGATGACCACCGAGCCGGTGGTGGTGCGGCCCGACTCGACGGTCGCGGACGCGCTGGCCCGGGTGCGCAACCCCGACCTCTCCCCGGCGCTGGCCGCGCAGGTCTACGTCTGCCGGCCGCCCGACCAGACCCCGACCGGCAAGTACCTGGGCACGGTGCACTTCCAGCGGCTGCTGCGCGACCCGCCGTACACGCTGGTCAGCGCGATGCTCGACGACGACCTCCAGCCGCTGTCGCCGGAGACGCCGCTGCGCGCGGTGGCCGGGTTCTTCGCGACGTACGACATCGTGGCGGCGGCCGTGGTCGACGAGAGCGGGTCGCTGCTGGGCGCGGTGACGGTCGACGACGTCCTGGACCACCTGCTGCCGGACGACTGGCGCGAGACGGAGTTCCTGCTGTCGGGGGAGGAGAACGATGAGTGAGCGGGGGAAGGAGACGCGCGAGGACCGGGAGGCGCGCGAGAGCCGCGAGCGCGAGCGCCGGGTGAACGAGTCGGCGCGTCCCCGCATCCGCCTCGACGTGCCGCGCGCCCCGCGCCGCCGGGTGCTCCCGGAGTACGACCCGGACGCCTTCGGGCGGCTCTCGGAGCGGATCGCGCGGTTCCTCGGGACGGGCCGGTTCATCGTCTGGATGACGGTCATCATCATCATGTGGGTGGTGTGGAACGTCACCGTCCCCGACTCCCTGCGCTTCGACGAGTACCCGTTCATCTTCCTGACCCTGGCCCTCTCCCTCCAGGCGTCGTACGCGGCCCCGCTGATCCTGCTGGCGCAGAACCGGCAGGACGACCGCGACAAGGTCAACCTGGAGCAGGACCGCAAGCAGAACGAGCGGTCGATCGCGGACACGGAGTTCCTCAGCCGCGAGGTGGCCGCGCTGCGGCAGAACCTCGGCGAGGTGGCGACCCGCGACTGGATCCGCTCCGAGCTCCAGGACCTGCTGCGCGAGCTGGACGAGCGGGGCCGGCCGGTGGAGGAGGGTGCCGGGCGCGGGGAGCACCGGCCCGGCGAGGGCGGCCCCGACCGGGGCTGATACGGCGTGACCAATCAGACAGCGGACCACCCCCGCCCCTACTGACCAGTAGCATCGCGCTCCCGCACCCGCCCCGGCCCCTCCCCCGCCCTTCCGGAAAGCCTGGACGGCCCCCGTACTATCGGGGGTATGGCAGCTACGGAAGACGCGGTGCGCGAGGCACTGGCGACAGTGGACGACCCCGAGATCCATCGGCCGATCACCGAACTCGGCATGGTCAAATCGGTGGAGATCGGCCCGGACGGAGCGGTCGCCGTCACGGTGTACCTCACCATCTCCGGCTGCCCCATGCGCGAGACCATCACCCAGCGGGTGACCGACGCGGTGCAGGCCGTCGAGGGGGTCACCTCCGTCGAGGTCAGCCTCGACGTGATGAGCGACGAGCAGCGCCGCGAGCTGGCGAACGCCCTGCGCGGCGGCACCGCCGAGCGCGAAGTGCCCTTCGCCAAGCCCGGCTCGCTCACCCGGGTCTACGCGGTCGCCTCCGGCAAGGGCGGCGTCGGCAAGTCCTCGGTGACGGTCAACCTGGCCGCCGCGATGGCCGCCGACGGCCTCAAGGTCGGCGTGGTCGACGCGGACATCTACGGCCACAGCGTGCCCCGGATGCTCGGCGTGGACGGCCGCCCGACCCAGGTCGAGGACATGATCATGCCGCCGTCGGCCAACGGCGTGAAGGTCATCTCGATCGGCATGTTCACCCCGGGCAACGCCCCCGTGGTGTGGCGCGGCCCGATGCTCCACCGCGCGCTCCAGCAGTTCCTCGCGGACGTCTTCTGGGGCGACCTCGACGTCCTCCTGCTCGACCTGCCGCCCGGCACCGGCGACATCGCCATCTCCGTGGCCCAGCTGGTGCCCAACGCCGAGATCCTGGTGGTGACCACCCCGCAGCAGGCCGCCGCCGAGGTCGCCGAGCGGGCCGGCTCGATCGCCGTGCAGACCCACCAGAAGATCGTCGGCGTGGTCGAGAACATGTCGGGGCTGCCCTGCCCGCACTGCGACGAGATGGTCGACGTCTTCGGCACCGGCGGCGGCCAGGTCGTCGCCGACGGCCTGACCCGCACCACCGGCGCCACCGTGCCGGTCCTCGGCTCCATCCCGATCGACGTGCGGCTGCGCGAGGGCGGCGACGACGGGCGCCCGGTGGTCCTCACCGACCCCGAGTCCCCCGCCGGCAGCGCGCTGCGCTCCATCGCCGGGAAGCTGGGCGGCCGTCAGCGCGGCCTCTCGGGCCTTTCGCTGGGAATCACCCCGCGCAACAAGTTCTGACCGCGCACCGCTCGGACCACCGGGGCGCCTTCCCACCGGGGAGGCGCCCTGTCCCGTACTCCGGGGAGCACGGGCCCGGCGTCACCCCTGGTCGGCGTAGGCCGCCACGTCCTTGACGACGGCGAAGCCGAGGCCGTACGCGCTGAGCCCGCGCCCGTAGGCGCCGAGGTGGACGCCGCCCGGGGTGGAGCCGGCCAGGACCCAGCCGAACTCCGACTCGCGGTAGTGGAAGGGCGTGGAGACGCCGTCGACCGGGAGCATCAGCGTCGACCAGGCGGGGCCCTGGAGGTCGTCGGCGAGTGCCCAGGCCGTCTCGGTCTGCTGCTCCAGCCAGTCGTCGCGCAGGGTGTGGTCCATCTGCGCGGGCCAGGTCACGGCGAGCAGGCCCTGCCCGGCCAGCCAGGCCGCCGACGCCTCGGAGGTGGCCTCCAGGACGCCGGTGCCGTCGGCGGTGCGGCGGACGGGGCTGTCGCCGACCGTCACCACCACGGCGAACCGCTCGCGGGGGCCGTCGGCGTCGCCGAGGTCGGCCCGGACCACCGGCTCGTCGCCGTGGCCGAGCGAGCCGTGCTGGACGGTGCCGTCGGCGTCCTGCCCGATGTGGTGGAGCCGGCGCGGCCCGGTGTACGCCTCGTCCAGCGCGTACCAGGGGAACGGAGCGGCCAGGAAGCCGTCGAGCGCGACCCGGCGCCGGGGGCGCGCCGGAGCGGGCCGTTCCTCCTCGGGTGCGGCTCCGCCGCCCGCCTCGTCGGGGGCCGTGGCCTCCTCGTCGGGGCCCTCCAGGACCGTCGCCGACTCGCTCTGGGACTTATCCGTGGTCTCCATCTTGCGGCCCTTCCTCGCTCTCGCCCGTCCGGAGCGGCCCGCCCCCCTCGGGCGTCCTCGGTCCGGACAACAACACAGGGAGAATAGCCACCCCGCTCCGGGGACACGGGATTGAAGGGTCCGCGCGGGCGCCGGGTTGGTCCGGACGCCAGGCGATCAGGTGGCGTCGATGTCGAAGGGCGGGCGCTCGCCGGCCGCCACGGGAGCGCTCTTCTCGGGGCGCTTGGTGAGGTCCACGGGGCCGTCCGCGGCGGGTCCGGCGACCGACTCGGCCTCCTCGCGGCCGTTGACCGCGTCGGCGACGTCGCCCATCTCCTTGCGGAGGTCGAAGCTGTCGCGGATGTCCTTCAGCCCGAGGTCGTCGTTCTCCAGCTGCTTGCGGATGAAGGTCTTCGGGTTGAGGTCCTCGAACTCGAAGTCCTTGAACTCGGGGCCGAGTTCCTCGCGGATGTCACGCTTGGCGCTGTCGGAGAAGTCGCGGATCTTGCGGATGAAGCCGGCGACGTCCTGGATGACCTTGGGGAGCTTGTCGGGGCCGAAGATGAGTACGGCGAGCACGACGATCGTCAGGACTTCGAGTAGACCAATGTCGTTGAACACCTAGCAGCTCCTTGCGGCGGTCCGCGGCCCCACGGCGGGACATCACTCGACCGGGGCCCGCTCCACGTTACCCGGCCCGCCCCGGCGGGCGGTACCGTACCGCCCCACCCGCCTCACCGTGCACCCGGCGTTCGCCCCCGCGCCGCCCGCGGTACGCCCCCGGGCGGCGGTGGCCCCGCCGGTGTCACGGCAGCTCAGGAGGGGTCCGAGGAGCCCAGTTCGAGGGTGACCCGGCGGCTTTCGCCGTCCCGCTCCACCGTGAGGGCGAGGCGGTCGCCCGGCCGGTGCGAGCGGATCTTGATGATCAGCTCCTCGCCGGAGGCGACCGGGACGCCGTCGACCTCGGTGATCACGTCACCGGCGGCGATGTCCGTCCGGTCGGCCGGGCCGCCCGGGGTGACGGCCGGGCCTCCCCCGGCCGCCTCGCCGCCGACCTTGGCGCCCTCGCCCTCGTACCCCATGTCGAGGGTCACCCCGATCACCGGGTGGGTGGCCCGGCCGTGGTTGATCAGTTCCTCGGCGACCCGCTTGGCCTGGTTGACGGGGATGGCGAAGCCGAGGCCGACGCTGCCGGCCGAGTCGTCCTGGCGGGCGGGGCCGCCGGCGGCGTGGATGGCGCTGTTGATGCCGATGACGCGGGCGCGCTCGTCGACGAGGGGGCCGCCGGAGTTGCCCGGGTTGATGGGGGCGTCGGTCTGGAGGGCGTCGACGTAGCTGATGTCGGTGCCGTCGCCCTTCTCGCCGCCTGCCGTGATGGGGCGCTCCTTGGCGCTGATGATGCCGGAGGTGACGGTGTTGGCCAGGTCGAAGGGGGCGCCGATGGCCACCACCGGGTCGCCGACCCGGACGTCGTCGGAGTCGCCGAGCGGCAGCGGGGTCAGCCCCGAGACGCCGGAGACCTTCACCACGGCCAGGTCGTACCCCGGGTCTCCGCCGACCAGGCGGGCCCGGGCGGTCTCGCCGCCGTTGAAGGTGACTCTTATCGACCCGCCGTCCGAGGCGGACTCCACCACGTGCTGGTTGGTGAGGATGTGGCCCCGCCCGTCCAGCACGAAGCCGGTGCCGAGGGCCCCGCCGTCGCCGCCGCTGACGTGGAGCGTGACGACGCCGGGCAGGGTCCGCGCGGCGATCCCCGCGACGCTGTCCGGGGCGCGCTCACCGGCCTGGCCGGACGTCTGCTCCAGCTCGACCGTCCCGAGTCCGCCGTGCCGCTCCAGCCGCATCCCGACGTACCCGCCGACGGCCCCCGCGACCAGCGCCAGCACCAGCGCCGCCCCGACCAGCCGCCCCCGCCCGGCCCGCCGCTCCCGGCGCCGCTCCCCGGGCCCGCCGCCGGACTCCGCGACCAGCGCCCCCGGCGCCGCCCACGGGTCGTAACGCCCCCACTCCCCGCCCTGCGCCGGCCCCGCCTCGGGCACGGGCGGTACGGGCGTGCCGTGGGCCGGCGTGCCGGGCGGCAGGTAGGTGCCGTGCGCCGGGGTCGGGACGGGGCGCTGGACCGGCGGGGCGGGGGCCCAGGGCCCCGGTTCGCCGTAGGGCGGGGTGCTGTACGGGTCGGGGGCGTGCAGCGGGCGGGGGCGTTCGGCCGGGGCCTGCTGCTGGGCCGGGACGACGGCGTCCGGGGCGCCGCCGGCACGCGGGGCCGGGACGGTCGCGGGCGGCTCGGTGGCCGGGGGGACTGCTGCTTCCTCCGCCTGCCCGGGGACGGTGGGCGCGGCGACCTCCACGGGCTCGGCGGGGTCCGCCTTGGTCAGCCCGACCGGCCGGGGAGGCGTCGTGGTGTCGGTTCCGGGGGACGTGGAGGCGTCGGGAGCCGTCGCGGAACCGCCGGGCTGTGCCGCCGTCCCGTGGGAGTCCCCGGTCGCGTCGGGCACGGTCCCGTCGGGCGTTCCGGTGGGCTTCGCCTTGTCCATGGTCTCCCCGCAGCCTGATGACGGGCCGGGTGTGCGGCGGACGCACAACGCCTTGCTCCGTCGGATCGAGTGCCGGGCCCGCCCTCGCCCTCGGGGCGTCCGGGCGCGGGCCCTCAGGGAATTCAACCAGGTTCTCGAAGGGGCCGTGGCGGGCTCCGCCCCGGGGGTGCCGACGAAGTCCGGTGCGGGCTCCGGGCCGGGCGGTTCGCCCGCTCCGCGGCCACGCGGCCGCCCGCTCCGGGATCGACACCGCCGTCGGCGAGGCGCGCAGAGCCGGCTCAGCTCTCAGCGCCCCGCAGGGACGGGGAGGAGGCCCGCTGGGCCTCCTCCACCGGGCCCCGGCCGCCCGTCAGGGCGCGGCGGAGAGCCCGGAGACCCCGGGGAGACCGGCCGACGGGGCGGCGGCGATCCCGGAGCGGGCGGCGTCCTGGGGTGCGGCGAGCGGCAGGGGGACCGATCGCGGGGGCCACGGCGCGGGTTTGCCGGGCGCCTTGAGGAGCGCGGCCGAGTACGGGTACGGCTCCAGCTCCTCCAGGAGCGGGGGCGTGCCCGGGTGGCGCGGGGCGGCGTCGCCGACCTGCTCGCGCGGGCCGGAGCGGGTCTCGCCCTGCGCGGCGAAGGCCGGCGGGGAGCCGCCCCGGCGGCTGCGGGAGTCGGGGGCGGCCTGGCCGGTGCCTGCCTGGGTGCGCAGCGGCGTGACGTTGCTCTTGCCGCCGCCCGCGCGCTCCGTGGTGTCGACCGGGGTGCCCGCGGCGACCCCGCCGAGCGCCAGCGCGGCCAGCGAGACGGCACCGGCGGCGGCGAAGGCGAACCGGCGCCCCCGGGAGGCGGAGCGCTCGGCCTCGGCGCGCCCGAGGTCGTGGATGCGGAAGCCCGAGCGCGGCTCGTCGGGGCCGGCCGGTGTGACAGGGGCGTACCGGAAGGGGCCCGGGGCCATGCCGAAGTCGGCGGAGCTGCCGAAGGGCGGCCCGGCACCGAAGCCCGAGCCGGAACCGGTGGGCCCCTCGGGGCCGGCCGCCGGAAGGCCCTGGAGGCGGGCGAGGAAGCTCTCGCTGGGGGGCGGGGGCGCCGCCGTGGCGAAGACCGACTTCAGGCGGCGCTGCGCGTCGGCCTCGGCCTTGCACTTGCAGCAGGTCGCCAGGTGGGACAGGACCCGCTCGCGGGCCTCGTGCCCCAGCTCGCCGTCGACCAGTGCGGCGAGGCGGTCCCCCAGGTGCTGTTCGACGGGTGTCGGACGTGAACCGCTCACGTGGACGCGCCTCCTCCTCCCAGCAGCGGAGCCACCGCCCCGGCCAGGGAGCGGCGCTCGGCGCGGGCCTCGGGCGAACGGTGCTTGAGCGCCTTGCGCAGCTGCGAACGGCCCCGGTGGATACGGCTGCGGACCGTGCCGAGCTTCACGCCGAGGGTCGCGGCGATCTCCTCGTACGACAGGCCCTCGATGTCGCAGAGGACGACGGCGGCGCGGAACTCGGGCGCGAGGGTGTCCAGCGCCTGCTGCACGTCCGCGTCGAAGTGGGTGTCCTGGAAGACCTGCTGGGGCGAGGGCTCGCGGCTGGGCAGCCGCTCGGCGGCGTCCTCGGCGAGGGCGTCGAAGCGGATGCGCTGCTTGCGGCGCACCATGTCCAGGAAGAGGTTGGTGGTGATGCGGTGCAGCCAGCCCTCGAAGGTGCCGGGCGTGTACGTCGACAGCGAGCGGAAGACGCGGACGAAGACCTCCTGGGTGAGGTCCTCGGCGTCGTGCTGGTTGCCCGTGAGGCGGTAGGCGAGGCGGTAGACGCGACCACTGTGGTTGCTGACGATCTCCTCCCAGCTGGGCGGGGTCCACGTCGGCGAGTCCGCGTCGGCGGCGAAGGTCGCGGTCTGCACGGATTCGGCGGCGGGCGCACCTCCCTGGGCCGGCGTACGGCGGCGCGGAAGGCTTCGGTCAGCGGTGTCGGTCACGGATTTCGGCTCGCCGGCCGACCTGAGAAGACGTCTGAGTACACCTCCCCGGTCACCGGCCGCAGCCGCACCTCCCCTGTCGGCTCTGGTGGTGTCCAGTGGAGCCCCTACCATAGCCACCCCTGCCGTTAGCTCGGGATAAGAGTTTTTACCAGGAATTGGCGTGGGACCCGGGAAGGTGCCCGAGGCGGCCGCGAGGGGCCGCCCGCCGGCCGGACCGGCTCCGGCGCCGGGCACGAACACGCTGGTC
This sequence comes from Streptomyces albidoflavus, assembly GCF_000719955.1. Classification (GTDB taxonomy): domain Bacteria; phylum Actinomycetota; class Actinomycetes; order Streptomycetales; family Streptomycetaceae; genus Streptomyces; species Streptomyces albidoflavus. Next base: position 57,635 of record NZ_JOII01000022.1, read on the forward strand.
ACGGCCGCGCCGGGCGTCGTGTGCGCCGGGCGGCGGGCCGTCGTCACCGCCTCCGCAACCACCGTCATGGGCCGCTCCTCGTCGCCGTCCGCCGGGGCGCCTGGCGCGCCCCGCTCTCTGCCCTCCCCAACGCCCGGTCCCATCTGCGGGTTCCCGGCCCCAACGGATACAGTCACCGCCAGGCAACTTTGGGGACAGGAGAGGGCCATTACCGGCAACCGGCAGACGGGCTGGACGTTCGCCGACGCCTTCGTAGCCGAGGACGAGCCGCTCCTGTGGGCCCGGGACCAGGCACACGCGGCGGGGCTGCGGCCGGTGTCCCCCGCCACCGGCGCCGTGCTGCGGATGCTCTCCGCGACGGTCGACGCCAAAGCGGTGGCGGAGATCGGCACCGGCACCGGGGTCTCCGGCATCCACCTGCTCAGCGGGATGCGCCCGGACGGGGTCCTCACCACCGTCGACACCGAGCCGGAGTGCCAGCAGTTCGCCCGGGAGGCGTTCCGCGCGGCCGGCTTCGCCGCCAACCGGGCCCGTTTCATCCCCGGCCGCGCCCTGGACGTCCTGCCCCGCCTCGCCGACGGCGGGTACGACCTGGTGTTCTGCGACGGGGACCGGACGGAGGGGCTGGAGTACCTCGCTGAATCGTTGCGCCTGCTGCGCCCCGGGGGCCTCGTCTGCTTCGAGGGGGTGCTGGCCGACGGCCGGACGGTGGAGTCGGGGCCGCAGCCGGTCGAGGTGGTGCGGCTGCGCGAGCTGGTCCGTGAGGTGCGGGAGAGCCCGGCGCTGATCCCCTCGCTGGTGCCGGTCGGGGACGGCCTGCTCTGCGGCGTCAAGCGCTGAGGAGACCCCGTCAAGGCGGCGGACCGGACCCCGGGCACGACGCCGCCCCCGGTACCGCGTACGGTGCCGGGGGCGGCGTCACAGGTTCATCGCTATGTGTGTCAGCCGACGACCTTCTTGAGGGCATCGCCCAATGCGTCCGCCTCGTCCGGGGTCAGCTCGACCACGAGTCGCCCGCCACCTTCGAGCGGAACCCGCATGACGATGCCCCGCCCCTCCTTGGTCACCTCGAGCGGGCCGTCACCCGTCCGCGGCTTCATGGCCGCCATGCTCGTTCCCCTTCCTGAAACCAGCTCGTCGCAGCCGGCGGCCCCATGACAGGCGCTGTGTCACCGGCATCGAACACATTGCTTCCCGGCCATTATCCCGCATCCCCGGACCCGATGACCAACATCGGTCGGCATCGCTTGCGCAACGCGCTTGAGCAAAACCACCCAATTCGGCGATGCGGCTGCGATACTGCGCCGCCGCATACACCCTGGCGGCACGTTTTTCTTTGACGCAGGTCACACACCCCCGCGCCGCACCGGCCCGGCCGCCCTGGGGGATGCTTGGCCGGGGCCCCGGTGCCGCGCCGGGCCACGGACGCACAACTTGTGAGGAGCAGGCTCATGGCCGACGCCGTGCTGTACGAGGTCAGTGACGGACTCGCGACGATCACGCTGAACCGACCCGAGGCCATGAACGCGCTCAACACCGAGGCCAAGGTCGCCCTGCGCGAGGCGCTGCTGGCCGCCGAGGCCGACGACGCGGTGCGCGCCGTGCTGCTGACCGCCAACGGGCGGGCGTTCTGCGTGGGCCAGGACCTCAAGGAGCACGTCGGCAACCTCATGTCGGACAAGGAGTCCGGCACCGAGCTGACCATGACCACGGTCCGGGAGCACTACAACCCGATCACGCTGGCGATCACCCGGATGCGCAAGCCGGTCGTGGCCGCCGTCAACGGTGCCGCCGCCGGGGCCGGTTTCGGCTTCGCGCTCGCCGCCGACTACCGGATCGCCGCGGACACCGCCAAGTTCAACACCTCGTTCGCCGGGGTGGCGCTCTCCTCCGACTCGGGCCTGTCCTGGACGCTGCCCCGGGTGGTCGGCACCACCCGCGCCACGGAGCTGCTCTTCTTCCCGCAGAACATCACCGCCGAGCGCGCCCTGGAGCTGGGCATCCTGCACCGCGTGGTCCCCGCCGACGAGCTGGCCGCCACCGCGCTGGAGCTGGCCCGGCGCCTGGCGGCCGGGCCGACGGTGGCGCTCTCCGCGATCAAGGAGGCGGTGGCCTTCGGCGCCGGGCACACCCTGGAGGAGTCCCTGGCGAAGGAGGACGAGCTGCAGACCCGCGCCGGGACCTCCGAGGACCACGTCATCGCGGTCCGCGCCTTCCTCGCCAAGGAGGAGCCGCAGTACCTGGGCCGCTGACCCGGGCCGCTCCGGCACGACGGACACCTACGGCCGCCCTTCCCGGAAGCGGAGGGGCGGCCGTCCATGTCACCCGGGCCCGTCCCTCAGGTCAGTTCGGCCGCCAGCAGGTCCATGAGCAGGCCGTCCTCCCACTCCCCAGTGCGGTGGTTGCGCCAGTAGGCGCGCATGATCCCGACCGGGGCGAAGCCGACCTTGCGGTAGCTGCGCACGGCGTACGTGTTGGCGGCGGCCGGGTCGATGACCAGGCGGTGGTGGCCGCGCTCGGCGATCAGCCAGCGGGCCAAGGTGCGGACGGCGTCGGGGCCCAGGCCCTGCCCGTGCCACCGGGCCGACAGGAAGAGGTCGATGCCGGCGTGGCGGAACTCCGGGTCGGTCTCCTCGCTGAACTGGATCGCGCCGATCACCTCGCCGTCCACGACGACGGCGAGCATCCGTTCGTACCCCTCGGGCGGCGGCCACCACAGCGCGACCTCCGGCTCGCGGACGATCCGGTCGAGCGCGGCGGTGTCGGCGGGGGTGGTGGAGCGGAGCAGGACCCGCTCGCCGCGCAGCTCCAGGTCGCTCACCGGGCGCCTCCCCCGCGCGCCACGCAGTCGGCCAGGTGGTCGTCGACCAGGCCGCACGCCTGCATGAGGGCGTAGGCGGTGGTGGGGCCGACGAAGCGGACGCCGCGCTTCTTCAGCTCCTTGGCCAGCGCCGTCGAGGCGTCGGTGACGGCGGGCACGTCGGCGACGGTGCGCGGCGCCGGGCGGCCCGCGGACTCGGGGGCGTACGACCAGATCAGCGCGTCGAGTTCGCCCTCGGGCCAGTCGGCGAGCAGGCGGGCGTTGGCGAGGGTGGCGTCGACCTTGGCGCGGTTGCGGATGATGCCGGGGTCGGCGAGCAGCCGGGTGCGGTCGGCCTCGGTGAACTCGGCGACGGCGGCGATCTCGAAGCCCGCGAACGCGGCCCGGAAGGTCTCCCGGCGGCGCAGGATGGTGAGCCAGGAGAGGCCGGACTGGAAGGCTTCCAGGCAGAGCCGTTCGAAGAGGGCGTCGTCGCCGTGGACGGGGCGGCCCCACTCGGTGTCGTGGTAGGCCAGGTAGTCCTCGGTGGACAGGCCCCAGGGGCAGCGCGGGGCGCCGTCGGGGCCGGGCAGGACGCCCTTGGCGGGGGCGGTGGTGGTCGTCTCGCTCATCGCTGCTCCCCCTCGCCCCGCGTGTCCGCCGGGCCTTCCTCGGTGGCGCCCGGTTCGGGGGGCGGGGCGAGGAGCCCGGGGCCGCCCACGGCGTGCGCCTGGTCGCCCGCGCGGGCGCTCTCCAGCTCGGCGATGCGGGCGTCCCGTTCGGCGAGTTCGGCGCCGAGGCGGCTGAGCGCGTCGTCGACCTCGGTCATCCGGTAGCCGCGCAGCACCACGGGGAAGCGCAGCGCGTCGACGTCGGCGCGGGCCAGCGGCCGGTCCTCGGGGAAGGCGTCGGCGACGGTCTCCGGCCCGGCCTCGGGCAGCACGGCCCGCGAGCCGCCGCCCACCACGGCCAGCGTCACCGCCGCCACCACCACGACCAGCGCGATGACCAGGAACACGAACATGACCATCTCGGGGACTCCACCGCTCGTACGTCGTGAGATCACACGCGCGGGTCCGTGGCCCGCCACGCGTCGGACCCCGATCGTGCCATGCGCGGCCGACAGTTAAGGTCGCAGGCGACCACCAGCGAGAAGGAGTACGACGGATGCTGCGTCTGGGACGCCGTGAGTTCGGGCCGCACGAGCCGGTGATCATGGCGATCGTCAACCGGACCCCCGACTCCTTCTACGACCAGGGGGCGACCTTCGACGACCTGCCCGCACTGGAGCGGGTCGACCGGGCGGTCGCCGAGGGCGCGGCCATCGTGGACATCGGCGGGGTCAAGGCCGGCCCCGGCGACGAGGTGGACGCCGCCGAGGAGGCGCGCCGCACCGTCGGCTTCGTCGCCCGGGTCCGCGAGCGCCACCCCGACGTGGTGATCAGCGTCGACACCTGGCGCCACGAGGTCGGCGAGGCGGTCTGCGAGGCCGGGGCCGACGTGCTCAACGACGCCTGGGGCGGGGTCGACCCTAAGCTGGCGGAGGTCGCCGCCCGCCACGACGCCGGGCTGGTCTGCACCCACGCGGGCGGGGCGCGCCCGCGCACCCGGCCGCACCGGGTCGCGTACGAGGACGTGGTGGCCGACATCCTCGACGTGACGGTGGGCCTGGCCGAGCGGGCGGTGGCGCTCGGGGTGCGCCGGGACCGGATCATGATCGACCCGGGCCACGACTTCGGGAAGAACACCCGGCACAGCCTGGAGGCCACCCGCCGCCTCGGCGAACTGGCCGCCACCGGCTGGCCGGTGCTGGTCTCCCTCTCCAACAAGGACTTCGTCGGCGAAACCCTGGACCGCCCGGTCAAGGAGCGGCTGCTCGGCACCCTGGCGACCACGGCCGTCTCGGCGTGGCTCGGCGCCCAGGTGTACCGCGTCCACGAGGTGGCCGAGACCCGCCAGGTCCTCGACATGGTCGCCTCGATCGCAGGACACCGGGAACCGGCGGTGGCGCGGCGGGGGCTGGCGTAGCCGGAGGAACCAGCTTGACCTCCACCGTGGTCGAGGTTGGAGGCTGGGGCCATGACCATCCCGACAGCCGCCTTCCCGACCGACCACCGGCCCGACCGCTGGTCCGGTGAACTGCTCGACCTCGACGCCTACCTGGCGCGGGTCGGGTACGACGGGCCGCGTGAGCCCACGCTCGCGGTCCTGCGTGACCTCCAGCGCGCCCACACCACGGGCATCCCCTTCGAGAACGTCCACGCCGTCCTCGGGCGGGAGCTGCCGCTCGACCTGCCGTCCGTGCAGGCCCGGCTCGTCCACGGGCGGCGCGGCGGCTACTGCTTCGAGCACGTGGGGCTCTTCGCCGCCGTGCTGGAACGGTTCGGGTTCCACGTCACCGGCCTGGCGGGACGGGTCAGCCTCGGCGCCGACAAGGTGCTGCCCGCCACCCACGGCCTGCTCGCGGTGACCGCCCGCGACGACGAGCGCCGGTGGCTCTGCGACGTCGGCTTCGGCGCCGGTCCGCTCGGGCCCGTCGAGCTGGCCGACGGAGCCGAGGCGGCGTACGACGGCTGGCGGTACCGGCTGGAGCGGCACCCCGGCGCCCACGGGATCGACCAGTGGTGGCTGTACCAGTCGGCGCCCGGCACCGGGGACTCCCCGGGCTCGTGGATCGACCGGCACACCTTCACGCTCACCGCGCAGTACCCGATCGACTACGTCGTGGCCAGCCACTTCGTGGGCACCCACCCGCGCTCCCCCTTCGTGCGGCGGCTCTTCGCCCAGCGCATGACCGCCGACGCCCACCACAGCCTGGACGGGCTCACCCACGTCACCACGCTCCCCGACGGGAAGACCACCACCGAGGAGATCGCGCCCGAGGCTCTGGACGCGACCCTGCGCGAGGTCTTCGGGCTCGCCCTCACCGAGGAGGAGCTGGGCGCGCTGGCGGGCTGAGCGCGCTCCCGCTGGTCAGGGGTGCATACGGGCGCCCTTGAGCACCTTGTCGACCGCGTTGCGCGGGCCGTACACGGCGAGGCCCACCAGGTCCAGGGAGTCCCTGCCGACGGCCCGCACGGCGGCGCGGTTGTCGCGGTCGTTGCCGGTGGCGAAGAGGTCGGAGGTGAAGACGGCCCGGGGCAGCGCCCGGGCCAGCGCCTTGCCGTGGGCGGCGGTCAGCGTCTCCTTGCTCCCCTCGAAGACCAGCACGGGCTGGCGGAGCATCGGCAGGTAGGCGGTGGAGTCGGCGTCCTCGTAGGGTTCGCCGATCACCTCGGGGTGCCGCGTCCCGAGCCCGCTGACCAGGAACGCGGTCACGTTGAGCCGCTGCCAGCCGGCCAGGTCGTCCCGGAGCAGCACGGCGATCTTGGTGTCGAAGCGGACGGGTGCGGTGTCGTTGGCGTTGGTCGTCATGGCCCCGAGCCTGCCGACCGGCCCGCCGCCCGGTCTTGTACGTTTTTCGCGTGACGGCCGGCCAGCAGATCCACGCGTGGCGCCCCCGGGTCCCGGGGGTGGCGGAGGTCTTCCACGCCCGCTTCACCGAGCACGCCTACCCGATGCACGTCCACGACGTGTGGACGCTGCTCCTCGTCGACGACGGCGCCGTCCGCTACGACCTGGACCGGCACCCGCACGGCACCCCCGCCGACACGGTCACCCTGCTGCCGCCGCACGTCCCGCACAACGGCTCCCCGGCCACCGCGCACGGCTTCCGCAAACGCGTCCTGTACCTGGACCTGACCCAGCTCGGCCCCGAACTCGTCGGCCCGGCCGTGGACCGGCCCGAACTGGCCGACGCCCTGCTGTGCCGCCGGGTCGGCCGGCTGCACACGGCACTGGCGGCGCCCGGGGACGAGCTGGAGGCGGAGAGCAGGCTCGCGCTGATCCGCGAACGGCTCCACGCCCACCTGCGGCCCCGCCTCGCCGCGACGGGCCCGGTGCCGGACCCGGGCCTCGCCCACCGGCTGCGGGACCTCCTGGACGCCCGGCTGCGCCAGGGGCTCACCCTCGACGAGGCGGCCGCGCTGCTGCACGCCCACCCCGCCCACCTGGTCCGCGCCTTCAGCGGCGCCTTCGGCATCGCGCCGCACCGGTACCTGACGACGCTCCGGGTGGGCCGCGCCCGGCGGCTGCTGCTCGACGGGCTGCCGCCCGGTGAGGTGGCGGCGGCCGCCGGGTTCTACGACCAGTCGCACCTGAACCGGCACTTCAAGAAGGTGGTGGGCACCACTCCGGGCAGGTACGCCCGTACCGGCGCCCCGGGCCGCTGACCGGCGCTGTGCCCCCGTCGGCCCCCCGCCGGCCCCGGCCGGTGCCGGGGCGGCGGGCCGGGGCGGTCAGGAGCCGATGGCGACGGCCGGGCCGGAGCCGGGGTGGCGGCGCGGCTCGGTCTCCTTGGTGACCAGGGCGACGGCCTCCTCCACGTCGTCGGTGACGTGGAAGAGCAGGAGGTCCTTGGCGGCGCACTTGCCCTGCGCCACCACCGTGTCCCGCAGCCAGTCGACCAGCCCGCTCCAGTACTCCCGGCCGAACAGCACGATCGGGAACCGGGTGACCTTGCGGGTCTGCACCAGCGTCAGCGCCTCGAACAGCTCGTCCAGCGTGCCGAGGCCCCCGGGGAGGACCACGAACCCTTGCGCGTACTTCACGAACATTGTCTTTCTGACAAAGAAGTAGCGGAAGTTCACGCCGATGTCGACGTGCCGGTTGAGCCCCTGCTCGAACGGCAGCTCGATGCCGAGGCCGACGGAGACGCCGCCGGCCTCGCGGGCGCCCTTGTTGGCCGCCTCCATGGCGCCGGGCCCGCCGCCGGTGATGACCGCGAACCCGGCCTCCACCAGCGCCTTGCCCAGCTCGACGCCGGTCTGGTACTCGAAGGACTCCGGGCCGGTGCGGGCCGAGCCGAAGACACTGATGGCGCTCCCGAGTTCGGCGAGCGCCCCGAACCCTTCGACGAACTCCGACTGGATGCGCATGACCCGCCACGGGTCGGTGTGCACCCAGCTGGAGTCGCTCTTGGTGTCCAGCAGCCGCTGGTCGGTGGTGCCGGGCTGGATCTGCTCGCGCCGCCGCACGACGGGGCCGAGCCGCTGCTCCTCGGGCACATCCGCTGCTTGTGGAGTGGCCATGTACTCCCCTTCCCTTCCGGTACTGCGGCACCGTCCGCCGGGGGTCCCGGTGGACGTCTTGCCATGTCAGCCTAGGCGGAGCGCTGTTACGGCGGGCGGAAGCGGACATGGCCGCCCGGAAGCGGTGAACGGGCGGCCGGGAGTGAGGGCCCGGCTCAGGCGGTCAGCCAGGCCGCCAGGCGCTTCTCGGCGTCCAGGATCTTGGCGGTGTCGACCCGCTCGTCGCGCCGGTGGGCGAGGTGCGGATTGCCCGGGCCGTAGTTGACGGCGGGGACGCCGAGCGCGCTGAAGCGGGCCACGTCGGTCCAGCCGTACTTGGGCATCGGGGTGCCGCCCACGGCCTCGGCGAAGGCGGCGGCGGCCGGGTGGGAGAGGCCGGGCAGGGCGCCGCCGCTGTGGTCGTCGACCACGAACTCGGTCACGCCGCAGCCGTCGAAGACCTCCTTGACGTGGGCGAGGGCCTCCTCGGGGGTGCGGTCGGGGGCGTAGCGGAAGTTGACGGTGACGGTGCAGGCGTCGGGGATGACGTTGCCCGCGACGCCGCCCTCGATGCCGACCGCGTTGAGCCCCTCGCGGTACTCCAGGCTGTCGATGAGCGGGTAGCGCGGCTGGTAGGCGGCGAGCCGGTCCAGGATGGGGGCGGCGGCGTGGATGGCGTTCGCGCCCATCCAGGAGCGGGCCGAGTGGGCGCGCTCGCCGGTGGTGCGCAGCAGCACGCGCAGGGTGCCCTGGCAGCCGCCCTCGACCTGCCCGTCGGAGGGCTCCAGGAGGACGGCGAAGTCCCCTTCGAGCCAGTCGGGGTGGGCGTCGGCGACGTGGCCGAGGCCGTTGAGGTCGGCGGCGACCTCCTCGTTGTCGTAGAAGACGAAGGTGAGGTCGCGGTTGGGCTCGGGGACGGTGGCGGCGATGCGCAGCTGGACGGCGACCCCGGACTTCATGTCGCAGGTGCCGCAGCCCCACAGGACGCCGTCCTCGTCGAGCCGGGAGGGGACGTTCTCCGCGATCGGCACGGTGTCGATGTGCCCGGCGAGCAGGACGCGCTCGGCGTGGCCGAGGCGGGTGCGGGCGACGACGTTGTTGCCGTACCGGTCGACCGTCAGGTGCGGCAGCGGGCGCAGGGCCGCCTCGATCGCGTCGGCGAGGGCGCGCTCGTCACCGCTCTCGGAGGGGAGGTCGACGAGGGCGGCGGTGAGGGCGGCGGCGTCGAGCGTGAGGTCAAGGGAGGTCGGAGCCATGACCGCGACCCTAACGCGGCCCCGCCGGGCGGCCCGGCACGCCCTGGGCCCCCTCCAGTACCTTGGGCAGCGTGTCTGAGCCCTCCTTCTTCCGGCGCGGCCGTGTGCTGCGCGTCGGCGCGGCCCTGGTCGTGCTGCTGGCGCTCGCCGGGTACTTCGCGGCGCAGCAGCGCGGCGGTGCCCCGGCCGGCTCCCGGTGCGTGGTCCGCTCCGCCGACGACCCCGCCGAGAGGTACGAGCTGAGCGCGGTGATGGCGGTCAACGCGGCGACCATCTCCGCGGTCGGCACCGGCAAGGGGATGCCCGAACGGGCGGTGACGATCGCCCTGGCCACCGCGATCCAGGAGTCCTCGCTGCGCAACATCGACTACGGCGACCGCGACTCGCTCGGCCTCTTCCAGCAGCGGCCCTCGCAGGGCTGGGGCGAGCCGGAGCAGATCATGGACCCGGTCTACTCCTCGGAGAAGTTCTACGAGCACCTCGCCGAGGTCCCCGGCTACTCCCGGCTGCCGCTGACGGTCGCGGCCCAGCGCGTCCAGAAGAGCGGCTTCCCGCAGGCGTACGCCAAGCACGAGCGGGACGCCTCGCTGCTGGCCGCGGCCCTCACCGGCCGCGCCGCCACCACGCTGACCTGCGGCGGAGCCACCGAGGAGCCCGGCGACGAGAAGGAACTCCGGGCGGCGCTGGCCCGCGACTTCGGCAAGGACGTCCTCCCGGCCACGGGCGCGGCCGGCTCCGGCGCGGACACGGACGGCAAGGCGGACGGCCCGCGCACCGTCGAGCTCCCCGTCCCCTCGGCGGAGGGCAAGCGCCGGGGCTGGGAGCTGGCCCACTGGGCGGTGGCCAACGCCACCCGGCTCGGCGTCGCGGAGGTCACCTACGCGGGCCGCACCTGGCGCACCGGGGGCGACTGGGAGACCTCGGCGGAGGAGACCCGGGGCGGCGGCACGGGCGCGGTGCGGATCGTGGTCTCCGAGGGCTGAGCCGGAGGGCCCCTCTCCCGCATGCTCTCGGTCACCTGCCGGGGCGCCGCCGAGGTGGTCCCGCTGGACCGAGCGCGGGCGGTGCGGAAACTGACCCGCTACCTCGGGCCGGAGGAAGGGTGGCCGGTGCGGTTCTCGGCCTCGCCGGCCGATCCGGCGGCCCGGCTGGTGCGATGCGTTCCCGAACGCCCGCCGGTGGTGCGTGACTTGTCGTGGTGAGGGTGGGGCATGGCTGAGCGTGCGGTGGGTTTCGGGGCGGCGGCTGGAAGCCCGTCACCTCCGCCGGAGACGGCGTCGGGCCGCCCCCGTGGCCGCTGCACGCCCGTGCGAGGGGTCACCCGGACGGTGGCGTGTGCGGGCCGGGGCGCCTGGGGTGCGCGGGGTCCCGGAGGCCGGGGTGGCGGGTGGAGGAACGCCTAGTTCAGAGGCTGCGGAAAGCATTCGGCTGATGAGCCGCTGGGCCGCTTGTCGGGGAGGCCGACAATGTGACGCGTTATCGATTCGTGATCCGGCGGTGCCGCAACCTTCGCCGCTCTGGCGCGGTAGTCACGGCGTCGCAGGGCCGGGCTCACCGGCCCGGACGGCGCGTCGGCCGCCTCACCGGCCCGCGCCCCACGTCCCCCCAGAAGGAGCAACATGTCCCTCCCCCTGAGCCGCCGGATCGCCCGTGCCGCCCTGCTGGTCGCCGCCGCGGCCGCCCCCGTGGCCGGTGCGGCCGGCGCGGCCAACGCCGCCGAGCTGCCCGTCGGGTCGACCCTGCCCGGGCTGACCGCCCTGGACGGCGAGGGCCTCGGCAACACCCTCGACGGTGCCGCGCGGGGTGCCACCGGTGCGGCCGGGAAGACCGGCTCCGAGGCCGTCGGCACCGCGGTGCCCGCCGCGGGCAAGACGGTCGGCCAGATGGGCAAGACCGTCGCCCCGGCCGCCCAGGACGCCGTCGGCACCCTCGCGGGCTCCGCGGGCAAGGCGGTCGGCGACACGGCCGGCTCCGCCGCCCAGAGCGGCCTGCCCGGCAAGGGCCTGCCCACCGGCGGCCTGACCGGCGGCCTGCCGCTCGGCTGACCCACCGGCACACAGGGCCCCGGGGAGCGCGGACTCCCCGGGGCCCTGTGGCGTGTCCGGACCGGCCGTCAGGCGGTGGCGGTGAGGCGGGCGACGGCCGCCGCGACGCGCTCGTCCGTGGCGGTGAAGGCGATCCGGACGAAGCGGTCCCCGGCGGGGCCGTAGAAGTCGCCCGGGGCGACGGCGATGCCGAGCGAGGCGAGGTGGGCGACCGTGTCCCAGCAGGGCTCGTCCCGGGTGGCCCACAGGTAGAGGCTGGCCTCGCTGTGCTCCACGCGGAAGCCGTGGGCCAGCAGGGCCTCGCGCAGGGCGGTGCGGCGGGCCGCGTACCGCTCGCGCTGCTCGGCCACGTGGGCGTCGTCGCCGAGGGCGGCGACGGTGGCGGCCTGGACGGGGGCGGGCGTCATCATCCCGCCGTGCTTGCGGATCTGGAGCAGCTCGCCGAGGACGGCCGCGTCGCCGAGGATGAACGCCGAGCGGTAACCGGCCAGGTTGGAACGCTTGGAGAGCGAGTGCACGGCGACCAGCCCCTCGTGGCTCCCGCCGCACACCTCGGGGTGGAGCACCGAGACCGGGTCGGCCTCCCAGCCCAGTTCGAGGTAGCACTCGTCGCTGACGACCAGCACGTCGTGCTCCCGGGCCCAGGCCACGATCCGGGCCAGTTCGTCCTTGCCGAGGACGCGGCCGGTCGGGTTGGAGGGCGAGTTGAGCCAGAGCAGCTTGAGCGGGCCCGGGTCGAGGTCGGTGACCGGGTCGTCGTAGACAACCGGTTCGGCGCGGGCCAGGCGGGCGCCGACCTCGTACGTCGGGTAGGCCAGGCGGGGGAAGGCCACGGTGTCGCCGGGGCCCAGGCCCAGCTGGGTGGGGAGCCAGGCGACGAGTTCCTTGGAGCCGACCACCGGCAGGACGTTCTCCTCGGTCAGCCCTTCGGCGCCCAGGCGGCGGCCGGCCCAGCCGAGGATGGCGGCGCGCAGCGCGGCGGTGCCCCACACGGTCGGGTAGCCGGGCGAGTCGGCGGCGGCCGTCAGCGCCTCGCGCACCAGCGGCGGGACCGGGTCGACGGGGGTGCCGACGGAGAGGTCGACGAGGCCGTCCGGGTGGGCGGCGGCGGTCTCCTTGTACGGCTGGAGCCTGTCCCACGGGAAGGCGGGGAGGAGCGCGGAGACGGGTGAGGGCGCGGCTGCGGACACGGCTGCTCTTTTCGGGTCCTGGTGGGGTGGGTTCGGGTCTCGAAAACGACGAGGTCCCGCCGGCGCGGAACCGGCGGGACCTCGTACGAACTGTCTCGGCAGAGCCGGGGCCTGGGCCCTACTGGTTCTGCGGCGGCAGTTCGGCGATGAAGGGGTGGTCACGCTCGATGAGACCGAGCTTGCTGGCCCCGCCGGGCGAACCCAGCTCGTCGAAGAACTCGACGTTCGCCTTGTAGTAGTCCTTCCACTCCTCAGGAGTGTCGTCCTCGTAGAAGATCGCCTCGACCGGGCAGACCGGCTCACAGGCTCCACAGTCGACGCATTCGTCCGGGTGGATGTACAAGGACCGCTGGCCCTCGTAGATGCAGTCGACCGGGCACTCCTCGATGCACGCCTTGTCCTTCACGTCGACACAAGGCTGCGCGATGACGTAGGTCACGCTGTCGTTCCTCCTCGATAGGGCGCTGGCGGGCCGTCTTTACAGGCTCCGCCGCCTGGCGCGCGGGAGCGCGGCGTCGTCGATGCCCGCCCCTAGTATCTCCGTTCCGGGAGATGATCCGAACAGGAGGGGCGGCCGAAGCTGTGGAATTCACTGCCGGCGGACAGCTGGAAGTCCGCATCACCCCCGATGACGTGGGAAAACGCGTCTCGGTGCGTGCATTCACGGATACCGGAACGGGGGACGCGCGGTTCACCGACACGGTGGGTGTTCTCACATCATGGACCGGTGGAGTGCTGAGCATCACACGTCGCTCCGGCGAGTCGGTGCGCGTCGCCGAGGCGGCGCTGGCCGCCGCCAAGACGGTCCCGGCGGCCCCCGCCCGCCGCCGCGGCCCCGCCGCCTCCTACGCCGAACTGGCCCGGGTGGCGGCGCGCGGCTGGCCGCCCGTGGAGAGCGAGCGGCTCGGCGAGTGGGAGCTGCGCGCGGCCGCCGGGTTCACCCGGCGCGCCAACTCCGTGCTGCCGCTGGGCGACCCGGGTACCGACCTGCCCGAGGCACTGGCGGCGGTCGTCCGCTGGTACGCCGCCCGCGGCCTCCCCGCCTACGTCCAGACCGCCACCGGCGGCGAGGGGACGCAGGAGCGGCTGGCGGCCCGTCTGGAGGAGCTGGGCTGGGCCCGCGAGGTCTCGGCCGAGCTGCGTACCGGCGCGCTGGCGCCGCTGGCCGACCGGGCGCCCGGCGCCGGAGTCCGGCTGGTCCGCGAGCCGGACGCGGCGTGGCTGAGCCGCTATCAGCGGGTGGGCGAGGTACGGCCCGAGGTCACGGCGGTGCTTACCGGCGGGCCCTCGGTCTGGTTCGCGGTGGTCGACGGCGAGCCGGGCTCCCCGGCGCGGGCGATCGGGCGGTGCGTGGTGGACGGGCGGTGGGCCGGGTTCGCCGCGGTCGAGGTCGACCCGGAGCACCGGCGCCGCGGGCTCGCCTCCGACGTGATGGCGGCGCTGGCGGCCCGCGCGCTGGACGAGGGCGCCTCGGCGGCCTGGCTCCAGGTCGAGCGGGAGAACACGGCGGCCCGCGCCATGTACGAGCGGTCCGGGTTCACCGTGCACCACCACTACCACCACCACCGCGCCCCGGGGGACGGAGCCTGATGGAGCTGCCCGACCCGCTGCGGCTGCGGACCGAGTTCGCCGAGGAGGCCCGCTCCGAGCGGCCGGGGCTCGCCCGGCTCTGCCTGCTCGTCGGGGCGGTCGCCGACCCCGCCCGGGGCGAGCCGGGCATCGACGCCGCCGAGGTGGAGCTGGACCGGCTGGCCGGGGAACTCCCCCACCGGCCCGCCACCCCGCGCGACTGGGCGCTGGCCCTCGCCGAGCTGCTCGGCACCCGGTACGGCTTCCACGGCACCGAGTCCGACTACCGGCGGCTGGAGTCCTCGCTCCTCCAGGAGGTGCTGCGGCGCCGCAGGGGCCTGCCGATCCTGCTGTCGGTGGTGTGGCTGGAGGTGGCGCGCCGGGCGGGCGCCCCGGTCCACGGGGTGGCGCTGCCCGGCCATTTCACGGTCGGCTTCGGCCCGCCGGACGACCTGGTGCTGGCCGACCCCTTCGACGGCGGCACGCTGCTCTCCCCGGCCGACGCCTCCCTCCTGGTGACCGGGGTGACGGGCGCCCCGCTCGACCCGTCCCTGCTGCGCCCGGCCGATCCGCTGGAGGTGATCCGCCGGGTCCTCAACAACATCCGTGCGTGGGCGGCGGCCCGCCCCGAACGCACCGACGTGGCACTGTGGGCGGTCGAGCTGTCGCTGCTGCTGCCCTCCCACCCGGCGGACCTGCGGTACGAGCACGCGCAACTCCTGGTGAAGTGCGGCGACTTCGTACGCGGCGCCCGCGAACTGGAGTCGTACGCCGAGGTGGTGGCCGCCGTCGACCCGGAGGCGGCCGAGCTGGTGCGCGGCCAGGCTCGGGCGGCGCGGGCGCGGCTGAACTGAGGCACGCGGCTGCCCGGGCGGGACCGCCCCCTGTGCGGTCCCGGCCGGGCAGCCGGGTCAGCCGGCGCCCAGGTGCGGGAACCGGTAGGCGGTGCGGCTGCGGAACTCCTGGCCGGGGCGGAGGACGGTGGTGGGGTACTCCGGGTGGTTGGGCGAGTCGGGCAGGTGCTGGGTCTCCAGGCAGACGGCGCGGTGGCGGGTGAGCGGGCGGCCGTCGCTGCCGGTGAGGGAGGCGTCGAGCTGGTTGCCGGTGTAGACCTGCACGGCGGGTTCGGTGGTCCACACCTCCATGGCGCGGCTGCCGTCCAGGGCGGTGAGGGCGGCGGCGGGGCGCAGGCCGTCGGGCCCCGGGCCGGTGTCCAGGAGCCAGGTGTGGTCGTAGCCGCCGGCCGCGGCCAACTGGGGCTCGGCGGCGACCGCTTCGGGGGCCAGGCGCGGGCCGAGCGGGGTGGGCTCGCGCAGGTCGAAGGGGGTGGCTTCGACGGGGGCGGGCGGGCCGACCGGGATGGCGCCCGCGTCGACGGGGAGGTAGTGGGCCCCGACGACGCGCAGGGTGTGGCCGGCCAGGCCGTGCCTGCCGGCCGTCAGGTCGAAGTAGGCGTGGTGGGTGAGGTTGACGACGGTGGGGCGGTCGGTGCGGGCCTCGTAGTCGAGGGTCAGGGTGTGGTCGGCGGCGAGGCGATAGGTGACGGCCACGTCGAGGGTGCCGGGGAAGCCCATGTCGCCGTCGGGGCTGAGCAGGGTCAGGCGGACGGCGGCGGCGTCGGGGTCGGGGACCGGGGTGGCCCGCCAGACGCGCCGGTCGAAGCCGTCGGGGCCGCCGTGCAGGGCGTGGCCCCGGTCGTTGGCGGGGACGGTGTGGTCGGCGCCGTCGAGCGGGAAGCGGCCGTGGGCGAGGCGGTTGGCGTACCGGCCGACCAGCGCGCCGAGGTAGGGGCCGCGGGCGGCGGCGTACGCCTCGGCGGTGGGCAGGCCCAGCACGACGGAGGCGCGGGTGCCGTCGGTGGCGGGGACGGTGAGGTGCTGGAGGATGCCGCCGTAGGTGAGGACGGCGGCGGTGGTGCCGGTGCCGGAGTCGAGGTGCCAGCGCTGGACGGGGGTGCCGTCGGGGGCGTAGCCGTGCGGTTCGTAGCGGACGGCGGGGGCCGTCGGGGCGTTCACCGGTCGCCGCCGGGGCGGGCGGCGGGGGCGGACTCGCGGACGGCGAGGTGGTGGCCGGGGCGGGGGCGGCGCGGCGCGGAGGGCGGGGCGCCGTCCTTGAGCTGGGCGACGAGGCTGTCCACGGCGAGGCGGGCGATGGCCTCCTTGTCGGGGGAGACGGTGGTGAGGGAGACGGTGCCGTAGCGGGCCTCCTCGATGTCGTCGAAGCCGACCACCGCCACGTCGCCGGGGACCGAGAGGCCGCGTTCGGCGAGGGTGCGCATGGCGCCGATGGCGATGAGGTCGTTGTAGGCGAAGACGGCGTCGGGGGCGGCGCCCCGGTCCAGCAGTGCGGCCATGGCGTGGGCGCCGTCGGCCCGTCCGTACCCGTCGGTGACGACCACCAGTGAGTCGTCGGCGGGCAGGCCGT
Organism: Streptomyces albidoflavus; assembly: GCF_000719955.1. Taxonomy (GTDB): domain Bacteria; phylum Actinomycetota; class Actinomycetes; order Streptomycetales; family Streptomycetaceae; genus Streptomyces; species Streptomyces albidoflavus. Next base: position 74,027 of record NZ_JOII01000022.1, read on the forward strand.
GCGCCTCCAGTTCCTGGCGCCAGCCGCGCAGCCGCAGGTGGGCGGGCTGGCGTTCGCGGCCGGTGCGGGAGCCGAGGAAGGCGATCCGGCGTCGGCCGAGGGCGACGAGGTGGCCCACGGCCTCGCGGGCGGCGGCGACGTTGTCGATGGCGATGTGGTCGTAGGGCGCCTCGTACTCGCGCTCGCCCAGCAGGACCAGGGGCCCGGCGCCGGTGCGGCCGGTGAGGTCCTCGGTCTCCAGGTGGATGGGGCTGAGGATCAGGCCGTCGATGACGTGCGCGCGGAAGCCCTGGCTGACCAGGAGTTCGTTCTCCCGCAGCCCCGCGGTGTGGTCGACCAGGACGGTGTAGTCGTGGCGGGCGGCGGCGTCGATGACGGCCCCGGCCAGTTCGGCGAAGTACGGGTTGCCGAACTCGGGGACGGCCAGCGCGATGATGCCGGTACGGCCCTTGCGCAGGTGGCGGGCGGTGAGGTTCGGGCGGTAGCCGAGTTCGTCGATGGCCTGCTGGACCCTGGCCCGCATGCCGGGTGTGACGTGCTGGTAGTTGTTGACGACGTTCGACACGGTCTTGACGGACACGCCCGCCCGCTGCGCAACGTCCTTGAGACTGACGCCCACGGCACTCCTAGCTTCGTAACGCTTCTCGGCTGCTTCTGGAACTCCCCGGTGCGGGCGGAGGTGCCCCGCCTAGGTCGATCTGCGGCCCCGGGCGAGGTAGCGCTGGGCGACCACGACCACGACGAGGAAGCCGCCGCTGACCACCGACTGGTACGAGGAGTTGAGCGAGCCGATCTGGTTGATGAGGTTCTGGATGACGGCGAGCAGCAGGACGCCCCACAGGGTGCCGCTGACCGACCCGGCGCCGCCGATCAGCAGGGTGCCGCCGATGACGACGGCCGAGATGGCGTCGAGTTCCATGCCCACTCCGAGGATGGTGACACCGGAGGTGAGGCGGGCCGCGTTGAGGGCCCCCGCCAGTCCGGCGAGCAGCCCGCTGAGCGTGTAGACGAGCACCTTGGTGCGGGCGACGGGCAGCCCCATCAGGGTGGCGGCGTCGCTGGAGCCGCCGACCGCGAAGAGGCCCTGCCCGAAGGAGGTCCGCTGGAGCAGCAGCCCGCCGAGGCCGAAGAGGGTCAGCGCGATCAGCAGCGGGATGCCGAACCCCCAGACGGTGCCCCCGCCGAGCCAGGCGAAGGCGGAGCCCTTCGGGACGAGGTACGTGGTGGCGCCCTCGTCGGTGAAGGCGAGGAGCAGGCCGCGGGCGCCGAGCAGGGTGGCGAGGGTGACGATGAACGGGGCGAGGCCGGCCCGGCCGATGAGCAGGCCGTTGACCAGGCCGATGGCGCCGCAGACCAGCAGCGGGACGAGCAGCGCGGGGAGCAGGCCCCACTGGGAGGCCCAGGCGGCGAGGACCCCGCCGAGGGCGAAGACCGAGCCGACCGAGAGGTCGATGCCGCCGGTGATGATGACCAGCGTCATGCCGAGGGCGACGATCGCCAGGAAGCTGGCCTGCACGGTGACGCCACGCGCGTTGTCGAGGCTGGCGAAGGAGGGGTAGAGCAGCGAGGCGACCAGGATCACCGCGAGCAGCACGGCGAGGACGCCCTGGCGCTGGACGAGGCCGAGGAGGCGTTCGCGGCCGCTGGGCTCCTCGGTCTCGGCACGGACCGAGGGGGTCGCGGAGAGCGGCGCGGGGGCCGCCTTCGGGTCGGCGGTGGCGGAGGCGGCGGTGGGGTCCGCCGGGCGGGGTGCGTTCATCGGGACCGGCGCTCCCGGGCGACGTAGACGGCGGCGACGATGATGGCCGCCTGGGCGATCTGGGCGGTGGAGTCGGGCAGGTCGTGTTTGACGAGGGTGGCCCGCAGCAGCTGCATCAGCACGGCTCCGGCGACGGTGCCCAGCACCCGGACCGAGCCGCCGCTGAGCGGGGTGCCGCCGACGACGACGGCGGTGATGGCGGAGAGCTCCATCAGGGTGCCGAGCGAGGACGGGTCGCTGGCGGTGAGCCGGGCGGTGGCGAGGATGCCGGCCAGCGCCGCGAAGGTGCCGCAGAGGACGTAGACGCCGGTCAGGACGCGTTTGACGGGGAGCCCGGCGAGGACGGCGGCCTTGCGGTTGCCGCCGATGGCGACGATCTGGCGGCCGAAGGTGGTGCGGGCGACCAGGAAGGCGACGGCCAGGGCGAGTCCGGCGGCGATCAGCACCACCACGGGCACGCCGAGCAGGCTCGCGGTGCCGAGTGAGAGCAGGTCGGGGTTGATGATCTGCTTGAGCTGGCCGTCGGCGAGGACCAGGGCCAGGCCCCGGCCGCCGACGAAGAGGGCGAGGGTGGCGACGATCGGCTGGAGCCCGACCACCGACACCAGTACGCCGTTGACCAGCCCGGTGACGGCTCCGGCGAGCAGGGCCAGGACGAGGGCGGGGACCAGCCCGTAGCCGAGGTAGAGCGGGAGCAGGGCGGCGGCCAGGGCCATCGCGGAGCCCACCGACAGGTCGACGCCCTCGGTGCCGATGACCAGGGCCATGCCGAGCGCCACGATGACGATCGGGGCGACCTGGACCAGCTGGGTGGTGAGGTTGTCGGTGGTCAGGAAGCGGTCGGTGAACAGGGCGTTGAAGAGCAGCAGCGCGCCGACGGCGACGTAGACCCCGTACGCCTGGTACCAGGCGGGGTCGCGGTACCAGGGCCGGGCGGAGCGCGCGGCGGGGGCGGGCGGTGCGGGTGCGGGCGCGGCGGCGCCGGGCGCGGTGGCGGGGGCCTGGGTCATCGGGGCGCGGCCTCCTCGGCGGGGCGGGGGGTGGGGGCGCTGTCGGCGAGGACCTCCAGCAGGGCGGGTTCGGTCACGGCGTCGCCGGCCAGTTCCCCGGCCGGGGCGCCGGAGCGCAGGACGACGATGCGGTCGGCGCCCTCGATCAGCTCCTCGATGTCGGAGGAGATGAGCAGCACGGCGAGCCCCTCCCCCGCCAGTTCGTCGATGAGCCCCTGGACCTCGGCCTTGGCGCCGACGTCGATGCCGCGGGTCGGCTCGTCGAGCAGCAGCACGCGCGGCTCCAGACAGAGCCAGCGGGCGAGGAGCACCTTCTGCTGGTTGCCACCCGAGAGTTCGCCGACCTTCTGCTCGGGGCTGGACGCCTTGATCCGCAGCCGCTTCATGAAGATCTCGACCACCCGGTCCTGCCGGGCGCGGGAGACGATTCCGGCGCGGGAGAGCCGGGGCAGGGCGGCCAGCACGATGTTCTCGCGGACCGAGAGGCCGGGCACGATCCCCTCGGCCTTGCGGTCCTCGGGGAGCATGCTGATCCCGGCGTCGATGGCGGCGGCCGGGGTGATCCGGCGCAGCACCTTGCCGGCCACGGTGACCTCGCCGGAGTCGAGGGCGAGGCCCCCGGCCAGTGCCTTGGCGGTCTCGCTGCGGCCGGAGCCGAGCAGTCCGCCGAGCCCCAGCACCTCCCCGGCGTGCAGGGCGAGCGAGACCCCGTCGAGCTGGTGGCGGCGGGTGAGGCCGTCGGCGGTGAGGACCGGGGTGCGGGCGGCGTCGTGGCCGTCGGCGGCGAAGCCGGTGACGCCGTCCCGGCGGACCTCGGCCATGTCCCGGCCGAGCATCATCGAGACCAGCCGCATCCGCTCCAGTCCTTCGAGCGGCCCGGTGTGGATGTGGCGGCCGTCGCGCAGCACGGTGACCCGGTCGCAGATCCGGTACAGCTCGTCCATCCGGTGGCTGACGTAGACCACGGCCACGTCGCGGGCGCGCAGTTCCTCGATGACCCGGAAGAGGGTCTCGACCTCGCGGGGCTCCAGCGAGGAGGTCGGCTCGTCCATGACGACGACCCGGGCCTGGACGGAGACGGCCCGGGCCAGTGCCACCATCTGCTGGGTGCCGAGCCCGAGCGTGTGCAGCGGGCGGCGCGGGTCGACGCGGACGCCGAAGCCGTCGAGAAGGGCGGCGGCCTCGCGGTTCATCCGGGGGAAGTCGATGAGCCTGAGGCGGTTGCGGGGTTCGCGGCCCAGGAAGATGTTACGGGCCACGCTCATCAGCGGGACGAGGTTGACCTCCTGGTAGATCGTGGAGATCCCGGCCTGCTGGGCCTCGAAGGGCCGCTGGAAGCGCACCGGCTCCCCGGCCAGCCGCAGTTCGCCCGCGTCCGGCCGGTGGACACCGGTCAGCACCTTGATCAGGGTGGACTTGCCCGCCCCGTTCTCGCCGACCAGCGCGTGCACCTCAGCGGCCCGCAGGCCGAAGGAGACGTCGTCGAGCGCGACGACCCCGGGGAACCGCTTGCCGACCCCGAGGGCCTGAAGGACCGGCGGCCCGGCGCCGGGCGTCGCTGCTTCGGGTGGTGCCATGGGCTGCTGAACCTTCCGGTGTACGTGGGGGGACGCGGGTCGGGGTGCGGGTTGCGGGGTACGGGAGTTGGGGTCGGCGGGCGCGCGCCGGGTCGGTTCCCGGCGCGCACCCCCCTAGTAGGCGCCGCCGAGGGACTTCTCGGCGTTGTCCTGGTCGTACTCGCGGTCGGTGATCAGCACGTTCTCGGGGATCGACTCGCCGGCGTAGAACTTCTTCGCCGTGGCGAAGGCGAGCGGGCCGAAGCGCGGGTTGGACTCGATGACGGCGTTCATCTCGCCCTTGGCGAGGGCCTGGACGGCGTTGCGGGTGCCGTCGACGGAGACGATCTTGACGTCGTCGCCGGGCTTCTTGCCGTTGGCCTTGAGGGCGGTGATGGCGCCGAGGCCCATCTCGTCGTTCTCGGCGTAGACGCCGGTGATGCCGGGCTTGGACTGGATGAGCTGCTCCATGACCTGCTGGCCCTTGTCGCGGGCGAACTCGCCGGTCTGCTGGGCGACGATCTTCAGGTCGGGGGCCTTCTCCTTGACCCGGTCGACGAAGCCCTTGGTGCGGTCGGTGGTGACGTTGTTGCCGGAGGCGCCGAGGAGGATCGCGACCTGGCCCTTGCCGCCGGTCGCCTCGATCATCGCGTCGGCGGCGCGCTTGCCCTGCTCCACGAAGTCCGAGCCGAGGAAGGAGAGGTAGTCCTTGCACGCCTCGGCGTTGACCTTGCGGTCGACGGTGAGGACCGGGACCTTCTTGGCGGCGGCGGCCTTGAACGCGGGCTCCAGGCCGTCGGAGTTGAGCGGCGCCACGATGAGGAAGTCGGCGCCCTGCGCCAGCATGTCCTGGATGTCGCTGATCTGCTTGGGCAGCTGCGACTGGGCGTTGGTGGTGAGCAGCTTCTTGACGCCGGCCTTGGCCGCCTCGTCCTTGATCGACTGGGTCTCGGCGATCCGGAACGGGTTGGCCTCCTTCTCCGACTGGGAGAAGCCGACCACGGCGTTCTTCAGGTCGAGCTTCGGCGCACCGTACGTCTCCAGGGTGCAGCCCTTGCCCGAGGTGTCGGCGGGCTGGGTGGCCTGGGCGCCCGCGGCCGCGTCGCCCTTCGAGGTGTCGGCGGTCTCCGACTTCGAGCAGCCGGAGGCGGCCAGCGTGGCCGTGGCGGCGAGCAGGCAGGCCACGGCGAGGGTGCGGGTGCGGCGCTGGGTGGTCATGCGCGAACGCTCCTTGGCGGACGATCGGCCGGCACGGTCGTCGGGCGGGCCGAGAGGGCGGGGCGGGACAGGCGTACGGGGCGCGGGCCCGGACAGGACCTGGGCGGACGCGGCTAGGGGTACGGGGTGGTGCGGCGGTACGGGCGGTGCGCGTGCCGGGCGCCGCGGGGCGGCGGACGGCAGCTGGTGCGGGCGGTGCGGTCGTACGCGGTGCGGCGTGGAGTTCCGGCCGGGGACGGGTACGTCCGGACACCGGGCAGCCACGCACCACCTGAGGCGTGTCCGCGAAGTCCTGTGCGGTGTCCGCGGTGTCCGGTGCGTGCTCTCGGCACGCCGGGCGGAAGCTCTCGTACTGGACGTACTCGGGCTTTCGCCCGGTGGGGCGAGAGTGCGTGCCGGGCGCCGTGGACGCCGTGCGGGACTTTGCGGACATGCCCTAGGCCCTTGTCGCCGAAATCCTCGGTCCCATCGGCGAGTTCGGGCCGTCCGGCGGCTCGATTTACAACGTTATACAGGCGGCCGGTCAGGGCGGCAAGACCGTTGCCGGGAGATTTCCCGGAGGGCGCCCCGGCCCCTTCGGGGCCCCTGCCCTGCGGGGTGACGGTGGCTCGCACCGGCCTCTGCCGGATCTCTGGACAGCCGTCGCACGCCGTGCTGTCATACCGCCGAGCGCCGGATTTCCAACGTTGCACAACCGTCCGGCCCCGCCGCCGCACCGGCACGGGGCACGGCCGGCCCTGCCCGGCGCCGTGAGCCGCACCACCCAGAGCCGCACCACCGTGCCCTGCCCACCCCCACCCGTCCGGGCCGCCCCGCGCCCCGGACCGGCCCGACCCGTGTCCGGCGCACGGGCCGCCGCCCTCCCGTACCTCCTCAACCGGACCGCCACGGCCCCCGGCCGGGGCGACCCCCACCGCCCGAGAAGGAGACCGACCGGTGACCGACACCCGCACCCCCGCACCCGGCCGGGGCGCCCGCCCGCGCTCACGGCCCTGGCGGCGGCTGACCACCGCGCTCGCCGCCTGCGCCCTGGCCGCGACCGGCCTGGCCGCCTCCCCCGCCGGCGCCGCAGGCCAGGCCGCCTGGGAGCCGAAGCCCGCCCCGATGACCACCCCGTGGACCGACCAGGTCTCCGTGGACAACCCGCTGCCGGAGTACCCGCGCCCGCAGCTGACCCGCCCCGACTGGGCCAACCTCAACGGCATCTGGGACTTCGCGGTCACCGACGCCGACGCGGGCGTCCCCGACTCCTTCGACGAGCAGATCCGCGTCCCGTTCGTCGCCGAGTCGGCGCTCTCCGGCATCCAGCGGAAGATCACCCCGGGCGACAAGCTCTGGTACCAGCGCGAGTTCACCGTCCCCGAGGACTGGGACGGCCGGGAGGTGAAGCTCAACTTCGGCGCCTCGGACTGGGAGACCACGGTCTGGGTCAACGGCGAGAAGGCCGGTGAGCACCAGGGCGGCTTCGACGCCTTCGACTTCACCATCACCGACCATCTGAAGGCGGGCGCCAACACCGTCACCGTCTCGGTCTGGGACCCGACCCAGCACGGCGGCGGCGCCGTCGGCAAGCAGCGCCAGGACGACGAGCACGACATCGAGCCGCATCCGGGCGGCGGCATCTGGTACACCGCCGCCTCCGGCATCTGGCAGACGGTGTGGCTGGAGCCGGTCGCCCCCGCCCACATCACCCGCCTCGACCTCACCCCCGAGCTGGGCGACGACACCCTGCGCGCCACCGTGCACGCCGAGGGCGCCGCCGGACGCGAGGTCAAGGTCACCGTCCTGGACGACGGCGAGGAGGTCGGCACCGCCACCGGCGCGGCCGGCGAGGAGCTGTCGGTCTCCGTGCCCGACCCGCACCTGTGGTCCCCGGACGACCCGTTCCTGTACGACGTGAAGGCCGAGCTGCTCCCGGCGGACGGGGCCGCCGGCGACGAGGTCGACAGTTACGCGGGGATGCGCTCGATCGGCCTGAAGAAGATCGACGGCGTCCAGCGCCCGGTCCTCAACGGCGAGTTCGTCTTCCAGACCGGCACCCTGGACCAGGGCTACTGGCCGGACGGCCTCTACACCGCGCCGACCGACGAGGCCCTCAAGTACGACCTCCAGGCCCACAAGGACCTCGGCTTCAACATGGTCCGCAAGCACATCAAGGTCGAGCCGCAGCGCTGGTTCCACTGGGCCGACAAGCTGGGCCTGCTGGTCTGGCAGGACATGCCGTCGATGGACACCGGCAAGGTCCCGGACGCGCCCGCCCGCGAGCAGTGGGAGAAGGAGTACCACCGGATCATCGACCAGCACCGCTCCTCGCCGTCGGTGGTCATGTGGGTCAACCAGAACGAGGGCTGGGGCCAGTACGACCAGGCCCGCATCGCCGACGAGGTCAAGGAGGCCGACCCCTCCCGCCTGGTCAACAACATGAGCGGGGTCAACTGCTGCGGCTCGGTCGACGGCGGCAACGGCGACGTGGTCGACAACCACGTCTACGTCGGCCCCGGCAACACCGCCCCCGAGCCGGACCGGGCCGCCGTCCTCGGCGAGTTCGGCGGCCTGGGCCTGCGCACCGAGGGCCACGAGTGGTACCCGGGCGGCGGCTTCAGCTACGAGGACCAGGCCGACACGGCCGCCCTGAACGACCGGTTCGTCGGGCTCCTGGACGGCATCCGCGAGGGCCAGATGCCGGCCGGTCTCTCCGCCTCCGTCTACACCGAGATCACCGACGTGGAGAACGAGGTCAACGGCCTGCTCACCTACGACCGCCAGGTCGTCAAGGTCGACCAGGACCGGGTCGCCACCGCCAACCAGGCGCTGATCGACGCCTCCCGCTCCCTGCCCGGCGCGGTCACCCTGCCCACCGGCGAGAACCGCTCCCTGCGGGTCACCACCGAGGGCCACACCGAGAAGTTCCTCCGCCACCAGGACGGCCTCGCCTGGACCGCCCCGGTCTCCCAGGAGAGCGACGCCACCCTCAAGGCCGACGCCACCTACAAGGTGGTCCCCGGCCTCGGTGACGAGAACTGCTACTCGCTCGAATCCCGGAACTACCCGGGCGAGTACCTGCGCCACCGCGAGTCCCGGGTCCGCCGCGACGCCGACGACGGCACCCAGCTCTTCAAGGACGACGCCACCTGGTGCGCCGTCCCCGGCGAGAACGGCGTCCGCCTCTCCAGCCTCAACATGTCCGGCAGCTACCTGCGCCACTACGACTCCGAGGTCTGGCTCTCCACCCCCGGCGGCAAGCAGCCCTACGACACCCTGAGCCACTTCACCGCCGACACCACCTGGGCCCTGGAAGCCCCCTGGGCCCCCTGACCGGCCCCGCACCACGAACCGCCCCGCCCCCGGTACCGGTCCTGGTACCGGGGGCGGGGCACCTGCGCGCTCAGGCCGTCCCGGCCAGCCCCTCCAGCGCCCCGGCCACCTGCTCCAGGAAGGCCGCCGTCGCCCGGCGGCTGCAGGGCAGTTCGGGGTTCCACGGCAGCACCGGCGCCGCGGCGGTCAGGGCGCGCCAGGCGGGCAGCTCCGCGAGGGCGGCCGGCTGGTCGGCGTTGCCCCGGGCGTCGCTGAGGACCAGGTCGGGGGTGAGCCCGACGGCCCTGTCCCAGCCCGCCGTACGCCAGTTGACGCCGCCCTCCTCGCCGGGGTCGGTGAGCCCCACCCCGAGGTCGACCAGGCGCCGCAGCTCCGGCCAGGCCAGCGGGCGGGCCAGGTGGACCTTCTCCGGCCCGGCCGGGGAGAGCGCCAGCACCCGGACGCCGGGGGCGCGCAGCGCGGCCGTCCGCAGCCGCGCCTCGGCCGCCGCCAGCCGCTCCGCGCCCTCCCCGTCCCGCCCGCCGAGGGCCACCGCCAGCTCCGCGAACCGCTCCAGCAGCCGCGCCTGCGGGACCTCGCCCGCCACCGACAGGGCGAGGACCGGCAGGCGCGCCCGCTCGGCCGCCCCGTCGTCCACGGCGTAGGCGTGCTTCCCGTCGTAGGTCACGTCCACGATCAGGTCGGGCCGCTCGCTCAGCAGCCGCTCCTCGTCGAGCGCGCCGGACGCCCCGAGGTAGGGGATTCCGGCGGGTGCCTCGGGTCCCCACTTGGCCGGATCAGGACGGTCCCCGTCGTGCCCGGAACCGAACACGGCGACGGGCAGCACCCCGAGGTCCGCCAGTCCCGCACCCGCCCTGAGATAGGCCGCCACCCGCTCCGGCCTGCGTTCCGACCGCACCGTGACACCCCGGTCGTCGGTGAACTCCCACGCCATACGGCACCCGCCCCTTCGCGCACTCGCCCGGTTGTTACCGGTCTCCACCATCCGCCCGCCGATGGCTCCGCACAACCCCGGCCCGGCGCCCAACCCCCTTGTCCGGCCATCCAGTTGGCACATGCCCCGGGGGCAGGAAAACGCGACGGCCGCCCGCCCCGGTGAGGGGCGGGCGGCCGTCTTGGACGTGGCGGGTCAGCTCGCGTCGGTCTCGATGACCCCGACGCGCTCGGCGGGCGTCGTGCCGAGCAGCGCCTGGCGCATCGCGCCGATGACGTCCTCCGGGGTGACCGGCGTCTTGTCGCCGGTGCCACGGGTGATCAGGACGCCGTCGAAGGTGTTGCCGTACAGCTTCTTCAGCGCGGCCTGGTCGTACTTCTCGACCAGCTTGCCGTCGACCGCCTGCACGCTGAGGATCTGCGGCAGCGAACGCTCCGGGCCGAAGGGGATGGAGGCGTTCCCGGCCTTGACCGTGACGATGCCGGACATCGCCGGGACGGCGAACTCCTTCATCATGCGGTCCACCTCGGCCTTGGAGACCGTGGGCTCCCGGGTCGCCATCGGCACCGCCACCGGCCCGGCCTTCCCGGTCGCCACCTGCGTCCGGTACGCCTGCTCGACGGCGTTGACCGAGCCCTTGACGTCGAGGGTCTTGCCGGCCTTGCCGTAGACCGGGACGGGCTTGCCGGAGTCGAAGGAGATCGAGCCCTCCACCGCCGACCCGGCGGTGCCCGCGAGCCGGTCGAGGGCGTCGGCCAGCTTCTCCTGGTCGACCGGCATCGACGGTTCGACCTCGCGCTGCTGACCGAAGAGCGAGCCGATGACGGTGACCGGGTTGTAGTCGCTGGCGGCGGCGGTCCGGGCGGTCTCCTCGCTGTCCAGCGAGAGACCGGCCTGAGCGGGCTTCAGCTCGGCCTGCTTGCCGTCCACGTCGAGGGCGAGGGGCAGGGCGGTGCGCTCGCCGAAGGCGGCGTCGAGCTTCTTGACCGCCTCGTCGTGGGTGGAGCCGCCGATGTCCACCCCGAGGACGGTGGTGCCCTTCGGCACGTCGGCGTGGCCCATGAGCAGCCCCGCGCCGTACAGCCCGGCGCCGGCCACGACCACGGCCACCCCGAGCAGCACCAGCTTGCTACGGCCCTTCTTCTTCGCCGGGGTGGACGAGGCCGGCTCGGGCTCGCCGAGCGGTTCGGGCAGCCGGGGCGGGGTGTGTGGCAGCGGCCCGTCCCGGTGGGCGCCGGGCCCGCCGGGACCACCGGGGCCGAACGGTCCGCCGGGGCCGCCCGTGGCGGGCGGGACGACGGGCAGGCCGCTGGTGAGCGTGTCACCGGAAACGTGCTCGCGCTCGCCGGGCCGCTCGGGTGCGGGCTTCTGCGGGGTGAGCACGGCGGTGTCGTCGCTCATCGGTCCGGCGGGCGGGCGAGGTCCGCCCGGGCGCGGGGTGTTCCCGGTGTCGCCGGGCGGGCGGCCGCCGTCGGAGAGGACGGGGCGGACCGTCGAGTCGCCGCTGACCGGGCCGCCGGTGGGGCCGTCGGGCCGTCCGGGGCCGGGGCCCAGCGGTCCCTGGGCGACGGCCCGGGAGACATCGAAGGAGCCGGTGGTGCCGTTGCGGCCCGGGGTGCCGGTCGGGCCGGTGTCGCCGGTGGCGCCCGAGCCGTAGGGCGCCTGCCCGGAGCCGCCCGGGCGCGGACCGGGGCCGCCGGTGGCGGGGCCGGTCGGGGTGCCGGAGGCGGGCGTACCGCCGCTCGGGCCGGTTCCGCCGCGCGGGGCGGAGCCCGCGCCCGCGGCGCCGCCCGCGGCCGGACGGGCGCCGCCCTTGCGTGGCGCGAACCAGTCGCTGGTGGGCTTGTCGGCCGGGCGCGGGGCCTCCTCGGCGGGGGCCTCGGCACCGGCGTGGCCGCCGGGACGCTCCTGGCCGCCCGGGGCGGGCGGTCCGGGCCGCTCGGCGGCGGGCTCGGGCGCCGCCGTCTCCCCTGTCTCGGCGTCGCCGTCCTTGTCGGCGACGGGGGTACGCATGACGACCGGCGGGATGGGCCGCGATCCGGGGATGTTGATCCGGATACGCGTCGTCAGCGTGGTCTCGGTCTTCCGCTCGGCGTCGCCTCGGCCGTCCGCGGCCGGGCCGCGCTCGTCGGCGCCGCCCGCGGCGGACGCCCCGTACGGCGGTGTCCCCGAGGGGTAGGCGGTGTTGTCGCGGCCCTGGGGTCCGGACGACGAACTGTCAGTTTCACGACTCAAGGCAGGTTCTCCCGATCGGCTCCACCGCCCCTGTCGGCCTTGCTCGGGGTTCTTCAGACACCCCCTGGGGCGGTTCGGCGGCGCGCACCACCATACTGTCCGCCACCGGTCCGTATCGTGCGCCCGGTGTTCAAACCATCCGTGGGGCTCATGGTGCCCGTGTGCCGGAAGTGGTAAGTCCGGTCCCAACTGGGACGCCTCGGGCGCCCGGAGGCCGTACGGTCACCCCTCGCCCGGACCCGGACGCCAGAGGGTGGCGCAGATCACAGCCAACGCCATCCCTCCGAGGAGGAAGAGGTACGATCCGCCGCCCGCCGCGAAGACGAAGTCGCCCTCGGGCCGCGTGGTGGTGAGCAGGATGACGGCGGCCATCCACCCGGCGACCGCGGCGACGGCCCCGCCGCGCGCCCGGGCCACCCACCCCGACCCCAGGAAGACCCCCACGGCGGCGACGAGCGCGAGCAGCAGCCCGCCGGGGAACCAGGCGGCCTGGAGCAGGCTGCCCGCCACCCCGGTCACCGCGCCGAGCAGGAACAGCGGGACGTAGAGCGCCAGTCGGCGCGGGGAGAAGCCGCCGCCGGAGAAGCCGAGGAGCTGCGCCGTGGAGGGCGGCCGCTCCCCCGCCCGGGCGCGGGCACGGGTGGCTCCGGAGGGACGCGGGGCGTCCTGGGCGGGGCTCATCGCGCGCTCCCGGCGTCCGCCACGGCGTCGAGTCCGGCGAAGAGGCCGGTCTCCCGCTCGCCCTCCGGCGCCCCCGGCGGACCGGCCACCCGTTCGTAGTACTCGACGGTGAAGAGCGGCTGGGCCTGTTCGTTGGAGAGGACGAAGAGGGGTTCGGCGACGGTGATCTGGGTGGCGTGGGCGCGCATCGCGGCGGCCTTCGCCCCGGCGTACGCGGTGCCGTCCACCACGGTGGTGACCTGCTCGTCCGCGACCACGCCCGGCAGGTCGGCGACGTCGGCGACCTGGGTGAACGGGGTGCCGGCCAGCGCCTCGGGGAGCGCGGCGAACGCCTCCTCGGCGACCGAGCGGGGCAGGCGGTTCCAGTAGATCCGGGTGATGCGGTGGGCCGGGCCGAGGTCGGGGCGGAGCGCCGGGTCGGCGGCGAGTTCGGCGGCGCGGTGGGCGACCCGGTGGGCCTGGATGTGGTCGGGGTGGCCGTAGCCGCCGTCGGGGTCGTAGGTGACCAGGACCTGCGGGCGGACCTCGCGGATCACCTCGACGAGGTGGAGCGCGGCCTCGTCCACGTCGGCGCTCCAGAAGGCGCGACCGGCGGTGTTCTGGGGCAGGCCCATCATGCCGGAGTCGCGGTAGCGTCCGGCGCCGCCGAGGAAGCGGTGGTCCTGGACGCCCAGTTCGCGCATGGCGGCGGACAGCTCGCCGACCCGGTGCGGGCCGAGCGCGTCGTCCCGGTCGGCGGCGAGCCGCGCCAGTTCGGGCGGGATGATCTCGCCCTCCTCGCCGAGGGTGCAGGTCACCAGGGTGACGTGGACGCCCTCGGCGGCGTAGCGGGCCATGGTGGCGCCGTTGTTGATGGACTCGTCGTCCGGGTGCGCGTGGACGAGCAGGAGTCGGCGGGCGGGCAGATCCGTCATGCGCCCACCCTACGAGGCGGCCGGGCGCACGACGGAGCAGGCCACGGCGGACGGCACCGCCGGCGGCCCAGGCCCTGTCCGCCGGACAGGGCCTCACCCGGGCCGGCCTGGCCCGGGCGGGGTCAGAACTTGATACCGCCGATCATGCCCGCCACGTTCGAGGTGAAGTCCCCGATCATGGGGCCCACGGACGAGCTGGCCAGATAGAAGCCCAGCAGGACGCAGACCAGGGCGTGCGCGCTCTTGAGACCCGATTTACGGATCAGCAGGACGACGACGATCAGCAGCAGCACCACCGCCGAAATCGAGAGTGCCACGGCGGATCACCTCCGGTTTCCTCGGTGGACCGATCTCTTGGATCTGTGGCGCCGTCCCGGGCGGGGCGACGCGGTCAACTCGTGTGCGGGCAGGGCGGAACAGCCCGGTCGGGAGAGGGATACCCACCAGGCGCTACGGATCATAACTATCCGTACACGCGCATGGATCGGCGCACGGCAGCACAAGGGGGCGCTTGAGCCATAGTCTCCTGGCATGCCTACCGAACACCTCAGCTTCCCGCGGCAGCACGCGCGGACCCAGCGGTTCACCCTCGGGGCGCCCCGGGCGTTCACCGTCGCCCCGGACGGCTCCCGGGTCGTCTTCCTCCGCTCGGCCTCCGGCACCGAACGGGCCCAGGCCCTCTGGGTGCTGGACCTGGAGGGCGAGCCGCACGAGCGTCCCGTCGCCGATCCGGCGGCCCTGCTGGCCGGCGCCGGCGAGCAGCTGTCGGCCGCCGAGCGGGCCCGCCGCGAGCGCAGCCGGGAGGGCGGCGCGGGCATCGTCGGGTACGCCGTGGACGAGGCGGTGGAGACGGCCGCGTTCACCCTCTCGGGGCGGCTCTACGTGGCGGACCTGCGCCCCGGCGGGACCTCCCCGGCGCCGGTGCGCCAACTGGACGTGCCGGGGCCGGTGATCGACCCGCGCCCCTCGCCCGACGGCCGGTACGTCGCGTACACGGTGCGGGGCGCGCTCCGGGTGGTGGCGGCCGACGGCGGCGGCGACCGGGCGGTGGCCGAGCCGGAGGCGGAGTCGGTGACGTACGGCCTCGCGGAGTTCGCGGCGGCCGAGGAGATGGACCGCTCGCGCGGCTTCTGGTGGGCGCCGGACAGCTCGGCGCTGCTGGTGGAGCGGGCCGACGACGCGCCCGTGGCCCGTTGGTGGATCGCCGACCCGGCCCGCCCGGCGGCCGAACCGGCCCGGGTGGCCTACCCCTCGGCGGGCACCCCCAACGCCGAGGTGCGGCTCTTCGCCTACCCGCTGGACGGGGCCGGGCGCACCGAGATCGGCTGGGACCGGAAGCGTTACCCGTACCTGGCGCGGGTGGGCTGGGACGCGCACGGCCCGCTGCTGCTGGTCCAGTCCCGCGACCAGCGCGGCCAGCTCTACCTGGCCGCCGACCCTGCCACCGGCGAGACCCGGATGGTCCACGCCGACGAGGACCCGCGCTGGCTCGACCTGCACGCGGGCGCCCCCGCGCGGACCCCCGACGGGCGGCTGGTGCGGATCGCCGACGAGGGCGGCGCGCGGGTGCTGGCCGTCGGCGACCGGCCGCTGACCTCGGACGCCTTCCACGTGCGCGGCCTGCTGGACGTGGGCGCCGACGACCTGCTGGTCCAGGTCTCGGCGGGGCCCGGCGCCGAGGAGCCGGAGACCGGCGAGATCCACGTGCTGCGCGTCAACGAACTGGGCACGGAGCGGCTGAGCACCGGAGCCGGTGTGCACGGCGCGGTGCGCGGCGGACCGGTCACCGTCCTCGTCTCCTCGACCCTGGAGCGGCCGGGGCAGCGGGCCCGCGTCCTGCGCGAGGGCGAGGAGATCGCCGTCGTCGCCTCGCACGCAGAAAGTCCGGTAATCGCCCCTCGGCCGACGCTCACCCGGGCCGGGAAGAGCAAGATCCCCGCCGCCGTGCTGCTCCCCTCCGGCTACCGCGAAGGGGACGGTCCGCTCCCGGTCCTCCTCGACCCGTACGGCGGCCCGCACGGCCAGCGGGTGCTCGCCGCCCACAACGCCCACCTGACCTCGCAGTGGTTCGCCGACCAGGGGTTCGCGGTGATCGTCGCGGACGGCCGGGGCAGCCCGGGTCACTCCCCCGCCTGGGAGAAGGCGATCCGCCACGAGTTCACCGCCACCCTGGACGACCAGGTGGAGGCGGTCCACGCGCTCGCCGAGGAGTTCCCGCTCGACCTCTCCCGGGTCTCCATCCGCGGCTGGTCGTACGGCGGCTACCTCTCGGCCCTCGCCGTGCTGCGCCGCCCCGACGTCTTCCACGCGGGCATCGCCGGGGCCCCGGTGACCGACTGGCGGCTCTACGACACGCACTACACCGAGCGGTACCTCGGCGACCCGGCCGAGGCCGACGGCGAGGTCTACGCCCGCAACTCGCTCGTCACCGACGAGGGCCTCTCGGCCGCCGCCGCGCAGCACCGGCCGCTGATGATCGTGCACGGCCTCGCCGACGACAACGTGGTGGCCGCCCACACCCTGCGCCTCTCCAGCGCCCTGCTGGCCGCGGGCCGCCCGCACGAGGTGCTGCCGCTCTCCGGCGTCACCCACATGACCCCGCAGGAACAGGTCGCGGAGAACCTGCTCCTCCTCCAGGTCGACTTCCTGAAGCGGTCCCTGGGCATGGCCTAACGGCCGCTGTAGGGGCCGGGGTTGTTGTACGGGCCCGGCGCGGTCGCCTGCCAGGGCGCCGGGCCGGGCCCGTACGGTCCGGGCTGCCCGGGGGCGGGGCGCGGCACCAGCAGGGCGAGCACGACGAGGCCGAGCAGGCAGAGCACCGGCGGCGTCACCAGGGCGAGCTGGGAGGAGGTGTCGAGGAGCGGGAGCTGCTCGTACACCGAGCCCTGGAGGTAGGCGCTGAGGATCAGGGCCTGGGCGCCGGCGAGCAGGAGGGCGGCGGGCACGCCGAGGGCCCGCGCGCCGGGGCCCCGTCGCAGGCAGACCACTCCGGCGGCGAGCGTGAGGCAGGCCAGGGCGGCGGTCTGCCAGCCGGGCGCGCCGAGCAGTACCGAGCTCTGGGGGTGGCCGGTGCCGAAGAAGATCGCCGCGTACCGCTCCCAGCCGAGGTTCCCGCCCGCGTACACCTGCCAGGCCACCACCACGGCCCCGCCGAGCAGCAGCAGCGCCCCGGCCCAGCCGGCGACCGCGCGCCCCGGCGGGACGGCCGCCTCCCGCGGTCCGGCGGGACGGCGTCCGGCGGCGGCGAGGACGATCAGGACGAGGCCGCCGAGGACGGAACCGGCCGTGGTCGCGAGGGCCCCCGGGTGCGGACCGCCGAACAGGTCGCCCCCGTCAGCCGCCTGGACGAGGCCGACCGTCGCGGGCAGCCGCAGGGCCACGGTGAGCGCGCCGGTGGCGGCCAGCAGCACGGCCGCCGACGCCGACCGCATCACCTTGACCGCCACCACGGCGTACAGGACGAGCAGCAGCACGTCCTCACCGGTGGTGTAGGCGCTCCGCCGCAGGCCGTACCCCGCCGCCTGGCCCGCCCAGTGCCACCAGAGGCCCTCCGGCCCGCCGACCGTCAGGTCGCGGATCACCCACCCCAGCACCACGGCGGCCAGCAAGGAACTGACGACGGAACCGGCGACACGCCCGCCCCGCCCGAGTATCTGTGTCTCCCCCATGCCCGCGATCCTTCCGGCAACGCCAGCCACCCACAAGGGGGCGCGCCTCGGCGGGAGTTACGGCCCACCGGGTCGGCGCGGGCCGGCCCCCGGGGGCTCAGCGGGTCAGCGCGAGCAGTTCCTCGACCGCCGGGCCCTCGTCGCCCGCGCCGAGGCGGGCGACGGCCGCGAAGGCGGCGTCCACCCGGCTCCAGGCGTGCAGGCGGTCCGGGTCGAGCCCGTAGGCGGCGGCGACCCCGGCGCACCGGGCCTCGACGCCCTCCCGCCCCGCGCCCGCCACGACGAAGTCCACGGCGTCGAAGCAGGGGTCACCGGCGCAGGCTTTCGGGTCGATGGCCACCAGGCCGCGCCCGGCGCCGCCGTCGAGCACGTTGCCGGGGTGCAGGTCGCCGTGGAGCAGCACGGTGGTCGTCTCCGTGTCCAGCAGCCGTTCGCACCGCCCGAGGGCCCGGTCCCACGCGGCGGCGTCCAGCCGCGCCCCGACGGCGGGCTCGGCCAGCCGCCGCCCGACCCGGGCGAAGGCTTCCTCCATCCGCCCGCGCAGGAGCCGTGGGGTCGTCGCGGCCGGGGCGGCGCCGTGCAGGGCCGCCATCAGCTCCGCCCACGGCCCGGGGCCCGGCGGGGGCAGCTCCGCCACCGGCGTGCCGGGCACGACCTCCTCCAGCACCATGGCCCCCTCCGCCGCGTCGAGGGCGAGCACGGCCGGCACCCGGCCCGAGGGGGCGAACCACCCCAGCATCACGGCCTGTTCGGCCAGCAGTTCCCGTTCCGGGCCGATCTTCAGCACGGCGGGCGTCCCGTCCGGCCACCGGCACCGCAGCGTGACCGAGGAGGCGCCGTCCGGGAGGGGGCCGCCGAGCACCAGTCCCCACCGGGAGGCCAGCCGGGCGAGGAGTTCCGGCACGGCGGCGCACCACTGCGCGACTTGCGGCCCGAAGCGCCCCACCAGCCTCGCGGTCAGGCTCTCCACATCCACCGGCGGTCGCTCCATGCGGGCCAGTGTGGCAGCACGGGCCGCACAGGCGACCGGCCGGAGCGCAGAAGCGCTCCGGCCGGTCTACGGCACCCGCACGGCCGTACGCTGTCGACTCTGACGCGTCCGTATATCGGAACCGCGTCTGCCAAGTTGCCGTCGTGTTAACGCAGTTGATCCCGGTTTGTCGTCTTGAATCAGGATTCGGCCGAACCGGTGCCCCGCCCGTCCCCGGTGTCGTCCCCCGGCCGCTCCTCCTC
Organism: Streptomyces albidoflavus; assembly: GCF_000719955.1. Lineage (GTDB taxonomy): Bacteria > Actinomycetota > Actinomycetes > Streptomycetales > Streptomycetaceae > Streptomyces > Streptomyces albidoflavus. The sequence continues at coordinate 92,550 of NZ_JOII01000022.1, forward strand.
GGCCTGGACCACGATCTGCTTCTCCTCGGCGAAGTGGCAGGCGGAGGGGTGCGCCTCGGGCCCGTCGAGCCCCCGGAAGACCGCGGGGACGGCGAGCAGCGGTTCCTCCAGGGCGCACCGGTCCTGCGCCTTCCAGCAGCGGGTGCGGAAGTGGCAGCCCGAGGGCGGGTTGGCCGGCGAGGGCACATCCCCGGTGAGGATGATCCGCTCCCGGCGTTCGCGGGCGCCGGGGTCGGGGACGGGGACGGCGGAGAGCAGGGCCTGGGTGTAGGGGTGGGTGGGGTGCTGGTAGATCTCCTCGTCGGTGCCGGTCTCGACGATCTTGCCGAGGTACATGACGGCGACCCGGTCGGAGATGTGCCGCACGATGGAGAGGTCGTGCGCGATGAAGACGTAGGAGAGGTCGAACTGGTCCTGGAGGTGTTCCAGGAGGTTGACGACCTGGGCCTGGACGGAGACGTCGAGGGCGGAGACCGGCTCGTCGGCGACGATGATCTCGGGGCGCAGGGCGAGGCCCCGGGCGATGCCGATGCGCTGGCGCTGACCGCCGGAGAACTGGTGCGGGTACCGGTTGATGTACTCCGGGTTGAGCCCCACCACGTCGAGGAGTTCCTGCACCCGCTTGCGGCGCGAGCCCTTGGGCGCGACCTCGGGGTGGATCTCGTACGGCTCGCCGATGATGTCGCCGACCGTCATGCGCGGGTTGAGCGAGGTGTACGGGTCCTGGAAGACCATCTGGATGTTGCGGCGGACCGCCTTCAGGGCGCGGCCCGAGAGGCGGGAGACGTCCTCGCCCTTGTAGCGGATCTCCCCGCCGGTGGGGCGCTCCAGGTGGACGAGCATCCGGGCCACCGTCGACTTGCCGCAGCCGGACTCGCCGACGATGCCGAGGGTCTCGCCCTGGTGCAGGTCGAAGGAGACCCCGTCGACCGCCTTGACCGCGCCGACCTGGCGGCGGAAGACGATGCCCTGGGTCAGGGGGAAGTGCTTGACCAGGTGGTGGACCTCCAGGATGGGTTCGCCCGCCGCGCGGGTGGACTCCAGGCGGGAGCGGGTCAGCAGGTCCTCGGTGGACGGCGGCTGGTTGCCGGGGGTCTGGTCGTCGCGGGTGGCGCCGGTGTTCCCCTCGCCCTCACCGGGGCCGGGCCGCTCATCGGGCTCCATCGAGCGTCTCCTTCCAGAAGTGGCAGGCGCTCCGGCGGCGCGGGTCGACCTCGTAGAGCGGCGGCTCGTCGGTGGTGCAGACCGGCTGGGCCAGCGGGCAGCGCGGGTGGAAGGCGCAGCCGGGCGGGATGGCCAGCAGGTTGGGCGGCAGCCCCTTGATCGCGTACAGCTCCTGGCCCTTCTGGTCCAGGCGCGGGATGGAGTCGAGCAGTCCGCGGGTGTACGGGTGGGCGGGGGCCCGGTAGATGTCGTGGACGGGGGCGGTCTCGACGATCCGGCCCGCGTACATCACCGCGATCTTGTCGGCGACGTCGGCGACGACACCGAGGTCGTGGGTGATGAGGATGAGCCCCATGCTCCAGCGCCATCGCCATGGCGATCATGATGCGCTGGCGCATGCCGCCGGAGAACTGGTGCGGGTACTGGTCGACGCGTGCGGTGGCGGCCGGGATGCGGACCCGGTCCATCAGCTCGACCGCCCGCGCCTTGGCGTCCTTGCGGGACATGCCGCGGTGGACGGTGAACATCTCGCCGAGCTGCTCGCCGACGGTGAGCACCGGGTTGAGCGAGGAGAGCGCGTCCTGGAAGATCATCGCCATCTCCGCGCCGCGCACCTTGCGCCGCCGGTCCTCCTTGAGGGTCAGCAGGTCGCGCCCCTCGAAGATGATCTCCCCGCCCGTGATGTGCCCGGGCGGGGTGTCGAGGATGCCCATGATCGCCTGGGCGGTGACGGACTTGCCGGAGCCGGATTCGCCGAGCACCGCCAGGGTCTCCCCCGCGTCGACGGAGTAGGAGACGCCGTTGACGGCCTTGGCGACGCCTTCCCTGGTGTGGAACTCCACCTGGAGGTCGCGCACGTCGAGCAACATCGGCAGCAGCTCCTCAGCGCAGCTTGGGGTCGAGGGCGTCGCGGACGGCGTCGCCGAGCATGATGAAGGCCAGCACGGTGATGGCGAGCGCCCCGGCCGGCCAGAGCAGCATGTGCGGGGCGTTGCGGACGTTGGCGGAGGCGTCCGAGATGTCGATGCCCCAGGAGACCGTGGGCGGCCTGAGCCCGACGCCGAGGAAGGAGAGCGTCGCCTCCAGCGCGATGTACGTCCCCAGCGCGATGGTGGCGACGACGATGACCGGGGCGACGGCGTTCGGGGTGATGTGGCGCAGCAGCATCCGGGTGTTGGAGGCGCCCAGGGCCCGTGCCGCCTGCACGTAGTCGTTCTGCTTGGCGGTGATGACCGAGCCGCGGGCGATGCGGGAGATCTGCGGCCAGCCCAGCAGCACCATGAAGCCGATGACCGGCCAGATGGTGGTGGAGGTGACCACGGAGAGCAGGACGAGCCCGCCGAGGACCACCGGGATGGCGAAGAACATGTCGGTGACCCGGGAGAGGATCGCGTCCCAGACCCCGCCGAAGAACCCGGCCAGCCCGCCGAGGACGCTGCCGAGGACGGCGACACCGAGGGTGGCGAGGACACCGACCGCCACCGAGGTGCGGGCGCCGTAGACGGTACGGGTGTACACGTCGCAGCCCTGCTGGTTGAAGCCGAAGGGGTGGCCCGGCTGGGAGCCCTGCTGGGACTTGGCCAGGTCGCAGGAGAGCGGGTTGCCGGAGGCGATCAGCGAGGGCCAGATCGAGATGACCACCAGGAAGAGGATGATCAGCGAGGAGATCAGGAAGACCGGGTTGCGGCGCAGGTCGCGCCAGGCGTCCGACCACAGGGAGCGGGGCTTGGTGTCGGGCCCGCCGCCCTGCGGGTCCTGTCCCTCCAGGCTGATGCCCTCGCTCATCGCCATGTCGGTGGCGGCGCCCGCCCCGGCCGCCGAGATGGCCGACTTGTCGTCCGGGAGGCCCGGCTGCTGCGGGTCAGGCATAGCGAATCCTCGGGTCGAGTACGGCGTAGAGGAGGTCGACGATGAGGTTGGCGACGAGGAAGACCAGGACCAGCACGGTGACGAAGCCGACCACCGTCTGCGTGTTCTGCCGCAGGATGCCCTGGTAGAGCTGGAAGCCGACGCCGTGGATGTTGAAGATCCGCTCGGTCACGATGGCGCCGCCCATCAGCGCCCCGATGTCGGTCCCGATGAAGGTGACGACGGGGATCAGCGAGTTGCGCAGCAGGTGCCGGGTGATGACACGGCGCCGGGGCAGCCCCTTGGCGATCGCGGTACGGACGTAGTCGGCGCGCCGGTTCTCGGCGATGGAGGTCCGGGTGAGCCGGGTGACGTACGCCAGCGAGACCGAGGCGAGGACGAGGCCGGGGACGAAGAGTTCGCCGAAGGTGGCCTCGGAGGAGACGGCCGGCTTGATCCAGCCCCACTTGACGCCGAGGAGCAGCTGCACGAGCAGGCCGGTGACGAAGGTGGGGACGGAGATCACCACGAGGGTGAGGATGAGGACACCGGTGTCGACGGGCCGGCCGCGGCGCAGCCCGGTGACGACGCCGAGGGTGATCCCGATGACGATCTCCAGGACGATCGCCACGATGGTCAGCCGGATCGTCACGGGGAAGGCCGAGCCCATGAGTTCGGTGACCTTCTGGCCGTTGAACGCCGTCCCGAAGTCCCCGGTGAAGACGTTCCCCATGTACGTCAGGTACTGCTGCCACACGGGCTTGTCGAGGCCGAGGTCGGTGCGGAGCCGCTGGGCGGTGGCGGGGTCGCACTGCCGGTCGCCGCAGAGTCCGGCGACCGGGTCGCCCATCACGTTGACCATCAGGAAGATCAGCAGCGTGGCGCCGATGAAGACGGGGATCATCTGCAGCAGGCGCCGGATCACATAACGTCCCATGGACGGCTCCGGGTTCGGATCGGGCGGCGGGCGGATACGGGGCGCCCGGCCCGGTGCCGCGCGGGGCGGCGGCCGGGCCGGGCGGGGGGCTCAGCCGACCTTGATCTCGTTGTAGACGGGGACGCTGAAGGGGTTCAGCTCGACGTTGGAGATGCGGTCGGAGTAGCCCGCGCTGCCGTTCTGGTACCAGAGCGGGATGGCGCCCATCTCGTCCCGCAGCACCTCCTCGGCCTGCTGGAACTTCTCCACCGCCTTGGCCGTGTCCGACTCGGCGTTGGCGTCGTCGACCAGCTTGTCGAACTTCTCGTTGGACCACTCGCCGTCGTTGGAGGAGGCGTCGGTGTAGTAGAGCGGCTGGAGGAAGTTCTGGATCAGCGGGTAGTCCATCTGCCAGCCGGCGCGGAACGGGCCGGGCATCTTCCGCTCGCCGATCTTGTTGCGGAAGTCGGCGAAGGTGCCGGTGGGGTCGCCGACGCAGGCGCGGTCCTGGCCCAGCGCGTTGTTGATGCTGTTGCAGACCGCGTCGACCCACTCCTTGTGGCTCCCGGTGTCGGCGTTGTAGCCGAGCCGCATGGTGCCGCCGGGGATGCCGCCGCCCTCCTCGACCAGCCGCTTGGCCTCCGCCGGGTCGTACTCGCAGGCGTCGCCGCAGAGCCCCGCCTTGTATCCGCCGTCCTCGCCGAGGACCGGGGAGGTCCAGTCGGTGGCCGGGGTGCGGGTGTTCTGGAAGATGGTCTTGGTGATCTGCTCGCGGTTGATCGCCCGGGAGATGCCGGTCCGCAGCTTGGCGCCGTCGGGGGTGTTCCACTCCTTGTCGTAGAAGGGGAACGACAGGGTCTGGATGATGCCGGCGGGGGTGTTGAGGTACCGGTCGCCGAGGTCGCTCTGGGCGTTCTTGATCTGGTTGGCCGGGATGTCGTCGACCAGGTCGAGGTTGCCCGCGGTCAGGTCGGTGTAGGCGGTGTTGTTGTCGGTGTAGACCTTGAGGTCGACGCCGCCGTTCTGCGCCTTGTCGTCGCCCGGGTAGTCGTTCCAGGTCCGCAGGGACATCTGGGAGCCCTTGGCGTAGTTGTCCACCTGGTAGGGGCCGTTGCCGACCGGCTTGGCGAGCCAGCTGTCGTGGTCCTCGAAGAAGGCGGTGGGCAGCGGGGCGAAGGCGGCGTAGCCGAGCGTCTCGGGCCAGGTGGAGAACTTCTGGTTGAGCTTGACGGTGAAGGTGCGCTCGCCGGTGACCTTCAGCCCGGAGAGGGTGCGCGCGGTGGCGTCGCCCTCCTCGGGGTGCACCTCGTCGTAGCCGTCGATGTAGCCGAAGAAGTAGGCGTTCTTCTGGTTGTTGTCCAGGTGGGCGCCGTAGTTCCAGGCGTCGACGAAGGACTTGGCGGTCACCTTCTCGCCGTTGGAGAAGGTCCAGCCATCCTTGACGGTGATCCGGTAGTTGACCGAGTCGTCGGTCTCGATCTTCTCGGCGAGGGCGTCCTCGGCGGCACCGGTCTTGGGGTTGTACCGCTTGAGGCCCCGGAAGATCATGTCGAGGACCTTGCCGCCCTGGACCTCGTTGGTGTTGGCCGGCTCCAGCGGGTTCTGCGGGTCCCCCCAGGAGGAACTCACGATCCCGGAACCGTCTCCTCCACCGCCCCCGTTCCCGCCCCCGCCGCACCCCGTCGCGGCGAGCGTGACGGCGACGGCGACAGCGGTCCACCTGGCGTGTGTGGCTCCGCGCATGAGGTGCCTCCCTGTGGGTTCCCGTGCCTGATGCACTCCGGCCCCCATACCACCGCGAACCCGCCCGTACCGCACGCGCACCGCGACCGTCCGGGGGAGGCCGGGCGGTCCGGGCTCCCCCGGACGGCGCACGACGAGGGGCGCCCCCGGCCGCGTAATACGGCCGGGGGCGCCCCTCGGTTCTGCCAGGAGACCTGGTCCGCCGCCTCAGGCGGCGTGGACCACGTCCTTCTCCTCGGCGAAGTGGCACGCCGACTCGTGCGCGGCCGGGGTGTCCTTGCCGGTGAAGCGCTGCGGCACGGCCAGCAGCGGCTCCTCGGTGGCGCACCGCTCCTCGGCCTTCCAGCAGCGGGTGCGGAAGCGGCAGCCCGACGGCGGGTTGGCCGGCGAGGGCACGTCCCCGGTGAGGATGATCCGCTCGCGCCCCTCGCGGGAGGCGGGGTCCGGCACCGGCACCGCGGAGAGCAGCGCCTGCGTGTACGGGTGGGTGGGGTGGTCGTAGATCTGCTCGTCGGAGCCGATCTCGGCCATCTTGCCCAGGTACATCACGCCGACCCGGTCGGAGATGTGCCGCACGATGGAGAGGTCGTGCGCGATGAAGAGGTAGGAGAGGTTGAACTCGTCCTGGAGCTTCTCCATCAGGTTGACGACCTGCGCCTGCACCGACACGTCGAGCGCGGAGACCGGCTCGTCGCAAACGATGATCTCCGGGTTGAGCGCGAGGCCGCGGGCGATGCCGATGCGCTGGCGCTGACCGCCGGAGAACTGGTGCGGGTACCGGTTGATGTACTCCGGGTTGAGCCCGACCACGTCGAGCAGTTCCTGCACCCGGCGCCGGCGGTCGCCCTTCGGTGCCACCTCGGGGTGGATCTCGAAGGGCTCGCCGATGATGTCGCCGACCGTCATGCGCGGGTTGAGCGAGGTGTAGGGGTCCTGGAACACCATCTGGATGTTCCGGCGGACCGCCTTCAGCGCCCGGCCCGACAGCTTGGTGATGTCGGTGCCCTTGTAGAAGACCTCACCGGAGGTGGCGGTCTCCAGGGTCATCAGCAGCTTGGCGACGGTGGACTTGCCACAGCCGGACTCGCCGACGATGCCGAGGGTCTCGCCCTGGTACAGGTCGAAGGAGATCCCGTCGACGGCCTTGACCGCGCCGATCTGCTTCTTGAAGAGGATGCCCTGGGTCAGCGGGAAGTGCTTGACCAGGTTCCGCACCTGGAGGATGGGCTCGCCGCGCTCCACCGGGGCGGTGATGGCCGCGATGGCCTCGTCCTTGGTGGGGTCGGCGACCACGTCCACGTCGGAGACGTTCGGGGTGGCCTCGGCGGCCGGCTCGTTCTTGGCCAGGTCAGCCATGGATCGTCTCCTTCCAGAAGTGGCAGGCGCTGCCGCGGCCGGGCAGGTCCGTACCGTCCTGCTCGGTGACGGGGGCCAGGGTGGGCACCTCGGTGCGGCAGATGTCCTGCGCCATCGGGCAGCGCGGGTTGAAGGCGCAGCCGGAGGGGATACGCGTCAGGTTGGGCGGCAGGCCCTTGATCGCGTACAGCTCCTGGCCCTTCTGGTCCAGGCGCGGGATGGAGTCGAGCAGACCCCGGGTGTAGGGGTGCGCCGGGCGGGCGTACAGCTCGTGGACCGGGGCGGTCTCGACGATCCGGCCCGCGTACATCACCGCGATCTTGTCGGCGACGTCGGCGACGACACCGAGGTCGTGGGTGATGAGGATGAGCCCCATGCGCATACCGCCGGAGAACTGGTGCGGGTAGTCGTTGACCCGCTCCTTGGCGGCGGGGATCTTCACCCGCTCCATCAGCTCGATGGCCTTGGCCTTGGCCTCCTTCTTGGAGAGGCCCTGGTGGACGCGGAACATCTCGCCGAGCTGGTAGCCGACGGAGAGCACCGGGTTGAGCGAGGAGAGCGCGTCCTGGAAGATCATGGCGATCTTCTGGCCGCGGATCTTCCGCCGCTCCTCCTTGCCCATGGTGAGCATGTCCTGGCCGCGGAAGAGCACCTCGCCCTGCGGGATGCGGCCGGGCGGCATGTCGAGGATGCCCATGATGGCCTGGGCGGTCACGGACTTGCCGGAGCCGGACTCGCCGAGGACGGCGAGGGTCTCGCCGGCGTCGACGGTGTAGTTGACCCCGTTGACGGCCTTGGCGACGCCGTCCCGGGTGTGGAACTCCACGTGCAGGTCACGGACTTCGAGCAGGTGGCCGTCGTAGTCGGCGGCCGCTCGCGGTCCGGGGACCGTCGCGGTCTTGGCGGTGGTGGTCACGTACGCCTCCCTCAGCGCATCTTGGGATCGAGGGCGTTGCGGACCGCATCGCCGAACATGAGGAACGACAGCACCGTGATCGCGACCATGACGGACGGGATCATCAGGACGAACGGCGCGTTACGCAGCTGGTCCTTGCCGGAGGCGACGTCGATACCCCACGAGACCGTCGGCTCGGCGAGGCCGATACCGAGGTACGAGAGGGTGGCCTCGGCACCGATGTAGCCACCGAGCGCGATGGTGGCGACCACGATGATCGGGGCCATGGCGTTGGGCAGGATGTGCTTGAACATGATCCGGCTGGTGGAGGCACCCAGAGCCCGGGCCGCCACCACGTAGTCGGACTGCTTGATCGTGATCACCGCGCCACGGGCGACACGGGCGATCTGCGTCCAGCCGAGGAAGGCCAGGGCCAGGATGACCACCCAGACCGCGCGCTCCTCGAAGGTGGTCAGGATGACCATGGCGCCGACGATGAACGGCACACCGAAGAAGACGTCGGTGAGGCGGGAGAGCAGGCTGTCCACCCAGCCGCCGAAGTAGCCGGCGACCATGCCGACGATGGTGCCGATGATCGTCACCGCGAGGGTGACGACGACGCCGACGGCGATCGAGGCGCGGGCCCCGTGGACCACCCGGGCGTAGATGGAGCGGCCCTGGAGGTCGTAGCCGAACCAGTCGGCCTGGAAGAAGTGCGTCCAGTTCGGATGCTGGAGGAAGTGGTTCTTCAAGTCCGAGTCGCGAGGCGAGGCGCCGGTGAACAGCCCCGGCCAGATCGCCATGACGATCAGGAAGAGGATCATCAGGGCGGAGACCACGAAGAGCGGGCTGCGCCGCAGGTCGTGCCAGGCGTCCGACCAGAGCGAACGCGGCTTGCCGGGCGCGGGACCGGCGTCCAGCGTCAGCGGGACCTCGGTGGAGGAAGGCATCACGGCCTTCTCCTCGGTCTTCTTTTCCATGTCTGCGGTCTTGTCAGGCATACCGGATCCTCGGGTCCAGGACCGCGTAAAGCAGGTCGACGATCAGGCTGGCGAGGAGGTAGACGATCACGATGATGGTGACGACACCGACGACGGTCGCGCCCTCGCGGCGGCCCAGGGCTTCGTAGATGAGTCCGCCGACGCCCTTGATGTTGAAGATGCCCTCGGTGACGATCGCGCCGCCCATCAGGGAGCCGATGTCGGTGCCGAGGAAGGTGACCACCGGGATGAGCGAGTTGCGCATCAGGTGGATGCCCACGATCCGGCGCCTCGGCAGGCCCTTGGCGGTCGCCGTCCGCATGTAGTCGGCCCGCAGGTTCTCCGCGATGGAGGTCCGGGTGAGCCGCGCGACGTAGGCGAGGGAGAGCGAGGCCAGCACCATGGCGGGCATCAGCATCTCGTTCCAGGAGGGTTCGAGGCCGACGTTGGGCGGCACCAGACCCATCTTGAACGAGAAGACGAACTGCGCCGTGTAACCGGTCACGAAGGACGGGACGGCGATGAGCAGCAGGGTGAGCCCGAGCAGGCCGCGGTCGCGGATCGAGTTGGGCTTCAGGCCGGCAATGACGCCGAGCAGGATGCCGGCGACCACGATGAAGGTGAACGCGAAGAGCGCCAGCTGGATCGTGACCGGGTAGGCGTCGAGGATGACCTCGGAGATGGGGCGCTGGCTCGCGATCTGCGTGCCGAAGTCGCCCTGGAAGACGTTCCCGATGTAGGAGACGTACTGCACCAGGATCGGCCTGTCGAGGCCGAGTTCGGCCTTGAGCGCGGCGATCTGTGCCTGGTCGACGGCCTGCTCTCCGGCCAGCGCTCTCACGGGGTCGCCGGGCAGCGCGAACATCATCAGGAAGATCAGCAAGGTTGACCCGATGAAGACCGGGATCATCTGGAGCAGTCGTCGTGCGACATAACGCCCCATGGGGTGCCTCCGTGTGGATAACTGCGGGCCGGGGGCCGTCCCCGCCTGTGCGGGAACGGCCCCCGGTCCCCCCGGCGCCGGGTCAGCGGCCCGGTGCCGGGGTGATGGCCGAAGTGGGGAATTGGCCCGTGGGCGCGCTTACTTGACCGTGACCTCGGTGACCTCGAAGTCACCGTGGAAGTCGACCTTGACGTTGTCGACGTCCTTGCCGTGGCCACCGTTGATCTGGTACGTCCAGAGCGGGATGGCGGGCATCTTCTCGACCAGGACCTTCTCGGCCTCCTGGTAGAGCTTGATGGACTCCTCCAGCGTCTTGGCGTTGTCGCCCTTCTTGAACAGCTCGTCGACCTCCTTGTCGGAGAATCGTCCGTTGTTCGCCTCGGCCGTGGTGCCGTACAGCTCACGCATGAAGTTGACGTTCAGCGGGTAGTCGGCGACCCAGCCACCGCGGTAGAACGACTTGACCTCGTCGTTGTCGCGGGCCTCGAGGTCGGTGGCGAAGTCAGGCTTGGCGTCGCCGAGGCACTCGACCCCGGTGGCGTTGCGGATGGACTCGCAGACCGCGGTCACCCACTCCTTGTGCCCACCGTCGGTGTTGTACTGGATGAAGATCTTGTTGTCCGGCACACCACCGCCTTCCTTGATGAGCTTCTTCGCCTCGTCCGGGTTGTAGTCGAACACCTCGGTGTCGAGGTCCTGGTTGCCCTTGACCTGCGGCGGGGTGAAGCTCTTCGCCGGCTTGCGGGTGTTGTTCAGGACGGTCTTGGTGATCGTCTCGCGGTCGATCGCCATCGACAGGCCCTGCATGACCTTGGGGTCGACGTCCTTCCACTGCTTGGTGTAGAAGGCGGGGACGATCGACTGGACGGCCGCGTACTCCTGCTCGACGGCGCCGTCACCGAGGTCCGACTTGTACTTCGGCAGGTCCTTCGGGCCGACCTGGCGGATCATGTCCAGGTTGCCGGAGAGGACGTCCTGGTAGGCGGCCTCGACGGTGGCGTAGTTCTTGAACTGCACACCCTTGTTCTTGGCCTTGTTCGGACCGGTGTAGTCCTCGTTGGCCTTGACCTGGATGAGCTTCTTGTGGGTCCACTTCTCGAAGGAGTAGGGACCGTTGCCGATGGGCTTCTGGCCGAAGGCCTTCGGGTCGTCGAAGAAGGCCTTGGGCAGCGGGGCCCAGGTGGCGTAGCCGAGCTTGTACTCGAAGTACGGGACCGACTTGTCGAGCTCGATGGTGAAGGTGGTGTCGTCCACGGCCTTCAGGCCGGACATCTCCTTGGCCTTCGCCTTGGCGCCCTCACCCTCGGGGTGGACGTCCTCGTAGCCCTTGATGTCCTCGAACCAGAACGCGTTCTGCATCTTGTTGTCGATGTTCGCGGACCAGTTCCACGCATCGATGTAGGACTGGGAGGTGACGGGGGTGCCGTCGTGGAACTTCCAGCCCTTCTTCAGCTTCACCGTCCAGGTCTTCGAGTCCTTGGTCTCGATCGACTCGGCGTTGGTGTAGACGATGTTGCCGTCGGCGTCGAAGTCCAGGAGCTGGGTGAAGAGCGACTGGATGACGTACGAGCCGAGGCTCTCGTTGGTGTCGGCCGGGATCAGGGCCTTCTGCGGCTCGCCGACGTCGATCGAGACGTAGCCGGCGGGCTTGCCGGACGCCTTCGGCTTGTCGCCACCGTCGTCGTTGCCACCGCAGGCGGTCGCGGCCAGGGCGACGACTATCGCACCCGCGACCCACTTGGCGCTCTTGGCACCACGCATGGGTTCCTCCTCATGAGTCCACTTGTTCACTGCAAGAGAGGGCACAGGACGATCCGCCGACACCCCTGACGGCGAAGATCGAGTGCCCCAGTGTGCTCGTGAGTCGGCGCTCCCCACAGCGCGTGACCCATTGACCCGAGCTCTACGCGCTCAACTATTAGCCATGGTGTTCGGCCCGACCACACCCTTTTGGTCTCGGTTCGATCACACCTGACACTCACATCTTCCAAAATCCGGACAAACCGATCCGAGATAGATGGTTGCGAAACGGACTCGTTACACATCTATCGGGCGCGGCCGTCCGTATACCGGACACTCCGCCCCCGAAAACCGGTTGCCCGGCCTCCCCTCCCGGACCGCCGCGGAAAGGGGCTGTGAGCATCTTTCAGCCCCCGGGCGCCGAGCGCATCCGGTTCGGCCAACTTCCGTCAACTCCGCAGCGCCAAAAGGCCGGTGCCCGGCCCCGCACCACCCGTGAGGGGGGGTACGGGGCCGGGCACCGTCGGGCCGGCGGCGCGGATCAGCCGTGCTTGGCCTTGGAGGCGGCGCGGGCGCGGGTGCGCGCGTCCAGGTTGACCTTGCGGATGCGGACGGACTCCGGGGTCACCTCGACGCACTCGTCGTCGCGGCAGAACTCCAGGGACTGCTCCAGGGAGAGCTTGCGCGGCGGCACCAGCGACTCGGAGACGTCGGCGGTGGAGGAGCGCATGTTGGTGAGCTTCTTCTCCTTGGTGATGTTGACGTCCATGTCGTCGGCGCGGGAGTTCTCGCCGACGATCATGCCCTCGTACACCTCGGTGCCGGGCTCGACGAAGAGGACGCCGCGCTCCTGCAGGTTGGTCATCGCGAAGGCGGTGACCGAGCCGGCGCGGTCGGCGACCAGCGAGCCGTTGTTGCGGGTCTTCAGCTCGCCGAACCACGGCTCGTGGCCCTCGTGGATGGAGTGGGCGATGCCGGTGCCGCGGGTGTTGGTGAGGAACTCCGTGCGGAAGCCGATGAGGCCGCGGGAGGGAACGATGAACTCCATGCGGACCCAGCCGGAGCCGTGGTTCGACATGTTGTCCATGCGGCCCTTGCGGGTGCCCATGAGCTGCGTGACGGCGCCCATGTGCTCCTCGGGCACGTCGATGGTGATGCGCTCGATCGGCTCGTGGACCTTGCCGTCCACGTCCTTGGTGACCACCTGCGGCTTGCCGACGGTCAGCTCGTACCCCTCGCGGCGCATCTGCTCGACCAGGATGGCCAGCGCCAGCTCACCGCGGCCCTGCACCTCCCAGGCGTCGGGGCGCTCGGTGTCCAGGACGCGGAGCGAGACGTTGCCGATCAGCTCGCGCTCCAGGCGGTCCTTGACCTGGCGGGCGGTGACCTTGCGGTCCTTGACGGCCGCCTTGTTGTCGGCGCCCTTGCCGGTGCCGCCCCGGCCGACCAGCGGCGAGGTGTTGGTGCCGACGGTCATCGAGATCGCGGGCTCGTCGACCGTGATGAGCGGCAGCGCGACCGGGTTCTCCGGGTCGGCCAGCGTCTCGCCGATCATGATCTCCGGGATGCCGGCGACGGCGCAGATGTCACCGGGGCCCGCCTTCTCGGCCGGCTTGCGGGTGAGCGCCTCGGTCATCATCAGCTCGGAGATGCGGACGCTGGAGATGGAGCCGTCGCGCTTGATCCAGGCGACCGTCTGGCCCTTCTTCAGCTCGCCCTGCTCGACGCGGAGCAGCGCGATACGGCCGAGGAAGTTGTCGGCGTCCAGGTTGGTGACGTGCGCCTGGAGCGGGGCGGCCTCGTCGTACTGGGGGGCCGGGACCGTCTCCAGCAGGGTGGTGAAGAACGGCTCCAAGCTGTCGCTGTCGGCCGGGACGGTGCCGTCCTCCGGCTTGGTCAGCGAGGCGACGCCGTCACGGGCGCAGGCGTAGACGATCGGGAACTCGATCTGGTCCTCGTCGGCGTCCAGGTCGAGGAAGAGGTCGTACGTCTCGTTGACGACCTCGTCGATGCGGGAGTCCGGGCGGTCCGTCTTGTTGATGCAGAGGATGACCGGCATCCGGGCGGCGAGCGCCTTGCGGAGCACGAAGCGGGTCTGCGGGAGCGGGCCCTCGGAGGCGTCCACCAGGAGCACCACGGCGTCGACCATCGAGAGACCGCGCTCGACCTCGCCACCGAAGTCGGCGTGGCCGGGGGTGTCGATGATGTTGATCGTGATCGGGTCCCCGCCGGACTTGGGGTGGTACTTCACCGCCGTGTTCTTGGCGAGGATCGTGATGCCCTTCTCACGCTCCAGGTCGTTGGAGTCCATGACCCGGTCGTCGACCGAATCCAGCTGGTGGGCGGCGAAGGCGCCCGCCTGCTTGAGCATGGCGTCGACCAGGGTGGTCTTGCCGTGGTCGACGTGGGCGACGATGGCGACGTTACGGATGTCGTGACGCGTGGGCATGCTGGCTAGCGCTTCTCTCGGATCGGGGAATCAGGCGTCTCGTCCTTCGTACGCCCGCCGGGCGGACCCGCCACGGCTTTGTCCCATGGTACGGGGCGCGGACAACCCCGGCCGAACACAGGGCGTCCGGGGGCCGACGGCGCCACCGCGACCAGGTCACGGACGGCACCGCCGGCGAGGCGCTCAGGACGTCTTCCGGTCACCCTCGGAAGCCTTCGGCTTCCCTCCGGTGTTGGCGGGGTCGTCGCCCTCGCAGGCGAGCAGGGCGGCGTCGCGAGCGGTGGGCGTCGCGTCGGTCAGGGGCTCCTGGCAGTCCAGCACGCCGGCCCCGTCGACGGTCCAGCTCTCGGCCTGCCCGTAGACGGTCCGGCCGTCCCCGCACTCCAGCCGGAACTGCCCGGTGACGCTCGTGACCTGCGCCCATTCGACGGTGCCGACCCCGTCCCCGTCGACCTCGACGCCCCCGCCGTCCAGCGCGTACGGGAGCGCGGGGTCGGCGAAGGCCAGGCCCTCCTGGCCGGCCTCCCCGTCGTCCAGCCCGGCCTCCCCGATGTGCAGAGCCAGCGAGTAGAGCGTCCGGCGGGGGTCGACCCCGGCGCCGCGCGGCGCGTCCACGGCCTTCCGGGGCCGGGCCACGGCGGCGAGCGGGGTCTCCTCGCCCTTCTCCGAGGCGCGGCTCACCCCGGTGAGCAGCGGCTCCTCGCGCACCCCGAACCAGGTGTAGGTACCGCCCTGGCAGGGCGCGGCGGAGTTCCGCGCCGTGGGCTTGGCCTCGGCGGCAGCGGTTTCCGGTGCGGTGGAGCGGCCGACGGCGAAGGAGGCGGCGCCCACCACGAGGCAGGTGGCCACGGCGGCGACGAGGGCCCGGCGCAGGCCGGGCGGGGCGGTGGTGCGGCGGTCCTCGGACATGCTGTTCCCCCGTGTGACGTGTGCGAAGAGACGTCCGTGGCCCGACGCCGGTGGCGGGACACGGTCCTGCGGTGGCGCTGGTCGGTCCGCGCCCCGGGGCGCGACGCCACCGGCCCGGATCTTGGGGAATCCGGGCCGGCGGGGTGGGGTGGGGGGAATCCGTAGAGCTCGACGGGGTCGAGGGATCGACATGACCTTGCCCGCCGGGTGGTCCGGCGGGCAAGGGAGTTGAGCCAGTTCTGAGGTGCGGGTCGCGTGAGGGTCCTGGTCAGGACCCGGGCTTGCGGTCCTGCTTGCCGGGCTTGGCGCCCTTCTTCAGGAAGCCGATGTCCTGGTAGCGCGGGGTCGCGAAGCCGAAGGCACCGGCGTTGGCGACGCTCGGCCGGGCCGCGACCAGCTCGGGGCGCTGGTAGAGCGGGATGGCCCCGGCGACCGCCCAGATACGGGCGTCCGCCTCCTTGATCAGCTTCTTGCGGGCGCCGTCGTCCAGCTCGCCGACGGCCTGGTCGAAGAGCTGGTCGATCCGGTCGGTGCCGACCCGGGTGTAGTTCTGCGCGACGTTGAGCGAGCCGTCCGCCGCCGGGACCGGCTTGGCGTGGATGGGGCGCCCGTCGGTCGCCGGGTAGGCCGTGCCCGGCCAGGAGTAGAGCGCCATGTCGTACTGGCCGGAGGCGACGTGGTCGGTGAAGTAGCCCGAGCTGGGGACCTTCTTCATCGCCGTGGTCACCCCGATCTTCTCCAGCTGCTCCGCGATCTTGTCGGCGACCGCGCGCAACTGCTCGGACCCGGCCCCCGAGGGCACCACGAACCGCAGCGTCAGCGCCAGCCCGTCCTTGGCCAGCGGCCCCGCCGCCCCCTCGGCCCCCGGACTCTCCGACTCCTTCGGCGCCGCCGTGCCCTTGGGGGCGTACGCGCCGGGCGGGCCGCCCTGCTGGGCGTGCGCCCCCTGCTCGGTCTTGCCGTCGCCGTCCTGCCGGGCCACCACGTCGGCCTGGCGCCACAGGGCCGCGCCCTGTCCCGCCGCGACCGCGCCCGGCAGCATCGGGCCACCGCGCCCGCCGGACTTCCCGTCGTCCTCGCCGACGATGTACTCGCCGCCGTCGTCACCGGGCCGGTCCTCGTTCCCGGAGTTCCCGACGGCCTCCTCGCCCTCGGCCCCCTCGGCGGGCTCACCGGAGGCCCCGGCGTTCTTCGGCCGGGCCGCGCCCTGGCCCGGCTTCCAGCCCGCCTCGGCGAGCAGGGCGCGGGCCTCGGCGGTGTCCTGGCTGCCGAGCGCGTCGCTGGCGTCCTCGTAGGCGTCCTGCCCGGCCAGTGCCAGGTGGCTGCCGACCGGCTGGGCGGGCAGGCCGAGCGGCTTCAGCACCGTCTCGGCCAGCTCCTTGCGGTCCAGGGCGCGGGCCACGGCCCGGCGCACCCGCTCGTCGGCGAGCGGGCCGTCGGCGCCGTTCAGCGCCAGCTGGGTGAAGGAGGGCTCCAGGGCCTTGCGGACCTCGTAGGCGCCGAGGGACTTCTGCTCGGCGGCGTACGCGACGACCGCCTCGCGGGTCTGCTCGCGGGCCAGCTGCTCCGACTCGGCCGCCTCCTGCTCGGTGCCGTGGGCGACCGCCCAGGACATCAGCGCGTCCGCGGGGGTGCGCCCGGCGCCGGGACCGTGGGCGAGCGGGCCCTTGGCGCCCTTGTCGCGGCGGGCCAGCGAGATCCGCTCCGCCTCGCCCGGGGCGACCTGCGCCAGGTCGACCCGGCCCGCGGTGAGCGCCTTGGTGCGGTTCTTCGGGGCGACCTTGCGGAAGACCAGCTGGTCGAGTTTGGGCTGGTCACCCCACCAGCGAGGGTTGCGGACGAGGGTGATGTCGCCCGACTTCCGGTCGACCTTCTTCAGGCTGAACGGGCCCGCGGTGTTCTTCAGGGTGGTGCGCGCGCTGTCGTTGAAGGAGTCCGGGGTGCCCATGACGTCCTTCGGGTACAGCGGCGTGAAGAGGCTGCGCCACTCCGCGTACGGCTTGTCGAAGGTGACCTGCACCTCCAGGTCGTCCTTGCCCCGCTCGACCTTGGCGATCCGGTCGTACCCGGCGTTCCTGGCGGTCCAGTACGCCGGGTCCTTGCCGCGCAGGGCGCGCCACTGGGCGGCGAAGTCGGGGGCGCCGATCTCCCGGCCGTCGCTCCACACGGCCTTCTGGTTCAGCCGGTAGACGACGACCTGGCGCGGCTCGCGCTCGACCACCTCGGCGGACTCCAGGTAGTCCGGGTTGGCCTGCGGGCGGCCCTTGTCGTCCAGGGTGAACAGGGCCGGCAGGACGGCGCCGGTCACCCGGGTGGTCCCGGTGTCGGCGTCCGCCTGGTACGCGTTGAGGGTGCCCGGAACGGCGTCGATCGCCCAGGTCAGGGTGGAGCCGTTGGCGACCAGGTCGCGGGGGGTGGGTGCGAGGTCCTGGGCGGCTGCCGGAACGTTTCCTTCCTCGGACGCGCCGCACGCCGCGACGGCCGGGAGTGCGAGGACTCCGGTCGTCAGGAGCGCGACCGAACGCCGTCTTGCGCCGTCGTGGAACATGGGGCGTACCTCCGGGAGTCACCGGGATTTGATCACGTTTGGCGGTATATGGAGCTGATCACATCTATTGCCACGGAACGCCTCCGGCGCGGACCCGTCGCGCCGACACGCCGTGAAGAGGTACGGGTTCCACCCGGGCGGACGCGCCTCCCCCACCGACTGGGCCCGCCTCAGGCGCCGGCCGGGCTGCGGGGGGCTGGGCTGCGGCTTCTGCCGCGGGCCAGAGGTGGCCTCAAGCGCCGGCCGGGCTGGAATTTGGCCCGGCTCCGGCCTTCGGCCGCGGCTCAGAGATGGCCTCAAACGCCGGCCGGGCTGGAGTTTGGCTGGGCTGACTTTGGCCGGGAGTGGGCCGGGTGGGGTGGTTCGGTGGCGCGCCTGGAGAACAGAAGGGCCCCGGTGGGCTGAGCCGTCGGGGTCCTTCGGTCGTTCGGTGGGGCTGTTGTTGTGAGGCGGGATGTCGGGGGCCCCACACCCACTCCAGCCCGGCCGGCACTTGAGGCCACTCGGTAACCGGCACAGGAAGACCACCCCCGCCAAATCCCAGCCCGGCCGGCGATTGAGGCCATCTCTGACCGGCACGGTCACGACGAACCGCGCCCCCTCCAGCCCGGCCGGCGATTGAGGCCATCTCTGACCGGCACGGTCACCACGAACCGCACCCCCTCCAGCCCGGCCGGCGCTTGAGGCCATCTTTGACCGGCACGGTCACCACGAACCGCACCCCAAAACAGCCCGGCCGGCGCCTGAGGCCATCCTTGACCGGCACGGTCACCACAGACCGCACCCCAAAACAGCCCGGCCGGCGCCTGAGGCCACGCCAGGGCGGGCGGGTTGTCCACGCACACCCCCCACGTTGAGCGGAGTTTCCCGCCTCCCCGCTCGCCAGGGCGACCCCGTCGCCCTACTCTCCGAAGGAGCGGTCAAGCGCGGCGAAGGGTGACACGGTGCGGGCGGACCTGATCCTGCCGATCCTGGTGCTGGCAGCCGCACTGACCGCCGCCGTGTACACGTACCGCCGGCGCAGACGCCGGGTCAGCACCCGCACCACCCCGGCGGGGACCGAGATATGGGGAGCGGGCGGCGACACCCGCACCCCGGTGCTCTCCCCGGCGGAGGCCCTGGAGCAGGCGGAGGACGCGATCCGGATCAGGGCGGCCCAGGTGGCGGCCGCCTCCCCCGACGCCCCGCCGCAGGCCCTGATCGCCGCCGAGGCGGCCCTGACGACGGCCCGCACGGAACTGGCGGAGGCCCGCCGCCAGTGGGCCAAGGGCGAGAACCCGGCGGCCGTACGCGAGCACAGCGCGCGGGCCGACGACGCTCTCCAGGCGGAGGCCCCGGCGTTCTCCGCGCTCAGAAGAGACTGAGCAGGGCCTCGGTCGGGTCGGGCGCCTCTCCCCCGTCGGGCAGCGCCAGCTCGAACCAGACGGTCTTGCCCCGGGGCGTACGCCGCGAGCCCCAGGAGGCGCTGAGCAGCCCGACCAGCTGGAGCCCGCGCCCGCCCTCGTCGGTGTCGCGGGCGCGCCGCCGCCGGGGCTGGACCAGCCCGGCGTCCCAGACCTCGCAGACCAGGGTGCGGTCGAGGAGCAGCCTCAGCCGGATCTCCCCCTCGCCGTACCGCAGGGCGTTGGTGACGAGTTCGCTGACGAGCAGTTCCACGGTGTCGACGAGGGCGTCGAGTCCCCAGCTCTCCAGCTGGGTGCGGGCCAGTTCGCGGGCGCGGCCGACCGACTTGGGTTCGCGCGGCAGCGTCCAGTCGCCGACGTTCTCGGCGGGGAGCCCCTGGACCCGCGCCATGAGCAGCGCGATGTCGTCCTCGCCGTGGTGGGTGTCGAGGGTGGACAGGACGTGGTCGCAGGCGTCCTCCAGGGCCATCTCGGGCCCGGTGAGGGCGGCCCGGAAGGCGCTGAGCCCGGCGTCCAGGGTCTGGTCGCGGGATTCGACGAGGCCGTCGGTGTAGAGGGCGAGCAGGGCGCCTTCGGGGATCTCCACCTCGACCTCCTCGAAGGGTTCGCCGCCGACGCCGAGCGGCAGCCCGGGCGGTACGTCGAGGAGGAGGGCGGGCTCGCCGGGCTCGCCCGGTTCGACGATGACGGGCGGCAGGTGGCCGGCGTTGGCGAAGGTGACGCGCCGGGTGACGGCGTCGTAGACCGCGTAGACGCAGGTGGCGAGGTAGACCTCGGAGAGGTCGGCGTCACGGTTCTGCAAGGCGGCGCGGGTGGACTGCTGGGAGCCGGGGCCGTGCGCGGGGGCGCCGAGGCCGCGGGCGATCTCGTCCAGGTGGGAGAGGACCTCGGCCGGTTCGAGGTCGAGCAGGGCGAGGGTGCGTACGGCGGTGCGCAGTTCGCCCATGGCGACGGCGGCGCGCAGGCCGCGGCCCATCACGTCGCCGATGACCAGGGCGGTGCGGTGGCCGGGGAGTTCGATGACGTCGAACCAGTCGCCGCCGACCTCGGTGGCGGCGTTGCCGGGCAGGTAGCGGCAGGCGATGTCGAGCCCGGACGCCTCGGGGGCGCCGGGCGGCAGCAGGCTGCGCTGGAGGATGAGGGCGCGCTCGTGCTCGCGGCGGTAGAGGCGGGCGTTGTCGATGCAGACGGCGGTGCGCGCGGCCAGTTCGGCGGCGAGTGCCCGGTCGCGCTCGCTGAAGGGCTCGCTCCCCTTCGTCCGGGAGAACTTGACCAGTCCGACCACGGTGTCCCGGGCGACCAGCGGCACGGCGAGGGTGGAGTGGACCAGCCCGGTGGAGCCCTCGACGTTCTGGGCGCGGGCGGTGCGCAGCGCGGTGGCGCAGGGCGAGCCGTACTCGTAGTGGTGGACGGAGTTGACGGGGACGGGGGCGGTGCCGGGGCGGCCCGCCTCGTCGCCGATGCCGGGGCTGAAGGGGGTGTCGGCGACAGCGCTGGAGAAGGCGACGCGGCGCAGGGCGCCGCCGGCGCCGCCGCCGTCGGCGGTGGACCGGCTCCACAGGCTCTGCGGGGTCTCGTCGCCCTCCAGGAGTGCCTGGTAGAGGTCGACGGAGGCGAGGTCGCAGAAGGCGGGGACGGTGACGTCGAGGAGTTCGCGGGCGGTGGTGTCCAGGTCGAGGCTGGTCCCGATGCGCGAGGCGGCGTCGTTGAGCAGGGCGAGGTTGCGCCGGGCGTGGGCGGCCTCGCGGGCGGCGGCGTCGCGGCGGGTGACGTCGGTGCCGATGGCGGCGACGCCCAAGGGGCGTCCGGCGCCGTCGTGGACGCGGTAGAGGTTGATCGACCAGTGGCGCCGTTCGCCGGGCTCGGAGTCGGCGGCGGGCCCGGTGAGCTGGAGGTCGTTGACCGGGTCGCCGGTGTCCAGGACGCGGTGGAGGGCGGCGCTGAGCCGGTCGGCCTCGCGCGGGGAGAGGTAGTCCTCGGCGGTGCGGCCGCGGTGGGTGTCGGCGGGGCCGCCGAAGACGGAGGCGAACCGCTGGTTGGCCCGCTGGATGCGCAGGTCGGTGCCGAAGAGCAGGAAGCCGATGGGAGATTGGCCGAAAATCGCCTCCGAGGCGGCCAGTCCCGACTCGATGCTCCGCAGGGTGCGGACGTCCACCACGATGCAGACGGCGGCCCGGTCCCCCGCCTCGGTACGGGTGGGCATCACGTAGATCTCGGCCAGCCCCTCGCGCACCGCGGCCGCCGGGGGGTCGTCGGGAGCGGTGCGGGGGGTGGGCGTGGTGGCCGGTTCCGTGACGGGTGCGCCGGGTGCGGCCTCGCCGGAGCGGGGCGCGGGCAGCCGGACGGGCAGGACGCCGGTCCACTCCTTGCCGTCGAGGATCTCGGCCATCTTGCGGTGGCCGCGTTCGCGCAGGTGGCCCGGGACGAAGGCGTCGATGGGGTCGCGGCCGAGCACGTCCTGGGCGCGGATGCCGAAGAGCCGCTCGGCGCGGTCGCTCCACTGGTCGACCAGCCCGTCGGGGCCGATCGAGAAGGAGGCGACCTTGATGTAGTCGTAGATCGACCCGGGTGGGCTGCTCTGCCACACGATCCGGCCCGCCGGCTCCTGGTGAGCCGTGGCCTTCGCTGGTATCTCGCTCACGCGAACCGTCCCCTCCAGCTCACCGCCCCCGGACCCGGTACCGGGGCAGCAGTCCGCAGTATCCAGCACTACGGCGCGGCATCACATCTCGTTCACGATCACAGCACGGTCTCGACGCTTTCAGGTCGCGGACGACCCGCCGGGGTATTCGAGACCGGCGCACTGACACTCCTAACCATGGGGAACGCCCTCCTAACCTCGGACGGTCCACCGAGAACGAACGAGAGCGCACGAGCCCGCACGCGGTCGACCGGACCCGACCGGTCACCGGGCGTACGGACCGGAGCTGCCCGGATGCGACCGCCGGGCGCCGGGATCCGCCCGCTTCGGCGCGGGAACGTCACCCGGGAAGCGCCAGTTCGAACCAGACGGTCTTGCCCCGCCGGCCCCGCCGGGTGCCCCAGCGGCACGAGGTGCAGGCGACGAGCTGGAGACCGCGGCCGGTCTCCTCGTCGGGTCCGGCCCGGCGCTCGCGGGGCGCGTCGGGAACAGGGTCGGAGACCTCCACCAGCAGCGGCGAGCCGACTTCCTCGGGGTGGGTGAGGCGGACCCCGATGGGCCCGTGCGCGTACCGCAGCGAGTTGGTCACCAACTCGCTGACCAGCAGCGCGGTCACGTCCTCCAGGGCGTCGAGCCCCCAGGCGGCCAGCTGGCGCCGGACCACGGTCCGTGCGGTGCGCACGACCCCCGGGTCGGCGGGGAAGGTCCACGCGGCACAGTCGCCACGGGTGTCGATCACACCGATCACTTCCAAACACCGGCAGCCCTCTCCGCTGCCCGCGCGGAATGCCGCCGGGCGTGGGCGGGGGACGACTGCGGGACGAAGGGACGACGGACACGCCGGCACTTCCCGGACGAGGAGCACCGGGCGATTGCCGTGACTATTGCCCGATCGCTCCTCGTTCATAGCGATACGTCCGCTATTCGCGCCCCGGTGTCGCCCCGTCGGCCCAGCGGAACTCCCCGGCCCGGCTCAGTCCAGCGCCGGGCTCTCCATCCGCCGGGCGGTCTCCATCACGGCGGGCCGGTCCTGGGGCAGCCAGTCGACGTCCCAGATCTCCTCGGCGGAGAGCCAGCGCAGCTCGTCGTGGTCCTCCAGCGGCTCGGGCTCGCCCTCCACGAGGCGGGCGGTCCACACCTTCAGGACGTATCCGGGCTTCAGCTCCCAGGTGCCGGGGATGCGCTCCACCGGTTCCGCCCGTACGCCGAGTTCCTCGCGGAGTTCCCTCACGAGGGCCGCCTCGGGCTGTTCGCCGGGCTCGATCTTGCCGCCCGGCAGCTCCCAGCGGCCCGCAAGTTCCGGCGGGGCGCTACGGCGGGCCGCGAGCAGGCGCTCGGTCACGGGTCCGCCCCGGCCGTCGGCTCGCGCGTCCCGCAGTGCGGCGGCGACCACCACGATCTGTTCCGTCATGCGCGGGAGCCTACGCGGCGTCCGGCCCCCGGAGGAGGTCAGGCGGACTGCCGCTCGACCCAGTAGTGCTGTTCGTCGCGCGAGCCCAGCGACTCGACGACCTTCTGGGCCTCGGCGCGCGTGGCACAGGCGGCCACCCGGTACCGGTTGCCGTTGGCCTCCTGCCGTATGACGTGCCAGGGGAGCGCGGTACCGCCCTCACCCATCGCACGCCTCGCTTCCTGCACCCGGCTCACTTCTCGCTCCGTTCGTCGAGGAAACCGCACTCCGCATATGCCGGAGCCTACGCCCGACCTTCACTCAACGGATACGGAATGGCACAAAGAGGTAAGCAACCAGCCAAGCCGGAGGGGGCGCATCCGGATGGACGCGCCCCCTCGGGAACGAGTTGAGCCTTCAACCAGCAGCAGGGAAGCCCACGTTGACGACACGGAAGCAGTTCATCCGTCAGCCCCGGCGCACGCCCCCGGCATACGCGCGCCCCCTGAGGTCCCGCCGCGGCCCGGCGCTCACTTGACCGGAAGGTGGTACGCCACCCGGTAGCGGTCGGCCGGGACGACCACGTCGGCGGTCTCCACCGGACGGCCCGAGGCGTAGTAGGTGCGCCGGATGGTGAGGACGGTGTGGCCGGGGACGCCGCCGAGGGCGAGGAGTTCCTCGGCGAGGCCGGGGCGGCAGCCGACCTCCTCCGCCATGTTGTCCACGACGATGTCGATGGCGGCCATCCGCTCGACCACCCCCGAGCCGCCGAGCGGGCCCTCCTCGGGGAGCATCACCGGGGTGCGGCCGGTGAGCGCCAGCGGCTCCCAGGAGGTGGAGAGCATCATCGCCTCGCCGGCCTCGCGGAAGACGTACCGGGTGCGCATCACGCGGTCGCCGGGCTCGATGCCGAGCCGCTCGGCGACCTCGACCGAGGCGCCCTCCTGCTCGCTGCGCGACTCCCAGGTGCCGCGCACCCCGCTCAGCGCCTGCTCCTGCCGGAACGGCGTGGAGCCGCCGGGGTCGCGGTACCCGGTGCGGGCGATCCGGCGCGGCTCGGGCCGCTCGCGCACGTACGTCCCCGAGCCCGAGCGGCCCTCGACCAGCCCCTCGGCCATCAGGACCTTGCGCGCCTCCAGCGCGACCGTGTCCGAGACGCCGTACTCCTGCCGGATGCGGGCCTGCGAGGGGAGGCGGGTGTTCGGCAGAAGGGCACCGTCGACGATCTTCTTGCGGAGGTCGTCCGCCACGCGCAGATACGCAGGCCGCTCACCGAACGTCACTGGCCACTCCCATCAGGTTGACAGACAGCGACAGCCTGACAACCGTAGGTTGCCGCCCGCAACCTTGGGCCAGAGATTCACCTGAAGTGACGAATTCGCGGGTGGCCGGGAACTTCGCGCCGCGTCCCCCCGCTCACCCCGCTCATCCCGCGAGCGGGCGCGGCAGACCCACCGGAGAGATCTCCCCCGGCGGCTCCTCCTCCCCCGCACCGGCGCCGCCGTCCCCGCCCTGGCCGGACCCCGAGCCGGACCCGGCGAGGCTGCCGGTGAGCTTCCCGCCGTCCTTGCCGAAGAGACAGCTGACCTCGCGGTCGCCGAGGGCCCAGCTCTCGGCGGTCGGCAGGTAGTAGAAGACGAAGACGTCCGGGGGCAGTTCCTCGACGGACCGGCCGGCGTAGGCGTCGACCTTGGCCGTGCAGCGGCGGTCGGCCAGGGAGTCGATCCGGTCCTCGCCCGGGTACGTCCTCGCGTCGGCCAGCTGGAAGGCCCCGAAAACCTCGCCGTCGTGCGGACGGGCGCAGTCGACCTTGTCGACGTCGTACGCCTCGCCCTCCAGTTCCCCCTCGGGGGCGTTGAAACACTCGCCGACGCGCAGTGTGAAGGCGCTGTTGCCGGACTCGCGCATCCCCTCGCGGAAACCGTCCATGAAGGAGGAGAAGCCGCCGGTGGCGAGCATCAGCGTCCACAGGGCCAGCCCGCAGGAGGAGAGGATCATGCCCGCCACCGCCATCCCCTTGCCGCGCTCCCCGCGCCGCTTGAGGCTGGGCAGCGCGAAGAGGCCGAGGATCAGGCCGACGGCCGGAACGAAGAACAGGATGCCGGTCACCAGGGAGCCGACGGCCAGACCACTGACCGGCGGCTGCGGAGCCGGGTAGCCGTATCCGTAGCCGTACCCCTGCCCCGGCTGCCCCGGATACCCGCCGTACGGGCCCGGCTGCGGCTGCTGGTACGGCCCCGGGCCGCCCTGCGGCGGTACGTACGGCGGGGGCGGCGGCGCCCCCGGTCCCGGCTGCTGGGGCTGGCCCGGCGGCATCCCCGGGGTCGGCGGTGTGGACACGCTCGCTCGCTCCTTCGGTCCCCTCCCGCGGGCCGCGCGCCACCGGCGGCGAGGCGTGGCCCGCACGGCGCGCGGTGCGCGCGTCCGTGGAGCGCATCGTATGCGGCGGGAGGGACGAAGCCCGGGGGCCAGGGGCGGATTCCGCCCCTGGCCCCCGGTCGGTACCTGTCGGTGCCGGTCAGTGCCTGTCAGTGCCCGTCAGCGCCGGTCAGAACTGCAGACCCCAGGAGTTGATGCGCCCGGTGTCGTACGTGGCGTTGTCGGTGACGCGCAGCTTCCAGACGCCGTTGGCGGTCTGGCCGGAGGCGTTGACCGTGTAGGTGGTCTTGATGTCGTCCGCGCTGCCGCCGGTGCCGAAGGCCTTCAGCGTGTAGACGGTGCCCGAGGGGGCGACCAGCTGGACGCGGAGGTCACCGATGTAGGTGTGCGAGATGTCGACCTTGACGCCCAGGGTGGAGGGCGCCGCGCCGGAGACGCCGCTGACGGTCACCGGGGACTCGACGGTGGTGTTGTCCGGCAGGGTGTAGCCGGTCTTGTTCTCGAAGAGCGGGCCGGCGGGCGGGGTGGTGCCGCCGGAGCCGACGCGCAGGAGCAGGTTGGGCGAGCCGGTGCCCGGACCGGTGACGACGCCGCTGGTGGCGTTGGCCTTCAGCGCGGCCTGGACCTGGGCCGGGGTCGCCGAGGGGTTCTCCGCCGCGTAGAGGGCGGCGGCGCCGACCACGTGCGGGGTCGCCATCGAGGTGCCGGAGATGGTGTTGGTCGCCGAGTCGCTGGTGTTCCACGAGGAGGTGATCGAGGAACCGGGGGCGAAGATGTCGACGACCGTGCCCCAGTTGGAGAACGAGGAACGCGCGTCGGTGTTGGTGGTGGAGCCCACCGTGATCGCCTCGGTGACCCGGGCCGGGGAGACGTTGCCGGCGTTCTGGTTCTCGTTGCCCGCCGCGACGCCGTAGGTGACGCCGGAGGCGATGGAGTTGCGGACCGCCTGGTCGAGGGCGGCGTCGGCGCCGCCGCCGAGGCTCATGTTGGCGACGGCCGGCTTCACGGCGTTCTGGGTCACCCAGTCGATACCGGCGACGACCTGCGCGGTCGTCCCGGAACCGGCGTTGTTGAGGACGCGGACGCCGACGATCTTCGCCTTCTTGGCGACGCCGTAGGCGCTGCCCGCGACGGTGCCCGCGACGTGGGTGCCGTGGCCGTTGCCGTCCTGGGCGACGTTGTCGTTGTCGACGGCGTCGTAGCCGTTGGCCGCGCGGCCGCCGAAGTCGCTGTGGCTGATCCGGACACCGGTGTCGATGATGTAGGCGGTGACGCCCTCACCGGCCTTGTCCGGGTAGGTGTACTTGCTGTCCAGCGGCAGCGACGCCTGGTCGATGCGGTCCAGGCCCCACGACGGCGGGTTGGTCTGGGTGGCGTCGATGGTGAAGGTGCGGTTCTGGATGACCGACTCGACGGCCGGGTCCGCCGCGAACTTCTCCGCCTCGGCGCGGCTCAGCTCCACGGCGTACCCGTTGAGCGCGGCCTTGTACGTCCGCTCGATGGTGGCGCCGTACTCCTTGGCGAGCGCCTTGCTCTTCGCCGAGGTCGCCTTGCCGACCTGGTCGGCGTCGAGCGTGACGATGTAGCTGTCCTTGACGCGGTCGGGGGCGTCCGCGTTGATGATCAGGCCCGCGCCCGAGGGGTCGGGCGCGGCGCTCGCGGGGAGCGCGGCGACGCCGCCGAGGGCGAGAGCGGCCACGGCCGTCGCACTGATGGCGGCCATTCTTCGGCGGTTGTGACGGGTCACTGCCATCTGAGGGGTCCTCCTCGTCGATGGTGCACAGGTGGGGGCGGTGCGCGGCGGGTGCTTTGGGGCGCACCGGCCGCAGCAACGGTCAGGGTCATGACAACCCGGAGGGCGGAGTGCTGCCCGCGTCGCCGTCGAAAGATTGACCGATCCATAGGAATCCCACAAGAGGGCGACCACAGGGTTAACACTCCAGCCACACAAGGAAGTTGGCGTCCGGTCACGCTTTCTCCGCATCCTGGTGGCCGAAAGCCGGTACCCCCGCCGGGCCGCCCGCGCGCCGCTCCCCCATCCGTGGGAACCACCGCCGCGCCCACCCCGGCGGCCCGCGCCGGGCCCGCATCGTCTCCTGGGTGAGGATCACCCGCGCGACCCGCCTGACGACGGCCCCGCTCCTCGCGGCGGCCCTCCTGACCCCCGCTCATCCCGCGGCGGCCGCCCCCGGACCCGGCCCGTCCGAGCCCGCCGCCCGGCCCCGGTGCGCCCCCTCCCCCGGCTGGACCCCGACGGCCGGCAGCCGCGCGGAGGCCACGCCCCACGCGTACGTCGGCAACGGCTACCTCGCCACGCGTGTCCCCGCCGCCGGTGCCGGATTCCGGCCACCGGGCGAGGGCGGCGAGCCGGAGGTGAGGACGGGCTGGCCCCTCTTCACCCCGCGCTACGACGGCGCGTTCGTCTCCGGCCTCTACGCCCGGGGCCCGGAGAACACCACGGGCCGCCAGGCGGTCGCGGCCCTCCCGAACTGGACCGGCCTGGAGGTCACGGCGGGCGGCGAGACCTACGGCCCCGCCTCCCGCGTCACCGGCTACCGCCAGACCCTCCTCCTCCGCTGCGGCCTGGTCCGCACCGCCCTCACCTGGACCGGCTCCGACGGCCGCCGCACCGACCTGGTGTACGAGGTCCTCGCCGACCGGAACGCCCCGCACGGAGCGGCCGTCCGGCTGCGGATCACGCCGCACTGGTCGGGGACGGCCACCGTCACCGACCGGATCGACGGCCGGGCCGCGCGCCGCGTGACACAGACCGGGGGCGGCGCGGAACCCGGCGCGCCCGGCGCCATGGCGGTCTCCTTCCGCACCGAGGGCACCGGGGTGAAGGGCGCCGTCGCCTCGGTGCTGCGCACGCCCGACGGCACCGCCCGCCCCGCCGACGGGGCCCGCTCGCTGGGCGCCACCCAGTCCGCCTCCTTCCCGGTCCGCTCCGGCCGCACCTACGAGGCCGTCAAGTACGTCGGCGTGGACACCTCGCTGACCTCACGCGACCCGCGCGCCGGCGCCGTCTCCGCCGCCCGGGCCGGGGCGCGGCGGGGGTGGCGGGCCCTGTACGAGGCGCACGCCGGCGCCTGGCGCACCCTGTGGGAGTCCGGCGCCGACCTGGACACCGCCCCCGCCGACCCGCCCGGCCGGGGCGCGGCCCCCCAGCCGACCGCCCGCCAGGAGGAACTGCGGCTCTGGCTCCGCTCGGCCCGCTACGGCCTGCTCTCCTCCACCCGCCCCGGCGCCCGCGACTCCCTCGGCCCCACCGGCCTGACCAGCGACAACTACGCCGGGATGATCTTCTGGGACGCCGAGACCTGGATGTTCCCCTCCCTGCTCGCCACCGACCCCGACCTCGCCAGAACCGTCCTGGATTACCGGGTGCGCACCTCCCCCGCCGCCCGCGACAACGCCCGCAAACTCGGCTTCGAGGGCCTCTTCTTCCCCTGGACCAGCGCCTCCTCGGGCGACCTGTGGGGCGAGTGCCAGAGCTGGAACCCGCCGCACTGCGTCACCCAGAACCACCTCCAGGGCGACATCGCGCTCGCCGCCTGGCAGTACTGGCTCGCCACCGGCGACCGGGGCTGGCTGCGCCGCGACGGGGAGCCGCTGCTGCGCGGCCTCGCGGAGTTCTGGGCCTCCCGGGTCACCGCCAACCCCGACGGCAGCTACTCGGTGAAGGGCGTCGCCGGCCCCGACGAGTACAGCAACGGCGTGGACGACGGCGTCTACACCAACGCCGTGGCCGCCACCGCCCTGCGCCACGCGGCGAGCGCCGCCGAGGAGACCGGCGCCAACGCCCCTCCCGAGTGGCGCCGCATCGCCGACGGCCTGCGCATCCCCTACGACGCCGGCCGCAAGGTCTTCCTCCAGTACGACGGCTACGAGGGCTCCCGCATCAAGCAGGCCGACGCGGTCCTCCTCGCCTACCCCCTGGACTGGCCCATGCCGGACGGCGCGGCCGCCGCCACCCTCGACTACTACGCCGCCCGCACCGACCCGGACGGGCCCGCCATGACCGACTCGGTCCACTCGGTGATCGCGGCCGGCGCCGGCGAGCCGGGCTGCGCCGCCTACACCTACCTGGAGCGCTCGGTCCGGCCCTTCACCCGCGGCCCGTACGCCCTCTTCGCCGAGGCACGGGGCGACAAGGCGGGGGCCGACGACCCGCTCTCCGGCACCCCGGCCGAGGACTTCCTCACCGGCAAGGGCGGGTTCCTCCAGTCCTTCACGCACGGCCTGACCGGGATGCGGCTGCGCGCGGCCGACCGGCTCCACCTCGACCCGGTGCTTCCGCCGCAGCTGGCGCGGGGCGCCGACGGGGCCGAGTCGGGCGGGGTGGCCGTGCGCGGGCTGCGATGGCGCGGGCGCGCCTTCGACGTGGTGATCGGTCCCGGGACCACCGAGGTGCGGCTCACCTCGGGTGCGCCCTTCACGGTCGAGACCCCCGAAGGGCGCTCCGTCCTCTCCCCCGGTACGCCTCTCACCCTCAAGACCCGGCGCCCTGACCTGGCTCCCACCTCGGATCCGGCGCGCTGCGCCCCCGTGCGGGCCTCCTCCGAGGAGCCGGGCCTCTACGCGGAGGCGGCCGTCGACGGGGCCGGGGCCACCGTCTGGTCGCCTGCCGCCGACGCCACCAGGGCGACCCTCACCGCCGAACTGGGCTCGCCCACGCGGGTCGCCTCGGTCACCCCGGACTGGGCGGCCGAGCCCGCCTCGTACCAGGTGGAGGTCTCGGCCGATGGCCGTAGTTGGCAGGGGGTTGGCACTGGGGTGCCGGCGCGTCAGGTGCGGCTGACCTTACGTAAGGAGCCGGGTGGGGAGCTGCCCGCGCTGCGGGAGTTGGGGGTGCGGGTGGAGTAGGGGCCTTCGGCCGGGCTGTCCTTGTGGCTGGGCTTCGTTCTGGCCGTACCGGTTCAAGATGGCCTCAAACGCCGGCCGGGCTGGGGGTTCGCGGTGCGTTCGCCGTCTGGGGCGGGCGGGGCCGCACCGGGGTACCTCCTCACAAACTGCATGGTGCGGGGTCAGTCGCTTCAAGGCGGCCGTGTGTGCAGTTTGCTGCGGGGGCACCCCGGTCTCGGCCTCCTCGGCGGTCCAGAAGCGGGGGTGGCCGGTCCTGACCGCGAAGGACTCCTCGTCCTTCCAGCGCCAGTGGCGGTCTGGGCTCACCGTCAGGTCCAGCTCCAGGTCGTCCACGACGATGTCCGTGCCCTCCTCGTTGACCGCGCCCTGCTCGTCGTACCGCGTGCGCCGTTCGAAGTTGACGTACCAGCCGCCGAAAGTGCCGTCGCGGGAGAAGAACCACCAGACCGCGTACCCGGCGCCGGGCGGCTGGAGGATGAGCGCGCTCCCGTTGCGCCAGCGGTCGGGGCGCAACGGGAAGCCGCCGGGCGGCCACCGCTCGGGGTCCAGGTCCCGCAGGTGCGCCCGTCGCCCGCCCGGCAACCGGGCCCGCCACCCGGGCGAACCCGCCGCAAGCCAGAGCCACACCCCTTCCGGCCCGCGCCCGGCCACCCGCACCGGGCACCCCACGCTGACCTGCCCACCGATCCGCAGCCACCACCACAGCACCCGGCCCCAGCGGTCCATCCGGTCCATCCGCAAGCTCCCCTCCCGCACCGATCACTCGTGCGGCCAAGCATGGCGGACGCCACTGACAATCCGTAGACCATGCCTCACTCAGGGTGATGCGCGGTCGGCTCTGGCGGGTGTTTCTCTTGGCCATCGACGGAGCCCGGACGTGGGTTGGGTCCCGGACGCGTTCTCCGGGCCGCCCCCGCACAGACCGGGGATGCAGCCGCTCTCCGGAGCTGGAGACCCCGAAGCCGACCGCGCGCTGCGGACCTTAGGTCCGGGTACTGACAACGGGGAGGTGCGGAGGGCGTGTTCGGATGTTCCGCGCCGGTCGGGGAGGATCGGGGCCGGTGAGGAGTGGAGAGCTGGAGGTTGCCTGATGGTGGAAGAGTCGTGGCTGCCCTATGACGGCGTCGCCCTCGCGCGTCTGGTGCCGGCGGGTGGCGAGGTGGTGGACGCGCTGGTCGGGCGGGGGTTGCCGGTGGACTGCTGCCGGGTGTTCGTGCGGGATCGTGGGCGGGAGTTGGAGGTTCGGGAGCTTCCGGCGGGGCGGGCTGTGTTTCTCGGGGCGTTCGAGGACGGGGTGAACTCGTACTGGCTGGTTCTGGGGAGTGGGGCGGTCTGGATGGTGCGCGGGTACGACGACGGGGGCGGGGAGCAGGGGTACGAGCTGGTCAACTCGTCGGTTCTCGGACTGCAAAGGGTGCTGGCGGTGTGGGAGGAGTTCGTGCGGTCGGGGTGGAGTGATGAGGACGACGGTTACGAGGAGTACGTCGAGGGGGTGGTCGGGCGGGCGCGGGACGGTGATCCGGAGGCGTTCGGGGACGAGGAGGCGTGGTGGGCGCGGCATTTCGAGGAGGTGGAGTTGGGGGTGCTGGTGCCCGAGGGGGCGTAGGGGGGAATGGGGCAGGTCAGGGGGTACGGGGCGGGCGGGTCCCGTCGGTTGTCGGTGGGGGATGCCAGACTTTCCGGGTGAGCGAAGACCCGAACGGCGCCGCCTCCGCGGCTCCCGCACTCCGGCAGCGGCTGGCCCAGGTGCGGGGCGTCTCCGTACCGCCCCGGCCGCTCGACGCCCGTGCCCTGGCGGCGCTCGCCGCCAATCCGGGGTGCCACCGGCGTGCCCTGCTCGACGGTGCGGGGGTGGACAAGCCCAGACTCGCCGAGGCGCTGGGGGTGCCTTCGGGGTTCGGGCAGTCGCAGTTCGCGTTCATGCGCGGGCACGCCTTCGAGGCGCGGGTGAAGGCCGACGGGGGCGCTGAGCTGCTGCGGCTCGCCCATGCCTGCCTCGGCGGCGGGCCCGCGCCGGACGGCGGTGGCGAGGTGCCCCGCCTCGCGGCCCCCGGGCAGGCCGAGCGGGTCGCCCGGACCGAGGAGGCGCTGCGGGAGGCGGCCGGGCGGCGGGGTGGCTGGACGCTGCTGGACCACCCGATGCTCGCCCTGGAGGTGGCCGGGTCGGACGCCTTCCTGGAGCCGGACGCGATCGTGGTTCATCCCGACGGCGGCTGGTCGGTGGTGGAGATCAAGTCCTTCCCGATGCTGGACGGTTCGGCGGACGCCGCCAAGGTCGGGGCGGCCGCCCGGCAGGCCGCGGTGTACGTGCTGGCGCTGGAGGAGGCCGCCGGCCGGCTCGCGGAGCGGCTGGGCGGGACTCCGGCCGTCCGCCACCAGGTGCTGCTGGTCTGTCCCAAGGACTTCTCCAACCTCCCCACCGGCGCCGCCGTCGACGTGCGCAAGCAGCGGGCGGTGACGCGGCGCCAGCTCTCCCGGCTCACCCGGGTCGAGGACGTGGCCGCCGCGCTGCCGCCCGGCGTCTGCTTCGACCCCGACCGGCCCCCGGACGAACTCCTGCGCGCCGTCGAGTCGGTCCCCGCCTCCTACGCCCCGGAGTGCCTCTCCGCCTGTGAACTGGCCTTCCACTGCCGTGAGCGGGCCCGCGCGGCGGGTGACGTGACCGCGCTGGGCCGCTCGGTCCGGGGTGAGCTGGGCGGGCTGACCTCGGTCGAGGAGGTCCTGACGGCCGCCGCCTCCCCGGACGGGGCCGGGGACGGGGGCGACCCGGGTACGGACGCGACGGTGGCGGCGCTGCGGAGGGCCGCCCGGCTGCGCGCCGAGGCGCTGGCCACCGCGGGCGCCGGGGCGCCGGATCGGGGGCCGGGATGCCGCTGATCAGCACCCTCGCCCGGCTGGAGGCGGTGCGTACGGGCCGGGCGCAGCCCGCCGCGACCGTGCTCCACCGCCACCTCTCCGCCCGCCCGCTGGTCCTCGTCCCGCTCACCACGGCCGGTGAGGCCGGAGCCCCGCTCGGCGCCCTCGTCGGCACCGACCGGGACGCGCCCCGCCTGCTGGTGGTCCCGCAACCGGCCGACCGGGAGCTGCGCTTCGCCTTCCTCGCCCGCCTCGCCTCGGTGGTCCTGCCGCACATCGAGGAGTACGCGGCCCAGGTGGAGCCCGCCGAGCGCACCGAGGCCGACCCGGAGACGGGCAAGCGCGTCAAGGTCGTCACCGAGCTGTGCGCCGACGCCCCGCAGCTCGTCGTGCCGGGGCGGGCCGGGATCGAGCTGGTGCGGCTGCTGGGGCGGGCCAACCGCTTCCGCCGCACCGCCGAGGAGGACCCGGAGGGCCCGTATCCGGCGCCGGAGCAGGTGCCGCTGCTGGGCCGCTGGTTGACCCATCTCGGCGAGCGGGCCCGGGTGCCGGGCTCCTCGATGCTGGTCGCCATGACGGACCTGCTGGCCCGGCACTGGGCCACCGGCCAGAGCGCGCTGGAGGACCAGCACCTCGGGGCGCTGCTCGCCTGGATCGACCCGCCGTCCGGGGACGACGGCGACCGGGCCGCGCGCCACGCCGAGCTGGCCCGGGACGAGGAGGGCCAGTTGCTCTGCCCGCCCGCCGGTCCCGCCACCGACCCCGCCTTCGACAACAAGCTGCTGGCGCCCGCCGTCGAGCGGTACGACCGGGCCCGCCGCGCCCTGGCCGACGCGCAGGACGGCGAGAGCGCCGACCGGCTGCTGGTCGCGACCACGGCGGCCGAGCGGGAGCTGCGCGCCCTGGTGGAGAGCCGCACCCGGCCGACCTGGGACGCGGTCTGGCGCGGCATCGACCTGCTGCGGGAGCTGCCCGAGGGCGCCCACGTCACCGACCGCTGGACCCGCGACCGCTGGTCCTTCACCGCGCACCGCGACCGGCTGGCCGCCGGGGAGCCGCCGCAGCCGCGCCGCGACGACGCGGTGACCGCCGCCCAGAAGCTCGCCACGCGCGAGCGGGAGCAGGCCCGGCTCGACGCCCAGGAGGCGCTGGACGATCCGCTGGTGATGGCCGGGCGGCGGCTGGCCGGGGAGGCGTTCACCGCCGAGGTGCTGGACGTACGGATGACGTACACCGAGAGCAAGCGGCCCAGTCCGCGTCCGGTGCTCACGGTCCGCACGGAGGACGCCCCGCACGCGGCGCCCGGCGCCAAGGTCTACCGCGAGCTGGACGGCCGCCCGCAGTCCGCCGAGGTGCTGGCGCCTGAGGAGGCGGCGGAGGCCCACCCGGAGGCCGGGGCGGAGTGCGCCGCCGGGGACGGCACCGGGGACGGCGCCGGGCCCGGGGAGCGGCTGCTCCTGCTGCGGGTGCTGGACCGGATGGGCCGGGGCCGCGAGCCGGAGGAGGGGTCGGTCCCGGAGAAGGGTGACCGGATCTGCTGGACCCTCTTCGAGCACGACCAGCGGGGCGGCCCCAAGCTGCCCGACCCCGAGGAGACACCGTGGACCCACGGCGGCCCGCCGGAGCCACCGGGCGCCCTGCCCGGCCCAGCGACCGCCCCCGACCCGGTGACCCCGGAGGACCTGCTGTGACACGCCGGCCGGCGGAGACGGGGGCGGGGGCGGGGCCGGGCCAGGACGCCCCGGACGGAACGACAGGGACGACGGGAACGACAGGTACGACGAGCGTGACGAGGAAGAGCGGCGGATGACGGCGGTGGACGAGGCGGCGGGTGCGGGACCGGGCGGCCGGGAGCTGTCCCCGGGCGAACAGGCGACCCTGGCCACCGAGGAGATCCTGGCGCAGACGCTGCACGGCACGGCCCGTGGGGTCGTGGTGGACTCGCCGCCGGGTGCCGGGAAGTCGACGCTGGTGGTGCGGGCGGCCCGGGAACTGGCCGCGGCGGGGCGCCCGTTGATGATCATCGCGCAGACCAACGCGCAGGTGGACGACCTGGTGCTGCGGCTGGCGGAGAAGGACCCCGAACTGCCGGTGGGGCGGCTGCACAGCAGCGACCGGGACGCCTACGACAAGGCCCTCGACCCACTGCCCTCGGTGCGGACCTCCACCAAGGTGAAGGAGCTGGCGGGGCTGGACGTCGTGGTCTCCACGGCGGCGAAGTGGGCACACGTCAAGGACGTCGAGCCGTGGCGGCACGCCATCGTGGACGAGGCGTACCAGATGCGCTCCGACGCGCTGCTGGCCGTCGCCGGGCTCTTCGAGCGGGCGCTGTTCGTGGGCGACCCGGGGCAGCTCGACCCGTTCGCCCTGGTCGGCGCCGAGCAGTGGGCCGGGCTCTCCTACGATCCCTCGGCGAGCGCGGTGGCGACGCTGCTGGCCCACAATCCGGAGCTGCCCCAGTTGCGGCTGCCGGTCTCCTGGCGGCTGCCCGCGTCGGCGGCCCCGCTGGTCTCCGACGCGTTCTACCCGTTCACACCGTTCCGCAGCGGCACCGGGCCCGGGGACCGCGGCCTCAGCTTCCAGGTGGCCTCGGCCGGGACGCCGTACGACGAGGTGATCGACGAGGCGGCGCGCAGCGGCTGGGGGCTGCTGGAGCTGCCCGCGCGGCACACGCCCCGGACCGACCCGGAGGCGGTGCGGGCGGTGGCCATGGTGGTGCGGCGGCTCCTCGACCGGGAGGGGGCGGCCGTCTCGGAGACCGGGCCGGAGCCGGTGCCGCTCGGGGCGCGGCGGATCGCCGTGGGGACCGCCCACCGGGACCAGGCCGCGGCGGTGCGGGCCGAACTGGCGGCGCTCGGGGTCGAGGGGGTGGCGGTGGACACCGCCAACCGGCTCCAGGGGCGGGAGTTCGATGTGACCGTGGTGCTGCATCCGCTGTCCGGGCGGCCGGACGCCACCGCCTTCCATCTGGAGACCGGGCGGTTGTGCGTGCTGGCCTCGCGGCACCGGCACGCGTGCGTGGTGGTGTGCCGGGAGGGGGTGCAGGAGGTGCTGGACGCGCATCCCTCCACCGAGCCGGTGATGCTGGGGGTGGGGGTGCGGTTCCCTGACGGGTGGGAGGCCCATCACTCCGTGCTCGGAGTGCTGGGCGGGCACCGGGTTCGGCTGCCGGCCGGGGGGTGACCTGCGGTCGGCTTCGGGGGCTGGGCCGGTCTTCCGGGTTCCGCCGTCCACCGTGGCGGTCACTGATGGCCTCAAGCGCCGGCCGGGCTGGGACGTGGCCTCAGGCGCCGGCCGGGCTGGATTTCGGCCGGGCTGGATGTGTGACGCAGCGAGCGGATCGGTGCTGGGGGACGGCTCGGTAAGTGATCAGTGGTGGGGATGGACGGTCCGGTGGGTGGGGACAATGGAAGGTGGTTCTGGGGCGTGGGTCCTGGGTTTGGAGGCATGTGATGGCGGAGTCCGAGCGGGACGCGCCGAGGCTGCGGCCTGCGCCGTTGTTGTTCGAGCCGGCGGAGGCGGTGGGGGACCCGGAGCACTTCTTCGATCTGGAGTCGATGGAGGACCCGGGGGCCCTGCTGGACCGGGCGACCGAGCTGACGGTGGCGTTCCGGGCGGCGGCCGACCGGTCGGTGGAGTTCCAGGCGATGGCGGCGGCGCAGCTCGCGGACCCGCGGCGGTTCGACCGGCTGAGCGCGGAGGCGATCGGGGAGCGGGCGCAGTGGACCGAGGCGTACGCGCAGAAGATGATCGAGTTCGGGCGTGACCTGCTGCGGGCGCGGCCCGCCGGGGGCTGAGCGGGACTGTGGCATATGCCGACGGCGTATGTGAGGGGGCAAGGTACCTCATGGATGTCGCCGATGTCCCGCCTTTCGGCAACTCTGTGATACCGCTTGCTCACCACCGGTAGATCTGTCGACATGAGCAGCCGACATGTCACCGCCACCACGACCGCCCGCCACCGCCTCTCCGCCCCCGGGGGCCGGGTCTCCGGAATCCAGGACGGCCAGGACCAGTCGGCCCGCGTGACGGCGGAGGGAGCCGCGTGGCTCGCCTCGGCCGGGGCGTACCCGGGGGCGGCGGGGCCGGCGGTGCTGCGGTGCGGGATCACCTTCGACGTGGTGAACGTCCCGCCCGTCTTCGGCCACCGGATACTGGACCGCCTCTGGGAGGAGGGTCCGGGTTCGGGCCCGGCGGCGGTGCAGCGGGGCCGGTTACTCCTCTTCGCGGCGCCGGGCACGGCCCAGCGACTGCCCGCCCTGCTGCGCTGGGAGGAGTGCGGGAGCACCGTCCCGCCCCTGCTCTGCCACGGGGCGGGCGACGCGGTGACGGTGCCCGGACCCGACCCGGCGGGGGCGCCCGGGGCTCCCGTACCGGCGCTGCGGGCTGCGGTGGGGCATCCGCGGGACGGGGAGCGGGGGCGGGAGCACGCGGCGGGGGCGGGTGGCCCCGGCGAGTGCTCTGAGCTGCGGGGAGCCGGCGCCGGGGACCGGTGGCTGGTGGCGCCGGGGGCGCGGTACCCGTGGCTGCCGGGGGCGGACGTGCTGCGCTGGGCGTGCGTGCGGGCGGCGCGCGGTACGCGCCCGGTATCGATTTTTCCTCCGGTCCGTCCGGGTGCTAAGGTCTACGACGTCAGCAGGCGCCGCTAGCTCAGTTGGTTAGAGCAGCTGACTCTTAATCAGCGGGTCCGGGGTTCGAGTCCCTGGCGGCGCACAGACGATGAGAAAGCCCCTCGCGGAAGCGGGGGGCTTTCTCATGTCTCCGAGGGCTTTCGGTGCTGGTCAGAGCCGTGTGGTGAGGTTGACGGTCCAGCTGCCCGAGGGGGTGCGGTCCTCCACCTCGACGCGTACGCCCTCGCCGGGGGCGGTGCCGGGGACGGTGAAGGTCTCGCCCTCCTGGACGGGGGCGTCGGCGAGGTCGGGGTAGACCGAGCGGCCCCAGCAGGCAGCGGTGTCCGGGTGGGCGTCGAGGACCTCGACGGGGCCGGCGCCGGAGGGCAGGTCGGTGCGGACACGGTAGACGAGGATGCCTTCGCGGCAGACGTCCACGTCGTTGCCCTCGGCGGTACGCGCCTCCACGGCGATGACGGTGCCGGGCCCCTCGGGGACGACCGCGAGGCGGGTGCCGGAGCCGGGCAGGGGCGCGTCGGCGGCCACGGGCTCCAGGGAGAGGCGGTGCGAGCCCTCGCCCTGGACGCAGGTGATCTGCTGGTGGCCGAGCCAGCCGAGCTTCCACTTGTGCCAGGCGAAGAGGTCCGGGCCGAGTCCGAACTGGCTGCCCATGAGGTCCCAGTCGCCGACGTGGGTGTCCCAGTCGCCCTTGTTGTCGGTGGGCCGGTGGTAGAGGTCGGGCAGGTCGAAGACGTGGCCGGTCTCGTGGGCGAGGACGTTGCGGTCGGGCGGGTGGCGTTCGAAGAGGGTGACGACGCGCCGGATCGGGGTGCCGTCGGCCTCCAGGGGGCGGCTGAAGTTGACCACCTTGGTGGCGTCGGAGTCCACGCCGGGGGCGTCCGGGTCGGCGACGAAGTACACGATGTCGTAGCGCGAGAAGTCGACGACCGGGTCGGCGGCCTTCAGGGCGTCGCGGAGGTAGGCGGAGCGGCTCGCGGCGTTCCAGTCGCGCCGTATCTCGTAGGCCGTGGAGGGCTGCGGCATGGTCAGCCACTCCTTCTGCGGGTGCGGGCGCAGGGTGAAGCGGCCGTACGAGGAGCGGTCGAAGAAGTTGGTGGCGTCGGGGAAGTAGTCGGCGGTCAGCTCGGCGGGGGTGGTGCGCGGGGTGGCGTCGGGGAACGAGAGGAAGACGAGGACGGCGTCGAGGCTGCCGAGCGGGCGCGGGTAGGCGCCGTTCCAGGTGTCGAGCCCCTCGGAGTGGTGGGCCGGGGTGCGCGGCAGGGCGCACGGGCCGCCCGGGGGCGCGGCCGAGGCGGGGCCCGCCACCAGAGAGGTCGCCACCAGGGCGAGGAGCGCCACCGCGCCGGCGCCCAGCGCACGCGGCGTGACGCGCTCCGCGCCCGCGGCCCGTGCGGCCGGCGCGTGTTCCCGCGGGTCCTCCTGACGCGGCAAGGCGGCCTCCGGGTCGGTCGGGGACGGCACATCCCGGCCAGCCTGGTCGCTTTTCTGCCGCAACGCCTCGTTTGTCTCGCCCGGAGGAGTGATCTCCGCTCGAACTGGGCAACCCCTCGCGGGACTCGTTCGGGTGGAGGTGGTGTCCGGTGGGTGCGGCAGCCGTGCCTCGAAGGACCGCGCGGTGGTCGTTCTGCGCACCCCCGGCGCAGGCGTGATGCGCCTGAGCGCCGGGCGCGCGCCCCCACGCGCCGTGCTGGATGCCCTCTCCACGCGGCCTCTATGATCGGCACACTTCCCCTACGAGGACGCCGGAACGCCGACGCCAGCGCGGCCGGGCCCAAGGGCCGCGCACCCGGCCGGACGCGTCCCCCTCACGGAACGGGAGCGAGTGGTGAGCGGAACGACCGAAGGCCCGTCAGCCGCGACCGGGCAGGCACCGGCTGCGCCCCAGGAACACCGGCTCCACGAGACCAGGCCCCAGGAGCGGCCGCCGCACGACTCCCCGCCGTTCGACCCACCGGTCGCGGCCACGGGGTGCGAGCCGCGGCCGCCGGTGCCGGGCGCCCGCGCCCACTCCCCCGCCGACGTCCGCGCGGACGCCTTCCGGCGCGCCCCGATGGCGCTGGCGGTGCTGGACCGGGCGGGGCGGGTGGTGGAGGCCAACGACGCGTTCGCGGCGCTGCTGGGCACCGGTCCCGGCGCGGGCGCGCTGAGCAGGGTGGCGGCCGAGCTGCTGGGCCGGCCCGGCGACGAGACCGTACGGGCGGTGCTGGAAGGCCGGCGGGCCGGGCTCCGGCGCACCCGGCGGGTGCGGGACGCCGAGGGGCGCGCCCGGTGGTTACTGGTGGCCGTGGAGCCACCCCGGGCCGACGGGCCCGGGGGCGCGCTGCTGTCGGTGACCGACATCAGCGCCCGGCGGGAGCTGGAGGCGCGCGTGCGCGACCTGCGGATGCACGATCCGGTGACCCGGCTGCCCAACCGCGCGCTCTTCTTCGAACGGCTCGCCTCGGTCGCGGGGCCGTCCGGACCGGAGGGCGCGGCCGAGCACGGGGAGCACCCCGAGGACCGCTGGCCGCCGGAGGCCGGGCAGGCCAGGACGGGGCGGATCGGCGTCTGCTATCTCGACCTGGACGGCTTCAAGGCGGTCAACGACACCTTCGGCCACCGCACCGGCGACCTGCTGCTGACCGCGGTCGCCGAGCGGCTGAGCCGGGTCGCCGTCGCCGGGGCGCGGGGCGGGCGTACGCCGCTGGTGGCGCGGCTCGGCGGCGACGAGTTCGCCCTGCTCGTGCCGGACTCCTCGGGGACCGAGCAGCTCACCGCGCTGGCGGCGGCGGCGCTGGTCGCGCTGGAGGAGCCGTTCGACGCGGACGGGGAGCGGCTCTCCGTGTCGGCCTCGGTCGGCGTGGTGGAGCGGCCCGCCTCCGCGACCACCGCGACCGAGCTGATGCAGGACGCCGACACCACGCTGTACTGGGCCAAGGCCGACGGCGGCGGGCGGTGGACCCTCTTCGACCCCGAGCGCAACGCCCACCGGATGACCCGCCAGGTCCTCGCGGCCGAGCTGCGGCCCGCGATCGGGCGCGGCGAGTTCGTCCTCGACTACCAGCCGCTGGTGGACCTGGCGGACGGGACGACCAGCGGGGTGGAGGCGCTGGTGCGCTGGCGCCACCCGCAGTTCGGGACGCTGCCGCCGAGCCGCTTCATCGGGCAGGCCGAGGAGGACGGCTCCGTCGTCCAGCTGGGCCGGTGGGTGCTGCGCACGGCGTGCGCGCAGGCGCGGGCCTGGCAGGTGGCGCGCCCCGGCCGCCGGGCGATCTTCGTCAGCGTCAACGTGGCCGTGCGCCAGGTCTGGGACTCCGACCTGGTGGCGGACGTGGCGGCGGCGCTGGAGGCGACCGGGCTGCCGCCCGAACTGCTCCAGCTGGAGCTGACCGAGTCGGCGCTGATGGGCTCGGCCGGGCGGCCGCTGCGGGTCCTCCAGGCGCTCAGCGCGATGGGGGTGCGGATCGCCATCGACGACTTCGGCACGGGGTACTCCAACCTCTCGTACCTGAGCCGGCTGCCGGTCTCCGTGCTGAAGCTCGACGGGTCGTTCGTCCGCAGTTTCCGGGACGACGTGCCGCCGGGGGCGGCGGACGAGGTGGTGGTCGAGGCGATGGTCTCGCTCGCCCACCGTCTGGGGCTGACCGTCACCGCCGAGTGCGTGGAGACGGCCCAGCAGGCGCGCCGGCTGCGCGGGATCGGGTGCGACACCGGGCAGGGGTGGCTGTGGTCGCGGCCGGTCGGGCCGGAGCGGATCGCCGGGTTGCTGCGGCAGCAGGGGTGAGCCGGGCGTTCAGCCCGGCCTGCCGGGGGCGCGCAGCCCGGCCAGGAGGAGCTGGAGCAGGTGCTCGGCCCGCGCGGGCGCGGCCTGTTCCGTGCGGGTGAGCAACTGGTAGAGGACGGAGCCGATCAGGGCGTCGGCGACCGCCTCCAGGTCGGCGTCGGCGCGGAACTCGCCGCTCGCCACCCCGGCCCGGAGGTGGCCGACGAGGCTCTCGTACTGCCCGCGGGTGTGCTGCCGGTAGAGGCTCTCGGCGGCGTGCGGGCTCTCGGCGGCGGCCGCGGTCAGGGCGAGGACCATCGCGGCGTGGTGCGGGTCGCCCACCGAGGCGGCGTAGGCGCGGAACCAGTCGGCGAGCCGCTGGGAGCCGGTGGCGTGCGGGCCGGGCGCCGGCGAGCCGGGCACCGAGGCGAGGAAGCTGTGGAGCACCGCGTCGGCGACCAGGGCCGCCCTGGAGGGCCAGCGGCGGTAGAGCGTCGGTTTGCCGACCCCGGCGAGGGTGGCCACCTTCTCCATCGACAGCCCGGCGTACCCGTCCCGCAGGAGGACCTGCCGGGCGGCGTCCAGCAGGGCGTCGTCCCGCGCCGCGTCCCTGGGCCGCCCGGGCCGTCGTACCTCGTCCATGGCGCGATCCTACGAGTAGGCTGGCGTTACGGAACGTACCGTAACGTTATTGAGGGGTGTGTCGTATGGGCCGGAACGTGGTCGTCGTCATCGGTGTCGGAGGGATGGGCGAGGCCATCGCCCGGCGGCAGGGGCCGGGGAACAGGCTGCTGCTCGCCGACTTCGACGAGGCGACGCTCGCCGCCGTCGCGGAGCGGCTGCGCGGGCAGGGGCACGAGGTCGTCACCCAGGCGGTGGACGTCTCCTCGGCGTCCTCGGTCACGGCGCTCGCCGAGGCGGCCGCCGGGCTGGGGCCGGTGACCCAGGTGGTGCACACGGCCGGGCTCTCCCCCGTCCAGGCGTCGCCCGCCGCCGTCCTGCGGGTGGACCTGCTCGGGACGGCGCTGGTCGTCGAGGAGTTCGGGCACGTCGTCGCCCCCGGCGGCGCCGGGGTGGTGATCGCCAGCATGGCCGGGCACATGCTGCGGACCCCGCTCACCGCCGAGCAGGAGAGCGCGCTCGCCCACACCCCGGCCGGGGAGCTGCTGCGCCTGCCCTTCGCCGACCCCGAGGCGCTGGGGCAGGGCGCCTACGGGCTGGCGAAGTACGGGAACCGGCTGCGCGTCCAGGCGGCGAGCGCCGCCTGGGGAGCGCGGGGTGCGCGGATCAACTCCGTCAGCCCGGGCGTGATCGCCACCCCGATGGGACAGCAGGAGCTGGACGGCGTCAGCGGCCGGACCATGCGCGCCATGGTCGCCGCCTCGGGCACCGGCCGGCTGGGCACGCCCGAGGACATCGCGGAGGCCGCCGCCTTCCTGCTCGGCCCCGGCGCGTCCTTCATCACCGGGAACGACCTGCTGGTCGACGGCGGCGTCGTGGCGGCCCTGCGCTCGGGGCACCTGACCCCGGCCGGCGCTTGAGCCACCCTCCGAGCCCGGCCGGCGGTTGAGGCCCCCCGGGAGGGGCAGCCGGAACCGCGCAGGCCCCGTCGGGAGTTCGCCCCGCGAAGCGGGGCCGGGCTCAGCCCAGGTCGGGCATCCCGTAGGCGTCCGCGATGAGTTCGTAGGAGCGGACGCGGGCGTCCTGGGTGTGGGCGTTGGCGGTGAGCATGAGTTCGTCGGCGCCGGTGCGCTTCTGGAGGTCGTCGAGGCCGGCGCGGACCTCGTCGGGGGTGCCGTGGACGACGTTGGAGAGCCAGTCGTCGATGAAGTCCTGCTCGACGGCGGAGAAGGAGTGCGCCTCGGCCTCCTCGGGCGTCGGTACGAGCCCGGGGGCGCCCCGGCGCAGGCGGACCATGTTGAGGGCGCCGGTGAGCACCTGGCGCCGGGCCTCCTTCGCCTCGTCGGCGGCGAACGCGGAGACGCCGATCATGGCGTAGGGCGCGTCGAGGACGGCCGAGGGGCGGAACGACTCGCGGTAGAGGTCGAGCGCCGGGATGGTGTTGCGGGCCGAGAAGTGGTGGGCGAAGGAGAAGGGCAGGCCCATCATCCCGGCGAGGCGGGCGGAGAAGCCGGAGGAGCCCAGCAGCCAGATCTGCGGCCGGTGCGGGGACTGGACG
This sequence comes from Streptomyces albidoflavus, assembly GCF_000719955.1. Lineage (GTDB taxonomy): Bacteria > Actinomycetota > Actinomycetes > Streptomycetales > Streptomycetaceae > Streptomyces > Streptomyces albidoflavus. The sequence goes on from NZ_JOII01000022.1 coordinate 136,128, forward strand.
CCGCCCGCGGTGGTGGCCTGCACCGGACCGGGCACCGCGTGGATACGCCGGTAGGGGTGACCGTCCGGGAAGTCGTCGTCGAGGAAGCGGATCAGCTCGGCGAGCTGCTCGGGGAAGTCGTCGGCGCCCTCGTGCAGCCGGTCGGTGCGGCGCAGGGCGGCGGCGGTGGCTCCGTCGGTACCGGGGGCGCGCCCGAGTCCGAGGTCGACGCGGCCCGGCGCCAGCGCCTCCAGGGTGCCGAACTGCTCGGCGATGACGAGCGGGGCGTGGTTGGGCAGCATCACGCCGCCGGAGCCGAGGCGTACCCGCTCGGTGTGGGCGGCGAGGTGGGCGAGGATCACCGCTGGGGAGGAGGAGGCGACGCCGGGCATGGAGTGGTGCTCGGCCACCCAGTGGCGGGTGAAGCCCCGGCGGTCGGCGGTCCGGGCGATCCGGACCGCCGCGTGCAGGGCGTCCGTGGACGTCTGGCCGGCGCCGACGGTGGCCAGGTCCAGTACGGAGAGGGGGGTCGGGGCGGTGCCCTGGACCTTTCCTCGGATGTCGTCCACGGGGGTGCCTCCTGTTGCTGGGGGTGCGAACCCCCGCTTAACGGGAGGGTGGCTCCGTTTTATTCCCGGGCCCGCTCTCCCAGGAGACCACCGGCCCGCTCAGGAGACCACCTGGGGCTTCTGGAGGAAGAGGGTGCCCAGGGCGGGCTCGCGGACCCGGCGCCCCGCCAGCCGCAGCCCCTCCCAGACCGTGACCTGGTTGGCGGTGAGGACGGGCTTGCCCAGCTCCTCCTCCAGCTCCGTGAGGTACGCGGCGGTGTGCAGGGCGGTGTCCGGCAGCAGGACCGCCTCGGCGTCGGGGTGGTCGCCGGAGCGGGCCAGTTCCAGGACCTCGTCCCGGCCCCAGGTGCCGACCTCGGCGGCGGTGATGATGCCGCTCGCCTTCTCCTGGACGACCTCGGTGCCGGAGGCCTTGAGGAAGTCGGAGAAGCGGCCCGCGACGTCGTCGGGGTAGGTCGCGGCGACCGCGACCCGGCTCGCCCCGATCTCCTTGACGGCGTGCGCGAAGGCGAAGGAGGTGCTGGAGGCGGGGAGTCCGGCGGCCTGGGCGAGGGCGCGGACCTGGTCGTGGGCGCCGTCCCAGCCGTAGACGAAGCTGCCGCTGGTGCAGGCCCAGACGACCGCCTCGGCGCCGGAGTGGCGCAGTTCCTCGACGCCCGCGCCGAGCCGGGCCGGGGAACCCATCTCCAGCAGGGCGTCGACGCGGTGGGCGTCCTCGCCGATGTCGGTGTGGATGACGTGCAGCCGGACGCTGCCGCCCATCAGCACCTCGATGCGCGGGTAGTCGTCCTCGGCGGAGTGCCCCGGGTAGAGAAAGCCGAGCGCTGTCATGTGTGCCCTTTCCCTTTCGACGTCGTCTCCGGGACCGCTGACGGTCCTCCGGTCCCCCAGACGGGCTTAACTGCTCCGATTCCCGCACATCGGGCCGCCATGTCCCGCGAGGCCCGCCCGGACGGGCCCGGTTTTTCCCGGCACGCCCGGCGGGCCTCCTTCCCCCCGCCCTACAGGAGCGGGGTGTCCGGCAGCACCGGGTGGTCGCTGCCGCCCTTGCGGGGAGCGGCCGGGCCGGGTGCCGTCGTGCCGAACTCGCTCGCGCCGGGGCGGGCGGACGGGTTGAGCAGCGCCTGGTACGGGCCGACCGCGCCGATGCCGAGATGGCGCAGGGCGGACCAGATGGTGACCTGGTTGGCGGAGAGCACGGGGATGCGCAGCTCCGCCTCCAGCTGGGGGATGACGTCGTAGGTGGGCAGGTTGGTGCAGCTGATGAAGAGGGCGTCGACCGGCTTGCGGCGGACGGCGCGGTGGGCCATGGCGGAGACGGACCGGTAGGGGACCTGCCAGATGTGGTGGGTCAGGCCCAGGTTGGCGCGGGCGGTGACCTCGATGCCGCCCCGGGCCAGGTACCGCTCCAGGGAGCGGGTGACCGACCGGGTGTAGGGGGTGACCAGGGCTATCCGCCGGGCGCCGAGTTCCGCGAGGGCTTCGAGGAGGGCGCCGGAGGTGGTGACGGAGGGGACCCCGCCGGCCTGGGTCATCGCCGCGCACATGGCGCGTTCACCGGTGTGGCCGCCGACGAAGCTGCCCGAGGTGCAGGCGTAGGCGAGGACCTGGGGCTCGGCGGCGCTGAGGGCGCGGACCGCCTCGTGGAGCGTGGCGTGTTCGCTGACCAGCCGGGCGAGGTCGAGGCTGACCTCGACGGGGACGTAGGGCGTCCGGGTGAGATGGAGCGAGACCTCGTCGGGTACCCATCGCCAGAGTTCCCGGTCGAGTGCGAAATCGAAGGGTGCGACCACACCGACACCGTGCTGCGGGTGCGGTCCGCCCAGAAAGGAGACGTCCATGAGCAGGCCCCAATTTTCGAAAATGGTGCTCGCGGAACCGGCCGGAGCCGGGAGGGGGGTGCGGATGCCGGCACGTGCGCCGGGACGTCGGGACAGAGCCTGAAGCGCGTGACCGGCCGAGAACTCTCCGTGACTTCGGCGATTCCCCGTGGCGAAGGGCTTCTGTTGACGACGGTAGTTTCGGGTGCCAGCGTGGTCAATCCGCACGTCCCGGACAGCTTCGGACCGGCTTTTCCGGCCGGTACCCACCACGGAAGCGGAAGCACGTTGCCCATGGGTTTCCCGCACGTATCCGACGAGGCACTTTCGCCTCACCCGACGCAGGGCCGGCCCTTCGAGCCGACCCTCCTGGTCCTCGACGCCGACCCGCCGCCACGGCTGGAATCACTCGCCGGACGGGCCCGCGTCCTGCACGCCGACGCCGCCTCGCTGGCCTCGCTGCTGCCCGAGGCGGACGTCCTGCTGGTGTGGGACTTCCTCTCCGACGCGGTCCGCGAGGCGTGGCCCGGACCGGGCGCCCGGCCCGGCTGGGTGCACACCGCGAGCGCCGGCGCGGACCGGCTGATCTGCCCGGAACTGGTCGCCTCGGACACCGTGGTGACCAACGCGCGGGGCGTCTTCGACCAGCCGATCGCCGAGTACGTGGCCGCGCTGGTGCTGGCCTTCGCCAAGGATCTGCCGCGCACGCTGGAGCTGGGGGCGGCCCGGGAGTGGCGCCACCGGGAGACCCGGCGGGTGGCCGGAACACGCGCCTGCGTCGTCGGTTCCGGCCCGATCGGCCGGGCGATCTCCCGGGTACTGACCGCGCTCGGGGTGCACGTCTCGGTGGTCGGCCGGACGGCCCGTAACGGAATCCACGGGCAGGACGAGCTGGACGGTCTGCTCGCCGCCTCGGACTGGGTGGTCTGCGCGGCCCCGCTCACCGACGAGACGCGCGGCCTCTTCGACGCCGGCCGGTTCGCCCGGATGAGGGAGTCGGCCTGCTTCGTCAACATCGGGCGGGGCGCCCACGTCGTCGAGCCGGACCTCGCCGAGGCGCTCGCCGCCGGGCGGATCGCGGGCGCGGCGCTCGACGTCTTCGCCGAGGAACCGCTCCCCGCGACCAGCCCCCTGTGGGAGGCGCCCGGCCTGGTCGTCTCCCCGCACATGAGCGGCGACACCGTCGGCTGGCGCGACGAACTGGGCGAGCAGTTCCTGGAGCTGTACGCCCTGTGGGAGGCGGGCCGGCCACTGCGGAACGTGGTCGACAAGGAGCGCGGGTATGTCCCGGGCGCCTGACGGGGAGAGCTTGCGGGACGGCCACCGCGCGACCGCCGCACGGACGCGCGGGACCGCCGTACGGAACTGATCGGCTGCACCCGGTCCCGCGCGGACCGGCGAACCCCAGGAGGGGCGGATGACCGACCGCATCGCACCGACCGACACCGAGGGCAACGCCGCCGCACCGTCCGCGCCCGGGGCGCAGATCCCGGCCCCCGGGACCGGGGCCTCCCCCGCCCCGGTGACCGCCACCGCCCTGCTGGCCGCCTACCGGGCGGGCACGCTCAGCCCGGTCGACGCCACCCGGGACGCCCTGGCCCGGATCGAGGCGACCGAGCCCGCGGTCAACGCCTTCGTGCGGGTGGACGCGGAGGCGGCGCTCGCCCAGGCGGAGGAGTCGGCGCGGCGCTGGGAGCGCGGGGAGCCGGCCGGGCTGCTGGACGGGGTGCCGGTGACGGTGAAGGACATCCTGCTCCAGCGCGGCGGCCCCACCTTCAAGGGGTCGCGGACCGTCCGGGCCGCGGGGCCGTGGGAGGAGGACGCGCCCTCGGTGGCGCGGCTGCGGGAGCACGGGGCGGTCTTCCTCGGCAAGACGACGACGCCGGAGTTCGGCTGGAAGGGCGTGACCGACTCCCCGCTGAGCGGCGCGACCCGCAACCCGTACGACCCGGCGCTCACCTCCGGCGGCTCCAGCGGCGGCGGGGCCGCGGCGGTGGCGCTCGGCGCGGGCCCTCTCGCGCTCGGCACGGACGGCGGCGGGTCGGTGCGCATCCCGGCCGCCTTCTGCGGGGTCTTCGCGCTCAAGCCGACCTACGGGCGGGTCCCGCTCTACCCGGCGAGCGCCTTCGGCACGCTCGCGCACATCGGGCCGATGACGCTGGACGCGCGGGACGCGGCGCTGATGATGGACGTGATCAGCGGGTCCGACGCACGTGACTGGTCGCAGCTGGGCCCGGTCGCGGAGAGCTTCCGCACCGGCCTGGACGAGGGGGTGCGCGGCCTGCGCGTCGCCTACTCCCCCACCTTCGGCGGCCAGGTCGCCGTCGACCCGGCGGTGGCGGCGGCGGTACGGGCCGGGGTGGAGCGGCTGGCCGCGCTGGGCGCCTGGGTGAGCGAGGACGACCCGGACTTCACCGACCCGGTCGACGCCTTCCACACCCTGTGGTTCAGCGGGGCGGCGCGGGTGGTGCAGCCGCTGGGGCCCGAGGCACGGGCGCTGCTCGACCCGGGGCTGCGGGAGGTCTGCGGGCAGGGGGCGCGGTACAGCGCGCTCGACTACCTGGCGGCGGTCGACACCCGGATGGAGCTGGGCCGCCGGATGGGCCGCTTCCACGAACGGTACGACCTGCTGGTCACGCCGACGCTGCCGATCACGGCGTTCGAGGCGGGCCTGGAGGCGCCGAAGGGCTCGGGCCACCGCCGGTGGACCGGGTGGACGCCGTTCACCTACCCGTTCAACCTCACCCAGCAGCCCGCCGCCTCGGTCCCGGTCGGCACCGACGCCCGCGGCCTGCCGGTCGGCCTCCAGATCGTCGGCCCGCGCCACGCCGACGCCCTGGTCCTGCGGGCGGCGCACGCCCTGTACGCGGCGGGCGCGGCCGGAATCGCACCCCCGGCGCTCTGACCAGGCGTACGCCCCCGGCGAGCCGGACACTCCGTAACGCCCCTGGGCCCGGCGGAGTCTCCGGCTCCCGGGGCGCGTCCCCGGGCGCGCTCAGGCGCGGCGGAAGCTCAGGGCTTCACCTAGCGCCCCCGCGCGCCAGAGGTCGTTGCAGGCGGCGGCCATCTCCTCCAGGCCGTCGACGACCGTGCCCCAGACGATGCCGGGGATCCAGCCCATGTCGCCGTTGATGAGCAGGTTGTTGCGCTCGTAGAAGAGGGCGAGGTCGACGAGGGTCGCCCCGGCCCGCACATCCGCCCCGGTGGTGTCGTAGCCGTAGGCGCGGTTGCCGAGCTGGGTGCCGTTGAAGGTGAAGTAGCAGAGGTCCCCGGGGATGGGGGTGACCGTGGGGTTCTCCAGCGGGGGTTCCTGGGCGGCGAAGGGTTCGAAGAGGGCGTAGATCTCGTTGCGGGCGTACTTCGCGTGGTAGACGTCGCCGCTCAGGGGCAGTGCCTCCCACACCGCCGCGCAGGTGACCGGGGCCTTGTCGTCGAGGAGCCGTGCGGTGCAGTGGACGCCCCGCTTGGGCAGGGAGATGTCGATGAAGCGTTCGGTCATGCACCCATGGTGCCCACTGGTCCCCGCTGCTATCTCCCGCGACATGGGCGCAAATTCATCCGCATACCTCGCTTGAGTTCGGGTAGCCGCGCGCCCATGGTTCCGAGTAGACGACGAGGCATACGACGAAGGTCGCTCCTCGCCGGCGCGGCCGTGCTGGGCACGGCCGGGGCGGTGGGGGCGACGGGCTGCTCACGGGTGCCGGAGGGCAGCACGCTGGAGCGGCTGCGCTCCGCGGGCACGGTCCGCCTGGGCATCGCGGGCGAGGTGCCCTTCGGGTACATCGACGAGAGCGGCGAGTTCACCGGGGAGGCCCCGGAACTCGCCAAGGTGATCTTCAAACGGCTGGGAATAGCCAACGTCCAGCCGGTGGCGACCGAGTTCGGCTCGCTCATACCGGGGCTGGGCTCCCAGCAGTTCGACGTGGTGTCGGCCGGCATGTACATCAACAAGGAACGGTGCGGCCAGGTCCTCTTCGCCGACCCGGAGTACCAGATGCTGGACGCCTTCATCGTCCGCAAGGGCAACCCGAAGAACCTCCGGAACTACGAGGACGTCGTCAAGTCCAAGGCCAAGTTCGCCACCGGCGCCGGCTACGCCGAGATCGGCTACGCCATGGAGGCGGGGATCGCCGAGAGGGACATCGTGATCCTCCAGGACCAGGTCGCCGGCCTCAACGCCGTCGAGTCCGGCCGCGTCGACGTCTTCGCGGGGACCGCGCTGACCACCCGCTCGGTGGTGACCAAGAGCCGCAAGGCCGAGACCACGGAGCCCTTCCCGCCGAAGGTCGGCGGCAAGGAGAAGATCGACGGCGGCGGCTTCGCCTTCCGCCTCAACGACACCGAGCTGCGGGACGCGGTCAACAAGGAGCTCCACAAGATGAAGAAGAGCGGTGAGCTCTTCCGCATCCTGCGCCCCTTCGGGTTCACCAAGGACGAGATGACCACCATGACGGCGAAGGAGCTCTGCGCCGTATGACGACCGGTCTGTGGGAAAACTGGGTCCTGCCCGGCATCTGGGTCACCGTCCAGCTGACGTTCTACAGCGCCGCCCTCGCCACCGTGGTGGCCTTCGGGGTCGGCATGGCGCGGACGCACCGCTCGAAGTTCGTGCGCTTCCTCGCCGGCTTCTACACGGAGATCTTCCGGGGCACCTCGGCACTGGTGCTGATGTTCTGGCTCTTCTTCGTGGTGCCGCCGCTCTTCGGCTGGCAGTTCGTGCCCATGTACGCCGCCGTGCTGGCCCTCGGTCTCTCCTACGGCGCGTACGGCGCCGAGGTGGTGCGGGGCGCGCTCAACTCGGTCACACCGGCTCAGCGCGAGGCGGGGGTCGCGCTCAGCTTCACGCCCTGGCAGCGGATGCGTCTCATCCTGCTGCCGCAGGCCGTGCCCGAGATGATCCCGCCCTTCAACAACCTCCTGATCGAGCTGCTCAAGGGCACCGCGATCGTCTCGCTGCTCGGCGTGGGTGACGTCTCCTTCGCCGCCTACCTGGTGCGGCTGGCCACCCAGGAGAGCGCACAGATCTACACGATCTCGCTGCTCATCTACTTCGTCATCGCCTTCGTGCTGACCCGGGGCATGCGCGCCCTGGAGGCCAAGACCAAGGCCGGCATCGGGCAGAAGCCCGAGAAGGGGCCGGGCCTCATGGCCAAGCTGGGCCTTCGGCAGCAGACCGAGCTTTCCGACAAGCCCGGGGGTGCCGGCATATGAACTGGGACTGGTCCGCTGTCACGGACTTCATGCCGCGCTTCTGGGACGGGGTGCTCGTCACCCTCCAGGCCACGGTGATCGGCTCGCTCATCTCCTTCACCCTCGGGCTCGTCTGGGCCATCGCCTTCCGGGCGCCCACGCGGTTCGTCCGCTGGCCTGTCACGATCGTCACCGAGTTCATCCGGAACACGCCGCTGCTGGTGCAGCTGTTCTTCCTCTTCTTCGTGCTGCCCGAGTGGGGCATCCAGTTCTCCGCCCTCACCACCGGCATCATCGCCATCGGCCTGCACTACTCGACGTACACCGCGCAGGTCTACCGCGCGGGCATCGACGCCGTCCCCGTCGGCCAGTGGGAGGCGGCGACCGCGCTGAGCCTGCCCGCCCGCCGCACCTGGACCGCGGTGATCCTGCCGCAGGCGATCCGCCGTGTCGTCCCGGCCCTCGGCAACTACGTCGTGTCGATGCTGAAGGACACGCCGCTGCTGGCCGGTATCGGTGTGCTGGAGATGCTCCAGCAGTCCCGTCTGGAGGGCGCCGCGACGTTCCAGTACACGGAACCGCTGACCGTCGTCGGTATCGCCTTCATCCTCATCGCCTACCCGGCGTCTCTTCTTCTGCGAGCCCTGGAGCGTCGTCTTGTCCGCTGACACCACCCCCAGCAACCAGGAAGCCAACCCCCCGGTGGACGGGAAGGAGCTGATCCGCTTCGACAAGGTCACCAAGCGGTTCGGCAGCAACACCGTCCTCGACGACCTGACCTTCGGCGTCGACTCCGGCAAGCACGTCACCCTGATCGGGCCCTCCGGTTCGGGCAAGACGACCATCCTCAGACTGCTGATGACCCTGCTCAAGCCCGACGAGGGCACGATCAGGGTCAACGGCGACTACCTCACCCACGAGGAGCGGGGCGGCAAGCTCGTCCCGGCCGGGGAGAAGCACATCCGCGAGGTGCGCAAGAACATCGGCATGGTGTTCCAGCAGTTCAACCTCTTCCCCAACATGAAGGTGCTGCGGAACATCACCGAGGCGCCCGTCACCGTGCTCGGCCTCTCCAAGGACGAGGCGGAGTCCCGCGCCCGCGACCTGCTGGAACTGGTCGGGCTCACCGAGCACCTCGACAAGTACCCCTCGCAGCTCTCCGGCGGCCAGCAGCAGCGCGTCGCCATCGCCCGCGCGCTGGCCATGCGGCCGCAGGTGCTCCTCCTCGACGAGGTCACCTCGGCGCTCGACCCCGAGCTGGTCGCGGGCGTCCTCGACGTGCTGCGCGACATCGCGCGCAGCACCGACATCACCATGCTCTGCGTGACCCACGAGATGAACTTCGCCCGGGACATCTCGGACCAGGTGATGATGTTCGACGAGGGCCACATCATCGAGACCGGCAGCGCCGAGAAGATCTTCGGCGACCCGGACCACGCCCGGACCCGCGAGTTCCTCAGCGCGGTCCTCTGACACCCCGCACCCCCCGAAGGGCCGGTACGCCACCACGGCGCACCGGCCCTTCGCCGTGCGCCCCCGTGCGCGCACGGGTATGCCCCTGGCAAGTGCCAGGGTGGCGCGTTCCTGACCAGCGGGACGGCCGATCGGCCAACACCCCGGCGCACAGGGGAGCTTGGCGGCTATCGTGACGACGAGCCCAGCGATCCGCGTCCGGTCCATGCAGGGGGAATCCGTGGCACTGACGTACGAGTCCGCCGCCCCGTACCGCTCCGTACGCAAGGCGCTGCGTGTCCTGGAGACCGTCTCCCGCCACTCCTCGGGCGTCACCGAACCGGCCATCGCCGCCGCCACCCGCCTCCCCCGCACCGAGGTCGCCGCCCTGCTGCGGATGCTCCGCGCGGAGGAGTACGTACGCCGGCTGCCCGACGGCGGGTATGTCGCCGGGGCCTACGGCGGGGAGCCGGGGCGGGTCGTGGTGCGCGGACGGCTCCAGCGGCAGCTGGAGCGACTGCGGGACACCATCGGCGCGGCCGTCTACGTCAGCCGGTACGTCGACGGGGAGATCCGGGTCACCGACGTCGCGGACGGACCCGGGGTACCGCGCGTCAACGAGTGGGTCGACTTCCGGTCGGCGGCGCACGCGAGCGCCATCGGCAAGAGCCTGCTGAGCCAGCTCGACGTCAACGGACGGCGCGACCACCTCGCCCGCCACCGTCCGGCCCGGCTCACCTCGCGGACCATCACCAGCGAACGCGCCCTCTTCACCCGCCTGGAGGCGCACGTCCCGAGCGTGCCCGTCCTCGACCTCCAGGAGTACGCCGTCGGCACCGTCTGCGCGGCCGTCCCGCTCACCGCCGGCGCCTCCGCCAACTGCCTCGCCCTCTCCCTCCCGGTCGAGCACGCCCACCGCCTCCACGACGCCGCCCTCGCGCTCAACCGCAACGCCACCCCCGTCCTGCTCTCCCTGGCCCTGTGAGGCGTCGGCGGGTCACGCGGCCTCCGGCCCGAACCGGCTCCGGTACGCCGACGGCGTGATGCCGGTCTCGCGCCGCATCAGGGTGCGCAGATGGGCGGCGGTGCCGATCCCGCTGCGCCGGGCGACCATCTCGAAGCGGGACTCGCCCCGCTCGATCAGCCGGCACGCCAGGGCGAGCCGCTCCCGGGTGAGCCAGGTCAGCGGGGTCGTGCCCAGCTGCGCCTGGAAGCGCCGGTGCAGCGTCGCCGGGCTGACCGCCGCCCGCGCCGCGAGACCGGCGACGGTGAGCGGCGCGTCCAGCCGTTCCTGGGCCCAGGCCAGCACCGGCGCCAGGGACTCGTCCGGCAGGTCGGGCATGGGGCGCTCCACGAACTGGCGCTGCCCGCCCTCCCGGTGGGCCGCGAAGACCAGCCGCCGGCTCACCGCGTTGGCGACCTCCGCGCCGTGGTCGCGGCGGACCAGGTGCAGCCCCAGATCGAGCGCGGCGGCGCTCCCCGCCGCCGTGAGGATGTCCCCGTCGTCCACGAAGAGCACCTCCGGTTCGAGCCGGACGGAGGGGAAACGGGCCCGGAAGTCGTCCGCCCACTGCCAGTGCGCGGTGGCCCGGCGTCCGTCGAGGACCCCGGCCTCGGCCAGCGTGAAGGCCCCGCTGCAGAAGCCGACCAGCCGGGCGCCCCGGGCGTGCGCCCGGCGGACGGCGTCCAGCACGGCGGGCCGCCGGGGCACCTCGGTGTCCGGACGGTTGGGGACGATCAAGGTGTCCGCCGCGTCGGCCGCCTCCAGCCCCGCGACCCCGGTGAGGGTGAAGAAGCCGTCCCGCATCAGCGTGCGGGGCTCCGGCGAGCAGAGCCGGAAGTCGTAGAGCTGCCGCCCCAGCTCCGGCCGGCGCAGCCCGAAGACCTCGGTCGCGCAGCCCAGCTCGAACGGATTCGAGTGCTCGTCCACCACCACGACGACCCGATGCGGCTCCGCCCCTTGCCGCTCCTGCGAGGATTCTTTCGCCATGTGCGATTCCTAGCACTCACGACGCCCCGGCGGAACGCCCCAGGATGACCCCATGAGCAACGACCCCGTCGCCCTCGCCCAGGCCCTGGCCTCCTTCGACGCCCTGTGGAGCCCCCGCATCGTCACCCGCGTCAACGACTACGACGTCCGCGTCGCCAAGGTCAAGGGCGAACACCTCTGGCACGCCCACGACGACACCGACGAGTTCTTCCTCGTCCTCACCGGCGACCTCCACATCTCCCTGCGCGAGCCCGCCGGAGAACGCACCGTCCACCTCCCCCAGGGCTCCGTCTTCACCGTCCCCCGAGGCACCGCACACAAGCCCCACGCCCCCACCGGCGCCACCATCCTCCTCTTCGAACCCACCGGCACCCCCACCGTCGGCACCCACCACGACCCCGTCCCCACCCACGTCGACGCCACCACCGGCCACCCCCTGAACCTCTGAGCCGCCCGACATAGGCCCGACCGGCCCTTGAGGCCATCAATGACCGGCACGGCACAACGAACCCCGGCCAAAACCAGCCCGGCCGGCGCTTGAGGCCATCAGTGACCGGCACGGCACAACGAACCCCGGCCAAAAACAGCCCGGCCGGCGCTTGAGGCCATCCGTGACGGGCACCGCACAACGAAGCCCGGCCAAAAACAGCCCGGCCGGCGCTTGAGGCCACCCCACCGGGACCGGGGAACGGCCCGCACCCCGAAAAGAACAGCCCGGCCGGCGCTTGAGGCCCCGGCTGCGGCCCGGCCCCGCTACCCCCAGCCGAGATCGGCGGAAAGCCAGTGCTCGGGCCGCATGGCCAGAGTGAGCAGCCCGGCCGAGTCGCTCTCGGTGACCCCGCTCCCGGACACGTAGTCACCGACCCCCTCGGGGTCGAGATACCGCGACGCCTCGGTGACCATGTCGGTCACGGTGGTCGGCGTGGCCGACACGACAGGCCCGTCCACACTGACGTACAGATACGTGGGCGCCGTCTGCTGCACCAGCAGACTGAACCGCCCCGCGGCCGAGATGAACCGGGCCTTGACGGAGTCGGCCCCCGTGATCACCCGGACCTCCCCACCGGGCACGTACCAGTACCAGAGGGGCACCGTCAGCGGCGCCCGCCCGTCCCCCCGCTCCACCGCGAGGGCGGCCACATGCCGGCCGGCGAGGAATTCCTCGCGCTCCTGTACGCCGAGTGCCATGGGGAGGGCTCCTTTCCTCGCGCCGCCCGGTGCGCCGCCTCCCAGGGTTGATGCCAGGCGGGGCAGCCGCTCTCGCGCCCGGACGCCGCCTCTCCCCCGATCGGACCACCGGTCCCTGTGAGGCGGACCACGGCCGCGTGGTCGGGAGCACCCCTGGGGCCAGGTATTATTTTGTTGTCAGCAGGCGCCGCTAGCTCAGTTGGTTAGAGCAGCTGACTCTTAATCAGCGGGTCCGGGGTTCGAGTCCCTGGCGGCGCACAGACAAGGAGAAGCCCCTCGCGCGAGCGGGGGGCTTCTTCCGTGTCCGGACAGCGGTGTGGCCCCGGAGAGGGCCGTCTCCGGGGCCACACCCGATCCGCGGTCCGGCCTGCTCACGGGGCGCGGCCGGGCGGCGGGGCGGGTGGCGGCGGAATGCCGCGAGAGTGGGGGGTCACCGCCGGGGTACGGCGGTGCCGACCGCTACGGGCGTCGGATCAGAACTTGACGTCGGCGCAGGAGTAGAAGGCGTTGGCGGTGTCGTGGACGTCCCAGACGGCCAGGATCACGTGCTTCCCGGACTTCTGGGTGGGCATGGTGCCCTGGTGGGCGAGGGTGGCCGGGGGCTGCTGGCCGCCGTAGGGCAGGGTCAGGAAGGGCTGCGACTCCAGGGAGGCCCTGGTCAGCGGCTTGCTGGAGTCCCAGCCGTCCTTGGTGATGTAGTAGCGGAAGTCCGTGGTGCGGTGGCGGGCGGTGAACTGCCACTGGAAGGTGTAGCCCTGCCCGCCGCTGACCTGGGTGGCGGGCCAGTCGGACCCGTTCGGCGCCTTGGCGGCGTCGAGCTGCTTGAAGCCGGCGTTGCCGGCGGAGCAGAGCGAGCCGTCGGCGGGGCCGGCCGCCGGGAAGCCCTTCGGGCCCTCGACGCTCTGCGGCTCCCACTGGATCGAGCCGCAGTTGCTGACGGTGCCGTTGGCACAGAGCTTCGCGCGGCTGATGGGCTTGTCGACGTAGCCGTGGCTGCTGGCGCCGCCGGTGGAGAAGGCGAGCGCGCCGAGCGTGGCAGCGCCGACGAGGGCCGCGTATGTCTTCTTGTTTCGCATGGTGCCGCTCCCTGGGGGACGTGGGGGAACTCCGGTGAGGCGTGCGCACTGCGGTCTAGACCAACGCCGAGATTAGAGGCGCCACATCACCATGTCCATACCAATCGCGGAACTGGGACAGCAGCACCTCTGACGTGGTATTACCTTCCGGCCACCGCCTCACCGGCCAGTGGTCTCTACCTCCGGATCTCACCCGCCCCAGGAGTAAGCGCAGGTCAACGGGGGTCCCCCGAAATCCCCTCGCCGGGCAGCTCCCTCACAGGTACAGGGACCGGTATCGAGCGCTTTCGCCCGATCCGGCCCCTTGACGCGAACCGCCCCCCGGTTTCCGGGAGTTGCCCGTCCGCTCACCCTCCGGCGGTCCGCCCGGCGCAGAACGCCACGGTCAGGTCGCGCACCAGCGCCTTGTGCTCGCGGGCGTCCAGCTCGACCAGACCGCGCGCCGTCAGCCGCCGGACCGTCTCCTCCACCGCGTCGACCGCCTCCGCGAGGAGCGCGTCCCGGTGGAGGGCGTCGAGCGCGGCCAGCCGCCGCCGCCCCATCGCCTCCGCCACCTCGGGCGCGTAGGCGATCCGCACCGGCTGCACCGCGAACACCTCCAGCCCGGCCACGGCCGCCGCCCCCGCCACCAGCCCGGTCAGCTCCTCGGCCACCGCCTCGGTGTGCCGCAGCGTCGGCACCCCTGGGCGGAAGGCGTCCACCGGCCGGCGCGAGACCACCCGGGCCAGCGCCGCCTCCGCGCACTCCCCGAGGTGGCGGGCTACGTCGTCCACGGCGTGCGCGGCCCGCGCGGTGTCGGCCACCCGCCACACCACGTGCAGCACCACCTCCACCGCCACCCCGTCGGCGTCCACGGCGGGCAGCGGCGCGCTGCGCCAGTGCCGCGGCCGCAGGTCCATCCGGCACCGGCCCGCCAGCGGATTCAGCCAGACCAGCCCGGTCCGGCGCACCGTCCCCCGGTAGCGGCCGAAGCGGCCCTGCACCCAGGCCCACCCGGTCCTCCCCCGGGCCAGCCCGCCGAGCGACACCGCCGTCACCGCCCCGGCTCCGGCGGCCAGCACCCAGGCCACCGCCCCGCCGGACTCCGCCCCGGCCGGGGGCAGCCAGGCCACCGCCGGGAGCAGCCCGCCCCACCACAGGGCACCCCCGGCCCCGGCGGCCCCGCCCGCCGCGACGGCCACCGCGAGGGAGCCGGGGAGCGAGGGCGCCGCATGCTCGGCGGGGACCGACTCGTCCAGGGCGGGCGGACAGAGCAGCGGGCCGCGAGGGGCGTCCGGCCCCGGGCGGTGCGCTCCGGCGGAGCCCCGGTGCGGGGCGGCCACCGTGCGGAACGCGGCCTCGGGTGCGGGCCGGGGCGCGAACGGATCGGCCGGCCGCCCGCCGTCCCGCACTCCCTCGCCCCCGTCCGCCTCCTCGCGGAAGAGGAGGTGGACGGGGATCTCCATGGTGTCGGCGTTACGGATGACGCGGACGGCCCGGCGCGGGGGCGCGGAGTTCCCCGCGTCGTCGGCGGCGGGGGCGGCCACCGGGGCCGAGCCGGTGGCCGATCCCGTGGCGGAACCGGGTTCGGGGGCCGGCGGACCGGCGGGCGGTGCCGCCTCCGGGGACGCCGGGCGTTCCGCCGGGGCCGGGGAGGCCGGTTCGGGGAGGCCGGTGCGCGCGACGGGGTCCGCGAGGGCGGCCCGGTCGCGGCCGGTGTCACTGCTGGTGGTGCCCATCCGTGCCTCCGTCAAGAGAAGAGTCGCCGCCAGGTCTCGCGGCCCGGATATCCGTCGGCGTTCCGGCCGCCGCCCTCGGCGAGACCCCGGTACCGGTACGGAAAAAACTGCGCGCTGTTGGTCCAGTAGGCGTACGGGGTGGCCTGTTTGCGGGTGGCGGGGCGGGTCTGCTCGTACGCCGTGTACCGGGTGCGGGAGCTGTCGGTCCAGCCGCCGAACAGCGTGACGTGCGAGCCGTTCTCCGGGTCCTTCGCGTTGTGGAAGAGGAGAATGTCGCCGGGTTCCAGCTGGTCCTTGGAGATGCGTTCCGCGACGCTCGTGAGGCTTCCCGTCCATTCACTGCGGTCCAGGTTCCAGGCCATCGAGACGAATCCCGAACAGTCCTGCCGGTAACCGTCGGACCAGTACCCGCTCATGGCGTACGGGACCTTCGCGCGAATCCATTTCTCGGCCCGGCCGATGATCGCCTCGCGCGTGGTCGGCGGGACGGCGGGCGGGCCCGCGGGCCGGCCGGGCGGGCCGTACAGCGGGGCCGGGGCGCCCTGCGGACTGCCTGGCGTCTCCGCCCTGAGCTGCGACGGAGTCCCGAGTGAGGGGGAGGGCCCGCCGGCGCGGGCGGAGGCGGGGTGCCCGCAGGCGACAGCGGCCGTGGCGACGGCCAGCACGAGGGCCCGGCGCAGCGCGTTCCCCCGCTTCTGACGTACCGCCAGGAATTCCCCGCCGGAGAGCCGGAAACGGGTGCGCCCGGCTCCGGGGCGGAATTCTTCGCGCACGAAGGCCCGCAGGCCGTTTCTCTCGCGGGCGGTGGTGAATGCGGCACACATCTGCACGGGCGTCAGTTTCGCAACCGGCGGGAAAGGGCGCATGTCGGCGATCCGGCGGACGGAGCAGCTCCGGCGCCCGCCGAAAGGGGGTACTTCCGGGTCCGGCAGTCGCCGGCGGACCGGGCCCCGGCGCACCGCCACGCCCCACCTCCTGTGGCGCGGGTCACTCTCCGCCCCGGCCGGTGCGGGCGTCCGGAGCACCCTCCGGCATCGGGTAGAGTTGTGCAGGTCAGCGCGCGCCGCTAGCTCAGTTGGTTAGAGCAGCTGACTCTTAATCAGCGGGTCCGGGGTTCGAGTCCCTGGCGGCGCACAGACACGAAGAGGCTCCCTGCAGCGCAGGGGGCCTCTTCTGTTGCGCCCGCGCCTCCCCAGGGGCGCATTCCGCCGCGAACGCGCCCCCCGCTCACCCTTCGAGCCCCGCCCCGGGGACCCTCTTGCGATCATGCGGGGAGGCGTAGAACCCTGACCTGGAGCCGCGGGCTCGGACGAGACGGGCGTCACAGGAGACCGGGGGACCGGACGGCCGTGCGGGGGGAGGCGGGGAGGGGGCCCCGTTCGAAAACGGGCGCGGCTGAGGGCATCATGCAACCGGAAGGCCGCCCGGACTGTCTGAGGTGAGGGACACCGCACCGCACACACCCGCGAGTGCGCCTCCCAGCTGACGCGTCCGCGAGGGTTACGGGGAGACCTTCGCCGGGCGAAAGGACCAACGACCACGCGGGCGTGCCCGCGTGCGGGGGGAATGACACATGACGTCGAGCCCGACGGGTGGGCGGAGCCAATCCGACCCGTCACAGACGAGCGACCCGTCACAGACGACCCAGCTGCGGACGGTGTCGGCCCGCACGGGCGGCGCGCGGCGCATCAAGAAGACGCTGCCACGCTACGACTACGAGCACTACAGCAGACTCGCCGGGCCGCTCACGCAGCCGGACCCGTCCAAGCCGTACAAGGTGCGCTACCGCTCGCTGCTCTCGCAGGAGCCGCACCGCATCCGCGCGGCCGCGCTGCTCTGCGCCGCTCCCCTGCTCTCGCTCACCCTCTTCGTCTGGCTGATGCAGCCCGAACACTGGACCGAGCGGGACTACCCGGCGTACGACTTCCTGCCCGCGCTGGACACGGTCATGCTCGTCTCGATCGGACTGATCGAGTTCTTCCGCTGCATGAACGTGATATCCAACGCGCACGCCACGCTCGTCGCCCGGGACCCGATACCCGTGGTGCCCGAGACGGGCACCAAGGTCGCCTTCCTCACCTCGTTCGTGCCCGGCAAGGAGCCGATCGAGATGGTGACGAAGACCCTGGAGGCGGCGGTCAAACTGCGCCACCGGGGACTGCTCCACATCTGGCTGCTGGACGAGGGGAACGACCCCGAGGTCCGCCAGGTCTGCGAACGCCTGGGCGTGCACCACTTCTCCCGCAAGGGCGTGGCCCGCTGGAACCAGGCGAAGGGCCCGCACCGCGCCAAGACCAAGCACGGCAACTACAACGCCTGGCTCGACGCGCACGGCGACGACTACGACTACTTCGCCTCCGTCGACACCGACCACGTGCCGCTCCCCAACTACCTGGAGCGGATGCTCGGCTTCTTCCGCGACCCGGACGTCGGCTTCGTCATCGGCCCGCAGGTCTACGGCAACTACGACACCTTCGTCACCAAGGCCGCCGAGTCGCAGCAGTTCCTCTTCCACGCGCTGATCCAGCGGGCCGGCAACCGTTACGGCGCCCCGATGTTCGTCGGCACCTCCAACGCGGTCCGCATCAAGGCGCTGAAGCAGATCGGCGGCCTGTACGACTCGATCACCGAGGACATGGCGACCGGGTTCGAGATGCACCGCGCCAAGAACCCGGAGACGGGGAAGAAGTGGCGCTCCGTCTACACCCCGGACGTGCTGGCCGTCGGTGAGGGCCCCACCGCCTGGACCGACTTCTTCACCCAGCAGCTGCGCTGGTCGCGCGGGACGTACGAGACGATCCTCAAGCAGTACTGGAAGGGCTTCTACTCGCTGCCGCCGACGAAGCTCTTCAACTACACGATGATGATCATCTTCTACCCGATGTCGGCGCTGAACTGGATTCTGGCCGCGCTCTCCTGCGCCCTCTTCCTCGGCCTCGGCGCCTCCGGCGTCAACATCGACCCGACGATCTGGCTGATGCTCTACGGCAACGCCTCGGCGCTCCAGATCGGCCTGTACATCTGGAACCGCCGCCACAACGTCTCCCCGCACGAGCCCGAGGGCTCCGGCGGCGTGGCCGGCATGGCGATGTCGGCGATGTCGGCGCCGCTGTACGCGCGCTCCCTGATGGACTCGGTGCTGCGCCGCAAGAGCAAGTTCGTGGTGACGCCGAAGGGCGACTCCTCCAGCCCCGACACGCTCTTCGGGACCTTCCGCATCCATCTCTTCTTCATCTTCGTCTTCGCCGCCTCGGTGGTGGTGTCGTTCTTCTTCGGCAACAACCACCCCGCCATGATCGTCTGGGCCACGCTCGCGCTGATGATCACGGCCGCGCCGATCGTCGTCTGGCGCCTGTCGATGCGCCAGGAGCGCCGCGGCAGGGCCGCGCACGCGGCCGGCCGCCCCCTGCCCGCCGCCCCGCCGGGGCCGGACGGCCGCCCGCCGGAGCAGGGACAGCCCCAGCCCGGCTGGGCCGCGAACGACCAGACGATGCAGATCGCCCTCGGGGGACGTAAGAAATGACCGACCGCTCCACCAGCCGCCGCCGGGCCCGCCGTCTCGCGATCGGGGGTGCCGTGGTCCTGGCGCTCGCGGGGATGAACGGGCCCGCGCTGTACCGTTTCGGCACCGCCCAGTACCACGAGTACAAGATCAACCAGCCGGAGTACAAGGCGGAGAACGGGCACTGGGACTTCGTCGACATCCCGGCGAAGTACCGGCTCAACACCATCCACGCGGCGCTGCTGCGGACCGGGAAGGTGCTGCTGGTCGCCGGGTCCGGGAACAACCAGGCCAACTTCGACGCGAAGAAGTTCGACACCGTCCTGTGGGACCCGGTCGAGAACACCTTCAAGAACATCCCCACGCCCAACGACCTCTTCTGCACCGGCCACACCCAGCTCGGCGACGGCAAGCTGCTGGTGGCCGGCGGCACCAAGCGGTACGAGAAGCTCAAGGGCGACGTCACCAAGGCCGGCGGCCTGATGGTGGTGCACAACGAGGACCCGGACGCGCCGAAGACCATCAAGGCCGGGACCAAGTTCACCGGCAAGGAGAACGGCAAGACCTTCGTCGCCAAGGACAACATCACCGTCGAGCGCGCCGAGAAGATCTTCGACAAGGAGACCGGCGCCTTCCTGCGGACGGAGGCGGGGCTCGGCCGGGTCTACGTCGAGGCCGAGCGCAGCGGCCGCAAGCACGAGACCGGCGCCGAGGACAACTACCGCATCCAGGGCCTCAAGGGCTCCGACACCCGCAACCTCTACGGCATCGCGCAGAAACTCGCCCTGGACAAGAAGGACTTCCAGGGGATCAAGGACACCTACGAGTTCGACCCGGTCGCGGAGAAGTACATCCCCGTCGACCCGATGAACGAGGCCCGCTGGTACCCGACCCTCACCACCCTCTCCGACGGCAAGGTCCTCAGCCTCTCCGGCCTGGACGAGATAGGCCAGCTGGTCCCGGGCAAGAACGAGGTCTACGACCCCGAGACCAAGAAGTGGACGTACGCCCAGGGCATCCGGCAGCTGCCGACCTACCCGGCGGTCTTCCTGCTCCCCGACGGCAAGCTCTTCTACTCCGGCTCCAACGCCGGGTACGGCCCGGCCGACGTCGGCCGCGACCCGGGCATCTGGAACTTCGAGACCAACACCTTCCGCAAGCTGCCGGGGCTGAGCGACCCCAAGCTGATGGAGACCTCCGCGACGGTGCTGCTGCCCCCGGCGCAGGACGAGCGGTTCATGGTGGTCGGCGGCGGCGGGGTCGGCGAGTCCGAGCGGTCCAGCGAGAAGACCCGGATCATCGACCTGAAGGACGACGCCCCGCGCTTCACCGACGGGCCCTCCCTCGACAAGGGCACCCGCTACCCGCAGACCTCGGTCCTCCCCGACGACAGCGTGCTGATCACCGGCGGCTCCGAGGACTACCGCGGACGCGGCGGCTCCGACATCAAGGAGGCCCGCCTGTACGACACCGCCGAGAACACCCTGCGCCGCGTCGCCGACCCGGCGGTGGGCCGCAACTACCACTCCGGCTCGATCCTGCTCCCCGACGGCCGCGTCGTCGTCTTCGGCTCCGACCCGCTCTACGCCGACGAGGGCAACACCAAGCCGGGCACCTTCGACCAGCGCATCGAGATCTACACGCCGCCCTACCTCTACAAGGACGCGCGTCCGACGCTGAGCGGCGGCCCGGAGAAGATGGCCCGGGGTGAGAGCGCCGTCTTCGACTCGCTGCACGCCGCCTCCCTCAAGGAGGCCCGGCTGATCCGGCCGAGCGCCTCCACCCACGTCACCGACGTGGACCAGCGCTCCATCGCGCTGGACATGGAGAAGACCGACGACGGCATCGAGGTGACCATCCCGGAGAACCGCAACCTCGTCCAGGACGGCTGGTACATGCTCTTCGCCGTGGACGACGCGGGCACCCCCTCGAAGGCGGTCTGGGTCCACATCGACAGCTGAGCCGCACGGCCCAGCCGTACGCGAGAGGGCGCCCCCACCGTGAACTTCCGTTCTAGTGGTCGTTGCAACACCCCAGTTGAAGGGGTGCGATGGACTTCGAGATCCGGGGGAACCGGGGGCGTCCGCAGGGGCGAAAGGCTCTG
>NZ_JOII01000023.1 GCF_000719955.1 Streptomyces albidoflavus
TTTTAATGATACGGCGACCACCGAGATCAACACGTAAGGAGTCGTCGGCAGCGTCAGATGTGTATAAGAGACAGGAGTGGGGGGGGGCAGGGCAGGGCAGGTTGGCGCCGGCCGAGCCCCTGCCCCGGCGGTGGGCCGGTCGGGGGCGGCGGCGCTTGGGTGAGGCGTGTTCTTCGGGTGTGGCCAGGAGGAGACGCCCGGTGCCGCGTGGGTTGGGCGGGCGGGTTGGTACGGCCGGGTTCTGCCTGGGCTTCAGCAGTGGTGGTCGGCTCTGGGGTGCCGGCTTACGGAGCCGTGCCCGGTGTGGGGAATCCTGGGCCGGGAACTACTCGACTGGCTTACGCGGGCGGGGAATTCGCCCCGTAAGTGGGCGTTTCCGCACGACCGCGACCGCGACCGCGACCGCGACCGCGACCGCGGGGCAGGGCCGCTCACGCAGACTCCGGAACTCCGGCCCGGTGATCGCGCCCCCCCGAGCCGGCAGCACGAGTGCGGGGCCCGAACCCCCGTATCGGGCCCCGCACGCCTGCTGCCGGCTTCGCAGGCCGGTGGTGGTCTCCTGCGCCGCCGCTGCTCCGACGCCGGTCGCGTGAGGCGTCGGAGCCGGGCTCGGGGGCGTGGCTGGATCGCGTGGGGTGGTGGTGCGAGCGGAAGGCGGGTGTGCCGGGTGGCGCGGCGGGAAGGCGCCGTCTGCGGCTGGCCGGACTTCCGAGGGGAGGCCGTGCGCTCTACGGACCGGGGGCCAGGTGGCCGTTGCCGTCGGTCGTGGAGGGGGTGGGGTGCTTCTCCGTGACGGGTTCGGCTCCGGGGGATTTCCGTGTGCGCATGAGGAATTGGCCTTATGGGGTGTGGTGCGGGGAAATGCGGTGGTGAATGAGGAAAGGGCGCGGGGCGTCGTCGCCGGTGGGCCCCTGCCTCGTACATCCTGCCGGGTGGGGTTGGTGTGAACAAGTTAGGATTGCTAAACGCTCGTTTAGGGGCGGCGGGGGGATACCTGCTCGACTGGGAGAACGCATGCTGGAACGGCTGGAGTTGGAAGCCTTCCTCACCCTCGCCGAAGAACTGCACTTCGGACGTACCGCCGAGCGGCTGCACGTCACGACCGGCCGCGTCAGCCAGCTTCTCAAGAAGCTCGAAGGGCGCGTCGGCGCGCCCCTCTTCGTGCGCAGCAGCCGCACCGTCGAACTCACCGAGATCGGCAGCCAACTCCGCGAGGATCTCCAGAGCGGTTATGAGCAGATCGCCCGCGGAATGGAACGGGCCGCCGAGGCGGCGAGCGGGGCGCGGAATTCGCTGCGGGCCGGATTCATCGGTGCCCTCGCCGGCCAGGTGATCCACCGGGCCGCGCGCAAATGCGCGGAGGAGGGAAAGGGCTTCGCGGTTCTCACGCGCGAGGTGCAGGTCTCCGAGTCCCTCGCGAGCCTGCGCGAGGGGCACGTCGACGTGCTGGCGATGAGCCTGCCGGTCACCGCGCCCGACATCGTGGTGGGGCCCGTCCTCTTCTCCGAACCCCGGATGCTCGGGGTCCCCGCCGGGCACCGGCTGGCCGACCGGACCACGGTGTCGCTGGAGGACCTGGCCGGGATCACGCTGCTGCGGCCGGCCCGTTCAGGCGCCGACGAGTGGCTCACCGA
Organism: Streptomyces albidoflavus; assembly: GCF_000719955.1. Lineage (GTDB taxonomy): Bacteria > Actinomycetota > Actinomycetes > Streptomycetales > Streptomycetaceae > Streptomyces > Streptomyces albidoflavus. The sequence continues at coordinate 1,635 of NZ_JOII01000023.1, forward strand.
CCGCCACCCCGGGCACACGCCGGAGGGGGCGGCGATCGTCGGCGGGCCGCGCGTGCAGACCTTCCAGGAGGCGTTGCAACTGGCCGGGGCCGGTGCCGGCGCCATCATCGTCGGCGCCCAGGCCCAGCAGTTCTACAGCCGGCCCGACCTCGTCTACGTGCCCTTCCGGGACGCGCCCCCCATCGAGTGGGCCCTCACCTGGCTGCGGGCCAAGGACGCGCCGCGCAAGCGGGAGTTCGCGCGGATCGCCCGTGAGGTGGGGCAGGCCCACGTGCGGGGCTGACCTCAGGGCTCGGCCCGCTCCCGGTGCCGGCCGTCCGCCTCGACGGCGGCGCACCGCCAGCGCAGGTCGGGGCCGCGCTCCAGGCGGAAGGCGAGGGCGTGCACGCGCTCGCCGCTGCTGATCCTGGCGAACGCCTCGACGACCCCGTCCCGGGGCGCGTACTCGTCGCAGTGGCGGACGGCCGGTTCGCGGCCGGGGGGCAGGAACGGCTCGTCCGCCGGGGCCAGCCGGACCAGTTGTTCGTACGCCTCGCCGACCGTGTGGCTCAGCATGGAGTGGACGGGGCGGCGGCCGGTGAGGACGGCGAGGAGCCGGTCGGCGAACCAGTAGCGGGGGACTGCCTCGCGCGGGCGGCGGACGGTGCCGTGGCCGGGGCGGCGGCCGTCGCGGCGCGCGGTCGCGGGACGGGTGGTCGCCGGGCGGCGGGTGGTCGCGGAACGGGTGGGGGAGCGGCGGGCGGTGGTCCGGCCGGGGCCGGACGGGGGCCGGTGCATGGCGCCTCCTGGTGTGCGGGGTGACGCGGTCTACCGGGCGGTAACCGCTCGCCGCAGCCTGAGGTCCGGGCCGCCCCCGGGCCAAGCCGGGCAGAGCCCGGCCGAGGAGCCCGGGAAATTCACCTATCAGGAGGAGAAGCAGGGGGCAGAGCACTGCCGCCGCAAGGCTTGCGGGGGTGAGGGAGCGACGCCGGGTTGACGGTTCACGCGGCGCCGCCCGCCTCCGAAGGGGGACCCCGGACACGTATCCTGGGCCCGTCCAGACCCGACCACGGAAACGGCCCCTCATGCGTGTCTACGTCCCCCTGACCCTGCCGGCTCTCGCCCAGGCGCACCGGGCGGGCGAACTGGGGCCCGGGCCGCTCACCGCCTACGCCGTCACGCCCGGCCTGCGCGAGTGGTACGTCTCCGACGACATCGAGGAGCTGGAGTACGCGGCGCTGACGCGGGCCGCCCACGGTTCGCTGCGGCTGCTCGCCGCCGACCCCGGGGCGGTCCGCAAGCGGGTCGTCGTCGCGGTGGACATCGCCGACGGCGCCGTCCACGCCGACCCCGACCGGGCGCTCGACCCGGACGCCCTCGGCGAGGTGCGGCTGGAAGCGGCCGTGCCGCTGGCCAAGGCGGCCGCCGTCCACGTCGACGCGGACGACGCGGCGGTGGACGTCGCCAAGGCGGCCGAGGCGCTGGCGGCGGCCGACGGCGGCGACGCGGACGCCCAGTTCGTGGTGGACGGCGCCGACGACCACGAGCTGCTCTGGTTCGCGACCCAGGAGATCGAGCACCTCATCGCCGGCTGACGGCCTCCGGCCCCGCTCCGGCGGCCCGGAAACCTGCTGGCCGGGCCGTTGCCGACCCCGTTACCTTCGAACCATGCCCACCATCACGCCGCACATCGTCTGGGACTGGAACGGCACGCTCTTCCACGACACGGAGGCGGTCGTCGGCGCCACCAACGCGGCGTTCGCCGAGTTCGGGGTCGCGCCGATCACCCTGGAGCAGTACCGGGAGCTGTACTGCGTGCCCATCCCGCGCTTCTACGAGCGGATGATGGGGCGGGCGCCCACCGGCGCCGAGTGGGAGGTGATGGACGGCGTCTTCCACCGGTACTACGGGGAGCACAGCACCCGGTGCGGCCTCGCCGAGGGCGCCGAGAAGCTGCTCACCGGGTGGCAGCAGGCGGGCCACAGCCAGTCGATCCTGAGCATGTACGGGCACGAGGAGCTGGTCCCGCTGGTCCAGGGACTCGGCATCGACCGGCACTTCCTGCGGGTCGAGGGGCGCACCGGCACCGCCGGCGGTTCCAAGGCCGAGCACATGGTGCGCCACCTCGGGGCGCTGGACGCCGTACGGGCGGAGTCCACCGTGGTGATCGGGGACGCCGCCGACGACGCCGTGGCCGCGCACGCCGTGGGTGCCCGGGCGGTGCTGTACACCGGCGGGACGCACAGCCGGGGGCGGCTGGAGGCGACCGGGGCCGTGGTCGTCGACACGCTCGCGGAGGCCGTCGAGGTGGCGCACGGGGCGTTCGAACAGGGGTGACGGAAGGGGGCCGGGCCGGTGGCGGCCGGGGCTCCCGCACCCCCGGTCGAGGGTGAGTTGCGTTACACCCGGCCCGGCGGAACGCCGCCGGAACGCCCTCGCAGGCCCTCGGAACCCGGCCTCGCGACCTCCCGCGGTGGCTGAAAAGTGCCCCACCCCTCTGAGGTTCCCGGGCCGGTGCCGGGAGGGCCGGTTCCAGCCCCGGGAGCGCGTTCCGCGCGGCAGGGGCGTCGCCCCGCGGCTCCGCCCGGGTGCCACCCCCGTGCGTCCCGGGTGCCCCGGGTGGCTCGTGTGTCCCTCTACCCTCTCGCGCCCCGGCTCCGGCTGGGCGGACCGGCCAAGTTCCCCCAGTGGTTTTGTACGAAAGCGGCTCATGACGTCCGCCCCCGGATGCGAGATAGCCTGGCCTCGTGATCAGCGCGATACGCGACGGGGGCAGTGGCGCCCCCGGACGGTGCCCGGTGTGCGGCTTCTGTGCCGTCCCGGGCCCGCTGTGCTGGTCCCCTCCGGGAGAGCGGGCCGCCCACAATGGCCGATAACACCCCGCTCGTCCCGCTTCCCGGCATAACGTCGAATCCGACCGGAGACCCCGCGTCGCGGCGTTACGTCCCACACGTTTCATCAACGTCTCGCAACGGCGCGTGACAGGAGCCAGAGGACCATGCAGACCAAGCTGGACGAAGCCAAGGCCGAGCTGCTCGAAAGGGCGGCCGAGGTCGCTGAGAACAGCCCGGCAGGGGGACGCCTCCCCGTCGGGGCGACGGGCGAGGGCGCGCCGGATCAGGACTCCGTGCACGCCTTCCTCCAGCGCTACTACCTGCACACGGCCGCCGAGGACATGGCCGACCGCGACCCGGTCGACATGTTCGGCGCCGCCTACTCCCACTACCGGCTGGCCGAAAACCGCCCGCAGGGCACCGCCAACGTCCGGGTGCACACCCCGACCGTCGAGGAGAACGGCTGGACCAGCAGCCACTCCGTGGTCGAGGTCGTCACCGACGACATGCCCTTCCTCGTCGACTCGGTCACCAACGAGCTCTCCCGGCAGAACCGCGGCATCCACGTCGTCATCCACCCGCAGGTCGTGGTCCGCCGCGACATCGCCGGCAAGCTCGTCGAGGTGCTGCCGGGCGGCGCCGCCGAGCGGCCGCTCGACGCGGTCACCGAGTCGTGGATCCACGTCGAGATCGACCGCGAGACCGACAAGAGCGACCTCAAGCAGATCACCGCCGACCTGCTCCGCGTCCTCTCCGACGTCCGCGAGGCCGTCGAGGACTGGGAGAAGATGCGCGGCGCCGCGCTGCACATCGCCGAGGACCTGCCCGCCGAGCCGCTCGACGACCTCGGCGAGGAGGATGTTGAGGAGGCCCGCGAGCTGATGCGCTGGCTCGCCGCGGACCACTTCACCTTCCTCGGCTACCGCGAGTACCGCCTGATGGACGACGACTCGCTGGCCGCCGTCCCCGGCACCGGCCTCGGCATCCTCCGCGCCGACCCGCACCAGGACGAGGACCGCCACCCGGTCAGCCCGTCCTTCGAGCGGCTCCCCGCCGACGCCCGCGCCAAGGCCCGCGAGCACCGGCTGCTCATCCTCACCAAGGCCAACAGCCGCGCCACCGTGCACCGGCCGAGCTACCTGGACTACATCGGCGTCAAGAAGTTCGACGCCGAGGGCAACGTCGTCGGTGAACGCCGCTTCCTCGGCCTCTTCTCCTCCGCCGCGTACACCGAGTCGGTCCGCCGGGTCCCGGTCATCCGCCGCAAGGTCGCCGACATCCTCAAGGCCGCCGGGTTCTCGCCCAACAGCCACGACGGGCGCGACCTCCTCCAGATCCTGGAGACCTACCCGCGCGACGAGATGTTCCAGATCTCCGCCGAGGAACTCCTGCCGATCGCCACCAGCGTCCTCTACCTCCAGGAACGCCGCCGGCTCAGGCTCTACCTCCGCAAGGACGAGTACGGCCGCTACTACTCGGCCCTCGTCTACCTGCCGCGCGACCGCTACACCACCGGCGTGCGGCTGCGGATCATCGACATCCTCAAGGAGGAACTCGGCGGCACCAACGTCGACTTCACCGCCTGGAACACCGAGTCGATCCTCTCCCGCCTGCACTTCGTGGTGCGCGTCCCCTCCGGCACCCAGCTGCCCGAGCTGACCGACGCCGACCACGACCGCATCGAGGCCCGCCTGGTCGAGGCCGCCCGCTCCTGGGCCGACGGCTTCGGCGAGGCACTCAACGCCGAGTGCGGCGAGGAGCGCGCCGCCGAACTCCTCCGCCGCTACCAGGGCGCCTTCCCCGAGGGGTACAAGGCCGACCACTCCCCGCGCGCCGCCGTCGCCGACCTCGTCCACCTGGAGCGGCTGCGCGGCGAGGGCGAGCGGGACTTCGCCCTCAGCCTCTACGAGCCGGTCGGCGCCGCCCCCGACGAGCGCCGCTTCAAGATCTACCGCACCGGCGAGCCCGTCTCGCTCAGCGCCGTCCTCCCCGTCCTGCAGCGCCTGGGCGTCGAGGTCGTCGACGAGCGCCCCTACGAGCTGCGTCGCGCCGACCGTTCCACCGCCTGGATCTACGACTTCGGGCTGCGCGTCCCCGGCCTCAGCCACGCCAACGACTTCCTCGGCGACGACGGCCGCGAGCGGTTCCAGGAGGCGTTCGCCGCCACCTGGACCGGCGCCGCAGAGAACGACGGCTTCAACGCCCTGGTCCTCGGCGCCGGGCTGACCTGGCGCGAGGCGATGGTGCTGCGCGCCTACGCCAAGTACCTGCGGCAGGCCGGATCGACCTTCAGCCAGGACTACATGGAGGACACCCTCCGCAACAACGTCCACACCACCCGGCTGCTCATCTCCCTCTTCGAGGCGCGGATGGCACCCGAGCGGCAGGCCGCGGGGCTCGAACTGACCGACGGCATCCTGGAAGAGCTGGACGGCGCCCTCGACCAGGTCGCCTCGCTCGACGAGGACCGCATCCTGCGCTCCTTCCTCACCGTCATCAAGGCGACCCTGCGCACCAACTTCTTCCAGCACACCGAGAGCGGCGAGCCGCACGGCTACGTCTCGATGAAGTTCGACCCGCAGGCCATCCCCGACCTGCCCGCGCCCCGCCCGGCCTTCGAGATCTGGGTGTACTCGCCGCGCGTCGAGGGCGTCCACCTGCGGTTCGGCAAGGTCGCCCGCGGTGGTCTGCGCTGGTCCGACCGGCGTGAGGACTTCCGCACCGAGATCCTCGGCCTGGTCAAGGCGCAGATGGTCAAGAACACCGTGATCGTGCCGGTGGGCGCCAAGGGCGGCTTCGTCGCCAAGCAGCTGCCCGACCCGGCCAAGGACCGCGACGCGTGGCTGGCCGAGGGCATCGCCGCGTACAAGACCTTCATCTCGGCGCTGCTCGACATCACCGACAACATGGTCGCGGGCGAGGTCGTGCCCCCGGCCGACGTGGTCCGCCACGACGAGGACGACACCTACCTCGTCGTCGCCGCCGACAAGGGCACCGCCACCTTCTCCGACACCGCCAACCAGGTCGCCGCCGACTACGACTTCTGGCTCGGCGACGCCTTCGCCTCCGGCGGCTCGGCCGGCTACGACCACAAGGGCATGGGCATCACCGCCCGGGGCGCCTGGGAGTCGGTCAAGCGGCACTTCCGCGAGCTGGGCCACGACACCCAGACCGAGGACTTCACCGTCGTCGGCGTCGGCGACATGTCCGGCGACGTCTTCGGCAACGGCATGCTGCTCAGCGAGCACATCCGCCTGGTCGCCGCCTTCGACCACCGCCACATCTTCATCGACCCGAACCCGGACGCCGCCACCTCCTACGCCGAGCGGCGCCGCCTCTTCGAACTGCCCCGCTCCTCCTGGGCCGACTACAACACCGACCTGATCTCGGCGGGCGGCGGCGTCTTCCCGCGCAGCGCCAAGTCGGTCACGGTCAACGCCCACATCCGCGAGGCCCTCGGCCTGCCCGCCGGGACCACCAAGATGACCCCGGCCGACCTCATGCGGGCCATCCTCACCGCCCCGGTCGACCTGCTGTGGAACGGCGGCATCGGCACCTACGTCAAGTCCTCCGCCGAGTCCGACGCGGCCGTCGGCGACAAGGCCAACGACGCCATCCGCGTCAACGGCGCCGACCTGCGGGTCAAGGTCGTCGGCGAGGGCGGCAACCTGGGCGCCACCCAGCTCGGCCGCATCGAGTTCGCCCGCGACGGCGGCAGGATCAACACCGACGCCATCGACAACAGCGCCGGCGTGGACACCTCCGACCACGAGGTGAACATCAAGATCCTGCTCAACGCGGTCGTCAACGACGGGGACATGACGGTCAAGCAGCGCAACACGCTGCTCGCCGAGATGACCGACGAGGTCGGCACGATGGTGCTGCGCAACAACTACGCGCAGAACACCGCCCTGGCGAACTCCACCGCCCAGGCCCCCTCGCTCCTCCACGCCCAGCAGCGCTTCATGCGCCGGCTGACCCGTGAGGGCGCCCTCGACCGGGCCCTGGAGTTCCTCCCCGGCGACCGGCAGATCCGCGAGCTGCTCAACAACAGCCGCGGCCTCACCCAGCCCGAACTGGCCGTGCTGCTCGCCTACACCAAGATCACCGCCGCCGAGGAGCTGATCTCCACCCGGCTCCCCGACGACCCGTACCTGATGCGGCTGCTCCACGCCTACTTCCCGAAGGCGCTGGTCGAGAAGTTCCCCGAGCAGATCGTCGCGCACGCGCTGCGCCGCGAGATCATCACGACGATGCTGGTCAACGACACCGTCAACACCGGTGGCGCGACCTTCCTGCACCGGCTGCGCGAGGAGACCGGGGCCTCCCTGGAGGAGATCGTCCGGGCCCAGCTCGCCGCCCGCGAGATCTTCGGCCTGAGCGCCGTCTGGGACGCCGTCGAGGCGCTCGACAACCAGGTGCCGGCCGACGTCCAGACCCGCATCCGGCTCCACTCGCGGCGCCTGGTGGAGCGCGGCACCCGCTGGCTGCTCAACAACCGGCCGCAGCCGCTGGCCCTCGCCGACACCATCGACTTCTTCCAGAAGCGGGTCGGCGAGATCTGGGCCCAGCTCCCCACGCTGCTGCGCGGCTCCGACCTGGAGTGGTACGAGTCGATCCTCGAGGAACTGGTCGAGGCCGGGGTCCCCGAGGAACTGGCCGGGCGGGTCGCCGGGTTCTCCTCGGCCTTCCCCACCCTCGACCTGGTGGCCATCGCCGACCGCACCGACAAGGACCCGATCGCCGTGGCCGAGGTCTTCTACGACCTCGGCGACCGGCTGCGGATCACCCAGCTCATGGACCGCATCATCGAGCTGCCGCGCGCCGACCGCTGGCAGTCCATGGCCCGCGCCTCCATCCGCGAGGACCTGTACGCGGCCCACGCGGCGCTCACCGCCGACGTGCTGGACGCGGGCGGCGCCGACGCCAGCCCGAAGGAGCGGTTCGAGGCGTGGGAGCGGCAGAACGCCGCGATCCTGACCCGCGCCCGGGCCACCCTGGAGGAGATCCAGAACTCCGACGCCTTCGACCTGGCCAACCTCTCGGTCGCCATGCGCACCATGCGCACCCTGCTCCGCAGCCGCGCCTGACCCGGCCCCGGACAGACCACCGGCCCGCTCCCGCTTCGGCGGGGGCGGGCCGGTGGCCGTAGGGGCAGGTGCCGCAGGTCCCGGGCCTACCGCCCGGGCCAGCCCTCCCACGCGGAGGTCACCATGTCGCGCGGCGTCAGCCGGGCCCGCCAGTCCAGGGCCTCGGCGGCGCGGGCGGTGGAGGCGACGACGCGGGCCGGGTCGCCGGGGCGGCGGGGGAGGACGACCGGGTCGATGTGCTTGCCGGTGACGTCGTTGATCAGGTCGATCAGCTCGCGGACCGAGACGCCCCGGCCGCTGCCGATGTTGACGGTCAGGTCCTCGCCGGGGGTGGCGGCGGTCAGCGCGCGGGCGGCGGCGGCGTGGGCCTCGGCGAGGTCGACCACGTGGATGTAGTCGCGGACGCAGGTGCCGTCCTCGGTCGGGTAGTCGTCGCCGAAGATCTGTGGGGGCACGCCGTCGGTGAGCCGCTCGAAGACCATCGGGACGATGTTGAAGACCCCGGTGTCGGCGAGTTCGGGAACGGCGGCGCCGGCCACGTTGAAGTACCGCAGGCAGGCGGTGCGCAGGCCGTGGGCGCGGCCGGTGGCGCGGACCAGCCACTCGCCGGCCAGCTTGGTCTCGCCGTAGGGGTTCATCGGCGCGCAGGGCGTGGACTCGGTGACGAGGTCGACGTCGGGCATGCCGTAGACGGCGGCCGAGGAGGAGAGGACGAAGGAGTCGACGCCCGCGGCGACGGTGGCGGCCAGCAGGACGCGCAGGCCCTCGATGTTGTCGTGGTAGTAGCGCAGCGGCACCGAGACCGACTCGCCCACCTGCTTCTTCGCGGCGGTGTGGATGACGCCGGTGATGGCGTGGTCGGCGAAGACCTTGTCGAGCAGCGGCCGGTCCAGGGTGGTGCCCTGCACCAGGGTGGCGGAGGCGGGGAGGCGGCCTTCGACACCGGTGGAGAGGTCGTCGAGGACCACGGCGCTCTCGCCGGCCTCGTCCAGGGCGCGGACTACGTGCGCACCGATGTATCCGGCGCCGCCAGTGATCAGCCAGGTCATGGTCACCTGTTTCGTCGTGTCCCGGGCCGCCCGTCGTACCGGGGTGCGCGGGGCGGCCCCGGGCGGCCGTGTGCCCCGACCGTATCCCCGACCGGCCCCCCGATGCCGCCAGCCGGGGCCTATCCGCCGGAGCCACGCGGCGAATGATCGACACGGCGTGATGATGAAACTACCTTCGGTCGCGATGTCTGCCCTCGCCCCCGCCTCCGCGTCCCCCGCCCCCGCCCCGCCGGGCAGTCCGCCGGACGCGCTCGCCCCCGGCGGCCGGGTGGACGCGCTGACCGGGCTGCGCTTCCTCGCCGCGCTCGCCGTCTTCGCCCACCACTTCACCGGGCTCGGCGGACCGGGGAGCGGGGTGGCCCGGGTCCCGGCCTTCTTCCCGTACACCACGATGGGGGTGCACGGGGTCGGGTTCTTCTTCGTGCTCTCCGGGTTCCTGCTGGCCTGGGGGTATCGGCCGGGCACCTCCGCCCGGCTCTTCTACTGGCGGCGCGCCGGGCGGATCTGGCCCGCCCACCTCGCCGCCAGCCTGCTCGCCCTGGTGCTGCTCTTCTGGTGGGGCGGCCGGGCCACCGACGCCTTCTCGGTGCTGGCCTCGGTCCTGCTCGTGCAGACCTGGTTCCCCGGGGTGACCCCGACCCTGCCGGGCAACAGCGTCGCCTGGACCCTCAGCGTCGAACTCTTCTTCTACGCCCTCTTCCCGCTGCTCGTCCGGGGGGCGCTGGCCCTGCGGACCCGCACCCTCCTCGCCGTCTCCGCCGGTTCGCTCGCCGTCATGGCCGCCGTCAACCTCTGGCTGCTGACCCACCTCTCCGGGGCGGCCGCCGAGTGGGTGATGCGCCACCCGCTGGCCCGGCTCCCGGAGTTCGGGCTCGGGCTGGCCGTGGCCCTGGCCCTGCGCCGGGGGCTGCGTCCGGCGCTGCGGGCCTGGCCTGTGGTGGTGGCGCTGGCCGCGTACACGGTGGCGTACACCCGGCGCGCGGAGTGGGCGGGGGAGGGAGCCGTGGTGCTGGAGGCGACGGTGCGGCCGGTGGTGGCGGTGCTCGCGGTGGGGCTGGTGGTCGCCTGCGTGGTGCGGGCCACCGGCGGCGGGACGCGGGGCGAGGGGTGGCTGGCCTCACCGGTGATGGTCCGGCTCGGCCTCTGGTCATACGCCTTCTACCTGCTGCACCAGACGCTCAACTACGCCATCACCGACCGCTGGGGGCACCAGCCGGCCGGCGGGGTGGCGCTCTTCACCATGATCGGGACGGCGGTGGTGGCGACCGCGCTGGCCGGGGCGCTCTACCACGGGCTGGAGGAGCCGGCCCGGCGCTGGTGGGCGGCGCGTCCGCCGCGCTGGGTGACCGGCGGAGGTGACCTGCGGCGGGTTCGGGCGTTGTTCCTCCCACACAGGAGCGGGGGACCTTCATGAGGAGTCGCGCATGCACCGATCGGCCTACGAGCAGATGCAGCTCTGCGTCGCCGCCTACCTCCCCACCGGCCGCCGCGTCCACGTCGTCGACCTCGGCTCCCGCGTCTCCGACGGCCAGAAGCTGACCCACCGCACCCTGCTGGAGGGGTACGACGTCGCCTACACCGGCGTCGACGTGCGCCCCGGCGCCAACGTCGACCGCGTGATGACCGCCCCCTACCGGGTGCCCGTCAAGTCCTCCAGCGCCGACGTGGTCCTCTCCGGGCAGGCCTTCGAGCACATCCCGTTCTTCTGGGCGTCGATGCTGGAGATCACCCGCGTCCTCAAGCCGGGCGGCCTCGCCTTCGTCACCGCCCCCTCGCGCGGCCACGCCCACGACGCCCAGGACTGCTGGCGGTACTACCCCGACGGCTTCCGCGCGCTGGCCGCCTACTGCCGGCTCGACCTGCGCGAGGCGTACACCGACTTCCCGCCCGCCGAGGGCATCCGGCACGCCTACCGCGCCATCGACGCCAAACACGCCTACTGGGGCGACTCCGTCGGCGTCTTCCAGAAGCCCCGCAACCACCCCCGCCTGACCATGGCCCTGGTCCGCGCCACCACCCTCTGGTGGGCCAACCGCGTCGGCGGCGTCGACTCCGTCCCGCTGCCCGCGCCGCTCCCCGGCCGCGAGCACTGCGGCCGGCCCGCCCCGAGCGCGCCGGTGCCCGCGCCCGCCACCGAGCCGGACCCGGACCGGACACGCCAGGGCGCCCCCGGCCGCGCGGGTGCGTAAGCCACTTATCAACCCTCAGTTGACGAGACGTGACATCTGGGACAAGGCGTGCGTACTGTCAGGTGGCATGGCATGGAAGAACACGGTGAACTCCGTCCTCAAGCAGCTCACCGGATACCACCTCACCCGCGCCGCCGTCCCGGCTCCCCGCGTCGCACCGGTCCCCGCCCCCGAGCCGGCGCCGAAGCCCCGGCCGAAGAAGTTCCACCTCCCCGAGGACTACGACGAGGAGGCCAAGGAGACCGTCCGCGCCGTCAAGCCGTGGACCATGACCTCCCCGGAGCGGCTCAACGCCTTCATCCTCGCCACCCGGTACGTGGTGCGCCACCAGATCCCCGGCGCCGTCGTGGAGTGCGGGGTCTGGCGCGGCGGTTCGATGCAGGCCGCCGCCCGGACGCTGCTGAGCCTGGACGCCGCCGACCGCGACCTCTACCTCTTCGACACCTTCGAGGGCATGCCGCCGCCCACCGAGGAGGACCTGCGCCGCGACGGCCGCTCCGCCGGGGAACTCCTCGCCGCCCAGGGCAAGGACCGCCCCATCTGGGCCGTCGCCTCCCTCGACGACGTACAGGCCGGCTTCGACCAGGTGCCCTACCCCAAGGAGCGGCTCCACTACGTGCAGGGCCTGGTCGAGAAGACCGTCCCCGCCGAGGCGCCCGAGCAGATCTCCGTCCTGCGCCTGGACACCGACTGGTACGCCTCCACCCGGCACGAGCTGGAACACCTCTACCCCCGGCTGGTCTCCGGCGGCGTCCTGCTCATCGACGACTACGGCTACTGGCAGGGCTCGCGCCGGGCCGTCGACGAGTTCCTGGAGGCCACCGGCGAGCGGCTGCTCCTGCTCCGCATGGACGAGGGCCGCATCGCGGTCAAGCCCTGACGCGCCCCGCCCCGCCCGGCCACCTGGCCGCCCCGGCGCCCGTCACCCGAACGGACCTGCGCAAGTGACCTGTGCCGGGGTGCCGGGTTGTTAACCCTTGAGGGGTGCCTCGCACCGGAGCTGCCGGGCACCCCCACCGGGCCCCGGCGGGACGCCTTCCCCCCGTCACCCCAGTCTCCGGAAGGATCGTGCGCCGCGCATGACACCCCGACTCACCGTCGTCGTCCCCGTCTACAACGTCGAGGAGTACCTCGACGCCTGCCTCGCCTCACTGGGCCGGCAGACGATGCGGGACCTGGAGGTCGTCATGGTCGACGACGGTTCGACGGACTCCAGCGCACGGATCGCCCAGGCCCACGCCGCCCGGGACTCCCGGTTCCGCCTGGTCCAGCAGGAGAACGCGGGCCTCGGCGCCGCCCGCAACACCGGCGTCCGGCACGCCACCGGCGCGTACCTCGCCTTCGTCGACAGCGACGACGTCATCCCCGAGGACGCCTACGCGCTGATGCTGGACACCCTGGAGCGCAGCGGCTCCGACTTCGTCACCGGCAACGTCCACCGGCTCAAGACCGACGGCACCACCGAGCAGTCGCCGATGTTCCGGCGGGCCATGTCCACCACCCGGCTCACCACCCACGTCCTGCGCGACTGGGACCTGCTCGGCGACCGGATCGCCTGCAACAAGGTGTTCCGCAAGGACTTCTGGGACAAGCACGCCCTCGCCTTCCCCGAAGGGGTGCTCTTCGAGGACATCCCCGTCATCGTCCCCGCCCACTTCCTCGCCGGCAGCGTCGACGTCCTCAGCGACACCGTGTACCTCTGGCGCGACCGGCACGGCTCCATCAGCAACAAGCGCGCCCTGCCCCGCGCCGTCCACGACCGCACCGCCGCCGTCACCACCGCCAGCACCTTCCTCGGCCGCCGCCTCGCCGAAGCCGCCGGCACCCCCTTCGAGGCCGACTGGGCCGAGGCCAAGCGCCGCTACGACCAGTCCGTCCTCGCCGGCGACCTCTGGATGTTCATGGAGGCGCTGCCCGACGGCGACGACGCCTACCACCAGGCCTTCCTCGACCACGCCAACGCCTTCGCCGACCACGCCGACCCGGCCGCCCTCGCCGCCCTCCCTCTCCACCTGCGCGCCAAGTGGGCCCTCATCCGCCGTCGCCGCCTGCCCGAACTCCTCGACCTGATGGCCTTCGTCCGCGCCAACCCGGACGCCTTCCAGGTCCGGGGCCTGGCCCGCCGCCGCGCCGCCTACCCGGTCACCCGCGCCCCGCTGCCCGCCCCCGCGACCCGGCTGCGCCCCCGCGACCTGCCGCTCATCGCCCGCGTCACCCGCGCCCACTGGGAGGACGGCAAGCTCCACCTCACCGGCTACGCCTACGTCCGCAACCTGCCACCCGGCCGCCTCCAGGCCCGCGGCAAGGCCCTGTGGCTGCGGGCCGGACGCCACCGCGTCGTCCCGCTGAAGGTCCGCCCGGTCCGCTCCCGGGAGGCCACCTACAGCTCCCGGCAGGCCCTGCACCGCTACGACCGGGCCGGGTTCACCACCGTCGTCGACCCGGCCCGGCTCTCCACCGGCCGCCCCAGCACCACCTGGAAGCTGGAGATGGCCGCCGTCGGCGGGCTGCTGCCGCGCACCGGGCCGGTCCGGATGGCCGGACTCGACGGGCTGCCCGTGCACTACCTGGGGGAGTTCCGCCGGGTCGGGGCCACCCTCAGCGCCGGGCGGCTGCGGCTGCGCGCCGAGAACGTGCCCTCCCGCCTCGCCGCCCACCACGACGAGGACGGCACCCTCCACCTCGAAGGCCACCTCGCCGCCACCCCGCCCACCGGCGCGGAGGCGTGGGCCGGGCTGCGCGCCACCAACTGGTACACCAAGGAGACCCTCGACCTGCCGATCGGCCTCGACGGGAAGACCTTCACCGCCGAACTGCCGCTGGCCGCCCTCGCCGAGGGGGCCGAACCCCTCGGCCCCGACGCCCCCGTCCGCCGCCCGCAGCCCTGGGGCGTCTCGCTGTTCCGCGCCGATGGCACCACCAGCCCCGTCGCCGTCCACCCCGAGATCGAGTCCGGCCGCTACCCGCTCGGCGAGGGCCGCGAACTGCTCGTCGGCGCCAACTCCGCCGGCAACCTGGAACTGCGCGACCAGCCCGTGCGGCCCATCGTCACCGAGCTGACCTGGCCCCCGCGCGGCCCCCTCACCCTCGCCGGGAGCTTCCCCGCCGCCGACGACAGGCGGCGCGAACTCGTCCTCGTCCACGGCACCCACGGCGAGGAGACCGTCCTCGACGCCCACCGCGACGGACCGCGCTTCACCGCCTCCCTCACCCCCGAGGCCGTCCACGGGCCCGGCGGCACCCTGCCGCTCGCCGAGGGGAACTGGACGATGTTCCTGCGTCGCCCCGGCGAGGCCGACCCCGCGCTCTACACCCCGGTGCACATCGCGCCCGTCCTGCACACCGGGCTGCCGCTCGCCCGCCACCTCGGCGGCCGCGAGTTCCTCGTCGAACGCCGCCACTACGACCGGCTCCAGCTCCACTCCGGCTCCTCCCTGCCCGCCGCCGACCGGGGCCGCACCCAGCAGAAGGCGCTGCGGGCCGCGTACACCACGCAGCGGGCGCGCGGGCCGCTGCGTGACGCCGTGCTCTACAGCAGCTTCGACGGGCGCCAGTACTCCGACTCGCCGCGCGCCGTCCACGAGGAACTGGCCGCCCGCGACACCTCCCTCACCCACCTGTGGACCGTCCGCGACCAGCAGGTCGACCTGCCGCCGGGGCTCACCCCCGTCGCCCTGTGGAGCGCCGAGTGGTACGAGGCGCTGGCCCGCTCCCGGCACATCGTCACCAACACCCAGCTCCCCGAGTGGTTCGAGCGCGCCGAGGGCCAGTACGTCGTGCAGACCTGGCACGGCACCCCGCTCAAGCGGATCGGCCGCGACCTGGCCGGGTCGCCCGCCGCCGACCCGCACTACATCGCCGCGCTGCCGCACCGCAGCGCCCAGTGGTCACTGCTGGTCTCGCCGAACCGGTTCTCCACGCCGATCCTGCGCCACGCCTTCGGCTACACCGGGCCCGTCCTGGAGTCCGGCTACCCCCGCAACGACCTGCTGGACGCCCACGGCCGTGCCGAGCGCGCCGCCCGGGTCCGCCGCCGCCTCGCCATCCCCGAGGACCGCACCGTCGTCCTCTACGCCCCGACCTGGCGCGAGGACCGCCCCAAGCGCGGCGGCCGGTACGCCCTCGACCTCCCCCTCGACCCGGCCCGGGCCGCCGCCGAACTCGGCGACAGCCACATCCTGCTGGTCCGCCGCCACTACCTGGTCGGCGGCTCGGTCCCCGGCGGCGACAACGTCCGCGACGTCAGCCGGTACCCGGACGTCGCCGAACTCCTCCTCGTCAGCGACGTCCTGGTCACCGACTACTCCTCGCTGATGTTCGACTTCGCCCAGACCGGGCGCCCCATGCTCTTCCACACCTGGGACCTCGACCACTACCGCGACACCCTGCGCGGCTTCTACTTCGACTTCGAGTCCAGCGCCCCCGGACCGCTCCTCACCGACGCCGAGGAGGTCGTCGAGGCGCTGCGCGACCCGAAGGCCGCCACCGCCGGCCACCGCGAGGCGTACGACGCCTTCCGTGCCCGGTTCTGCGACCTGGACGACGGCACCGCCGCCGCCCGCGTCGCCGACGCACTGCTGGCCGCCACCCCGCACCCCCCGGCCGGCCGATCCGCCACCCCCACCGCCGCGTTCACCGGGGAGCCCGCATGACCACAGAACCGCATCCCGCCGACGCCCCCGACCTCAGCGTCGTCGTCCCCGCCGACGCCGGGCCCGAGGCGCTGCGAGCCTGTGCCGCCTCGGTCCTGGAGCAGACCCTGCGGCACAGCGAGGCCGTCCTCGTCGACCCCGGACGCGACAGCGCCACCACCCGGGCCTGCGCCGACCTCGCCGCACGCCACCCCGGGCGGGTCCGGCACGTCACCGCCGCCCGGGGCGCCGACCCGCGCGACACCGGCGCCGACCACGCCCGGGGCACCTGGGTCACCTTCCTCGGCCCCGGCGAACGCCTCCAGAAGGACGCCGGGCGCAACCTCCTCGCCGCCGCCCTCGACACCGGAGCCGACCTCGTCGCCGGTACCTGGACCCGGCTGCCCGCCCCCGGCGAGAAGCTGCCGCGCGGCGCCGAACAGGCCGAACCCGCCTGGCAGCGCCCGCTGCACACCCGCACCCGGACGGTCGGCAGCCTGACCGACGCCCCCGGCCTCGTCGTCCACGACTCCCTCGTCACCGGCTTCTGCGTCCGCCGCTCCCTGCTCGACCCCGAGGCCCGGCCCGCCGTCCGCCACGAGGAGGCGCCCCCCGTCGGCGACCTCCTCTTCGGCGTCCGCGCCGCCCTCGCCGCCCGCACCGTCACCCTGATCCCCAACACGATCACCACCCACCGCGCCGCCCCCGACCCGGCCGCCGACGCCCCCGCCCGCATCACCGCCGCCGCCCGCGCCGCCCGGCTCCTCGCCCGGCACGGCCACCCCGGGCTGGCCGCCGCCCGCGAACGCGCCCTCCTCACCGACCACGTGCTGCCCTGCGCCGCCGCCCTGCTCTCCATGGACCGCGAGGAGCGCGCCCGCACCGCCGCCCAGGTCGCGCCCCTGCTCGCCGGGCACCTCGGCGCCGACGCCCTCGCCCCGCTCGACCCGGTCGCCCGCGCCTGCCTGAGGCTGCTCGCCGACGGCGACGCCGACGGCGCCCGGGACGCCGCCTACGCGCTGGCCAACCCCGGCACCGTCGTCTCCCCGGTTGTCGCGCACGCGGGACGCGTCCACTGGCGGCCCGGCACCGAGGCCGCCCCCAGCACCGAGGCCGCCCCCGGCGCCGACCCGCTCGACGTCACCGAACTCGGCCTCCAGTACCGCCCGTTCGCCCGCCTCGACCTGCTCAACACGGTCACCCGCGCCACCCGCTCCCAGGGCCGCCTCCTCCTGGTCGGCCGCATCGTGCTGCCCGCCCACGCCCTGCCCGGCCGGCCCGAGGTCACCGCCACCCTCGTCCTGACCTGCCGCGACCAGCCGGCACGCACCCTCACGCTGCCGGTGGACGACATCCGGTACGCCAAGGACGCCCTGGTCTGGCGGGCCTGCGCCGACCTCACCCGGCTGCTCGGGGCGCGCGGCGTCGGCGACCGCGTCTGGGACCCCGCCCTGCGGGTCACCGCCGGCGGCGAGACGCTGACCACCCCGCTCTTCGCCGAACCCGAGACGGTCAAACCCGCCGGCGCGCTGCGCGCCCGCCCCCGCCTCGGCCGCCTCACCGGCGACACCTGGCAGCCCTACGTCACCGCCCACCACCGCCTCGCCGTCTGCCTGCTGGCCCGCCGCAGGCCCGCCCGGCTCGCCGAGAAACTCCTCCACTACGCCACCCACTTCCGGCCCGCCCGCGCCCTGCGCCGCCGCCTGGCCGCCGTCGCCGCCCGCCGCAAACGCCTCGCCGGACAGGCCGTCAAGGCCCGCGTCTACCGCACCCTGCTGTTGCGCCTGCCGGTCCGCAAGGGCCAGGTCGTCTACGAGGCCCACATGGGCAAGCAGTACGGCGACAGCCCCCGCGCGATCCACGAGGAGGCGATGGCCCGCGGCCTGGCGCTGCGCCCCGTCTGGTCGTACGCCGAGAAGCCCGACGGGTTCCCCGCCGACGCCCGCCTGGTGCGCCGCTGGTCCTGGCCCTACCTGGTGGCGCTGGCCCGGGCCCAGTACTGGGTCGACAACCAGGGCTTCCCGCACGCCCTGGACAAGCCCCGGCACACCACGTACCTCCAGACCTGGCACGGCAGCGCCTACAAGCGGATGGGGTTCGACGAGGCGCGGGTCAAGACGCAGAACGACCCGCAGCGGCGCCGGCTCCAGCGGGCCGTCGACCGCTTCGACCACTTCCTGATCCGCGCCCCGCACGACGCCGACACCCTCGGCCGCGCCTACCGCCTCGACCCGGACAAGCTGCTGCCCACCGGCTACCCGCGCAACGACCGCCTCGTCGCCGCCCGCGAACAGCACGCGCCCCGCCCGCCGCTCGCCGAAGCCCTCGGCATTCCGGACGACCGCACGGTGGTCCTCTACGCGCCGACCTTCCGCGGCGGGCCCGGCCACAAGGACGCCGAACTGCCGCTGGACGTCCGCCGGTTCGCCGAGGAGTTCGGCTCCACCCACGTCCTGCTGGTGCGCAGCCACTACATGGAGCGCGCCGCCCTGCCCGCCACCGCGCCCGGCACCGTCCACGACGTCTCCGGCCACCACGACGTCAGCGAACTGCTCGCCCTCGCCGACGTCCTGGTCACCGACTACTCGTCCATCATGTTCGACTACGCCCTCCTCGACCGGCCCCTCATCCACTTCGCCCCGGACCTCGACGCCTACACCGCCGACCGGGGCAGCTACTTCGACCTGCGCGAACGCGCGGGCGGGCCGGTCGTGGACACCCAGGACGCACTCCACGAGGTCCTCGCCCACCTCGACGAGGCCGACCCGCACTGGAAGGCCGCCCGCGCCCGGTTCGCCGAGGAGTTCGGCGCCTATGACACCGGCGGCGCGGCGGCGGCCGTGGTCGACACCCTCTTCGCCGCCCACACCCCCCGGCGCCGCCCGAAGCCCTGCCCCGCCTCCCGGCGGCGCCCCGCAGAGAGGAGCGGCACATGACCGCGCCCGCCACCCAGGAGACCCCCGCCGCGCCCGCCGCCGAGGCCGGGCCCCGGGAGATCTACCTCATCGGCAACACCGTGGACGAACTCGGCGGCGTCACCGCCTGGACCCACCAGATGGCCCGCCTCTTCCGCCGCCAGGGCCACCCGGTGCACGTCATCGGCATCCACGAGGCCGAACTGAAACTGACCCTCCCCGGGCCGCCGGACTACCCGGTCACCGCGCTCTACCCGAGCCACCCGCCGACCGCCCGCCCCCTCGTCGGCCGCCGCCGTCTCAGCCCCGCCGCCCGGCTGTACGAGCGGCGCCGCCTCGCCGCCAAACAGGCCGCCGTCGCCCGCCTCTCCGGCATCCTCGCCCAGGCCGCCCCCGGCGCCGTCGCCGTCGTCACCCAGGTCTGGCCGATGGAGTGGCTGCGCCAGGCCGACACCTCCCGGGTCCGGCTGATCGGCATGAGCCACGAGTCGTACGCGTACACCCGCGCCTGCCACCGCCACCGCTGGGTCAAGGAGAACTACCCGCACGTCGACCGGTGGCTGGTGCTCACCCAGGAGGACGCCGACGACTGGATCACGCTCGACGGGATGCAGAACGTCGGCGCCATGCCCAACGCCCTCGCCCACCTCCCCGCGACGCCGTCCCCGCGCACCGGGCGCAATGTCGTCAGCATCGGGCGGCTCGCCGACCAGAAGGGCGTCGACATGCTCCTCGACACCTGGGCCCTGGTCGCCCCGCACCGGCCCGACTGGCGGCTGCGGATCTACGGGGCCGGGGAGGACGAGACGGCGCTGAAGAACCAGTGCACCAGCCTCGGGCTCGACTCCTCGGTGGAGTGGAGGGGGCGCACCGACGACGTGCCGGCGGCGCTCGCCGAGGGATCGGTCTTCGTGCAGTCCTCGCGCGGCGAGGGGTTCCCGCTCGCCCTCATGGAGGCGATGGCCTCCGGCGTGCCCTGCGCCGCCTTCGACTGCGCGCCCGGGGTCCGCGAGATCGTCCGGGACGGCGAGGACGGCCTGCTGGCCCCGCCCGGCGACCTCGACTCCCTCGCCGACCGGCTGCTGCGGCTCACCGGCGACCAGGAGCTGCGCGACACCATGGGCGACAAGGCCCGCGTCAACGTCCAGCGCTTCTCCGAGGCCCACGTCCTCGAACGGTGGGAGGCCCTCTTCCGCCTCCTCGACCGCTAGAGGTCGGGCGGCTCCTCGCCGAGGAAGACCCGGCGTACGACCCGCTCCGCCGCCCGGCCGTCGTCCCACGGGCAGAAGCGCGTGCGGAAGGCGGCCCGGCGGGCGGCGGACCCGGGCCCGGACCAGGTGCCGGAGGCGAAGATCGCGGTCAGGTCGTCCTCGTCGCAGGCGACCGGCCCCGGCGCGCAGCCGCGCAGGTCGACCGAGAGTCCCCGCGCCGCCTCGAAGGCGGCCCAGTCGTCGGCGTACAGCACGATCGGGCGGTCCAGCACCGCGTACTCCACCATCAGGGACGAGTAGTCGGTGATCAGCGCGTCGGAGGCGAGGCAGAGGCGCTCGACCGACGGGTGGGCGGAGACGTCGATCAGGCGGGTGGAGGGCGCCGTTCCGGGCGGCAGCAGGGGCGCCCCGCAGCGGGGGTGTGCCCGGGCCAGGACGGCGAAGCGCGGGCCGAGCCGGTGCAGCATCCGGTCGAGGTCCGGCGGGTGGTGCGGGCCGGTGCGGTGGTCGCGGTAGGTCGGGGCGTAGAGCAGGGCGGTGACGTCCGGGGCGAGGCCCAGCGTCTCCCGGAGGCGGTCGCGTGCGGCCGGGTCGGGGGAGTGGAAGGCGTCGGCGCGCGGCTGGCCGTACTCCAGCACGGTGTACGCGGCGGGGTAGGCCCGTTCCCAGGTGAGGGTGGTGTGGCGGTTGCCGGAGAGGGCGTAGTCCCACTGGTCGGCGGTGGCCACCACCCGGCGCACGTCGGTGGTCCCGGCGGCCGGGCGGTCCAGCACCTCGGCGCCGACCCGTTTGAGCGGCGTACCCCGGCCGGTCTGCACGACGCACTGGCCGCGCCGCTTGACGTGGCCGGGCTCCGGCTCGCCGTCGGTGACCAGGTAGCGGGCGCGGGCCAGCGCGGTGAAGTAGGCCGCGCTGCCCGGGGTCACCCGGCGGGTGGCGGTCGGCGCGGTGTGCCGGTGCTCGGGCCGGGTGATCCAGAAGGTGCGCAGGCCGGTGACGAGGTCGCGGGCGGCGCGTTCCAGGGCGGCCGGGTGATGGGTGTAGCCGTGTCCGTCGGCCGCGCCGAAGAGGGCGTCCCGCTCGCGCAGGGGGAGGCGGCGCTGGAGCGCGTAGTGGGCCCGTAGGCCGGACCTCCGGGCGCGGGCCTTGAGGGAGCGGGCGGTGCGGCGGGCCCGGCCCGAGGCGCGGGCGGCCAGCCGCAGCGCGCCGAACGCCCGGTGGCTGCCGTGCCGCACCAGGGCGTGCCGCAGCCGGTCGCGGGGGCCCAGCGGCGGCAGCGGCGTCCGGTGCAGGCGGTACTGGTCGCGGGCCCGGTGCAGGAAGGCGGCCCGTTCGCCGGCGGGCAGCCGGCCCGGCTTGGTGTAGACGGCGGTGAAGTGGTCGACCATGCGGCGGAAGACGACCGGCCGCCACCGCTCCAGCTCCGGGTGGGCGTCGAGGAAGGCGAAGACCCGGTCGTACTGGTCGAAGACGTCGAAGTGCCGGTGGCTGACGGTGCCGAGGATCGAGCCCTGCCGCCGCTGCCGGTAGTGGACGCAGACCCGGTCGAGCACCGCGATCGTCCCGGCGCTCATCAGGGCGGGGAAGGTCCAGGGGGTGTCCTCGTAGTAGCCCGGCGGGAAGGTGAGGCCGGTCCGCTCGACGAAGTCGCGGCGGTACGCCTTGTTCCACACCACCATCAGCAGCCGCAGCAGGCCGGGGCGTTCGGCGAGGGTGAAGACCTGCGGGTCGCCCTCGTGCAGCTCGGCGGCGAGCTGGTTGCGCAGGACCTCGCCCGACAGGTAGGTGCGGGCGTAGTCGAAGACGAGGATCTCGGGGCTGTCGGTCTCCTTGATCCGGTCCGAGAGGGTGTGCAGCGCGTCCGGGGTGAGCGTGTCGTCCCCGTCGAGGAAGAGCACGTACTCCCCGGTGGCCCGCGCCAGCCCGGCGTTGCGCGCCCGGCCGAGCCCCCCGTTCTCCGCCAGATGGACCGGCACCACCCGCCCGTCGCGCGCCGCGTACGCGTCGATCAGCTCCCCGCAGCCGTCCGGCGAGCGGTCGTCCACCGCGATCACCTCCAGGTCGCCGAACGACTGGCCGAGCACCGAGTCCAGGCAGGCGCCGAGGTACGCCTCCACACGGTGGGCGGGCACGATCACACTGAACCTGGGCACGGCACATCCGATGGGTCGACGCGAGTCCTGGGGCCTACCGCCCCAGAACGCGCGTTCCGGCGTGCCGGTTACGCGGAATGCGGCATCCGGGGGAACCGCCGCGGTGACGGACAGATGCGCGAAGGACGGCGGGGCCGCCCGGTGTTGCCGCCGGACGGCCCCGCCAACACCAGCCGGAATGGGCCTACTTGACCGCCCCCGACATCAGGCCGGAGACGAACTGCCGCTGGAAGGCGAAGAAGACCGCCAGCGGGATGATCATCGACAGGAAGGCCCCGGGGGCGAGGATGTCGATGTTGTTGCCGAACTGGCGTACCTGCTGCTGGAGGGCGACCGTCACCGGCGGCGAGTCCGAGTCGGCGAAGACCAGCGCCACCAGCATGTCGTTCCAGACCCACAGGAACTGGAAGATGCCGAGCGAGGCGATGGCCGGGCCGCCCAGCGGCAGCACCACCCGGGTGAAGAGCCGGACCTCGCCGGCGCCGTCCAGGCGGGCCGCCTCCATCAGCTCCTTCGGGATCTGCGCGAAGAAGTTCCGCATCAGGAAGACCGCGAAGGGCAGGCCGAAGGCCACGTGGAAGAGGACCACCCCGGCCGTCGTCTCGAAGAGCCCGACCCAGCCGAACAGCTCCGACACCGGCACCAGCGCCACCTGCACCGGCACCGCCAGCAGGGCCACCACCAGCACGAACCACCAGTCGCGGCCCGGGAACTCCAGCCAGGCGAAGGCGTACCCGGCCAGCGAGCCGATCACGATGACCAGCACCGTCGCCGGGACCGTGATCGCCACCGTGGAGAGCAGCGAACCGGTGATCGCCCCGTCCTCCAGCACCCCCTGGTAGTTCTCCCAGGTCAGCTGGGCCGGGGCGGTGAACACCGTCCACCAGCCGCTCTCCGCGATGTCGCCCGGGGCGCGCAGCGAGGAGAGCAGCAGCCCCACCGTCGGCATCAGCCAGAACAGGCCGACCACCACCAGGACGAACTGCACCAGCCCGCCGCTCAGCCGGGCCGCGATCCGCGATCCCAGCGCGGGCTCACGCGCGCTCATCGGCGTGCCTCCTTCCGCAGCCGCCGCACATTGGTCACCATCACCGGCATCACCAGCAGGAAGAGCAGCACCGCGATGGCGCTCGCCACCCCGAGGTCCCGGTCGCCGAAGGCCGAGTCGTAGAGCTGGACCGCCAGCACGTTGGCGTCGTCCCGGGAGGAGCCCGGGGCGATCACCACGATCAGGTCGAAGATCTTCAGGACGTTGATCATCAGCGTCACCAGGACCACGCCGAGCACCGGCGCCAGCATCGGCACCGTGATCCGCCGGAAGACCTGCCACTCGTTGGCCCCGTCGATCCGGGCCGCCTCCATCAGCTCCCGGGGCACACCCGCGAGCCCGGCCGCGATCAGCACCATCGCGAACCCGGCCCACATCCACACGTACGCGCTGATCACCGAGAGGGTCACCAGGGACGGGCCGAGCCAGTCGACGCCGTTGTACGGCTCGCGGAAGTTGTCGGCCGGGAAGCGCAGCTGCGCCCCGTCGGCCTCGGCGGGCAGGGCGAAGGTGCCGTCGGGTCCCGCCCGGGTCTCGGCGACCACCTTGCCGTCCTTGACCGCCTCCACCCGGATGCCGGGATAGCCCAGCTCCTCCGGGTCGACCACCGAGGGGGTTCCGCCGCCGCCCCGGGTGAAGTCCTGCCAGGCGGTGCCGGTCACCTTCCCCGGGTCGGCCTTGGCCTCGGCGGCCGGGGCCGCGTCCTCGGGCATCTTGTCCGGGGCCACGCCGACCAGCGGCAGCAGCACCGGCTCACCGGCGCGGGCCGGCTCCCGGGTGGTGAAGGAACCGCCCTCGCTCTTCTCCAGCGGGGACTTCGGGCCCGGGTGGGCCTTCGGGAAGGCCGAGGACTCGTTGAAGGTGTCGTGGACTGCGACCCAGGCGGCGTTGGCGACACCCCGGTCCGGGTCCTGCTCGTAGACCAGCCGGAAGATGATGCCGGAGGCCAGCATCGAGATGGCCATCGGCATGAAGACGACCAGCTTGAACGCCGTGCCCCAGCGGACCCGCTCGGTCAGCACCGCGAAGACCAGGCCGAGGGCGGTGGCGACGGTCGGCGCCAGCGCCACCCAGATCAGGTTGTTGGCCAGCGCCGTGCGGATGGAGTCGTCGGTGAAGAGGGTGACGTAGTTGTCGACGCCGACGAAGGACTCGCCGGCCTTGTCCAGCACGCTGCGGACCACCGAGTACCCGATCGGGTACACCACCAGCGCTCCCAGCAGCACCAGCGCCGGAAGCAGGAACAGCACGGGGGTCCAGCGGCGTCGCCTGCGGGCCGGAGCCGGCGGGGCCGCCGCCGGTCCGGTCTTCGTCCCGTCCGCCATCCTCACTCCTTGTAGGCAGCGGCGGCGGCCCGCTCCAGGGCCTTCTGGGTACCCGCGACGTCCTTCGGGTTCTTCAGGAAGTCCTGGAGCGCCTTCCACTCACCCTTGCCGGGCGTCCCGCCGAACGCCTGCGGCGCCTGGTCCGACATGTCGAAGCGGATGTCGTCCCCGGCGGCGATCAGCGCCTCGGCTATGTCCCGCTGCACGTCGTTGGGGTACGCGGCGGTGTCCACCGCCTTGTTGGGGGAGAGGAAGCCGCCCTCCTTCGCCCAGATCTCGGCGCTCTCCGGACCGGCCAGGAAGGTCAGCAGCGCCTGCGCGCCCTTGCTGTCCTTCAGCGCCACGGCCGCGTCACCGCCCACCACGGCGGGCGAGTTCTCGCCGACCGCCGGGAACGGGAAGACCTTGGCGTCGGTGCCGATCTCCGCGTCGGTCTGGCCGATGTTGATCGAGACGAAGTCGCCCTCGAAGACCATCCCGGCCTTCGGCTGGTCACCGCCGGTGAAGGTCTGCGTCACCGAGGCCGGGAACTCCGTCTGGAGCGCGCCGCTCTGGCCGCCCGCCAGGAAGTCCTTGTTGCCGAAGAGGTCCGCGAGGGTCTCCAGCGCCTTCGTCACCGACGCGTCGGTCCACTTGATCTCGTGCTTCGCCAGCTGGTCGTACTTCTCCGGGCCCGCCTGCGACAGGTAGACGTTCTCGAACCAGTCGGTCAGCGTCCAGCCGTCCGCACCCGCCACCGACACCGGGGTCACGCCCGAGTCGAAGACGGTCTGCGCCGCCTTCAGGAACTCGTCCCAGGTCTTCGGCTCCTCGACACCCGCGTTCTCGAAGACCGCGGTGTTGTACCAGACCAGCGACTTGTTGGCCGCCTTGAAGTACACGCCGTACGGGGTCCCGTCCACCGAGCCGAGATCCGCCCAGCCCTTGCTGTAGTTGGTCGTGAGCGCCTCCTCGGCGCCCTTGCCGAGCGGCTTGGCCCAGCCGTTGGCCACCGCCTGCTCGATCGCGCCCACCTGCGGCAGCATCGCCACGTCGGGCTGGCCGCCGCCCGCCACCTTCGACTCCAGGAAGCCGATGATCGGGTCCTGCGCCGGGACCAGCGTGACCTTGGCGCCGGTCGACTCCTCGAAGGCGTCCAGGACCTTGCGGAACGCGTCCTTCTCCGGCCCGCTCCACACCGCGGCCACCGAGACCGTCTGGCCCTTCAGGTTCGGGCCCTTCGCCTTCGGCGCGTCGTCGTCCTTGCCGCCGTCGCCGCCCGAGCCGCCGCACGCGCTGAGGGTGAGGGCGGCGGCCGCCGCCAGCACGGCCGTCCTGCGGATGCGCGAAGCTCCACTCATGGCTTCCCCGTTCTGGTGGGTTCCGTCCGGCGGGCCCGTCCAGGGGGACCCGCCGATGTGGTGTTCCGGTCTACGCGGGTGGCCCGGGGTCGGCAAGAGGCGGGTCACGGCCAACTCGCCGATGTGATCGGCTTGTGACGTGACGTCAGTGCAGCTCCGGAGGGTTCACGACGGTCGTGCCGGGTTGCCCCACGGCGTCCGCGCCCGGGGCCTTCGCGGCCTCCGTGCACCCGGAGACCGGAACCGCCTTCCGCGCCGGGCGGCCGAAGGGGCGGGCCGGCACCCCGCCCCACCGCCTCGCACGGGAATGCCCCTTATGTCCCTTCCGGATACGATCCTGGCGTGAATCGATCGGTCGACAGCGTGGGCGGCGCCCGGGAGAAGGTCGCGTTCCTCGGCGCGGGGGCGGTGAGCGAGGCGCTCGTCGGCGGGGCGCTGGCCGGGGGGCTCGATCCCGGCGCGGTGTGGGTGACCGCCCGGAGCCGGGACCACGTCGACGCCCTGAGCGCCTCGCACGGGGTGCGGGGGACGACCGACAACGCGGCGGCGGCCTCGGAGGCGGGGATCGTCGTGCTGGCCGTACCGGCCGCCGGGGTCGCGCAGGTGCTGGACGAGATCGCGGGGCGGCTGCGGGACGGGGCCGTGGTGGTCTCGCTCGCGGACGGCGTCCCGCTGGCGGAGCTGGAGGAGGGGCTGCCCGAGGGGGTGGGCGCCGGGCCTGGCCATGCCGAGCCTGACCGCGCGGGCGGGGGAGGGGCTGACCCTGCTGACGCCCGGCGCGTCCTGTTCGGCCGCCCAGGCCGACGCGGCCGCGGGCCTCTTCGAGCGGTCCGGGAAGGTGGTGCGCGTCCCCGAGGACCAGCACGCGGTCCTGGGCCCGCTCAGCAGCGGCGGCCCCGCCTACGTCCTCTGCCTCGCCGAGGCGATGATCGAGGCGGGCGCGGTACGGGGCGTTCCGCGCGACCTGGCCCGGGAACTCGTCACCCAGGTGCTCACCGGCACCGCCGCCTGGCTCCGGGCGGACAGCCGCGAGGTGGCGACCCTGCGGGAGAAGGTCTGCGCCCCCGGCGGGGCCGGCATCCGGCGCATCGCCGCACTCGACCGCCACGCCGTCCGCGCGGCCGTCGTCTCGGCCCTCGGCGACGCTCCGCCCGGACTCACCCCGGGGCGAGCGGGCCGCCACCGGCCCGCCCCGCTCACGTCCCGGCTGCCGCCGCCCGCTCCAGCGCGCTCGCCAGCAGCGCCAAGTCGGTGGGTCCGTTGCCCAGTTCGCGTACCGGCCGCCGGGTGGGCGGGTCGCCGGCGCGGGACCAGTCCAGGGGGACGACGGTGGGGCGCAGGGTGGCAGTGCGCGGGATGCGGCCGCTGACGCGGCCGGCCTGGAAGGGGACGGGGAGGTCGGTGTCGGGGGCGGTGAGGGCGCCGCGCCCCGGGGCCGGGTCCTCGGGGCCGCCGAGCGGGGTGTCCAGGGTGACGCGGAGCAGGGTACGGCGGGCCAGTTCGGTGGTGGCGGCCCGTTCCGTCGAGGCGGTGGTGGCGATCAGGTGGACGCCGAGGCGTTCGCCGTCCCGGGCGACCGCCTCCAGCGCCCGGACCACCGACCCGGCCGACGGCCTGCCCGGCGAGCCGAGCGCGGGGGAGAGGAGGGCGTCGAGGTCGTCGACGAGGACGACGAGGCGGGGCGGGGGCGCGGCGGCCGTCGGTTCACCGGCGGCACCGGGAGTGGTGCGCAGCCGCAGGGTGCGGCTCGGCGGTGCCTCCACCTCGCCTTGGGACTGGGCGGGGAGCGTCGCGGGCACGGTCCGGGTGTCCCCGGTGAGCGCCTGGTGGGAGACGGTGCCGGGGCGGGACGCGGCACCGTCGCGGGCTATCGCCGTCGTCCGGGCCGACCGCGGCGCGGGCACCGAGGGGGTGGGCGCGGCGGCGGGGGTGAGCAGTTCGGCGCGGCGCTTCAGCTCGGCCGCCAGGGTCTGCGCGAACTCCCGCATGACCACCGGGTCGTGGGCGCCGAGACGGGCGGTGACGTGCGGCAGCTCCGTACAGGAGCGCAGCCCCTCGCCGACGCCGGGGCCGCCCGTGTCCGCCCCGTCGAGCAGGATCAGCCCGAGCCGCTCGGGCCGCTCGGCCGCGCAGAGCGAGGCGGCCAGCGCGCGCAGGAGTTCGGTACGGCCGCTGCCGGGCGGGCCCTCGATCAGCAGGTGGGCGCCGTGGTCGGCGGCCAGGTCGACGGTGACAGGGCCGTGCCGTCCGGCGCCGAGGACCGCAGTGACGCACCCGGGCGGGCCCTGCGGCGGATCGGGCTGGTCGGCGGCGGCCGCCCAGCGGGCCAGCAGGGAGGCCGGGGTGGCGCGGGCCAGGCCCAGTTCGTCCAGGAGGCGGGCGGTGCGGGGGAGCGGGGCGGCGACCCGGGCGTGCGGCTCGGCCGAGGGGGTGTCGGGGCGCAGCGGGGCCAGCGCGCGGGCGAACCGCTCGGCCCAGGCGGGCGAGACCGCGTCGACGGTGGCGGGCACGCCCTGCCCGACCGGGCTGCCCCCGGCGACCCGCAGCAGCCGGAGCGCGGTGGCGACGTCGCCGGTGAGCAGGGCGGCGGCCCCGCAGGAGCGGAACGCCGGATTCTGCCCGGCGGCGGCCTCGAAGGTGGCGGCCAGCGGGGAGGTCGGCGAGGCGGGCTCCGTCTCGGCCAGGCACAGCACGTGGATACCGGCCGCCGCCCCCTGCGCGGCGAGCCGCCCGGCCGCCTCCCGCAGCTCGGTTGTACCGGGATCGCCGTCGAGCACCACCACGGTGTACGGGCCGCTCCCCTCCTCGTCGACCACGCCGCCGGCGGCCCGGCGCGCGGCCTGCTCGTGCAGGGTGTCGTCGAGGCGGCGCAGCAGCTCGCCGGTGCGGGCGGCGGCCTGTTCGCGGTCGTGGGCCAGGAGCAGGCGGCAGTCCTGCCCCCGGGCCGGGCGTACGTGCGGCAGCCAGCCCAGCCAGGACCACTCGGCGGTCCGCTCCTCCACCGGCCGCGACCGGTCGGCGGAGATCAGGACCAGGTCGAGCCGGTCCGGCGCGTGCAGGGCGGTGAGCTGGGCGAGCACGGCACGGGCCAGCCCCGTCAGCCGCGGCCGGGGCCCGGCGAGCCCGAGCGAACCGGCCTCCAGCAGGCCGACGGTGACCGGCACCGCCTGGAGCGGGCCCGCGCCGGGACCGGCGGCACGGTCGGCGGTGCCCAGGCGCACGGTGAGCGTCTCGGGGTGGCCCTGCGCCCGCTCCCACAGGCGCGGGCCCGGACCGAGCGCGGTCAGCAGCAGGGCGGCCGGGTCCGGCCAGGCGTCGGGCTGGCGGGGGGCGGGCGCGGCCGGGGCCGCCGGTTCCGGCACGGCCGCGCCGGAGGCACGGGGCGTGGAGAAGCGCCGGGCCCAGGCCCCGAGGCCGCCCCGCCTGCGGGGCGCTTCCTCCTCCGTCCCGTACGCCTCCTGACCGGCGTCGGGGGCCGGGGCGGAGGGCGGAGCCTGCTCGGCCGGGGCGAAGGGGGCGGCGGGCCCGGCGTCGGGGGTGGCGACGCGGAGGCGGCCCTCCCCGTCGGCGGAGGCGGACACGGCGGGCGGCGGCTCGTCGGCCAGGCGCAGCCCGGACTCGCCGATGCGCAGCAGGGCGCCCGGGGCCAGCCGGACCGGCTCGCGGCCGACCGGCTCGCCGTCCACCGTGGTGCCGTTGGTCGAGTCGAGGTCGGCGACGAGCACCCGGCCGTCGGCGCCGACGGTGACGGCGCAGTGGGCCCGGGAGACGTCCGGGTCGTCCAGGGCGATGTCGGCGTCCTCGGCCCGGCCGACCCCGGCGCGGCCGCCGTGCAGCAGGTGGACGCCGCCCGCGTCCGGCCCGGAGACCACGTGCAGCCGCGTACGGGCGTCCGGCGGGACCGGAGCGGGCCCGGGACCGTGCAGCGAGAGGACGGCGCCGTCGATCAGCGGCGGGTCGCCGAGCAGGGAGCGCTGGCTGTCGAGCCGGTCCCCGCCCGCGTACAGCACGACGGGCCCCTCACCCGCCTGCGCCGCCTGCGCGAGGGCACCGGAGACCGCCGCGAGCGGGGTGCCGGGGGGAGCGGTGACCAGGACGTCGCAGCCGTCGGGGGCGGCCGGGCCGCCGGGCGGTCCGAGGACGGTCAGCCGGATCTGCATCGCGGTCAGCGGTCCCTTCTGCGCCGGGACGGCGGAAGGCTCGCAAGCCCGAACACCCGCCACTCACCGGCCCGTCGGCCAGTACATCGGAGGCATCCTGTCACTTGCCGGTGACAACGCGCGCCCCGTCCAACAGTAAGTGATCTTGATTGGCCGTCTCTGCTCGGAAAAGTCCCGGCGAGGACCGCTCACCCGCCACCCCGGACCCTCTGTCCCACGCCCAGGCGCACACCCGCGCACTACGGCGCCCGCCGGGCGCACCCGCCCATCAGGGCGCACGGCGGAGCCTCCCCCGACGCTGGCTCCCTGCGAAGTGAGCACGCCCGGTACGACGGCTCCGGCCGATCGGCCGGAGCCGTCCCTGTCGGCCGGACCACCGCGCGACCGCCACGTTCCCCCTCGGGTGAAACACGAACAAAAGGAGAGTTACCGCTCGCAGTGACCGGAGCAGCGTCGGCCTACTACGGCCGGAAGCACGCGCGGGTCGGGGCGGAACCTGTGCCGTGCGCGGAACCGCGGGCCCGCTCACGTGCGTGGCCATGGGGGTGGGCGTGCTCGTCCGGGACGCCCCGGGCGGCGCGGCACTACAGTGGACCGGAACATCCGGGAACGGTTTGCTTCGCCGGTGACCGGAAGGGGCCCGTACGGGTCCGTTTCCGCGCGGGCCTCCGGGCGGCCGCCGGTCACCCGGGCTACCGGGTCCGGTCCGGTGGGCTGAGCGGTCCCCCGGGCGGGTACGGAGCCCAGCGGGGCCCCGGACCCGCAGGCACCCGACCGAAGACCACGAGACACCACACCGACCAGGATCGGCGCCCCGGGCGGACGCCGGACCCACCTGATCAGCAGGGAGCGCATGACGTGCGGCCGGTAGGCAGCAAGTACCTCCTGGAGGAGCCGCTCGGGCGCGGCGCCACCGGCACCGTCTGGCGGGCCCGTCAGACCGTGCCCGCCGGAGCCGAGGCGGCCGTCACCGGCAGCCCCGGGGAGACCGTCGCCATCAAGGTCCTCAAGGAGGAGCTGGCGAGCGACCCGGACATCGTGATGCGCTTCCTGCGCGAGCGTTCCGTCCTGCTCCGCCTCACCCACCCGAACATCGTCCGGGTCCGCGACCTCGTCGTGGAGGGCGACCTGCTCGCCCTCGTCATGGACCTGGTCGACGGCCCCGACCTCCACCGCTACCTGCGGGAGAACGGACCGCTCTCCCCGGTCGCCGCGAGCCTGCTGACCGCGCAGGTCGCCGACGCGCTCGCCGCCAGCCACGCCGACGGCGTCGTCCACCGCGACCTCAAGCCGGCCAACGTGCTGCTGCGCGAATCCGGCGGCGAGCTGCACCCGCTCCTCACCGACTTCGGCATCGCCCGCCTCGCCGACTCGCCGGGGCTCACCCGCACCCACGAGTTCGTCGGCACCCCGGCCTACGTGGCCCCGGAGTCCGCCGAGGGCCGCCCGCAGACCTCCGCCGTCGACATCTACGGCGCCGGCATCCTCCTCTACGAGCTGCTCACCGGGCGTCCGCCGTTCGCCGGCGGCACCGCGCTCGAGGTCCTCCACCGGCACCTGGAGGAGGAGCCCGCCCGGCCCGGGAACGTCCCCGAGCCCCTGTGGACCGTGGTCGAACGCTGCCTGCGCAAGAACCCGGACGAGCGGCCCAGCGCCGAGAACCTCGCCCGTGCCCTGCGCACCGTCGCCCAGGGCGTCGGCGTGCACGCCTCCAGCGCGCAGATCGCCGCCGCCGAGGGCGTGGCCGCGCTGCTCGCCCCCGACCCGTCCCCGGCCCCGGTCCCGCAGGACCCCGGCGGCGACCCGAACGCCGCCACCACCGTCCTGCCCACCACCGGCGCCCCCGGCTCCTACGACCCGGCCGCCGCCACCAGCGTCCTGCCGAACACCGGCCCCGGCGCGGGCGGACGCGGCGGCGACGCCGACCCGACCGCGATGATGCCGCCGGTCCCGCCCGGCCAGAACCCGGACGACCCGCACCCCTGGCAGAACCAGCTGCGCGCCGCCCGCGACCGCAACGAACAGACCCAGGTCCAGTACCTCGACCCGGGCGAGGACCCGCTGCGCCGCCGCCCCCAGCGCCGCCCCGCCCCCGGGCAGGGCCAGGGCCAGCAGCAGGGCGGCTACGACAACCGCGGCCACCAGCAGGCCCCGCCGCCCCAGCCGTACCCGAACCAGCAGCAGCAGTACGCCGCACCGCCCCAGCACCAGCCGCAGCGGTACGCGCCGCCCCCGCCGCCCCAGCCGCAGCCCCAGCGGTACGAGCCGCAGCCGCCGCCGCGCGCCGAGCGGCCGCCGAGGGAGCCCCGCGAGCCGCGCCGCCGCAGCGCCAACCCGATGCGCATCCCCGGCCTCGGCTGCCTCAAGGGCTGCCTCTTCACGCTGGTGATCCTCTTCGTCGCCGGCTGGCTGATCTGGGAGCTGACCCCGCTCCAGGACTGGATCGGCGCCGGGAAGGGCTACTGGGAGCAGATCAGCAGCTGGGTGGAGTCGGTCGTCGACTGGGTCTCCAGCTTCAACTAGGGCGCCGGCCCGGGGCCGCCTGCCCCGGGCCGTGGGCCGGACCGGGCCGCCCGCGCGGCGTACACCTGCGCGGGCGGCCCGGAAGTCTTTTCAGATGAGCGACCGTGCAGACAAGTCGACATATGACCCGGTCAATTTCGGACCGGAACCCCCGGGAATCCGGGCAAAAGCAGTCGCCGGGGCGGCCCGGTCCGCCGACCCGGGCACGGGGGTCCGCCGACGGCGCGTATTTTGACCGGGCGGGCGGCTGCGGACGTACGCCGGGCGGGCCTGGAGCGGGCCGCCCCCGCCCAGCGGTGCCCACACCCCCCTCAGTCCCCGTGGCGTGGCCCCGGGGCCCGACACGTCGGAGCACGTCTTGGCACGGAAGATCGGCAGCCGGTACACCGCCCACCAGATCCTGGGGCGGGGCAGCGCCGGGACGGTGTGGCTCGGCGAGGGGCCCGAGGGGCCCGTCGCCGTGAAGATCCTCCGCGACGACCTCGCCGCCGACCAGGAACTCGTCGGCCGCTTCGTCCAGGAGCGGACCGCGCTGCTCGGCCTGGACCACCCGCACGTGGTCGCCGTCCGCGACCTGGTCGTCGACGGCAACGACCTCGCCCTCGTCATGGACCTGGTCCGCGGCACCGACCTGCGCACCCGGCTCAACCGGGAGCGCCGGCTCGCCCCCGAGGCCGCCGTCGCCATCACCGCCGACATCGCCGACGGCCTGGCCGCCGCGCACGCCGCCGGGGTCATCCACCGCGACGTCAAGCCCGAGAACGTCCTCCTCGACATGGAGGGGCCGCTCGGTCCCAGCGGCGCCCACCCGGCCCTGCTGACCGACTTCGGCGTGGCTAAGCTCATCGACACCCCGCGCCGCACCCCGGACCGGGCCGCCGGACGCGCCCCCGCCACCAAGATCATCGGTACGCCCGACTACCTCGCCCCCGAGATCGTCGAGGGGCTGCCGCCGCGCGCCGCCGTCGACATCTACGCCCTCGCCACCGTGCTCTACGAGCTGCTGGCCGGGTTCACGCCGTTCGGCGGGGGGCACCCCGGGGCGGTGCTGCGGCGGCACGTCACCGAGACCGTCGTGCCGCTGCCCGGCATCCCCGAGGAGCTGTGGCAGCTCCTCGTCCAGTGCCTCGCCAAGGCCCCCGCCTCCCGGCTGCGCGCCGCCGAGCTGGCCACCCGGCTGCGGGAGCAGCTTCCCTCGCTCGCCAGGATCGGGCCGCTCGACGTCGACGAGCCCGAGACCGACGAGGCCGAGCCGCCCGCCGCCCCCGAGGAGCCCGCGGCTCCGGACGAGCGGACGCCGCGCCGGGCCGCCGTCTCCCTCGTCCCCGGGGCCCCGGCCCGTGACGGCGCCAACCGCGACACCCACACCAGCATGCGCGTCCCGGCCCCCGACGAACTGGCCGGCGGCGCCCGCGGCACCGCCCGCGCCCCCCGCGCCTCCGGCGCCCCCCGCCCCGGCTCCGCCCGCCACCGCGCCGAACAACGCCGCCGCCGCCTCCGCCTCACCCTCGCCGCGGCGGCCACCGCCATCGCCCTCGCCATCGCCGGCTACACCGCCACCCACTCCGACCCCCCACCCCCGTCGGCCCCCGGCCAACAGGGCCCTGGCGCCAGGCCCTGACCTGTCCACAGGGGTGCCCTCAAACGCCGGGCGGGCTCGGGTGCCCTCAAGCGCCGGGCAGGCTGAGTGTCCTCAGACGCCGGACGGGCTGAGTGTCCTCAAACGCCGGACAGGCTCAGTGCCCTCAAGCGCCGGGCGGGCTGTGTTTGCCGGGCGTCCGTGTCCGCGGCCCGCTGCGGTCCGCACGGCCTGCCGCCCCCATGGCCTGCTGCCCTCACGGCCTGCGGGGCCCCGCGCGGCCCGCCGTGCCCGCGCGGCTCGCGCTGCGGCTCGCCACGGCTCGACGGCGCCTGCTGCGGCCTGCTGCGCCTGCCGCGCATCCCGATCCCCCTCGCCCGAGACGGGCAAAATCAAGCCCGTCCGGCGCTTGAGGACATCTGTGACGGAGGCGGCCACGACCGATGGTCGCCCCACCACCTGCGCCAGGCGCCACCTCAGCCCGTCCGGCGCCTGAGGACACTCAGTGGCGGAGGCGGCCAAGGCCAGTAGTCATCCCACCACCCCCGCCAGGGACCCCACCCCAGCCCGTCCGGCGCTTGAGGACACCCACGGGCAGCGGAGGCCCACCAGGCCAGCCCCCAGCCGCAAGGCCCCCCATGAAGGCCCGCCCTGCCCCAGGGCCCCCATGTGACAAGCCGCACCCACGGACCCGCGCCCGAAGGGCGCCCCGCACGGCACCCCGTCCCAGCCGTTACGCTGGACGCGTGGCAGTCGTCGATGTATCCGAAGAGCTGAAGTCCCTCTCCTCCACCATGGAGTCGATCGAGGCCGTCCTCGACCTCGACAGGCTGAGGGCAGAAATCGCCGTGCTCGAGGAGCAGGCAGCGGCCCCGTCCCTCTGGGACGACCCCGAAGCGGCCCAGAAGATCACGAGCAAGCTTTCCCACCTCCAGGCCGAGGTCCGCAAGACCGAGGCCCTGCGGTCGCGCCTGGACGACCTCGGTGTCCTCTTCGAGCTGGCCGAGGCGGAGGACGACGCCGACACCCGCGCCGAGGCGGAGAGCGAGCTGGCCTCGGTCCGCAAGGCGCTGGACGAGATGGAGGTCCGTACCCTCCTCTCCGGCGAGTACGACGCCCGCGAGGCCCTGGTGAACATCCGGGCCGAGGCCGGCGGCGTCGACGCGGCCGACTTCGCGGAGAAGCTCCAGCGGATGTACCTGCGCTGGGCCGAGCAGCGCGGCTACAAGACCGAGGTCTACGAGACCTCGTACGCGGAGGAGGCCGGCATCAAGTCGACCACCTTCGCCGTCCAGGCCCCGTACGCCTACGGCACGCTCTCCGTCGAGCAGGGCACGCACCGCCTGGTGCGCATCTCCCCCTTCGACAACCAGGGCCGCCGCCAGACCTCCTTCGCCGGCGTCGAGGTCCTGCCGGTGGTCGAGCAGACCGACCACATCGAGATCGACGAGTCGGAGCTGCGGGTCGACGTGTACCGCTCCTCGGGCCCCGGCGGCCAGGGCGTCAACACCACCGACTCGGCGGTGCGCCTGACCCACCTCCCGACCGGCATCGTCGTCTCCTGCCAGAACGAGCGCTCGCAGATCCAGAACAAGGCCTCCGCGATGAACGTCCTCCAGGCCAAGCTGCTGGAGCGGCGCCGCCAGGAGGAGCAGGCGAAGATGGACGCCCTCAAGGGCGACGGCGGCAACTCCTGGGGCAACCAGATGCGCAGCTACGTCCTCCACCCGTACCAGATGGTCAAGGACCTGCGGACGGAGGAGGAGATGGGCAACCCGGAGGCGGTCTTCAACGGTGAGATCGACGGCTTCCTGGAGGCCGGGATCCGCTGGCGCAAGCAGCGCGAGCAGCAGGCGGAGTAAGTACCCGTCCCGCACGCTTTGTCGACAAGGCAACTGCCGCCCAGGAGGTGGCAGTTGCCTTTTTCGTCACAGTCACCACACCCTCACACCACCAAGTCGTCGTATACCTGACATCACGTACGGAACGGCCTTGACGCCCCTTCGGAAACTGGCAAGGCTGACGCGCGGCATGCGTTCCACTGGGGCATGTGTGAGCGAAACGGGGGGCGGGATCTCATGAGCCCCCGGTGTCCGCCTGCCCCTGGCGCCGCCTCTCAGACGAATGAGCTACAGGGGGTAGCAGGCAGATGACCAAGAAGACGCGGATTCGCGTGGCACGGATCGCGGCCGGTGCCGTGATCGCCGCAGGTGCCTCGCTGACCGCCGCGGGGGCCGCGCAGGCCCTCAGCGTGGATGTGGAGGCCGGCGGCCTCGGCGCCTCCGTCCAGGCCGACGAGCAGGGCCTGGAGCTCGGCATCCAGGCCGGCGACGAGGACCCGGAGCCGACCGACGAGCCGACCGAGATCCCGACCGAGCCGACCGACGAGCCGACGGACCCCGAGCCCACGGACCCGGGCCCGACGGACCCGACCGACCCGGAGCCGACCGACCCGGAGCCGACCGACCCGGAGCCCACGGACCCCGAGCCGACGGACCCCGAGCCGACCGACCCGGAGCCCACGGACCCGGGCACCCCGGACCCGACGGACCCCGGTACGCCGGACCCGACCGAGCCCGGCACCCCGGACCCGTCCGAGGACCCGAGCTCCGACCCGACCCTTCCGGGTGACGGCACCGGCCCCGACGGTGGCACCGGTGACGACGTCAACACCAACCCCGACAGCGCCGGGCAGCAGCCCGTCGCGCAGGGCAAGGCCAAGGAGGAGCTGGCCGAGACCGGCGCCGCCGAGACCACGTTCCTGCTGATCGGCGCCGCCACCATGATCGCGGGCGGCATCGGCTTCCGGCTGCTGCCCCGCCTCGTGGGCGGCCGTGACGGCGGCGCCGCCGCCTGAGCCACGGCTCGGCAGCGGTGACCCGGCACGCCGGGTGAGCCGTCCGTAGGGGCCCCAGGGCCCGTACGGACCGTAGGAGACGCGCAAGGCCGAGGGGCCGGTCCGCGGACGCAGCCGGCGTCCGGGACCGGCCCCTCGGGCCTGTTCTGGGTACGTGGGGCGGGCGGGCGCCCGCTCAGAGGGCCTGGGCGACCAGCAGGGCGAGGGCCAGCAGCAGTACCGCGGCCAGCGCCGCCAGCACCGCCGGGCTCAGCCCGCCGAAGGGGCCCTCCTGGCGCATCCGCTCGCGATGTGCCCGGCACACCCGGCAGCGGCCCTCGCTGACCGGCGAGGCGCAGTTCGCGCACACCAGCCTGTCGTAGGTCATCCGCTCTCCTCTCCCGCTCCCGGGCGGGACCTCGCGCCGGTCCGGCCGGGCCCCACCGGCTCAACGCCGACGGCGCCGCACGCGTTCCCGGGGCCCTGTTTCCACTGTGCCAGCTTCCGCGCCCCGAGGCGCGGTCCGGGCGCCCCCGTGCCCCGTCACGATCCCCTCACACGGGCGCGCGGCAGGAACCCTTGACCCGCATTGTCCGGAAGATGCCGGGAACAACCGCGCATCACGGACCGTCGCCTGCGCCCTCACATCGCCTTCGCGTAGGGTCACGCTCACCTACCCCCGGCGACACGTGGTGCTTTCGTGATCCGATTCGACAATGTCTCCAAGGCCTACCCCAAGCAGAACCGCCCCGCACTCAGGGATGTCTCCCTGGAGGTCGAGCGTGGCGAGTTCGTGTTCCTCGTGGGGTCGTCCGGTTCGGGCAAGTCCACCTTCCTCAGGCTGATCCTGCGCGAGGAGCGCACCAGCCAGGGGCAGGTCCACGTGCTCGGCAAGGACCTGGCCCGGCTCTCCAACTGGAAGGTGCCGCAGATGCGGCGCCAGCTCGGCACGGTCTTCCAGGACTTCCGGCTGCTGCCCAACAAGACGGTGGCCGAGAACGTCGCCTTCGCGCAGGAGGTCATCGGCAAGTCCCGCGGCGAGATCCGCAAGTCCGTCCCGCAGGTCCTCGACCTGGTCGGCCTCGGCGGGAAGGAGGAGCGGATGCCCGGCGAGCTGTCCGGCGGTGAGCAGCAGCGCGTCGCCATCGCCCGCGCCTTCGTCAACCGCCCCAAGCTCCTCATCGCCGACGAGCCGACCGGCAACCTCGACCCGCAGACCTCGGTCGGCATCATGAAGCTGCTCGACCGGATCAACCGGACCGGCACCACCGTGGTCATGGCCACCCACGACCAGCAGATCGTGGACCAGATGCGCAAGCGCGTCATCGAGCTGGAGAAGGGCCGCCTCGTCCGCGACCAGTCCCGCGGCGTCTACGGCTACCAGCACTGAGACCACCCAGATCACTGAAAGGACGCCATGCGCGCCCAGTTCGTCCTGTCGGAGATCGGCGTCGGTCTCCGTCGCAATCTCACGATGACCTTCGCGGTCGTCGTCTCCGTGGCCCTCTCCCTAGCCCTGTTCGGCGCCTCGCTCCTGCTGAGCGACCAGGTGAACACGATGAAGGGCTTCTGGTACGACAAGGTCAACGTCTCCATCTTCCTGTGCAACAAGAGTGACGGCGAGACCGACCCCAACTGCGCCAAGGGCGCCGTCACCGGCGAGCAGAAGAAGCAGATCCTCGTCGACCTCAAGAAGATGCCGACGGTCGACAAGGTCGTCCACGAGTCGAGCGACGAGGCGTACAAGCACTACAAGGAGCAGTTCGGGGACTCGCCGCTGGCCAGCTCGCTCACCCCGGACCAGCTCCAGGAGTCGTACCGCATCAAGCTGAAGGACCCGGAGAACTACAAGGTCATCGCCTCCGCGTTCGCCGGGCGCGACGGCGTGCAGTCCGTCCAGGACCAGAAGGGCATCCTGGAGAACCTGTTCGTCATGCTCGGCGGCATGAACTGGGCGGCGCGGGCGGTGATGGCACTGATGCTCGTGGTGGCGCTGATGCTGATCGTCAACACGGTCCGGGTCTCGGCGTTCAGCAGGCGGCGCGAGACCGGCATCATGCGGCTGGTCGGCGCCTCCGGCTTCTACATCCAGGCGCCGTTCATCATGGAGGCGGCCGTCGCCGGGCTCATCGGCGGCATCGGCGCCTCCGCCATGCTGGTGCTCGGCCGGTACTTCATCATCGACAACGGCCTGGCTCTCTCCGAGAAGCTCAACCTCATCAACTTCATCGGCTGGGACGCGGTCCTCACCAAGCTCCCGCTGATCCTCGCCACCAGTGTGCTGATGCCGGCGCTCGCGGCCTTCTTCGCGTTGCGCAAGTATCTGAAGGTGTGACAGATGTCCCCCGAGCGCCCCACGGAGAGCCCTCCGTGGGGCGCTTCCCTCTGTCCTAGACTCACCCGCATGTCGGGTCTCAGCGCATTCTCCCGGCCCCGGGCCGGACGCCGTGGGGCCCTCGCCCTGACCCTGGTGGCGACCGGAGTCGCCGCGGCCCAGCTCACCTGCGGCCTCCCCGGCGACGACCGCCCGGCCGCCGGGGACCGCCCCGCCGCCCAGGCCCCCGCCGCCGCCCACGACGCCGTCGTGGAGGCCGCCGCCCGGGCCGAGGCCGACGGCAAGTCCGGCGCCGACGCCGCCGCCGAGGCCGTCAGCCGCTCGGGCGACCGCTGGGGCACGGTCTACGACCCCGAGGAGTACGCCGCCTTCGAGCAGGCCCTCGACGGCCGCTACACCGGGGTCGGCCTGCGGGTCCGCGCCCGCGCCGACGGCGCCGTGGAGGTGGCCCGCGTCCAGGAGGCCGGCCCCGCCGAGCGCGCCGGGATACACCCCGGCGACCTGCTCCGCGCCATCGACGGCCACACAGTCACCGGCCTGCCCAGCACCGAGGTGGTCCGCCTGCTGCGCGGTGGCGCCGACGCCGTCCCCGGCAGCCAGGTCGCCCTCGCCACGGAGCGCTCCGGGCGCGCCCGCGTCCAGACGCTGAGCCGGGCCCGGCTGCACACCGAGTCCGTCACGGTGGGCCGGCTGCCGCACGGCGCCGTCCGGATCAAGGTCACCGCCTTCACCAAGGGCTCCGGCGACGAGGTGCGCTCGGCGCTCGCCGCCGCCCCCGGCCGGGCCGGCCTCGTCCTGGACCTGCGCGGCAACTCCGGCGGCCTGGTCACCGAGGCCGTCACCACCGCCTCCACCCTGCTCGACGGCGGCCTGGTCGCCACCTACGACGTGCGCGGCGAGCCGCGTTCCCTGCACGCCAGGCCCGGCGGGGACACCGGGCGCCCGGTGGTGGTCCTGGTCGACGGCGCCACCATGAGCGCCGCCGAGCTGCTGGCCGGGGCGCTCCAGGACCGGGGCCGCGCGGTCGTCGTCGGCAGCCGCACCTACGGCAAGGGGTCGGTGCAGATGCCGACCCGGCTGCCCGGCGGCTCCGTCGCCGAGCTGACCGTCGGCCACTACCGCACCCCCTCCGGCCGGGGCCTCGACGGGCGCGGCCTCACCCCCGACCTGGAGGCGGAGGGCGGGGACGTCGCCGAGCGGGCCGAGAAGGTATTGAGTGGCCTCGGGTCCCCCTCCTGATGCGAAGATGGCGGGACTATGGCTAAGGAAAAAGGGCGCAAGCTCATCGCCCAGAACAAGAAGGCGCGCCACGACTACCTCATCATCGACACCTACGAGGCCGGACTGGTCCTCACCGGTACCGAGGTGAAGTCGCTGCGGCAGGGCCGGGCCTCCCTCGTCGACGGCTTCGTCCAGCTCGACGGGCACGAGGCGTGGCTGCACAACGTCCACGTTCCCGAGTACAGCCAGGGCACCTGGACCAACCACTCGGCGCGCCGCAAGCGCAAGCTGCTGCTGCACCGGGAGGAGATCGACAAGCTGGAGTCGAAGTCGCAGGAGACCGGCCACACCATCGTGCCGCTCGCCCTGTACTTCAAGGACGGCCGCGCCAAGATCGAGATCGCGCTGGCCAAGGGCAAGAAGGAGTACGACAAGCGGCAGACCCTGCGGGAGAAGCAGGACCGCCGTGAGGCCGAGCGCGCCATGTCGGCGGTGCGGCGCAAGCAGCGCGCCTGACCGGCCGCTGGCCGGGCCGCCGGGAATAGGCTGGCACGGGCAGGCGTTGGTCACGTACGATGGGAAACGTCCCGCACGACGGGACAGCCGGGCCGGGAGCTCGGGACCGAGGCTTCGGTTCTCTGATTCCGGTCCACTTTGAAAACACCACATGGGGATGATCGGTTTCGACAGCGGATGTCGAAGCAGGGGAAGCGAGTCGAGGAAGCGGCAATGATCTCGTAAACCACATGTCGCAAAAAATAATCGCCAATACCAAGCGCGATTCCTCCGCCTTCGCCCTCGCTGCCTGATTAGGTAGCTGCGAAGACTCTGCGGAGTGTCAGCCCGGGGCTGTTCCCGACCCGGATCCTGGCATCAATTAGGGAACTAAACCACTAGACCCGGTCACGGGGTCTGGTGGGAAAACAAACAGTGACTGGGCCTGTCGGCGACTTGTTCGCGTGATCGCCGGGGCCGAGAAAAGCGTAGCGAACTGCACTCGGAGAAGCCCTGGTTCCGCACCGTTGGACGCGGGTTCGATTCCCGCCATCTCCACAATTCCCATGTAGGCGAAGCCCCTGGTCCCCGGACCAGGGGCTTCGTCGTCTTCTCAGCCCCGTACGCCGGACAGCGCCGGGGCGCGCAGGCGGGCGGCGAGGGCGATGGCCGCGCAGGCCGCCGCGAGGGCCACGGTGTAGCCGGTGCCGGGGGTGAGGCGGTCGGCGGCCTGGCCCGCGAGGGCCGAGCCCAGGGCGATGCCGGTGAGGATCGCGGTGACGGCGAGGGTGAGGCCCTCGTTGAGGCGGGCCTGCGGGGTGCGGTGCTGGACCAGGGTCATCGCGGTGATCATGACCGGGGCGGTGGCCATTCCCGCGCACAGCACCGCCGGGGCCAGCAGCACCGCCGAACCGGTGGTGGCGGCCAGGGCGGGCAGCGCGAGGGCGGCGGTGAGCAGGGCCAGCAGGACCGGGAGCCGGGCCGCCGCCGGGCCCGCCGGTGCCCTGGCCCCGTAGACCAGCCCGGCCACGCAGGACCCGGCCGCCTGGAGGCCGACGATCAGGCCGCCCGCCGCCGCGTGGCCGGCGGTGTCGGCGAAGGCGAGGGTGGTGACCTCCAGGGTGCCGAAGACGATCCCGGTGGCGAGGAAGACGGCGAGCAGCGGGGCGGTGCCGGGGCGGCGGAGCGGGGCGGCGCTCCCCGTGGCGGGGCGCGGGTGCGGCGGGGGCTCGGTGGCGCGCTGGGCGGTGAACAGGGTGATCCCGACGGCCAGCAGCGCCACCCCGGTCAGGGTGCCCGCCTCCGGGAAGAGGGTGGTGCACAGGACGGCGGCGAGCGCCGGCCCGGCCATGAAGCAGACCTCGTCGACCGCCTGCTCGAAGGAGGTCGCCGTGTGCCGGCGGGCCGGGTCCTCGCCGAGCAGTGCCTGCCAGCGGGCGCGGGCCATCGCCCCGGCGTTGGGGACGGTGGCGGTCGCCGCGTACGCCGCGAAGAGGGTCCAGGCCGGGGCGCCGAGACGGACGCAGGCCACCAGGGCGAGGGCGCCGCAGACGGCCAGGGCGGCAGCGGGCCGGGCGACGCGGCGCTGGCCGTAGCGGTCGACGAGACGGGCCGTCCACGGGGCGACCAGCGCGGTGGCGGCCAGCCCGGTCGCGGTGACGGCCCCGGCCAGCGCGTACGAGTCCCGTGAGGCGGCGATCATCAGGACCGCGCTGACCGAGAACATCCCGGCCGGCAGCCGCGCCAGGAGCCCGCCGAGGGTGAAGGCGGTGGCGCCGGGGAGGCGGAGCAGGGCCAGGTAGCCGGACGGGCCGGACCCGGTGGTGGCCGTGGCGCGGGGACGGCGGGGCGGAGGCGGTGGTGGCGGGCCGCCCGGGCCCGAGCCCGGGGGTGCGGCGGGGGCCGCCACGGCCAGGGTGTGGCCGGTGGCCGCGAGGAGCGGGGCGGTGGCGGGCAGGGCGGGGCGGCGCCGGAGCGCGGGGAGGGAGGGCATGGCAGGAGTCTGCGGCGGGCCCCTCGCGGGGGTCCAACACCTCTGGAGCCCGCATTCACGCACTTTCGTTGTAGGTTCGCCGGATGTCATCGCCCGAGCCCGCGCCGCGCCTGCTCCGCGCCTTCCTCGCCGTCGCCGAGGAGCTCCACTTCACCCGGGCCGCCGCCCGCCTCTACGTCGCCCAGCAGGCCCTCAGCCGCGACGTGCGGCGGCTGGAGGCGGAACTCGGCACCGAACTGCTGGTCCGCTCCACCCGCCGGGCCGAACTCACCCCCGACGGCGAGCGGTTCGTCCCGTACGCCCGCCGGGTCCTGGCCGCCTACGAGGAGCTGGGGAGTGCCTTCGGGCAGGCGAGGCCCCTGCTGGTGGACGTCAACTCGCCCGGCCTCGTCTTCGAACGCGTCCTGGAGCACGCCCGCCGCCTCGTCCCCGAGCTGGAGGTGATGGCCCGTTACGAGAGCGGGCTGACCGGGGCCGCCCTGGAGATCGGCGCCGGGCGCCTCGACGCCTCGTTCGGCCGCTGGGCCGGGCTCGAACCCGCCCTGCGCGACCAGCTCGACCACCAGCCCGTACGGCTGGAGCCGATGGCGGTCGTCCTGCCCGAGGACCACCCGCTCGCCGCCCTGGCCGAGGTGCCGCTCGGCGCGCTCGCCGGGGAGTACGTCTACGCGGGCGCGGGCAACCCCCGCACCCCCGAGTGGACCGGCCTCGCCCACGCGCTCTTCGCCGGGCGGGGCATCCGCGTCTCGCCGCCCGCGCCGCTCGCCGTCGGCCGCGAGGAATTCGAACGTGTCATGGCGAAATACCGGCATCCGGTGCTCGCCGTGGTCGACTTCCCGCCCATGCCGGGGTGCGTGCTGCGCCCGCTGACCGACCCCGTGCCGCTCTCCCCGGTCTCCCTGGTGTGGCGCAAGGGGCTGCGCCATCCCGCGCTGGACGCCGTACGGAGCGCGGCCGCCACCCTCGCCCGTGCCGAACACTGGCTCGAAGCGCCGCCCGGTTCCTGGCTGCCGGAGGCCGATCGTCAAAGCATGGGTCAACCGTGACACCACAGAAGTACTTCTGATTCCGGCGTGCGCTACATTCTTGGTCCGGGCTCTGTGTGATAGGGGGGCGCTCGGACGGGGTGGGGGCTCGGTCCGACGGCAGGCCCGTTTCTTCGTTCCGTGCGCCCGGACACCTTGAGTGGGGGAGTGGCGCCGCACCATGGCCGTAACACCGGAAGAAGCACCCGTGAACCGGATCGACGACGGGGCCGACGGGCCGGGCGGGGGCAGGCCGCCCTCCGCACATCACGTTCACGACCCGTTCGAAGTCACCATCCAGATGGACGGCATCGGCCGCCACCTCGAAGGTGCCCGGCGGCCCCGCGGCGCCCACGCCAAACCGCAGCCCCGGCCGCTCCAGGAGCCCGCCGACGGACCGGTCTTCGTCGACGAGTCGGGCCGGCGCGGCCGCCACCTGCGGCGGATCGGGCTGGCCTGCGGCATCGCCT
The DNA here is from genome assembly GCF_000719955.1 of Streptomyces albidoflavus. Lineage (GTDB taxonomy): Bacteria > Actinomycetota > Actinomycetes > Streptomycetales > Streptomycetaceae > Streptomyces > Streptomyces albidoflavus. Next base: position 46,036 of record NZ_JOII01000023.1, read on the forward strand.
TCGCCGGGTACGCCGTGGTGGTCGTCGCCACCCTCTTCTCCGGCAACTCCTCCGCGCCCTGGGTGCCGTTGCCCGGACCGGAGGCCGAACGCCCGGCCACCGTCGACACCCCGGGCCTGCCCGAGGAGTCCGCGGGGGCCACGGAAGGCCCCGGGGGCGCGACCGTGCCCGCCGACGGCACCGCCCCCGTGGCCGGGACGAGCGAGGCCCCGGACACCCCGTCGGACGGCACCGCCCGCAGCGACGGGCCCGCGGGCACCCCGGGCGGCCCGGGCACCGGCACGGACCCCGAGCCCACCGCGACCACCCCGGCCGCCCCGGACCCCAAGCCCTCCGACACCCGCGGCCCCGGCACGCCCGTCGACCCGCCGACCCAGCCCGAGCAGCCCCCGGCCGAGTCCGAGGACCCGCCGGCCGAGCCCGAGACGCCGTCCGGCGACGGCGGCGGCACCGTTCCGCAGGCCCGCTCGGCCACCACCGCACCGCCCGCCGTCCACACCCTGGCGCGCACCGCCCCGCCCGAGGAGAACCAGGCCGCCTGAGGCCGTATCGCCATGACTTCCCGTTCCCGTGCGGCGCGGCGCCGCAGACTGCCGCTCAGGTATCTGCTGCCCTCGCTCTTCCTCGTCGCCCTCAGCGCCATGCTGATGCTCCGCGGCTACGTGCACAGCGAGATACTCGCCGACCACCGCGTCCAGCCGCCCGCCGCCACCGACCAGGTGCCGGAGGAGATCACCGAGGGCGGCCCGGTCATCGCCCAGCGCGACGGCGAGCCCGCCACCTTCTCCGTCCCCGACCACAAGCTCGTCCTCACCTTCGACGACGGCCCCGACCCGGAGTGGACCCCGAAGGTCCTCGACGTGCTCGCCGAACACGACGCGCACGGCGTCTTCTTCGTCACCGGGACGATGGCCTCCCGCCACCCCGACCTGGTGAAGCGGATGGTCGACGAGGGACACGAGCTGGGGCTGCACACCTTCAACCACCCCGACCTCTCCTTCCAGTCCAGGAGCCGCATCGACTGGGAGCTGACCCAGAACCAGCTGGCCCTGGCCGGCGCCGCCGGAGTGCGGACCTCGCTGTTCCGGCCGCCGTACTCCTCGTTCTCCAACGCCATGGACAACAAGTCCTGGCCGGTCACCGAGTACATCGGCTCGCTCGGCTACCTCACCGTCGTCAACAACACCGACAGCGAGGACTGGAAGCGCCCCGGCGCCGACGAGATCATCCGCCGCGCCACCCCGCGCGGCGGCGAGGGCGCCATCGTCCTCATGCACGACTCCGGCGGCGACCGCTCGCAGACCGTCGAGGCCCTCGACCGGTTCCTGCCCTCGCTGAAGGAGAAGGGGTACGAGTTCACCAACCTCACCGAGGCCCTGAACGCGCCCAGCGCCCACACCCCCGTCACCGGCGCCGCCCGCTGGCAGGGCGTCGCCTGGGTCACCGCGGTCGGCATCTCCGAGAACGTCACCGGGGTCCTGGTCGCCGGGCTCGCCGTCATCGGCGTCCTCGTCTTCGCCCGCTTCGGGCTGATGCTGGTGCTCTCCTTCGTCCACGCCCGCAAGGTGCGCTCGCGGAAATTCCGCTGGGGCCCGCCGGTCACCGAACCGGTCACCGTGCTGGTGCCCGCGTACAACGAGGCGAAATGCATCGTCAACACGGTCACCTCGCTGACCGCCAGTGACCATCCGGTCGAGGTCATCGTCATCGACGACGGCTCCGGCGACGGCACCGCCCGCATCGTCGAGGACTTGCGCATCCCGAACGTCCGCGTGGTCCGCCAGCAGAACGCCGGCAAGCCCGCCGCCCTCAACCGCGGCCTCGCCAACGCCAGTCACGACCTCATCGTGATGATGGACGGCGACACCGTCTTCGAGGCCGCCACCGTCCGCGAACTGGTCCAGCCCTTCGGTGACCCGAAGGTCGGCGCCGTCGCGGGCAACGCCAAGGTCGGCAACCGCGACACCCTCATCGGCGCCTGGCAGCACATCGAGTACGTGATGGGCTTCAACCTCGACCGCCGCATGTACGACGTGCTCGGCTGCATGCCGACCATCCCCGGCGCGGTCGGCGCCTTCCGCCGCAGCGCCCTGGAACGGATCGGCGGCATGAGCGAGGACACCCTCGCCGAGGACACCGACGTCACCATGGCCCTGCACCGCGACGGCTGGAAGGTCGTCTATGCGGAGAACGCCCGCGCCTGGACCGAGGCCCCCGAGTCCGTCCAGCAGCTCTGGTCCCAGCGTTACCGCTGGAGCTACGGCACCATGCAGGCCATCTGGAAGCACCGTCGCGCCCTCGTGGAGAAGGGCCCCTCCGGCCGCTTCGGCCGCGTCGGCCTGCCCCTGGTCTCCCTCTTCATGGTCCTGGCGCCGCTGCTCGCCCCCCTCATCGACGTCTTCCTCCTCTACGGCCTGGTCTTCGGCGACACCGGCAAGACCGTCCTCGCCTGGCTCGGCGTCCTCGCGATCCAGGCGGTCTGCGCCGCCTACGCCTTCCGGCTCGACAAGGAACGCATGACCCACCTCGTCTCCCTGCCGCTCCAGCAGATCCTCTACCGGCAGCTGATGTACGTCGTGCTGCTCCAGTCCTGGATCACCGCCCTCACCGGCGGCCGCCTGCGCTGGCAGAAACTCCGGCGCACCGGCGTCGTCGAGATGCCCGGCGCCGCCGCCCCGGCCGGCCGGCCCGCCGAGCCCGAGCGGAGGCCCGTCGCATGACCGAGACCCCCTGGCCCGACCGCTACCCCCAGCCCGGCGCCCCCGGCGTCCCGCAGGTCCCGGGCATGCCCGCCGCCCCGGGCCCGTACACCGCCCCCGGCCCGTACACCGCGACGGCCCCCGCGCCCGCCGCCGTCGTACCGGCCCCCGAGGAACCCCCGGCGCCCGCCGCCCCCAAGAAGCCCGGCCGCGACCGCTACCTCGACCTCCTGCGCTCCATCGCCCTGGTCCGCGTCGTGCTCTACCACATCTTCGGCTGGGCCTGGCTGACCGTCCTCTTCCCCTCCATGGGCGTCATGTTCGCCCTGGCCGGCTCCCTGATGGCCCGCTCGCTCGCCCGCCCGGCGGCCGGGGTCATCAAGAGCCGCGTCCGCCGCCTGCTCCCGCCCATGTGGGTCTTCGGCGCCCTGATGCTCGCCATGTTCGCCTACGCGGGCTGGAACCCGGGCCAGTCCGAGGGCGCCTGGGGCTGGGCCAAACTGTTCAACTACCTGGTGCCGGTCGGCGCCCCGCCCTACCCCTGGTCGATCGGCGACGCCTCCGGCCTGCTGGAGCAGACCTGGGCCGTACAGGCCGCCGGTCCCCTCTGGTACCTGCGCGCCTACCTCTGGTTCGTCCTCGCCTCCCCGCTCCTGCTCTGGGCCTTCCGGCGCGCCCCGTGGCCCACCATGCTGGCGCCGCTCGCCCTCACCGCCGTCGTCGGCACCGGCCTGGTGAAGATCCCCGGTGAACTCGGCAACGCCGTCACCGACTTCACCGTCTACGCCGGGTGCTGGATGCTGGGCTTCGCCCACCAGCAGGGGCTGCTCCGCGAGATCCCGCGCTACCTGGCCGTCTCCCTGGCCAGCCTCGTCATGGCCTTCGGCCTGTGGTGGGCCTCCGGCCACCTCGGCCCCGACGGCTGGGACCTCAACGACATCCCCCTCGCCCAGGCCACCTGGTCCTTCGGCTTCGTCACCCTCCTGCTGCTGTACTCGCCCTCCTGGCAGACCCTGCCGGGCCGGCTCGCCAAGTGGGACCCGCTCATCACGCTCTCCAACAACCGCGCGGTGACGATCTACCTCTGGCACAACCTGCTCATCATGGCGACGGTCCCGCTGATCGACCTGCTCTACCGGCTCCCCCTCATGGACGACCCGCAGTGGGGCAACGCCCTCTCCACCACCTACAGCCTGTGGATGTTCGTCCTGGTCTGGCCGCTGATCGGGCTCATGGTGCTGGCCGTCGGCTGGGTCGAGGACCTGGCCGCCAAACGCCCGCCGCGCCTGTGGCCGGACGGGACGAGGCGGGGCTCCGCCGCCAAGCCGGGGAACACCCACCGCAAGTGAACCTCGCCCGCGCGGCGTGAAGGAACCGCGTACGTCCCGTGGACCCCTTTCCGTCCGTTGGTACCGTCTTGGGATGCCCGGCCACAGGCCGGGCATCCCTTCCGTTTCCCCACGAGCAGTACGAGAAGGAGCCCCACCGTGGCCCGTCGCACCCTGCCCCTCGCGGCGCTGACCGCAGCCGCCGCCCTCACCTTGACCGCCTGCGGGGGGTCGGGGGAGCCCGACGACATCAAGGGGGCCGGGGGGTCGGCTTCGGCCGAGCCGAGTGAGCAGCCCGAGGGCTCGGACAAGGGGCGGCCCAGCTTCACGATGCCCAAGTCGTTCAAGCTGGAGTTCCGCGACTGGCGCAGCGACGACCCGAGCGAGCAGGCGATCCTCGACGACGGCCGCGAGCAGCTGCGCGCCGGCTATGCGGCGATCGGTGAAGGTGACCCCGACGCCGACTACTTCGCCTTCTACAACACGAAGGTAGGCCTGAGCGGGGGCAAGGAGTGGATCAAGAGCTACTCGGACAAGAACGTCACCGTCATCGGTGAACTGCCCGTCTACGACGCCAAGGCGGCGTTGGTCGGCAAGGGCGACAACCTGGCCTCCCTCACGTACTGCACCGACGAGAGCAAGGCGTACACCGAGAACCGGGAGACCGGGAAGAAGGTCGGCAACCCCGAAGGGACGGAGCCGACCGTCCAGTACGTCACCACGCTCCGGAAGTCGGAGGAAGGCGTCTGGCAGACCGACAACGTGAAGTCGGAACGAGGAGCATGCTGATGCGGCCGAAGACCGGTATGCCGGTGGCGGCCGCCTGCGCGATCGTCCTGCTTCTGCCGGGCAGCGCGGCGGCGTTCGGCGAGGGCGGTGAACGCGGCAGCGGCCCCTCGGGCTCGACCGACGGCAAGGGCAAGGTCTCCGCAGGCGTCTCCCAGATCCGGATCTCGCAGGTCAAGGGGGGCGGCTCGGGCAAGCAGGGCAACCTGGCGCCGATCGACGCAGACTGGGAGCCTCCCGCCTGCTGGTACGAGCCGGTCTTCACGCCCGAGGAGCTGAAGGAGTTCGTGGACCGGACCGGCGGTCACGGTGATGTCGGCATCCACCAGTCCTGGTACGGCAAGGGCCTGTGGACGGACCACTACCGCGACGGCGAGGTCCAGGACAACATGGACGACGACCGCACCGAGGCCGAGGGCTACAAGAACTACAACATCGGCAAGGACGGCAACTTCTGGCGCAGCGTCGCCCCCGACGACTCCCACCCGGACTCCTGGGACTGCGGCCGCATCATGTTCTGGGCGCCCGACAACCAGGTCCCCCAGATCCCCAACGCCCCCACCCCCCAGATGCTCGCCGAGTACGCCTACGAGCACGTCAAGGTGCCCGACACCGAGGTCGAGGTCCGGCCGCAGGCCAGGTCGACGGTCAACCTGCCGACCTGGGTCTGGCTGGACAAGGGCAAGTTCGAGGACGTGGTGGTCCGCGCCGAACTGCCCCGCACCAACCTGTACGCGGAGACGACCGCCCACCCCGTCAGCCTCACCCTGGAACCCGGCACCGAGGACGCCGAGACCTTCCCGGCCGACGGCACCTGCCGCATCAACGACGACGGCAGCATCGGCAGCCCGTACAAGAAGGGCAGCGCCGACCAGGACCCGCCGTGCGGCATCACCTACCTGCGGGCGAGCGACAAGCCGTACCAGCTCAGCGCCTCCATCACCTGGGAGATCAGCTGGGAGGGCACCGGCGGCACGGGCGGCGACCTGCCCGACGGCACCTTCGAGACGACCCAGGACATGACGGTCCAGGAGATCCAGTCCATCAACCGGTGACCGGCCGGGCCACCTGACGGTCCTGGTGTCGGCGGCGTGCGGCGGAGAGCGGGTTACGCGGACAAGGGCGGGAAGCCGGCCCCGCCGGAATGGCATCGTAAGGGGTGCTGAGTGACGGGTGACCTGGCCTACTCGCCGGGCGACGAGTGCGGGACGTGCGATGAGTGATGCGGGTGTGGGGGAGGCGTCGCCCCTGGTGGGGTTCACGGTCGGGGTGACGGCGGAGCGGCGGGCGCAGGAGCTAGGGGCGTTGCTGGTGCGGCGGGGGGCCGAGGTGGTGTACGCGCCCGCGTTGCGGGTGGTGCCGCTCGCCGACGACCGGGAGTTGCGGGAGGCCACCGAGGAGCTCGTGGCGCGCCCGCCGGAGATCGTGGTGGCCAGTACGGCGGTCGGGTTCCGGGGGTGGGTCGAGGCGGCTGAGGGGTGGGGTGTCGGCGGGGCCCTGCGGGAGGCGCTCGGCGGGGCCCGGCTGCTGGCGCGCGGGCCGAAGGTGACGGGGGCGGTGCGGGCCGCGGGGCTGCGGGAGGATTGGTCGCCCAGGTCCGAGGCGATGGAGGAGGTGCGGGAGCGGCTGCTGGCCGACGGGGTCGCGGGGCTGCGGGTGGCCGTGCAGCTGCACGGGGAGCCGGTGCCCGGGTTCGCGGAGGCGCTGCGGGCGGCCGGGGCCGAGGTGGTCGGGGTGCCTGTCTACCGGTGGCTGCCGCCCGCCGACCTCACCCCCGTCGACCGGCTCGTCGACGCGACCGTGCGGCGCACCCTGGACGCGCTCACCTTCACCAGCGCGCCCGCCGTCGTCTCGGTGCTCCGCCGGGCCGAGGCGCTGGGGCTGCGGGAGGCGCTGGTGGACGCCGTGAACGGGGACGTGGCGGTGGTCTGTGTGGGGCCGGTGACCGCGCGGCCGCTCCAGGAGGCGGGGGTGGAGCCGGTGCAGCCCGAGCGGTTCCGGCTGGGGCCGATGGTGCAGCGGCTCTGCGAGGAACTGCCCGCCCGTACCCCGGAGCTGGCCGTCGCCGGGCACCGCGTACAGCTGCGCGGCCACGCCGTGCTGGTCGACGGTGAGGCGCGGCCCGTGCCGCCCGCCCCCATGGCGCTGCTGCGGGCGCTGGCCCGGCGGCCGGGCCGGGTCGTCGCCCGCGCCGAACTGCTGCGGGCGCTGCCCGGTGCCGGGCGCGACGAGCACGCCGTGGAGTCGGCGACGGCCCGGCTGCGCACGGCGCTGGGCGCGCCGGAACTCGTCCGCACCGTGGTCAAGCGCGGCTACCGGCTCGCCGTCGACGACCCTGAGGGGTGATCAGGCGGCGGGACGCGGCCGTACGTGGACGTGGCCCGGCAGCGGGAACACCGGCGGCTGCGGCGCCAGCGTCTCGTGGTGCGGGAAGCCGGCCTTCTCGGCGACCCGGCAGGAGGGCTCGTTGTCGACCTGGTGGAGGAGTTCGAGGCGGGTCAGCGCGGGCAGGGCGGTGAACGCCCAGTCGGCGAGGGCCAGGACGGCGCGGCCCGCCAGGCCCCGGCCGCGTACCGAGGCGGTCGTCCAGTAGCCGACCTCGGCGGTGTCGGTGCGGGCCGGGCGGTCGTCGTCGTGCGGGAAGACCTTGAGGACGACGCAGCCGGCGAGCAGGCCCGTCGCCGCCGGGTCCCGTACGCCGGAGGGTGCGGGGCCGGTGCCGTCCGGGGCCTGGGCGGCCAGTTCCACGGCGAAGGAGTAGCGGCTGCCGTCCCGCGCCCCCGCCTCCTCGCGGGCCAGCCACGCCCGCGCGCCCGCCTCGTCCTCCGGCCAGGCGCGGGTGAACTGCCGCAGCAGCGGATCGCGGTAGGCGTCGATCAGCTCCCGGGCGTCGCGGGCCCGCCAGGGCCGCAGCGAGAGCCCCGGTCCTGCCGGGAGAAAGGCGGGCATGCTCACAGGCGCGTACATGGGGACAGGCTACGGGGGAAGACGTACAGGGCCGGTCAACAGGGCGGCGCCGGAGGGTGGTTGGTGCCGTCCGGCGCCCGGGGGCTTCCCCGGCGCCCAGGTGGCGGGCACGGTGGACGGGGCGGGGCCGCGGCGGGTGGCCCCGGCTCTCGGCGGGCGGAGGTGCAGGATGACGGGGCACGCGTACCGGGCAGGGGCGAGCGCACGGGTGCTGCGGTTCGACTGCGGACGGGTCTGCCTGGACCTCGCCGCCACCGCGCACCCGGTCGAGCGGCTCGACGGGCCCGACCGGCTGCGGCAGTGGCTGGCCGGCGCGGGACTCGTACCGCCCGGCACCCCGCTGGAGCGCGCCGGACCCGGCTGGCTCGCCGCCTTCCGGGACCTGCGCACCCAGATCGCCGCGGTGGTCGGCGCCGAACTCGACGGCCGCCCGCCCGGCCACGCCCTCGACCGGGTCAACGCCGTCGCCCGTAACCCGCCGCCCCCGCCGCGCGCCGTCCGCAGGGCCGACGGCACCCTCGGCCGGGGCCTGTCCGGCGACCCCGACTGCCAGGCGCTGCTGGGCGCGGTCGCCCGCGACGCGGTGGACCTGCTCACCGACCCCGGGGCCCGCGCCCTGCTCCGCCGCTGCGCCGGGCAGGACTGCCCGCTGGTCTACCTCGACACCTCGCGCGGCCGCCGGCGCCGCTGGTGCTCCGGCGAGACCTGCGGCAACCGCGAACGCGTCGCCCGCCACCGGCGCAGCCGCCGGGGCTGACCGGGGTCGTGCCATGCCCCGGGCAAGTGGAACGGAGATCTCCAATTGCGTGTGCGGCGTGCGCACGGCCCCGCCGGTCGCGTAAGTTGGACGGCTGCCCAGCGCATGTGAGAAGGGGGCGTCGGTGGCCGACGTACGCGACCGTGAGATCAGCATCGAACAGGACCACCTCGACCAGGTGTACCGGCGCCTGGAGGAGAAGATCCACGAGGCGGAGTTCCTGATGCGGGACGCGGCCCGCCGCGGCCAGGTCGGCACGCCCGGCGCGCTCGCCGAACGCGACGCCCAGGTCTTCCGGGCCGGCATCCACCTCAACCGGCTCAACAACGAGTTCGAGGACTTCCTCTTCGGCCGCATCGACCTGCTCCTCGGCAAGGACGGCGAGAAGGGCCCCGACGGCGCCTACACCTCGGTCGAACCCGCCGACGACGCGGTACGCCCCGACGGCACCGCCGACATCGCCGAGACCCTGCACATCGGCCGCATCGGCGTCCTCGACGCCGACTACGCGCCGCTGGTCATCGACTGGCGCGCGCCAGCCGCCGCGCCCTTCTACCGTTCGACGCCCGTCGAGCCCGGCCGCGTCGTGCGCCGCCGCGTCATCCGCTCCAAGGGACGCCAGGTGCTCGGCGTCGAGGACGACCTGATGCGCCCCGAACTGACGGCGCGGCTCGACGGCGAACCGCTCGCCGTGGTCGGCGACGGCGCCCTGATGGCCGCCCTCGGGCAGGCCCGCAGCCACACCATGCGCGACATCGTCGCCTCCATCCAGGCCGAGCAGGACCGCGTCATCCGCGCCCCCGCCGCCTCCGTCACCCTGGTCGAGGGCGGCCCCGGCACCGGCAAGACCGCCGTCGCCCTGCACCGCGCCGCCTACCTCCTCTACCAGGACCGGCGCCGGTACGCGGGCGGCATCCTCATCGTCTCCCCGACCCCGCTCCTCGTCTCCTACACCGAGGGCGTCCTGCCCTCCCTCGGCGAGGAGGGCCAGGTCGCCATCCGCGCCCTCGGCTCCCTGGTCGACGGCGCCGAGGCCACCGCCTACGACACCCCGGCCGCCGCCCGCGCCAAGGGCTCCGCCCGCATGGTCCAGGTGCTGCGCCGGGCCGCCCGGGGCGCCCTCGACCTCGGCACCGCCCGGCCCGCCCCGGCCGGTGAGGACGAGGAGCGGGAGGAGGTCCCCGAGGGGCAGCTCGACCTCGGCCTGCCCGCCCCCGCCGGGCCGCCCGAGCGGCTGCGCGTCGTCGCCTTCGGCCGCCGGATCGAGCTGGACGCCGCCGAACTGGGCCGCATCCGGCGCAACGCGCTCAGCGGCACCGCCCCCGTCAACCTGCTCCGGCCCCGCGCCCGCCGCCTGCTGCTCGACGCGCTGTGGGCCAGGTCGGGCGCCTCGGGCCGCCACCAGGACCCGGAACTCGCCGCCGAACTGCGCTCCGGCTTCGACGAGGACATCCTCTCCGAGGACTCCTTCACCGCCTTCCTCGACGCCTGGTGGCCCGAGCTGACCCCGCGCGCCGTGCTCGCCGCGATGGCCGACGAGAAGCGGCTGGCCCGCTGGTCGCGGAAGGTCCTCAACCAGGGCGAGGTGCGCCGCGTCGCCCGCTCGCTGGCCCGGCTCGGCCCGATGGGGGAAGGCCCGCTCTCCGTCCACGACGTGGCCCTCCTCGACGAGCTGGAGGCCGTCCTCGGCGCCCCGCCGCGCCCGCGCCGGAAGCGTGAGGCCGATCCGCTCGACCACCTCACGGGGCTTCAGGAGCTGATGCCGGTCCGCGAGGAGACCCAGTGGGAGCGGGCCGAGCGGCTGGCCCAGGAGCGCACCGAGTACACCCACGTCATCGTCGACGAGGCTCAGGACCTCACGCCGATGCAGTGGCGGATGGTCGGCCGGCGCGGCCGCCAGGCCACCTGGACCGTGGTCGGCGACCCCGCCCAGTCCTCCTGGTCCGACCCGGACGAGGCCGCCGAGGCCCGCGACGAGGCGCTCGGCCGGCGGCCCCGCCGCCGCTTCACCCTGACCGTCAACTACCGCAACCCCGCCGAGATCGCCGAACTCGCCTCCCGCGTGCTGGCCCTCGCCATGCCCGGCTCCGACTCCCCGCGCGCCGTCCGCTCCACCGGAGTCGAGCCGCGCTTCGTGGTGGCCGGGGAGCGGATGGGCGAGACGGTGCGCGCCGAGGCGGCCCGGCTGCTGGAGACGGTCGACGGCACGATCGGTGTGGTGGTCCCGATGGAGCGGCGCGAGCAGGCCGCCCGCTGGGTCGCCGGGCTCGGCGAACGGGTGGTGGCGCTCGGCTCGCTGGAGGCCAAGGGGCTGGAGTACGACGCGACGGTGGTGGTCTCCCCGGCCGAGGTGGCCGACGAGTCCCCGGCCGGGCTGCGCGTGCTGTACGTGGCGCTGACCCGGGCGACGCAGGAGCTGACGGTGGTCTCCGGGCGCCGTGACCAGCCGGACGCGGACGGCGTGCCGGACCTGCTCCGTGACGATGTGCCGGCGGAGCTGCTGGGGGAGTGAGGGGCGCCGGAGGCGGCGCGGAATCCGTTGCTCCGCAGGAGTGGACGGATCGGGGAGGTTTGTTAGCCTGGGAGACGGCACCGGCTCGATCCAAGCCCCCGGGCCCAACCATAGTCGCTTCGAGCGACCACTTGCCGCGAGGCGAGCATGGCGGGCCGGTGTCATGACTTGAGCGCGAAGGGCCCGCCTCCGTCACCGACGGAGGCGGGCCCTTCGCCGTTCGTCCCCACCGCTTTCCGCCGCCCGGCCCGTCCGTGGCCCGTCGCCCCGTTCCGGCGCCCGCCACCGGGGCCGGGGGTTCCGCGTGGAGCCGGATTCTCGTATGGTGGAATCCGTTTTCCGCCAGAGGGCTTCGAACGGGTCTCCGGCCGGGAACAAAACGTCCGTAACTCAGGCGGCTACCACGTACTGCCCGGTAGGTGCGACGATCGGACAGCACTCGCCACGCACAGAGGTGGCCGGTGTGTATGCGAACCAGGGAAAGCAGAGGAAGTCGGCCATGGCAACGGCGCCCAGCGTCTCCTACTCGATGACGGTCCGGCTGGAAGTGCCCGCCAGCGGCACCGCGGTCTCCCAGCTCACCACGGCCGTGGAGTCCCACGGCGGCTCGGTGACCGGCCTCGACGTCACCGCCTCCGGCCACGAGGCCCTCCGGATCGACGTCACCATCGCCGCGAGCTCCACCGCGCACGCCGACGAGATCGTCGAAGGCCTGCGCGGCATCGACGGCGTCGTGCTCGGCAAGGTCTCCGACCGTACGTTCCTGATGCACCTCGGCGGCAAGATCGAGATGGCGTCCAAGCACCCCATCCGCAACCGCGACGACCTCTCCATGGTCTACACGCCCGGCGTCGCCCGGGTCTGCATGGCCATCGCCGAGAACCCCGAGGACGCCCGCCGCCTCACCATCAAGCGCAACTCGGTCGCCGTGGTCACCGACGGCTCGGCCGTCCTGGGCCTCGGCAACATCGGCCCGAAGGCCGCGCTGCCGGTGATGGAGGGCAAGGCGGCGCTCTTCAAGCGGTTCGCCGGGATCGACGCCTGGCCGATCTGCCTGGACACCCAGGACAGCGACGCGATCGTCGAGATCGTCAAGGCCATCGCCCCCGGCTTCGCCGGCATCAACCTGGAGGACATCTCGGCGCCGCGCTGCTTCGAGATCGAGGCCCGGCTCCGCGAGGCGCTGGACATCCCCGTCTTCCACGACGACCAGCACGGCACCGCCATCGTCGTCCTCGCCGCGCTCACCAACGCGCTGCGCGTGGTCGGCAAGTCCATCGGCGACGTCCGGGTCGTCATGTCCGGCGCGGGCGCGGCCGGCACCGCCATCCTCAAGCTGCTGCTGGCCGCCGGGGTCAAGCACGCCGTCGTCGCCGACATCCACGGTGTCGTCCACGCCGGCCGCGACGACCTGGTCGGCGCCGAGGCGGACTCCCCGCTGCGCTGGATCGCCGACAACACCAACCCCGAGGGCGTCACCGGCACCCTCAAGGAGGCCGTGGTCGGCGCCGACGTCTTCATCGGCGTCTCCGCCCCCAACGTCCTGGACGGCGCCGACGTGGCCGCCATGGCCGAGGGCGCCATCGTCTTCGCGCTGGCCAACCCGGACCCGGAGGTCGACCCGGCGGTGGCCCGCGAGACCGCCGCCGTCGTCGCGACCGGCCGCTCGGACTTCCCCAACCAGATCAACAACGTGCTGGTCTTCCCGGGTGTCTTCCGCGGCCTGCTGGACGCCCAGTCGCACACGGTCAACACCGAGATGATGCTGGCCGCCGCCGGCGCCCTGGCCGACGTCGTCGCCGAGGACGAGGTCAACGCCAACTACATCATCCCGAGCGTCTTCAACGACAAGGTGGCCGGCGCGGTCGCCGACGCGGTCAGCAGCGCCGCCAAGGCGGTCGGCGCGGCCCCCGCCCCCAGCGCCGTCTGACACCCGCCCGGGTGCCGCCGCCCCCGCCGTACGCCTGAACGGGGGTGGCGCACGGGGGCGGCGGACCGGCGCGTCGCGGAAGAGCCCGGCCGCCCCCGCTCTAGGGTGGCGAAACGGCGCGGGAGCCGCCCTCACGGGCGGGCGCCCGGCCCTGCGGTCCGCTGCCGAGAGCGGACGGAGCGTCACGATCCGAGGCCGTGGCGCTGTCCGTGTGACTCTCACGGGTGCCGGATTGGCTTTCGCGCCGCAGGTGGGGGCAGGATGCCTCTTCGAGGGCTACGTCCAGGGTGAACCCGGGCGGAAGAGAGTCCGACGACGGACCCGGTTACAGGGCTCCTCGGGGGGCCCTGGCAGCATCGGCTTCGATCTCACGCCTCAACGGCAAGATGAACACGGGAGTACAAACATGAACCGCAGTGAGCTGGTGGCCGCCCTGGCCGACCGCGCCGAGGTGACCCGCAAGGACGCCGACGCCGTGCTGGCCGCGTTCGCCGAGGTCGTCGGCGACATCGTCTCCAAGGGCGACGAGAAGGTCACCATCCCCGGTTTCCTGACCTTCGAGCGCACCCACCGTGCCGCTCGCACCGCCCGCAACCCGCAGACCGGCGAGCCGATCCAGATTCCGGCCGGCTACAGCGTCAAGGTCTCCGCGGGCTCCAAGCTCAAGGAAGCCGCCAAGGGCAAGTAAGGCCCGAAGGGCGCGCCAGCCGGCCGCCGCACCGCCCCAGCGGCGGAGAGCGGCAGCCCGTGGACCGCGCGCCGCAGGGACAGCGAAGGGGGGCGGCCACCCGCAGTGGGTGGCCGCCCCCCTTCGGCGTGCCCGGACCCCGGCAGGGCTCTGAGCAGGGCCGTACGCCCGTTCAGGGCCACGCGGCGACCGGGGCGGGGCCCGGACACCCGCAGCCCCCGCACAGCGCTGAGGCGGCCGTACGCGCCTGCGTACGGCCGCCTCAGCGCTGGTCAGCGGGGCCGGAGCACCGGCCCGGGGGTCAGCCCAGGGCCTTGCCCGGCAGCTCGACCTTGCCGCCCAGCTCGACCAGCTTGTCGAGGAAGTTCTCGTAACCCCGGTTGATCAGGTCGATGCCGTGCACCCGGGAGGTGCCCTGCGCGGCCAGTGCCGCGATCAGGTACGAGAAGCCGCCGCGCAGGTCGGGGATGACCAGGTCGGCGCCCTGGAGGCGGGTCGGGCCGGAGACGACCGCCGAGTGCAGGAAGTTCCGCTGGCCGAAGCGGCAGTCCGAGCCGCCCAGGCACTCGCGGTACAGCTGGATGTGGGCACCCATCTGGTTGAGCGCGGAGGTGAAGCCGAGCCGCGACTCGTAGACCGTCTCGTGGATGATCGACAGGCCGGTGGCCTGGGTCAGCGCCACCACCAGCGGCTGCTGCCAGTCGGTCTGGAAGCCGGGGTGCACGTCCGTCTCCAGCGCGATGGCGTTGAGCTGGCCGCCCGGGTGCCAGAAGCGGATGCCCTCGTCGTCGATCTCGAAGGCGCCGCCGACCTTGCGGTAGGTGTTGAGGAAGGTCATCATCGAGCGCTGCTGGGCGCCGCGCACGTAGATGTTGCCCTCGGTGGCCAGCGCGGCCGACGCCCAGGAGGCCGCCTCCAGGCGGTCCGGGAGCGCCCGGTGGCGGTAGCCGCCGAGCTTGTCGACACCGGTCACCCGGATGGTCCGGTCGGTGTCCATCGCGATGATGGCACCCATCTTCTGGAGGACGCAGATCAGGTCCTCGATCTCCGGCTCCACCGCCGCGTTGGACAGCTCGGTGACGCCCTCCGCGAGCACCGCGGTCAGCAGCACCTGCTCGGTCGCGCCGACCGAGGGGTACGGCAGCTCGATCTTGGTGCCGCGCAGCCGCTGCGGGGCCTCCAGGTACTGGCCGTCCGCGCGCTTCTCGATCTTCGCGCCGAACTGCCGCAGCACCTCGAAGTGGAAGTCGATCGGCCGGCCGCCGATGTCGCAGCCGCCGAGCCCCGGGATGAAGGCGTGGCCGAGCCGGTGCAGCAGCGGGCCGCAGAAGAGGATGGGGATGCGCGAGGAGCCGGCGTGCGCGTCGATGTCCGCGACGTTGGCGCTCTCCACGTGCGACGGGTCCATGACCAGCTCGCCCGGCTCGTCACCGGGGCGCACGGTCACGCCGTGCAGCTGGAGCAGACCGCGGACCACCCGGACGTCGCGGATGTCGGGGACGTTGCCCAGCCGGCTCGGGGCGCTGCCGAGCAGCGCGGCGACCATCGCCTTGGGCACGAGGTTCTTCGCGCCACGGACCCGGATCTCGCCCTCCAGCGGGGTTCCGCCGTGGACCAGCAGTACATCGTCGTTGACGGTCATGAATCTCGCGTTCCGATGAAAGGGGCAGGGCCGTGCCCGGCACGCGGCGCTCGCCCGCCGAGGACCGGGCCCGGGCACGCGTGATCCGCCCCGGGCGCCGCTCCTCGGCGGGCGGACACCGCCTGCCACGGCACCAGGCAAGCGTAATGGCCCGCCACCCCCCTTGAGTAAGGCCGAGGGGTGCCCGGAAGCGTCATGAATTCGCCACAACACGTACGGTTCGGAACCGGTCGCGGACGGTCACCGGCCCGCGTGCGCGCCCACCGCGCCTCCGTGCGCCCTGAGCTGCGCACCCACGGATGGCGCGGAGCGCTCCCCGCGCGCACCCCCCATGCGGGATCATGGGCGACATGACCGAGGTGTCCTCGCTCACAGGGCGACTGCTCGTGGCCACCCCCGCACTCGCCGACCCGCATTTCGACCGGGCGGTGGTCCTCCTCCTCGACCACGACGCCGAGGGGTCCCTCGGCGTGGTCCTCAACCGGCCCACCCCGGTCGGGGTCGGCGACATCCTGGAGGGGTGGGGCGAGCTGGCGGGCGACCCCGGCGTCGTCTTCCAGGGCGGGCCCGTCTCCCTCGACTCCGCCCTCGGCGTCGCCGTCATCCCCGGCGGACCCGGCTGCACGGACCCGCCGCTCGGCTGGCGCCCGGTGCACGGCGCGATCGGCCTCGTCGACCTGGAGGCCCCGCCCGAACTCCTCGCCGCCGCCCTCGGCTCCCTGCGGATCTTCGCCGGGTACGCGGGCTGGGGCCCCGGCCAGCTGGAGGAGGAGCTGGTCCAAGGCGCCTGGTACGTCGTGGAGTCCGAGCCCGGGGACATCTCCGCCCCCCGCCCCGAGGGTCTGTGGCGGGCGGTCCTGCGCCGCCAGCGCAGCGAGCTGGCGATGATCGCGACCTACCCCGACGACCCCTCGCTGAACTGACCCGCCCCCACGCGGCGGGCGCCAGCCCGGGGACGCGCCGGGGCTGGGTACCCTTGGACTCCATGAGCACTCTTGAGCCCGAGCGCGGGGCAGGTACGGGGACCCTCGTAGAGCCGACGCCGCAGACCTCCAGCGGCGACGGCGACCACGAGCGCTACGCCCATTACGTCCAGAAGGACAAGATCATGGCCAGTGCCCTCGACGGCACTCCCGTGGTCGCCCTCTGCGGCAAGGTCTGGGTCCCCGGGCGGGACCCCAAGAAGTACCCGGTGTGTCCGATGTGCAAGGAGATCTACGAGTCCATGGGCCCGGGCGGCGACAAGGGCAAGGGCGGCGGGGACAAGGACAAGAAGTAGGGCCGCCCTTTCACCGGGCCCCTCTGCACGTCCTCGACCCCTTTCCCGTATCCCTTTCCCCATCTCCCCATCCCTGCTCTGCCCGCGCGGACTCGGCCCCCGGGGCGCCCCTTACGGGGGGTGCTGCCGGGGGCTTTTTGCTGGGCTGGGGTGGGGTGGCCTCAAGCGCCGGCCGGGCTCAGTGGCCTCAAGCGCCGGCCGGGCTGATTTTGGCCTCACGCGCCGGCCGGGCTGGAATTGGGCTGGGGTGGGGTGTCCGGCTGTCGACCCGAAGCCCGGCCGGCGACTGAGGCCGTCGGTGAGCCGCGCTCTGTGGCGGAGTTCGGCTGGCGATTCCTCAAGCCGGGCCGGCGTTTGAGGCCACCGAGCCGGGCCGGCGTTTGAGGCCATCTGTGACGCGCGCCTTGCGGCGGCCGGTCCGGCCGCGTCGCTCCTGACCGGGCCTCACCCTTCTAGCCCGGCCGGCGCTTGAGGCCGTCTTTGACGTGCGCGTAGGCGCCGGAGCCCAGCGGGGTCATTCCTAGCCCGGCCGGCGCTTGAGGCCATCTGTGACGCGGGCGCGGGTGTCGGAGCGCAGCCGGATCGCTCCCAGCCCGGCCGGCGTTTGAGGCCATCTTCAGGCCGCGTGGCGGCGGGGTCGGGCCGCCCCCTTCTCGCAGCCCGGCCGGCGCTTGAGGCCACCTCGCCGGCCCCGCCCAGGAGGCGCCCGAAGGGCCCCCGGCCCGGCCGCCAGGCCGAGTTCGTTCGTGCCGCGGCCGGAAGCGGCTCAAGCCCCATGTGCCCGCGAGGGCCGGACCGGGGGCGCCCCCCGGGTGAACGCCCGCACAGCGCACCCCAGTTGAGAGCGGGAGCTCAACTCCCCCCACCCCCCTGACCCCCTACTGACGAGTCCCCCCTTGTCGGGCGGCGACAGCCGCCCTACGCTCCTGCTGTTGTGCAGCGCGAAACAAGCGTTGCAGAGAATGCAACGTGCCTATGTGAGGGACCCCGGATGAAGCTCCTGCCCCGCCTGGCCGCCCCCGTGGCGGCCCTCGTCCTCGCCGGACTCACCGCCACCGCCTGTGCCCCGCAGACCTCCGACACCTCCTCCGGCAAGGACGAGAAGACCGGGGACCTCAGGGTCTGGCTCTTCCAGGAGGTCAACAACGGCCCGAAGGCCAAGGTGGTCGACCGGGCCGTGGCCGCCTACGAGAAGGCCCACCAGGGCAGCAAGGTCGACGTCCAGTACATCCCCGTCGACTCCCGGGCCGAGAAGATCAAGGCCGCCTTCAACGACCCGAGCAGCGCCCCGGACGTCATCGAGTACGGCAACACCGACACCGCGGGGTACGTCCGCGACGGCGGACTCGCCGACATCAGCGAGGAGTTCGCGGCCTGGGACGAGGCCGCCGACACCGACGAGGCGGCCCGCGCCTCGGTCACCGTGGACGGCAAGACGTACGGCGCCCCCTACTTCGTCGGCGTCCGCGCCCTGTACTACCGCACCGACCTCTTCGAGAAGCACTCCGTCGCGGTGCCCGAGACCCTGGACGAGGTGGCGGCCGCGGCGAAGAAGATCCGTAAGGCCGAGCCGGGGCTGTACGGCATCGCGGTCGGCGGCGCGTACACCTACGGCGCCATGCCCTTCCTCTGGGCGCACGGCGGCGGCCTCGCCGAGGAGAAGGACGGTGTGTACACCTCGACGCTGGCCGACAAGAAGTCGCAGGCCGGGATCGCGGCGTACACCGACCTCTTCGGCCCGGACAACTGCCCGGCCGCCAAGTGCGCGCAGATGGGCGGCAACGACACCGTGACGGCGTTCGCGGCCGGGAAGGCCGGCATGGCGATCGGCGGCGACTTCAGCCACCAGGCGATGGAGGACGGCAAGGTCAAGGGCAAGTACGCGGTCGTCCCGCTGCCCGGCACCGAGAAGGGCGAGATCGCCCCGGCCTTCGCCGGTGGCAACAACCTCGGCGTCCTCAAGTCGACCGAGCGCCGCTCCCTCGCCGTCGACCTGGTCAAGGAACTGGCCGGGAAGAAGGCGCAGAGCGAGCTGTTCGACGCCATGGGCTTCCTGCCGACCTTCACCGACACCCGCGCCGAGGCCGCCGCCGAGGAGCCCTTCGTCAAGCCCTTCGTGCAGACCCTCGACGCCGGAGCGACCTTCGTGCCCGCCTCCCCGGCCTGGGCGCGGATCGACTCCTCGCTGGTGCTGCCGACGATGTTCCAGGAGATCGTCAGCGGCCGGAAGGACGTGGCCGCAGCCTCCCGCGACGCGGCCAAGAAGATGGACGACGCCTTCGCGAGCGCGGGCTGACGCCCCCGCGTACCGGAAGAACGGCACCACCGTGACCCAGACCCTGACCGCCCCGGCCACCCCGCCCGTCCGCAAGGGCGGCGGGGGCGCCCGGCCCCCGAGATCCGGTTCCCGCCGCCCCGGCTGGACGCCCTGGCTCTACCTCGCCCCCGCCCTGGTCGTCCTCGCCGGCCTGCTGGTCTACCCCGTCTACCAGCTCGGCCTGATATCCGTCCTGGAGTACACCCAGGCCCAGGTCAGCGGCGGCGAGCCGACCTCGTTCCAGGGGCTCGGCAACTACCGGCAGCTCTTCACCGACCCGCAGTTCTGGCAGGTCCTGACCGCCACCGTGGTCTTCGCGGCGCTCTGCGTCCTCTCCACGCTCTTCGTCGGCTGCGCCTTCGCCGTCCTGCTGACCCGCATCCGCGCCCTGCCCCGCCTGGCCCTGCTCATCGCCTCGCTCGGCGCCTGGGCCACCCCGGCCATCACCGGCTCCACGGTCTGGATGTTCCTCTTCGACGCCGACTTCGGCCCGGTCAACCGGCTCCTCGGCCTCGGCGACTTCTCCTGGACGTACGGCCGCTACAGCGCCTTCGCCCTGGTCCTGCTCGAAGTGGTCTGGTGCTCCTTCCCGTTCGTGATGGTCACCGTCTACGCGGGCATCCGCGCCGTCCCCACCGAGGTCCTGGAGGCCGCCTCGCTGGACGGCGCCTCGCAGTGGCGCGTCTGGCGCTCGGTCCTCGCCCCGATGCTCCGCCCGATCCTCCTGGTCGTCACCATCCAGTCGGTGATCTGGGACTTCAAGATCTTCACCCAGATCTACGTCATGACGGACGGCGGCGGCATCGCCGGCCAGAACCTCGTCCTCAACGTCTACGCCTACCAGCAGGCGTTCGCCTCCTCGGAGTACAGCCTCGGCGCCGCCATCGGCGTCGTCATGCTCCTCATCCTGCTCGCCGTCACCCTCGTGTACCTCCGGCTGATGCGACGCCAGGGAGAAGAACTGTGAAGCTCGTCCACCGCCCCTGGCGCCTGGCCGCCGAGGCGTTCGCGTTGCTGGCCGCCGTCGTCGTGGCGTTTCCGCTGTACTGGATGGTGCTGTCGGCGTTCAAGCCGGCCGGGGAGATCCAGTCGGACACGCCGCGGCCCTGGACGCTGGCGCCCTCGCTCGACTCGTTCCGGCGGGTGTTCCAGCAGGAGGAATTCGGGCGCTACTTCCTCAACAGCCTTTTCGTGGCGGGGAGTGTGGTGGTGCTCTCGGCGCTGATCGCGTTCCTCGCGGCGACGGCCGTGACGCGGTTCAAGTTCCGGTTCCGGACCACGCTGCTCATCATGTTCCTGGTGGCGCAGATGGTGCCGGTCGAGGCGCTCACCATTCCGCTCTTCTTCCAGATGCGGGACTTCGGGCTGCTGAACACGCTCGGCGCGCTGATCCTGCCGCATCTCGCGTTTTCGCTGCCGTTCGCCATCTGGATGCTGCGGGGATTCGTGAAGGCCGTTCCCGAGGCGCTGGAGGAGGCCGCGCTCATCGACGGCGCGAGCCGTACCCGCTTTCTCTGGCAGATCCTTTTCCCGCTGGTCTTCCCGGGCCTGGTGGCGACGAGTGTGTTCTCCTTCATCAGCACCTGGAACGACTTCCTCTTCGCCAAGTCCTTCATCATCAGCGACACCTCCCAGTCGACACTCCCGATGGCGCTGCTGCTCTTCTTCAAGCCCGAGGAGAACGACTGGGGCGGCATCATGGCCGCGTCCACCGTCATGACCGTTCCCGTCCTCGTCTTCTTCGTACTCGTTCAGCGCCGCCTGGTCTCCGGACTCGGCGGCGCGGTCAAGGACTGACGTGCACCACCTCATCCCCGCCCCCCGTCACCACCGCCCCGAGAGCGGCCCCGAGACCCGGCTCACCCTCGGCCCCGACACCGCCCTGCGCACCGGCGAGGGCACCGGCACGGCCGCGCGCTGGCTGCGTACCACCGTGGGCGCCGCCACCGGGCTCGCCCTGCCCGAGGCCGCCGCCGAGAACCCCGGACCCGTCGTCGACCTGCGGATCACGGGGGAGGCGGGCGGGCTGGGCGCCGAGGCGTACCGGCTCACCGTCTCCGCCGAGGGGGTGCTGATCGAGGGCGGTGACGCGGCCGGAGTCTTCTGGGGCGCGCAGACCCTGCGTCAGCTGCTGGGGCCCGACGCGTTCCGGCGGGCGCCGCTCAACCCGGGGCGGGCCTGGCAGCTCGGCCACGTGAGGATCGAGGACGCGCCGCGGTTCGCCTGGCGCGGCATGATGCTCGACGTGGCCCGGCACTTCATGCCGAAGGACGGGGTGCTGCGCCATCTCGACCTGCTCGCCGCGCACAAACTCAACGTCTTCCACTTCCATCTCACCGACGACCAGGGCTGGCGCGTCGACATCCGCCGCCACCCCGAACTCGTCCGCACCGGCAGCTGGCGGCCGCGCAGCAAATGGGGGCACCGCGCCTCCGAGTTGTGGAACGACACCCCGCACGGTGGCTACTACACCCACGACGACATCCGCGAGATCGTCGCCTACGCCGCCGAACGCCACATCACCGTCGTCCCCGAGATCGAGATTCCGGGCCACTCGCAGGCCGCCATCGCCGCCTATCCGGAACTCGGCAACACCGATGTGACGGACACCGCGAGCCTCGGCGTCTGGGACACCTGGGGCATCAATCCGCACGCGCTGGCGCCGACCGAGGACACCCTGCGTTTCTACGAAGGGGTCTTCGAGGAAGTCCTGGAACTCTTCCCGTCCCGCTTCATCCACGTCGGCGGCGACGAATGCGAGAAGGACGAATGGAGGCGTTCGCCGGCGGCGCAGGCGCGCATCGCCGAACTGGGTGTGGGTGACGAGGACGGCCTCCAGTCCTGGTTCATCCGGCACTTCGACCGCTGGCTCGGCGCGCGGGGGCGCCGCCTCGTCGGCTGGGACGAGATCCTGGAGGGCGGCCTCGCCGAGGGCGCCACCGTCTCCTCCTGGCGCGGCTACGCCGGGGGCATCGCCGCCGCCCGCGCGGGCCACGACGTCATCATGTGCCCCGAGCAGCAGGTCTACCTGAACTACCGGGAGGACGGCGGGCCCGACGAGCCGGTGCCGATCGGCTACGTCCGCACCCTGGAGGACGTCTACCGCTTCGAGCCCGTCCCGCCGGAGCTGACGGGGGCCGAGGCCGCGCACGTCATCGGCGTCCAGGCCAACGTCTGGACCGAGGTGCTGGAGAACCAGGACCGCGTCGACTACCAGCTCTACCCGCGCCTCGCCGCCCTCGCCGAGGTCGCCTGGTCGCCGCTGCCCGCCTCCGAGGAGCGGGACTTCGCCGGCTTCGACGTCCGGATGGAGACCCACTTCCGCCGCCTCGACGCCCTCGGCGTCGCCTACCGCCCGCCGTCCGGCCCGCACCCCTGGCAGCGCCGCCCCGGCGTCCTGGGCCGCCCGTTCGAGGGCGCGCCGCAGCCGGGCTGAGCCGGACCGGAACGCCGTGCGGTGCCCCGGCCGGCACCGCACGGCCCGGCGCGCTCCGGGGAGTGGGAGCGGCTCTCGCCGGTTGCCCGCGCGCCCCCGGCGTGCGCCCCCTCGATCGCGGAACCGGGGCGCCTCTCCGCAGCCCGCACAAAACGGCGAAACCCCTTACGTGGTGGCCAGAAAGGGCAAAACTCCCCTAGCGGACCCCCGCTCCGAGGCAACGGCAAGATGTGCCAGAGTTGCCACGTCCCGCCTGTGAGGACGTACCGTACGGCGCAACAGCCGGGACCAGGCGGGGTGACGGAAGGGGCAGCCGGTTTTGACCACGCACGCACCGCAGGCGGCAGCGTCGGTGACGCTGCCCGCCTCCCTGGACGAGGCCGTGGCCGCGCTCGCCGCCACGCCCGCCGCCGTCCCCGTCGCGGGCGGCACCGACCTCATGACCTCGGTCAACGCCGGGCAGCTGCGCCCCACCGCTCTCGTCGGCCTCGGCCGGGTCCGCGAGATCCGGGGCTGGCAGTACCTCGACGGGCACGCCCTGCTCGGCGCCGGACTGACCCACGCCCGCATGGGCCGCCCCGACTTCGCCGCGCTCATCCCGGCGCTGGCCGCCGCCGCCCGCGCCGCGGGGCCCCCGCAGATCCGCAACGCCGGGACGCTCGGCGGCAACATCGCCACCGCCGCCCCCTCCGGCGACACCCTGCCCGTCCTCGCCGCCCTGGAGGCCACCCTCGTCGTGGCCTCGCCCGGCGGCGGGCGCCGCGAGGTCTCCGTCTCCCATCTGCTGGCGGGCATGGACATGTTGCGCGGCGGTGAACTCATCGGCTGGGTCCGGGTCCCGCTGCTCCACGCCCCGCAGGTCTTCCTCAAGGCCACCGGCCGCACCGGCCCCGGCCGCGCCACCGCCTCCGTCGCCCTGGTCGTCGACCCGGCCCGGCGCGAGGTGCGGTGCGCCATCGGCGCCATCGCCCCGATGCCGCTGCGGCCCCTGGAGGCGGAACGCTGGGCCGCCTCCCTCATCGACTGGGACGGCGAACGGGGCCTGCCGCAGGAGGCCCTGACCGCCTTCGGGACGTACGTGGCCACGGCCTGTGTGCCGGACCCGGAGGTCCCGGCCGACGGCGGCGAGCCGCCGAAGCTGCCGCCCGCCGTACTGCACCTGCGGCGCACCGTCGCCGCGCTGGCCCGACGAGCACTGGGAAGAGCGCTGTCATGACCGACGACGAGCGGGGCGAGGGGACCGGAGCGGCCCGCGGCACCTCCCTGAGCTGGGGCGCCATCCCCCACCAGGGCGGCGAGGAGTACGACGACGGGGCGACCGCCTTCGTCCAGCTCCCCGAGGGCATCGCCGACATCCCTCTCGCCGCCCCCGGCCAGGGGTACGTGCCCCCGATCACCGTCACCCCCGCCACCGGCCCCGCCGACCCGGCCGCCACCGGCGTCTGGTCCATCCCGGGCGCCGTCGCGGGCGGCGCCCCCGCGCCCGACCCGTACGCGCAGCAGGCCGGGCACGGGCCCGACCCGTACGGCACGCTGCCGCCGCAGGACGTGCCCGAGGCCGCGCCCGGCCAGGTCGTCGCCGACGTCTACCCGGACGGCGCGCAGGTCCCCGGCGCCGACGGCTACCGGCAGCCCCCGGCCGACGCCTTCGCCGCCACCGACGCCTTCGGCGACACCCGCCCCCTGACCATCCCGCCCGGGCTCTCCCCCGACGGCCCCCGGCCCGACCTCGGCGCCGCCTTCGGGGGCGCCGAGCGCGCCGGGCAGCCGCACGGCCGGCCCGGCATCCCCGGCCAGCAGCAGGGGCCCGGCTCCGCCGGCCAGGACGCCACCGGGCACTGGGACTTCACCGCCGCCCTCGGCGAGAGCGCCCCGCCCGCGCAGGGCGGGACCGGCCAGTGGGCGGTGCCGCTCGCCCCGGAGGACGTGCCCGAGGAGTCCGGCGAGTACCCGCTCTCCGAGGCCGCCCCGCGGACCGGCGCCTGGGCCACCGCCCCGACCCACCAGGCCCCCGCCACGCTCCCCGGCGGGGCGACGGCGCCCTGGGCCGGAGAGGCGGAGGCGACCGCCCCGGAACCGGCACCGGAGGCAGCACCCGAGGCGAGCGCCGAGGAGGCCCCCGGGGAGGCTCAGAGCGCCCCCGACGGCCCCGAAGCGGAAGAGCAGGCGGAATCCGCCCCGGAAGCCGACAGCGCCCCGGAGACGGCCGACGCGCCCGCACCCGAGCCCGAGGCGGAAGCCGAAACGGAAGCTGAGGCGGAGGGCGCGGGCGAGGAGCCCGGCGGCGCCGTGGAGGCGGCCGGCGAGGAGGCTCCCGAGGCCGGCGGGCTCCACGACGAGCGGCCGGTCGTCTCGTACACGCTGAACGTCAACGGCATCGACCGGCCCGTCACCGAGGCGTGGATCGGCGAGTCGCTGCTGCACGTGCTGCGGGAGCGGCTCGGGCTCGCCGGGGCCAAGGACGGCTGCTCGCAGGGCGAGTGCGGGGCCTGCGCGGTCCGCGTCGACGGGCGCGTCGTCGCCTCCTGCCTGGTGCCCGCCGCCACCACCGAGGGCAGCGACATCCACACCGTCGAGGGGCTCGGCGCCGCCGAGGACGGCGGCCCCGGCGAACCCTCCGACGTGCAGCGCGCGCTGGCCCGCCACTGCGCCGTGCAGTGCGGTTTCTGCATCCCCGGCATGGCGATGACCATCCACGACCTGCTGGAAGGCAACCCCCGCCCCACCGACCTGGAGACCCGCCAGGCGCTCTCCGGCAACCTCTGCCGCTGCTCCGGCTACCGCGCCATCCTGGAGTCGGTCCGCGACGTCGTCGGCGAACGCGAGGCGTCCGCCGAGGCCGCCGCCGACGTCGCCGCCCACGACGACGCGAGCGCCGAGGCCGAGGACGGCGAGCCCGCCGGGGCGGACCAGGCCGAGGTGGCCATCCCGCACCAGGCGGGACCCGCCGACGGCGAGGCCCCCGGCCACCCGTACGGCGCCCTGCCCGACGGCTACGACGGCCTGCCGCAGCCCCCGCCCTCGTACGACACCGGCGGCTACCCGCCCCACCACGGCCAGGACGGCTACGGGTACGACGAGCAGGGCCCGCACGAGCAGCACGGAGGCCAGGCGTGAGCCACGACACCGCCACCGGTATCCCCGCCCAGGCCGACGCCGAGGCGGCCCCGCACGGGCTCGGGGTCTCGCTGCCGCTCGCCGAGGCCCGCGCCAAGACCGAGGGCACCTTCCCGTACGCCGCCGACCTGTGGGCCGAGGGGCTGCTCTGGGCCGCCGTGCTGCGCTCGCCGCACGCGCACGCCCGGGTGGTCTCGATCGACACCCGGCAGGCCGCCGGGATGCCCGGCGTCCACGCGATCGTCACCCACGAGGACGTGCCCGGCGAGGGGCTGCACGGCCGCTACGGCGCCGACCGGCCCGTCTTCGCCTCCGAGGTCGTCCGCCACCACGGCGAACCGCTCGCCGCCGTCGCCGCCGACCACCCGGACACCGCCCGGATGGCCGCCGCCGCGATCATGGTCGAGTACGAGGTGCTCCCGGCCCAGACCGATCCCGAGGAAGCCTTCACCGCCGAACCGCTCCACCCCGACGGCAACGTGGTCCGCCACATCCCGCTGCGCCACGGCGACCAGGAGGCCACCGGCGAGACGGTGGTCGAGGGCGTCTACCGCATCGGCCGCCAGGACCCCGCCCCCGTCGGCGCCGAGGCCGGCCTCGCCGTGCCCCGCCCGGACGGCGGCGTCGAGCTGTACGCCGCCTCCACCGACCCGCACGCCGACCGCGACCGGGCCGCCGCCGTCTACGGGCTCGACCCGGAGCGGGTCAAGGTCGTCGTCACCGGCGTCCCCGGGGCCACCGCCGACCGCGAGGACCCCGGCTTCCTGCTGCCGCTCGGCCTGCTCGCGATGCGCACCGGCTGCCCGGTCAAACTGGCCGCCACCCGCGAGGAGTCGTTCCTCGGCCACGCCCACCGCCACCCCACCCTGCTCCGCTACCGCCACCACGCCGACGCCGAGGGCAGGCTGGTCCGGGTCGAGGCGCAGATCCTGATGGACTGCGGCGCGTACACCGACTCCTCCCGCGAGTCGCTGGCCGCCGCCGTCGCCTTCGCCTGCGGCCCGTACGTCGTCCCGCACGCCACCATCGACGGCTGGGCGGTGCGCACCAACAACCCGCCCGCCGGGCACGTGCGCGGCGAGGGCGCCCTCCAGGTCTGCGCGGCGTACGAGGCGCAGATGGACAAGCTCGCCAAGAAGCTCGGCCTGGAGCCGGCCGAGGTCCGGGCGCGTAACGTGCTGGCCACCGGTGACGTGCTGCCCACCGGCCAGACCGTGACCTGCCCCGCGCCGGTCGCCGAACTCCTCCAGGCCGTCCAGGACTTCCCGCTGCCCGCGCTCCCCAAGGACACCCCCGAGGAGGAGTGGCTGCTGCCCGGCGGCCCCGAGGGCGCCGGCGAGCCCGGTGCCGTGCGGCGCGGCGTCGGCTACGGGCTGGGCATGGTCCACATGCTCGGGGCCGAGGGCGCCGACGAGGTCTCCACCGCCACCGTCCGCGTCCAGGACGGCCGGGCCACCGTCATCTGCGCCGCCGTCGAGACCGGGCAGGGGTTCACCACGCTGGCCCGGCAGATCGTCCAGGAGACCCTTGGGATCGACGAGGTGGCCGTCGCCCCCGTCGACACCGACCAGCCGCCCGCCGGGCCCTCCTGCCACAGCCGCCACACCTGGGTCTCCGCCGGAGCCGTCGAGCGCGCCGCCAAGATGGTCCGTACGCAGCTGCTCCAGCCGCTGGCCCACCAGTTCGGCATGTCCACCGAACTCCTCCAGATCACCGACGGCAAGATCACCTCCTACGACGGGGTGCTCTCCACCACCGTCACCGAGGCGATGGACGGCAAGGAACTCTGGGCCACCGCCCAGTGCCGCCCGCACCCCACCGAGCCGCTGGACGGCGCCGGGCAGGGGGACGCCTTCGTCGGCCTGGTCTTCTGCGCCGTGCGGGCCGTGGTCGACGTGGACGTGGAGATCGGCTCGGTCCGGGTGGTCGAGCTGGCCGTCGCCCAGGACGTCGGCCGGGTCCTCAACCCCGCCCAGATCGCCGCCCGTATCGAGGCCGGGCTCACCCAGGGCCTCGGCGCCGCCCTCACCGAGAACCTGCGCGCGCCCCAGGGCGTCCTGCGCCACCCCGACCTCACCGGGTACGCCCTGCCGACCGCGCTGGACGCCCCCGACATCCGGATCGTCCGCCTGGTCGAGGAGCGGGACGTGGTCGCGCCGTTCGGCGCCAAGGCCGCCAGCGCCGTGCCGGTCGTCACCGCCCCGGCCGCCGTCGCCTCCGCCGTCCGCGCCGCCTCCGGCCGCCCTGTCAACCGCCTGCCGATCCGCCCGCAGGCGGCGGTGGCCCAGAGCTGAGAGAGGTACGGGGGCCCGGATTCCGGGTCCCCGCACGGCCTCCCCGCACACCTCGACGGCCCCGCCCCCTTCTCCTGGGGCGGGGCCGTCGACGGGTGGCGGCCGGGACCGAGACCGTGGCGGGATTCGAACCCGCGTTCCTCGCTTTGCAGACGAGTCCCTGAGCCTCTCGGGCACACGGTCCTGACCGGGGAAATCTGGGGGATCTCCCCGGCGCACTCACGACGTTAGGCCCGTGCGGCAGGCGGCCTCAAGCGATCGGGCGGCCACGCAACGCGACTGCCACACTGCCGACACAACCGCGCCCCGGCCCGGCCGCGCCCGCATCGCTGTGACCCCTGTCGCATCGTCCGGCGCTCCCGGTTCGGCGGACGGGAGAGGGGCCGCGCACGGGTAGGGTGGCCCGGTTGTCGTACGTGGGCCGGGGCGCGACCCGGCCCGAGCCGAGAGCACCGAATCGGAGACCGTGACTACTTCCGCCTCCCATCACCTCTCACCCGCCTTCCCCGGACGGGCCCCCTGGGGTACCGCCGGAAAGCTGCGGGCCTGGCAGCAGGCCGCGATGGACAAGTACATCCAGGAGCAGCCGCGCGACTTCCTCGCGGTCGCCACGCCGGGCGCCGGGAAGACCACCTTCGCGCTCACCCTGGCCTCCTGGATGCTGCACCACCACGTCGTGCAGCAGGTCACGGTGGTCGCCCCGACCGAGCACCTGAAGAAGCAGTGGGCCGAGGCCGCCGCCCGGATAGGCATCAAGCTGGACCCGGAGTACAGCGCCGGGCCGCTCAGCAAGGAGTACCAGGGCGTCGCCGTCACCTACGCCGGTGTGGGCGTCCGGCCGATGCTCCACCGCAACCGGGTCGAGCAGCGCAAGACCCTCGTCATCCTCGACGAGATCCACCACGCCGGTGACTCGAAGTCCTGGGGCGAGGCGTGCCTGGAGGCGTTCGAGCCGGCCACCCGCCGGCTCGCCCTCACCGGCACCCCGTTCCGCTCGGACACCAACCCGATCCCCTTCGTCACGTACGAGGAGGGCAACGACGGCATCCGCCGCTCCGCCGCCGACTACACGTACGGCTACGGCAGCGCGCTCGGCGACGGCGTCGTCCGCCCCGTGATCTTCCTCAGCTACAGCGGGCAGATGCGGTGGCGCACCAAGGCGGGCGACGAGATCGCCGCCCGGCTCGGCGAACCGATGACCAAGGACGCCGTCTCGCAGGCCTGGCGCACCGCGCTCGACCCGCGCGGCGACTGGATGCCCAACGTGCTGCGCGCCGCCGACCAGCGGCTGACCGAGGTCCGCAAGGCCATCCCCGACGCGGGGGCGCTGGTCATCGCCACCGACCAGGACCAGGCCCGCGCCTACGCCAAGCTGATCCGCGAGATCACCGGGAACAAGGCGACCCTCGTCCTCTCCGACGACTCGGGCGCCTCGCAGCGCATCGACGACTTCAGCAAGAGCGACGACCGGTGGATGGTGGCCGTCCGGATGGTCTCCGAGGGCGTCGACGTGCCGCGCCTGGCCGTCGGCGTCTACGCCACCACCATCTCCACCCCGCTCTTCTTCGCGCAGGCCGTCGGGCGTTTCGTGCGGTCCCGGCGGCGCGGCGAGACCGCCTCGGTCTTCCTGCCGACCGTCCCCATGCTGCTCGGCTTCGCCAACGAGATGGAGGTCGAGCGCGACCACGTCCTCGACAAGCCGAAGAAGGACGGCGAGGAGGACCCGTACGCCGAGTCCGAGAAGGAGATGGACGAGGCCAACAAGGAGCAGGACGAGGACACCGGGGAGCAGGAGCAGTTCTCCTTCGAAGCCCTGGAGTCCGAGGCCGTCTTCGACCGGGTCCTCTTCGACGGCGCCGAGTTCGGCATGCAGGCCCACCCCGGTTCCGAGGAGGAGCAGGACTACCTCGGCATCCCCGGGCTCCTCGAACCCGACCAGGTTCAGCTGCTCCTCCAGAAGCGGCAGGCCCGGCAGATCGCGCACAGCCGCAAGAAGCCCGACAGCGAGGCCGACCTGCTCGAACTGCCCGCCGAGCGCCGGCCCGTCGTCTCCCACAAGGAGCTGCTGGAACTGCGTAAGCAGCTCAACACGCTGGTGGGGGCGTACGTCCACCAGACCGGGAAGCCGCACGGGGTCATCCACAACGAGCTGCGGCGGGCGTGCGGGGGGCCGCCCAGCGCGGAGGCCACTGCTGGGCAGATCCGGCAGCGGATCGACAAAGTGCGGGAATGGGCGACGCGGGGCTGACCTTTTACGGGGTGCCCTGTGCGGGGCTCGGCCTTTCGGCTCGGCCCTGCGGGCCTTGCGGAGGGGTGGCCTCAAACGCCGGCCGGGCTTGAACGGGCCTCAGGCGCCGGCCGGGCTGAGTCTGGTCGGTTGATGGCGACCGGGCGGTCAGGGCGCGCTCGTGCCTGTCAGGTCCGCCGCCTTCACCCGGCGGAGGAACGGGATCACGGTCGTCAGGGCCAGGACGGAGATGACCGCGAACACCGTTCGCGTGCCCAGGAGTTCGGCCAGGAGGCCCGCTGCCGCCGTGCCGATCGGGAGGGCGCCGTAGCAGAGCAGGCGGGAGGCGGCGGTGTAGCGGCCGAGGAGGGCGTCGGGGACCTTGTGCTGGGTGAGGGTGCGGCTGTTGACGGCCCAGAGGGTGCCGCCCATGCCGCCGAGGAAGGCGCCGGCGGCGACCGCCCAGAGGCTGGTGGTGAGGGCCGGCAGGGCGGTCATGGCGCAGGTGCCCAGGAGGTCGGCGAGCATCGCGCGGCGCGGGCCGAGGAGGCGGTTGACCCAGGTCACGGTGGCCGCGCCGACGAGGCCGCCGATGCCGAGGCCGCTGAGGAGGAAGCCGTACTCGCCGGGGCCCAGGCCCATCGCCTGGTGGGCGTGGAGCGGCATGAGGGCGAGCCAGGCGCCCCAGACGGCGTTGAGGGCGGCGGCGGTCAGGGAGAGGGTGCGCAGGACGGGGTCCCGCCACAGGAGGCGGAGCCCTTCGGCGATGCGGGTGTTGACCGGGACCGCGGGCGTGCCCGGGGCGGGGGCGGCGGGGCGGAAGCGGCCGGCCAGGAGGACGAGGAGGAGGGCGGCCGCCGCGTAGGTGACGCCGATCGCGCCGAGGGCCAGGCCGGTACCGGCGGCGAGCAGCAGCCCTCCGACGAAGGGGCCCGCGAACTCCTGGCCGACCGTCTCGGCCCCGACCATCCAGGCGTTGACGCGGGGCCGGTGTTCGCGGGTCACCGCCGCCGGGACCAGGGCGGAGCCGGCCGTCGCGGCCAGCACGTCGGCGACGCCGAGCACGGCCCCGGCGGCCAGGAGCCGGCCGAGGGTGAGATGGCCGGTGACGGCGGCGGCGAACAGGCCGCCCATCGCGGCTACCCGGGCGGCGCCCGCGAGCCAGAGCAGCATCCGCCGGTCGAAGCGGTCGACGACGACGCCGATGTGCAGGGCGGTGAGCAGCCAGGGCAGCGTCAGGGCGAGTGAGGCCGTGGTGACGAGGGCGGGGGAGTCGGTGAGGCGGACCGCGAGGAGGGGGAGCGCCAGCCGCATCACGCCGTCGGCGAGGTTGGTGACGGCGGTGAAGCCGACCAGCACGGCGCCGTTGCGGCGGGAGGGGTCGGGTGGCGGTACGGGCCGCCGGTCGCCGTGCGCCTCCGGTCCCTCCGGTTCCGACGGCTTCTTCGGTTCTGTCCGCCCCGGTGTGCTCGTGATGGTCATCCTGGCCGCCCCCTTGGCTCCGACGCTCGTCGGCTCTGCTCACCGTCTATCGCGTTAGCTGGTGAGTGGACGATGGCACGGGGGCGCCCGGCTCCGCAACCGGTAAAACGGTTAGCCGGTAGTGTGGGTGGGAGTGCGGGACGATGGGGGACGCGGAACGGCGATCGGAAGGCGCAGGTCATGCTCGCAACGCCCGCCCTGGCGGCACTGGTGGAGGCGTTCGCCAACACCCTCGACGTGGACGAGGTGACGGACGCCCTCGCCACCCCGGAGGAACTCGCCGCCTGGCTCCGCGAGTACGAGGAGCTCGACGCCCCGGACGCGATCTCGCCCGAGGCCCACCGCGACTACCTGGCGCTCCGCGCCGGTCTCCGCGAGGAGATGGGGGCCCGGGTCGGCGACGTCCCCGACCCCGCCCTGCTGGCGGCGGCCGACGAGGCACTGGCCGCACACCCCGTCGCCGTCTCGGTCACCGGCGCACTACGACCCGCCCCGGGAACCCCGGCGGACCGCCTGCCCCTGACCCGGCTGGCGATCGCCTGGAGCAGCCTGGTCGCCACGGGGGACGCCGCCCGCCTCAAGCGGTGCGCGGAGCACACCTGCGCCTGGGTCTTCTGGGACGTCTCGAAGAACCGCAGCCGCCGCTGGTGCTCCATGCAGGTCTGCGGCAACCGCAACAAGTCCCGTACGTACGCGGCACGGAGGCGGGGGCAGGGGGGTTGACCCGGCAGGCTCCTGGGGGGGGGATCAGACCTCCCAGGAGTCGGCAGGGTCGTCCAGCCAGGCCGACTGCGCCGCCTCGGTCAGGGTCAGCCCGAAGCGCTCATGGCCCGGCCGGCCCCGCTCCTCCCACCAGGCGAGCGCCGCCTCGGCCTCGTCCCACAACCGGCGCGGGCCGGACTGCCAGACGCGGGCCGTGTCGCCGTCGCGGAACATCGCGCACGCCCAGGAACGGTCGCTGAGCCCGTAGAACCACACCGGCCGGGCGCCGTCGCGCTTCTCGGCGGCCACGTTCACACAGGCGGGGACGCGCAGCCCCAGCGCGAACCGCCCGGCTCCGAATCGGTCCCCGGTGAACGCCTCCTCCGCCGCCATGGACGTGGTCTCCTCACCGACGGCCACCGTGTCCGGCACGTACGCGCGGTGCTCCACGGGTGGCAGCCGCTGGGACCGGAGTTTCATGAACTCCACCGGCCCGGCGAAGGTCCCCGACGCGCTGCGCCCGTCCTCGGCGACGACCAGCCGGGCGATCGCGTCCGCGTTGCTGTAGTGCGTCCCCCAGGGGGCCACGATGACGGCGCCGGGCCGGGCCTGGCGCACCCAGGCGAAGGGGAGCGACCGGAGCCCGCACGTCGCGACGATCCGGTCGTAGGGCGCACCCTCCGGGAAGCCCCGGAACCCGTCGCCGTGCACCACGCGCACCGGCGCCCCGGACGCACGCAGGGCCCGCCGGGCCCGCTCGGCCACGGCGCCGTCCACCTCCACGGTGACGACGTTCCCGGCGCCGGTCCGGTGTGCGAGCAGGGCGGCGTTCCACCCGGTCCCCGTGCCGATCTCCAGCACGCGCTGCCCCGCGCGCACGTCCAGCGCGCGCAGCATCCGGAACACCACGCTGGGCATGGACGCCGACGAGGTCGACACCTGACCCGGCTCCGTACCCCGGTGCCGTCCGTCGTCCCACTGGGTGACGATCGGCACGTCGGCGTCGGCGTACGCGAGCCAGGACTCCGGATCGCCGGACCGTGAGACGGGGACGCTGCGGGCCGCCTCCATGGCGAAGGGCCACATCAGCTCGGGCAGGAACGCCGAGCGCGGCACCTCGGTGAAGGCGGGCAACCAGTCGGGCGTGAGGGCCCCGCCGGCCATGAGGGCACGCCCCAGCCCGGTGTGGCTGGGGCGTCCCTGTTGTACGTGGTCGGCCACGGTCACGCGGCCTTCTTGGGCGGGTTCGGCACGCCCGGACCGCCGTCCGGGCTCGGCGGCTGGTGCGGTCCGGGGTAGGGCTCGCCGGGCAGGCCGTCGTCGCCGCCACTCGCGTGCAGGTCGGTCTTCATGCTTCTCCTTGTGTGTGGGGTGTTGCGTGTTGTGTGTGTTTACGAGCCTCGCCGGGCCGGCGACCGTCACATCGACGACCGGGCGAAGTGGGAGGGGCGCGCCGTCGTGAAGAGGGGGCGTGCGGTGAGCCGGTACCAGGCCGGGCCCTCACGGGCGGTGAAGCAGTACGGGTAGCCGGTCGCGAGGCGGTCGGTGACGTCCTCGGCATACGTCAGGTCGGCTGCCCAGAAACGGAGTTGGGAGGGCGCGTGCTCCGCTCCGGGTGGTGCAGGGCGCAGGGCGCCGGCCGGGAGATGGGTGGTGCGCGGGTCAGGGTCGAGGGCGTCGGCGAGGCGATGGGCCTGGCGGCGGAGCCAGCGGAGGGCGAGGCGGCGGGTCGGGGCGAGGGTTCCCCCGAGGAAGACGCTCCGGGCGCCACTCCCGCCGTGCGCGTCTGCCAGGTACTCGACGTGCTCGACGCCGGTCACGACTGCCCCCGCGCCCACCGGCGTAAGCGGTTCTCCTCGTTCATCCGGGTGCGGAGTTCGCGCAGGAGGGCGGAGTCTTCGGCATCGTCCTTGTCCGGTTCGAGGCCGGGTCCCGGGGAGTGGCGCGGGCACGCGCAGGGCGGGTAGCGGAGCGGATTGAACTCCGGCGGCCCCTGTGCGGGCGCCGGCTCCTCGCCGGTCACCCCTCCTCCTGGGGTGCCGTGCACGTGCCGCTCTGCTGGTGACGCTTGAGGAGAACGCGACAGTCGGTGCCCCTGCTGTAGTCACGTTCCCCGTTGGCCACCGCTTCGGCGAGCGCGAACTCCTGGCAGGTGTGGCAAGGGGCCGGACGCTCGGGTTCCACAGGCATGAATGCTCCTCTCTGTAGCCATTTCGCTACCGGGAGCGCACAGCTTGGCCTATCGTTCAGAGCGTCATCAACTGACGCAAAACGGCAGACGAGTTGGGTGCACCATGGTCAACCGTAGAGAGCTGGACCCCGAGCGGTCGCCGAGCGCGGCCTTCGGCGTGCTTCTCCGCAGGCTGCGCGACGAACGCGGCTGGACCCAGGATCAACTGGGCGAACACGTGGGCTGCTCGGGAGCCCACATCTCGGCGCTGGAAATTGGTCGACGTCCACCAACCCAGCGGCTCGCGGCAAGGTGTGACCAGGCGCTGGGTGCGCGTGGGCGCCTGGTGAGCCAGAGTCAGGCGGTCCGGCACACGGCGCTCATCGAGGGCTTTCCGCAGTACATCGGGTACGAAGAACGAGCCATGGAGGTGCGGTTGTACGAGGTCGGGGTGATACCCGGCTTGCTCCAGACTCAGGAGTACGCTTCGGCGCTCGGTGACAGTGCCGTGAGGCGAGGTGTGGTCACGAGGGATCAGGCCGACGAACGCGTCGCGCTCATCGCCCGTCGGCAAGCCTGCATAGCTCGGGTACCGCCGCCGCTGATCTTCGTCGTGCTGGATGAGAGTTGCCTACGCCGTCCCATCGGTGACGCAGCTCTGATGGACGCCCAGTTCAACCGGCTTATCGAGTTCGCCGAGATGCCGAACACGGTCCTCCAGGTGGCCCCGTTCGACATCGGAGTCCGGCGTCCCATGACACTGCCGGTGACGTTGCTCACGATGCCTGACCGCTCGGTCATGTCGTATGCCGAGTCCGCCAACAGGGGCCATCTTGAACGAGATAGTGACTCAGTCCTGCCTCTTCTGACGGACTACCATCAGCTTCAGGCCGAGGCCCTGACGCGAGCGGCGTCCGTGGCCATGATCAGCCAGTTACGAAAGGGCACATCGTGACGAGTGAATCCCCCCGTTGGTTCAAGTCCTCGTACAGCGAGAACGGCGGCCAGTGCGTCGAGGTGGCCACCAACCTCGTCGCCACGGACGGCCTGGTTCCCGTCCGTGACTCCAAGGATCTGGCCGGGCCGGTGCTCGGCTTCCCCGCTGTCGCGTTCGCGTCCTTCGTGGGCGGGGTCAAGGACGGTGCGTTTCGGGCCGTCTGATCGGTTCGGTGGAGGTCCCGCCGGCGCACCGGCAAGGTGCGTGGCGGGGCCTCTTCGTGTGCTCGGGGCGTGCCGGTGCGATTATTCGCTCGCCGCAGAGCACCCCGTAGGCCAGACTCCACGCGATGACGACTCAACGAACCGACACCCCCGCCGCCTGGGACGAACGTACCCAGCTCACCACCTTCCTCGACTACGCGCGGGCCACCGCGGTCGCCAAGTGTGAGGGGGTGTCGGCCGAGGGCGCGGTGAAGGCGCCGTTGCCCGGCTCGCCGCTCATGACGCTCTGTGGGCTGATCAGCCATCTGCGGTGGGTCGAGTACTACTGGCTGGAGGAGGTGTTCCTCGACGGGGAGGAGGCCGGGCCGCTGGTCCATGCCACCGAGGAGGACCCCGACCCCGAGATGCGGACGGCGGTGGAGGTGCCGTTGCCGCAGCTGGTCGCGGAGTACGAGGAACAGAGCTCGCGGTTCCGGGAGCTCGTGGCCGGGCACAGCCTGGACGCGAAGGCGAAGCGGCCCATCCGGGACGGGCGGCACGTCGATCTGCGCTGGATTCTGCTCCACCTCGTCGAGGAGACCTCCCGGCACAACGGGCACCTGGACGTGGTGCGGGAACTGGTCGACGGGCGGGTGGGCTCCTAGGGCGTGTATCGAAAGTGGATCTTGACCGTGGGATGATCTTGTTTCGTGGCACGTGGAGACCTGACGGACGCCCAATGGGCGGCGCTGGCACCGCTGTTGCCGAAGGGTGAAAAGCCCGGACGACCTGCGACGTGGGCCAGACGGCAGCTGATCGACGGCATACGGTTCCGGGTCCGCACCGGCATCCCGTGGCGGGACCTGCCCGCCGAGTACGGGCCATGGGGCCGGGCGTACGACCTGTTCCGGCGCTGGCAACGGGATGGCACCTGGCATCGGATCTTCACCGACCTGCAGGCACGGGCGGACGCGCAAGAGCTGATCACCTGGGACATCAACGTCGACTCCACGGTGGGCCGGGCCCACCAGCACGCCGCCGGGGCGAGGAAAAGGGGAGCTTCAGAAGGAGCCGCCCGGCGGCGTCGCCGTCGAGCCGGACGACCACGGGCTCGGGCGCTCGCGCGGCGGCCTGGCCACCAAGCTGCACTTGGCCGTCGAACAGGGCCAGAAGCCCATGTCCATCGTGATCACGGCCGGGCAGGGGGGGCGATTCCCCGCAGTTCGAGCCCGTCCTGAACAAGATCCGTGTCCCGCGTCTTGGGCCGGGCAGGCCGCGCACCCGGCCCGATCGCGTGCGGGCCGACAAGGCGTACGCCTCCCGGAAGAACCGCGCTTACCTGCGGCGGCGCGGGATCCGCTGCACCATTCCGGACAAGGCAGACCAGGCCGGCAACCGCAAGAAACGCGGTTCGCACGGCGGCCGGCCGCCGAAGTTCGACCCACAGGACTACAAGGCTCGGCACGCGGTCGAGTGCGGCATCAATCGCCTCAAAAGGCACCGGGCCGTGGCCACGAGGTACGACAAGCTCGCGGTCCGCTACGAGGCGACCGTCCTCGTCGCGGCCATCAACGAGTGGCTGTGACTGACCACGTCACGATGGCGCTGCGTAACAGCGGATGGCCACCGTCTGGTGCGGACTCCACTGCTGGTCGACTGTGGCCATCAACTCCCAGCCCAGCCGCTCGTACAGGGCTGCCGCCGCGGCATCGGATGCGACGACGTCGAGCACCGGATGCAGGCCATGACGCCGCGCTTCCTCCACTGCCCGGCCGATCAGCAGTCCACCGATCCGATGTCCCCTCGCCTGCGGGGCGACGAACAGTCTGCTGACCACGGCGGTCATACCCCGCGTCGCCCCGTTCCGCTCGCTCCACAACATCGGGGCCAGATCGCCCTCGCCGCCTTGAGACAAACTGACATGCCCGACCAGGCCGCCTTCGAGTTCGGCAACCCAGGAGCCCAGCAGGGGAACGCGTGACAGCCACTCGCCGGGCCGATCCGGCCAGTTCACCGGATAGCCGTCGCGCGCATGGACCTCCGCCAGGACCCGCACGCACTCCTCCACATCGCCATCAGCCCTCTGCCGGACCCAGCGGCTCGGCCTCTCATCCGGCACCCCGGAGCACTCGATGTTCACTCCGGCATAGAAACACAGGCCACAGAGTCACAACCAGCCACTTTCGATACACCCCTAGTGCTGTGCCCGCGAACGTTCACCGGGTTGGTCGCGATGTCCTCGATCGCTGGACGGTTGAATGGCCCAGACCGTCCGGCGATCGAGTCCTTCTCGGGTCTCCCTCAGCGGGTGCACCTTCATCCGCAGGGCGGATACGGTCCGCCGTAGCGGATGAAGCGTGGCCGCCATGCCCAGGGCCAGCATGTACGTCATGACGACAGCGACCGCTCCTCTCCTCGCCTCCGCACCTGCGCCTGTCTGGGCTCGCCGCGTCGCCCACGCCATCGCTCTGTGCGCCGTCCCGTCCGGCCTGTGGCGCATCGCCATGGCATCCGGTGTCCATGTGGGCTACAGCGACCAGGTGCTGCGTGATGTCTTCGACATCCCAGGCTGGGGCATCGCATACGTCGTCGGCCTCTCCGTCCTCGCTGAGTTGGCCGCTATGTTTCCGCTGCTGCTCGTCAACGACCGGTGGAGGCCGCTGCACCCCAGGGTCCTCGCTCCGCTCGCCTGGACCGCCTCGGGCGTCCTGGTTCTGGTGGCACTGTGGCAACTCGTGGTCGCTTTCACCGTCGAGAGCCAGACGTACATGTCGAGCGGTACGGCACAGGCCGTCTGGGGGGTCGCCTTCGCCCCGCTGTTCGCCATCCCGGCCCTGATGACCGCGGTGACTTGGTCGTACACAAAGCGGCACCGGGCACGTCCCTGGACGCGGCGCAGGTAGGCGGCGGGTTTGCGGATCGACCAACGGGCCAAGGGCTGACCGGGCTTGGCGGGTGGGTGGTGGCCGTCGCCACGACGAAGTCCTCGTCATCAGGCTTGAGCAGGCGGGGACGGCCTCCCGCCCACCGTGGGTCCAAGCAGGCCAGACCGATCTCATTGAACCGGTGGATCACCTCCCGCATCGTGTCCTCGTCGGCCTGGACCAGCTGCGCGATCACCGGTACGCGGTTCCCGCCGGCGTACGCCGGCAGCATCATCGCCCGCCGGTAGCGCACCGAGCCCGGTACTGCCTCGGCGCACGATCTGCTGCAGCTTCTGCCCTTCCTGATCGGTCAGTCCGCGCACCCCGGCCCCGGCTGCCGCCGCCGGGAGTGCGCCCGTGCAGCGGGTCACCGAGGAGGAACTGCACAGGCATCCGCCCGGTTCCTCGCTCCGGGTGCGTGGGCCGCGACAGCTCAGCGCCGCCGCCTTCAGGCGCCCGGACCGTGACCCTCAGGCGGTCCAGCACAACGAGATGCTGGAGGACATGGGGCGCGCGGACCCGCAGGCCCGGCCCTGCTGGGACGGGCAGAACGCGCGGGACCACGTGCTGCTGGCCGCGACCTCGGCGCTCGGCCACGAGCGGCCTGCGGCGATCCGGCCTTCGCCGGCGGCCGGGGACACCGAGGGCAAACCGGGGCGCACTCCCCGGTGATCGCCCGGATTCTGGACGGACCCTTCCGCTGAGCGGGACCGCTCGCTACATTCCCGGCAACGTACACGCCCCGTGGCAGCGTCGCCGCGGAGCGCAGCCGGTGCCTTGCGCTCGGCGGCCTCTGACGCGCGTCGCCGCTGGGACCGGCGCCGCCGCCCCACCCGGATGCCGCCGCACCTCACCACTGCCGCACCCTCACACCTAAGGAGTGGGCGTCGTGACCGCGGAGACTTCTCAGACGCTCGACCGGGGCCTCAGGGTCCTCAAGCTGCTCGCCGACACCGACCACGGCCTGACCGTCACCGAGCTGTCCAACAAGCTCGGCGTCAATCGCACGGTGGTCTACCGACTGCTGGCCACCCTCGAACAACACGCCCTCGTCAGACGCGACCTGGGCGGCCGGGCCCGGGTCGGGCTCGGGGTGCTGCGGCTCGGCCGCCAGGTCCACCCGCTGGTGCGCGAGGCGGCACTGCCCGCCCTGCGGTCGCTCGCCGAGGACATCGGCGCCACCGCCCACCTCACCCTGGTCGACGGCGCCGAGGCGCTGGCGGTCGCGGTGGTCGAGCCGACCTGGACCGACTACCACGTCGCCTACCGCACCGGCTTCCGGCACGCCCTCGACCGGGGCGCGGCCGGCCGGGCCATACTCGCCGTCCGCCAGAACGAGCTGCCGGACCCCGGCTACACCCTCACCCAGGGCGAACTGGAGGCTGGGGCCTGCGGCGCCGCCGCCCCGCTGCTCGGGCTGACCGGGATCGAGGGCAGCGTCGGCGTGGTCATGCTGTCCGACGCCGTACCCGAGCGGGTCGGCCCCCGGGTCGTGGACGCGGCCCGCGAGGTCGCCGACGCGCTGCGCTGAGCGGGGAAAGGGCTGCGGGTGCGGCTGGAAGGGGTCGGCAAGCGGTACGGCCTGCGGGGCGGCTGGGTGCTCCGGGGCGTGGACGTCGCGTGCCGGGCGGGGGAGACCGTCGCCGTCGTGGGCCGCAACGGCTCGGGCAAGTCGACGCTGCTGAGGCTCGCGGCCGGGCTCACCCGCCCCACCCGGGGCACGGTCACGGGACGGCCGCGCGTGGTCGGGTACGTACCGGACCGCTTCCCGCCCGCCGGGCGGATGTCCGCCACCGCCTACCTGACCCACCTCGGCCGGGTCCGCGGACTGGGCACGGCACGGTCGGCCGCCCGCGCCGGCGAACTGCTGGACCGGCTGGCGCTCTCCGGCGACCGTGACGCGCCGCTCGCCACCCTCTCCAAGGGCAACGCGCAGAAGGTCGCCGTCGCCCAGGCCCTCCTCGTCCCGCCCGGCCTCCTGGTGCTCGACGAACCGTGGTCCGGCCTGGACGCCTCCGCCCACGAGGTCCTCGCCGGACTGCTCGCCGAGGTGGCCGCGAGCGGCGGGACGGTGCTCTTCACCGACCACCGCGAGTCGGTCGCCCGCACCCATGCCACCCGGAGCCTGCACGTGGCCGACGGGCGGGTCACGCCGTACGGGGAGAGCCGACCCCGCGACCTGGTGGACGTCCTCCTGGCCTGGCGGGGCTCCGGCCCCCGGCCCCCGGCGGCGCTTCCGGGCGTACGCGCCGAGCCCGGCCCGGACGGGGAACTCGCCCTGCGGGTCCCCCGGGAAGACGCCGACGCCCTGCTCCTCGCCGCCCTGCGCGAGGGCTGGTCGGTCGCCCGGGTGACGGAGGCCGCCCGGTGATCGCCCTCGTCCGCTGCACGGCCGCCACCCTGCTGCACAGCCAGCGTTACCTGGCCCCCGTCCTGCTCTTCACCGGCGTCCTCACCGTGCTGACCGTCAACGGGAGAGGCTCCCTCCCCTCCGCCTACGCCTCCTCGGCCGGAGCCCTCTTCCTCTGCGCGACCTGGCTGACCGTGGTGGTGACCGGCCTGGACGACCCGGCACGGCGGGCGATCCTCGCGGTGAGCGCGGGCGGGGCGTGGAAGGTGCTGCTCGCCTCCGTCGCCACGGCGCTGGCCTGCTGCACCGCCCTGATGGTGCCGGGCCTGCTGCTGCCGCTGTGGACCGGCTCGTACGAGGTGACGCCGGCGGGCCTGCTGGTCGGCGCGGCGGCGCAGGCCACGGCGGCGCTCGCCGGGTGCGCCGTCGGTGTGCTCTGCTCCCCGCAGGTGCTGCCCCGGCCCGGGTACGCCCCGGCCGCCGCCCTCGGTCTCGTCCTGGCCGCTCTGTTCACGCAGGGCCTGCCGCCCGTCAACCGGCTCCTGCACCTCCTCTCGGCGGACACCGGCCCGGCGTCTCTACTGGCCCCTGTAGGCGGGCAGTTGGCCGTCGCGGCCCTGCTGCTCGCGGTGGCCACCGGCGTGGCCCACCAGGTAGGGGCGCGGCGGGGTTAGTGGCCCTCGTGCCGTCTGCCACTGCCTGCTCCTCGAGACGGAGGCCGACGGGCTGGTCCTGGTCGACTCCGGTCTCGGCACCGCGGACCGGCACGATCCGGAGGGGCGCCTGGGCGCGGAGTGGGTGGCGTACGCCCAGCCCGCCCGGGACCCGGAGGAGAGCGCCCTGCGGCAGATCGTGCGGCTCGGCCTCGACCCCCGCGACGTGCGGCACCTCGTCCTCACCCACCTGCACCGGGACCACACCGGCGGACTGCCCGACTTCCCGGGCGCGCGGGTCCATGTGCACCCCGCCGAGTACCGCGCCGTCACCGACCCCGCCGACCCGCACCACCGGCACAGCCTGGACCGTTTCCTGCCGGCGCACCGGGCGCACGGCCCGCTGCTGACACCCGCTGTGGCGGACGGGAGCGCGGAATGGTTCGGCTTCCCGGGGGCGGCGCGGGTGGCGGGACTCGCCGGCGAGGTGCTGCTGGTGCCGCTGCCCGGCCACTCGGCGGGGCACGCGGGCGTCGCCGTCCGCGACGGGGCCGGCCGGTGGCTCCTGCACGCGGGCGACGCGTACCTGTACCACGGCGAGATCGAGCGGACCCCGCCGTCGGCCCACCCCGCCTTCGCCCCGGTCCAGCAGGGGGCCCAGACCGACGCCGGGGCCGTCCGGGCCACGCGCGACCGGCTGCGCGCCCTGCGCCGCGACCACGGGGACCGGGTCACCGTCTTCAGCGCGCACGACCCCTGGGAGTGGGCCCGCCTCACGACGCCCACGCCCCTGCCCGCGCCCGCGCACCCGGGCGACTAGATTGGGGCGCGTGTTCTCCAAGCTCGCCGCTCTTCCGCGCCCCCGTGCCCTCGCGATCTGCGCCGCGCCCGCGGTGGCGCTGCTGGCGGTGACCGCGCTCGCGCCGCTGCCGTTCGCGGTGGCGCAGCCGGGGATGACCGCCGACGTGCTCGGTTCCCGGGACGGGACCGAGGTCATCACGATCAAGGGCGAGGAGCCCCGGAAGACCACCGGGGAACTGCGGATGACCACGATCGAGGCGACCGGGCCGCAGACCCCGGTGCGGATCGGGCAGGTGGTGGACGGCTGGTTCCGCACCGACCAGGCGGTGATGCCGGTGGACGCGGTCTACCCGAGCGGGGACACCCCGAAGGAGATCCAGCAGTACAACCGGGACCAGATGGTCCAGTCGCAGAACGTCGCCGTCGAGGCGGCCCTGAAGCAGCTCGGCCGCGAGCCCGGCAGTGTCGACGTGCGGCTGGAGCTGGCCGACGTGGGCGGGCCCAGTGCCGGGCTGCTCTTCTCGCTCGGCATCGTCGACAAGCTGGACGGGGACGGCAGCGGCGGCGACCTGACCGGCGGCCGCTCCATCGCGGGCACCGGCACCATCACCGCCGACGGCCAGGTCGGCGCGGTCGGCGGCGTCTCGCTGAAGACCCGCGCCGCCTCCCGCGACGGCGCCACCGTCTTCCTCGTCCCGAAGGCCGAGTGCGGGGACGCGCAGGCCGAGCTGCCCTCCGGGATGCGGCTCATCCCGGTCACCACGCTGAACGGTGCGATCGACTCGCTGCGGGCACTGGAGCACGGCGGCAAGGTCCCGGCCTGCTGACGGCCCGGGTACGGGTGTGGGCACGGGCCCAGGCCCGTCAGCGCTCCGCCAGCACCTCGCGGAGGACGTGGCGCGCGTTGGCGGCCATCGCCTCGTTCCGGCCGCGCCGGTAGTACGGCAGGGCGATCACGGCCTGGGAGAGGGTCCGGGCCCGGCCGCGCAGCCAGGTCGCCTCGTCCACGCCGAGGGCCTCGCGGAAGACCGGGCGGGCCTCGGCCGGGAGCAGGTTCCAGGCGGGGAACAGGTCACAGGCCGGGTCGCCCGCGCCCAGGCAGCCGAAGTCGATGACGCCGCTCAGCCGCCCGGCGCCGTCCACCAGGAGGTTGCCGGGCATCAGGTCGGCGTGGAGCCACACCGGAGGGCCGGAGGGGCCGGGCAGGCTCTGCGCCTCGTCCCAGAGGGCGGTCAGGGCGTCCGCGTCCACGCCCTCCTCCGGGTTCCGGCCCAGCACCGCCAGCGCCTTCCGGGTCTCCGCGTCCAGCGCCGCAAGCGGCCCGCCCCGGTGCGCGACCGGGGCGCCCGGCAGGCCGACGGCGCGCATCGCCCGCACGAACTCCGCCAAGTCCTCGGCCAGCGCGCGGGGTTGAGCTACGGCGCCCGCCTCCGGGTTCCGCCCGGGCAGCCAGCGCCCGACCGACCACGGCCACGGGTACCCCTCGTCCGGCTCCCCGGTGCCCACCACCTCGGGCACGGGGCAGGGCAGCAGGGGCGCGAGCCGGGGCAGCCACTCCCGTTCCAGCGGGACGTCGCCGGCCCCGCCCTCGGTGAGCGGCAGCCGGACGGCCAGCTCCCCGCCCAGCCGGAACATCGCGTTCACCGTCCCGCCGGACGGGAACCGCTCGACCGGCAGCCCGGCCCACTCGGGGAACTGGGCGGCCACGAGCCGCCGTACGAGGGCTTCGTCGACCAGGGGGAGGGTGGGGGGAGGGGTGCTCATGGGGCACCATCCGACCGTGCGGGGGCGGGGGTGTCCACCGGTTTCCGTTCCGTGGTGGCGGGTCCGGGGCCCGTGCGGTCCATGGTGCGCCACACCGGGAAGACCAGCGGGCCGAGGGTGGCGAGGAAGTAGCCGGTGCCGACGACGAGGAAGGCGGTGCGCAGGCCGAGGTGGTCGGTGATCAGGCCGGCGAAGAGGCCGCCGAGCGGGGTGGTGAGGAGGACGGCGGCGGTGGTGGCACCGAGGACGCGGGTGCGCAGCCGCTCGGGGACGATCTCGAAGGTCACCGTGGAGAGGATCGGGTTGAGGGCGCCCGCGCCGAGCCCGGTCAGCGGCAGCAGCACGGCGAGCGGGAGGGCGGTGTCGGTGAAGGCGGCGGTGACGAACCGGGGCGCGCCGATCAGCAGGAAACAGACGGTGAAGACCGGCCACCGGGGCAGCCGGTGCCCGAACGCCGCGTAGAGGAACGTCCCCGTCAGCGCGCCC
This sequence comes from Streptomyces albidoflavus, assembly GCF_000719955.1. Classification (GTDB taxonomy): domain Bacteria; phylum Actinomycetota; class Actinomycetes; order Streptomycetales; family Streptomycetaceae; genus Streptomyces; species Streptomyces albidoflavus. The sequence goes on from NZ_JOII01000023.1 coordinate 90,487, forward strand.
GCGCCCCACAGCGCCGAGAGCATGCCGAGCTGGGTGGCGCCGCCGAGGTGGGTGGCGGCGTGGGAGGGGAGCAGCACGGCGGACCAGCCCTGGTCGAGGCCGTTGGTCATCATGACCATGGCGCAGATCGCCAGGAGGAGTGGCGTACGCGCCAAGTAGCGGTACCCCTCGGCGAGTTCGGCCCGGTACGAGCCGTTGCGGGCGGTCCGGGGGAGGGGCCGCGCCTCGGGTACGTCCCGGAAGCCGTACGCCATCAGCAGGGCGGAGGCGGCGAAGGTGGCCGCGTCCAGGACGAGGACCGAGGTCGGGCCCAGCACCGCGATGAGGACACCGCCGAGGGCCGCGCCCAGCATCCTCGCGCCCCGGGAGACCCCGTCGTAGAGGCTGGCGGCGCGGGTCATCGGGGTGTGCGCGCGGGCCGCGAGGGCCGGGAGGAGGGAGCTGCGGGAGGTCTCGCCGGGGGCGTGGAAGAGGCCGCTGGTCCCCATCAGGGCGCAGAGCAGCCAGAAGGGGAGCGCGTCCAGGTGGTGCAGGAGCGGGACGGCGCCGACCGCGAGGGCGCAGACCAGGTCGGAGAGGACGCTGGCCCGGCGCCGGCCGATCCGGTCGATCAGCGGACCGCCGAAGAGGGCGGAGACGATGACGGGGAGTGTCGCGCAGAGGGCGACCACCCCGGCCCGGGTCGCCGAGCCGGTGGTCTGGAGGACGAACCAGGGGACGCCGATCAGGGTGAGGGCGTTGCCGGTGATGGAGACGGTGTTGGCGGCGAGGGTGAGGGCGAGCGGGCGGCGGTCGCGTGGGGGAGCGAGGGCGTCGGCGGTCACCGGAGGGCGGGGCGTGCGGCCGGTGGTATCGCGAGGCGCAGGCCGAGGGTGACCAGCGCCCAGCCGAGGCGGGCGCGCGGGGTGGCGGGCGGGTCGCAGGGGGAC
>NZ_JOII01000024.1 GCF_000719955.1 Streptomyces albidoflavus
GGCGGGCACCGAGGTGGGGGAGGGGGAGATCAGGGCGGCGCGGGGCGGCGCCCCGGCGGGGGGAGCGGTGGTCACAGCGGTACTCCGGGGAGAGGCGGGGAGGCCGGACGGCACGGGCGGTCGGACACCCTGGGGGAGTGGGTGCGCGGGGGCGTCAGCTGCGACAGAGCGCGTCGTCCACGCTCCACGGCGTGGCCGCGAAGAGGGCGAGCGCCAGACGGCGTGCGGGTCCGAACATGTGCGCCACTGTAAGGACGGTGCGGCCGATCAGAGGAATGCGTCTCGCATCGCGAGAAGAAAAGTGAGACGGGGTGGCGGGGGAGGACGCGAAACTCCAGGTGGCGAAGGGTGGCCGCGCCGCGTCAGGAGGCCCCGGGACCGCCCAAGCCCACGACGCGGCCGGGCGCCCGCACCCCCTGTCCAGGATGCGGACGCCCGGCCGGACGGAGCCGTGCGGCTCAGTTCATCGCGTCCACGCCGGTCAGGGCGCGGCCGATGATCAGCTTCTGGACCTGGCTGGTGCCCTCGTAGAGGGTGAGGACGCGGGCGTCGCGGAGGTACTTGCCGACCGGGTACTCGTCGATGTAGCCGTAGCCGCCGAAGACCTGGAGGCAGTTGTTGCTGACGCGGACGGCGGCCTCGCTCGCGTGGTACTTGGCGACCGAGGCGTCCGTCGCGTACTCCTTCGGGCTCGCCCCTGCGTCCGCCATGCGGGCCACCTGGTGGGTGAGCAGCCGGGCCGTGCGCACGTCGACCTCGGAGTCGGCCAGCAACTCCTGGACCAGCTGGAACGAGGCGATCGGCTTGCCGAACTGGGTGCGCTCCTTCGCGTACCGGACGGCGGCGTCGACGGCGCCCTGGGCGAGGCCGACGGCGCCGGCCGCGACCGAGATGCGGCCGCGCGAGAGGGTGCCCAGCGCGATGCCCAGGCCCCGGCCCTCCTCGCCGAGCCGCGCCGTGTCGGGGACGCGGACGCCCTCCAGGGTCAGCTCGGCGGTGGCCTGGCCGCGCAGGCCCAGCTTGCCGTGGATCTCGGTGGCGGTGAAACCGGGGGAGTCGGTGGGGACCAGGAAGGCCGTCAGGCCCTTCTCGCCGGTCCGGGCGAAGACCAGCGCCACATCGGCGACCGTGCCGTTGGTGATGAAGATCTTGGCGCCGTCGATGACCCAGTCACCGCCGTCGCGCCGTGCCCGGGTCGACACCGAGCCGGCGTCCGACCCGGTCCCCGGCTCGGTCAGCGCGAAGCAGCCCAGCGCCTCACCGGCCGCCAGCCGCGGCAGCCACTCCGCCTTCTGCTCGTCGGTGCCGTGCGTGGCGATCGTCTTCGACACCAGCCCGAGCGAGACGGAGACGATCCCGCGCACCGAGGAGTCACCGCGCCCCAGCTCCTCGGTGACCAGCGCGTACGAGAGCATGTCGGCCTCGACGCCGCCGTACTCCTCGGGCAGCATCAGCCCGAGGATGCCCAGCTCGCCCAGGCGCTTGACGATGCCCGGGTCGACGCGCTCGGCCCGGTCCCAGTCGCGCACGTACGGCACGATCTCGTTGTCGACGAACTCCGCGGCCAGGGACCGGAAGTCACGCTGGGTCTCGGTGAGGCCGAAATCCCTTGTCAGCACGGTGTGTTCTCCTTCAGCGCGCCGGCACGCCTGGCGTGCCGGTCGGACGGGTGGATGCGGGTGCGGGGCGGGCGTCGCCCGGCCACTCAGACGTACGCCGCCTCGGGGCCGGTGCCCGGATCGGTGAGGGCCATGCCCAGCCGGGCGCGTTCGGCGAGCCAGCGGGTCGGCCGGTGGCGCGGGTCGCCCGTCGCGGCGAGCAGCGCCGACTGGAGCTCCAGCAGGCGGTCCGCGCCGACCAGGTCGCCCCAGGCGAGCGGCCCGTGCGGGTAGCCGAGCCCGGCGGTGACGGCGGTGTCGATGTCGACGGGCCGGGCCAGTCCGCGTTCGGCGACCGAGGCGGCGACCGAGACGATCGAGGAGAGCAGCCGCTGCGCCACCGAACCCGCCGTGTCGCGCACCGCCGTGACGGTGTGCCCGCCCGCCGCCAGCACCGCCCGGGCGTCCCGGGCCGCCACCGGGTCGGCGGCCGGGGTCACCGACAGCACCCGGCGCGGCCGGCCCACCGAGAGCGGGTCGACGCCGAAGCTCCGCCCGCGCGGCAGGCCCAGCTCGGCCACGGCCCGCGCGACACTGTCGCCCCAGACGGGGACCAGCACCAGCGCGTCCGGCGCGTCCTGCCCCTCGGGCAGCAGCGCGGCCCCGTCCGCGGCGAGCGCCTCGCGCAGCGCCCGGGCGTGCGGCCCGGTTCCGGCGACGCGCACCGCGCGCCGGGCGTCACCGGTGACCGGCGGCTCCGGGGCGGGCTCCGGCGCGTCGGGACCGTACCGGTAGAAGCCCTCGCCGGTCTTGCGGCCGTGCAGTCCGGCGGCGACCCGGTTGGGGGTGAGGAAGGACGGGCGGAGCCGCTCGGAGTACCGGAACCCCTCCCAGATCGTGTCGATCACCTTCGAGGTGACGTCGAGACCGGTGAGGTCCATCAGCTCGAACGGGCCCATCCGCAGGCCCAGCACGTCCCGCGCGATCCGGTCCACCGCCTCCACCGGCGCGGCCCGCTCCTCCAGCAGCGCCAGCGCCTCGGTGACCAGGCCCCGGCCCGCGTGGTTGATGAGGAAGCCCGGCGTGTCGGCGACGGTGACGGCGGCGTGGCCGCTCGCCCGGACCGTCTTCGCCAGCTCCTCGGCGAGCCCCGGCCGGGTGCGGGCACCGGGGATCACCTCGGCCACCTTCATCAGCGGCACCGGGTTGAAGAAGTGCAGCCCGATCAGCCGCTCCGGCTCGCGGAGCCCGGCGGCGATCCGGGTGACCGGCAGCGAGGAGGTGTTGGTGGCGAGGACGGCGGTGGCCGGCAGCACCTCCTCCAGGCGGCGGAACAGCTCCGTCTTGACGGCCAGGTCCTCCAGGACCGCCTCGATCACCAGCTCCACACCGTCCCCGGGCGCGTCCGGCGCGTCCAGGGGGACGAGCCGCCGGGCCGCGTCGTCCGCCTCGGCCCGGCCGAGCCGGCCCTTCCCGGCCGCCCGGTCGAGCATCTGCCGGACGAAGGCGACGGCCTCGTCCACCGACTCCCGGCGGGCGTCGCCCAGCTCCACGGTGTGCCCGGCGGTCACCGCCCACTGGGCGATGCCCCGGCCCATGACTCCGGCGCCGACGACTCTGATGCGCATGACGGGGTGCTCCTCGGTAGGGGGTGACGGTGAGGGGAAGGGTGAGAGGGGGCGCCCGCTCAGCGGAGGTAGACCCGGCCCGGGTCGACGTCCTCGCGCAGCAGCCGCAGTTCGGCGGCGGAGGGCGGCTCGATCACCGCGACCTCGTCGGCGACGGCCAGCTCCCAGCCGGTCGCCTCCCGCACCTGGTCGACGGTGACCCCGGGGTGGACGGCGGTCAGCCGCAGCTCCTCGCCGGCCCCGGCCCGCTCCAGGAGCCCGAGGTCCGTGACGACCCGCGTGACCCCCGAGCCCAGCGGCCGGATGCCGTCGGCCAGCGCCCGGTCCGGCCCCGGCGAGGTGCAGAAGTCCAGCTCGGCGGTGAAGGAGCGCGGCGTGTGACGGCGCATCACCACGAAGATCTCCCGCGCGTTGGCCATCACCTCCATCGCCCCGCCCGCCCCCGGCAGCCGTACCTGGGGGCGCTCCCACTCGCCGATCACCGAGGAGTTGAGGTTGCCCCAGCGGTCGATCTGGGCGGCGCCGAGGAACCCGACGTCGATGTGGCCGCCCTGGAGGACCGCGCCGAAGAGCGTCGCCATCGGCAGCACCGCCTCCGCGCCGGTGATGAGCACCGCGTCGGCGATGGTCTCGGGCAGCTGGGCGGGGTGCGCCCCGCAGACCCCGGACTCGTAGACGATCTCCAGGCCGGGGGCGACCGTCAGGTGGGCCAGGGAGGCGGCCAGGGTCGGCAGGCCGATCCCGGCGAAGACGGTGCGGCGCCCGGCCAGCGCGCGGGAGGCGACGACGGCGAGCAGTTCGGAGGAGGTCGCGCCGGCCGCCGGGGCGTCGGCGGCACCGGGGGCGGCGGCGGGCGGGGGAGCGGTGGTCATCGGCGGGACTCCTTCGGCGGCGCGGGGGAGGGCGGGGCGGGGGCGGCGACGGTCGCGGGCACGGCGCTCACAGCCGCCGCCCGTAGTCGACCTGCCCGCTCAGCGCCTCGCCCACGGCGAGGTGGTCGCGGAAGTGATCGGCGAGCTTGGCGGCGTACTCGGCGTGGTCGCGGGTGCCGTACACCCACTCGTCCAGCCAGGCGCGCAGCCGCTCGGCATCCTTGCTGATGTGGGACCAGGAGCGGTAGAAGGCGTTGTCCCGGTCGTAGTAGCCCTGGGCGAAGGAGGGGTGGGCGCCGCGCGGGCAGTGCACCACCGCGTCCACCGCGTGGGCCGGCACCACGGTGCGGTTGGGGTCGGCGCGGATCACCTCGTCGTCGACGATCTCCTCGACCACCACCACGGCGCGCTTCGCCGCGTACACCGCCTCCGCCTGGACGCCGGTCAGCCCCCAGATCTGGGTGTTGCCGAGCCGGTCGGCGCGCTGGGCGTGGATGAAGGTGACGTCCGGGTTGACCGGCGGGACCACGTAGATCTGCTCGGGCTCGCCGTCCGGGCCCGGGTAGGGGGAGGTGACCTTGCGCAGCGCCGGGTTGACGCCGGGCAGGTCGCTGCCGGCGTAGGAGCGCAGCGGGAGGAAGGGGAGGCGCTGGGCGCCGGCCTGGTAGCGGCAGACCATGCCGTGGTGGCTGTACTCCTCGAACTCCAGCGGCTCGGGGTCGGCCCGCTCGATCCGGCGGCGCAGCTCACCGAGGGAACCGGCGGAGGAGTTGCCGACGAACGAGGAGACGAGGCGCTTGACGCAGCCGCCCGCCAGCATCTGGTCGACCACGATGTCGGCGGTCATCCGCACCACCGTCAGGTCGCGGCGGCGCTGCCGGATGATCTCGTGCCCGGCGGCCGTCGGGATGAGGTGGGTGAAGCCCTCCAGGCAGACCGTGTCCCCGTCGTGCACGAACGCCGCCACGGCGTCCCTCATCGACAGGGTCTTGTCCGGCGGGGCCACGGATCGTTCCACGGCAGGCAGCTCCTCGGCGCGTACGAATCGGAAACGGCGCGCGACCGGGGCGTCCTCGACGTCCCGCACGGCGGCCGGGTCTCACGGTGCCAGCGACTATTGATTGCCGTCCAATACCGAATTAAGGTCACATCAAGACGCCCAGCTGAACAATCCCCCCGAGGAACACCGTGGAACTGCGCTATCTCACCGCCTTCGTGGCCGTCGCCGAGGAGCTGCACTTCGGACGCGCCGCCAAGCGGCTCCAGATGGCACAGCCCCCGCTGAGCCAGCAGATCCGCCAGCTGGAGAAGGAGCTGGGTGCCCAGCTCTTCGAGCGCAACACCCGCTCGGTCCGGCTCACCAGCGCCGGCGAGTCCTTCCTCGGCCCGGTCCGCACCGTCCTGGACGACCTCGACCTCGCCGTCCGCGCCGTCAAGGCCGCCGGGCGCGGCGAGTACGGCCGGGTCACCGTCGGCTTCGCCGGGGCCTCCAGCCACGAGGCGCTGCCGCTGCTCACCGGCGCCGTCCGCGCCGCCCACCCCGGCATCGAGCTGATCCTCACCGGCCAGACCTACGCCGACACCGCGCTCGCCCGCGTCGCCGAGGGCAGCCTCGACCTCGGCTTCGTCCGCCTGCCCGCCTCCCGCCCGGGGGTGCGCACCCGGGTCATCGGCGAGGAGGAGCTGATCTGCGCCCTGCCCGGCGACCACCCGCTGGCCGCCCGCGAGCGCATCGCCCTGACCGACCTCGCCGACCAGCCGTTCGTCAGCTTCCCGGCCAACGCGGGCTCCAGCCTCCGCGACGCCATGGTCCGCGCCTGCGAGAGCGCCGGGTTCACCCCGCGCGTCGTCCAGGAGGCCCCCGACTCCCACACCATCCTCGCCCTGGTCGCCGCCGGGGTCGGGGTCACCCTCACCCTCACCTCGGTCCAGCACGTCCAGTCCACCGGCCTCGTCTACCGCCCCCTGGACGCCGAGCCGGTCCGCCTCCACGCGGCGCTGGCCTGGCGCGCCGACAATCCCTCGGCCGCCCTGCGCAGCGTCCTCGCCGTGGCCGAACAGGCGCTGCCCACGCCGCCCGGCGCCGCCGATTGAGACGTACGCCGTCTCAGTCAGCGAGTAACTGAGTATTGGAAGTCGTGGGCCCGCCAGTGCGAGGGTCGACGCGGGCCGCCCCCGCCCCGAACGGGGGCGGCCCGCCCACCCGTACGCACCCTCAGGAGGCACCGCCCATGTCCGCAGCCCCGACCCCCGCCGCGTCCCCCGACGACATCGTCGTCTGCTCGCCGCTGCGCACCCCCATCGGCCGGTTCGGCGGGGCGCTGGCCGGGCAGCGCCCCGCCGTGCTCGCCGCGCACGTCATCTCCGCCGTCGTCGAGCGGAGCGGGGTCGACCCCGAACGGATAGACGAGGTGATCCTCGGTCACGCCTACCCGACCAGCGACGCCCCGGCCATCGGCCGCGTCGCCGCCCTCGACGCGGGGCTGCCCGACCGGGTGACGGGCGTGCAGATCGACCGGCGCTGCGGCTCCGGGCTCCAGGCCGTCATCGACGCCGCGCTCCAGATCGGCGGCGGCTTCAGCGAGGTCGTGATCGCCGGCGGCGTCGACGTGATGAGCGCCGCCCCCTACTACACCCACGAGGGCCGCTGGGGCATCCGCGGCCCCGGCCTCCAGCTCCACGACTCGCTGGCACGCGGCCGTACCGAGGCGGGCGGCGTTCACCACCCGATACCCGGCGGCATGATCGAGACCGCCGAGAACCTGCGCCGCGCCTACGAGGTGAGCCGCGAGGACCAGGACGCGCTGGCCCTCAGCTCCCAGCGCCGTGCCGCCGACGCCCTGGCCGCCGGCCGGTTCGCCGACGAGACGGTGCCCGTACCGGTCCGCACCCGCAAGGGCGAGACCCTCGTCGACACCGACGAGCACCCCCGCCCCGACACCACCGCCGGACAGCTCGCCGCGCTCAAGCCCATCCTGCGCGCCACCGACCCGGAGGCGACCGTCACCGCCGGCAACGCCAGCGGCCAGAACGACGCCGCCGCGGCCTGCCTGGTCACCAGCCGGGCCACCGCCGAACGGCTCGGCCTGACCCCCCTCGTCCACCTCGTCTCCTTCGCCCGCACCGGGGTGCCCGCCGAGACGATGGGGCTCGGCCCGGTCGCCGCCACCGCCACCGCCCTGGAGAAGGCCGGGCTGACCCTCGCCGACCTCGACCTGATCGAGCTGAACGAGGCGTTCGCCGCCCAGACCCTCGCCTGCACCCGCCTGATGGGGCTCACCGCCGACGACCACGAGCGGATCAACGTCAACGGCTCCGGCATCTCGCTCGGCCACCCCGTCGGCGCCACCGGCGCCCGCATCCTCGCCACCCTCGCCCACGAGCTGCGCCGCCGCGAGGCCCGCTGGGGCCTGGAGACCATGTGCATCGGCGGCGGCCAGGGCCTCGCCGCGGTCTTCGCCCGCGCCTGACCTTCCCCTCCCGGTGATACCGGGACCGTCTCACTGCATCAGCTATTTGGTATTGGACCGCTCTCGGTGCCGCCTGGCACCGTAGCGGCCATCACACCGGAGGCCACCGGGGCGGGACGCCCCCGAAACTCCGCGTACCGAGGCCACCCCCAAGGCCCGCCCCCACCCCACCCTTCCGCTGATCAACGCTGCCCATGGGAGCCGTCATGAGCACCACCGCCGACCAGGCGCGGAGCAAAACCGCCCGCCGAGCGGGAATCGGAGCCTTCATCGGCTCCACCATCGAGTGGTTCGACTTCTACATCTACGGAACCGCCGCCGCCCTCGTCTTCGACAAGGTGTTCTTCCCCGAACTCGAAGGCGCCCTCGGCACCCTCGTCGCCTTCGCCACCTTCTGGGTCGGCTTCCTTGCCCGCCCGCTCGGCGGCATCATCTTCGGCCACTTCGGCGACAAGCTCGGCCGCAAGACCACTCTGGTCATCACCCTGCTCCTGATGGGCATCTCGACCACCGCGATCGGCCTGCTGCCCAGCTACGAGAGCATCGGCATCGCCGCCCCGATCCTGCTGGTCTGCATCCGCATGATCCAGGGCATCGGCCTCGGCGGCGAGTGGGGCGGCTCCGTCCTCATCGCCTCCGAGCACGCCCCCAAGGGCAAGTCGATCCTCTACGGCGCCTTCGCCCAGCAGGGCTCCCCGGTCGGCAACACCCTCTCCACCCTCAGCTTCCTCGCCATCAGCCAGCTCCCCGACGATGCCTTCGTCGCCTGGGGCTGGCGGGTGCCCTTCCTCGCCTCGGCGCTGCTGGTCGTCGTCGGCCTCTTCGTCCGGCTCAAGGTCACCGAGTCGCCCGCGATGGCCCGCGTCATCGAGAAGCGCGAGACCGCCAAGGTGCCGCTCTCCGAGGTGCTGCGCAGCCACCCCATGCTGATCGTCCTCGGCATCGGCGCCTGCACCATCGGCCTCTCCGCCACCTACTTCAAGTCGACCTTCGCGCTCTCCTGGGCCACCACCGAGCTGAGCTTCGACCGCAGCTCCTTCCTGACGATCATCCTGGTCGCCAACATCACCCAGATCATCGCCCAGCCCTTCGGCGCGGTCCTCGCCACCCGGATGCGCAGCTGGTCCCGGGCGGTCACCTTCATGCTCGTGCCCGAACTGGTCCTGATGCCGCTGATGTTCCTCCTCATCGGCACCGAGAACTACGGCCTGGCCATGCTCGGCGTCGCCGTCGCCACCATCCCGCACTGCCTCTACTACGCCGCCCTCGCCGGCATGCTCGCCAGCCGCTTCCCCGCCCACCTGCGGTACACCGGCATCTCGCTCTGCTACCAGCTCTGCGGCACCCTGCTCGGCGGCACCACCCCGATCATCGGCCAGTTCCTCCTCAACCAGACCGGCTCCATCACGGCCGTCATCGCCTACGCCGTCTTCCAGGTCGCCCTGACCCTCGGCTGCATGCTCCTGCTCCTCAAGCGCCGCAACTACGAGGAGGAGGACGAGGCGCCCCGCGCCGCCGCCCCCGCCGTCGCCACGGCCTGACCCGGCCCCGCCCCACCCCGCTCGCAGAAAGGCGGCCCCCGTGCCCCGCACCGCCCACGGCATCGAGGAGATCACCGCCCTCGCCGGCCAGGACCTCGGCCACTCCCGCTGGTGGGAGGTGAGCCAGGAGACCATCGACACCTTCGCCGCGGTCTCCGGCGACCACCAGTGGATCCACACCGACACCGCCCGCGCCGCCGAAGGCCCCTACGGGCGCACCATCGCCCACGGCTACCTGGTGCTGAGCTGGGGCATCCCGATGTTCGCCGAACTGCTCCAGGTCACCGGCGTCGGCATGGCCCTCAACTACGGCGTCAACAAGGTCCGCTTCCCGGCCCCCATCCCCGTCGGCAGCCGCGTCCGCCTCCACGCCCGGGTGGCCTCGGTCGAACCCGTCAAACGCGGCGGCGTCCAGATGACCCGTGCCTTCACCTTCGCACGCGAAGGCACCGACAAGCCGGTCTGCGTGGCGGAGTCGCTGACGCACTTCTACCCGTGACAGATCTCCCCGTGACAGCCTGACCGGCCCCGACGCGACGGCCTCCGCCCCTCACCGGGCGGAGGCCGTCTCCGTACGGAAGACGGACACCCGGCGTCACAGCACCGCCTTGGCCGAAGTCGACCCCACCGGCCCCCGCTGCTCCGTCAGCCCCAGTGCCAGGTCCTCCGCCAGCAGCCGCTTGGCGATGGCGTCCACCGCGCGGCGCAGCTCCCGGTCGGCGGGGACGCCCCGGTCCTCGTCCAGGCGGGAGCGGAGCCAGCGGGCCCAGGCCTCGGTGATGACCCGTGCCTCCCGGGCCCCGGCGGGGGTGTGGTCGAGGAGGGTGCCGTGGCGGGTCAGGTAGCCCTCGTCCACCATCCGGTCGAAGACCGGGACCAGGACCTCCGGGGGCATCTGGCGGCGGGCGGCGATCAGGCCGAGCCCGGCGTGGCCCACGAGCCGGGTGAACAGCTCCACTTGCATCACCGCCCAGGCTCCGGCCGCGTCCAGCCGGGTGTCCGAATCGGCCACGATCCGGCGCGCCGTACGGGAGTCCGCCGACCGCAGGACGCCTGCCACCTCCCACTCCAGCAGCCGTTCCGAGTCGCCCGTGCCCGGGGTCGCGAACCCCTCGCCCATGTCGGTCGAGCCGTGCCGCGCGCTGTCCCGCAGCCGGACCTCCTTCAGGAAGAGCGCCACCACGAACCCGAGCAGCGCCACCGGCACCGTCCACAGGAACACCGTGTGCAGCGTCTCCGCGTACGCCTCCACCACCGGCCCCCGTGCCGTCCCGGGCAGCCCGTGCACCCCCTGCGGACTCCGCGCCGCCTGTGCCAGGGCCGCCGGGTCCACCCCGCCGGCGGCGGCCGCCGACCGGACGCCCTCGTCGAGGTTGGGGCCGAGCGCCGAGGCGTAGATGGTGCCGAAGACCGCCGTGCCGAAGGCGCTGCCCAGGGTGCGGAAGAAGGTGACGCCGGAGGTGGCGGTGCCCAGGTCCGCGTAGTCCACGGTGTTCTGGACGACGATCGTCAGCACCTGCATCGACAGGCCGATCCCGGCGCCGAGCACCACCATGTACAGCGATTCCAGCCAGTCGCTGGTGTCCGCGTCCATCCGGGACAGGAGGAACAGCCCGAGCGCCATCACCAGTGACCCCACGACGGGGAAGATCCGGTACCGCCCGGTCCGCCCCACCACGGTGCCGCTCAGCACCGACGCCGCCAGCAGCGCCACCACCATGGGCAGCGTCCGCACCCCGGAGAAGGTCGCCGAGTCCCCGTCGACGTACTGGAGATAGGTCGGCAGGAAGGTCAGGGCGCCCAGCATCGCGAAACCCACGATGAAGCTGAGCACCGCGCAGACGCTGAAGACCGGGTTGCGGAAGAGCCGCATCGGCAGCATCGGCTCCCGGGCCCTGGTCTCCACCAGGCAGAAGAACGCCAGCGCCACCAGGCCGCCTGCGAACAGTCCGATGATCACCGGCGAGCCCCAGGCGTACTCGTTGCCGCCCCAGGCCGTCGCCAGGATCAGGGCGCTCGCGCCCACCGCGACCAGCGCGATCCCCAGATAGTCGATCTTCGGTTTGTGCGCCGCGCGCACCGCCGGGATGGTCCGGGCGGCGGCGATCACCACGACGATGGCGATCGGGACGTTGACGTAGAACGCCCACCGCCAGGTCAGATGGTCGGTGAAGAGCCCGCCGAGCAGCGGGCCGACCACCGTGGACACACCGAAGACCGCGCCCATCGCACCCTGGTACTTGCCGCGCTCCCGCAGCGGGATGACGTCGGCGATCAGCGCCATCGCCGTCACCATCAGCCCGCCCGCGCCGACGCCCTGCACCGCCCGCCAGGTGATCAGCAGCAGCATGTCGGTGGCGAGGCCGCACAGGAACGAGCCGGTGATGAAGACGACCGCCGAGATCTGGAAGACCACCTTGCGGCCGAACAGGTCGCCGAACTTGCCGACCAGGACCGTCGCCACCGTCTCGGCCAGCAGGTACGAGGTGACCACCCACGACATGTGGGAGGCCCCGCCCAGCTCCGCGACGATCGTCGGCAGCGCCGTCCCCACGATCGTCTGGTCCAGCGCCGCCAGCAGCACCCCCAGCGTGACCGTGACGAAGACGATGTTGCGCCGCCGCCGGTCCAGTACCGGCGGAGCGGCGGCCTGCGGCACGGTCTCATCGGTGAGCGTCACATCCGCCAGCCTCACACCGCCCCACCACCGACGCACCCGGACCCGGTCCGCACCGGTGACGCCGGCCCGCTCAGTGCCGGGCGCGCAACTCGGGCGCCTGTGCCGCCGCGTCCGTCACCTGCCCCTCGGCGTCCACCCGGTCCGCCAGCGCCCGCGCCCACGCCACCACCCCGCCGGTGTCCAGCCCGCCCGGCGCCGGCGGCATGGCCGAGGCCGCCCACCGCTCCACCTCGTCGGCACCGCGCCGCAGCAGCCGGGCCCCGCCGGTGGTGTTCCCCCGTGCCGCGTGGGTGAGCCCCACCGCCGTCTGCGCCAGCCCGCGCCACAGGGCGCGCTGCTCTGCGGGACCCGACTTCCACGCGTCCTCGAACACCTCGTGCGCGTGGAAGGGCCGGCCCGCCCGCAACAGCTCCTGCGCCTCGTCCACCGACGCCCCCGCCGTCCGGACCACCCCCTCCGGCGCCCTCGGCACCCCCGGCGCGCCGTACGGCAGGGGCCGGCCCAGGCCGTCCCGGGGGCGGGCGTTGCGCGCCTTGCCCTCGGCGTCCCGGTCCCGTCCCCGGTCCGGCCGCGCCACCGCGCCGGACTCCGCGCTCCTGTCATCCCTGGGTTCCATGACTCCATCCTGCCCGCCACCCCCGAGCAGGGGCGCGCCACCGCGCACGCTCCTCGCGCCCGAGTGCGCCGGGCGTCCGGAACCGGCCGAAGTGTGTCGTCCGTACCACCGTGGCCACTAGGCTCGTCGGAGTAATCGCCCCCCGTACGAGCCCCCTTGGACAGGCATGACGACCACGCCGCCCCCGTGGCCCGGTGATCCGCTGCCCGAACGCGAGCTGGAACTCGCGGCGGCGGACCGCGCGGTCGACGCCCTGTGCCGCACCCGCCCCGAAGGCGGCCTGCTCGTCTACAGCGGCGCGGCCGGCATCGGCAAGACCTCCGTCCTCGCCCGCGTCCGCGCCCGGGCCGCCGAACGCTGCACCGTCCGCACCACCCGCGCCGACCCCGGCACCACCGCCGTCCCCTTCCACACCGCCCGCGCCCTGTTCGCCCCCGACCTCGCCGACACCGACGGCCTCGCCGCCCTGCTCGGCCCGCACCGCGCCCTGGCCGGCCCCGCCCTCGGCCTCACCACGCCGGGCGACGAACCCGCCGACCCGCAGGGCGTCCAGGACGCGCTGGTCGCACTGACCGCCCGCGCCGCCCGCCGCCACCGCGCCCGCCCGCTCGTCCTCGTCCTGGACGACGCCCACTGGGCCGACGGCGAGTCGCTCGGCTGGCTCGCCGCCCTCGGTCCGCGCCTGGCCCGCCTCCCGCTCCTCCTGGTCGTCGCCCACCGGCCCACCGAGCACGCCGCCGAGGAGAGCCGCCCGCACCTCGACGCGCTGGGCACCGCCGCCCGCCTGCGCGTCACCCTGCGCGCCCTCAGCCCCGAGGCCGCCGCCGGCCTCACCCGCCGCGCCCTGGGCACCGGCGCCGACGCCGCCCTCGGACGCGCGCTGTGGGACGCCACCGGCGGCAGCCCCTACGAACTGGCCGAACTCCTCGCCCGCCTGCGCGAGCACCCCCTCGACCCCGGAGCCGACCAGGCCAGCGCCGTCCGGGAACTCGCCGCCACCGTCCGCGGCCACCGGCTCGCCGACCGCCTCGGCGGCCTCGGCCCCGACGCCGCCCGCCTCGCCTGGGCCGCCGCCGTCCTCGGCGCGGGCATCCCGCTGCGGCTCGCCGCCAGCCTCGCCGGACTCTCCCCCGGCCGGCAGGCCACCGCCACCGGGGAACTGCGCGCCGCCCGCGTGCTGAACCCCGGCGACACCATCGACTTCACCCACCCGCTGGTCGCCGGAGCCGTCTACGACGCGGTGCCCCGCTCCCTGCGCACCACCTTCCACGGCCGCGCCGCCTGGCTGCTGACCGCCGAGGGACACAGCCCGGCCGCCGCCGCCCGCCACCTCCTGGAGGTCCACCCCGACCAGGACCCGGCCCTGGTCGAGCAGTTACGCCGGGCGGCCCGCGAACACCTCGCCGTCGGCGCGCCCGACGCCGCCCGCCGCTGCCTCGAACGCGCCCTGCGCGAACCGCCCGAACACCACCTGCGCGCCCACGTCCACCACGAACTGGGCTGCGCCGCCCTGCTCACCTCACCCGCCGACACCGTCCGCCACCTGCGCACCGCCCTCGAACTCCCCGGCCTCGACGACACCTTGCGCGCCGACGCCACCTTCCGCCTGGCCCAGGCACTCGCCCACAACCAGCAGATGCGCGAAGCCTCCCTCAGCGTCGCCTTCGCCGCCGCCACCACCGAACCGGGCCCCGAACGCCTCCGCCTCCAGGCCGCCCACTTCATGTACGACGCGTTCCGCGCCACCGAGGACGACGGCCCCGGCCGCTCCCGCCGCCTGGCCCAGCTCGCCGACCCGCTGGCCGGCGAGACCAACGCCGAACGCGCCCTGCTCACCCTGCGCGCCTTCGACGGCATGCTGCGGGGCGAGAACCACACCGTCGTCGCCGAGTTCTGCGAACGGGCCCTCACCGACGGCCACCCGGCGCCGGGCCTCGGCTGGACCGACACCGCGTGGGGCTTCGAGTACCCGTGCCTCGCCGGGATCACCTACGCCTGGATCGACGAACTCGACCGCGCCGAGGAGCTCTTCGGCGAGGCGGTGCGCGCGTACGAGATCTCCGGCTGGAGCGGCGGCCACCTCGCCTTCGCCCACATGCTGACCGGTGCCGTCCTGCGCCGGCGCGGGCGTCTGGCCGAGGCCGAGACCCGGCTGCGGGAGTCCCTGCGGCTCGCCGACCGGATAGGCACCGGGCTCCCCGTCCACTGGGACGCCGTCTGCCTCCTCGTCGACACCCTCCTCGCCCGGGGCCGTACCGCCGACGCCCAGCGCCTCGCGGAGGCCCGCGGCTTCGGCCCGCCCTACCCGGACGCGATGATCCTGCCCGACGCCCCCAGCGTCCACGGCCGGCTGCTGCTCGCGCTGGGCCGCACCGACGAGGCCGTCGCCGCACTGGAGGCCGCCTCCGCAGTGGCCGAACGAGGCCGCCACAACCCGGTCTGGGCCCCCTGGCGCCGCGACCTGGCCGGCGCCCTCGCCACGCGCGACCCGGAGCGGGCCCGCGCCCTCACCCGCCGCCTGCGCGTGGACGCCGAACGCTTCGGCACGCCGACCGCGCTCGGCATGGCCCTGGGGTGCGAGGCCGCCCTCGCCCCGGCCGGCGCCGCCCCGGCGCTGCACGCCCGCGCCGTCGCCCACCTCGAGGAGTCCCCGGCCCGGGACGAACTGGCCCACGCCCGCGTCGCCCTGGGCCTGGCCACCGGCGACCGCGACCAGCTCCACCGCGGCCTGCTCCTGGCCCGTACCTGCGGCGCCGACGCCCTCGCGGAACAGGCCCGCTCGGCCCTCGCCTGAGCCCCCGCCCCACGGGTGCGGACCACCCCCGGACGTGGGGTAAAGTTCTTCTCGCGCGGTCGGCGAAACACCGCAGAACGCGCATCGGGACGTGGCGCAGCTTGGTAGCGCACTTGACTGGGGGTCAAGGGGTCGCAGGTTCAAATCCTGTCGTCCCGACTCGTGAGAGTCGTGCATCAGGGCCGGTTCGGAGCAATCCGAACCGGCCCTGATCGTTTTCGTGGCCCGGTCCTCGTCACCTCGCCGCTCGTTTTCCGTCATTCCCCGTTCTCCCGGCCGTTCTCCGATCCACCGGTTTGGTGGTGTCTGGATCTCGCTGGGGAGCTGCTTATCGGCCAGGGCCGTACCGGGGGGCTTGTGTGGGCCCCCCGGGCTGTACAGCATTGAACAAAGTTGTCAGGGACGCGTCGGCTGGATCGCGCCGCTCCTGACGGCACGTCATGGGCGTCCACCCAACGCCCCGAGTTCCCCCCACGATCTGGAGGACTTGCAGTGCGACTCTCTCTCCCCCACAGCCTGTCGAGACGAGCACGACTCATCACCGGGGCCACCGCCCTGGCCGCTTCCGCGGCGCTGGTCGTTCCCGCCGCCACCGCGACCGCCGCCCCGGCCCCGAAGACGTTCAGCGCCACCCAGCTGAGCCAGACCGCCGACTCCGTGCGGACCGCGGACGTCGCCGGCACCGCCTGGTACGTCGACGCCGAGTCGGGCAAGGTCGTCGTCACGGTCGACAGCACGGTCAGCAAGGCCGAGATCGCCGAGATCAAGGACGAGGCCGGCGCCAACGCCGCGGCTCTCGAGGTCAAGCACACCACCGGCAAGTTCTCCAAGCTCATCGCGGGCGGCGAGGCCATCACGACCGGCGGCGCCCGGTGCTCCCTCGGCTTCAACGTGCAGGACAGCGCGGGCACCAAGTTCGCGCTGACCGCCGGCCACTGCACCAACATCGGCAGCTCGTGGTCGATCGGCACCACCACCGGCTCCAGCTTCCCGGGCAACGACTACGGCATCATCCGGCACTCCAACCCGAGCGCCGCCGACGGCCGTGTCTACCTCTACAACGGCAGCTACCAGGAGATCACCGGCGCCGGCAACGCCTCGGTCGGCCAGTCCGTCCAGCGCAGCGGCAGCACCACCGGCCTGCACGGCGGCTCGGTCACCGGCCTCAACGCCACCGTCAACTACGGTGCCGACGGCATCGTCTCCGGTCTGATCCAGACCAACGTCTGCGCCGAGCCCGGCGACAGCGGCGGCGCGCTCTTCGCCGGCAGCACCGCGCTCGGCCTCACCTCGGGCGGCAGCGGCAACTGCTCCTCCGGCGGCACCACGTTCTTCCAGCCCGTCACCGAGGCGCTCAGCGCCTACGGTGTCAGCATCATCTGAGTCCCGCACCGCACAGGGTCCCTCTCCTCCGGGCCTGAACACTGCCCCCGCCGGTCCGCCGGCGGGGGCAGTGCGCGTCGTGCGGCGACGTCGCGCCGGGTGGGTTACTCAGCTCCCGAAGTGAGTACGGGAACGCATGTCCGGGCCGCCCCGCGCTCGGCACACTCCGGTGCATGACACCTCTGCCGTCGTCCCCCGCCGAGGAGCTGGCGCTCCTCGAACGTGAGCTGATCTGGCTGGACACCCGCCGGGTGCAGCTGCTGCGCCGCCGCTCCTGGCTGAAGGCCGCGCTGCGCGCGCAGTCGGCGGGAGGGTGGCAGCCGCCGCACGGCGGGCAGCCGCCGCACGGCGCCCCCGGTGGCTGGGCGCACGCTCCGGCGGCGCACCCCGCCCCGGCGGTCCCGGCGGGCTCCGCCACCGGCGGTCCCGGCGCGCAGCACGTGCTGCTGATCCTCGGCGGACTGCTGCTCGCCGTCGCGGCCATCGCGTTCACCCTGTTCAGCTGGGGTGAGCTGGGGATCGCCGGGCGGTCCGTCGTGCTGGCCGGGGTGACGGCGGGAGCGCTGGGGGCGCCCGTGCTGCTGCTGCGCCGGGGGCTCGGCGCGACGGCGGAGTCGGTGGGCGCGGTGGCGCTGCTGCTGACGGTGCTCGACGCGTACGCGCTCCACGCGGCGGTGCTGCCCGAGGCGGACGGCGCGGGGTACGCGGCCTTCGCCTCCGGGGTGCTCGCGGCGGGGTGGGCGGCGTACGGCGTCGGGGTGGGGCGGCTGCGGCTGCCGTTGCCCGCCGCCGTGGTCGCGGGGCAGTTCCCGCTGGTACTGGGGGCCTGGGCGACCGGGGGCTCCGCGCTGGTGATCGGCTGGGCGCTGCTGGTGACGGCTGCCGGGAGTGTCGTGGTGGCGGCGCGCGTGCCGGTGCTCGCGGTGCGGGCCACCGCCTGGTCGGGGGCCGGGGTCACCTGGGCGGGCGGGCTGCTGATCGGCCTCGGGGAGTCGGTGTCGGCGAGCGGTCCCCTCGACGCGGCGGCGCCGGGGGTGCTGCTGCTCGGTGCCGCGGCGGTGGCCCTGAGGGCCGTGTGGCGGGCTCCGCAGGAGATGGCGGTGACCGGGGGAGTGGTGGCCGGGCTGGCGGCCGTGGCCGGAGTCGGCGGGGTGCTGCGTACCGAGGTGCCGTGGAGCTGGGCGGTCGTGGTGTATCTGGTGTGCGGGGCGGCGCTGGCGCCGGTGGCGCGGATCGCCGTGGTGCCGCGACCGGTGCGCGGCGGGGTGCTGGGCGCGGCGGCGGGGGTGACGGGGGTCGCGGTGCTGGCGGTGCTCCCCTCGGCGGCGGCGACGCTGCTCGGGCCGGCGGCCGTGCTGACCGGGCTGTGGGCCGGGGCGCCGGACGGGACGCGGGAGCTGGCCGCCGGGGCCGGGGCGTGGCCGGACGCCCTGTCCGTACCGGTGGTGCTGTTGGTGGCGGCCGTGCTCCTCGGGGCGGTGTATGCCTCCCTGGTCCACGAGGGCCGGGAGCCGGCGGGGTGGACGGGGGCGGCCGGGGCCGGGGCGGTCGGTCTGGTCTCGGCGGCCGTGCCGGTGCTGCTGGTGTCGGCGGACGTGGCGTACGCGGCGGCCCTGGTGGTGGACCTGCTGCTGGTGGCGGGGCTGCTGGCGGCGGCTGTCGCGGTGCGCCGGGTGCCGGCGGCGGCCGATGGGACCGCGCTGTGGTGCGCGGTGGCCGTGGCGGCCCACGCGGGGCTGCTCGCGCTGGCCGTCGAACCGGCCACGTACGCGGTCTTCGGTCTTCTCCTGGTGCTCTTCGCGGCCTCGGCGGCCCGCTCGGAGGAGGCCGTGGCCCGCTCGCTCGCCCTGGTGCTCTCGGTGGTGTGCGCGCTGGTGGTGGCGTCGGCGGCGGGGGCCTCGCTGGAGCTGGGTGCCCCGCGCACCGCCGTGCTGGTCCTCGCGGTCCCGGCGGCCGTGGTGGTGCTGGGGCTGTGGGTGCGGACGCCCGCCGTGGTGGTGCCGCTGGAGGCCGGGGCCGGGTTCGCCGCGCTGGTCGCGCTCGGGCTGGCGGTGACCGACGGGGCGTACCTCTCCCTGGTGCTGGCGCTCTGCGGGGTGCTGGCGGCCGCCACCGCGGTCCGTCCGGAGCGCAGGCCCGGTGCCGGGTACCTGGCGGCGGGGCTCTTCGCGACGGCGACCTGGGTCCGGCTCGTCTCCGCCGGTGTCACGCACCCGGAGGCGTACACCCTGCCGGTCTCGGTGATCGCCTGCGCCGTCGGACTCCTGCGCCGGCGCACGGACCCGGAGGCGTCCTCGTGGACGGCGTACGGTCCGGGGCTGGGCGTGACCCTGGGGCCGAGTCTGCTGGCGCTCTGGTCCGACCCGCACTGGCAGCGTCCGCTGCTGCTGGGCGCGGCGGCGCTGGCGGTCACGGTGACCGGGGCGGTGCGCCGGCTCCAGGCCCCGCTCCTGCTGGGCGGCGGCACGCTGGCCCTGGTCGCCCTGCACGAACTGGCGCCGCACGTCGCGCAGGTCTTCGACGCCCTGCCGCGCTGGTCGGTCCCGGCCCTCGCCGGGCTGCTGCTCCTGGCGCTCGGTGCCACCTACGAGCAGCGGCTGCGCGACGCGCGCCGGCTGCGCGAGCACCTCGGGCGGATGCGGTAGCCGCGCCGGGCGCGGGGGAGGGCCGGGGGCAGGGCGTGCGTGCCGTGCCCCCGGCCCTCCGGCCGTCTCACGCCGTGTTGTTGGCCAGGGCCAGCAGACGGGCGGCGGAGCCGTTGAACTTGTTGCGGTCGACGTCCCCGCTGACGCCGCCGACCCGGCCGGTCGCCGAGTACTGCCAGAACGTCCAGGTCGGGAAGCCGCTCGGCACCGTCGGGGCGCTCACGCCCCAGTGGGCCACCCAGAACGGGGACTTGGCCGCCATGCCGTTCCAGCTGCCGGTGCAGGTGTTCCACCAGCTCGCCGTGGTGTAGATGACGACGTCGCGGGTGGTGCGCGCCTTGTACCGGGCGTGGAAGTCGTTGATCCAGGTGCGCATCTGCGTGGTGGAGAGCCCGTAGCACATGGCGCCGGAGGGGTTGTGCTCGATGTCCAGGACGCCCGGCAGGGTCCGGTTGTCGCGGGACCAGCCGCCGCCGTTGCTGGCGAAGTAGTCGGCCTGCGCCGTGCCGCTGGAGGCGTTCGGGCGGGCGAAGTGGTAGGCGCCCCGGATGATCCCCGCGTTGTACGCGTTGGTGTAGTTCGCGCTGAACCGGTCGTCCTTGTAGTTGGTGCCCTCGGTCGCCTTGATGTAGGCGAAGGACATCCCGGCCGACTTCACCGAGCTCCAGTTGATGGAGCCCTGCCAGTGCGACACGTCGATCCCCTGGACACCGCTGGTGTCGGCCGGGCCGATGGTGCGCTCGTCGGGGCCGGCGCCGAGCCCCTGCTCGATGCGGGTGCCGACACCCATGTACGCCTCGCCGGGCCCGACGTCCTTGCCGGGCGGGGGCGCGAGGGGCGCGGCGGCGGCGGTGGGCGCCAGGGTGAGCGCCAGGGAGGCGCTGACGAGACCGCCGAGGAGGACGACCGCGGGTCTGCGGCCGCGGCGTGCGAGAGAGCTGTACGCGGGCATGACTGCCTCCAGGCACGAGTGGGGGATGTAGCCGTGGAACGCGCGAATGACCGGTGCTTGCCCCGGCGAAGGGGCCCGGAAAGGCCGGTCGCCATGAGCACGACACAAGTAATGCACGCGCGTAGACCCCCGTAAAGACCCATCTGTCGGCTCCGCCGGTCTAGAGCAATGGCGGCGCGTCTGACCTGCCGGTCCGCACCCCGGGACGGCGAAAGTTTCCGCCGTGGAGGCCCTGGGGCCCCACGGAGCAGGCCCCCGTGACGTGGTGTCACAGGGGCCTGCGGAGGCGGGCGCGGAAGGGTCAGCCGGTGGGCTCCAGCCGGACCAGGATGCCCTTGGAGGTGGGCTGGTTGCTGATGTCCGCCACACTGTCCAGCGGCACCAGGACCTGCGTCTCCGGGTAGTACGCGGCGGCCGAGCCGCGCGAGGCCGGGTAGGGCACCACCTGGAAGCCCTCGGCCCGGCGCTCGACGCCGCCGTCCCAGACGCTCACCAGGTCGACGCGGTCCCCCTCGGCGAGGCCGAGGGCGGTCAGGTCGGCCGGGTTGACCAGCACCACCTGGCGGCTGCCGTGGATGCCCCGGTAACGGTCGTTGAGCGTGTACGGGATGGTGTTCCACTGGTCGTGGGAGCGCAGCGTCTGCAGGAGCAGGTGGCCCTCGGGCACCTGGGGCATCTCCCAGGAGTTGCGGGTGAACATCGCCTTGCCGGTCGCGGTCGGGTAGACGCCCTCGTTGACCGGGTTGGGCAGCCTGATCCCGCCGGGCCGGGTCACCCGCCGGTTGAAGTCGTGCAGTCCGGGCACGACGCGGGAGATCCGGTCGCGGATCGCGCCGTAGTCGGCCTCGAACTCCTCCCAGGGCAGGTCCGGAGTGGTCCCGAGGGTGTGACGGGCGAGCCGGGAGAGGATGGCCACCTCGCTGAGCAGGAGCGGCGAGGCCGGCTTCAGCTTGCCGTGCGAGGTGTGCACCTCACTCATCGAGTTCTCGACGGTGACGAACTGCTCCCCACCCGCCTGGAGGTCCTTCTCGGTCCTGCCGAGGGTCGGCAGGATCAGCGCCGTCCCCCCGCAGACCGTGTGCGACCGGTTGAGTTTGGTCGAGACGTGCGCGGTCAGGTGGCAGCGTCGCATCGCCGCCTCGGTGAAGTCGCTGTCCGGGGCAGCCCGGACGAAGTTGCCCGCCACCCCCAGGAAGACCTTGACGCGGCCTTCGTGCATCGCCTTGACCGTGTTCACCGAGTCCAGGCCGTGCGGACGCGGCGGCTCGAATCCGAACTCGTCCCGCAGCGCGTCCAGGAAGTGGTCCGGCATCTGCTCCCAGATGCCCACGGTGCGGTCGCCCTGCACGTTGCTGTGGCCGCGCACCGGACACGCACCCGCCCCCGCCCGGCCGAGATTGCCGCGCAGCAGGAGGAAGTTGACGATCTCCCGAATGGTGGGCACAGCGTGCTTGTGCTGGGTGACGCCCATCGCCCAGCAGACGATGACCCGTTCGCTGCGCAGCACGTCGTCCCGGACCGCCTCGATCTCCGCGCGGGTCAGTCCGGTCGCGGCGAGCAGGTCGTCCCACCCGACCTGCCGGGCGTGCTCGGCGAACTCCTCGAAGCCACTGGTGTCGCTCTCGATGAACTCGCGGGCGAGCACCTCACCGGGCCGTGCGTCCTCGGCCTCCAGGAGAAGCCGGTTGAGCCCCTGGAAGAGGGCGAGGTCGCCACCAGGGCGGATGTGCAGGAACCGGTCGGCGATCTGGACTCCCTGGCCGACGATCCCGCGCGGCTTCTGCGGGTTCTTGAATCGCCTGAGCCCCGCCTCGGGCAGGGTGTTCACCGCGACGATGCGGGCCCCGTTCAGCTTCGCCTCCTCCAGCGCCGAGAGCTGGCGAGGGTGGTTGGTGCCCGGGTTCTGGCCCACTAGGAAGATCAGATCGGCGTGGTGCAGATCTTCCAGGCTGACCGTGCCCTTGCCGGTGCCCAGCGTCTCGTGGAGCGCGAAGCCGCTCGATTCGTGGCACATGTTGGAGCAGTCCGGCAGGTTGTTGGTCCCGAAGGCCCGCGCGAAGAGCTGGAGGACGAAGGCGGCCTCGTTGCTGACCCGGCCGGAGGTGTAGAACGCGGCCTCGTCCGGGGAGGCGAGCGCCTT
Source organism: Streptomyces albidoflavus (assembly GCF_000719955.1). Taxonomy (GTDB): domain Bacteria; phylum Actinomycetota; class Actinomycetes; order Streptomycetales; family Streptomycetaceae; genus Streptomyces; species Streptomyces albidoflavus. The sequence goes on from NZ_JOII01000024.1 coordinate 22,320, forward strand.
CAGCTCTCCGGCGAGCAGTTGCAGGGCGTCGCGCCAGCTGATCGGCTCGTAGTGGTCGGAGCCGGGGCGCTTGACCATCGGCTCGGTGAGCCGGCCCTGCTGGTTGAGCCAGAGGTCGGAGCGGCGCGCCAGCTCGGAGACCGGGTGCTCGCGGAAGAACTCCCGGGTGATCCGGCGGGTGGTCGCCTCGTCGTTGATGTGCTTGGCGCCGTTCTCGCAGTACTCGTTGCGGTGCCGGTGGCCGGGGGCGGGGTCCGCCCACGCGCATCCGGGGCAGTCGATGCCGCCCACCTGGTTCATGGTCAGCAAATCGACCGCGGTCTCCCGGGGCGAGGTCTGCTCCAGGGAGTACTCCAGCGCGTGCACCACCGCCGGGACGCCGGCGGCCCAGGTCTTGGGCGGGGTGACGGTCAGGTCTTCCTTCGGCTCTTCGCGGGGCGGCTTCTTCACCGGTTCGCCTCTCGTCGTGTCTGGTGGCGCGCGGGGGTCAGCCCATGGGCCAGGTGGGCGTGGGGCTCTTGGCCTCCTCGGGCATGCCGGGCTGGACGTGCCCGCCGCGGATGGTGCCGCGCCAGCCCGCGGTGGCCTCGCCGAGCCCCTCGGCGAAATACTTGAAACGGGTCAGATCGCGACCAAGGACGCGTTCGGCGACGCCGGGTACGGCCCCGAGGGCGCCCGCCAGGTTCCGGCCTCCGAGTTCGACGAGCAGGCCGACCTCCGTACTGTCCTCGGCCAGAGCCCGGAACCGGACCTCACCGCGGGGGAGATCGCCGCGGCCGAGGGTCCGCCAGACGACGTGGGAATCGGGTGCCTGCTCCAGGATCTCCACCGTGAACTCCTGGCGCAGCGGCCCGGCGCCGACGACCCAGACGCTCACCGAGCACGTCTGCTGACGCACCCGCTTCACCCCGGACATGAAGCGGGGGAAGGTCTCGAACTGGGTCCACTGGTCGTACGCGGTACGCAGCGGTACCGACACCGCGACGGTGTTCTCGATCGTCTTCATCGCCTTCTCCTCCTGAGCCGCCCCGGTCAGTCTCACCGCAGGGCGGGGGCGCCGCCACGCGGCGGGGCGAAGGGGGGCGCCCGGGACCCGCCTGCCCGCGCTCACTCGGGCCACACGACGGAGCGACCAGGGCGAGGTCGCCGCCCGGCCGCGAGGGTGACCAGACAATCGTATTAAGTAACTCACATCGGCGACGGGGGTCGCATTCTTCCTCGGCCTCCTCTCCCGTCCGGTTCAATGTGCGTGAAGTGAATTAGGTCGGCTCCGGCCCGGGTGAACCACTCTTTGGTGGAGGGTTGAAGCCGCCGGAAAAGGAAAAGAATCACTCGGGCTCGCTCCGGGTGAAGAATCGGATGCGTTCCGGGCGAGGTCGGGTTCCTCGTCCGTCTCCCGAAAGCACAGCGTAGTGCTGGGTTCTTGTCGGTTTCCCCTGGTCTCTTCCTGAGGTGCCGCGACATTACTCGCGGCTTCCCCGATGTGCGCGGGCTCTTTTCGCGTGTCCGTTTACTGGCCCTTCCGTCGACGACTGCATTTCCTGGGGGTGTTCTGCATGTCCCATAGCGATCCGGATTCCGAAGGCATTGTCCCGGACGGATTCCTTTCCGAAGGAATTCCCGTTGTCGGATCACTGGCCGGGCGGGTCCGGGCGGTGCTGCGCGTCGCCGCGTACCCGCTGCTCCTGGCCGCGACCGTCGCGGTGGCCGGCGCCGCGCTGAGCCTGGAGTGGGACCCCGCGCGGGTGAGCCCGCTCTTCCTGGTGGGCGTTCTGCTCTACCTGACCCTGCTGGAACGGCTGATCCCGCACCAGCGCGACTGGCATCCCAGCACCGCCGAATGGCGCTGGTACGGCGTGTACTTCCTGCTGACCATGGTGGGCAGCGCGCTGGCCCAGCTGCTGGTGGCCACCGCCGTCGGCGTGGTGGCCCCGGCCGACCCGGCGCTCCCGCTGGGGGCCGAGATCCCGGCCGCCCTGCTGAGCGGTTCCCTCGCCGGCTACCTCGCGCACCGCCTCGGCCACACCAACCGGTGGCTGTGGCGGCTGCACGGGGTCCACCACGTCCCGCAGAAGGTCAACGTCGCCAACAACGGCGTCAACCACGTGGCGGACATCGTCGTCGCCCAGGGGGCCGTCCAGCTCACCCTGGCCCTCGTCGGCTTCTCGCAGGAGTCGGTCCTCGCGGCCGGCCTGTTCACCGCCGCCCAGGGCTACTTCGTCCACGCCAACATCGACGTCCGCATCGGCCGGCTCAACCACGTCCTGGCCAGCCCGGAACAGCACCGCCTGCACCACAGCACCGACCTGGCCGAGGCGGGCCACTACGGCTCCGACCTCTCCCTGTGGGACCACCTCTTCGGCAGCTTCACCTGGTACCCCGGCCGCGAGCCGGCCGCCGTCGGACTCCACGACCCCACGACGTTCCCCGCGACCGGCGAGATCCTCGCCAGTCTGCTCCATCCCCTCCACCGCGCGAAGCGGCGCCGGCCCCGCGCCTGACCCGCCCCCGCCGCCGTACCGCCGACCGTGCCGCACCCAAGGCGGCGCGACCACCTGAGGAGTGTGCGAACTTGGCTGACGCGATCAACGACGCCTCGACGGGCAAGGTAGCGATCATCGGCATCGGCTGCCGGCTGCCCGGCGGCGCCGGCGACCACCGCGCCTTCTGGCGGAACCTGCTCAGCGGCAAGGACTGCCTCACCCCCACCCCGCCCGACCGCTACGACGCCGCCACCCTGGCCACCCGGCACCGGGACAAACCCGGAAAGCTGGCGGCGGGCCGGGGCGGGTACATCGACGGCTTCGACGAGTTCGAACCGGCCTTCTTCGGCATCAGCCCCCGCGAGGCCGACCACATGGACCCGCAGCAGCGCAAACTGCTGGAGGTGGCCTGGGAGGCGCTGGAGGACGCCGGGCAGCGCCCGGCCGACCTGGCGGGCAGCAACACCGGCGTCTACGTGGGCGCGTTCACCCTCGACTACAAGATCCTCCAGTTCGCCGACCTGAGCTTCGAGACCCTCGCGGCGCACACCGCGACCGGCACGATGATGACGATGGTGTCGAACCGGATCTCGCACTGCCTCGACCTGAGGGGTCCGAGCCTCACCGTCGACACGGCGTGCAGCTCCTCCCTGGTCACCGTCCATCTGGCCTGCCAGAGCCTGCTGCGGGGCGAGAGCGACCTGGCGCTCGCGGGGGGCGTCCTGCTGCACTCGGCACCGCAGTACACGATCGCCGAGACCAAGGGCGGCTTCCTCTCGCCCAGCGGCCGCTCCCGGGCCTTCGACGCCTCGGCCGAGGGGTACGTACGCGCCGAGGGCGTCGGCCTGGTCGCCCTCAAGCGGCTGGAGGAGGCGCTGGCCGACGGGGACCCGGTGCACGCCGTCATCCTCGGCAGCGGCGTCAACCAGGACGGCCGCACCAACGGCATCACCGTGCCCAGCGCCGACGCCCAGATCTCCCTGGTCCGGCGGGTCTGCGCCGAGGCCGGCGTCACCCCGGGCGACCTCCAGTACGTGGAGGCCCACGGCACCTCCACGCCCGTCGGCGACCCCATCGAGGCCAACGCCCTGGCCCAGGTCCTCGCCGAGGGCCGCGCCCCCGGCGCCGCCTGCCACGTCGGGTCGGTCAAGACCAACATCGGGCACACCGAGTCGGCGGCGGGCATCGCCGGGCTCATCAAGACCGCGCTGGCCCTCAAACACCGGGTGATCCCGCCCCACATCAACCTCGACACCGTCAACCCGGCCATCGCGTACGAGAGTTCACCCTTCACCATCCCGACCGAGGCTGTCTCCTGGCCGGCCCACGAGGGGCCCGCGCGGGCCGGGGTCAACTCCTTCGGCTTCGGCGGCACCAACGCCCACATCGTCCTGGAGGAACCACCGGTCCGCCCGGCCGCCCCCGGACGCCGCACCGCGCGGGAGATGGCCGAGGAGACCGCCCGCCCCGAGGGCCCGGGCTGGAGCATCCTGCCGCTCACCGCCCGCCACCCCGACGCCCTCGCCGAGGTGGCCGCGGGCATCCGCCGCGAACTCGACGGCGGGAACGGCGCCCGGCCCGCCCTCGCCGACCTGGGCCACACCCTCGCCCACCGCCGCCAGCACCTCGAAACGCGGCTCTCCGTCGTCCACTCCTCCCGCGCCTCCCTCGCCGAGGCACTCGACGCCCACCTGCGCGGCGAGCCACACCCCCGGGTGGTCCAGGGGCGGCGGCTGGAGCCCGAGGACCGGCGCCTGGTCTGGGTCTTCACCGGCATGGGGCCGCAGTGGTGGGGGATGGGCCGGGGGCTCCTGGAGAGCGAACCGGTCTTCCGCGAGGTCGTCACCGCCTGCGACCGGGAGATCCGGCGCCTGGCCGGCTGGTCGCTCCTCGACGAGATGGCGGCCGGCGCCGAGACCTCCCGGATGGCGGAGACCTGGCTCGCCCAGCCCGCCAACTTCGCCGTCCAGGCCGGACTGGCCGCCCTCTGGCGCTCGTACGGCGTCACCCCCGACGCCGTCGTCGGCCACAGCACCGGGGAGATCGCCGCCTTCCACGAGGCCGGCGTCTACTCCCTGGAGGAGGCGGTGGGCATCGCCGTCCACCGCAGCCGGCTGCAGCACACCCTCGCCGGCACCGGAGGCATGCTCGCCGTCAGCCTCTCCGAGGAGGAGGCCGAGCACCGGGTACGGCCCTACGCCGACCGGGTCTGCGTCGCCGCCGTGAACAGCCCCACCGGAGTCACCCTGGCCGGGGACCGCGACACCCTCGTCCGGCTCTCCGGGGAACTCCGTGACGAGCAGATCTTCGCCAAGCTCCTGACCGTCCAAGTCCCCTACCACAGCCCGCAGATGGACCGGATCAAGGACGAGCTGCTCGCCTCCCTGGCGGGGCTCGCACCGCGCCCCGCCCAGGTGCCCGTCCACCTCACCGGGATCGAGGGGCCGGCCGACGGGGTGGTGCTGGACGCCGCGTACTGGTGGCGGAACGTCCGCGACCGGGTCGCCTTCCGGGCCGCCGTGGACCGGCTCGCCGACGAAGGGCACCGGCTCTTCCTGGAGATCGGGCCCCATCCGGCCCTCGCCCACTCCCTGCGCGAATGCCTGGAGGCCACCGGGCGGACCGCCGTCACCGTGCCCTCGATCCGCCGCGAGGAGGACGAGCCCGAGCGGTTCGCGGCCTCGCTGGCCACCCTGCACAACCTCGGTGTCGACGTCGACTGGGACGTGCTCCAGCCCACCGGCAGGGCCGTGCCGCTGCCGCGCTACCCCTGGCGGCGCGACCGCCACTGGACCGAGCCGCGCAACGTCGCCCAGGTCCGCCTCGGCCACCTCGACCACCCGCTGCTGGGCCGCCGCACCGACCACCCGGGCCCCGCCTGGCAGAGCGCCCTGGACACCGAGCGGCTGCCCTACCTCGCCGACCACCGCATCCAGGACTCCGTGGTCTTCCCCGCCGCCGGTTACCTGGAGATGGCCACCCAGGCCGTCCTGGCGCTCACCGGCGGAGCCTCGGCCGTCCTCGCCGACGTCGACCTGCGCAAGGCCCTCTTCCTCGCCGAGGACCAGACCACGACCGTCCACCTGACGGTCGACCCGGAGAGCGCCGACTTCGCCATCGCCTCCGCACCGCCCGGACCCGGCGGCGAACGCGCCGTCCACGCCACCGGCACCGTCCGCACCGCCCAGCACCCCGCGGCCGGACCCCCGCTGGACCCGGCGGCCGTCCAGGCCCGCAGCGGCCAGTGGCTCACCGGCTCCGCCTGCTACACCGGACTCGCCGCCCTCGGCTACCACTACGGGCCGGCCTTCCAGGCGCTCGACGAGGTCTGGATCGGCGACGGCGAGGTGCTGGCCCGGATCAGCCCGCCCGAGGTCCTCGGCGACGACCCCGCCCGCCACCACCTCCATCCGGTCCTCCTCGACGCCTGCTTCCAGTCGCTGCTGACCCGCCAGATCCCCGCCGACGGCGACCCCGCCCCCGGCACCGGCATCCGCCTGCCCCTGTCGATCGCCGAACTGAGCCTCACCCCGGTCGGCGACCGGACCCTGTGGGCCCACGGCGTGATCACCCGCGACGACGGGGACGAACTCGTCGCCGACCTCGCCCTGTACGCCGAGGACGGCACCCCCCTCGGCCGCCTCACCGGCTTCCGCGCCGCCGACGTCGAGAAGGCCTCCGCCACCGTCTCCCGGGCCACCGTCGACTCCTGGCTGGCCGTCCCCGTCTGGACCGATCTGCCGCTGCCCGAGGACGCCGGGGCGCCGGCCGAACCCGGCGGCGACTGGCTGCTGTTCACCGACGGCGACCCCGGTGGCGTCGGTGCCGCCCTCGCCGCCCTGGTCACCGGCCTCGGCCACCGCTGCCGCACGGTGACACCCGCCGCCGCGTACACCAGGAACGCCGAGGGCACCGCCTTCACCCTCGCCCCCGACTCCGCCGACGACCTGGCCCGCCTCTTCGCCGACCTCGACGCGGACACCGGGCCCTTCCGCGGCACCGTCGTCCACCTCGGCGGCCTCGGACTCCCGCCGTACGAGGGCTGCCCGCGCGAGACGCTGCGGCAGGCGGCCGGGGGCGGCGCCTGGGGGCTCGTCGCCCTCGCCAAGGTCCTCCAGAACCGGCCCGCACCCGGCGCCCTGCACGTCGTCACCCGAGGGGCGCAGCCCGTCACCCCCGGCGAGGCCGTCGAACCGCTCGGCGCGCCCGCCTGGGGCGTCACCCGCGTCCTGCGCCACCAGGAACTCACCGCGCACCGGGGCAAGCTGATCGACCTCGACCCCGCGCACGACCGGAGCCCCGCCGGGGCCCGGGCCGAGGCCGAGGCGCTGCTGCGCGAGTTCCGCACCGGGGACGAGGAGGAGATCGGGCTGCGCGGCACCCGCCGCGCCACCAGCCGGCTGCGCCCCGCCGACGACCTCACCCGCCCCCTGCCGCCGAGGCTGCGCGCCGACGGAAGCTACCTCGTCACCGGCGCCTTCGGCGCGCTGGGCCGCCTGCTCTGCCGCACCCTGGTCAAGCGCGGCGCCCGGCACCTCGTGCTGATGGGCCGCACCCCGCTGCCGCCCCGCCGCGAATGGCGGCGCACCGACCCGGCCACCGCCCAGGGCCGCGCCGTCGCCCTCCTCAAGGAGCTGGAGGCGCTCGGGGCGCACCCGGTGGCCGCCCCGGTCGACGTCACCGACGAGGCCGCGCTGACCGCCTGGCTGGAGGAGTACCGGCAGGGCGACCCGCCGCCCCTGCGGGGCGTCTTCCACCTGGCCGGGCAGGTCCGCGACACCCGGATCGCCGACCTGGACCGGGCCGCCTTCGACGCGGTCCACGACCCGAAGACCGTCGGCGCGTACCTGCTCGACAAGCACCTGAGGGACGAACCGCTCGACCACTTCGTGCTGTTCGCCTCGGTCGCCTCCCTGCTGACCACCGCCGGGCAGACCAACTACGCGGCCGGCAACGCCTTCCTCGACGCGCTCGCCCACCGTCGCCGCGCCGAGGGCCGGCCCGCCCTCAGCCTCGACTGGGGCCCCTGGGCCACCGGCATGATCGAGGAACTCGGCCTCGTCGAGCACTACCTGCACAGCCGGGGCATGAGCAGCCTCACCCCGGGCGCCGGCATGAGCGTGCTGGAACGCGTCCTGGGCCAGGACCGGGCCCAGCTCGTCGTCGCCACCGTCGTCGACTGGCGGACCTTCCTCGCCTGGTACGACACCCCGCCCGCCCTCGTCGCCGACCTCGCCGCGGCGGCCCTCGACTCCGCCGCCGACAGCGGCGGCGGCTTCCTCGACACCTTCCGTGCCGCCGACGGCGCCGGACGCCGCGCCTTGGTCGCCGAACGCTTCACCCACCTCGTCGCCACCGTGCTGCGCACCCCCGTCCAGGACGTCGACCCGGCGGGCGGCCTCGGCGCGCTCGGTCTCGACTCGCTGCTCGCCATGGAGGTACGGGCCAAGGCCCAGGCCGAGTTCGGCGTCGCGCTGCCCGTCGTCGCCCTGCTCAGCGGCACCTCCGTCGGCGAACTCGCCGACCGCCTCCACGACGGGCTCGCCGAGCGGATCGCTGCCGACCAGGACGGCGGCGACCGGGCGGCGGCCGTGGAGCTGTTCAGCGACGAGGGCGACCACCCGCTGACCCAGAACCAGAAGGCCCTCTGGTTCCTCAAGCAGCTCAACCCGGACGGCTACGCCTACAACATCGGCGGCGCCGTCGAGGTGCGGGCCCCCCTCGACCCGGAGCTGATGTTCGAGGCGGTCCGCCGCCTGATCGCCCGCCACCCCGCCCTGCGCACCACCTTCCACCTCAGCGACGGCCGCCCCGTGCAGCGCGTCGCCGCCGAGGCCGTGCCCGACCTCGCCCTCTTCGACGTCGAGGGCCAGGAGTGGGAGGAGATCCGGCGGACCATCATCCGCGAGTACCGCGAGAGCTACGACCTGGAACGGGACGCGCTGGTCCGCTTCCGGCTCTTCCGGCGCGGCGACGACCGCTGGATCATCATGAAGGCCGTCCACCACATCGTCTCGGACGCCATCTCCACCTTCACCTTCATCGAGGAACTCCTCGCCGTCTACGAGGCGTTGAAGCGGGGCCAGGAACCGTCCCTGCCGCCGGTGACCGCCCGCTACGTCGACTTCCTCAACCAGCAGAACCGCTTCCTGGCGAGCCCCGAGGCCGGCGCCATGCTCGACCACTGGCGCGCCCACCTCCCCGCCGAGGTCCCGCTGCTGGACCTGCCGACCGACCGGCCCCGCCCGGCCGTGCAGACCCACAACGGCGCCTCCGAGTTCTTCGTCCTCGACGAGGAGCTGACCGCCCGCGTCCACACCCTCGCCCAGCGCCACGGGGTCACCCCCTTCATGGTGCTGATCTCCGCCTACCACCTGCTCCTGCACCGCTACTCCGGCCAGGACCACGTCATCGTCGGCTCCCCGGTGACCGGTCGCACCCAGCAGGAGTTCGCCTCGGTCTACGGCTACTTCGTCAACCCGCTGCCGCTCCACGCCGACCTCTCCGGCGCCCCCTCCGTCGCCGAACTGCTCGACCAGGTCCGCGCCACCGTCCTGGGCGGCCTGGACAACCAGGAGTACCCCTTCGTCCTGCTCGTCGAGGAGCTGGGTCTGACCCACGACCCCAGCCGCTCGGCCGTCTTCCAGGCGATGTTCATCCTGCTCACCCACAAGGTCGCCACCGAGCAGTACGGGTACCGGCTGGAGTACATCGAACTCCCCGAGGAGGAAGGCCAGTTCGACCTCACCCTCTCGGTCTACGAGGACGAGTCCGAAGGGCGGTTCCACTCCGTCCTGAAGTACAACACCGACCTCTTCGACCCCGAGACCGTCCGCCGGATGGCCGGCCACTACGTCCACCTCCTCGACAGCATGACGCGCGCCCGGCCCGAGACCCCCACCCCCGAACTGGAGATGCTCGGCGCCGAGGAACACGAACGGCTCGTGGAGGAGTGGAGCGGCGCCCGGCAGGCCGCCGCGGCCCGGCCTGCGGGCGGCGCCCACCGGCCCGTCCACCGGCTCTTCGCCGAGGCCGCCGCCGCCCGGCCCGGGGCCACCGCCGTCACCGTCCCCGCCCCGTACGGCGCCTCCACCCACCTCACCTACGGCGAACTCGACCGGCGGGCCGATGCCAGGGCGCGACGGCTGCGCGCGCTCGGCGCCGGGCCCGGCACGGTGGTCGGCGTCCAGCTGGAGAAGTCGCCGGAGCTGATCGTCACCCTGCTCGCCGTCCTCAAGGCCGGCGGCGCCTACCTCCCCCTCGACCCCGCCCTCCCGGCCGACCGCACCGCCCAGGTCCTCGCGGGGGCGGGCGCCGCCCTCCTCGTCACCGGCCCGGGCTCGGGCCCGGCGCCCACCGGGCTCTCCTGCCCGGCCGTCACCCCGGACCAGCTCCGCGCCGCCGAGAGCGACGGGCCCGCCCCCGAGACCCCCGACGACCCGGACGCCCCCGCGTACGTCATCCACACCTCCGGCTCCACCGGCGTCCCCAAGGCCGTCCGGGTCAGCCACCGCAACCTCGCCGCCGCCTACGCCTCCTGGCGCACCGCCTACGGCCTGGAGCGGGACGTGAGGGTCCACCTCCAGACCGCCCAGCCCTCCTTCGACGTCTTCACCGGCGACCTGGTGCGCGCCCTCTGCTCGGGCGGCACCCTGGTCCTCGCCGACCGCGACCTGGTCTTCGACACCGCGCGCCTGTACCGCACCCTGCGCGCCGAACGCGTCGACTGCGCCGAACTGGTCCCCGCCCTGGTGCGCGGCCTGATGGACCACTGCGCCCGCGAGGGCGAGCGGCTCGACTTCCTCCGGCTCCTGATCGTCGGCTCCGACACCTGGAAGACCGCCGAGTACCGGCGGCTGCGCGAACTCTGCGGCCCCGGCACCCGCGTCCTCAACTCCTACGGCGTCACCGAGGCCACCATCGACAGCGCCTGCTTCGAAGGCCCCGCCGAGGAGCTGGACCCGGGCCTGACCGTGCCGATCGGACGCCCGCTGCCGCACGCCACCCTCTACATCCTCGACCCGTACGGCGCCCCCGTGCCCCCCGGCGTCACCGGTGAGCTGTGGATCGGCGGCGAGGGCGTCTCCCTCGGCTACGCGGGCGACCCGGAGCTGACCGGGCAGCGCTTCACCACCCGCACCCTCGGCCGCGGACCCGGCGCCCGGCCGGTACGCCTCTACCGGACCGGCGACCTCGCCCGCTGGGACGCCGAGGGCCGCGTCCACCTCCTCGGCCGCCAGGACGGCCAGGTCAAACTGCGCGGCCACCGGATCGAGACCGGCGAGATCGAGGCCCACCTCACCGCCCGCCCCGGGGTCGCCCGCGCGGTGGCCGCCGTCCGCACCGACGCCGGCGGCGAGGCCGTCCTGTGCGCCTACTGCGTCCCCGAACCCGGCGTCACCCTGGACATCCGCGCGCTCCGCCGCCACCTCGCCGCGGCCCTGCCCTCGCACATGGTCCCCGCCCACCTCGCCGAGGTCTCCGCGCTGCCGCTGACCGCGCACGGCAAGGTCGACCTCCGTGCCCTGCCCCAGCCGCAGGGCGAGCGGCACCGGGCCTACGAGGCGCCCGTGACCCTCTACGAGGTGAGCATGGCCCGGCACTGGGAGGCCCTGCTGGGCCTGGACCGGGCGGGGCTCGGCGACGACTTCTTCGAGTCCGGAGGCAGCTCCATCAAACTCATCGAACTCCTCCACCACCTGCGGACCGAGTTCGGCGTCGCCGTCCCCGTCAGCCGCCTCTACCAGGTGACGACCCTGCACGGCATGGCCGCCGCCGTCGAGGAACGTGTCACCGGCACCACCGCCGACGAACTGCCCCACCTCACCTTCAACGAGGCCGCCCCCGACCCCGTCTTCTGCTTCCCGCCCGCCGGCGGCCACGGCCTCGTCTACCGCGGCCTCGCCGCCCAGCTCCCCGAGTACCGCGTCGTCGCCTTCAACTACCTGCCGGGCGACGACAAGGTGGCCCGCTACGCCGACCTCGTCGAGGCGGCCCGGCCCGAGGGCGCCTGCCGGCTGCTCGGCTACTCCCTCGGCGGCAACCTCGCCTTCGAGGTCGCCCGCGAACTGGAGGCCCGCGGCCGGGACGTCGGCCACGTGGTCATCCTCGACTCCCGGCGCGTCACCGAGGCGTTCGCGCCCGGCGCCGACGGGCTGAAGACCTTCGAGGCGGAACTCGGCGGCCACCTCTACAAGCACACCGGCTCCGAGACCGTCACCAGCACCCTGCTGGAACACGCCGCCGAATACCTCAGCTTCTGCGGCCGGAACCCCAACACCGGCACCGTCGGCGCGCCGGTCACCGTCGTCTCCGACGAGGAGAAGACCGAGCTGTACGCGGCCGGCGTCCCCGGCACCTGGTACGGCAGCTCCGCCACCGGCACCCGGGTCCTGCGCGGCTCCGGCAAGCACGCCGACATGCTCGACGCCGACCACCTCCCGCGCAACGCCGGCCTGGTCCGCGCCCTCCTCACGGGGGAGGCCGGCCGTGCGGCGTGAGGAGGACACCGAGTGGACCCGGCGCGAGCCCGCGCCGGGCAGCCCGCCGCGCGTCATCGTCGTCGGCGCCGGGATGGCCGGCCTCTCCACCGGCTGCTACGCGCAGATGAGCGGGATGCGCACCCGCATCTTCGAGAAGCACGTCCTCCCCGGCGGCTGCTGCACCGCCTGGTCCCGGGACGGCTACCTCTTCGACTACTGCATCGAGTGGCTGATCGGCACCGCCGAGGGCAACGACGCCCACCAGGTCTGGCGGGAGCTGGGCGCGCTCGACGGCAAGACCGTCACCAACTTCGAGCTGTTCAACAAGGTCACCGACGAGAGCGGCCGGTCGGTGGTCTTCTACAACGACCCCGGCCGGCTGGAGGCCCACCTGCTGGAGGTCTCCCCGGCCGACGCCCGGCTGATCCGCTCCTTCTGCCGTGACCTGCGGCGGTTCACCGAGATCGAGCTGTACCCCTTCCTCACCGCCCCCGCCCTGCGCACGGTCCGCGAGAAGGCGGCCACCCTGCGCACCGTCCTGCCGGCCTTCCGCCTCTTCTGGCGCACCGCCGCCACGCCGATGCACCGCTTCGCCGACCGGTTCGAGGACCCGCTGCTGCGCAAGGCGTTCCGCAACATCTTCTTCCAGGACCCCGAAGGGTTCCCCCTCCTGCCCTATCTCTTCAACATGGCCGCCGCCCACCACGGCAACGCGGGCTTCCCGCAAGGCGGTTCACTGGGCCTGGCCCGCTCGGTCGAGGAGCGGTACACCTCGCTCGGCGGCACGGTCAGCTACCGCGCCCGCACCGAGAAGATCCTGGTGGAGAACGACCGGGCGATCGGCGTCGAACTCCGCGGCGGCCGCCGCTACTACGCCGAACACGTCGTCTCCGCCTGCGACGGCCACACCACCATCCGCGGCCTGCTGGACGGCAAGTACACCGGCCCGCGCGTCGACAAGCTCTACGACGAACTGCTGGAGAGCCCGGGCACCCTCTTCCCCGCCGTGGTCTCCGCCTTCGTCGGCGTCGAGGGCCCCCTGCCCGAGGCGGACGCGCACAGCACCACGTACCTGCTCGGCGCCGAGGAGGCCGCCGCCCTGCCGGGCGCCCTCCAGGACAGCCTCGTCGTCCAGCTGCGCTCGCGCTACTCCGACGGTTTCGCCCCGCCGGGCAAGTCGGTGGTCCACTGCACCTACTTCAGCGACTACACCCACTGGGCCGACCTGCGCCGCACCGACCGCCGACGCTACCGCGAGGAGAAACGCCAGGTCGCCGACTTCGTCCGGACCTTCCTCGGCCGCCGCTGGCCCGAGGTGGCCGGGCGGATCGAGCTGGTGGACGTCGCCACCCCGGCGACCACCCGGCGCTACACCGGCAACCACAACGGCTCGATCCTCGCCTGGAAGGCGTTCTCCGACGCCGACGACCTCGCCGCCGGCCTGGTCGGCAAGGACCGGATGCGGCTGCCCGGTCTGGCCGGGTTCTCCATGGCCGGGCAGTGGGTGGGGATGGGCGGCCTGATCCGGGCCGCCTCCACCGGCCGCTTCGCCGTCCAGTACCTCTGCGCGGAACTGGGCCTGCCGTTCCGCGCCCACGAGAGCACCGGCACCGAGCCCTGGCATCCGGGCCGCCTCGGCCGGCTGCCCCAGCTCGACCGCTGGTACGCCAAGGAAAGGCGCGACTCATGACGACAGCGGGGGAGCGGACCACCCGGCCGGGGACGGGCCGCCGCAGGGAGACCATGCTCATCATCGGGGCGGGGCTCGGCGGCCTCTCCACCGGCTGCTACGCCCAGATGAACGGCTACCGCACCAAGGTCCTGGAGATGCACGAGCTGCCCGGCGGCTGCTGCACCTCCTGGGAACGCGGCGACTACACCCTGGACGCCTGCGTCAGCTGGATGCTGGGGAGCGGCCCGGGCAACGAGATGCACCAGATCTGGCTGGAGCTGGGCGCCCTCCAGGGCAAGGAGGTCCGCCACTTCGACGTCTTCAACGTCGTGCGCGGACAGGACGGCCGGGCCGTCTACTTCTACTCCGACCCCGACCGCCTACAGGCCCACCTGACCGCCCTCTCACCCGCCGACGCGCGGCAGATCAAGGAGTTCTGCAGCCACCTGCGCGCCTTCCGCAAGGCCCTCGCGGTCTACCCCTTCCTCAAACCCGTCGGGCTGATGGGCCGCGTCGAGCGGCTGCGCATGCTCGCCTCCTTCGTCCCGTACGCCAATGCCGTCCGGAAGACGATCTCGGTGCTGATGGCCCAGTACTCGGGCCGGTTCAAGGACCCGCTGCTGCGCCACGCGTTCAACTTCGTCCTCTACGAGAAGCACCCCAACTTCCCCGTCCTGCCCACCCACTTCCAGCTCGCCTCGCACGCCAACCTCTCCGCCGGCGTCCCCGAGGGCGGCTCGCTCGGTGTCGCCCGGTCGATCGAGCGCCGCTATCTCGGGCTCGGCGGCGAGGTCGCGTACAACACCAAGGTCGAGGAGGTGATCGTCGAGAACGACCGGGCCGCGGGCGTACGCCTCAGTGACGGGCGCGAACTGCGGGCCGACATCGTGGTGTCGGCGGCCGACGGGCCCACCACCATCAACAAGTTCCTCGGCGGCCGCTACCTCGACGACGCCTACCGGAAGCTCTACACCGAGACCCTGCACCAGCCCGGCATGGTCTTCCCCGGCTACTTCACCCTCTTCCTCGGCCTCAAGCGGAGCTTCCCCGAGGCCGAACCCTGCACCACCTACCTCCTGACCGACGAGCAGGCCGCCGAACTGACCGGCATCCGCCACCCCAGCATCAACGTCCAGTTCCGCAACCGCCACTACCCGGAACTCTCCCCGCCGGGCACCAGCGTCGTCTACGCCACCTACTTCTGCGACATCGCCCCCTGGCGCGCCCTGGACGAGGGGCCCGAGCAGGCCACCCGCCGCCGGGGCGGGCAGGAGCTGCACACGCTCCCCGTCCGTCACGGCCGGGGCTACTACGCGGCCAAACGCCGGGCCAGGACCGCGCTGGTGAGCTTCCTGGAGGAGCGCTTCCCGGGCCTCACGGAGTCGATCGCCGTCCGCGACGTCTCCAGCCCCCTGACGCAGGTCCGCTACACCGGCAACCACGACGGGACGGTGCTCGGCTGGCAGCCGTTCGTGGAGAGCGGCGAGACGCTGGAGGAGCTGGTGAAGAAGCACGGTCCCGGGCTGCCCGGCCTCGCCGACTTCTACCAGTCTGGTGTCTGGGCGACCACCGGCGGCCTGATCCGCGCCGCCGCCGCCGGCCGCCACGTCATGCAGTTCGTCTGCCGCGACGACGGCGTGCCCTTCACCGCCTCCGTCGACACCTCCGCCCCGCCCCCCACCCACCTCGTCATCCCCGTCGGGCCGCAGGACGGCCCCGCCCAGGCCCCTAAGGAGCCGCAGTGAAGATCAGCAAGTGGGTGGTCCGCGAACACGTCGAGGGCGCCCCCGACGTCGGCCGGGTCTACGAGAAGGTGACCGAGGAGGTCCCCGTCGACCTCGCCGAGAACGAGATGCTGCTCAAGACCCTCTACGTCTCGGTCGACCCCTACCTCCAGGGCATCGCCCTCGACACCCCGGTCGGCGACGCCATGGGCGCCGACTCGATCATGGAGGTGCTGGCGGCAGGCCCCCGCGCCGCCCACCGCCCCGGAGACCTCGTCCAGGGCTTCGGCGGCTGGCAGTCCCACGTGATCAGCGACGGCGCCCCCAGGCTCTGGCAGACCGGCACCTTCCCGATGGTCTTCCCCGCCTACCGCCGCCTGCAGCGCCACTGGTACGACGAGGCGCTGCCCCTGCAGACCGCGCTCAGCGCCATGGGCGGCCCGGGCATGACCGCCTGGGGCACCCTCACCACCTTCCTGGACCCCCGACCGGGCGAGACCCTCGTGGTCAGCGGCGCCTCCGGAGCCGTCGGCACCCTGGTCGGCCAGCTCGCCCGGCTGGCCGGCGCCCGCGTCGTCGGCACCACCTCCAGCCCCGCGAAGGCGGCCTACCTGCGGGAACTCGGCTTCGACGAGGTCGTCCGCTACCGGCACGGCGACAGCGCCGAGCAGGTGGGCGAGGCGCTGGACCGGGCCGCGCCCGACGGCGTCGACCACTACTTCGACAACCTCGGCGGCGCCGTCACCGACGCGGTCTTCGCCCGGCTCACCGTCGGCAGCAAGGTCGCCGTCTGCTGGCAGTGGGCCACCCAGGTGGGCCGCGAGGCGGTCGGGCCGCGACTGCTGCCGTACATCATGTTCCCCCGCACCACCGTGCGCGGGATCTTCTCCCTGGAGTGGTTCACCGAGGCCAACTGGCAGGCGCTCCACGCCGATCTCGGCGACCGCCTGCGGCGCGACGAGGTGGTCTGCGACCACACGCTGCACCAGGGGTTCGACGCCATCCCGGACGCCTACGCCAGCCTCTACCACGACCGCACCGCCAACTTCGGCAAAGTCCTGGTCGCCCTCTGACCCGGTGCCCACGCCCGCACGCCCACTGCCCGGAGGTACCTTGTCCGCCGCAACACCCGCCCCCGCCGGAGCCGTTCCGCCGCTCGCCCCGCTCCACCGCCGGGCGCCCGCCGAGCCGGGACCGCCTCGGCCGTGCACCCTGCCCGACGGTTCCCCCGGCTGGCTGGTCGACCGCTACGCCGACGTACGGCAGGTGCTCAGCGACAGCCGGTTCGGCCGCGCCGGGCTCTACCTCCAGGACGGCCCCTCCCGTTCCCAGGCGGCCGGACTGGTGGACGACCCGGAGCTGATGTTCAACCAGGACGGCGTCGAGCACCTGCGGCTGCGCCGCACCCTGCGCCGGGCCTTCACCCCGAGGGCCGTCGCCCGGTGGCGCCCCTGGATCGCCTCGATCGTCGACCAGCTCCTGGACGACCTGTCGGCGCGGCGCGGACCGGTGGACGCCGTCGCCGAGTTCACCCTGCCGCTGCCGGTCGCCGTGATCAGCCGCCTGATGGGCCTCGACGCCTCGGTGCGCGGCCGGATGCGCCACTGGAGCGAACACGCCTTCTCCGACGGCACCCGGCCCAAGGACGAGGTGGACGCGGCGCTCGCGGAGTTCACCGCCTTCGGCGCCCGACTGCTCGCCCAGCGGCGCCGGGCCCCCGGCGACGACCTGGTCAGCAGCCTGGTGCGGGCCGCCGACGCCGAGGGCGGCATCCCCGAGGACCGTCTCGTCAGCCTGGTCTGCGGCCTGGTGGCCGGCGGCCACGACAGCACCATGACGATGCTCGGCAACTCCCTGCTCTACCTGCTCGCGGAACGGCCCGAGGAGTGGCCCCGGCTGGCCGACGAACCCTCGGCGGAGCTGGCCGCCGCCCGCCTGATCCACCTGATCCCGCTCGGCGACGACCCGGGCAGCACCCGCTGCGCCACCGAGGACGCCGAGGTCGGGGGCGTCCTCATCCCGGCCGGCGCGGTGGTCCTCGCCGACTCCACCACCGCCAACCGCGACCCGTCGGTCTTCCCGGCCGCGCAGACCGAGGCCCTCTTCACCCCGCTGCCGGCGCCCACCCTCGCCTTCGGCGCCGGGCCCCACTACTGCCTGGGCGCCTGGCTCGCCCGGCTCGAACTCCACCTGGCCCTGCACCGGCTGGCGGTCCGCTTCCCCGGGCTGCGGCTCGCGGAACCGGAGAAGCCGGTCCGCTGGCGCCCGGCCGGCACCTCACGCAGCCCCGAACGGCTCCCGGTCACCTGGTGATCCGGAGCCCCGTGCGGGGTGCGCGCCGCCGCGCGCACCCCGCACGGCGACCGCTCAGGCGGCCTTGACGAGCTTGATGTACCGGTCCCAGTCCCACAGCGGACCAGGGTCGGTGTGGGTGGCGCCGGGCACCTCGTGGTGGCCGATGATGTGCGCCCGCGTCTTCGGGACGGCGTACGAGTCGCAGATCGCGGCGGTGAGCGCGGCCGAGGCGGAGTACATCGCGTCGGTGAAGTACTCCGGCTTGTCGACCCACCCCTCGTGCTCGATGCCGACGCTGCGGGTGTTGTAGTCCCAGTTGCCCGCGTGCCAGGCGACGTCCGCCTCGCGCACGCACTGGGCGACTCGGCCGTCGGCCGAGCGCACCACGTAATGGGCCGAGACCTTCTTGGCCGGGTTCTGGAAGATGCCGAGGGTGTCGGCGTAGGTCTCCTGCGTCACGTGGATGACGACGAAGTCCACCGGGTACTGGCGCGGCCGGTTGGCGACCGTGTAGTTGCCGGGCGCGGCCGGCACCCAGTCGGCGTCCGGGCGCTGCTGGGCCTCCACCCGGCCGGCGAAGGCGGGCCCGGCCGAGCCGGCGAGCAGCACGGCCGGCAGGGCGGCCGCGCCCTTCAGCAGTCTTCTGCGGGCGACGGAGCTTCGGGGACGTTCCACGGCGGTCCTGCCTCTCGGTGGGGGGTACCGGGCCGCCGCCACGGCAGCCCGCTGAACCGCCCCGCCCCGGGCATGGGGCACCGAGGCGGGGGTGGCGCGCGTACAGAGGGTGCGGGTCGCACCGCGGGCCGGGCGTGCGCACCGGCGCGGTGACGACAGCACGGTACGCGCGTAGATGACCGGGCGGTAGGGGTACGGGGGAGCGGGCCGACGCCGCGTCAGCCCGGCCCGTTCACTCCTCGGCCCAGAGCGTCCCGGCCCCCTCCACCACACCCGCGATCCGCTCCGCCGTCGCCTCGTCGCGGGGCAGCGGGTCCAGCAGCGGGCCGTCGGTGGTGCCCCAGCGGCGGGCCACGGCGGCCGGGTCCTCTCCGGTCAGCAGCCCCGCGGCCTGCGCGGCGGCGCCGAGTGCGACCAGTTCGCCGGCGCGCGGCACCCGCACCGGACGCCCCGTCAGCCGCCGCACCGTCTCCTGCCAGGCGGTGCCCCGCGCGCCGCCGCCGATGAGCAGCACCGGCTCCGCCGGGTCGGCGTCGGCGTCCAGGACCAGGCCGAGGGCGTCGAGCAGCGAGTGCACCGCGCCGTCGTAGGCGGCCTGGAGGATCTGGCCCGGGGTGGTGTCGTGCCGCAGGCCCGTCAGCAGGCCCGAGGCGTGCGGGAGGTTCGGGGTGCGTTCTCCGTCGAGGTACGGCAGGAAGGTGGCGGAGCCGCCGGGCTCGACCGCCTCGCGGTCCAGGCCGAAGAGGGCGGCGACGCGGTCCACGGCCTGGGTGCAGTTGAGGGTGCAGGCCAGCGGCAGCCAGTCGCCCCGGGCGTCGGCGAAGCCCGCGACGGTCCCGGTCGGGTCGGCGGGCCGGCGCGTGGAGACCGCGTAGGCCGTGCCGGAGGTGCCCAGGCTCAGCACCGGGGTGCCGGGGCGCAGCCCGAGGCCGAGCGCGGCCGCCGCGTTGTCCCCGGTCCCGGCGGCGACCAGGGTGCCCCGGGCGAAGGGCAGTTCACCCTCGCGGACGGTGCCCGCGACCTCCCCGGGCGCCACCACCTCGGGGAGCAACCCCCGGTCCAGGCCGATCAGTTCCAGCACCGTGTCGTCGTACGCCTCCGTCGGCCCCGCCCACCAGCCGGTGCCCGAGGCGTCGCCGCGGTCGGTGGTGCCGCGTCCGGTGAGCCGTTCGGTGAGGTAGTCGTGGGGGAGGCGGACGGCGGCGGTGGCACGGGCGGACTCGGGCTCGTGCTCGGCCAGCCAGGCCCACTTGGCGGCGGTGAAGGAGGCGCCGGGGACGCTGCCGATCCGGTCGGCCCAGACCTGCGGACCGCCGAGTTCCGCCACCAGGCGGCGCGCCTGCGGGGCCGAGCGCACGTCGTTCCAGAGCAGCGCCGGGCGGACGGGGGAGCCCTCGGCGTCCAGCGTGACCAGGCCGTGCTGCTGGCCCCCGACCGAGACGGCGGCGGCCTGGTGGGCGGCGGGGCCGCAGGCGCGCACCGCCTCGGTCAGCGCCGACCACCAGTCGCGCGGGTCGCTCTCGCGGCCGGCTCCGGTGGTGACGCGGTGCGGTGCCTGGCCGGTCGCCACGATCCGGCCGGTCCCCACGTCGACCACGAGGGCCTTGGCGGACTGGGTGGAACTGTCGATTCCGACGACGAGCGGGCCCTCGGCGGTTGACATCGGCCTCTCCGTCTCTGCTGGTGGGCCGTCGCGCGCCGGGGGTGCGTGGACGGCGGTGTCCTGGGTGGTGGGCCGAGCCTGCCACGCCCGGCCTCCCCGGGTCGACCGTCCCGGCCCCTTCCCATCCCGCCCTGGCGCCAGTAATTTGTCAACGCCGCGAACGAATACCTTTCAGGGAGCCGCTCCATGACGTACCAGCCCACCCCCGCGGACAAGTTCACCTTCGGCCTGTGGACCGTCGGCTGGCAGGGCCGCGACCCGTTCGGCGACGCGTCCCGGCCCGCCCTGGACCCGGTCACCTCGGTGCACCGGCTGGCCGAACTCGGCGCCCACGGCGTCACCTTCCACGACGACGACCTCATCCCCTTCGGCGCTTCGCACACCGAGCGCGAGGCGGTCGTGAAGCGGTTCCGGCAGGCCCTGGACGCCACCGGGATGAAGGTCCCGATGGCCACCACCAACCTCTTCACCCACCCGGTCTTCAAGGACGGCGGCTTCACCGCCAACGACCGCGACGTCCGCCGCTACGCCCTGCGCAAGACGCTGCGCAACATCGACCTCGCCGCCGAACTCGGCGCCACCACCTATGTGGCCTGGGGCGGTCGCGAGGGTGCCGAGTCGGGCGGCGCCAAGGACGTCCGCCTCGCCCTCGACCGGATGAAGGAAGCCTTCGACCTGCTCGGCGAGTACGTCCTCGACCAGGGCTACGACCTGCGCTTCGCCATCGAGCCGAAGCCCAACGAGCCGCGCGGCGACATCCTCCTCCCCACCATCGGCCACGCCCTCGCCTTCATCGAGCGCCTCGAACGCCCCCACCTGTACGGCGTCAACCCGGAGGTCGGCCACGAGCAGATGGCCGGACTCAACTTCCCGCACGGCATCGCCCAGGCCCTGTGGTCCGGCAAGCTCTTCCACCTGGACCTCAACGGCCAGTCCGGCATCAAGTACGACCAGGACCTCCGGTTCGGCGCGGGCGACCTCAGGTCGGCGTTCTGGCTGGTCGACCTGTTGGAGACCGCCGGGTACGACGGGCCGAGGCACTTCGACTTCAAGCCGCCGCGCACCGAGGACCTGGAGGGCGTCTGGGAGTCGGCCGCCGGCTGCATGCGCAACTACCTGATCCTCAAGGAGCGGGCCGCCGCCTTCCGCGCCGACCCCGAGGTCCAGGAGGCGCTGCGCGCCGCCCGCCTGCCCGAACTGGCCCTGCCCACGGCCGAGGACGGCCTCGCCGGGCTGCTCGCCGACCGCTCCGCCTTCGAGGAGTTCGACGTGGACGAGGCCGCCGCCCGGGGCATGGCCTTCGAGCGTCTCGACCAGCTGGCCATGGACCACCTGCTGGCCGCCCGGGGCTGACCCGGCCCCGGTTCCGTACGGCCGCCGGGCGGAGGACCCCCGCTCCGCCCGGCGGCCCGAAGTTGTCCGGGATCTGTCGCGATTCCCTTCCAGGGGTGGTCATCTGACACGGCATCAGGCGAACCTGGTGTCATGGCCACCCCGCCCGAACCACCCCAGCCCCCGACCCCGCCGCCCGGTGAGGGCGGACCCGGCCGTGAGCCGGTGCCCCCGCCGCCGGGCCCGCCCGTGCCGGGCCCCGACGACCCCGGGACGCTCGCCTTCGGCTCCGGTGGGGGCGGCCACCAGGGCGGACCCTGGCCGCCGCCCCCGCCGGGCGACGGCGGCCGGCGCCGCGGCCTGCTGATGCTGATCGCGGCCGCCGTGGCCGTGGCCGCCATCGCCCTCGTCCTGATCCTGCTCGCCGGGCGCGACGGGGAGGACGACCGGCCGCCCTCCGGCCCGCAGCCGACGGCCACCGCCTCCGAGGAGACCCCGGAGCCGGACGAGACGGCACCGGACGACGCGCCGACCGCCTGGCCCTCGGACTTCCCCTCGGACTTCCCTTCCGACTTCCCGACGGAGTTCCCGAGCGACTTCCCCTCGGGCTTCCCCACGGAACTCCCGAGCGACTTCCCGACCGAGGCGCTGCCCTCGGACTGGCCCTCGGGCTCCGGGGGCTGACCGCACACGCCGACGGCGCCGGCCCGGGAAGCGGGCGGCGCCGTCGGGACCGGCGGGAGGAGGACGCCGGTCGTGGGGGTCAGCAGTGGTTGGGCACGTTGCCCTTGTCGTTGCCCTTCAGGTAGACGGCGCTGACGTAACCGATGCCCCCGCTGTTCAGCTGCAGCCGGACCCAGTTGCGGTTGGAGATGCCCTTGTCGTTGACGAGGTCCCCCTCCAGCCAGCACAGGCCGGTGTAGCTGTAGCCGTTGTTGACGTGGCTGACGACCCGTTCCCCGAGGGCCGGTCCCGCGTGCACCTTGCCGTGGGTCCAGGCGACGACCGCCGTGGCCGCCTGGGCCGGTCCGGCTCCGATCGCCAGGGCCCCCACCAGGGCCGCCCCCGTTCCGGCGATCCTCAGTGTGCGCTTCAGCCTGCTGGTGGACATGTGCTCTCCCGTGGTGGTGTGGACACGGCACGGCGAATCCCACCGCCGTGACCGCGAGCCGGCCGCCGGACGCCCCGGCGGCGCGCCCCCGGGGTTCCGGCCGCGGTCCGTGGCCCCTGAAGCCATGCCCCCAACGGTCGCCGAACCAAGATCACCCTTCAATCGCCCGCCGGGGGGAGAGCGCGGCCGGACGTTCGCGGCGCACGGGCCGGAGCGACACCGCGCGCCGGTACACGCCCCGGACCTGCTGACCACAGCGGTCGGCCCCGCTCGCTCACTCCCCGGCCCGGGCCAGCGCCAGCGCCTGGGCCGGGTCCAGGACCGGCGGCCCCGCCGGGCTCCACCGCCCGCGCTCCTTCCGGTACGGCCACCAGCGGCCGTCCGGCGCGTACCGCACCTGGACACCCTCGTCCGGCAGCGTCCAGCGTCCCCGGGCCGCCCGGAACGCGGGGCGCCCGGACTCCTCCCACGCCGCGTCGAGCGCCGCGCGTGCCCGCGCCGCCGCCTTCGCGTCCAGCGGCTCGTCCTCCTCCAGCACCCGCAGCGCCGGGGCCCCGCCGAACTCCCATGCCCGTACCGCCAGTTCCAGCGCCTCCCGGCTGCGGCCCGACGCCTCGGCGAGCCGTCCGGCCGCCTCGGGACCCGGGCGGGCCGCCGCCAGCCGTACCGCGTCCTCGGTGAGCGCAGGCTCGGCCTCCACCGGCGTTCCGGCGTGGTCCGGCGCCACGGCGCGTGCCAGCCGGCGCCGGGCCTCCTCGGCCGCCTGGCCGGCGAGGAAGGTGAGCAGACCGGGGTCGACCCCGGGGGCGGGGGCCGCCTCCGTGTCCAGGTTCGGGCCCTCGCCGGCGTACTCCGGCGGCTGCGGCGGGGTCGGCAGCGGCGGGAGCAGCGCGCCCAGGGCGTACGCCTCACTCGCGGGCACCCCCTCCGCCGGGGCGGCCCGCGCGGGGCCGGAGTGCCGGGCGCCGCGGATCTGGAGGCTGTCGAGCAGGGCCCGTTCCGGGCGTCCTCGCATCAGCAGCAGGACGAACGGGTCCTGGTCGAGGAGGCGTGCCATCTGGTAGCTGAGGGCCGCCGTGTGCCCGCAGTGGTCCCACGCCTCGCAGGTGCAGGACGGTTCCAGGTCGCCGATGCCGGGTAGCAGGTCCACGCCCGCCTGCGCCGCGTCCTCCACCAGGTGCGGCGGCATCTCCCGGTCCAGCAGGGCCGCGATGTGCGCGGCCCGTTCGACGGCCATGTCCACGAAGCGGTCCCAGTCCTCGGCCGACAGCGGCTCCCAGACCACGTCCGCCCGGTAGGCGCTCGCGCGGTCCTGGACCACCGCCGTGATCCGCCCCGGCCGCACCGACACCGCGCCGACCGCCCCGGCGCGCGCCAGCCGCCGCCCCGCCTTCAGCTGCCCGAGGTCCAGTGCCGTCTCCTCCAGCGCCCGCAGCCACGACTGTCCCCACCAGCTGGTGGCGAACCCGCGCCCGTGCGCCGGGGGCAGCGCGGCGAAGGTCCGCTCCTCGCTCCCGTCGGCGCCCTGCCCGCCCGACTCCCCGGTCTCGTCCCACATCCCGTACTCCTCCGTCGTCCCCGTCTCCGCCGTCCCGCCGCCTGCGCGCGAGCCGGTCACCGGGCGGCCGTCCGCAGGGTGACCAGCTCCGCCAGTTCGGCGTCGCTCAGCTCGGTCAGCGCCGCCTCGCCACCGGTCAGCACCGCGTCGGCCAGTGCCTGCTTGCGGACCAGCAGTTCGGCGATCCGGTCCTCGATGGTGCCCTCCGTGACGATCCGGTGGACCTGCACCGGCCGGGTCTGCCCGATCCGGTACGCGCGGTCGGTGGCCTGCGCCTCGACCGCCGGGTTCCACCAGCGGTCGACGTGGACCACGTGCTCCGCGCGGGTCAGGTTGAGGCCGGTCCCGGCCGCCTTGAGGGAGAGCAGGAAGACCGGCACCTCGCCGTCCTGGAACCGCCGCACCATCTCCTCCCGCGCCGGGATCGGCGTCTGCCCGTGCAGGAACTGGGTGGCCACCCCGCGTGCGGCGAGATGCCGCTCCAGCAGCCGGCCCATCCGCACGTACTGGGTGAAGAGCAGCACCCCGGCGCCCTCGGCCAGGATGGTGTCGAGGAGTTCGTCGAGCAGTTCCACCTTGCCCGAACGGCCGCCGACCCGGGGCCGGTCCTCCTTCAGGTACTGGGCGGGGTGGTTGCAGATCTGCTTGAGCGAGGTGAGCAGCTGCACGATCAGGCCGCGCCGCTCCATGCCGTCGGCGGCGGCCACCGCGGCCAGCGTCTCGCGGACCACCGCCTCGTACAGCCCGGTCTGTTCGGCCGTCAGCCCCACCGCGTGGTCCGTCTCCGTCTTCGGCGGCAGTTCCGGGGCGATCCCCGGGTCGGACTTGCGGCGCCGCAGCAGGAACGGGCCCACCAGCCGGGCCAGGCGCCGCGCGGCGGCCGGGTCGTCGCCGGACTCGACGGCACGGGCGTAGACCCGCCGGAAGGTGCCCAGCCTGCCCAGCAGTCCGGGCGTGGTCCAGTCGAGCACCGCCCACAGCTCGGAGAGGTTGTTCTCGACCGGCGTCCCGGTCAGCGCCACCCGCGCCTTGGCGGGGATGGCCCGCAGCTGACGGGCGGTCGAGGAGTACGGGTTCTTCACGTGCTGCGCCTCGTCGGCGACCACCATCCCCCACCCCGCCCCGGCCAGCGCGGCAGCGTCCAGCCGCATCGTGCCGTACGTGGTGAGGACGAAGCCCTCCGCCGGCAGCCCGGCGGAGGCGCGGGAGGCGCCGTGGTACCGGCGGACCGGGGTGCCGGGGGCGAACCGCTCGATCTCCCGCTGCCAGTTGCCCATCAGCGAGGCGGGGCACACCACCAGCGTGGGCCCCGTCGTGGCCGGATGCGCCTGGCGGTGCAGGTGGAGGGCGATCAGGGTGACGGTCTTGCCGAGCCCCATGTCGTCGGCGAGGCAGGCCCCGAGCCCCAGCGAGGTCATCCCGGCCAGCCAGCTCAGCCCGCGCTGCTGGTAGTCGCGCAGGGTGGCCGCCAGCCCCTCCGGTACGGGGACGGACTCGGCCCGGTGCGGATCGGCGATCCTCGCTCGCAGCTCCTCCAGCGCGCCCGAGGCCCGCACCTCGACGCGCTCGCCGCCGACGTCGGCGGAGCCGGTCAGCGCGGCACCCACCGCCTCCATCGGTGCGAGGGTGTGGTCCCGCCGGTCGCGTGCCCGGCCGGCCTGTGCGGGATCGATCAGCACCCACTGGTCGCGCAGCCGCACCAGGGGCCGTTTCGCCTCCGCCAGCACGTCCAGCTCCTCGCGCGTCAGCCCCCGGCCGCCGAGGCTGAACCGCCAGCTGAAGGTGAGCAGCGAGTCGGCGGAGAGGAACCCCGCTCCCGTGTCGTCACCGCCCGCCTCACCGTCCCGGCCGACCACGCCCCGGGCGGTCAGCTCGCGCGCCAGCTCCCGGGGCCAGTGCACCTCGACACCGGCACCGGCCAGCGCCTTCTGCCCCTCGCCCAGCAGCTCCGCGATCTCCTCGTCGGCCAGCTCCACCGTGTCCGGCACCCCCGCCGCCAGCAGCGGCGACAGCGGAGCCCAGGCCCCGGCGGCCCGGCGCAGCGCCAGCAGCGCGTCGACCCGGGCGCGCGGCCCGAAGGCCCCGTCGTCCGCCCCGGCACCGGCCCAGACCTCGGCCGCGTCGGCGACCCGGCCCGGGTCGCTGAGGCTGTGCAGTTGGAGCACCGCGCGGAAGGCGCCCACCACCTCGGCGCCGGACTCCTCGCCCCCGGCTCCGGCGGGCGTCTCGACCCGCAGTGAGAGGCGTACCCCCGCGTCGTGCCCGGCGGCCACGTCGGCGGCCCAGCCACGCTGCCCGGGCAGGTGCTGCGGCGGCCCGGCCGTGTAGGCGTCGCTCCCGGCGAGGGCCGGTGCGGCGGCCGTGCGGGGCAGGGTGTCGGCGACGGCGTCGAGGAAGTGCCGCAGCAGCCGCTCCGGTTCGGCCAGCGCAAGCTCGGCCGCGTCGCTCCCGGGCGGCGCGGCGACCGGGCCGCAGTGCGCCACCGGGGGCATGGAGGCGGCGAGTTCGCGGACCCGCCCCAGTTCGTCGGGGCCGAGCGGGCCGCACCGCCACGCGTCGTGGTCGGCGGGGGAGAGGCCGGGCAGCAGCAGGCCCCGGGCGAGCAGGTCGAGGGCGAGCAGGGCGGCGGCGCCCCAGAAGGCGGCGGACGGATGGGCGTCGTCCCGGACCCGGGCCCGGGTCAGCACGGGCAGCGCCCACGCCACGGGCAGCAGCGTCGCGCGGACCGGCCGGACGCGCAGGCTCCCGTCCTCGTCGGGGAGGACCAGGGAGAGTTCCCGCGGTGCGGCGCCGGGCACCTCGGGCGGGCCGGAGCCCTCCGCCGGGAAGAACGCGAGGGACCCGGCGCGGGCCGGGTCGCCCGGGACGAAGACCGTGGCACAGGCCGACAGGGCGCGGACGTCGGCGGGGGAGAAGGCAGGGCACATCTGCACGGCGATGGCAATTCCTCAAATTTG
Organism: Streptomyces albidoflavus; assembly: GCF_000719955.1. GTDB lineage: Bacteria > Actinomycetota > Actinomycetes > Streptomycetales > Streptomycetaceae > Streptomyces > Streptomyces albidoflavus. The sequence goes on from NZ_JOII01000024.1 coordinate 49,272, forward strand.
ACTACCTGCTGCTGAGCGGCCGAGGGTACAGCACCGGAACCCGGGAAGCCCGCTTCCCGCCTGTGATCCGGGCCACTGCCGCGCCGGTGCCGTGGTGGGGCTACCACCACCCCCTTCCTGGGCCGTTCCCCCGGCCGTACGCGGCGTTCTCCCCCGCACCGTTCCGGAGGCTTCCGCCATGGGCCGGGCCCGCCGCGCTCCGTAGCGTGAGGCCGTCGCAGACGGACCGCCGCGCACCGGCGAGCGGAGCCCCGCCACCCTCGTGCCTCACCCCAGCCCGCCCGCCGCCACGGGCACGCGCCGCCGTGCCCCCACGCAGAACCGGAGACCCCATGACCCAGACGGCCGCCCCCGCCCCACGCCCGCCGCTCACCCCGGCCGGCCCGGCGCCGGGCAGCGAGTTCAGCCCCCTGCTGCGCGAGGTACGCGGCCAGGGCCTGCTGGAACACCGCACCGGCTGGTACGCCCGCACCATCACCCTCAACCTGCTGGCCCTCGCCGCCGTCCTCACCGGCCTGGCCCTGCTGGGGGAGAGCTGGTGGGCGCTGCTGCTCGCCCCGCCGCTCGCCGTCCTCTCGGCCCGCACCGCCTTCGTCGGCCACGACGCGGGCCACTCCCAGATCACCGCCGACCGGCGCCTCGCCCGCCTCATCGGCCTCGTCCACGGCAACCTGCTCCTCGGCATGGGCTACGCCTGGTGGAACGAGAAGCACAACCGCCACCACGCCAACCCCAACCACACCGGGAAGGACCCGGACGTCGCCGCCGACGTCCTCGTCTTCACCGGGCACCAGGCCGTCACCCGCACCGGCCTCCGCGCCTGGATCACCCGCCACCAGGCCGGACTCTTCCTCCCCCTCACCCTCCTCGAAGGCATCGCCCTGAAGGTCTACGGCTTCCAGGACCTGCGCAACCACCCCTGGCGTGTCCGCCTCGTCGAGGGCGGCCTGCTCACCGCGCACGTCGCCGGCTACACCGCCCTGCTGCTGACCCTCCTGACCCCCTGGCAGGCGCTCGCCTTCGCCGCCGTCCACCAGGCACTCTTCGGGCTCCATCTCGGCCTGGCCTTCGCCCCCAACCACAAGGGCATGGAGATGCCCGACCCGGAAGGACCCCGCTGGGGACACCTGCGCCGCCAGGTGCTGACCTCCCGCAACATCCGCGGCGGCCCCGTCACCGACTGGCTCCTCGGCGGCCTCAACTACCAGATCGAGCACCACCTGTTCCCCAGCATGCCCCGCCCGCACCTGCGCCTGGCCCAGCCGCTGGTGCGTGCCCACTGCGCCCGGCTGGGCGTGCCGTACACCGAGACCGGAGCCGTGGACTCGTACCGCCAGGTCTTCGCCCACCTCCACGAGGTGGGTGAGGGGCTGCGCCCGGCCGCCTGATCCGCGAAGCCCCGGCGCGCGGAAGCGAGCACACTGGAACCAGCGGCGCGGGCGCCGCGTTGTCACCACAGACGGCGGACCCCGCCACCGAGGAGGTCATCGACATGTCGACGAACACCAAGATCGCCGTGGGAGGGGTGGCGGTCGGCCTGCTCCTGCTGATCTGGCTGCCCTGGTGGGTCGCGCTCCTGATCGTGCTGGGCGTCCCGGCCGCCGCCTACCTCACCCTCGACCCCTCGCAGCGCCGCCGGCTGCGCAACCGCGGGCGCCGCGAGCTCGGGCGCTGAGCGGGGGCGTGGCTCAGCGCAGCGGGCAGGCGTTCACCACGTCCCCGCCGGACGGACGGGCCACGGTCCGGTCGGCCGGCGGCGGCGTGCCGCGCTCCACCCACGCCGTCAGCGCCTCGAAGGCGGAGCGGTGGCAGGGCAGGATCGGCCGCAGCCGGTCCGGATGGGTGTCGTACAGGCCGTCGGTGTGGGTGCCGCCGGCCGCCGTGTAGAAGCGGTGCAGCCGTCCGGCGCCCGCGCGGTCGATCATCCGGCTGTAGACGGCCGAGTCGGCGGCGAGCGGCAGCAGGGTGTCCAGGTCGCCGTGGAGCGTCAGCATCGGCTTGCCGATCCGTCCGGTCAGCGCCACCTTCTCCAGCGCCCGCCGCACCGAGGCCGGACGCCGCTGAAGGTCGTAGCGGGCGTCCGAGGCGCAGGGCGCCAGGATCTCCTCCACCGTCGAACCGGCCGAGGCGCCGGGACAGGCCGGGTCGTACGAGGGGTCGAACTCCGCCCGGTACGTCTTCTGCGTGACGCCCCAGTATGCGGTGCGGTGGTACTCCCACAGGAACTCCGAGCCCCGCGCGAACCCGGCCCGGTACATCGCCGCGTCGTCGGCCGCGCCGGTGCCGTGGGCCACCGCCGTCGGCAGCGAGGTCAGCAGGCTCGGCCCGTCGGCCGTCCACAGCGAGCCCTCCCAGTCGACCCCGCCGTCGTACAGCTCCGGCCGGTTCTCCAGCTGCCAGCGGGCCAGGTAGCCGCCGTTGGAGATCCCGGTGACGTAGGTGCGGTGTGGCGCCTTCCCGTACCGCTGGGCCACCACCTTCTTCGCCGCCAAGGTCAGCTCCGTCGTCCGCCGGTTCCACTCGGCGACCGCGTCACCGGGCCGCTTCCCGTCCCGGTAGAAGTCGACGGTGCTGTTGCCCTTGTCGGTCGCCGCGTAGGCGTAGCCGAGGGAGAGCACGTGGTCGGAGATGGCGGTGTCCGCCGCGTACTGCTTGCGGGTGCCGGGGGCGCCGGTCACCACCAGCCCGCCGTTCCACCGCTCGGGCAGCCGGATCACGAACTGCGCGTCGTGGTTCCAGCCGTGCGTCGTGTTGAACGAGGAGTCGTCCGGGAAGTACCCGTCCACCTGCCGCCCCGGCACCCCGGAGGGATTCCGCGTCCCCGCCGCCGTCAGCCCCGCCTGGTCCGCCATGTCCGTGTACGCGGTCCCGGCCAGCCCCGCCGTCGTCAGGTCCACCAGACACGCCACCCGCTGGTGCTCGGCCCCCGGCACCCGCAGCCGCTCCGGCCCCGCGCACCCCGCGCCCCGCTCGGGGCCGGCTCCGGAGGCCGGTGCCGCGCCGGTCACCGCGACGGCCGCCAGCGCGGTGGCCAGCAGGACCGTGACGGGGCCGCGCCGCGCCCCGGGGCCTCTCTCCGGTCCGGTCCTCGTCCGTCGCACCCTGCGAAAAATCCCCATGGCTTGCCTCCCGGGCAGCACGTTCCGACGCTGTGAGCGCCTCATCGTGCGGCGGGCCCGCGAGGTGGACCATGGTCCGGAACCACACACGGCGGCCGGGAGCGGTGTGGCCCCCGGCCCCGCCTCAGCTCTCCGGGGGCGCCAGCGCCGCCAGCCCCTCCAGCAGCGCCGGGAGCCGTGCGCCCCGGCCGACCGGGAGCACCTGGGCGGGCTCCTCGTCCAGCAGGACGAAGGCGATGTCGTCGGTGCGCGCCACCAGCGACCAGCCGGGCCCGTCGACGCGCAGCGTCCGTGCCTCGCCCGAGGCGAACGCCGAACGCACCCGGCCCGGCGGAGGTGGGGAGTCCAGATAGCCGTGGGCCTCGCCCAACGCCCGGCGCACCCCGGGATGCGCGTGCGTGGCCCCGGCGGGAGCCTCCGCGTCCTCCCCCTCCTGGGGGCCGGGCGAGGTGAACTCCGAGGTGTCCGTCTCCTCGCGCCACTGGGCCCAGCGCAGGGCGATCTCGTCGGCGCCCAGCCGCCGCTGCGGCCCGCTCCACTCGCCGGCGTCCGGCGGCGCGAGCCGCACCACCCCCGCCAGGTCGCCCCCGGGCTCGGGGTCGTGCGGGGCGGGCACCCCGGGCGCGCGCACCGCCAGTTCCACCGGCCACCCCGGCAGGGCGGCCACCACGGTCTCCTCGCGCGGCGACAGGTCGTACTCCATGCCGCAGTCCCAGGCGGCGATCGCCACCGCGACCAGCGGCACATCGTCCACCACGACCGTCCAGCGGGCCCCCGCGCCGTCCTGGCCGAGGACCAGCCCGTAGCCGTCGGCAGCCGGGAGCAGCCCCAGCGCGGCGCAGGCCGCCGGGTAGTCGTCGCCGAAGACCCCCGGGAAGCGCCCCGGGGTCATCACCATCGCGGTCAGCACGTAGAGCGAGTCGTCGCCGTCCTCGACGTCCGCCATGGCAGCTCCCCACGTCATCGGTCCCGGTCGTCGGTCCCGCCCTGTCGTCGGCGCACCTTAACCAGCCGGTAACCCACGCGTCGAGAGCCCCGCGGTCACCGTTCCGGGACGTTCACCGAACCCGACCCCGACCGCCGCCCGCGAGAATGACGTGACGCTGTGACACCAACCGTGGCAGACCGTAGAGTTGAGCCCCACGACCGAAGGGGGCAGCCCGTGCAGCGTTACGACCGGCTCCGGTACATCCGCACGCTCGACCCGGCCGAGGACCACCTCGAGATCTACCGGCTCACCGCGGCCCTGGAGTTCCCCTGGGACTACACCCGCGCCCTCGAACTCGCCCTCTACCGCACCTACGCCGTCCCGAGCATCGGCCGCCTCCTCGCCGAGACCGCCGAACTGACCGAACGCACCCAGAAGCGGTACGACGACACCTCGCTCCTCCTCGACGCCGTGGTCGAGCACGGCTTCGACCACGAACAGGGCCGCACCGCCATCCGGCGCATCAACCGCATGCACCGCAGCTACGACATCAGCAACGACGACATGCGGTACGTGCTGTGCACCTTCGTCGTCGTCCCCAAGCGCTGGATCGACCGGTACGGCTGGCGCCGCCTCTCCCGCCACGAGGCCGAGGCCGCCGCCGCGTACTACCGCACCCTCGGCCGCCACATGGGCATCCAGGACCTCCCCGAGGACTACGCGGCCTTCGAGGAGTGCCTCGACTCCTACGAGCGCGCCCACTTCGGCTGGGACGAGAAGGCCCGCACCGTCTCCGACGCCACCCTGGACCTGATGGCGTCCTGGTACCCCAAGCCCCTCGCCCCACTGCTGCGCACCGCCACCCTCGCCCTCCTGGACGACCCGCTCCTCGACGCCTTCCGCTACGACCACCCCGGCCCTCTCACCCGCCGCCTGGTCCGGGGCGCCGTGCGGCTGCGCGGCCGGGCGGTCCGGCTGATGAGCCCGCGCGTCGTGCCGCACTACGCACGGCAGAACCCGGAGATCAAGGGGTACCCGGACGGCTACCGCGTCGCCGAACTGGGCACCTTCCCGGTCCCCGGCGTGCGCGGCTGCCCCGTCCCGCACCAGGCGGCCCCCGAAGGGCGGACGGCCGACGCGGCGGCCGAGGAGGGCTGAGGCCGCTCAGCCCGTCCGCACGGCCAGCACCAGATACCGCTCCGGCTCGTCGGCGTACGACCGGACCCGCCAGCCGCCCGCCTCCAGCAGGGCCGTGACGGGGCCTTGGGCCCGCAGGTCGTCCGGGGCCACCGTGCGCCCCTGCCGGGCGGCGAGCGCGGCCCGGCCGATCGGGTGGAAGAGCGCCAGGGTGCCACCGGGACGCACCACCCGCGCCCACTCGCGGACCCCGGCCACGGGGTCCGCGAGGTGCGAGACCAATCCGGCCGCGAACACCGCGTCGAGCCCTCCGGTCCGCAACGGCAGCCGCTCCGCGTCCGCCAGCAGCAGCGCCCCCGCCTCCCGCCGGCCCGCCCGGACCGCCTCGGCCAGCATCGCCTCCGTCAGGTCGGCGCCCAGCACCGTCCCCGCCGGGCCCACCGCCGCGCGCAGCGCGGGCAGCGCCCGGCCGGTCCCGCACCCGGCGTCCAGGACCGCGTCCCCCGGGCGCGGCCCGAGCGCCCGCACGGCCGCCTCGTACGCCGGACCGTCGTCCGGAAAGCGGCTGTCCCAGGTGGCGGCACGCGGCGTGAAGAACTCCCGGACGTGTGTGTGATCGTGGCTCATGCGCCCATGATCCCCCGCCGCCGCGCCACCCGCGTGGCCATCGGCTGTCCCCCGGTGATCGCGGTCCGACAGGCCCCGGCAGTTTGCGACCGCTTTCGAAACGCGCCCCCGCGGCCCGCCACCCGCCCGGCTAACGTCCCGGAGCCAGGGGAGCCCCCCGATCCACCGCCCGGAGACGAGAGCGCCGATGAACGCAGTGCAGCCCACCGCCACCCGCGCCGGTGAACCGCCGATGACCCTGAAGGTCGTCGTCGCGGGCGGCTTCGGAGCCGGCAAGACCACCCTCGTCGGCGCGGTCAGCGAGATACGCCCGCTGCGCACCGAGGCCGAGCCGAGCGGTCCCGGCGCCCGCACCGGCGGCACCACCGTGGCCATGGACTACGGCCGGATCACCCTCAAGGACGGACTGGCCCTCTGCCTCTTCGGCACCCCCGGCCAGGACCGGTTCTGGTTCCTCTGGGACGACCTCGCCCACGGCGCCCTCGGCGCGGTCGTCCTCGCCGACACCCGCCGCCTGCCCGACTGCTTTCCGGCCGTCGACTACTTCGAGGACCGCGAGATCCCCTTCGTCGTCGCCGTTAACTGCTTCGGCGGCGTCCGCAGCCACCAGGGCGACGACATCGCCGAAGCCCTCGACCTCGACCCCGGCACCCCGGTGGTCCTCTGCGACGCCCGCGACCGCGAGGCCGTCAGGGACGTCCTGGTCAGCCTGGTGGAGTACGCGGGACGGCAGCACGCCGCCCGCCTGCTGGCCGCCGTGGGGTGAGCGTCCGCAGGCGGGGCGTCGGCCTGCTCAGGCGGTCAGGTCCGCCATGGCCGTGGCCTTCTCCACCGTGACCCGCACCAGGAGTTCGCCGGGCACCGCGTTGCGGGCGCCGAACTCCTCGGCCTTCTCCTCGCCGACGTAGCGGGCGGCGATCCGGGTCGCCCAGCGGAGCAGCTCGGCCGGGTCCTCGCTCAGCTGGACCCGGCCCTGGAGCACCGCGAAGGAGAACGGCGGCCGTTCGTCGTCCACACAGAGCGCCACCCGGCCGTCCCGGGCCAGATTGCGGCCTTTCACCGTGGCCGCTCCCGTGTTGAACACCACGTCCCCGCCGTCCAGAACGAACCAGACCGGGGCGATATGGGGGCTCCCGTCCGCCCGTACCGTGGCCACTTTGGCGGTCCGCGTGCCTTCCGAGACGAATGCGCGCCATGCTGCTTCAGTCATCTTCTGAGCCATGTCCTCATCATGCTTGCCCGGACGGCGGCAGTGGTGAAGGCTTGCGGACCAGATCCTCCGGTCAGGGGGACGGACACGGGGAGAGACCGGATCATGGCACAGAAAAAGGGACTCGGCTGGTTGCTCGACGACCTCACCCAGCGGGTGAGCTTCGTCCGCCACGCCCTCGTCCTCTCCAACGACGGCCTGGTCACCGGGGCCAGCAGCGGCCTCGCCCGGGAGGACGCCGAGCACCTCGCGGCGGTCTCCTCCGGCCTGCACAGCCTCGCCAAGGGCTCCGGCCAGCACTTCCGGGCCGGCGGGGTGCGGCAGACGATGATCGAGTTCGACGACGCTGTCCTCTTCGTGACCGCCGCGGGCGACGGCAGTTGCCTGTGCGTCCTCAGCTCGGCCGACGCCGACCTCGGCCTGGTCGCCTACGAGATGACGCTCCTCGTCAACCGGGTGGGCGAACACCTCGGCGTGGACGTACGCATCCCGGAGAGCCGCCCGGGCGGACTGCTCGGCCGCTGACCTGCGGCGTTGCCGAGGCCGGTGGAGTTATCCACAGGCCCGGCGAGATCCCCGGGACACGGTTACGGTTCTTTTCCAGGGCAAACCACCGCTCACGGGGAGAACCGCCATGCATCCTGACCTTTCCTCAGCCGTACCCGCGCCGCGCGCCGTTCACGGGCCGTCACCACTTCCCTGGACCGGTCCACCGGGCCCGCCCGACGCGGCACCCCCGCTGAGCGCCGAGGCCGCGGCCCACGCGCTCGGAGTGCGGCAGAGCGAGATCGAGACAGCCGTCGGCCTCGGCCTGCTCGCCACCACCGGGAGGACCGGGGAGCCCGGGGAGCGGCCCAAGGTGCCCGCCTCCGAGATCGGCCGGCTCCTCCCGTCCGTCGACCACCCCGACGGCCTGCGCGCCCAGGTGGCCACGACCGGGGCGCGGGACGGCGCCGCGCTGCTCGGCATCACCGAGGAACGCTTCGCCAAGCTCGCCAGACTCGGCCTGCTCACTCCGGTCCGCTGCCACCTCAACCGCTACCACCGCGTCGTCTGGCGCTACCTCGCCGACGAACTCCGCGCCGTCCGCCGCCACCAGGCACCCCACCTGACCGGCCAGCTCCCTCCGCCGCTGCGCCGACTCCTCGCCACCGGCGACGACGCGCGGCCCCGCACCTGGCGTCGCCGGGTCCTGGCCCAGCGCCTCGGCCGCGCCGGCACCACCTGGGAGCGGGCCGCCGCCGTGGCCGCGCTCCTGCCCCCCTCCCACACCACCGCTCTGCTGACCCCCGACGAGCGGCGGTGTCTCGACGCCGCCCGGCCCCGCCCGCTGTTCGCCCGGGCCAGAAGCGGAGCCGCCGAACGCCTCCTCGAACCCCTCACCCGGGCGCTCCCCGGCCCCGAGACGGAGCAGTACGCGGCCGAGTTCGCCGAACTGCTCGACGAGGCCCGGACGACGGCGCGCCCGCCGCACCGCGTCCCGCGCAGGCGTTCCGCCGGGCGGCTGCGCAGGCCCACACCGACGCGCCCGCCCCAGTCCCCGGGCCCCGGCTCCACCGGTCCCGCCCGCAGGCACGGGCAGGACCGGGTCCGGCAGGCCACGGGTGGTCAGGACAGGTCGTCCAGATCCCTCGCGTAGTGCCGGATCGCCCGCTCGTAGGCGGTGACCCCCGGGTCGGCGCTGGTGTCGGCCACCACGGTCAGCGCCAGCTCCAGGGCCTCCTTGGGGCGGCCGGCGCTGTACAGGGCCAGGGCGAGGAAGGTGCGCAGCGCCGCGTCGTCCGGGAACTCCCGTACCCCGTCGCCGAGCGTGGCCACCGCCTCCTCGGCGCGGTCCAGCACCCGGTAGGTCGAACCGAGACCGAGCAGCGCCCCGCGCCGGTCGGCCTCGGAGAGCCCGGGCAGGGCGAGCGCCCGCCGGTAGTGGGGGACGGCCTCCGCCTCCAGGCCGAGCACGTCGTGGGTCCACGCCGTCTGATAGGCGACCTCGGCGTCCCCGGGGTGCTCGGCCCCGAGCCGCACCAGCAGCTCACGGGCCTCCTCGGGGCGTCCGTCCGCACGCAGCCGGACCGCCGCGCCGAGCCGGTCCGCCAGGCCCCCGGGGCGGCCGGGTGCCTGCCCGGCCCGCTCCGCCGCACTCACCGGGAGAGCTCCCGGAACAGCCCCTCCTGGACGACCGAGACGAGGAGGTTCCCCTCGCGGTCGTAGATCCGGCCGCGGGCGAGGCCGCGGCCGCCGGTGGCGACCGGGGACTCCTGGTCGTACAGGAACCACTCGTCGGCCCGGAAGGGGCGGTGGAACCACATGGCGTGGTCCAGCGAGGCCATGTCGAAGCCGCGCGGGCCCCAGAGCGGCTCGACGGGGATGCGGACGGCGTCCAGCAGCGTCATGTCACTGGCGTACGTCAGGGCACAGGTGTGCACCAGCGGGTCGTCACCGAGCGGTCCGACCGCGCGCATCCACACCGCGCTGCGCGGCTCCGCGTCCTGGATCTCCTCCGGCGACCAGCGCAGCCGGTCCACGTACCGGATGTCGAAGGGCTGGCGGCGCGCCATCCGCTCCAGTGCCTCCGGCAGTTCGCCGAGGTGTTCGCGGACCTCCTCCGCGACGGTCGGCAGCGTCTCCGGGTCCGGCACCACCCGGGCCGGGGGCAGCTGGTGGGTGAAGCCGCCCTCCTCCGGCTTGTGGAAGGAGGCCGTCAGGTTGAAGATCGTCCGGCCCTCCTGCACCGCGGTGACCCGGCGCGTGGTGAACGACCGGCCGTCGCGCACCCGTTCCACCTGGTACACGATCGGCACCCCGGGCCTCCCGGGCCGCAGGAAGTAGGCGTGCAACGAGTGGACCGGCCGGTCGCCCTCGGTGGTCCGCCCGGCCGCGACCAGCGCCTGGCCGGCGACCTGGCCGCCGAAGACGCGCTGCAGCGACTCCTGGGGGCTGCGCCCCCGGAAGATGTTGACCTCGATCCGCTCCAGGTCCAGCAGATCCACCAGCCGTTCGGCGGCGTTCGTCATGTTCCGTTCTCTCCCGTGTCCCGTAGGCCCGATCGGCCCCGCACTACAGCCGGCCGACGTCGGTGACCCGGACCACGGCCCGGCCCTCCGCGTCGGAGGCGGCCAGGTCGACCTCGGCGCTGATGCCCCAGTCGCGGTCGCCGTTCGGGTCCTCGAAGGTCTGCCGGACCCGCCACAGCTCGTCCTCGGGCCGCTCCTCGATGAGCAGCAGCTTGGGGCCGCGGGCGTCGGGACCCGTACCGAGGTCGTCGTACTCGTCCCAGTACGCGTCCATCGCCTCGCCCCACCGCTCGGCGGTCCACCCGGCGTCGCCGTCCAGCTCGCCCAGCTCCGCGACGTTGTCCAGGGCGGCCAGCTCCACGCGGCGGAACATGGCGTTGCGCACCAGCACCCGGAAGGCGCGGGCGTTGGCCGTCACCGGCTTCACCTGGTCGGCCTTCTCGCGGGCCTCGTCCGCCGTCATGTCCTCCGGGTTGGCGAGCTGCTCCCACTCGTCGAGCAGACTGGAGTCGACCTGGCGCACCAGCTCGCCCAGCCACGCCGTCAGGTCCTCCAGGTCCTCCGACTTCAGGTCGTCGGGGACGGTGTGCTCCAGCGCCTTGTAGGCACTGGCCAGGTAGCGCAGCACGATGCCCTCGGTCCGCGCCAGCTCGTAGAAGGAGACGTACTCCGTGAAGGAGAGCGCCCGTTCGTACATGTCACGGATGACCGACTTCGGCGACAGCGGGTGGTCGCCGACCCAGGGGTGGCTCTGCCGGTAGGTGTCGTAGGCGTGGAAGAGCAGCTCCTCCAGCGGCTTGGGGTGGGAGATCTCCTGGAGCCGCTCCATCCGCTCCTCGTACTCCACCCCGTCGGCCTTCATCGCCGCGACCGCCTCGCCGCGCGCCTTGTTCTGCTGCGCGTGCAGGATCTGGCGCGGGTCGTCCAGCGTCGACTCGACCACCGAGACCATGTCCAGCGCGTACGAGGGCGACTCCGGGTCGAGGAGGTCGAAGGCGGCCAGCGCGAAGGTGGAGAGCGGCTGGTTGAGGGCGAAGTCCTGCTGGAGGTCGACGGTGAGCCGGACGATGCGGCCCTCGGCGTCGGGCGCGTCCAGCTTCTCCACGATCCCGCCGTCGAGCAGTGAGCGGTAGATGGCGATCGCCCGGCGGATGTGGCGCAGCTGCTGCCTGCGCGGCTCGTGGTTGTCCTCCAGCAGGTGGCGCATCGCCTCGAAGGCGTTGCCCGGCCGGGCGATGACCGACAGCAGCATCGTGTGGGTGACCCGGAAACGCGAGGTCAGCGGCTCCGGCTCGGAGGCGATCAGCTTCTCGAAGGTCTGCTCCGACCAGGCGACGAACCCCTCGGGCGCCTTCTTGCGGACCACCTTGCGCCGCTTCTTCGGGTCGTCACCGGCCTTGGCCAGCGCCTTCTCGTTCTCCACCACGTGCTCCGGCGCCTGCGCCACCACCAGCCCGGCGGTGTCGAAACCGGCCCGGCCGGCGCGGCCCGCGATCTGGTGGAACTCACGGTTGCGCAGCACCCGCACCCGGGTGCCGTCGTACTTGGTGAGCGCGGTGAACAGCACCGTACGGATCGGCACGTTGACGCCGACGCCGAGCGTGTCCGTCCCGCAGATCACCTTGAGCAGCCCGGCCTGGGCCAGCCGCTCCACCAGCCGCCGGTACTTCGGCAGCATCCCCGCGTGGTGCACGCCGATGCCGTGCCGGACGTACCGGGAGAGGTTCCGGCCGAACTTGGTGGTGAAGCGGAAGTTGCCGATCAGCTCGGCGATGCGGTCCTTCTCCTCGCGCGTGCACATGTTGATGCTCATCAGCGCCTGCGCCCGCTCCACCGCCTGGGCCTGCGTGAAGTGCACGATGTAGACCGGCGCCTGGCGGGTGTCGAGCAGCTCGGTCAGGGTCTCGGTCAGCGGCGTCGTCCGGTACTCGTACGACAGCGGCACCGGGCGGGTCGCCGAGCGGACCACCGAGGTGGGGCGGCCGGTGCGGCGCGTCAGGTCCTTCTCGAACATGGCGACGTCGCCGAGGGTCGCCGACATCAGCACGAACTGCGCCTGGGGCAGCTCCAGCAGCGGGATCTGCCAGGCCCAGCCCCGGTCCTGCTCCGCGTAGAAGTGGAACTCGTCCATCACGACCTGGCCGACGTCGGCCGCGCGCCCGTCCCGCAGCGCGATCGAGGCGAGCACCTCGGCGGTGCAGCAGATCACCGGCGCGTCGGCGTTGACCGAGGCGTCGCCGGTGAGCATGCCGACGTTCTCGGTGCCGAACATCTTGCAGAGGTCGAAGAACTTCTCCGAGACCAGCGCCTTGATCGGCGCGGTGTAGAACGTCACCTTGTCCTGGGCCAGTGCCGCGAAGTGCGCGCCCGCTGCGACCAGGCTCTTCCCCGAACCGGTCGGCGTGGACAAGATCACATTGGCCCCGGAGACCACCTCGATCAGCGCCTCCTCCTGAGCCGGATAGAGGGTGATGCCCCGTTCCTCGACCCAGGACGAGAAGGCGTCGAAGAGGGCATCGGGGTCGGCGTCCGGCGGCAGCTGATCGATAAGGGTCACGCCCCCATCTTGCCTTCCTTCTGTACCGATCACGGAATCGGACGACCGTGCGAAGATCATCGGCGCTAAGGTGAACCGCCAACTGGGCAGCGAACAGAAGCGATCCGACGCGACCCCTGCCCACGGGACGACACACGGACAGCGGAAACAAGGGGCGGGGACACAGCCATGATGGGACCGGCGCACTCACTGTCGGGAGCAGCGGCCTGGCTGGGCGTGGGAGCGCTCGCCACCGCGATGGGCCACACCATGCCGTGGCCGGTACTGGTCACCGGCGCGCTCATCTGCGCGGGCGCCGCCCTCGCGCCCGACCTCGACCACAAGTCGGCGACGATCTCCCGCGCCTTCGGCCCCATATCCCGCGGCCTCTGCGAGATCATCGACCGGCTCTCGGCAGCCGTCTACAAGGCCACCCGGGGCAAGGGCGACCCCCGGCGCAACGGCGGCCACCGCACCCTCACCCACACCTGGGTCTGGGCGGTCCTGGTCGGCGCGGGAGCCTCCGCCGCCGCGGTCTTCGGCGGACGGTGGGCGGTGCTCGGCATCCTCTTCGTCCACCTGGTCCTCGCCGTGGAGGGACTGCTCTGGCGGCACGCGCGGGTCTCCAGCGACGTCCTGGTCTGGCTGCTGGGCGCCGCCGGCGCCTGGATCATCGCGGGCATCCTGGACCAGCCCGGCAACGGCGCGGGCTGGCTCTTCACCGAACCGGGCCAGGAGTACCTGTGGCTGGGTCTGCCGATCATCCTCGGTGCTCTGGTGCACGACATCGGTGACGCGCTGACCGTCTCCGGCTGCCCCATCCTGTGGCCCATCCCCGTCGGACGCCGTTTCTGGTATCCGGTGGGCCCGCCGAAGTTCATGCGCTTCAAGGCGGGAAGCTGGGTGGAGGTCAAGGTGCTGATGCCCGCGTTCATGCTGCTCGGAGGGGTGGGCGCGGTCGCCGCGCTCAACCTCGTCTGAGCGGCGGGAACGGCCGTCCGGCGGGTCCTGTGCCCCGGCACAGGACCCGCCGCCGTGTCTCACCCGTGCCAGGAGCGCCAGAGCGCCGCGTACGCGCCACCGGCCGCGACCAGCTGGTCGTGCGGGCCCAGCTCGGTGATCCGGCCGTCCTCCACCACGGCGATCAGGTCCGCGTCGTGCGCCGTGTGCAGCCGGTGCGCGATCGCCACCACCGTCCGGCCCTCCAGCACCCGCGCCAGGGAACGTTCCAGATGGCGCGCGGCCCGGGGGTCGAGCAGCGAGGTCGCCTCGTCCAGCACCAGCGTGTGCGGATCGGCCAGTACCAGCCGGGCCAGCGCCACCTGCTGGGCCTGCGCCGGGGTGAGCGCCAGCGCGCCCGACCCGACCTCGGTGTCCAGCCCCTCCTCCAGCGCCCGGCCCCAGCCGTCCGCGTCGACCGCCGCCAGCGCCTCCCACAGCTCCTCGTCCCCGGCGTCCGTCCGGGCGAGGCGCAGATTGTCCCGCAGCGAGCCGACGAAGACGTGGTGCTCCTGGTTGACCAGCGCCACGTGGGAGCGGACCTCCTCGGCGGGCATCCGGGCCAGCTCGGCGCCGCCGAGGGTGAGCCGCCCCGTGCGCGGTCCGTAGATCCCCGCGAGCAGCCGGCCCAGCGTCGACTTGCCCGCGCCCGAGGGGCCCACCAGGGCCAGCCGGGTCCCCGGCTCCACCGCCAGCGTCACCTGCCGCAGCACGTCCACGCCCGGCCGGTAGCCGAAGTGGACGTCGTCGGCCCGCACCGCCCGCCCCTCGGGCCGCTCGTCGGCGTCGCCCGCCTCGGGCTCCACCTCGCGCACCCCGACCAGGCGGGCCAGCGACACCTGCGCCACCTGGAGCTCGTCGTACCAGCGCAGCACGATGCCGACCGGGTCGACCAGCATCTGCGAGATGAGCGCCGCGGTGGTGAGCTGGCCGACGCCGATCCAGCCCTGGAGCACGTAGAAGCCGCCGATCAGCAGGACCGAGGCGAGCACCAGGACATGGGTGAGGGAGACCACCGGGAAGAGGACCGAGCGCAGCCACAGGGTGTAGCGCTCCCACCCGGTCCACTCGGAGATCCGGCGGTCCGACAGCGCGACCCGCTCCGGGCCCAGCCGCAGCGACTCCACCGTGCGGCCCGCGTCGACCGTCTCGGTCAGCGCCGAGGCCACCGCCGCGTACCCGGCCGCCTCCGACCGGTACGCCGCAGGGGCCCGCCGGAAGTACCACCGGCAGACCAGCAGCAGCGCCGGCAGGGCGATCAGCACCACCGGGGCCAGCGTCGGTGCCGTCACCGTCAGACCGCCCAGCAGGAGCAGGATCCACACCACGCCGATCGCCAGTTGCGGCACCGCCTCGCGCAGCGCGTCGGCGAGCCGGTCGACGTCGGTGGTGATGCGGGAGAGCAGGTCGCCCGTCCCGGCCCGCTCCAGCACGCCCGGCGGCAGCTCCACCGAGCGGACCAGGAAGTCCTCGCGCAGATCGGCCAGGACCTCCTCACCGAGCATCGCGCCGCGCAGCCGGACCCGGTGGATGAAGAACGCCTGCACCACCAGGGCCGCGGTGAACAGCAGCATCGTGCGGACCAGCGGGACGTCCTCGGCGCCCGCCGAGACCTCCTCGACCAGCGAGCCCAGCAGGTACGGACCGGCCATGGAGGCGATCACCGCGACCGCGTTGACCGTCACCAGCAGCAGGAACGCCTTGCGGTGCCGCCGCGCCAGGTCGGCGATGTACGCCCGGACCGTGGCCGTGCCCGCCACCGGGAGCTTCGTCGCCTCGGTGGGCGCCGCCGGGTCGTAGGCGGGGGGTGCCAGCCCGATCATGCCTTCTCCTCGATCTCGTCCCGGTCCTCGCGGGCTTCCTGCTCCGCATCGGTCTCCCGGGTCACCACGGCGCGGTACCGCGGGTCGCCGTGGAGCAGTTCCTGATGGGTGCCGACGGCCACCGCCGCGTCCCCGTCGATCAGCACCACCCGCTCGGCGCCGTCCAGCAGCAGCGGCGAGGAGGTCAGCACCACCGTGGTGCGCCCGGCCCGGGCGGTCCGCAGCCGTCCGGCGATCCGCGACTCGGTGTGCGCGTCCACCGCCGACGTCGGCTCGTCCAGCACCAGTACGGGCGGGTCGGCCACCAGCGACCGGGCCAGCGCCAGCCGTTGCCGCTGGCCGCCCGAGAGCGACCTGCCCCGCTCGGTGATGCGGGTCCGCGTCGGGTCGCCGTCCGGCTCGGCCGAGGCCTGCGCCAGCGCCTCCAGCACGTCCCCGCAGTACGCCGCCGTCAGCGCCTCCTCGCCGGAGACCCGGCCCGAGGAGGGCACGTCGAGCAGTTCGGCGAGGGTCCCCGACAACAGCACCGGGTCCTTGTCCTGCACCAGCACCGCCGCACGGACCGCCGCCAGCGGAAGCTCGTCCAGGGCGGCGCCGCCCAGCAGCGCCGAGGGCACCGGCGCGTCACCCTCGTCGCGGGGCGCGTGCCCGCCCAGCCGCTCCGCCAGGCGGCCCGCCAGGTCCGGGTCCCCGCAGACCACCGCGGTGAACACGCCCTCGGGGGCGAGCAGTCCCGTCGCCGGGTCGTACAGGTCACCGCGCGGCACCACGTCCTGCGTCGCCCCGGGCGTGTCCCCGTCCGCCCCGGCATCCTGGCGCCGCAGCCCCAGCACCCGCGCCGCGCGCTGCGCCGAGGGCCGCGAGAAGGAGTAGGCCATCGCGATCTCCTCGAAGTGGCGCAGCGGGTAGGCCAGCAGCATCACCGCGCTGTAGACGGTGACCAGTTCGCCCACCGTGATCCGGCCCAGCTGCGCCAGATGCACGCCGTACCAGACCACGCCCACCAGGAGCAGCCCCGGCAGCAGCACCTGCACCGCCGAGATCAGCGCCCACATCCGGGCGCTGCGTACCGCCGCGTGCCGGACCTGCTGGGAGGCGTCGCGGTAGCGGCCGAGGAAGAGCTGCTCGCCGCCGATCCCGCGCAGCACCCGCAGCCCCGCGACCGTGTCGGAGGCCAGCTCCGTGGCGCGCCCGGCCTTCTCCCGCTGGTGGTCGGCGCGCCGGGTGGCGGGCGGCAGCAGCGGCAGCACCGCGAGGGCCAGCACCGGTACGCCCACCGCCACGACCACGCCCAGCGCGGGCTGGTAGACGAAGAGGGCGGCGCAGACCGCCAGGACGGTGACGGCGGCCGCCGTGAACCGGGAGAGCGCCTCCACGAACCAGCCGATCTTCTCGACGTCGCCGGTGGAGACGGCCACCACTTCACCGGCGGCGACCCGCCGGGTCAGCGCCGCGCCCAGCACGGCGGTGCGGCGCGCCAGCAACTGCTGGACCCGGGCCGCCGCCGTGATCCAGTTGGTCACCGAGGTGCGATGGAGCATCAGGTCGCCCACGGCGACGCCGATCCCGAAGACCGCCAGCACCCCGCCGGCCACCGCCAGGCCGCCGCTCTCGCCCGCCACCACCGCCTCCACGGCGATCCCGACCCCGTAGGGCAGGGCCGCGATGGAGAGGAAGTGCAGCAACCCCCAGCCGAGCGACTTGAACTGGCCTCCGAGCTGCATACGTCCGAGCCAGAAGAGGAAACGGGGTCCGGAGCGCGTGTCGGGCTCGCCCGGATCGGTGTACGGAAGGTCGCGGATCTGCATGACGTCCCAGGACTCGGTGGAGCAGGAGCAGAAGTCGGTACAGCAGGAGCAAACCGTGACAGCCTCGCCTGCCGCGACCACGGCGGCAACCGATTAAACGGCCGCTCCGGACGGCTTTCGGCCGCACGCCCGGCGCACGCGCCGGAGCCCGCCGACCGGGCCGCCGTCCGCGTCCGCCGGGCCGGTGCGACCATGGAACCCATGCGCCCGACCGCGATTCGCCCGACCGTGTTCCGCAGCGTGCTCGCCACCGCCGCCGCGGCCCTCCTGCTGACCTCGTGCGGCTCCGGCGGCACGGCACCCGAGCCGAAGGGCGAGGCGCGGCAGCCCGACGCCCGGGCCTCCTCGGCCGCTCCGGGAGAACTGCCCGGCATCTCCGAGCGTTTCCGGAAGCAGATCCCCGACGACACCCGGCAGGTGGTCGCCGTCTACGGCGACGGCGCCGACCGCGCCACCGCCACCGTCGTCCTCTACACCAAGGACGGGGACGGCTGGAAGAAGCGGGCCGACTGGCCCGCCCACAACGGCAAGAAGGGGTGGACGCCCGACCACCACGAGGACGACAAGCGCAGCCCCGTGGGCGTCTTCACCCTCACCGACGCCGGCGGCGTCCTCGCCGACCCCGGACCCGGCGGCCTGCCGTACACCCGCAGCGACGCCTTCGCCGCGCCCCGCACCTGGGCCGAGTCGCACTGGCACGACTTCGACCTGGTCATCGCCATCGACTACAACCGCGTCAAGGGCACCCCGCCCAACGACCCGACCCGTCCCGAGGGCCAGTCGAAGGGCGGCAGCATCTGGCTCCACATGGACCACGGCAGCGGGACCTCCGGCTGCGTCAGCCTCTCCGAGCAGGGCATGCGCCACCTCCTGCGCACCCTCGAACCGGACCAGCACCCGGTGGTGGTGATGGGCGACAAGGCGTCCCTGCGCGCCTGAGGAACCGGCCTCACTCACCCGCCCCCGGGCCGCGTCGCCCGCTCCAGCTCCAGCAGCGCGGATCGGTACGTCCGGCCCGTGGCGTGGTCCATGCCGATCTCGCACATGCGGTTGGCGCTGAGGTACGCGTCCCACTCACGGGCGGTCACCTCGGCCGTCTCGCGGGCCGTCGCCGACTCGGTCAGCTCCCGGTGGAGCAGGCCGCGGTCGCCCGCGAAGCCGCAGCAGCGGGCGGAGTCGGGGAGCAGCACCTCGTCCGCGCAGGCCTCGGCGAGGGCCATCAGCTGCGGGACGTCGCGCAGGTGCTCCATCGAACAGGTCGGGTGGACCACGGCCGAGCCGACCGTCCGCAGGATCTCCAGCTCCGGCAGCAGCTCCTCGGCCGCCCACACCAGGGAGTCGACCACCGTCAGTTCCCGGTGCAGCTCCCGGTTGGCGGGGGTGAGATACGGGACCACCTCGTGGGCGATGCCGAGGGTGCACGAGGAGGCGTCGACCACCAGCGGCAGCTGCCCGCCGCCGGTCCAGCCCCAGGCGGCCTCGACGATGCGGTTGGCCATCACGGCGTCGGCCTGCTCGTACCCCTTGGAGTGCCAGATGGTGGCGCAGCAGGTGCCCCGTACGTCGCGCGGGATCCACACCGGCTTTCCCGCGCGGGCGGAGACGGCGACCACGGCCTCGGCCAGGCTCGGCCCGGTGTGCCCTTCGGGTCCGCCGAAGATCCGGTTGACGCAGGCCGGGTAGTACACGGCCCGGGCGTCCAACCGTGAGGTGCCGGGCAGCCGGTGCTTGGCGGGCCCGGGCACGGCGGGCAGCCACTCCGGCATCAGGTCCGGGCGGACCACCTTCCGCAGCCCCCGGGTGAGCGCCGACAGCAGCCGGTCGTCGATCTTCGCCGCGGCCGCCACCACGAGCCGGGCCGCCGCCTCCACCACCCGGAAGTGCTCTGCGGTGAGCGTCGCCACCCGCTCCTCGCGCGCCGAGTGCCGCTGGTGCCGGAACGCCTTCATCATCGCCCCGGTGTCGATCCCCACCGGGCAGGCCAGCTTGCAGGTGGAGTCCCCGGCACAGGTGTCCACCGCGTCGTGGCCGTACGCCTCCAGCAGCCTCGCCTCCACCGGTGAGCCGGAGGGCTGGCGCATCATCTCCCGGCGCAGCACGATCCGCTGACGCGGCGTGGTGGTCAGGTCGTTGCTCGGGCAGGTCGGCTCGCAGAAGCCGCACTCGATGCACGGGTCGGCGACCGGCTCGACCGTCGGGATGGACTTCAGGCCGCGCAGGTGCGCCTCGGGGTCGCGGTCCAGGACGATCCTCGGCGCGAGCACCCCGGCGGGGTCGATCAGCTGCTTGGTCCGCCACATCAGCCCGGTGGCCCGAGGACCCCACTCCAGCTCCAGGAAGGGCGCGATGTTCCGCCCGGTGGCGTGCTCGGCCTTGAGCGAGCCGTCGAACCGCTCGACGGTCATCCGGCAGAACGCGTCCATGAAGGCCGCGTACCGCGCGACGTCCGAGGGAAGCCCGGCGTCGAAGGCGAGCAGGAAGTGGAGGTTGCCGTGGGCGGCGTGACCGGCCACGGCCGCGTCGAAGCCGTGCCGGGTCTGGAGCGCCAGCAGCGCCTCGCACGCCTCCGCCAGCCGGTCCGGCGGCACCGCGAAGTCCTCCGTGATCAGTGTCGTCCCCGAGGGCCGCGAGCCCCCGACCGCCGTCACGAACGCCTTCCGCGCCTTCCAGTACGAAGCGATCGCGCCCGGGTCGCGGGTGAAGGTGTTGGTCACCGAGGCAACCGGGGCGACCAGGGTCAGCCGGGGCAGCACCGCCTCGGCCGCCGCCTCGAAGGCGGCCAGCCGCTCCTCGTCGGGCGCCCGGAACTCCACCAGCAGCGCGGTGGTGGTCCCCGGCAGGTGCGCCCAGTCGGCCGGCACGCCCTCCACCTGGACGGAGGCGCGCAGCGTGTTGCCGTCCATCAGCTCGACGGCGAGGGCGCCCGCCTCGTTGAAGAGCGGGACCGCGGCGGCCGCGGCGGGCAGCGAGGGGAAGAAGAACAGCCCGGTCAGGACCTCGCGGTCCAGCGGAAGGGTGTCGAAAACGATCTCGGAGAGGAAGCCGAAGGTCCCCTCCGAGCCGACCATCAGCCCCCGCAGGATCTCCACCGGCGTCGTCCCGTCGAGGAAGGCGTCCAGCCGGTAGCCGTTGGTGTTCTTCAGCGTGTACTTGGCGCGGATGCGTGCCGTCAGCGCGGCGTCGTCCTCGATCTCGCGCTTCAGCGCCAGCAGCCCGGCGCACAGCTCCGGCTCGGCGGCGGCGAGCCGCTCGTCCGCGTAGGGCGCCGCCGTGTCCACGACCGTCCCGGTGGGCAGCACCACGGTCAGCGAGGCCACCGTGCGGTAGGAGTTGCGGGTGGTGCCGGCCGTCATGCCCGAGGCGTTGTTGGCGACCACGCCGCCCACGGTGCAGGCGACGGCGCTGGCCGGGTCGGGGCCGAGGACCCGGCCGTGCCGGGCGAGGGTGGTGTTGGCCCGCAGGATTGTGGTGCCCGGGGCGATCCTGGCCCGCCGGCCCTCGTCCAGCACCTCGACCCCCACCCAGTGGCGGCGTACGTCGACCAGGATGTCCTCGCCCTGCGCCTGGCCGTTGAGGGAGGTGCCGGCGGCCCGGAAGACCACCTGGCGGCCGTGCTCGCGGGCGTAGGCCAGGACCGCCGCCACCTCGGCGGTGGTCCCGGGGAGCACCACGACGCGCGGCAGGAAGCGGTACGGGCTGGCGTCCGAGGCGTACCGGACCAGGTCGGAGATGTGGGTGAGGACCTTCTCGGGGCCGAGGAGGGCGAGCAGGTCGCTGCGGAGGGGCTCGGGGGTGCCGCCCGCGCCGGCGTCGGTCACCCGGTCGGACGAGGCGTCCTGCGGGCGGACGTCGGGGCGCAGCGCCCCGGGGTTGGGTTCCAGCAGCGGCACGGTGGCTCCTCGGACGTCGTCGCGGCGCGGGACGACGCCCCTGCGCGAGGGCGCCGCCCGCCCGCCTCAGCCGCTTTCCTCCGGCGGGGGAGCGGTCTCGGTGGGGCGGCCCGGGGTGTCGACCAGGGTCGACAGCAGGCCGCCGAGTATCGACCGCTGCTCGGCGGTCAGTGGGGCCAGGATCTCCTCGACCGCGCCCCGGCGCGCGCTGCGCATGGCGCGCAGCGCCTCGCGCCCGCCCTCGGTCAGCTCGATCCGGACCACCCGGCGGCTCTCCGGATCGGGCACCCGGCGCACCCGGTCCGCCTCCTCCAGCCCGTCGACCAGGCTGGTGACGGCGCGGGGGACCACTTCGAGGCGCTGGGCGAGGTCGGCCATCCGCGGCGGCCGCTCGCAGACGGCGACCGTGCGCAGCAGGCGGGCCTGGGCGGGAGTGATGCCGAGCGGCTCCAGCTGGCGGCGCTGGAGCCGGTGCAGCCTGCGGGTGAGGCGCAGCAGCTGCTCGGCGAGGACGCCGTCGGGGTCGGGTGAATCCATGCGGGAACATTAACAGGACCTGGTTCATTGTGTACATAGGTAACAGTGAGCTATGGTCTGCGTTGCCCCGCGAGGTACGCGCCCGCGCGCCCCGCCGGCCTTTCTCCCCCTGCCCCTCGAAGGAGCCCATGCGTCCCGAACCGTCCCCCACCTGGACCCCACCGCCCAAGAACGCCGACGAACCGGAGCAGCCGCGCCAGGTCCGCCGGATCGTCCGCCTCTTCCGCCCGTACCGGGGCCGGCTGGCGCTGGTCGGCCTGCTCGTGGCCGCCGCCTCGCTGGTCTCGGTCACCACGCCGTTCCTGCTGCGCGAGATCCTCGACACCGCCATCCCCGAGCAGCGCACCGGCCTGCTGAGCCTGCTCGCGCTCGGCATGATCGCCGCCGCCGTCATGACCAGCGTCTTCGGCGTGCTCCAGACGCTCATCTCCACCACCGTCGGCCAGCGCGTCATGCACGACCTGCGCACCGCCGTCTACGCCCGGCTCCAGAGCATGTCGCTGGCCTTCTTCACCCGCACCCGCACCGGTGAGATCCAGTCCCGCATCTCCAACGACATCGGCGGGATGCAGGCCACCGTCACCTCGACGGCCACCTCGCTGGTCTCCAACCTCACCAGCGTCATCGCCACCGTCGTCGCCATGCTCGCCCTGGACTGGCGGCTGACCGTCGTCTCGCTGCTGCTCCTCCCGGTCTTCGTCTGGATCAGCCGCCGGGTCGGCCGCGAGCGCAAGCGCATCGCCACCGACCGGCAGAAACAGATGGCCGCCATGGCCGCCACCGTCACCGAGTCCCTCTCCGTCAGCGGCATCCTGCTGGGCCGCACCATGGGCCGCGGCGACTCCCTCACCCGCACCTTCCGCGAGGAGTCCGACCGGCTGGTCGACCTGGAGGTCCGCTCCAGCATGGCCGGCCGCTGGCGGATGTCGGTCATCAGTGTTGTGATGGCCGCGATGCCCGCCCTCATCTACTGGGCGGCGGGTCTCTCCCAGCACGTCCAGGGCCCCGAGATATCGCTGGGCACCCTGGTCGCCTTCGTCTCCCTCCAGCAGGGCCTCTTCCGCCCCACGGTCAGCCTGCTCACCACCGGCGTGCAGGTGCAGACCTCCCTCGCCCTCTTCCAGCGGATCTTCGAGTACCTCGACCTGGAGATCGACATCACCGAGCCCGACCAGCCGGTCCGCCTGGAGAAGATCCGCGGGGAGCTGCGCTTCGAGCACGTCGAGTTCGGATACGCCGGACAGGAGCGCCCCGTGCTCTCCGGCATCGACCTCACCGTTCCGGCCGGCACCTCCCTGGCGGTCGTCGGCGAGACCGGCTCCGGCAAGAGCACCCTCAGCCACCTGGTCCCCCGCCTCTACGACGTCACCGGGGGCCGCGTCACCCTCGACGGAGTCGACGTACGCGACCTGGACTTCGCCACGCTCGCCCGCGCGGTGGGGGTCGTCTCCCAGGAGACCTACCTCTTCCACGCCTCGGTCGCCGACAACCTCCGCTTCGCCAAGCCCGAGGCCACCGACGCCGAACTGGTCGAGGCCGCCCGCGCCGCCCAGATCCACGACCACATCGCCGCCCTGCCCGAGGGGTACGACACGGTGGTCGGCGAGCGCGGGCACCGCTTCTCCGGCGGCGAGAAGCAGCGCCTGGCCATCGCCCGCACCATCCTGCGCGACCCGCCCGTCCTCGTCCTGGACGAGGCGACCAGCGCCCTGGACACCCGCACCGAACAGGCCGTGCAGGAGGCGATCGACGCCCTCTCCGCCGACCGCACCACCCTCACCATCGCCCACCGCCTCTCCACCGTCCGCGACGCCGACCAGATCGTCGTCCTCGACCACGGCCGCATCGCCGAACGCGGCACCCACAGGAGCCTCCTCGCCCAGGACGGCCTGTACACGGCACTCGTCCGCAAGGACGCCCGCCCCACCGCCGCCACCCCCGTCCCCGGCGACATGCCCGAATTGAGCACCTCGGCGGGATAGCGTGCGCCCCATGCCGCACGCCCCCCGCCGACGGAGCCCCCGCCTCACCGGACGGGGCCGGCTCGCCCTGCTCACCGCCGGCCTGCTCGCCGCCGTGGCCGTCGCGGCCGCCGTGGTCCTGCTCCGCCCCGACGACGGGGAGACCCCTCGCGACCTGGGCTCCCTGACGGTCCCCGAGGGCCGCCGCGCCACCCAGGTCTACACCCTGGCCGACGAGGCCCTCGGCCTCGCAGCGGGCACCACCCGGCAGGCGGCGAAGGACACCCGCCTCGCCCTCCCCGCCGCGGCCGACGGCAACCCCGAGGGATACCTCTTCCCCGCCACGTATCCCCTCGACGACTCCACCACCCCCGCCACCCTGCTGGCCTTCATGGCCGACACCGCCGACGAGCGGTTCCGCCAGGCCGGTCTCGACGCCGGCGCGCGGCGGCTCGGCCTCTCCGCCTACCAGGCCGTCACCCTGGCCAGCATCGTCCAGGCCGAGGCCGACACCCCCGCCGACATGGGCAAGGTCGCCCGCGTCATCCACAACCGCCTCGACCAGGACCGCGCCCTGGAGATGGACTCCACCCTCAACTACGCGCTCGGCCGCACCAGCCTCGACACCACGCACGAGGACACCCGCACCGACAGCCCGTACAACACCTACGCGCGCCCGGGCCTGCCGCCCACCCCCATCGGCAACCCGGGCGAACAGGCGCTGCGCGCCGCTCTCGACCCGCCCGCCGGGGACTGGCTGTACTTCGTGACGGTGCGCCCGGGCGACACCCGCTTCAGCGAGGACTACGCCGAACACCGTGCCAACGTCGAGGAGTTCAACCGCGAGCGTGCCGCGGAGGGCGAGGGCTGACCGCCAGGGGCGGGCCGCCGCCCCGGCTCAGACCGCGACCGGCTCCCGCGCCAGCAGCGCGCGGATCTCCCGGACCGCCGCCCGGCCCGCCCGGTTGGCGCCGATGGTGCTGGCCGAGGGGCCGTAGCCGACCAGGTGGACACGGGGATCACGGACCACCCGCGTCCCCTCGACCTGGATGCCGCCGCCTGGCTCGCGCAGTCTCAGCGGCGCCAGATGGTCCACCGCCGCCCGGAAGCCCGTCGCCCACAGCACCACGTCGGCCTCGAAGACCGTCCCGTCCGCCCATACGGCGCCCTCGGGGGTGAGCCGCTCGAACATCGGGCGCCGGGACAGCGTCCCGTCCGCCATGCCCCTGCGGATCGCCTCGTTCATCGGCAGCCCCGTCACCGAGACGACGCTGCGCGGCGGCAGCCCCTGCCGGACCCGCTCGTCGACCCGCGCCACCGCCTGCCGGCCCTGGTCCTCGTCGAAGGGGCCGTCGTGGAATTCCGGCGGCCTGCGGGTCGCCCAGGCGGTGGCCGCGGCGACCGGGGCGATCTCCAGCAGATGCTGCACCGCCGAGGTGCCACCGCCCACCACCAGCACCCGCTGCCCGGCGAACGCGTCCGGCCCCGGATACCCGGCCGTGTGCAGCTGCCGCCCCCGGAACTCCTCCTGCCCGGGGTAGCGCGGCCAGAACGGCCGGTCCCAGGTACCCGTCGCACTGATCAGCGCCCGGGGCGCCCACACCCCGTCCGAGGTCTCCACCAGCAGCCGGCCACCCTCGCCCTCCCGCACGGCCCGCACGTCCACCGGACGGCGGACCCGCAGCCCGAACCTCTCCTCGTACGCGCGGAAGTACGCGCCGATCACCTCGGAGGAGGGGCGCGTCTCGTCCGCGCCCGTCAGCTCCATGCCGGGCAGGGCGTGCATGCCGTGGACCCGCCCGTAGGTCAGGGTCGGCCAGCGGAACTGCCAGGCCCCGCCCGGGCGCGGCGCGTGGTCGAGCACCACGAAGCCTCCCGGCCCGTCGGCAGGCTCCATCCCGGACCTGCGCAGGTGGTACGCGGCCGACAGGCCCGCCTGCCCGGCGCCGGCCACGAGCACGTCGACGGGGCGGGGGGCTTCGGTGCGCGGTGTCCCGTTCTGCTTCACGTCCGTGCCAACGGACGGGGGCGCCGGGTTCTTCCCGACGCCCCCACCCGTACCACCGGCCGGTCAGCGGCCGCCCGCCACCAGCAGCGGAGCCCCGCCCGCTCCGCCCTTCCCGGGCCGCTCGAACAGCCCCCGCGCGGCCAGCTCCGGCATCACGCCCTCCCCGAACCAGTAGGCCTCCTCCAGGTGCGGGTAGCCGGAGAGGACGAAGTGGTCGACGCCGAGCGCGTGGTACTCCTCGATCCGGTCGGCCACCTCGGCATGGCTGCCGACCAGCGCCGTGCCCGCGCCGCCGCGCACCAGACCGACCCCGGCCCACAGGTTCGGGGAGATCTCCAGCTGGTCACGGGAGCCGCCGTGCAGCGCCAGCATCCGCTGCTGACCCACCGACTCACTGCGCCCCAGCGCCTCCTGCGCCGCCGCCACCGTGTCGGCGTCCAGCTCGTCGAGGAGGGCGCGCGCCGTCCGCCACGCCTCGGCGGAGGAGTCGCGCGAGATCGAGTGCAGCCGGATGCCGAACCGCACCGTCCGCCCCTCCCGCTCGGCCAGCCCGCGAATCCAGTCGATCTTCTCCTTCACCTGGGCCGGCGGTTCGCCCCAGGTCAGGTACACGTCCGCGTGCCGCGCCGCGACCGGCCCCGCGGCGGGCGAGGAACCGCCGAAGAAGACCTCGGGCAGCGGGTCCGGCGGCAGCGCGGTGAGACCGCCTTCCACCTGGTAGTGCCGCCCGTCGAAGTCGTACGGCTTGCCCGTCCAGGCGCCCCGGACCACGGAGAGGAACTCGTCCGTCCGCCCGTACCGCTCGTCATGGCCGAGGTGGTCGCCGAACCGCCGCTGCTCGGTGCCGTCGCCGCCGGTCACCACGTTGAGCAGCAGCCTCCCGCGCGTCACCCGCTGGTAGGTCGCGGCCATCTGCGCGGCCAGCACCGGCGAGATCACCCCGGGCCGGAAGGCGACCAGGAACTTCAGCCGCTCGGTGTGCTGGGCGAGCGCCGCCGTGGTCAGCCAGGCGTCCTCGCACCAGGTGCCCGTGGGCGTCAGCACCGCCTCGAAGCCGAGGTGCTCGGCCGCCTTGGCGATCTGCGCCAGATAGTCGATGTCCGGCGGCCGTACCCCGCTCACCGGCGTGACCCGGGAGCGCGTGACCCCGCCGTCGGTGTACGCGTGGCGGTCGACGAGCGTACGGCCGTCGCCGCCGGTCGGCAGGAACCAGTGCAGGCGGACCGTCATCAGGACCCCTCCTCGTAGCTGCGGCCTTCGGTGGTGGAGGGCGGCAGGCCCTTGTTGAACCGGGTGTCGACGTAGTCGGCGAAGTCGAAGCGGCGCGGCACGAGCTTCAGCTCGGCGAAGGTGTCGGCGATCTCCTGCTCGGAGGCGACCGCCTCCTTGTCCACGGCCACACTGATCCGCGTCCCGTACGTCCGCTTCACCGCCGCCAGCGCCACCTCGTACGGCAGCCCGGTGTCCTTCGCCCAGACCTCGGCCCACTCCTCCGGGTGCTCGTACACCCAGTTCTCCGCGCGCCGCAGCCGCTTCAGGTAGTCCCCGATGGCCGCCGACTTGCCCTTGTCGGCGAGCGCGCCCGGCGCCGCCACCTGGAAGTTCAGCCCGTTGACGACCCCGCGCCCGTCCGTCAGCACCCTCCCCTGCTTCGCGGTGAGCACCTGCGAGGTGTACGGGTCCCACACCGCCCACGCGTCGACCTTGCCGCCGGTGAACGCGGCCAGCGCGTCGGCCGGCTGGAGGTACGTCACCTTGACGTCGCTCAGCTCCAGACCGGCCTTCCGCAGCGAGGCCACCAGCTGGTAGTGGGCCGACGAGCCCTGCGCCACCGCCACCGAACGGCCCTTCAGGTCCTCGGTGCGCTTCAGCTTCGAGTCCTCGGGGACGAGGATCGTCTCGCCCGAGGTGTCGCCGTGGGTGGCCGCGACCACCGTCACCTTCGAGTCGGCCCCGGCCGCGAAGACGGGCGGGGTGTTGCCGACCGAACCGATGTCGACGGCCTTGGCGTTGACCGCCTCCAGCAGCGGCGGCCCGGAGGTGAAGGTCGACCACTTGATGCGGTAGTCGAGATCGTCCAGCTCCCCGGCGGCCCGCAGCACCGCCTCCGCGCCGCCCTTCTGGTCACCGACGTTGAGGACGACCGGCCCCTCCCCGTCGGTGCCGCTCCCGGAGCCTTGGGAGGAGGCGGCGGGGGAGGCGCCGGAGCAGCCGGAGGCCAGGAGCGAGAGCGGGATCAGCAGGAGCAGGGCGAGGGGGAGTGGCCGGCGTTTCATGGGGTTCCGTTCGTGGGTTCGTACGGTTCGGGGATAGGGAGGGAGAGAGCGAGCGGGGCGGTCAGGCGGCGGCCGAGGTGTCCACGCCCAGCCGCTCCAGCAGCCCGGCGCGGAGTGCGGCGAAGCGCGGATCGGTCAGGCTGCGCGGGCGCTCCAGCGCGACGTCGACCTCGTGCGCGATGACACCGCCGTCCATCACCAGGACCCGGTCGGCCAGCAGGACCGCCTCCTCGACGTCGTGGGTGACCAGCAGCACCGCGCAGCCGTGGCGCTGCCAGACCTCGCCGACCAGGTGCTGCGCCTTGATCCGGGTGAGCGCGTCCAGCGCCCCGAACGGCTCGTCGAGCAGCAGCAGATCGGGCTCACGGACCAGCGCCCGGGCCAGGGAGGCCCGCTGCGCCTCACCACCGGAGAGCGTCTTCGGCCAGGCACCCGCCCGTTCGCCCAACCCCACCTCCTCCAGCGCGCGTTCGGCCCTGGCGCGGTCGGCGGACGACCCGTCGAGGCCCAGCAGCACGTTCCGCCACACCCGCTTCCACGGCATCAGCCGGGGCGCCTGGAAGGCCACCGCCTTGCGGCGCGGGACGAGGGCGGTACCGCTGATCTCCCGGTCGAGCCCCGCCAGGATGCGCAGCAGCGTCGACTTGCCGCACCCGCTGCGGCCCAGCAGGGCGACGAACTCGCCCGGCGCGATCTCCAGATCGAGGTCGTCCAGGACCCGCCGGCCGTCGAAGACCCGGCTCAGGCCCTGCACGCGTACGGCGGCCGGGCGTTCCTGGTCGGCCTTGGCGGCCGTGTCGACGGGGGTGTCCGTGGTGGGGTCGCCGGCGGGCTCGGGCCCGCTCGGGGTCACCGTCCGGTGAAGGTCGGTCGCCATTGCAGCAGCAGCCTTTCGAGAGTGCGGACGGCGAAGTCGGCGAGCAGGCCGAGGAAGGCGTAGACGATGAGGCAGACCACGATGACGTCGGTCCGCAGGAAGTCCCGGGCCTGCACCATCAGGTAGCCGATGCCCGCGTCCGCGTTGACCTGCTCGGCGAAGACCAGCGCGAGCCAGGCGATACCGAGCGAGTACCGCAGGCCGGTCATCGCCCCGGGGAGCGCCCCGGGCAGGACGACGTGGCGCACCAGACCCCACCGGGAGAGCCCCAGCGACTCGCCCGCCTCGATGAGCTGCGCGTCCACCCCGCGGATTCCGGCGTAGACGTTCAGGTACAGCGGGAACATGACACCCATCGTGATGATGGCGACCTTCGGCGCCTCACCGATGCCGAACCAGATGATGAACAGCGGGATCAGCCCGACGAACGGCACCGTCCGCAACATCTGCACGCTGGCGTCGACCAGGTCCTCGCCGACCCGGAAGAGCCCCGACACCAGGGCCAGCCCGACCCCCACCACCAGCCCGAGCAACAGCCCCACCGCGACCCGCTGGAGGGAGACGGCCATCGCCGAGGGCAGCGACCCGTCCGCGACGAGGTCGACGGCGACCCGGGCGATGGTGCCCGGAGCGGCGAGGATGCCGGCCGGCAGCGCGCCCGTACCGCTGAGCACCTGCCAGAGCGCCAGCAGCAGCAGCGGCCCGGAGGTCCGCCGCACCCAGCGCGGCACCCGGCTACGCCGCCCGGCCACGGCCGCCAGCGGCACCAGCTCCGGGTCCTTGCGCGGCGGGGCCGGTGAGCGCGGCAATGAGGAAACAGGGGATATGTCGGGCGGCGCGTGATCGATGCTCATGAGGGCTCCACGGCGGGGGAGGGCGAGGGGCGGCGAGAGACGGGGGTGTGGCCGGCGGGCCGTAAACCCCGACCGCCGACGCGCAACCGCCGGAGCAGTTCCGTGCGGGTACGGCGGCAGATCAGGGGGGCGCGGATACGCGGAAGGGGCGGCGCTCCGCTCAGCGGATCACGCCACGGACGCGTGCGCGGAAAAGGTGGGGAGGAAGGGCGTCAGCAGCCGCGTCGACACGCGGCGGAAGCCACCCGCAGCAGGTCGATGTGACCGCGCGTGGTGAGCAGAACTGATCGCAACATGCCGCCGAACGTAGCGAGATGCTCCACAGACGGTCAATGGCGTCTCGATGGGTGGACGTGGCGTATCAGATGCGGAGCCACACCGGCGCCGAACCCCACTCCGGGAGGTCACACTCCGGCTCCCGGGCGGGTCACCCCCGGCGTCCCCTCCCCATGCCGGAGGATGGAGGCATGCCTGACGCCTTCGACACCCGAGTCCTGCACCTCACCACCGGCTCCCGCGAGACCGTCCGCGACCTCACCGCCGACTGCGCGAGCTTCCTCGACGAG
Organism: Streptomyces albidoflavus; assembly: GCF_000719955.1. Taxonomy (GTDB): domain Bacteria; phylum Actinomycetota; class Actinomycetes; order Streptomycetales; family Streptomycetaceae; genus Streptomyces; species Streptomyces albidoflavus. The sequence continues at coordinate 79,439 of NZ_JOII01000024.1, forward strand.
GTGGCGGCCGGCCGCGACGGCCTCCTCAACCTCTTCGTCCCCCACGCCACCGCCGGCATCGCCGTCCTGGAGACCGGCGCGGGCAGCGACGACGACCTCCTCACCATCCTCCAGACCCTCCTCCCCGCCGACCACCCCTGGCACCACCGCCACGGCACCCCGGGCCACGGCCGCGACCACGTCCTCCCGGCCCTCGTCCCACCACATGCCACGCTCCCGGTCGTCAACGGGAGGCTGGAACTGGGGACTTGGCAGTCGGTGTGCCTGGTGGAGTCGAGGGTCAGCAACATAGACAACTCTGGGGCATGCTGACGAGGGCCTCTTCGGGGCACCTGGTGGACATGGCTGCAATTGCTGGCCATGCGTGCAGTTCTCGTCTGCACTCAGGAACGCCTTCAGCCGCAGCGGAGCCCGCCCCGGCTACCAGCGATGCAAGATGAACCCGAGAGACACCCGTGAACAACGGATGCGTGAGTACCAAACGGTCAGCCATACCTCTCCCCGATATAGCATGCCCACCCGCTATTACGCACCAACTCGTTACCAGCCACGGACGCGTGTGTCGCGTTCTCTCTCCTCTGCCTCGCGCAGCAACGCCTGCTGTTGTGAGCAGCCGGCTGCGGCTACCGTCCGCAGCGCCGGGGCACGATCGGCCAGATCGGTGAAGTAGTCGATGAGCTCCAGGTGTATGCGTGAGCGGTCACCTGACCAGGAACTGTACGAGGCCGCGGCGGCTGCGATCTGCTGTGCGGACACTCCCCGCTCCAGTAGCAGAGGACCGATTTCTTCCAGGGCTGTGTTGCGCTGCTCCTCCAGGCAGGTGACTAGCCGGCCGGGATCGACGGCGTGCTCGTCGAGCAGCTCTTTGGCCAGCTCGGCGTCCGAATTGATCAGAGGGACCAGAGCGCTGGGGCCGATACGGGGCATACCAATGCACTGGAGAGCCAGCCGCAGCCTGTGCGGGCGGGGCAGGAGAGCCAGGAGATCCTCGCTGTCATGGGGGAGAGGCGAGGAATACCAGCCTTGGGCAGACATGTCCTGCAGCCGACGGTCGAACCATCTTTCGAAGGTGTCGGCATCGTGCTCGGCCACGTACGCAAGCACGTAGCCCGCCCTCCACCTGTTGTGCGAGGTAAGACGGTCGATGAGCATGCCCTCAAGAGCACTGCGCCAAGCTGCCCGCCAGGTCTCAGGAAGAGCGGGCCCATGCGCGGTGCCCACGGCGAAACTGACCGCCGCGCTTGCGGCGACGGCCGGATCGTCATGAACAAGCAGCCGGTGCATGACGTCGTCCGCTTCGCGGCAGAACAGCCTATCCAGCCAGGGAACGTCCTCGGCCCGCAGCGAAGCGATCACCGTCTCTCCAGCTCGGTCCACCACGCTTCGCGCAAGGACCGCGCTGATGGCGGCGGGCCGACTGCGCGTGTCCTCAAGGGCGGCCTGCAGCATGGACGGCGGTATCGCGTCCGGAGCCAGCGTGAGCCACTGTGTCAGGGCGACGCCCTGCAGCATGCGGCACTCCAATGCGGATGCTGCCCGGTACCAGGCTTCCGGATCGGTCATCAGCTCGCCCGTGCGGATAGCGGTCAGACGTCCGGTATCCTCGCCCACCAGGCTTGCCTGCTCGGCCAGTTTATGAAAACGGGCCACTCCCGCGTCAGGGCCCAGGGCTACCAGTTTCCCCGCCAGTGCCATCGTTCGGGAGTGGACCTGCTCGGTGGCGGTCTCGACGTCAGAGATGAAGTCGGCGTTTCCCCATTCACAGAAGGACTGCAGATCGGGATCGACATCGAAGACGGGCAGCTCGTACCCGGCTTCACGGGCACGGTCGTGGATGTTGGCGAGCCCGCGATGTGCACGCAACGCTGTACCTGCGCTGCGCTGCAGCAGCGGGTATAGCGTGTCTAGGATGCGACGGCCGCCCTCGACACCGTACTGCGTCTGCTCCGCTGAGACGGCCTCCTGAGAGGAGACGCCCAGCCCAAGACGGACCCACCCCAGCGCCATCTCCAGCAGCGCGATCAGCGCGCGCGGTGGGCAGGGCGCCCTGTTCTCAAAGCCCTCATCACTGGTGAGAAGCGGGACCACCTGTTCCCACAGGCCGATCAGCCCGGCGAGATTATCCGCCGCATCGATTCCGCGAGCGAAGGTGTACGTGTCGTGCGTCCCCGGCTCGGACCAGTTCCCCGACACCTCGACACTGAAGATGCCCGCCAGAGCCTCGCCAGCCACACACCACTGCTCATCGCTGCTGCAGTGGTCGCGAATCCAGGCGAGTACGGTCCGCAAAAGACGTGTGCGGATTTCCAGCGACGTGCCGAAGTCAGGATCGATGACACCGGCCAAGTCGCTGAGCACGCGCAGCGGATGTAGTGGTGTGGAGTGACGGCGGCGGTTGTCACCCACGGCCATGGCCAGCAGCCCCGCGATCGCTTCGGGCAGCAGGAACTGACGCGCGCTCTGCACCAGTTGGTTGACCGCAGCATCGCCGAGGAAGCCTGCCTCCACCCCGACTGCCCTTTCCGGCTCGTGAAGAGCAGCCAGGACGGACAGGGCGGCGTTCGTTGCGAACTCGGCTGCGGATACATCCAGATTCGCATACTTCGCGACTACGGCGAATGTGCCGGTGTCCCAGATGCTGGCTGCCGGCAGCGCTCTAACCCACCGCTCAGCCTCCTCTCGCGCCTGCCGAGAGGAGGGAGCCGCCGCCGCCGCCGCCATCACCGCAGCCGCCAAGTCCAGCCCATGATCAGGGAAAGCGGTCACCAGAGTTGTCCACGGCCGCCGAACCGGGGCAGTGAAGAACCAGCGGGCCACCAATGCCGGGCACAGGGCGGGCTGCAAGTGCCACACACCGGCGCGGCACTCCACCAGCCCGTTGTGTGCAAGATCCTCCGCCATGCCTGACAACTCGGCCGGAGCCACTCCGACCACAGACGCGAGGGCGTACAGCGTGTCAGGCGATGCTCCGCCCAGAGCGGCCACGCATGCCAGCGCGTCCAGCACCGTGCGCGAGGCAGTCGCCTCGCGCAAGTATCTTTCGACTTGCGCCACATGTGCCTTGCCACTGAAAACGTCTTGGCCCTCACCGCCAGCCAGCGACTCGCACAATGCCAGCGCCCAGCCCGGCCGACCGTCTGCCTGATTGAGCACCGCGGTCCGGGACCGGTACCCGGTGACACCTGCGGACTCCACCAGCTCGTTCATCTGATGCCGCTCCAGTAGGCCCACCTCGATGACCATGGCCCCGGGGAGCCACTCCTGCACCCTCTCAAGCCGGTCCGGCCAAGTCGTGGTCACCACGGAGAACGAAAGGCCCGTCTGACGGCGCGCATGCCGGAGGGCACTTACCGAATCAGCATGGGCATGGGCGTCGTCGACGACCACTGCGTGTGGTTTCGTCAGCAGAAGGTCGTCGTAGAGGTGGTCCAGAGCAGAGGGCTGAAGGTAGACCGCACGGGTGCCCAGCTGACCGGTCAACCGTGTTTTGCCCACCCCTGGAACACCGACGAGCACCACGTCCTGGCTGGCGTCGACCGCGCTGGCCAGGGCCTGTGTTTCGTCTGCCCTGCCCACCAGCGACGAGGGAGACGCGACCAGCGGTGGAGTCAGCGGCTCATCGAGCAGTGCTCCGAGCCGGCCCTCAATGTCCAGCAGACTCCTGCGCCAGGCTGCATCCTGCACCAGCTCGGGAACGAACCATTCCTGGCCGTAGATGTGGGGAGGGGGCAGGTCTCGGTCCGAGCACAGCTTGTCGAGAGTCCTGCGGGTACGGCCGTTGACCGGCTTAGAACAGGCCACCACCACAAGATCGACGCGCAGTCCCTCCACCTGCATCCGACGCAGGCCGTTGCGCACGTTGGCAACAGGATCGCCCGTCGTGACCATGAGACGTCCCCGCGCGTCCAGGGTGTCTCCGTCGAAGGGGAAGTAGATATCTGCGTCACGGCCGAAGTCGTGGCCCTCCTCGACCGCCGACAGCCCCGGGTACCGAGACTTCAGCAGGGCACAGGCGCACTGCTCAAACTTTCCCGGATGCACAGCTTCACCAAGCGCCTGCCGGACACGTGCTGGAAGATTCACAAATCCATATTCTAGGCATAGTGGACTCTCCGGGGCGCCCACAGCCAGGCTGACTCCAGAAGTAGCACTCAGACTCGTTTGAGCGTCAGTGCTGACGGGCGTGGCTCCTTCATCTCGCCTACGAGGGACAGAAGTTGGACGCCGCTTTTCCTTTGGGCCAGAAGGGGCCGCAGGGCCTCTCCGTCGAGCCTGAGGAGTACGAGCGCGTCGAGCAGGCTGCCCGCCGACGAGCGGCGAGTGCAGCTAACCACCGCTGGCGCAGGGACCACATCTTCGTTGCTGTCACGGAGTTCGCCGCGAGCGGCTCATCCCCGCTCGAGCAGGGGTGAGCCGCTCGCAGGCGGCGGTGCCTTCGGGGGGAGCGCGTGGTCCCTGCGAGAGCGGAGCGGCCGTGCACGCCGGCGAGGTCGTCACGGACGTGCGAACCTCTGAGGGCGACGGGGCTTGCCTGCGGACCGGCCCCGCGCCGCCAGATTGGGAATGGCGTTTCATGATCCACTCCCTGATGCTGTTCGGGGAACGAGACAAGCCCGGCTTCTTGAGAGGTGAACCGGGTCTGACCGACTGTTTCATTAGTCGGCGCGGCGGCATCTGCGTCCACGTGCTGTTCGTTTCGAACGACGAGGCGCCCTACGAGGCACAGTTCAGGGTCTTAGGCTCACAGTTGTCTTAAGGGAGTTTCGCGGAGTCGAGGGCTAGCAACGTAGACAACTGCGGATCGTGCCTATAGCCGCGGAAAGCGGGTCCTCCTCACAGTCCGACCTCGGCCCATGAGGGGGCCGAAATGCCGCTGTGCTGTTATGTCGTTGGTCAGGGGCAGCCGGGGAACCGGGGTACAGGCAGCGGGTTCGGGAGCGGGTGGCGCGTCCAGCCGGTGTCGTGGTCCCAGTGCAGGACGTGGGTCTGGTCCAGCAGGCAGCCGACCCAGAGGCCGGTGATGCCAGCCGGTACGTTCGGAGACCGCGAGGGCGGCAGGCCCGGAGCGGCGAGGCGGTGCCATGCGGAGGAACGCATCCAGGTGAGCCAGAAGAACACCTCGCGGCGCGGTCGGTCTGAAGCCGCGTTGAGCTTCAGGGCCAGGTCCTCGTGCAGCCCGAACTCGACTTCCAGCAAGTCCACCAGTTCCGTTCCGCCGTCGGCGTCAGCGATGGGCGGCGGGTTCGCCGGGAGCGCGATCCGCCAGCTCAGGGATCGTGCGAGGGTGATCCGTTCGCTCACGTCTCGGCGGGCCAGTTCGGCGAGTTCAGCATCGGTGTGGCGACCGGGGAAAAGGGCTCGCGTCGTCTCGGCCGACTTCCGTTCGTCCTCGGTCCGGCGCTTCTCCAGTGAAGCGAGGAAGTCCGGGTCGAACGACCACAGCACCGGGCCCATCCGGAGTGGTTCCGGGAGGGGAGAGGGCGGTGGGGGCTTTCCCTGGCGGCGGTTCTTCACGGCCTTCCCGGCCCAGTGGTCTGGGTTGAAAGCCGGCATCTGGTCGTACCCCGTGAGCAGGCCTGCGCTGATGTAGCCGGTACTCGTCTCGCTGGGCACTGAACAACCGAAGGCCACCCCAGCACCGCTCAGCACGCCGTACGGGCACGACTCCTCATGGAATGGCCGCTCGATACAGGCTGTGCCGGGGCCGAAGCGGTTCACGCCACGCCGTTCCAGCTCAGCCAGGGCCGGGCTGATGACGGTCAGGGCATCCTTGAAACGAGGGTGCCCCTTGCGGCCCCCGTAGGTTGCCTTCGCCGTGCTCTCGAACACTACGTGCCAGCCTAGATTTAGCTCGGGCACCGCATGCTCCTTGAGGTACGGCTCCCAAGAGCGCCGGTTCTGCTCAGCCGCGCTGCTGGTCACCTGTGTGACCTCAACCGCCCGATCACCGCCGCACATGAAGTCGAAGCGCCCGTTGGGGTCCGCGCACACCTCATGGAAATCACCGCACCGGGGGCAGTGGTCATACGGTTCGACGGTCTCACCCGTGCAGTACCGCAGGACGCCTGCCGCCCTCAGCTCCACCGGATCACTTGCTCGGGGCATGAGCCTCCTCCGTCCCCGCAGGCGCGTCCCAAGGGAGTGCCAGCTCTTCCAGCGGCAGACGAGACAAGGTTTTGAACAAGTCGTCCCGGCGGTACCCGAGCCCCGCGGCAAGCAGAATCCGCACGTGCTGATCCAGTGCCTCGATCATGGTCGAGGGCAGGCCGACGGCCTCCGGGATGACCCACGCATCCCGCAGGAGCAGCGCCAGATCGGTATCGCCAACCGGCAGATGGACATGCAGCTCCCAAGAGGGGACGGTCCGCAGAGGGCCCCGCACCGCCCGGCTCCGCCGCGCGAGCAAGCGCCGACCGGCCACTTGGAGAGCACGCAGCACCGCCATTTCGGCCGTGGCCGCCGCCACGGTCTCACGAGGGCTCTGGATCATGATTCTCCTACTGGATCTCGGAGGCATGCCGCGGCTGGAGGAACGGGATCAGCGGGGCCGGCAGCACGGCGGGGGATCCGAGCAGCTCCCACTGGGAGTCCGGCACCTTGCCGTCGAGGTCGCGCAACGACCGCCGCATCATCAACAGGATCAGAGAGTCCGACGCCCGGTCTGTGGGGGACCAGTGGCGGTCTCCCACCTGGGCCATCAGCACCAGCCCCGACACGAAGGCCCTGCCCATCAGCCAGGCGAGGGCCGCGTCGCCCAGCTCGTCGGCCTCGAGCTCCGCCTCGACCCGTGCGCACAGGCCCAGCGCCCACTCGCGGGTCGTCCCGCTCACCTCCCAGGCGTCTCGCAGGTCCTCCAGGGCAGCCGTCTCCGTCAGACTCAGCAGGGCGCCGCGTACGTCACCGTCGGGAACGGTGCTCATCCCGCCGTCCGGAAGGAACACCTCCTGGGCGGCATCAGGGACGTCATCGACCGTGTACTCGGCCAGTGACGCCCCCGGGTTGCCCCACCCCGCCGGCTGCACGGCCCGCAGCACGTCACCGATCCCCTGCGGCGTGACGGCGGCACCTCCACGCAGCACCGTGGTCGCCGCGGCAGCCGTGACCTCCCCGCCGGACAGGCTCGGAGGTTCCGGGTTCGCGTCCAGGTCGGCCAGCTCGGGAGGGGGCCATACCACCCCCCGGTCACGCATGTACCGGGCGATGCCCTCATCGATCCGACGCACCCGCGCGGGAATGAGCCGCACCCGCTGTCCCGAGGCGACCACCTCGTCGGCGACGCGCTCCGCCCACTCCTCCTCGTTCTCTCCCTCTTCCGGACCTTCCTCGCTGAGCCCGGCGCCCAGGCCCCGAACCGCCTTGCTGAAGGCGTCCCGCACGGTCTCCTCCGGCACTGGGTGCCCTTCGCCGAACAGCGCCAGCGCCAGATGAGAGGGCCGAGCGCCCCTCCGCGCCAGCCGGGCGAGCGCCACGACCAGACCGAATGCCTCATCGCCCGGAACCGACGTGCTCCCGCGCCCGCGGCCCAGCGCCCGCTTCGTGTGTCCCGGCAACAGCCCCGCGCGCCGCCACGACGCAAGCTGCTTCGCTGACACCACGAAACCGTGCTGACGCGCGTGCTTGACGAGCTGCTGATCAGCCGAGCCCGGACCAGGAGAAGACATGCCGCGAACCTACCTACTTCCGTCGGAAGAGGCTGTGCCTTCGGGAATTAGAGACCCCCCACCTTTACCCGGGCCGGGCGCACCGGGCCTGGTGACCTGGGGGAACCGCCGCAGCGCACGGCCCGGCGACACATTAGGAGGAACCATGCTCACTGCACTGACCGCCCTGCTCCCGACCACCGGACCCTTGCTCTGGGGTCTGATCACCGTTCTGCACATCTGGATCACCGTGCACGTCGTCATCGTCGGAGTCGCCCTGCTGCACCCCCGCCGCTCCCGCCGGAGGGAAGCCCGCCAGATCCTCAACTGCCACCTCCTCATCCTCAGGCCTCTGTGACCCTGCTGGAGAAGTGACCGCGGGGTTGTGGCAAGGGCCGGCCCCGGCCCTTGCCATCCGGATAGGCTGATGTTGCCTTAACGGAGTTTGATGGATACCAATATCTCTAATCCCACCCGTCAAGTCCGGTTGAGCTTCCTGTGCTGATCGCACGGCTCCGGATGCGCTGGCGCCAATCCTCCGTACTATGCGCTTCCCAACGGAGAAGCTTTGCGCAGTACGGACCTGAACACGCGCGCATAGCCGTCCTCGGAGCCTGGGAGCGGATGGGATCCCCGCTTACTATCGCCGCATAGACGTTCCTTCGCTCCTGTCCCGTTTGACAGGGGAGAAGGCGATTGGGGGCGGGACCAGGCCCAGATCACGGGTTCTTGCCGAATGGCTGGTCCTGGGAGTGAGATCGCCATGGTAGATACACATGGGCGCCGCGGGGCGGCTCGACTGTGAGTGAAATTGGGTGTGAGGGTTGGAGCTACGAGACACATAGTCCGATGACCGCTACGGCGACCGTCACAACTGATTGGCGGACTGCTGGAAGCCCGTCGCTACCGCTTACTGGCGGGCCGTTGCGGTCCACGCCGAGGCGCGCAACCGTTCTCGGCGATGATGTGCGAGTTCGTCCGGCAGACTGTGGCTGCCCTCGATTCGGAGGGGGCCTCGACGTGCCCCTGGACCACCTGGCACAGGCCGACGCGCTGATCGCCGTGGTGCCGGCCAACGACGCGTTCTTCGCACCCTGGTACTCGCGCGGCTCCGTGCACCATCGGCGGGTCCGGCTCCTGGCGGAAGCCGGGCGGGCCGCGGAGGTCCTGGCCGAGGCGGGGGCGTCCATCGCCTCGTGCGAGGAGGGCGGTCGGAACGGCGAGATCCGCGGGCCGAGGCGCTGCGGGTCGCGGCCATGGCCGAGGGCAACAGCCTCGGCCGCCGCGGCGACGCGGTGGCCCGCCTCACCGCGGGTGTGTCGAACGCTGCCGCGAGGCAGGCCCGGATGCGGCCGCCCACGTCCTCGAAGTTGTCCTCCAGGAGTACCGCTCACACACCTCCTGAATCGGCCCTCGGAAGCGACCCCGCTCGAACCCCGGTCCCCGCACAACCCAGCGCGGGGACCGGGGTGTTCCCGTCCCTTCACGGGCGAGGCATCATTCGATCTCGGACTTGAAGATCGAGCTAGAGGCGCAGACCCGGCACGCGTTCCTGTAGCGCGACAAGCCGCCCGGCGAACCGCGTAGCCGCTGCCTCGACGTCGTTCCGCCCCCGGTAGACCTCCCGGTGGGACACGTCGTCGCGGATGAGGTCCAGGAAGTCGGTGTACCGCTGGTAGCCCAGGGTCCTGTTGCACTTCAGGAGCCACCGCGCCCCGTCGCCGGCCAGGGCCACGAAGGCATGGGGAGTGTCCTTGGCCTGCGGGCCTCGCACTAGGCCGTGCAGCACGTCCACGGCTTTGCAGGCTTCCTCCAGCAGGGGCTTGTCGGTGGGGTTGGCGGCGGACCACTTAAGCCGGAGTCGCGCGCTGCACGTGAGGAGATAGCGGTCGTTCTGGCCACCTTCGCACCCCCGTCCCGCCTGGACGTAGCTGAGGGCGGTCGGGAAGTCGCTGTGATCTATCTCGAACTCGGCCCGCTGTAGCCAGTAGTGGCGATCGTCATGGAGCAGGTCGTGGGCAGCCTGATAGGTCCTGCGTGCGGCGGCAGGATCCCTGAAGAGGCCGCCCAGTACGTTGTGGTTCAGCAGGCGGATCATGGTGCGGCGATCAGGGTGCTCGTCGTCCTTGACGAAGCGTGCCTTTTCCGCGTAGGCGGACAGCAGCTTGAGCATCACGATTTCCAGGTCGGCGGGCCGGTTAGAAGCCATCTCATTTGGGTGACTCGGTATTCTGTGAGTCATGGTGGGGATCGTTGAGCGGTTGGTGCCGGACGAGTTGTGGGAGTTGTTCCAGCGGGTGGTGCCGGAGGCGCCGTCGCGGCCGCAGGGTGGTGGTCGGCGTCGGCACGGCGACCGGGAAGTGCTGGCGGCGATCGTCTTCGTGGCGACGTCGGGTTGTACCTGGCAGCAGCTGCCTTCGGCGTCGTTCGGCCCGTCCGGCGCGACAGCCCACCGGCGGTTCTCGGAGTGGTCGAAGGCCAGGGTGTGGGCCAAGCTCCACCGCCTGGTCCTCGACGAACTCGGGTCCCGCGGCGAGCTGGACTGGTCGCGGTGCGCGATCGACTCGGTGAACATGCGGGCCCTGAAAAGGGGGACCTGACAGGTCCGAATCCTGTCGACCGGGGCGCCTGCACCCTCATCTGCTACCGCAGACTCACCAAATGAGATGACTTCT
>NZ_JOII01000025.1 GCF_000719955.1 Streptomyces albidoflavus
CCCCGTGTCCAGACGGGCCACCACCGCGTCCAGCGCCTCCGCGAACACCGGGAAACGCTCGTACAACTCCCGGCCCATCCCCGCACGCTGCGAACCCTGGCCCGAGAAGAGCAGGGCGAGGCGGCGTTCCGAGGCGCGGTCGCGGACGGTCTCCAGGGGTTCGCCCCCGGAGGTGACCAGGTGGACGGCACGGTGGGCGAAGGCCCCTCGGCCGGTGGCCAGGCTGTAGGCGGTGTCGAGCGCGGGGACCTCGGGCCGGGCCTGTGTGAAGGTGGTCAGCCGCGCGGTCTGGGCCGCCAGGGCGTCCTCCGAGCGGGCCGAGACCAGCCAGGGCACGACGGACGGCTCGGTGACCGGTTCCGGGGTCTCGGCGGTGGCCGGTTCGGGCTGCTCCAGGATGACGTGCGCGTTGGTGCCGCTCACGCCGAAGGCGGAGACGCCCGCCCGGCGCGCACGGCCCGTCTCGGGCCAGGCGCGGTGCTCGCGGAGCAGTTCCACGGTGCCGTCGGACCAGTCGACGTGCGAGGACGGCGCGTCGACGTGCAGGGTGCGCGGCAGTTCGCCGTGGCCCAGGGCGAGGACGGTCTTGATGACACCGGCGGCGCCCGCGGCGGCCTGGGTGTGGCCCAGGTTGGACTTGACGGTGCCGAGCAGCAGCGGCTGCGCCGGGTCGCGGCCCTCGCCGTAGGCGGCGATCAGGGCGTGGGCCTCGATCGGGTCGCCCAGGGTGGTGCCGGTGCCGTGCGCCTCGACGGCGTCGACCTCCGCCGGGGTGAGGTGCGCGTCGGCCAGCGCCTGGCGGATGACGCGCTGCTGGGCGCGGCCGTTAGGCGCGGTGAGGCCGTTGGAGGCGCCGTCCTGGTTGACGGCGGAGCCGCGCAGCACGGCGAGGACGGGGTGGCCGTGGCGACGGGCGTCGGAGAGCCGCTCCAGGACGAGGACGCCGGCGCCCTCGCCCCAGGCGGTGCCGTCCGCGGCGTCGGCGAACGCCTTGCAGCGGCCGTCGCCGGCCAGGCCGCCCTGCGCGGTGAACTCCACGAAGGCGTCCGGGCTCGCCATCACCGAGACGCCGCCGGCGAGGGCCAGGGTGCACTCGCCGGAGCGCAGCGCCCCGGCGGCCATGTGCAGGGCCACCAGTGCCGAGGAGCAGGCGGTGTCGACGGTGACCGCCGGGCCCTCCAGGCCCAGGGTGTAGGACAGGCGGCCGGACATCACGCTGGCGGTGGTGCCGGTCGCGGCGTGGCCGCGCACGTCGGTGGTGCCGCGCCGCAGCACGGTGGCGTAGTCCTGGCCGTTGGTGCCGACGAAGACGCCGGTGGCGCTGGAGCGCAGGCCCTGCGGGTCGATGCCGGCCCGCTCCAGGGCCTCCCAGGAGGTCTCCAGCAGCAGGCGCTGCTGCGGGTCCATCGCGAGGGCCTCGCGCGGGGAGATGCCGAAGAACGAGGCGTCGAAGAGTCCGGCGCCCTGGAGGAAGCCGCCCTCCAGGGTGGCGGAGCCGCCACGGGCCAGCGAGTCCAGGTCCCAGCCGCGGTCGGCCGGGAAGCCGGAGACGGCGTCGCGGCCCTCGCCGAGGAGCTGCCAGAGCTCCTCGGGCGACTCGACACCGCCGGGGAACCGGCAGCCCATGCCGACCACGACGACCGGGTCGGTCTCCGTGGCGCGGGGAGCCTCGCCGGCCGCGTTCCCGCCCGCCGCCGGCTCGGGCAGGTCGCCCAGGATCTCGGTCAGGAGGTGAGCGGCCAGGTCGCGGGCGGTCGGGTGGTCGTAGACGAGGGTGGCGGGCAGCCGCAGGCCGGTGGTGGCGCCCAGGGTGTTGCGCAGTTCGACGGTGGTGAGGGAGTCGAAGCCGAGGTCGGTGAAGGCCTGGTCGGCCTCGACGGCGTCCGGGTCGGGGTGACCGAGGACGGCGGCGACCTGGGCGCGCAGGAAGTCCAGCACGTACCGCTCGCGGGCGGGGCCGGTCAGGGCGGCGACCTGGCGGCGCAGCGCCGGTTCGGTGTCGCCGTGGGCGGTGGCCGCGCCGCCGGTGGCGCGTACCTCGGGCAGGTCGCCGACGAGGGCGCGGTGCGGGGCGAAGACGGTGGCGTAGCGCGGCCAGTCGATGTCGGCGACGAGGAGCGCGGTGTCGCGGTGGCCGACGGCGGCGTCGAGGGCGGCGAGGGCGTCCTCGGGGCTCATCGGGGTGAAGCCGCCACGGCGGACCCGGTCCTCTACGCCGGTGCCCTCGCCGGCCATGCCGGTGCCGGACCAGGGGCCCCAGGCCACCGAGGTGGCGGGCAGGCCCTGTTCGCGCCGGTGTTCGGCGAGGGCGTCGAGGTAGGCGTTGGCGGCGGCGTAGTTGGCCTGTCCGGCGGCGCCGAGGGTGCCGGCGGTCGAGGAGAACAGGACGAAGTCGGTGAGGCCGAGGTCGCGGGTCAGCTCGTGCAGGTGGGCGGCGGAGCGGGCCTTGGCGTCGAGGACGGCGGCGAACCGCTCCGGGGTGAGGGTGTCCAGGAGGCCGTCGTCGAGGACGCCCGCCGCGTGCACCACGGTGGTGAGGGGGCGGTCGGCGGGCACCTCGGCCAGGAGCGCGGCGAGCGCCTCCCGGTCGGCGGTGTCGCAGGCGGCCAGGGTGACCTCGGCGCCCAGTTCCCGCAGCTCGGCGGCGAGTTCGGCGGCGCCGGGGGCGTCCGCGCCGCGCCGGCTGGTCAGCAGCAGGTGCGGCGTGCCGCGCCCGGCCAGGAGCCGGGCGACGTGGGCGCCGAGGGCGCCGGTGCCGCCGGTGATCAGGACGGTGCCCTCGGGGGCGAACGGACGCGCCGGTTCCTGGGGCGCCGGGTGGTGGGCGATCCGCCGCGCGTAGGTGGCGGAGGCGCGGACGGCGAGCTGGTTCTCCGTGCCGGGCACGGCCAGGAGGTGCGCCAGCCGGCGGGCGACGCGGGTGTCGAACTGCTCGGGCAGGTCGACCAGGGCGATGCGGCGCCCGGGGTTCTCCAGGGCGGCGACCCGGCCGAGCCCCCACACACCCGCCTGCCCGGGACGGGTCAGCCGGTCGGCGCGTCCGGTGCTCACGGCCTGCCGGGTGATGATCCACAGGGGCGCGGTGATCCCGGCGTCGTCCAGGGCGTTCAGGGCGGCGGCCGTCGGCGCCACGGCACCGGTCCCTGCCACGTCGTCGGCGGTGGCGGCGGTGTCGAGGGCCGGCAGGGCGAGGACGCCGGTGAAGCCCTCCTCGGGGCGCGGCAGCCGGCGCAGGGTGTCGGCGAGCGCGGCACGGTCGGGGGCCGCGAGGTCGACGGTGACCTCGGCGGTGTCCAGGCCGAGGGTGTCCAGGAGCGCGGCGGTCTCGGGCGCGGCCGTACCGGTGGGACGCAGGACCAGCCAGGTGCCCTCGGGCCGTCCGGTGGGGGCGCCGTCGAGCGGCTTCCACACGATCCGGTGGCGGCGGCCGTCGGCGGCGGCCTGTGCGGTGCGGCGGCGGCGCCACGAGGACAGGGCCGGCACCAGGGCGGACAGCGTGTCGTCGTCCAGGCCGAGGTCGGCACCGAGCGTGGGCAGGTCGGCCCGCTCGACGGCCGACCAGAACGCGGCGTCGGCGCCGGTGTCGGCGGGGCCCGCGGCCGTGGCCGGGGTGAAGGTGGTGTCGGGCCAGTAGCGGCTGCGCTGGAAGGCGTAGGTGGGCAGGTCGACGCGGCGGGCGCCGGTGCCCTCGAAGGCGCCGGTCCAGTCGACGGCGGTGCCGTGGACGTGCAGCCGGGCGAGGGCGGCGGTGAGGGACGGCACCTCGTCGCGGTCGCGGCGCAGCGCGGGGACGACGGTGACGGGCCGGGCGGCGGCGTCGGCCGGGTCGGCGTCGAGGACGTCGCGGGCGGCGGCGGAGAGGGTGCCGTCGGGACCGAGTTCCAGGCAGGAGGTGACGCCCTGGCGGGCGAGGGTGCGTACGGCGTCGGCGAACCGGACGGTGGCACGGACCTGGCCGACCCAGTACTCGGGCGAACGCAGTTCCTCGGGGGTGGCGGGGGCGCCGGTGACGGTGGAGACCACCGGCACGAGCGGCGTCTCGTAGGTGAGGCCGCGGGCGACGCGGGCGAAGTCGTCGAGCATGGCGTCCATGCGCGGCGAGTGGAAGGCGTGGCTGACCTTCAGCGCGCGGGTGCGGCGGCCGTCCTCGGCGAGGCGGGCGGCGACGGCGGCGACCGGCTCCTCGTCACCGGCGATCACCACGGCGCGCGGGCCGTTGACCGCGGCGAGGGAGATCCGGTCCTCGCCTCCCTCCAGGAGGGGCAGTACCTCTTCCTCGCTCGCCTCGACGGCGACCATGGCGCCGCCCGCCGGAAGGGCGGCCATGAGGCGGCCACGGGCCGCGACGAGGGCGCAGGCGTCGTCGAGGGAGAAGACCCCCGCCACGTGGGCGGCGGCGATCTCACCGACGGAGTGGCCGGCGACCTGGTCGGGGCGTACCCCCCAGGACTCGACGAGCCGGTACAGCGCCACTTCGAGGGCGAACAGGGCGGGTTGCGTGTACGCCGTGTCGTCCAGGAGCGCGGCCTCGGCGGTGCCCTCCTCGGCGAAGAGCACCTCGCGCAGCGGGCGGTCCAGTTCCTGGTCGAAGCGGGTGAGGACCGCGTCCAGGGCTTCGGCGAAGACCGGGTGACGCTCGTACAGGTCCCGTCCCATGGCCGGGCGCTGGCTGCCCTGGCCGGTGAAGAGGAAGGCGAGCCCTCCTCGTGCGGGGGCGCCGGTGAGCAGCGAGGCGTCGGGGGTGCCCTCGCGCAGCGCGGTGAGCGCCCGCAGCAGGCCGTCCCGGTCGCCGGTGAGGACGGCGGCGCGGTGCTCCAGGACGCCACGGGTGGTGGCCAGCGAGTGGGCCAGGTCCACCAGCGGTACGTCCGGACGGCCGGCGAGGTGTCCGGCGAGCCGCTCGGCCTGCTCGCGCAGGGCGGCCCGGGTCCGGGCGGAGAGCACGACGGGGACGCCCGGGGGCAGGGTGGCCGGGTCGCCGGCGGGGGCCGGGGACGCGGAGGGCTCGGTCGCGGGCTCCTCGGGCGCCTGCTCGACGATGGTGTGGACGTTGGTGCCGGAGAGGCCGAAGGAGGAGACGGCGGCCCGGTGCGGGCGTCCGGTCTCGGGCCACGGCACGGTCTCGGTGGCCAGGTCGATGGCGCCGGAGCCCCAGTCGACGTGGCTGGAGGGGGTGTCGACGTGCAGGGTGCGCGGGACGATGCCGTGCCGCATCGCCATGACCACCTTCATGACACCGGCGATGCCGGAGGCCATCTGGGTGTGGCCGATGTTGGACTTCACCGAGCCGAGCAGCAGCGGCCGGTCCCCGGGCCGGTCCTGGCCGTACGTCGCCAGCAGGGCCTGGGCCTCGATGGGGTCGCCGAGGGCGGTGCCGGTGCCGTGGCCCTCGACCACGTCCACCTCGCCCGGGGTGAGCCGGGCGTTGGCGAGGGCCTGGCGGATGACGCGCGCCTGGGAGGGGCCGTTGGGGGCGGTGAGGCCGTTGGAGGCGCCGTCCTGGTTGACGGCGGAGCCCCGGATGACGGCGAGGACGGGGTGGCCGTTGCGGCGCGCGTCGGACAGCCGCTCGACGAGGACCAGGCCGACGCCCTCGGCCAGGCTCATGCCGTCGGCGCCCTCGGCGTACGCCTTGCAGCGGCCGTCGGGGGCCATCGCGCGCTGGCGGCTGAAGCCGGTGAACGCCTGCGGGGTGGCCATGACGCTGACGCCGCCCGCCAGGGCGAGGGTGGACTCGCCGTTGCGCAGCGACTGGCAGGCCAGGTGGAGCGCGACCAGGGAGGAGGAGCAGGCGGTGTCCAGGGTGACGGCCGGGCCCTCCAGGCCGAAGGTGTAGGCGAGCCGGCCGGACATCACGCTGGAGATGGTGCCGGTGATCAGGTGGCCCTCGGCGCCCTCGGAGCCGGCGCCGCCCGCGGTGTAGTCCTGGTAGCTGGCGCCGATGAAGGTGCCGGTCATGCTTCCGCGCAGGGTCGCGGGGTCGATGCCCGCGCGCTCGATCGCCTCCCAGCCGGTCTCCAGCAGCAGGCGCTGCTGGGGGTCCATCGCCAGTGCCTCACGCGGGGAGATCCCGAAGAAGCCGGCGTCGAAGTCGGCGACGTCGTGGAGGAATCCGCCCTGCGTGGAGTAGGTGGTGCCGGGCCGGTCGGGGTCCGGGTCGTAGAGGGCGTCGGCGTCCCAGCCCCGGTCGGCGGGGAAGCCGGTGATGGCGTCGGCGCCGGCCGCGATCAGCTCCCACAGGGCCTCGGGCGAGGTGACGCCGCCCGGGTAGCGGCAGCTCATCGCGACGACGGCGATCGGCTCGTCGTCGGTGGCGGCCGTGGTGCGGACCGGGCCGTCGGAGTCGGCGGCGGGACCGCCGGCCAGGCCCCGCAGGTGGCCCACGAGGGTGAGCGGGTCCGGGTAGTCGAACACGAGGGTGCTCGGCAGGGTCAGGCCGGTGACGGAAGCCAGCCGGTTGCGCAGGTCGACCGCGGTGAGCGAGTCGAACCCGATGTCACGGAAGGCGCGACGCTCCGACAGCACCTCCGGGGAGGCGTGGCCGAGGACGGTGGCCGCCTCCGAGCGGACGAGTTCCAGCAGGAGGCGGTCCTGCTCGCCGGCGGGCAGGGAGCGCAGGCGGTGGATGAACTCTCCGGCCTCGCCGGCGCGGGCCTCCTGCTGCTCGGTGAGGCGGCGGACCTCGGGCACGTTCTCGAAGAGCTCGGTGGGCCGCGAGGAGGTGAAGACGGGGTGGTAGCGGTCCCAGTCGACGTCGGCGACGGCGACGGCGCCCTGGTCCCCGTCGAGGACCTGCCGGAGCCCGGCGAGGGCGAGGCGCGGGTCCATGAACTCCAGGCCGCTGCGGCGGATCTGGCCGGGGTCGACCCGGCCGAGCTTCATGTCGTCGGCCCAGATGCCCCAGGAGACGGCGGTGCCGTGGGCGCCTCGGGCGCACCGGTGCTCGGCGAGCGCGTTGACGTGGGCGTTGGCGGCGACGTACGCGGCGTGCCGGCCACTCCCCCACATACCGGCGGTGGACGAGTAGAGGACGAAGGCGTCGAGCTGGTCGTCGTCGAGGAGTTCGTCGAGGTGGGCGGCGCCCGCGGTCTTGGCGTGGACGACCTTGGCGAACGCGTCGAGGCTGGTCTCCTCGATGGACTGGAGCTCGATGACGGCGGCGGTGTGGAAGACGCTGCGGACGGTGCGGCCCTCGGCGGTGAGGCCGTCGAGGAGCGCGGCGACCGCCTCGCGGTCGGTGACGTCGCAGGCGGCGACGGTCACCCGGCAGCCGCGTTCGCCGAGTTCGGCGGCGAGTTCGGCGGCGCCGGGGGCGTCCGCGCCGCGGCGGCTGGTGAGGACCAGGTCGCGGGCGCCCTGGTCGGCGAGCCAGCGGGCCAGGTGCGGGCCGAGCGTTCCGGTGCCGCCGGTGACCAGGACGGTGCCGCGCGGGCTCCAGCGGCCGGTGCCGGTGGGCGCCGGGGCCGGGGAGACACGGCGGGCCAGGACGCCGGAGGCGCGGACCGCCAGCTGGTCCTCGCCGGTGGTACCGGACAGGACGGCGGCGAGGCGTTCGCCCGCCCGGCGGTCCAGGGTCTCGGGCAGGTCGACGGTGCCGCCCCACCGGTCCGGGTGTTCCAGGGCCGCGGTCCAGCCGAAGCCCTGGACGAGGGCCTGGGCGGGCCGGGTGAGGCGGTCGGCGCGCCCGGTGGAGACGGCGCCGCGGGTCAGCGCCCACAGGGGTGCCTCGATCCCGGCGTCGCCGAGGGCCTGCGTCAGCGTGACGCTGAGGGCGAGACCGGTGGTGAGGACCGGGTGGGCGGCGCCGGTGGACTCGTCGTCGGCCAGCAGGGAGACCACCGCGGCCGGCTCGGGCAGGTCGCGCAGCCGCTCCGTGAGAGCCGCCCGGTCGGCGTCGACCCCGGTCAGCGCGAGGGGCACGGTCCGCGCGCCGTGCGCGGTCAGCTGCTCCGCCACGGCGGCGGCGTACTCGGGGTCGGTGCCCTCCGCGGTGGCGAGCAGCCAGGTGCCGTCCAGGGTCGCGGAGGGGAGCGCGCCGAGCGGCTTCCAGGTGGCGCGGTAGCGCCAGGACCCGACGGTGGAACGGTCGCGCCTGCCACGGCGCCAGGTGGAGAGGGCGGGCAGCAGCGGGGCGAGCGCCTCCCGGTCGAGTTCCAGCCGGGAGGCGAGGGACTCCGCGTCCTCCTGCTCGACCTCGGCCCAGAACTCGGCGTCGGCGGGGTCGCCGTCGCCGGAGCCCTGCGGGCGGGCGGAGACGGCCCACAGGTGCTCACGCTGGAAGGCGTAGGTGGGCAGGGGTGTCCTGCGGGCGCCGGTGTCCGCGTAGACCGCGTTCCAGTCGGCCCGGCCGCCGCGTACCCACTGTTCGGCGAGGGAGGTGAGGAAGCGCGCGGTGCCGCCCTGTTCGCGGCGCAGGGTGCCGACGGCGGCGGCCGGGCGGCCGGCCTCCTCGGCGGTGGCCTGGACGGCCATGGTCAGCACGGGGTGCGGGCTGATCTCGACGAAGAGCGTGTGTTCGGTGTCGAGCAGGGCGCGCACGCCGTCCTCGAAGCGGACGGTCTGCCGCAGGTTGCGGTACCAGTAGGCGGCGTCCATGCCGGTGGTGTCGAGCGTGGCGCCGGTGACCGTGGAGTGGAACGGGACCCGGGCGGCGCGCGGTGCCACCGGGGCGAGCAGGTCGAGGAGTTCGGCCTCGATCCGCTCCACCTGTGCCGTGTGGGAGGCGTAGTCCACGGCGATCCGGCGGGCCCGCAGGTCGCGGGCGGCGAACTCCGCCTGGAGGGCGTCCAGTGCCTCGGGCGTACCGGCGAGGACGACGGAGCGCGGGCCGTTGACGGCGGCGACGGAGACCGCGCCCGCGTGGGGGGTCAGGTACTGCTTGGCCTCGACGGCGGAGACCTGGACGGACATCATGCCGCCGGCCCCGGCCAGGACCCGGCGGATCGCCTGGGAGCGCAGGGCGACGACGCGGGCGCCGTCGTCGAGGGTGAGGGCGCCGGAGACGACGGCGGCGGCGATCTCGCCCTGGGAGTGGCCGATCACCGCGTCGGGGGTGACGCCGTGGGCCCGCCACAGCTCCGCGAGGGAGACCATCACGGCCCAGGTCGCGGGCTGCACGACGTCGACCCGGTCCAGGGTCGGCGCGCCGTCGGCCTGGCGGACGACGTCGACGAGGTCCCAGTCGGTGTACGGGGCCAGGGCGGCCGCGCAGGCGTGGAACCGCTCGGCGAACACCGGTGACGTGTCGAGGAGTTCGGCACCCATGCCGGCCCACTGGGAGCCCTGGCCGGGGAAGACGAAGACGGTGCGGCCGTCGGTGTCGGCGGTGCCGTGGACCACCTGGCCGGTGGACTCGCCGGCGCCGAACGCGGCGAGCGCGTCGGTGAGTTCGCCGGTGTCCGCGCCGAGGGCGACGGCGCGGTGCTCCAGGACGGAGCGTGCGGTGATCAGGGTGTGGCCGACGTCGGCGGGGTGCGGTGCCGCGCCGGAGGTGACGTGGGCGGCGAGGTTGGCGGCCTGCTCGCGCAGGGCGGAGGGGGCGGCGGCCGAGAGGATCCACGGCAGGGTGCCGCCCGTGGGCTGGGCGGGTCCGGCGGCGGGGGCGGGCTCCTCGGCGGGGGCCGCCTGTTCCAGGATGGCGTGCGCGTTGGTGCCGCTGATGCCGAAGGAGGAGACGGCGGCGCGCAGCGGGCGGTCGTCCCGGGCCCAGCCGGTGTTCTCGGTGACGAGGCGGACCGTGCCGCCGGACCAGTCGATGTGGCTGGAGGGCTCCGTGGCGTGCAGGGTGCGCGGCAGGGTGCCGTGGCGCATCGCCATGACCATCTTGATGATGCCCGCGACGCCGGCGGCCGACTGGGTGTGGCCGATGTTGGACTTCACCGAGCCGAGCAGCAGCGGGTTCTCGGGGTCGCGGTCCCTGCCGTAGGTGGCGTGCAGGGCCTGGGCCTCGATGGGGTCGCCGAGGGCGGTGCCGGTGCCGTGTGCCTCGACCGCGTCGATGTCGTCGGTGGTGAGGCCGGAGGCGGCCAGCGCCTGGCGGATCACGCGGACCTGGGAGGGGCCGTTGGGGGCGGTCAGACCGTTGGAGGCGCCGTCCTGGTTGATGGCGGAGCCGCGGACGACGGCGAGGACCTCGTGGCCGTTGCGGCGGGCGTCGGAGAGCCGCTCCAGGACGAGGATGCCGACGCCCTCGGCGAGGGTCATGCCGTCGGCGCTCTCGGAGAAGGCCTTGCAGCGGCCGTCCCGGGCGAGGGCCCGTTGCCGGCTGAAGGCGATGAACGGCATCGGGTTGGTCATGACGGTGGCGCCGCCCGCCAGGGCGAGGGTGGTCTCGCCGTTGCGCAGCGACTGGCAGGCCAGGTGGAGCGCCACCAGCGACGAGGAACAGGCGGTGTCGACGGTGACGGCCGGGCCCTCCAGGCCGAAGGAGTAGGCGAGGCGGCCGGAGAGCACGCTGGGGCTGGAGCCCGTGACGGCGTGGCCCGCGGACCCGTCGTCCATGGAGACGCCGTAGTCCTGGTAGGTGGAGCCGATGAAGGTGCCGGTGGGTGTGGAGTGCACGGCGGCCGGGTCGATGCCCGCGTGCTCGAACGCCTCCCAGGTGGTTTCCAGCAGGAGGCGCTGCTGCGGGTCCATGGAGACGGCCTCGCGCGGCGAGATGCCGAAGAACCCGGCGTCGAACTCGCCCGCGTCGTGCAGGAATCCGCCCTGCGTGGAGTAGGTGGTGCCGGGCCGGTCGGGGTCCGGGTCGTACAGCGCGTCGCCGTCCCAGCCCCGGTTGACGGGGAACTCCGAGATCGCGTCGGTGTTGTCGGCGACGAGCTGCCAGAAGGCGTCGGCGGAGCGGGCGCCGCCGGGGAAGCGGCAGCTCATGCCGATGATGGCGATGGGCTCGTCGGTGACGGCGGGGCCGGTCGCCACGGGGGCGGTCTCGACCGTGCCGAGGAGTTCGGCACGCAGGTGGCGCGCGAGGGCGAGCGGGTTGGGGTAGTCGAAGACCAGGGTGCTCGGCAGCGCGAGTCCGGTGAGGTGGGCGAGGCGCTTGCGCAGTTCGACGGCGGTCAGCGAGTCGAACCCGGCGTCACGGAACGCCTTCTTGACCGGCACCCCCTCGGCGGAGGTGTGCCCGAGCACCACGGCGGCCTCGGCCCGCACGAGGTCGACGAGCAGCCGCTCCTGTTCCTGCTCGGTGAGGCCGCCGAGGCGCTCCGCCAGCCCGGAGACGGCGCCGGTGCTCCCGGGAGCACCGAGGGCCGCGACGGTGTCGACGGTGTCGAAGAGGCGGCTGGACCGGGCGGCGGTGAAGACCGGGTGGTACTGCTCCCAGTCGACGTCGGCGACGGTCACGGTGGTCTCGCCGCGTACGACGGCGCGGCGCAGCTCCGTCATGGCGGTGGCGGGGTTCAGCAGCCGCAGGCCGGCGCGTTCCAGGTTCTCCGAGACGGTCCGGTGGGCGCTGGCCATGCCGACCTCGGCCCAGGGGCCCCAGGCGACGGAGGTGGCGGCGAGGCCGCGCGAGCGGCGGTTCTCGGCGAGCGCGTCGAGGTAGGCGTTGGCGGCGGCGTAGGCGCTCTGGCCCGCGCTCCCCCAGACGCCGGCGACGGAGGAGACCAGGACGAGGAAGTCGAGGTCGTGGCCGTCGAGGAGGGCGTCGAGGTGGGCGGCGCCGAGGGTCTTGGCGGCCATGGCGGCGGCGACCTGGTCGAGCGGGGTGTCGGCGAGCGGCGCGGCCTGGCCGACGCCGGCGGCGTGCACGACGCCGGTGAGGGGGGCGTCCTCGGGCACCGCGGCGAGGACGGCGGCGAGGGCGTCGCGGTCGGCGCTGTCGCAGGCGGTGAGGGTGACGCGGGCGCCCAGTTCCTCCAGTTCGGCGCGGAGTTCGGCGGCGCCGGGGGCGTCGGGGCCGCGGCGGCCGGTGAGGACGAGGTGGGCGGCGCCGGAGCGGGCGAGCCAGCGCGCGGCCTCGGCGCCGAGGCCGCCGGTGCCGCCGGTGACCAGGACGGTGCCGGAGGCGGTGAACTCGTCCTCGCGGGGCAGGGCGTCGCCGGGGTGCCGGACGACGCGGCGGGCCAGGGTGCCGCCCGCGCGGACGGCGAGCTGGTCCTCGCCGTCGCGGGTGGCGAGGAGGCTGACCAGCCGCTGGGTGGCCGGGGCGTCGAGGACCTCCGGCAGGTCGACCAGTCCGCTCCACTGCTCGGGGCGTTCCAGGGCGGCGACCCGGCCCAGGCCCCAGGCGGCGGCGCGGGCGGGGTGGGTGAGCGGGTCGCCGGGGCCGGTGGAGACGGCGCCGCGGGTGACCGTCCACAGCGGGGCGGTGACGGCGGCGTCGCCGAGGGCCTGGGCGAGGACCACGCCGAGGGCGAAGCCGGCCGGGAGTCCGCCGGCCGGTGCGTCGGGGCCGGTGGCCTCGGGGCGGGCGGCGTCGGCGAGCGGCAGCAGCGACAGGATGCCGCGGACACCGGTGGCACCTTCGGCCGTGGCGTTCTCGACGGCGGCGCGCAGGGTGGTGGTGAGGAGATCGCGGTCGAGGTGGGAGGCGTCGAGCACCAGGCGCTCGACGACGGCGCCGTGGCCGCGCAGGGCGGCGAGGACGGTGTCGGCCGCGCCGTCGTCCTCGGTGGTGACGGCCAGCCAGGTCCCGTCGAGCACCGGGGCGCTCTCGGTACCGGCGGGCTGCCAGGCGATCCGGTAGCGGGCCGCGTCGAGGACGGCGCGTTCCTGACGGGCGCGGCGCCAGGAGCTCAGCGACGGCAGCAGCGCGTAGAGGGAGGCGTGTTCCTCGTCGCGCAGACCGAGGAGCCCGGCGAGCCCGGTGGCGTCGCCGCGTTCGACGGCGGTCCACAGCTCGGCGTCGGCCGGGTCGCCGGAGCCGTCACCGGTGCGGCGCACGGTCGGCGCGGTGGTGTCCGGCCAGTAGGTCTCGTGCTGGAAGGCGTACGTGGGCAGCTCGACGGTGCCGGCGCCGGCCGGGTGGACCGCGCCCCAGTCGACGCGGACGCCGCGGACGTGGAGCCGGGCGAGGGCGGTGAGGACGGACTCGTCCTCCGGCCGACCGGTGCGCAGCGTCGGGACGGCGTCGGCCTCGGTGTCGTCACCGAGGGTGTCCTGGGCGGCGGCGCACAGGGAGCCGCCGGGGCCCAGTTCGAGGTAGGTGGTGGCGCCGGCCTCGTGGGCGGCGCGCACGGCGTCGGCGAAGCGGACGGTGGAGCGCAGGTGGCGGACCCAGTAGTCGGCGGTCCGCAGGTCGTCGCCCTCGGCGAGGCGGCCCGTGAGGTCGCAGGCCACGGGGACGGTGGGCTCGTGGTACGTCAGGCCCTCGGCGACCTCGCGGAAGGCGTCCAGCACGGCGTCCATGCGGGGCGAGTGGAAGGCGTGGCTGACCCGCAGCCGGCGGGTGGCGCGGCCGAGGCCGGCGAAGTGCGCGGCGATGGCCGCGGTGGCCTCCTCCTCGCCGGAGACGACGATGGCCGACGGCCCGTTGACGGCGGCGAGGGCGGCCACGTCCTCCTGCCCCTGGAGCAGGGGCAGGACCTCGTCCTCGGACGCCTGGAGCGACCACATGGCGCCGCCCTCGGGCAGGGCCTGCATCAGGCGGGCGCGGGCGGCGACCAGCGCGCAGGCGTCGTCCAGGGAGAGGACGCCGGCGGCGTGGGCGGCGCCGATGCCGCCGACGGAGTGGCCGAGGAGCACGCCGGGGCGCACGCCCCAGGACCGCACCAGCCGGTACAGCGCGGTCTCCAGGGCGAACAGGGCGGGCTGGGTCCAGCCGGTCTCGTACAGGGCGGCGGCGCCCGGGGTGCCCTCCTCGGCGAACATGACGTCCTTGAGGGAGCCGTGCGGGGTGCCGGCGGGAGCGTCGACGAGGAGCGGGTCCAGGCGCGCGACGACCTCGTCCAGAGCCTCGGCGAAGACCGGGTGACGCTCGTACAGTTCGCGGCCGGTGCCGGGGCGCTGGCTGCCCTGGCCGGTGAAGAGCAGGGCGGTGCGGCCGGTGCCACCGGTCTCGCCGAGGACGAGCGCCGGGTCGGGCCGGTCGGCGGCGAGGGCGGCCAGGGCACGGCGGGCGTCGTCGGCGGTACCGACGACCACGGCGCGCTGCTCGAAGGCCGGGCGGGTGGTGGCCAGCGAGTGGGTGAGGTCGGCGGGGGCCTCGTCGGGGCGCGCGTCGAGGTGAGCGAGCAGCCGGGCGGCCTGGGCGCGCAGCGCGGGCCGGGTGCGACCGGAGAGGGTCCAGGGCAGGACGGTGGCTTCGGCGGGCGCGGTGCCGGTGGACCCGGCGGGGGCGGACTCGCCCTGTTCCAGGACGACGTGGGCGTTGGTGCCGCTGATGCCGAAGGAGGAGACACCGGCGCGGCGGGGGCGGCCGGTCTCGGGCCACGCCTCCGGCTCCTGGAGGATGCGGACGTCGCCGGTCTCCCAGTCGACGTGGCGGGAGGGGCTGCCGGCGTGCAGGGTGCGGGGAAGTTCGCCGTGGCGCATCGCCATGACCATCTTGATGATGCCCGCCACACCGGCGGCGGCCTGGGTGTGGCCGATGTTGGACTTCACCGAGCCGAGCAGCAACGGCCGGTCCCCGGGCCGGTCCTGGCCGTACGTGGCGAGGAGGGCCTGGGCCTCGATGGGGTCGCCGAGGGCGGTGCCGGTGCCGTGTGCCTCGACCGCGTCGACGTCGGCGGTGGTGAGGCCGGCCGTGTCCAGGGCCTGGCGGATGACGCGCTGCTGGGAGGGGCCGTTGGGGGCGGTCAGGCCGTTGGAGGCACCGTCCTGGTTGACGGCGGACCCCCGGACCACGGCGAGGACGCGGTGCCGTGACGCCGCCGGCCAGGGCGAGCGAGCACTCGCCCGAGCGCAGGGCCTGCATCGCCCAGTGCATGGCGACCAGGGAGGAGGAGCAGGCGGTGTCGACGGTGACCGCCGGGCCCTCCAGGCCCAGGGCGTAGGAGACACGGCCGGAGGCGATGCTGGGGGCGGTCCCGCTGCCCTGGTGGCCCTCGAAACGCTCGTCGGCGAGGGTCGCCGAGTAGTCGCTGTACATGACGCCGGCGAAGACACCGGTACGGCTGCCGCGCAGGCCCACCGGGTCGATACCGGCGTGCTCGACGGCCGTCCAGGACGCCTCCAGCAGCAGTCGCTGCTGGGAGTCGGTGGCGAGCGCCTCACGGGGGCTCATGCCGAAGAAGCCCGCGTCGAACTCGCCCGCGTCGTGCAGGAATCCGCCGTAGCGGGTGTACGAGGTGCCGGGGTGGTCCGGGTCCGGGTGGTAGAGGGAGTCGAGGTCCCAGCCTCGGTTGACGGGCAGGCCGCCGATCGCGTCGGTGCCCTCGGTGACCAGGCGCCACAGGTCGTCGGGCGAGCCGACGCCGCCGGGGTAGCGGCAGCTCATGCCGACGATGACGATCGGGTCGTCGGCGGTGGCGGGCGTCCGCGGGGCGGGGGCGGGGGCCTCGGCCTCGGGGGCGTCGGTCAGTTCGGCCAGGAGGTGGCCGGCCAGGGCCGCGACGGTCGGGTAGTCGAAGATGACGGTGGCGGAGGTGCGCAGGCCGGTGGCGGCGGCCAGCCCGTTCCGCAGCTCGACAGCGGTCAGGGAGTCGAACCCGAGCTCCTGGAAGGGGCGTTCGGGGTCGATGTCGGCGGCGGAGGCGTGGCCGAGGACGGCGGCCGTCCGGTCGCGCACCAGGTCGACGACGGCCTCCGTGCGGGCCTGTTCGTCCAGCCGGGCGAGCCGCTGGGCGAGGCCGAGGGCGGCCTCGGAACCGGTGCGCACCGTGCGGCGGGCACGGGTGCGGACCAGGCCGCGCAGGAGCGGGGGCACCTCGCCCCGGCCACGCAGGGCGGCCAGGTCGAGGCGGACGGGCAGGACGGCGGCGCGGGGCAGGGCGAGGGCGGCGTCGAAGAGGGCCAGGCCCTGTTCGACGGTGAGCGGCGGCGTTCCGGAGCGGGACATGCGCTCCAGGTCCCGCTCGGAGAGTTCGCCGGTCATGCCGCCGTCGACGGGCACCCAGGGGCCCCAGCCGAGGGAGAGGCCGGGCAGCCCGGCGTCGCGACGCAGGCGGGCGACGGCGTCCAGGAAGGCGTTACCGGCCGCGTAGTTGGCCTGGCCCGGGGCGCCGGTGGTGCCGGCGAGGGAGGAGAACACCACGAAGGCGGCGAGGTCGAGGTCGCGGGTGGCCCGGTGCAGATGCCAGACGGCGTCGGCCTTGGGCCGCAGGACGGCGGCGAGCCGCTCCTCGGTGAGGGATTCGACCAGTCCGTCGTCGAGGGTGCCGGCGGTGTGCACGACGGCGGTGACGGGGTGGGCGGCCGGTACGGCGGCGAACAGCCGGTCCACGGCTTCCGGGTCGGCGACGTCGCAGGCGGCGAGAGTGACCTCGGCGCCCAGCGCGCCGAGGTCGGCGGCGAGTCCGGCGGCGCCGGGGGCGTCGGGGCCGCGCCGGCCGGCGAGCACCAGGTGGCGTACGCCGCGCTCGGTGACGAGGTGGCGGGCGAGGGCGGCGCCGAGGCCGCCGGTGCCGCCGGTGACGACAACGGTCCCCTCGGGGTTCCAGGCGGCGGCGGTGGTCTCGCCGTCGGGGCGGACGCGGGCGAGCCGGGCGGCGAACACGGTGTCGCCCCGCAGCGCGGTCTGCGGTTCCTCGGCGGCGAGGGCCGCGACGAGCCCGGCGGGGTCGGTCCCGGCGACGGGGTCGAGGTCGAGCAGGCCGAAGCGGTGGGGGTGTTCGGCCTGGGCGGAGCGGACCAGGCCCCAGACGGCGGCGGCGGCCGGGTCGGTGAGCGGCCCTTCGCCGACGGCGACGGCGCCCCGGGTGACGAACACCAGGCGCGCCCCGGGCCGGGTGTCCTCGGCGAGCCAACGCTGGATGTGCCCGAGGACGCGGGCGGTGCTCGCGTGGACCTCGGCGGGTACGGCCTCGGGGTCGCCGCCGCCGACGGGGACGAGCACCAGGGCCGGCGTGTCGGGTCCGGCGGCCTCGGTGAGCGGGCCGACGGTGACCCCGGCGGCGGTGAGGGCGGCGCCGAGCCGGAGGGGGTCGGGGCCGAGCAGACCGACGGTGCCGGGGGTTTCGGGGGCGTCGGCGCCGTGGAGGCGGGTCCAGTCGAGGTGGAAGAGGGCGTCGCGCTCCAGCACGCCGGCGGCGGCCCGGCGCGCGTCGGGGGCGGAGCGCAGCACGAGGGAGCCGACCGAGGCGACGGGTGCCCCGGTGGTGTCCGCGACGGTGAGGGTGACGGCGTCGTCGCCCGCGGGGGTGATGCGGACGCGGGCCTCGGTGGCGCCGGCCGCGTGGAGGGTGACGTCCTGCCAGGCGAACGGCAGGCCGCCGCGGGCGTCCTCGCCGAGCGGGGCGAGGGCGGTGGCGTGCAGGGCCGCGTCCAGCAGCGCCGGGTGCAGGCCGAACGAAGAGGCGTCGCCCGCGGGTCCCGCGTCGAGAGCCACCTCGGCGAAGGTCTCCTCGCCCCGGCGCCAGACGGCGCGCAGGCCGCGGAAGGC
The DNA here is from genome assembly GCF_000719955.1 of Streptomyces albidoflavus. Classification (GTDB taxonomy): domain Bacteria; phylum Actinomycetota; class Actinomycetes; order Streptomycetales; family Streptomycetaceae; genus Streptomyces; species Streptomyces albidoflavus. The sequence goes on from NZ_JOII01000025.1 coordinate 17,486, forward strand.
GGGGCCGTAGGCGAAGCCGGACTCGGCCAGCCCCTCGTAGAAGCCGTCGAGGCCGACACTCTCGGCGCCGGCGGGCGGCCAGACCGCCGCGTCGAACTCCTCGCCGTGGTGGGCGCCGGAGGCCAGGGTGCCGGCGGCGTGCTGGGTCCAGGGCCGGTCGTCGTCGCCGTCGGGGCGGGAGTACAGGGTCAGGGCGCGGCGGCCGGTCTCGTCGGGGCTGCCGATCCAGACCTGGACCTGGACGCCGCCGTCCTCGGGCAGGGCGAGCGGGGCGGCGAGGGTGAGTTCCTCGACGCGGTCGCAGCCGACCTCGTCGCCGGCGCGGACGGCGAGTTCGAGGAAGGCGGTGCCGGCCAGCAGCACGGTGCCGCGCACCGTGTGGTCGGCGAGCCAGGGATGGGTGCGCACCGAGAGGCGGCCGGTGAGGAGCAGGCCGTCGGAGTTGGCGAGGGTGACGGCGGCGGCGAGCAGCGGGTGGTGGGCGGCGCCGAGCCCCGCGGAGCGCATGTCGCCGGTGAGCCCCGTGACGCCCTTGGGCCAGAAGCGGCGGTGCTGGAAGGCGTAGGTCGGCAGGTCGGTGTGGCCGGCGCCGGTCCCCTCGAACCAGCGGTCCCAGCGCACCGGGACGCCGCGCAGGTGGAGTCCGGTGGCGGTCTCGGTGAGGGTGGCGGCCTCGGGGCGGTCCTTGCGGAGCGCGGGCAGCACGGCGGCGCGCTCGTGCCCGGCGGCGTCCAGGACGGTCCGGGTGAGGGCGGCGAGGGTGGCGTCGGGGCCCAGTTCGAGGAAGAGCCCGGTGCCGTGGCCGGCGAGCCAGGAGACTCCGTCGGCGAAGCGCACGGCGTGGCGGACGTGATCGGTCCAGTAGCCGGCGGAGGTGAGCTGCTCGACGGTGGCGGGGGCGCCGGTGAGGTTGGAGACGACCGGGACGGTGGGGGCCTGCGGGGAGAGTCCGGCGACGACCGCGCGGAACTCCTCCAGCATCGGGTCCATGAGCGGCGAGTGGAACGCGTGGGAGACCCGCAGCCTGCGGGTGCGGCGCCCGAGGGCCGCGACGCGGGCGGTGATGGACTCGACGGCGTCCTCGGCTCCGGAGACGACGACCGCGGCCGGGCCGTTGACGGCGGCGACGGAGACCTGTCCGGCGTGTTCGGCGACGAGCGGCGCGACCTCGTCCTCGGTGGCCTCCAGGGAGACCATGGCGCCGCCCTCGTCCAGCGCCTGCATGAGGCGGCCACGGGCGGTGACCAGGGTGCAGGCGTCGGCGAGGGTGAACACCCCGGCGACGTGGGCGGCGGCTATCTCGCCGACGGAGTGTCCGGTGAGGTGGTCGGGGGTGACGCCCCAGGACTCGACGAGCCGGTACAGGGCCACTTCGAGGGCGAACAGGGCGGGCTGCGCGTACTCGGTGCGGTCGAGGAGCGCGGCCTCCTCGCTGCCCTCCTCGGCGAGGATCAGGGGCTTCAGCGGGCGGTCGAGCCCCGCGTCGAGGTGCTCCAGGATCTCGTCGAGGGCGCGGGCGAAGACGGGGAAGCGGGCGTGAAGGTCGCGGCCCATGCCGGGACGCTGGGAGCCCTGGCCCGAGAAGAGCACGGCGAGCTTGGTACGGCCACGCAGCTGGTGGGTGGTGAGACCCGGGGCGTCCGCACCGGCGGCGAGCGCGGTGAGGACGGCGACGGCGGTGTCCCGGTCGGCGGTGGTGAAGGCCGCGCGGTGCTCCAGGGCGGAGCGGGTGGTGGCGAGCGCGTGGGAGACGTCCAGGGCCGACGGCGCCGGCCGGGCGGCGAGGTGGTCGAGGAGCCGGGCGGCCTGGGCGCGCAGGGCCTCGGGGGTACGGCCGGAGAGCAGCCAGGGCAGCGCCCCGGCGTCGACGGCCGGGGCGGCCTCGTCGTCGGCGGCCGGCTCCTGGGGAGCCTCCTCGATGATGGTGTGCGCGTTGGTGCCGGAGAGGCCGAAGGAGGAGATGCCCGCGCGACGCGGTGCGTTCTCGCGGGCCGGCCAGGGGGCGGGCTCCGTCAGCAGGCGGACGGAGCCCTCGCTCCAGTCGACGTGGGTGGAGGGCTGGTCGACGTGGAGGGTGCGCGGCAGCAGGCCGTGGCGCATCGCCATGACCATCTTGATGACGCCCGCGACACCCGCCGCGGCCTGGGTGTGGCTGATGTTGGACTTGACCGAGCCGAGCAGCAGGGGGCTGCCGGCCTCGCGGCCCTGGCCGTAGGTGGCCAGCAGCGCCTGGGCCTCGACGGGGTCGCCGAGGACCGTGCCGGTGCCGTGCGCCTCGACGGCGTCGACGTCGGCGGCGGTGAGCCGGGCGTTGACCAGGGCGGACTCGATGACGCGCTGCTGGGAGGGGCCGTTGGGGGCGGTCAGGCCGTTGGAGGCACCGTCCTGGTTGACGGCGGACCCCCGGACCACGGCGAGGACGCGGTGACACCGGCGGCCAGGGCCAGGGAGCACTCCCCCGCGCGCAGCGACTGGGCGGCCAGGTGCAGGGCCACCAGGGAGGAGGAGCAGGCGGTGTCGACGGTCACGGCCGGTCCGACGGCACCGAAGAAGTAGGAGAGCCGACCGGAGAGGATGCTGGTGGCGTTGCCGGTGAGCTGGAAGCCCTGGACGTCGTCGTCGGGGCCGACCCGGTAGTCCTGGGGCATGGCGCCGACGAACATGCCGGTGCGGCTGCCGCGTACGCCCGCGGGGTCGATGCCGGCCCGTTCGAAGGCCTCCCAGCCGGTCTCCAGGAGCAGGCGCTGCTGCGGGTCCATGGACAGCGCCTCGCGGGGCGAGATGCCGAAGAAGTCCGGGTCGAAGGCGGGCGCGTCGTGCAGGAAACCGCCGGCGAAGTCGGCGGGGCCCTCGCCGAGGGCGGCCTCCCAGCCACGGTCCTCGGGCATGCCGGTGATGCCGTCCTCGCCGGCGACCAGCATCTTCCACAGGTCCTCGGGGCTGCTCACCCCGCCGGGGTAGCGGCAGCTCATGCCGACGATCGCGATGGGCTCGGTGGCCGCCGCCTCCAGCTCGGTCACCCGCTGCCGGGAGCGCTTCAGATCGGCGCTCGCCCGCTTCAGGTAGTCCCGGAGCTTCTGTTCCTTGTCCATATCAACGCAACCCATCTGGATGAAGACCGGCGGACGGCTGGCGGTCCGGCGTGGACACCGGGCGCCCGGGACGGCCGGAGGGGGCCGGGCCGGGCGGGGTGTCCCGAGGAGGGGAAAGGGCGGGGGGCGGGGCCTGGGCGGCCTGCCGGGCGCGGTGTCTCACGTGCCTGCGGGGGCGGCCCGGGCGCCGCTCCGCGGACCGGAGGACCAGGGCGGCTCTCCGGCACGCGGGCGGGCGGGCGGCGCCACCGCCGCTCCCTGGGAGCACACGCCGAGCACGCGTGCCGTGCCCTCAGTTCCGCTGACCATGGGGCCCAGTCTGCGGCGGGTGGGGCTTTGGAAATCCCTAGTGTGTGCGCGGGTGACGGGGCCGCAGGTTCGCAGGTCACGAGCGGCCCCGCCCCGGTCCCCGGACGGAGCCGGCCTACCAGCTGCCGGTGGCCAGGAGCTGGCTGTAGTCCCGCTCCCGCGATGCCTGGCGCAGGTCGGACTCGACCATCATGCGCATCAGCTGCTCGAAGTCGACCTCGGGCTCCCAGCCCAGTTCGCGCCGGGCGTTGCCCGAGTCGGCGCAGAGGGTCTCGACCTCGGCGGGGCGCACCAGGCCGGGGTCGACGACGACGTGCTCCTGCCAGTCGAGGCCGACGTGCTCGAAGGCGATCCGGGCCGCGTCGCGGACCTGGTGCATCGCCCCGGTCCCCACCACGTAGTCACCGGCCTGCTCCTGCTGGAGCATCAGGTGCATGGCGCGGACGTAGTCACCCGCGAAGCCCCAGTCGCGCTCGGCGTCGAGGTTGCCGAGGTGCAGCTTGTCCATCTGGCCCAGTTTGATCTGGGCGACGGCCAGCGAGATCTTGCGGGTGACGAACTCGGCGCCACGGCGCGGCGACTCGTGGTTGAACAGGATCCCGGAGACCCCGTACATCCCGTACGACTCGCGGTAGTTCTGGGTGATGTAGTGGCCGAAGGCCTTGGCCACGCCGTACGGGCTGCGGGGGTGGAAGGAGGTGGTCTCCCGCTGCGGGCTCTCCGCCACCTTGCCGTACATCTCGGAGGAGGACGCCTGGTAGAAGCGGATCTGGCCGCGGGGCGAGCCGCCGGAGGACTTGGTGAGGCCGGAGACGATGCGGACCGCCTCCAGCATGCGCAGCACGCCGGTGCCGTTGACCTCCGTGACCAGTTCGGGCTGTTGCCAGGACATCGGCACGAAGGAGATGGCGCCCAGGTTGTAGACCTCGTCGGGCTGGACCAGGTCGACCGCCGAGACCAGGCTGCCCTGGTCCATCAGGTCGCCGTCCACGAAGGACAGCTCCGGGATCAGCTTGGCGATCCGGTCCTTGCGGGGGTTGGCCTGGCCCCGGCAGAGCCCCCAGACCTGGTACCCCTGGTCGAGGAGGTGTTCGGCCAGGTACGAACCGTCCTGTCCGGTGATTCCGGTGATGAGTGCACGCTTGGACATCTTTCCTCTTTCCACCGCCACGGTGAGGACCGGTCGGGCGGGTGTCCGCGCCGGCGGGGGCGGACTGATGGACCCCCCATGCGTACTGACACGCTCCGGCGGAGGGCAGAGCCTTGCCCCCCGCCGGAGCACGAGACGCACGGCTGCGCTCACGAGCCGTCCTCGTCGCGGACATGCAAGCACGGGCAGAGCTAAGGGATTTGCGAGTCTTCACGGCCGCGTCCCGCGCACGGGCCGACGGAAATCACCGCATAACGCGGCACACCCGCCGGGTTCAGCCGGCGCCGTCGGCCTGGCGGCGGGAGCGCTGGTCCTTCTCGTGGGCGAGCAGTTTCGCGTCGCCCTGGAGGCGGGCGGCGCCCTTGCGGAGGGCGGGGAGCAGCTGCATGAGGGCGTCGCCCGGGCAGTTGGTCTCGTAGGCGTCGATGTGGCCGAAGACGGCCGGCATGGTGACGGTGGTGTTCTTGGCGAACCGGCTGTCGCTGTTCCTGGAGAGCAGGTGGGTGTTGGCGACCGGGTCGGCCTGGGTGAGGGCCAGCTTCCAGGCGATGAGTTTCTCGATGGAGCGGCGCATCGGCTCGGGCACGGGGGTGCCGGCCGTGAAGGTGCCGATCGCGGCGATCCCGGTCGTGCCGGTGTTCAGCCCGACGGTGTGGGCGCCGATCACGGCGCGGTCCGCGCCGCCGAGGCGGCCCTCGAAGATGGTGCCGCAGGTGTCGACGAGGAAGTTGTAGCCGATGTCCCCCCACGCCTTGTTCACGGCGTGCGCCTCGTAGACCTCGCGGACGAGGTCGGGGCTGTCCGCGCAGTCGTAGCCGTTGGGGTGGCCGGTGTGGTGGATGACGACGGCGCGGACGCTGTCGGCGTAGTGGGGCTTCTGGTCGAGCAGCTTGGGGTCGGCGCCCCACTGCGCACGCGTGACGATGGGCGGCTTCAGCGTCCCGGCCCACACGAGGGGGCTGGTCGGGGCCGCGGGGGTCCGGGTGCCCTGGGCCGGGCCGACACCGAACGGGGGGACGCCGGCGAGGGGCAGCGCGAGAAGGACGGCAGCGGCCACCGCTCCGGAGCCCGCTGCCACCCAACGCACGCGATACCCGCGCCGGCCAGCACCTCGCACATCGCTCATGTCTCCCCCAGCCTGCGCCCCCGGGACCCCGGCCGCCTCTCCGGCTACTCCGGATGAACCGGGGGCGCGCAGGTCAGGGGGCGATGCCCACGCCGTCGATCCGGCTCCACGCCCGTTCCTGGGCGGCGGTCATGGCGGGCCAGCCCAGACCGCCGGGGCGGGGGCGGACCCGGGAGGCGTACGGCGCGGGGTGGTGGCCGGGGTCGTAGAAGCACCCGGTGCCGTAGGTGGCGTCGAAGGCCGGGCAGGAGGCGGCGACCGTGCGCGGGGTGGGGGCACGCCCGGTGCGGGCCCAGGTGTCGAGTGCGGCGAGGGAGGTGGCGTACTCGGCGTCGCTCAGGCCGCTGTGCTCGCTCTCCTTCGTGAACGTCTGGACCAGGTTTCCGGCGCGGCCGGCGCCGTGGAGGGTGGCGCGGTAGGCGGACTCGTGTTCCACGAAGGCCGTCGGGTCGTCGATGGCGTGCAGGGTGAGGACGGGGAGGGAGACCTTGCCGGTGAGGTCGCTGTCCCAGGAGAGGTCGCGGCGGGCGGTGGGGTCGGGGGCGAACCGTTCGACGCCCGCGTTGAGGGCCTTGTCGTCGTGGGAGCCGGTGTAGCGGACGCCCTGGTTGCCGAAGGGGTTGCGGCCGTCGAGCCGGCTGGTGACGAGGTCGCGGAAGGTGAAGGTGGCGAATCGCAGGTGTGCTTCGAGGCTCCGTTCGGGGATGCGGGTGACGGCCAGGATGTCGTCGAGGTTGCGCTGTTGCAGGGCGGTGCGGTCGGCGGGGGCCGAGGTGAGGCCGGTGCACTCGTCGAGGCGGGCGCGGAGTCCGGCCGAGGTCAGGGTGGAGCCGGCGCGCAGGCCCTTCCACAGGGGGTACTGGGGCTCGGTGGGACGGGGGTGGTTGCGGCAGTAGTACTGGTAGACGACGCGCAGGTCTACGCGGTGGTCGTAGCCGCGTGAGCCGCCGCCGAGGACGCCGTTGGTCAGGAGGACGCCGTCGTAGGCGCCGGGCTTGGTGCCGTAGGTCTCGGCGGTCTTCGCGGCGACGTTGCCGCCCCAGGACTGGCCGTGGAGGTAGGTGCGCCCGGGCCGGCCGAAGTGCTCGGTGAACAGGCGGCGGACGTTCTCGGTGTCGGCGGCGGCCATGCGGGTGCCGTAGCCGCCCCGGCGGTAGGCGGAGCCGGCCCAGGCGTACCCCTCCTCGACCATCACGGCGAAGCGTTCCAGGTCGCCGGTGCTGCGCTCGGGGTCGGAGGTGTCGCCGAGGTCGGGGCCGCCGTGGGCGTGGACGACGAGTGAGCCGTTCCAGTCGGCCGGTACGGCCATGGTCCAGGGGGCGCCGTTGTCGTCCTGGCCCGTCCAGCAGCGTGCGGTGGAGGCGAGCCGGGGCGGGCACTCGGCGGCCGTGGGCGGCGCCGGGGTGCCGCTCGCGTGGCTCACGGGGGCGTTGCCGAGGCTGCCGAGGAAGAGGGCGGCGAGGCCGGCGGTGAGCACGGCGTGCCCGTACCGGCGGCGGGCGGACCGGCCGGGGGTACGGGTGCGGTGGTCGGGGGTGGTCAAGGGAGCGGCTCCTGTACGTGCTCTGCTGCTGCGCGATGTCGCGCTGTGAGCCGGGATGTTAGGAAGCCGCCGGGGCCGGGGACACCCCGCCGGTCATTGCGTTCATAGTGTTTGCCGCTTCGCCGGGGCACAGCCTCGGGAAGGGCTGTCCAGGGACCAACGGCCCCCTCCGGCAGGGCCCTTGGGGCATATCACCGCAATGCCATACTGACCTGCGGTTTCACCCGGCGGGGACCGGCGGACGGGTGTGTGTCCGCCGGCGGCCCTGTCCTTTCCGCCCCCACATCCGTCAAGGAGCCCAGCCATGCCCCGGTCCACCCAGCTCGCGGGGAGCACCAGCACGGAGAACGGCGCGTACCACGCGCTTCTCGCCCGCCACGACGCGATGCGGCTGCGCCGCCGGATGCTGTCGCCGGAGGGCGGGGCGGGGGTGCGGGGGGCGGCCGGGGAGGCGTACGACGGGGCGGCCGACCAGCGGGTCATCCGGGCTCATCTGGGGCTGGTGGGCCCCTTCGAGGAGCTGATCACCCAGCTGTACGAGGTGCTGTTCACGCGGCATCCGGCGCTGCGGGGTCTCTTCCCCGGTGAGATGGCCTTCCAGGAGGCCCATCTGGCCCAGGCGTTCCGGTACCTGCTGGACCGTCTGGACCGGCCGGAGGAGATCGCGGAGACGTTCTCCCGGCTGGGCCGCGACCACCGGAAGCTGGGGGTGCGTCCGGCGCAGTACGCGGCCTTCGAGGAGGCGCTGCGTACGGCGTTGCGCGTGCGGACCGGTGGGCGCGGGGAGGCGGGGCTGGAGGAGGCGTGGGTGCGGATGGTGCGGTTCGGTGTGACGGCCATGGTGCGGGGAGCGGAGGCCGCCCTGCACGAACCGCCCTTCTGGCGCGCGACAGTGACGGGGCATCAGCTCGTCGGCGACGATCTCGCGGTGCTCCGGGTGGTGCCGCACGAGACCTTCCGGTACGAGGCCGGGCAGTACACCGATCTGGAGTCGTCGTTGCTGCCGCACACCTGGCGTCCGTACTACCTGGCGGGTGAGCCGGACGCCGCTGGTGCGGTGGAGCTGCACGTCCGGTGCACCGGACCGGGCGGGGTGAGTGAGGCCCTGGTGCACCGCACGGCCGTCGGGGACGAGGTGCGGCTCGGCCCGCCGAAGGGGAACCTGACGCTCGGCGAGGAGCCCGCCGGGGATCTGCGGCTGGTCGCCTGGGACACCGGGTGGGCCGCCATGAAGGCGCTGCTCCAGGAGGTGGACCGCCGGGTGCGGACCTCACCCGGTCACGGGGTGCGGCGGGTGCGGCTGTTCCTGGGCGCCCCGGACGTGGCCGGTCTGTACGACACGGAGTACCTGGCCGGGCTGGAGCGCCGCCGCCCGTGGCTGTCGGTGGTGCCGGTGACGGGCGCGGCGCCGGGCGGGGAGGGGTACGGGCGGCTGGCCGCCGCGGTGACCCGCGCCGCCGCTCCCCCGGGCGGCCGGGTGCTGGTCTCGGGGCCGCCCGCGATGGTCCGGGCCGTGGGGGCCTCGCTCGCGCGGGCCGGGGTGGCGGGCGAGGACGTCCGGCACGATCTGCTGCCGACCGGGGCGGAGTCCGGGCACGCCGCGACGGGAGCGGTGCCCGCCTGACGGGCGGGTGAGCCTCCCCCGGCCTCCCCGCCCCGGCTCCCTCACTCCTCGGTGGGCAGCCAGGTGCCGTGCAGGCCGAGGGGGACGCGGACGGGGATGCGGACGCGGGCGACGGGGCCTTGCGCGGGGTCGTCGCCCGGCAGGACGAGGAGCCAGCTGGTGTCGTCGGTGCGGTCGGTGGCGAAGGTGAGCCAGTGGCCGTCGGTGGCGTCGTGGGTGCCGGGGGTGGGGGCGAAGACGGGCTCGCCGACGGAGAGGTCACCGGCCGGCCAGAGGCGGGCGGCGGCGTGGCCGTCCTCGATGTCGTACCAGCACAGGGCGTCGTACTCGCCGGTGAGCAGGCCGGGGGTGCGGCCGCTGGCGGCGGCGGTGGCGAGGCGGTGGTGGGGGCGGCCGGTGCCGCGGTCGTCGATGCGGGGCAGTTCCACGCGGGTGTCGTCGAGCTGGGTGCGGCGGACCGTGCCGGTGGCCGGGTCGACGAGGGCGCGGGTCAGGCCGCTGTGCGCGCCGTGCCCGGCCGGGGCGGGTTCGGGGCTGCGGCCCAGCGAGAGGGCGGGCCACTGGACGTAGTCGAGGACGACACGGCCGTCCGGGGTGTCGTAGGCGTTGACGGTGTGCCACAGCCAGAACGCCTCGTCGTCGGCCCAGCGGACGGGGCCGCCGTCGCGCGGGATCAGGGCGATGCGGGTGCCCCGGTCGGGGCGCCAGGCGAGGAAGGAGCCGCCTTTCATGGCGGCGTACAGGTCGAAGAGGGCCGGGGCGCAGACGAGGACGAGGTAGCGGTCGGTGAGCGCCATGTCATGGATCATCCGGGGTTCCACGGCGCCGTCGACGGGAGTGGGGCCGCGGCGGACCGCGCCGTCGGGCCCGATGACCGACCAGGTCAGGTAAGGGGGTTCCAGGGCGTAGCAGAAGACCGCCAGCTCACCGGTGGCCGGGTCGGTCTTGGGGTGGGCGGTGATCCCGGCGGGGAGGTGGCCGTCGAAGGTCTCCTCGCCGCGGGTGTCCAGCTCCGGACTCATGCGGTACGGGCAGTCGGACTCGGCAAGGGCGAGGAGGCGTCCGGCGTGGTGGACGACGTTGATGTCGGGCAGGGGTTTGAAGCTGCCCGCCAGTGCCTCGCCGACCTGGTCGGCGCCGGGGGTGATCAGGGACTGGAGGCCGCCCCAGAGGGCGTGTCCGGCTCTCTCCTCGGCGCGCATGGCGGGGGTCCGGACGAAGCGGTTGCGGTAGCGGGCTCTGCCCTGGGAGAGCCACACCCCGTGGATCATGCCGTCGCCGTCGATCGGGTAGAGGTAGCTGCCGACCGGGGTGAAGCGGGGGTTGGGGCCGTTGCGCAGGTAGACGCCGTCGAGGCTGTCGGGGAGGGTGCCGGTGACCCGCAGCTCCGTCTCGTCGACCTCCTCGGTGACGGGGGCGAACCGGCCGTTGAGGTGCGGGACGCGGGCGGGGTCGAAGGGCGTTCCTTGCGAAGTCATACGGGCCTCCCGGGCGGGAGCGGGTCCGGCGCCGTCGGCCCGCCCCGCCACGCGCCGGGGTGGTGCGCGCCGCGGGCGGGCCTTCGCCGGGCGGGGCTACTTCTCGTCGTAGTCCTCGGGTCTCACGTCGGCGTCCTGGAGCGCCTCGCCCATGGTGCGGCCCTCGCTGCGTGCCTCGTCGTGGCGGCCGCGCCGGGGCTGCTTCCGCTCGATGTTCCCTCCGGTGGCCGGGGCGGTCCTGCCGGTCTTCCGGCGGTTCTCCTCTGGCACGCTCATCAGGCGCTCTCCTCGCGTCAGGGCAGATGCCGGCCACCGCCGTCCTGCGGCCGCCGGATACGTCCATCGTGCGGGAGGCGGGGCGACTCCGCACGGGATGGCGGGGGCCGTCACCAGGCGCGGTCGAGGAGGGAACCGACGAGGGCGTCCAGGTCGCGGGCGGCCGCCGGGGCGGGCCGGGTCGCCGCGAGGCAGGCGCGGGCCGCCTCCAGATGCGTGCTCGCCTCGGCGCGGGTGGCGGCGCGGCCGCCGGCCTCGTCGACGAGGGCGGCGGCGTGGGCGGCCCGCGCGCCCTCCAGGGGCTCGGCGGAGTCCAGGAGGGCGGCCAGTTCGCGGCGGGCGGGCCCGGCTCCGGCCAGCGCGGCGAGAAGGGGAAAGGTCTTCTTGCGCTGGCGCAGGTCGCTGTGGACGGGCTTGCCGGTGAGCGCGGGGTCGCCCCAGATGCCGAGCAGGTCGTCCACGGCCTGGAAGGCGATGCCGAGGTGGCGCCCGGCCCGGTCCAGCGCGGTGACCGTCGCCCCGGGCGCGCCGCCCAGTTCGGCGCCGAGGGCGGCGGCGCAGCCCAGCAGGACGCCGGTCTTCTGCTCGGCCATGGCGCGGTACGCCGCGAGGCCGGGGGCGTCGGGGCCCGTCCAGGGCAGTTCCTCGAACCGCAGGTCGTCGGCCTGGCCCCGGACGAGGGCGGTCAGGGTGCGGCTCAGGTGGCGGACGGCTGCCGGTGCCCGCTCCCCCGGGGCCTCGGCGAGGGTCTGCACGGCGAGGGCGTGCAGGGCGTCGCCGGCCAGGACGGCGGGGCCGACGCCGTACGCGCGCCAGACGGCGGGCCGGCGGCGGCGCAGCGGGTCGCCGTCCATGATGTCGTCGTGCAGCAGGGAGAAGGTGTGCACCAGTTCCACGGCGACCGCCGCGGGCAGGGCCGTGGTGCCGCTCGCGCCGACGGCTTCGGCGGAGAGGACGGCGAGGGCCTGCCGCAGCCCCTTGCCGCCCGATCCGGTGGGGTCGGGGGCGCCGCCGGGGTCGCGCCAGCCGAGGGCGTAGGCGGCCATCCGCCCGGTCCACGGGTCGAGCTGTCCGACGGCGTCGACGAGGGCGGGGTGGGTCAGCGCCCGGCAGCGTGCGAGGACGGCGCCGGCGCGGGCGGTGTCGGCCGGGGGCCGGGTGAAGGGGTGGCCGGGGGTGGTGAGGGCGGCTTCGGGGGCGAGGGGCGCGGTCCGGGCGGCGCGGCTCATCGCAGGCCCGCCACGTCGGTGGCGCGCAGCGCCTCGGTGCGGTAGGCGTCGGGCGGGGTCGCGGCCGCCGTCCCGGGGCCGGGCAGGGGGCCCACGCCCAGTTCGGCTGCCGCCTTGTCCACCATCTCGCGGGCGTGGTGGAGGCCGATACGGTTGAACTGGTCGCGCAGGGTGGCGAGTTCGGCGGCGGTCTCGGCGCTGTCGCGGCCCAGCCGAGCGCGCGCCTTGGCCAGTCCGAGGCGGGAGAGAGCGGTGCCCCGGGGTTCGGTCATGTCGCGGAACTCGGCGAGCGCCCGGGTGTACAGGTCGCGGGCCTCCTCGTAGCGGCCGGCGCGGTAGAGGACGTTGCCGCGCATCTTGTGGTTGAAGGCGAGCGCGCCGCGCAGGTCCATCGCCTGGCAGGCGGCCTCGGCGCGGGTGAGGAGCGCGAGGGCCTGTGCCACGTCGCCGTCGCGTACGGAGACCACGTCGGCCATGCCGCGCAGGGCCCAGGCCCAGCCCCGGTGGTCCTCGGCGCGCTCGGCGATCTCCGCGGCCTCCGCGAAGAGGGCGTGGGCGCGGTCGTAGGCGCCGGTGTTGCGGTGCATCTGGGCGATGCCTTCCAGGGCCCAGACGGTGTGACGGGCCTCGCCGCGCCGGCGGGCCTCGGCCAGCAGTTGTTCGTGGAGTTCCTCGACGGCCGCGTAGTCGCCCTGGATGCGTCCGGTCTCGGCGAGTCCGGCGAGCGAGTAGCCGCGGACGACGATGTCGCCGCCGCGCTCGCCCCACTCGGCGGCGAGGGCCAGCAGCCGGTAGGCGAGGCGGAAGGCGCCGCGCTGGCGGGCGAGGGTGCCGCCGCTCCACAGGGCCCAGGCCATGGATCCGGCGTGGCCCGCCGCGCGGGCCGTGCGGTAGCCGGCCTTCCACGCCCGGTCGGCCTCGTCGGTCCTGCCGAGGCGCCGGCTGGCCTCCGCGACGGCCAGGTGGCAGCGGGCGGTCTCCTTGAGGTCCCCGGCCGCCTCGGCGGCGCGCAACTCCTCGATGCCGCGGGCCAGCACGTCGGTCAGGGACGCGTTCACCGACAGGGCGCCGAGCGCCCCCTGGTACTCGGGCGCCGACGCCTTCCCCGCGTCGCCCGCCTCCGGGGTCGCCACCTGCTCCGCCAGACCTGCCATCAGGTCCACCTCCGGTCCACTCGCTGCCGATCTTGACACTGGCCAAGACGCCTGCGGGCGTGGGCGGTTCCGGCGACGGAGCGATCTCCTCCGCCGTGGGGGCGGGGGTGTCCTCCTCAAGTGCTACGCGGGTGGTCCGGGTGGCACCGGAGGCGTACGGGGCGGGGGCGGAGGTACTCCGGCGCCGCTCACCCGGTGGCACCATCCGGCCGTGCCGCCGTGGGGCCCGCGTGGTCGACTGGCCGGAATACGGCGGCGTGGCGCGCGTCCCGGTGCGGTGAGGAGGGCGGGTATGGACGGGGCCGGGCGGATCGCGGTGGTGACGGGGGCCGCACGCGGCGTGGGGGCGGCGACGGCGCGGCGGCTGGCGGAACGCGGGCTCAGGGTGGCGCTGCTCGGGCGGGAGCTGGCGACGCTGGAGGCGGTGGCGCGGTCGCTGCCCACCGACTCCTGCTCGCTGGAGGTCGACGTGACCGACGAGGCGGCCCTGCGGGGCGCCGCCCGCAGCGTGGCGGAGCGGATGGGACCGGCCTCGGTGGTGGTCGCCAACGCGGGCATCGCGGCGGCGGGTCCCTTCGCCACCACGGAGGCCGCGCTGTGGGACCGGGTGGTCGCCGTCAATCTCCTGGGCAGCGCGGCCACCGCCCGCGCCTTCCTGCCGCAGCTCCTACGGACCCGGGGGTACCTGCTCCAGGTGGCGTCGACGGCGGCGTTCGGGTCGGCGCCGCTGATGAGCGCGTACTGCGCGTCGAAGGCCGGCGTCGAGTCGTACGCGCAGGCGCTGCGGACGGAGATGGAGCCCGAGGGGGTGGGGGTGGGGATCGCCTATCTGCACTGGACGGGCACCGGGATGATCGAGGGGCTGGAGGCCCATCCCGTGCTGCGGGAGCTGCGGGCGCACCAGCCGGGTCCGGGGAGCAGGGTGCACTCGCCCGAGCAGGTCGCCGGGTGGCTGGTGCGGGGGATCGAGCGGCGGGCGGCGAGCGTGTACGCGCCGTGGTGGCTGCGGCTGGTCCAGCCCGTGCGGCCGGTGCTGCCGATGGTCGTCTCGCGTGTCTCCCGGCGGAGTCTGCGGGGGCTGCCGGCGGAGGAGCTGCGGGAGATGACCGGGGTGCTCGGGCCGGGCGGCCGGGCCGACTGGGAGGCGCGGGGGCCGGTGGGGCCGGTGGTTCCGGTCCGGCCGCCGCAGAGTTGAGCGGACACACCGGGGCCCGGTCCATACTCCAGGGTGTGAACGCGGCCCCGGGACGTGCCCGGAGCGCCGGCGGCAGGGGCGAAGGGGTGGGCCGGTGACGACGGGTGACCTTGCGGAACCGGCGGAACCCGCGCGGCGCGGCAGGGGACGGCGCGTGGCGGGGATCGTGGTGGCGGTGCTGGCCGGGCTCGTGGTGCTGGCGCTCGCCGCGACGGCGGTGCTGAGCGTGCGGATCGACGGCGACAGCATGGAGCCGACCCTGCACGACGGCGAACGGGTGCTGCCGCTGCCGGTGGCGTCGGGCGAGGTCGGCCGCTTCGACGTGGTCCTGATGCGCACTCCGGGGCGGGACGTCCTGCTGGTCAAGCGGGTGGTGGCGCTCCCCGGCGACCAGGTGCGGATCGCGCCGGGGCCCCAGCAGGGCCACCAGCGGGTGCTGGTCCGGCGGGCGGGCGCCGGGCGGTGGTACGAGTTCACGGTGCCGGGCGCGGCCGACGCCGGTCTGGTGACCCCGTGCTGCGCCGCCGACGGCAGGCGTTCGGCGGCCCCGGCGGCGCGGACGGTGCCGAAGGGCAAGTTCTTCTTCCTCGGCGACCACGCCGACCGCTCGGACGACGCGCGGACCTACGGCTGGGCCGACCTGGACGCCGTCTCCGGCCGGGTGTGGATGCGGACGTGGCCGCTCTCGTCGGCCGGGGCGGTCGACGCCGGGGTGCGGCTGCGCCCCTCGCGCGAGGTGTGAGCGCGCCAGGTCAGCGGAGGGGCCCGGCGATCCGGGCGACGCATTCGGCGATACGCCGGGCCGACTCCTGCGGGGTGGTGTCGGCCTGCATGACGTGGCTGGCGGTGAGGCGGACGGCCGCCTCGACGGCGAGGCCGCGCGAGGCGGGGTCGATGCCGGGCCAGGTCTCGGCGACGTAGGCGTCGGCGGCGCCCTCGGCGGTGACGAAGGCCGCCTCGGAGCTGGTGGTGAGGTAGCGCAGGAGGCCGCTGTCGACGCCGCCGGTGAGCATGGCGCGGACCAGGGGGTTGCGGGCGGCCAGGGTGAGGGTGAACTCCACGGCCTCGGCGACCGCCGCGCGCAGGTCGTCGCGGTGCTGGTCGAGGCGCTGCTCGATACCGAGCATGCACCGCTCCACCTCGCGCTGGAACAGGGCCTCGCCCACGGCGTCCTTGGAACCGAGTTCGTTGTAGACGGTCTGTCTGCTGACGCCGACGGCGACGGCGAGCTGCGACATCCGCAGCCGCTCGAACCCCTTCTCGGCGACCAGTTCGTACGCGGCGTCCAGCAGCCGCTCGCGCAACAGGGACCGCACCGTCTCCCGAAACCTCACCATCAGCCGATCCTACGACTCCCTCCGGCGCACTGCGGCTTCCCCGAACTACCAGACGTACGCGGGCCGTTCGCGATCAAGGCGAGGGCGGCGGCCGCCGGAACCATCCCGTGCAGCGGTATTGACACCTACTGACAAGGTGTCCAATTCTCAGACACGTAGCGCACGAATGTCATGTGCCGTGCACACCGGGGCGCGCCGGGCCTTTCCGCGTCTCCCCCGCCACGGCCACAGCCCGGTCCGCGCGGAGCGCGGCTGACGGACGGAGAGCACATGCGAGACACATCCGGGGGCGTCACCCGCTGGCGCAGATCGGTGGTCCTGGCCGCGCCGGCGGGTCTGGCGGTGGCGGGGATGGCGGCGGCGATGCTCCAGGGCGCGCTGGCGGCCAACCTCTCCCTGACCAACGTCCCGTTCACGCTGTCCTCGAAGACGGTCGCCGCGCCGGGCGGGATCGCGGCCGCGCTGACCACGGTGGACACCGGGAAGAACACCACGGCGACCTCCGTGGGCATCCCGAAGGCCGGGCTCGACGGCATCTGCGTGCACGCCGCGCAGAAGATCGGGCTGCCGGTCGTCGGCGACCTCGGCACCTGGTCGCTGAACATCTCCTCACCGGAGGCGAAGACGCCGCTCACCACCGGTGAACTGGCGTCCGGCAAGGGGCTCCAGGCCAACAAGCTGGTGCTCGACGCGCAGGCGGTGAAGGCCGCCCAGGCGAAGCTGAACGCCTCCGAGTCGAGCCCCAACGTCATCGGCGCGGCGGCCGACAGCCCCAACATGCGCGGGGCCGGGATCAAGGACGGCGTCCCCGGCCAGTTCGGCCTGGACGCCACCGGCGGTCTCACCGACATCCGCCGGCTGCACGCCGACGCCAACGGCGCGACCCTCTCCGGCACCATCACCCTGCCCGACCTCACCATCGGCCTGGCGCACGGCGACAAGAGCTGCTGAACCGCGCACCGCCACCCTCCCGCATCCCGGCTCAGGTACTGCGAGGTCATCCATGGCACCCGAAACCCCGCCCACGGCGAAGTCGCCCGCCCCGGCGGCCCGCGCCCGCACCGCCTTCCGCACCTGGCGGCGGTCACGGCCGTTCTGGGGTGCGCTGTGGACGGGGCTCGGCGGCTTCGTCATCCTCTTCCTCCCGCTGGCGCCGCTCGGCCGCATCCTCCAGGTGGGGATCGGCGGGGTGGCGGGGATGGCGGCGGGCGCGCTGCTGATGGCGATGGCCCTGCTGATCCTGCTGATGCCGGGACAGCGGTACGCGGCGGGGATCGTGGCCGTCGTCGTCGGCGTGGCCTCGTTCCCGCTGACCAATCTCGGCGGGCTGGTGATCGGCATGGTCCTCGCCGTGCTGGGCGGGTCGATGGCCTTCGGGTGGCTGCCGGAACGTCCCGAACGCAGGGCGGGGCGGGGCCTGTCGCCCCGTCGCCGACGGCCCGGTGGCAAGACGGCCGAGCCCGCCGCCTGACGGCCCCTTCCCCCTCCCCCGCCGGGCGACCGCTCCCGGCCGGACACCCGCGACCGACTGGAGCCTCACCATGAAACTCAGCGACCCCTGGCGCTCCACCGCCTCCCGTCTCGGCCGTCTCCGTGCGGCGGGGGCGCGGCAGGCCGCCGCCTGGAACGAGCGGATGCTGGCCGAGGACGCGGACGAGACCCGGCGCGGTACCCGCTGGGGCCGCAGCACGCTGGCGGCCCTCCCGGCGGTGGTCGCCATCGGCGCCCTCGGCAGCGCGCTGGCGGGCGGGGCGCTCGCCGCCGGGTTCAACGTCACCCACCAGCCGTTCACCCTGACCTCCAACGGCGTGGCCGGCGACGGGTTCGGGCTGATCGTCAACACGCCGGCGCTCGGCGGCCCGGACGGCAAGACCCGCACCGACACCGGGATGACGCGGGTCGGCTTCTCCGAGGCGCGGCTGGCGGGCCTGTGCGGCGTGGTCCACCAGAGCTTCGCGGGGCTCCCGTACAGCCTGCTGCTGACGGCGGGCCAGGAGGTGAAGGGCGGCTCGGACGGCGGTTTCACGCCCGACATCGCGGCGAAGAACCTGTACCTCCAGGCGACCGGGCTCCAGTCGCGCGGCGCGACCCGGCTGGAGAACACCGTCATCGGCCAGCCCGCCGACCAGGTCGAGGTGGCGGGCGAGCCGCTGGCCGGGGCACAGCCGGGCGGCTTCGGGCTGGGCTCGGCGGGCGGCAAGGGCGGGGCCTCCATCTCGCTGCGGGGCCTGGACGCCCGGGCGCACGCGGCGGAGATCGCCGGGTCGATGGAGCTGCCCGGCCTGAATCTGCGCGTCGTCCCGGGATCGGCGAAGTCGTGCTGAGCCGGGCGGTGGCGGACACGGCCGCCACGGAGCGCGTCCGCGCACAGGACGGCGCGGCGGAGTCCGGGACCCGGGGCGCCCGGCTGCGGGCCGGGCTGCGGCAGGGCCGGGCGTGGTTCCGGGCGTTCCGGCGGACCCGGCCCTTCTGGGGCGGGGTGTGGCTGGTGGCGGGCGGGTGGACGGTGCTAAAGTTCTCCCTGGCGCCGATGCAGTTGGTGGTGAGCACCGGGTTCGACGGGATCGCCGGATACCTGCTGGGCGGCGGGATGATCCTGAGCGGCCTGGTCCCGCTGGCCGCGCCGCAGCAGCGGTACACCTTCGGCATCATCGGGGCGGTCCTCGCGGTGGTCTCGCTGGTCGCCTCCAACCTGGGCGGCTTCCTGCTCGGGATGGTGCTGGGGGTGCTGGGCGGTTCGATGATGGTCGGCTGGGGACCCAAGCGCCCCGCCCGCGCGGAACGCCGCCCCGCCGCCGGTTCCGGTCCCGATTCCGGTGCCGGTTCCAGGGAGGCGGCGTGAGACGCCCGCGCCTCAAACGGGCGCTGTGGGTGGCGACGGTGCTGACCGTGGTGGCCGGGTCGGCGGTGGGTCCGGGCCGGGTCGCCGAGGCGGCCGGGTCGCTGTGGCGGGCGGAGCCGGCGCCGCCCGGCAGTGACGCGCCGTTCCTCCCCTCGCCGCAGCCGCTGCGCGTCACCATCGACGAGATGGTGGCCAAGTCGATGCGGGTGAAGAACGACGTGACCATCCGGCTCGCCGACGGCACCACCCGGGTGACGACCCGTTACACCTTCAGCCAGCTGGTGGTGAAGGACCACATGAAGGTGGTCCACCCCGGCAGTGACGGCGGGCCCGAGGTGACCATCGACGTACCCGACCAGGGGACGCTCGGCGGCTACGACGGGCTGTTCCAGCCGCAGGAGACGGTGATGTGGGGCGACATCCACCAGGTCTGCCTCAACGTGGTGGTCCGCATCTGCGGTGTGCAGGGCCTGCTCAACGCCTTCGGTTCGGTGATCCCGCTGACCGCCGGGGCCTCGGACTTCGACGGGACGATCTACGCCATCCGCGCCACCGGCAACCGCCCGGGCCTCGGCAGCACCGACAACCCGGTGCACCTGCCCGGTTCGATCTCGGTGGCACCGTGAGCGGCGGCACGCGGGCCGGGCGGCGCGAGGGTCGGACGCACTGGCGCCGGACGCCGCTGCTGGCCGCCCCCGCGACCGCCGCCGCGGGGGCGCTGCTGTGGCAGCTGGGGACGGGCGCGCTGGCCGTGGACTTCCGCGCGCAGGAGAAGCCGCTCCAGCTGACGACGAGCAGCCTGTACGGGACGGCGTACGCGGCGGCCACCGTGGACCAGCCGGTGACCAGGGCGGACGGGTCGGCCGGGAGCGTGCCGGTGCTGCGCATGGGGTTCCGGGAGGGCCGGGTGAACGGCCTCTGCCTGAGCCGGCAGCGGGAGGTGCTCGGGGTGCCGTACTCGATCGTGCTGGAGCTGGGGGACGACGACCCGGCGACGTGGGAGGTGCGGACCGGGGAGACCGTCATCGACCTGGTCTCGGCCGACGGGGTGCTCGACCTGGACGGCGTCGTCGACATCAATGTGAACGGGTCGGCGGCGGGGGCGGACGGGAAGGGCCCCTCGGGTGGTCTCGGCAGCGGGCCGGACCGGTTCGGGCTGCGGGCCGACTACGCCAAGTTCCACTCCATCGACGCCCGGACGCAGGACATCCAGATCCCGGGCTTCCTCACCACGCCGGGACTGGCGATCCGGGTCGAGCCGGGCACGGTGCGCTGCCCGGAGCCGAAGCCGCCGCGCGGGACGCCGGTGGGGTGACCGGCCTGCTCAGGCGGCGTGCCGCCGGGCCGGCGCGGCCTCGGCGGCGGCGGCCGGCGCCGGTTCGTCCACCGGATCGGGGACCAGCCTCAGATGCCGTCCCCGGCGCCGGGGCGGGCCGAGCATCAGCTCCTCGTACCAGCCGAGCGCGAGCAGGGCGCCGAGCAGGACGGGCGGCAGCAGAACGGCGACGAGGGCCACGGTGACTCCCTGGCGATGGGGGGAGGGGTACGGGGGCGGGTATCCCCTCGCCGGGGTTTCGAACGCGACGGCGGGTGAAGAAGGCGTGCCGGTCAGGTCACAGGGAAGTCTCCCGGCCACCCCGGACGGTCGACGGTGGCCTGTTCTCGTCCCTGGCGTCATCCGGAAGATACCTTTCCGAAACCCTTGACGCCGCTCGTCCCCGCTTCTTACTGTCGCTGCGTACTTCACTGCCGCGGCTGTGACCGCGGTGTTTGGGCAGGCACAGACTCAGACCACCTGTCGGTGGTCTCGTCGTGCCTGTTTTTCTTGCTGCCGTGCCGCCGTCAGGTCTTTTTCGAAGGCGGATACATGGCACCACGTCCAAGCGTCAAAGGCGTCGCCGACGTTGTCGCGCTCATCGACTCGCTGAGCAGGATCGCCGGGCGGGCGCGCGTCATCTGGTTCCTGGTGTTCGGCGGGCTCTTCCTCGACGCGTACTCGAACGCAGCGCTGAGTGCCGGGCTCGGTCCGATGACGACGCAGATGGAGCTCAGCAGCACCCAGATATCGGTGCTCACGGCGACCGCGCCGGCCCTGGCGATCGTCTTCAATCCGGTGGGCGGCTGGCTGGCCACCCGGATCGGCCGGGTCCCCCCGCTGCTGCTCGCCAAGGTCTTCGCGGTGGCGGGCGCGCTGCTCGCCGCGTTCGCCGGGGACTTCTCCACGGTCTGGCTGGGCCGGGTGCTGGTGGGCGTCGCGTACGGCATCGACTTCGCGGTGGCGATGGCGCTGCTGGCCGAGTACACCCCGGCGAAGTTCGGCGGCCGGCTCAATCTGTGGCAGGCCGTCTGGTACACGGCGACCACCAGCAACCTGGCGCTCGCCCTGGTCTTCTTCCACCTCGACGTGGGCGCCGACATCTGGCGCTGGTCGGTCGGTTCGGCCGCCGTCGTCGCGCTGGCGCTGCTGGTGGGCCAGTGGCTGATGCTGAGCGAGAGCCCGACGTGGCTGGCGAGCAAGGGACGCCTGGAGGAGGCGGTCACCAACCTCGACCGAATCTACGGCATCAAGGCCGAGGCCGGGACGCCGGACGCGCGGACCCGGGCGGCCACCGCCGCCCCGGCCATCGGGATGCGCCAGGCGGGCGTGCTGTTCCGGGGCGAGTACTTGCCGCGCACCATCCTCTCCTCGGTGATCTCGCTGGGGCAGTCGATGCAGTACTTCGCGGTCGGCTGGTACCTGCCGGTGATCTCGCTGACGATCTTCGGGGAGAGCTTCGAGAAGGCCACCGTCGGCTCGATGGTCTTCAACGCCTTCGGCATCGCGGGCGGTCTCGCCTCGGCCTACTTCGGCCGCAAGCTCGGGCTGCGGCTCAGCTCGGCCGCCGGTTTCGCCGGGGTCTTCGTGGCGCTGCTGCTGATGGGGCTGACCTTCGGGCGGATCCCCACCGCCATGGCCTTCCTGCTGCCGGTCGCCTTCATCCTCTGCCACTCGGCGGGCCCCGGCGCCAACGGCAAGTCCATCGCGGCCCTCTCCTACAGCAGCGACGTGCGGGCACTGGGCACCGGCGTCACCGGCATGGTCGGCAGTTTCGGCAGCGTCGCCGGGCTGTACGTCTTCCCGCAGATCAAGGACTCGCTGGGGCTCGGCAACACCTTCCTGGTGCTGTCGGTGGTGCCGCTGCTCGGCCTGATCACGTGCCTCGCCATCAAGTGGGACCCGATGCGCAGCGAGGTCTCCGTCGACCAGGAGGGGCCCGCCGCGCCCGGCGCCGGCGGTTCCCACCCGGATGCCACGGCCGCCACGGCCGCGCGCTGACCCTCCCCTGCCCCGCCGCCGCACACGATGAGGCCGTCCCCCGGCCCCAGGGCGTGTCCGCAAAGTCCCGTACGGCGGCGAGGGGACCGTACCGCCGTCAAGCTCGCAAGGAAGGCCGCCATGACGCAGACGTCCAACGAAGGGGTCCGCCGGCGCGGAGTGCTGGCCATCGACGAGGGCACCACCGGGACCAGGGCCGGGGTGGTCCTCGACTCGGGCGCCGCCCACGAGGTGTTCTACCGGGCGATCAAGGTCGACCACCCGGACGATCTCTCGGTCGAACAGGACCCGCTGGAGATCTGGGACGCCACTCTGGAGGTGGCCCGCCGCGCCGTGCGCCGGGCCCACGAGGACGGCATCACCGTCACCTCGGTGGCGCTCTCCACCCAGCGGGCCACCGCGATGCTGTGGGACCGCGTGACCGGGCTGCCGCTGCTGCCGGCCGTGGTCTGGCAGGACCGGCGGTACGCGCAGGAGCTGACCGCCTACGAGGAGCGGTGGGACGCGGTGCTGCTGGCGCGGCAGGGCCGGCCGGTGGGGGCCCGCGCGCCGTTCCTGTGGGCGGCGCGGCAGATCGCGGAACACCCCGAGGTGGCGGCCGCGCACCGGGCCGGGCGGCTGGTCTTCGGCACCGTCGACACCTGGCTGATCTGGCGGCTGACCGGCGGCGCGGTGCACGCCACCACCCCGACCAACGCGGCCTCGGCCGGCGGCTACCTGCTGGAGCGGCACGCCTGGGACGAGGAGTGGATCGGCGCGCTGGGCTTCCCGCCGGAGCTGCTGCCCGAGCTGCGCTCCGACGACGCCGGGTTCGGCACCACCGACGCGGACGCCCTCGGTCTGCGGGTGCCGGTGGCCGCCTCCATGGGCGACCAGCACGCGGCGCTGGTCGCGCTCGGCGGGCTCGCCGCGGGCCAGGGCATGTGCGTCTACGGCACCGGCGCCTTCGTCGACGCGGCCACCGGCACCACCCCGGCCCTCCCGCGCCCCGACATCGCGGGCGTCCTCGCCCAGCCGGGCCGCCGGCAGGGCGAGGTGAGCCACTACAGCCTGGAGGCGTACACCTCGACGGCCGGTTCGGCGCTGCGCTGGCTCTGCGACGACCTGGGGCTGTTCGCCTCCCCGGCCGAGCTGGGCGAGGAGGCCGCGCGGGTGCCCACCCGGCCGGGCCGCACGCCGCGATTCGTCCCGGCGCTCGCGGGCGTCCGTACGCCCGCCTGGCGCCCGGAGGCGACCGCCGCGCTCAGCGGGCTGACGCTCGCCACCACCCGGGCCGACATCGCGCGGGCCGTCCTCGACGGGATCGCGCACTCGGTGTGCGACCTGATCGACGGGGTGGCCGCCACCATGGGCACCCCCTTCACCCGGCTGCGGGTCGGCGGCGGGGTCTCCTCCAGCGAGCCGCTGATGCGCATCCAGGCCGACCTGACCGGGCTGCCGCTGGAGCGGGTCGCCGACTCGGCCACCGCCAGCCTGCGCGGCACCGCCTACCTCGCCGGGGTCGCGCAGGGCCTGTGGGACTCGCTGGAGGAGGTGGTGGAGGCCCAGCCGCCCGGCGAGGTCTTCGAACCCGCCCTCGGGCCCTCCGCCCGCGAGGCCCAGCGCGCGGCGTGGCGGGCGACCCTCGCCGCGCACCTGGGGGAACCCGTGCCACCCCGCTGACCGGCGCGCGCCCGCGGCCCCTCCCCCGGCGTGCGGCGGGCGCGACGCCTCCCCTCTTTTCCGTGTACGCGCCCCGCGCGCACCCCCCACCGGTGGCCGGCACCCCGGCCGCCGTACCGCAAGACCAGGAGTTGATGTTGTGATCACCATGCCCGCCAGGAAGCCGCGGCGCGGCGCCGCGGCGACCCGCCGGACGCCGTTGCTGCTGGACCGTGCGGCGCTCAAGCGCGACCTCGCCGACGACACGTACGACGTGCTCGTCGTCGGCGGCGGGGTGACCGGCGCCTATGCCGTGCTGGACGCGGTCTCGCGGGGGCTGCGGGCCGCCCTCGTGGAGAAGGACGACTTCGCCTCGGGCACCTCCTCGAAGTCCTCGAAGATGGTGCACGGGGGGCTGCGCTACATCGAGCAGGGCAACGTCAACCTGGTGCGCCACTCGCTGCTGGAGCGGCACCGGTTCCGCCGCAACGCCCCGCACCTGGTGCACCGGCTGCCGTTCCTCTTCCCGGTCCTGGAGAAGGAAGGGGTCTTCGACGCCCGCCTCGCCAAGGGCTTCGAGGGCCTGCTGTGGACCTACGACCTGGTCGGCGGCTGGCGCATCGGCAAGCTGCACCAGCGGCTGACCGTCCCGGAGGTGCTCGCGCAGGCGCCGACGCTGCGCGCGGAGAACCTCAAGGGCGGCCTGATGTACTTCGACGCCCGCACCGACGACGCCCGCCTGGTCCTCACCCTGGTGCGGACGGCGGCGGCGCTGGGGGCGACCGTGCTCAACGGCGCCAAGGTCGACTCGCTGCTGACCCGTTCGGGCCGGGTGTGCGGCGCCCGGGTCGCCACCGGCGAGGGCGAGACGCTGGAGGTGCGGGCGCGCACGGTGGTCAACGCGACCGGGGTCTGGACCGACCAGGTCGACTCGATGGCCGACGAGGGCCACCGCCCGCAGGTCCGCCCGGCCAAGGGCGTGCACATCGTGGTGCCGTGGGAGAAGGTCCGCATCAACTGCACCGTCACCGTGCCGATACCCGGCCGGGCGCGGCGGGCGACCTGCACCCGCTGGGGCAACGCCGTGGTGCTCGGCACCACCGACGAGGACTACCAGGGCTCCGCCGACGACGTGCACTGCACCCGGCAGGAGATGGAGTTCCTGCTGGAGGGCGCCAACACCGCCTTCGAGGGGAAGCTCGGACCCCAGGACGTGGTCGGCTCCATCGGCGGGCTGCGCCCGCTGGTCGGCGGCAAGGAGGGCGCCACCCTCGACATGCGCCGCGACCACCACATCACCGTCGGCGCCTCCGGCATGGTCACCGTGACCGGCGGCAAGCTCACCACCAGCCGCCACATGGGCGAGCTGGTCGTCGACAAGGTGATGGCGCTCCTCGGCCGCAAGGGCCGCAGCCGCACGGCGAACCTGCCGCTGCTCGGCGGCGCCGGGTACGACGCGGAGGCCGTCGCCGCCTCCGGCGGCCTGGCCGCGCACCTCGGCGAGCGGTACGGCACCGAGGCCCGCTTCGTCGGCGACCTGATCGCCGAAGACCCCTCGCTGGCCGAACCGGTCGTCGCCGGCCAGCCCTACACCAAGGCCGAGGTCGTCTACGCGGCCCGCGCCGAACTGGCCCGCTCGGTCGACGACGTGCTGTCGCGCCGGACGCGGGCCCGGCTCTTCGCCCGGGACGCCTCCGCCGAGGCGGCCGCCGCCGTCGGCGCGATCCTCGGCCGCGAGCTGAACCTCACCGAGGCCGAGGTGGACCGCTCGGTCACCGCCTACCTCGACGCCGTCCAGTACGAGAAGTCCGTCCTCCTCGAAGGAGCAGCAGCATGATCAGCCGTCAGACCATCACCCACCCGTTCAACCGGGGCGACTACACCGTCGGCGCCCCCAGCCAGGCCAAGTGGGCCCGTCACACCCCCGTCGGCGACGGGCCGGCCGCGCTGCAGGGCGCGACGGTCACCGTGCCCGACCGTGTCCTCGCCGAGCTGCGGGAGGCCGCGGCGGCCGTGCACGTGGAGCGGGCCGAGGTGGTCGCCCGGACCCGGGACTGGTGGGCGGGTTCGATGATCGGGGAGACCGAGGGCCGCCCGGCCACCCCGGACGCGGTGGTCGTGGAGGCGGCCGACGCCGGCCAGGTCGCGGCCGTGCTGCGGATCTGCCACGCGGCCGGGGTGCCGGTGACGCCGTCGGCGGGCCGCTCCAACGTGACCGGGGCCGCGCTGCCGGTCTTCGGCGGCGTCGTCCTCGACGTCTGCCGGCTCGACCGCATCACCGGTTTCGACGCGGAGTCGAACGTGGTGGACGTGGAGGCCGGCATGTTCGGCGACCTCTTCGAGAAGCAGCTCCAGGAGGAGTACGGGGTGACGACGGGCCACTGGCCGTCGGCGTTCGCCGTCTCCACGGTCGGCGGCTGGATCGCCTGCCGGGGCGCGGGCCAGCTCTCCACCCGCTACGGCAAGATCGAGGACATGGTGGCCGGCGTCGACGTGGTGCACGCCGACGGCACCCGCGCCACCTACGGCGACTACGCCCGGGCGGCGGTCGGCCCCGACCTGCGCCAGCTCTTCGTCGGTTCGGAAGGCACCCTCGGCGTCATCGTCTCGGCCCGGCTCCGCGTCCACCCGCTGCCCGCCTACGCCAAGGCCGTCGCCTACGGCTTCCGCTCCTTCGCCGAGGGGCTGGACGCCTGCCGGGCGATCATGCAGCGCGGGGCGACCCCGGCGGTGCTGCGGCTCTACGACCGGCTGGAGTCGGGCACCCACTTCGGCCACCCGGAGACCAACCTGCTGCTCATCGCGGACGAGGGCGACCCGGCCCTGGTCGACGCGGGCCTCGCGGTGGCCTCCGAGGTGTGCGCGGCGAGCGGCACCGAGCTGGACGGCGAGGCGGTCTTCGCCCGCTGGCTCGACGAGCGGATGCTGGTCGGCAAGTCCTCGGACGGCTTCACCCCCGGCCCCGGCTTCGTCGCCGACACGCTGGAGATGGCGGCCTCCTGGGCGGCGCTGCCGGTCATCTACGACGAGGTGGTCGAGGCGATCGAGTCGGTGCCGGGCACCCTGGCCGCCTCCGCCCACCAGTCGCACGCCTACACCGACGGGGCGTGCGTCTACTTCTCGCTGCGGGGCGACGTGGAGCCGGCGGCGCGCCGCGACTGGTACCGCGCGGTGTGGGACGCGGCCAACGCGGTCCTCCTGCGGCACCGGGCGGCGCTCAGCCACCACCACGGCTGCGGTCTGCTGCGCGGCCCCTACCTGGCGGAATCTCTCGGCGCGGGCTTCGCCACCTTCGCCGCGGTGAAGGCGGCGCTGGACCCGGAGGGCATCCTCAACCCTGGCAAACTGGGCCTTCCCAGCCGATTCGGCACCTCGCCGCTGAGCTGAGCCAGCCGGCTCGGCACCGCCGCCACCGGGCTCTCCCGCCCCGGTGGCGGCGGCCCTCCTCGTCCCCGCAAGGCAGGCCATGTCCCCCTCCCCCCCCGTTCCGGTGCCCCGCTCGACCCCCGGCTCGTCGCGGCCCTCGCCGAGGTGCCCGTCGTCGCCTCGGTGGTGGGCACGCAGTTGCTGCGCCAGTTCCTGACCGCGCCGGCCAGGGTGTGCATCCTGGCGTCGTTCGCCGTGGGGCAGCTGCCCCAGGTGGTGCCTGCGCTGGGCCGGGCGGGCAAGACCGTCTTCGTCAACGTCGACTCCAGCCCGGGTCTGGCCCAGGGCCGGGGCGCGCTGGAGTTCCTGAAGAACATGGGCGCCCACGGCGTGGTGAGCACCCGGCTCTCGCTCATAGAGAAGGGCCGCCCGCTGGGGCTGCTGACGATGATGAAGGTCTTCGTCACCGACCGGTCCAACCTGCGCCGCAGCATGGACGCGATCGCCCGGGGCGGCCCCGACCTGGTCGAGGTCATGCCGGCGCCGATCGTGGCCCGGATGAGCCCGCAGGCGCAGCGCGCCATGTCGCCCTCGGTGGCCGCCGGTTTCGTGGAGTCCCCGGCGGACGTGGCCACCGCCCTGGCGCTCGGCTCGACCGCCGCCGCCACCTCCGATCCCCGCCTCTGGCACCTGCGCCGCGACCAGCTCCCGCCGGTCCCGGCCGCCGCCCTGAAGAGGCCCTCCGCATCCCAGGAGTGATCCCCCGTGAGTTTCACCGTAGTCGCCCGCTACCGCACGCTGCCCGGACGTGAGGACGCCGTCCTCTCCGTCCTGGACCAGGTGGCCGCCGCCTCCCGCCAGGAGCCGGGCTGCCTCGGCTACCGCGTCCACCAGGGCACCGAGGACCCGCGCGCCGTCGTCCTGTACGAGGAGTACGCCACCGAGGCGGACTTCACCGCGCACTGCGACACGCCCCACTTCCGGCAGCTGGTCCTCGGCGAGGTGGTTCCCCAGCTGGAGAGCCGCGACGTGGTGCGCTGCGCGCCGCGCCCGGAGGTGTCGGCATGAGGACCCGCGCCGTGGTCCTGCGGGAGGTCTCCACCCGCAGGCCGTACGAGCGGACGGCGCCGGTCGCCGTCGAGGAGCTGGAGCTGGGCGCGCCCCGCGAGGGGGAGCTGCGGGTGCGGATAGCCGCGGCCTCGCTCTGCCACTCGGACCTGTCGGTGGTCAACGGCGACCGGGTGCGACCGCTGCCGATGGCGCTGGGGCACGAGGCGGTCGGCGTCGTCGAGGAGACCGGGCCCGGGGTGCACCGGGTGGCGCCCGGCGACCATGTGGCGCTGGTCTTCGTACCGAGCTGCGGCTTCTGCGCGGCGTGCGCCGAGGGCCGCCCGGCCCTGTGCGCACGGGCCGCCGAGGCCAACGGCTCCGGGGGCCTGCTGCACGGCCCGCCGCTGCTCACCGACGCGGCCGGGCAGCCGGTCCACCATCAGCTGGGGGTCTCGGCGTTCTCCGAGTACGCGGTGGTCGCGCAGGAGTCGGTGGTGCCGATCCCGGCGGACGTGCCGTTCACCGTCGCCTCGATGTTCGGCTGCGCGGTGCTGACCGGCGCCGGGGCCGTCGTCAACACGGCCGCACTGCGTCCGGGCCAGAGCGCGGTCGTCTTCGGTCTGGGCGGTGTCGGGCTGGCGGCCGTGCTGGGGGCGCGGGCGGCGGGCGCCTCGGTCCGCGTCGCCGTCGACCCGGTCGCCGGGAAGCGCGAACTGGCCCTGCGGCTGGGCGCCACCCACGCCTTCACCCCCGAGGAGGCCCCGGAGGCGGTACGGGAGCTGACCGGCGGCGGGGCGGACGTGGCCGTGGAGGCGGTGGGCAGCCCTGGGGTGATGGCGGCGGCCCTGGCGGCGGTCGGCCGGGGCGGCAAGGCCGTCTCGGTGGGGCTGCCGGCGCCCGGCCGGTCGCTGGAGGTGCCGGCGCTGGCCTTCGCCGGTGAGGGCAAGAGCCTGCTCGGCTCGTACATGGGGGACGCGGTGCCGCGCCGCGACATCCCCCGCTTCCTGGGCCTGTGGCGGTCCGGGCTGATGCCGGTCGAGCTGCTGCACACCGGCACCGTGCCGCTCGGCGGCGTCAACGCCGCGCTGGAGGAGCTGGCCTCGGGCCGGGCCATCCGGCAGGTCCTCGACCCCTCGGGGATGCTCGCCGCCTGAGCCGGTCCCCGGCTGGCCGGGAGAGCCGGGGCGTGCTGTCCTCGACCTGGGGGCGGCACGACACGGAGGAGCTGGTCATGGGCGGGAGCCGGGACGGCCGAGGGGCGCTGTGGCGACCCGCACGGTGAGCCGTGCGGGTCCCGCCGCGCCGGAGACCGCGTGGGAGAGGTACGCGCGGCCCGCGCTCTGGTCGCAGTGGGCCCCGCACATCAGGCGGGTGGAGACGGACGCCGGCCGGATCGCGCCGGGGGTGCGCGGGCGGGTCTTCTCGTACGCCGGGGTGCGGGTCCGGTTCACCGTGGAGCGGGTGGACGAGGAGCAGCGGAGGTGGACGTGGCGCGTCGGGCTGGGGCCGCTGGTGCTCCGGCTCGGCCACGAGGTGACGGCCGCGCCCGGGGGCGGCAGCCGCACGCGGCTGACCGTCTCGGGCCCCCTGCCCGTCGTGGTGGTGTACCGGCCCGTGGCGGCGTGGGCGCTCGGGCGGCTGGTGGCCCCGGCGCCCTGAACGGTCCGCACCGCGCCCTTGGCACGGGCCGCCTCCCCTGTCAGCGTGTGCGCATGACGGATGCGGATGTCCTGGCCGTGACGGGTTCCGTGGCGGGTGGCGAACGCGAAGTGCTGGAGACCTTTCTCGACTACCAGCGCGGTGTCGTGCGGCGCAAGGCCGCCGGGCTGACGGAGGAGCAGGCGCGGCGTCGCCACGTCCCCTCGTCGACCACGATGGCCGGGCTGCTGAAGCACCTGGCGCTGGTCGAGGACAACTGGTTCGTACGGGTCCTGGGGCAGCAGCCCTCGGTCCTGCCCGACCCCGAGGTCTCGTTCGCCGTCGGCGAGGAGGAGACGGTCGCCGGTCTGATCGCGGCGTACGAGGCGGCCTGCGCCCGGTCACGGGAGAGCGCGGCCGGGTACCCGCTCGACCACGTGGTGCCGCACGCCTGGCTGGGCCAGGTGTCGCTGCGCTGGATTCTCACGCACATGATCGAGGAGACCGCCCGGCACGCGGGACACGCGGACATCCTCCGGGAACTCACCGACGGCACGACCGGGACCGTCGGATGACCCCGAACCGGCCCCACAACAGCGGCCGTTCGCCGCTCCGGAGCCCGGCGCCGGTCTATCGTGACCGCGTGATCACCCTTCCTCCCGACTTCGTCCGGACCACCGTGGCCCGCGAGGGCGACACCGGCGCCGCCTGGCTCGCCGGGCTGCCGGCGACCGTGGCGGAACTCCTGGAGCGCTGGGAGTGCGTGCCGGAGGGTGAGGTGCTGCACGGCGGGGTCGGCCTGGTGGTCCCGGTGCGGAGGGCGGCGGGTGGTGCGCCCGGCGTGATCAAGGTGTCGTTCCCGCACCCGGGCAACGTCCACGAACCGGACGCCTTCACCGTCTGGGGCGGGCACGGGGCGGTACTGCTCCACGAGCGGGACGACGCGCGGTACGCGATGCTGCTGGAACGCGCCGGAGCGTCGAGCCTCGCCGAGGTCGCCGACGGGGACGAGGTGGCCGAGGTCGCGGGGGTGCTGAGCCACCGGCTGGCCGTCCCGGCCCCGCCCGGCCTGCCCCTGTTGCGGGACCGCGCCGCCGGCTGGGAGGCGCGACTGCTCAAGGACGCGGCCGAGATGCCGCACGCGCTGCCCGGCCACACGCTGGACGCCGCCCTGGCGACCGTACGGGAGGCGGCACGGTACCGGCCGGCCACCATGGTCCACGGGGACCTGCACCCCCGGAACATCCTGCGCGCCGACCGCGAACCCTGGCTGGCCGTCGACCCGAAGGGCCTGGCGGGCGACCCGGCGTACGACGGCGGCACCCTGCTCAAGACGCGCACCCCGGTCCTGCTCTCCTCGGCCGACCCCCTCAAGGACGCCCACCGCACCCTCGCCGTCTTCGCGGAGGCCGCCGGCCTCGACCGCGACCGGGTGACACGCTGGGCTCAACTGCTGCACGTCGAGGCGTTGTTCTGGGGACGCCGCCATGGATTCCGGAGGGCGAGGGGCGGGCCTGAGCTGGACCGGCTGGCGGGGTTCGCGGAGTGGCTCGCGGAACGGCTGGTGGCGCGGACGGGGTCTACCTGCCCACCCCGTTGATCATGTTGGCGGTGGAGACCAGGGTGTGGTGGATGGTCGGGGCGGCGGAGGTTCCGGCGAGGAGGAAGCCGAGGAGGACGCAGATGATCGCGTGCGAGGTCTTCAGTCCGCCGCTGCGGATGAAGATCACCGCCAGGATCAGGAGCAGCAGCGCCACGGAAACGGTAATCGCCATCGGAAGTCTCCTCACCGCCACGCCGACTCCGTGGCTGTCGGCGGCCAGTGTGGCGCGCGGTGAGCGGCGGGCCGGTGAACGGCATGGCCGCCGTCCGGGTGACTGACGATCCGTGACCGGTCAGCGTACCGAGGGTGACTGTTCGGCCGGGGGCTTGGCGGTGGCCAAGCCGTCGTGGCGGGAGCCGAGTTCGGACCATTCGACGGTGCGGTCGCACCAGCGGTCGAGCAGCACCCGGTCGTGTCCGACGGCGAGCAGCGCGGCGCCGGTCTCGCGGCGGTACTCCTCGACGACGCCGACCAGGGCGGCGGTGGTGGAGGCGTCGAGCATGGCGGTCATCTCGTCGCAGACGAGGTAGCGCGGGCGGAGAATCAACGCGCGGGCGAGGCAGGCGCGTTGGAGCTGGCCGTCGCTGACCTCGTGGGGGCGGCGGCCGAGCAGGTCGCTTCCGAGGCCGACCGTGTCGGCCGTCTCGGCGGCCTTGTCGGCAGCGCCCTCCGGGCGGCCGGTGGCGCGCAGGGGTTCGGCGATGAGGTCGGCGAGGCGCAGGCGGGGGTCGGCGGACTGGCGGGGCTGCTGGAAGACGACGCCGAAGGCGGTGCGCTGTGCGCGTGGGGCGCGGTGGCGGTAACCCCGGGCCGGTTCGCCGTCGATGACGACGCGGCCGGAGTCGGGCCGGTGGAGCAGGGCGGCGACGCGGGCGAGGGTGGACTTGCCGCAGCCGCTGGGGCCGAGGAGGCCGACGGCCTCGCCGGGGGCGAGGGTGAGGGTGACGTCGCGGACGACGGGGGCGCGACGGTCGTATCCGGCGGTGAGGGAGAGGAGTTCAAGCACCGGGTGCCTCCGCGGCCTGGGGTGGGTGGACGAGGTCGGCGGGGGCCGTGTGGGGGTGGTGGCAGGCGAGTCCGCCGGTGAGGGGCGGCTGCGTCGCGCAGGCGGTGTCGGCGTGGGCGCAGCGGGCGGCGAAGGCGCAGCCCGCGGGCAGTGCGGCGAGTTCGGGCGGGCGCCCGGGGACGGGGCGGAAGGCCCGTTCGGGGAGGGCGTCGAGGAGACCGCGTGCGTAGGGGTGGCGGGGGCCCGGGGTGCCGAAGAAGGCGTCGGCTTCGGCGATCTCGACGAGGCGTCCGGCGTACATGACGGCGACCCGGTCGGCGATGCGGGCGGCGGCCGCCAGGTCGTGGGTGATCATCAGCAGGGCGCGGGTGGCGCCGGTGTGGCGGCGGAGTTCGTCGACGGTGCGGTCGACCAGGTCGCGGTCGAGGCCGGTGGTGGGTTCGTCGGCGAGGAGCAGCGGGGCGTCGCCGACGAGGGCGAGCGCGGTGGCGGCACGCTGGGCGAGGCCGCCGGAGAGTTCGTGGGGGTGCCGGTCGAGGTGGCCCGCGGGGAAGGAGACGCGGGCGGCGGCGGCCTCGGTGGCGGTGCGCAGGGCGTCGCGGCCCCGGGTGCCGGTGAGGCGGCGGACGGTCTCGGTGAGGTGGGCGCGGACGGTGCGGACCGGGGTGAGGTGGGCGGCGGGGCTCTGCGGGACGAGGCCGACGCGGCGGCCGCGTACGGTGCGGGCGAGGATGGCCTCGTCGGCGGCGATCAGGTCGGTGGCGGGGTCGTCGCCGGCCCCGGCGAGCAGGGCGGACCCGGCGGTCTCGGCGTTGCCGGGGAGCAGGCCGAGCAGGGCGGAGGCGAGGACGGACTTGCCGCAGCCGCTCTCCCCGACGAGGGCGAGGCACTCCCCCGCGGCGAGGTCGAAGGAGACGTCGGTGACGGCGCGGACGGGGGCGCTCTCGCGCATCCGGAACCGCACGGTGAGGCCGCGTACGGACAGGACGGTCACAGCATCAGCTCCGATCGGCGCCGGGGGTTGAGCCGTTCGCGCCAGGCTCCGGCGAGCCCGGCGATGGCGAGGGTCGGCACGATGATGAACAGGCCCGGGAAGAGCGTGGGCCACCAGTCACCGGCGAGCAGGGTGCCGCGGGCGCTCTGCACGAGGGTGCCGAGGCTGGCCTGGTGGGTGGGCAGGCCCAGCCCCAGGAAGGAGAGGGCCGATTCGTGCCAGATGGCGTGCGGGATCATCAGGACGGCGGCCAGTCCGGCCTGCGGGAGGACGCCGGGGATCAGGTGGCGGCGGGCGAGCCTGAGGCGGGAGGCGCCGCCGGAGACGGCGGCGTCGATGTAGGGGCGGGCGCGCAGGGAGAGGATCTCGGCGCGGACGATGCGGGCGGTGGAGACCCAGTGGGTGAGGCCGACGGAGACGACGACGGGCCACACCCCGGGGCGGAAGAGGGCGACAATGAAGATGCCCAGGAGGAGGTGGGGGACGGAGGAGAAGGCGTCGACGCAGCGCATGACGAGCCGGTCGGTCCAGCCGCCGAGGGCGCCGGCGGCCGCGCCGACGGCGGTGCCGAGGACGGTGGCGACGAGGGCGGCGACGACGCCGACGAGGAGGGAGACCCGTAGGCCGTAGACGCAGCGCAGGAGCAGGTCCCGGCCGACGTCGTCGGTGCCGAAGGGGTGGTCGAGGGAGGGCGGAAGGAGTTTCGCGCCGAGGTCGACGGCCTGTTCGTCGAGGCCCACCAGGGGCGGGACGAGGAGGACGGCGAGGACGAAGCCGGCGACGAGGGTGGCGCTGATCCGCAGTTTCCAGGTGCGGGCGGTGCGGGCGACGCGGCCGGGGGCGGTGGGCAGGGCAAGGTCAGCCATCGAAGCCCACTCTCGGGTCGGCGAGGCCGTACAGCAGGTCGGCGACGAGGTTACCGAGCAGGACGGCGGCGGTGGCGAGGACGGTGGTGGCGGCGAGCAGCGGGAAGTCGACGGCGGTGGCGGCCTGCACGGTGGCGGCGGCGATGCCGGGCCAGCTGAAGACGGTCTCCACCAGCAGGGCGCCGGTGATGAGTTCGGGGACGCGCGAGCCGATGAGGGTGAGGACGGGGAGCAGTCCGGAGCGCAGCGCGTGGCCGAGGAGCACGGTGTGCTCGGCCAGGCCCCGGGCGCGGGCGCCGCGTACCGGGTCCTCGTCGAGGGCGTCGCCGACGCCCTGGCGGACGTAGAGGGCGAACCACGGGAGCTGGGAGGCGGCCAGGACGGCGGCGGGCAGGATCACGTGCGTGGTGAGCTGCCCGGCGGTGACGGTGGTGCTGCCGGTGTCGGTGAGGCCGCCGGCCGGGAGCCAGCCGAGCTGGAGGGCGAAGAGCCAGACGGCGAGCAGGCCGAGCCAGAAGGTGGGCGCGGCCTCCAGGGTGTACGCGAGGGAGGTGACGGCCCGGTCGACGAGGGAGCCCCGGCGGCGGGCGGCGAGGACACCGAGGGTGGTGCCGGCGAGGACCGCCACGACGAAGGCGAGGGCGGCCAGCAGGACCGACCAGCCGATGCGTTCGGCGATGACGTCGGCGACGGGCTGGCGCATCACGGCGGAGTGGCCGAGGTCTCCGGTGAGCGCGCCGGTGATCCACTCCCACCAGCGGACGGCGAGCGGCTGGTCGACGCCGAGGTTGGCGCGGAGCTGGTCGAGGTTCTCCTGCGAGGCGGTGAGTCCGGCGGTCCCGGCGTACGCCTTGACGGGGTCGAACGGGGAGGCGTCGGCGACGGCGAAGACGGCGAAGGTGACGGCCAGCAGGACGGGCACGGCGAAGAGCAGCCGCCGCCCCGTCATGCGCGCCATGGGTATCCAGGGCAGGCCGGGCCGGGCCTTGTTCACTTGGCGGGCTTCCAGTCCTCGACGTTCCACCAGGGGCCGGAGGCGAGGCCGTGGTCGTGGGGTTCGACCTGGGTGGTGAGGGTGCCGAAGCGCTTGTCGACGACGTAGACGTGGTCGATGTGGGTGAGGAAGGTGTAGCCGGGGTTCTTCACCAGTTCGCGCTGGACGGTGTCGTAGGCGGCCTGGCGGTCGGTGTGCTCCCCGCTGCGGCGGCCCTTCTCCAGGGCCTTGTCGACGGCCGGGTTGTCGTAGTGGGCCATGTTGTTGAAGCCGTCCCCTGCGAGGGAGGACTTGAGCAGGGTGTACTGGTCGAAGTCGGGGTCGGCCGGGGAGCCGCCGCCGGCGAGGACGGCGTCCTTGGGCATGCGGGGCTGGATGACCTCCCAGGTGCCGGCCTGGACCTTGACCTCGACGCCGAGCTTCTTGGCGTCGGAGGCGTAGGAGAGGGCGTGGTCCTGGCGGAGCTTGTCGCCGGAGAGGTACCAGAGCGGGAAGGCGGCGCGGACGCCGTCCTTGGCGCGGACGCCGTCCTTGCCCTTCTTCCAGCCGGCCTCGTCGAGGAGATCGGCGGCGGCCTTCAGGTCGTGGGCGCGTTCGGTGCCTTCGGTGAACCAGGGGCTGTCGGTGGGGACGGGCCCGTAGGCGGGCTTTCCGGCGCCGTCGAGGATGGAGTCGACCATGGCCTCGCGGTCGACGGCGAGGTCGAGGGCGCGGCGGATGTCGGTGTCGCCGGTGACCTTGTTGCCGGTGGGCAGGGTGACGACGCGGTAGTCGAAGCTCTTGGCGGCGTAGGTGGCGGTGTTCCCGTCCTTGAACGCCTTGGCGAGGTTGGGCGGGAGGATGGCGCCGTCGAGGTCGCCGGAGCGCAGCCGGGTGGCGCGCACGTCGTCGTCCTTGATGATGGCCATGGTGAAGTTCTTGATCTTCGGCGCACCGCCCCAGTAGTCGGGGTTGGCCTTGAAGGTGAGCTTCTCGCCCTTGGACCAGCCGACCAGTTCGTAGGGGCCGGTGCCGATCGGCTTCGTGGTGAAGTCGCCGGTGTTGACGTCCTGTTCGCCGGCGATGTGGGCGGGGGCGATGGGCAGGACGGTGCGCTCGGCGAAGGGCGCGTAGGGGTACTTGAGGTGGAAGACGACGGTGTGGTCGCCCTTGGCCTCGACGCTCTCGACGGCGTCGAGTTCGGTGCGGCTGGCGTTGTTGGTCTTCGGGTCGAGGATCGTCTCGTAGGTGAAGACCACGTCGCGGGCGGTGAAGGGCTTGCCGTCGGTGAAGGTGACGCCCTCGCGGAGCTGGAAGGTGTAGGTGCGGCCGTCCTCGGAGATCTCGGGGAGCTCGGTGGCGAGGGCGGGCTGGAGGTCGAGCTTCTCGTCGTGGGTGAGGAGCCCGTCGAAGATCTTGGAGTTGCCGTCCTTGCCGTAGCCGAGGAGAGGGCTGAGGCTGTCCGGTTCGTAGGCGATGCCGACGACTGCGGTGCCGGTGGCGGAGCCCTTGGCGTCGGTGCCGCCACCGGGGGCGGAGCAGGAGGTGGCGGCGACGGTGAGGGCCGCGGTCGCCGCGAGGGTTCCGGCCAGACGTACGGGTCGGCGGTCGGTCCTGCTCGTCATGCGCATTCCACCCCAGGTCGTGGAC
The DNA here is from genome assembly GCF_000719955.1 of Streptomyces albidoflavus. Classification (GTDB taxonomy): domain Bacteria; phylum Actinomycetota; class Actinomycetes; order Streptomycetales; family Streptomycetaceae; genus Streptomyces; species Streptomyces albidoflavus. Next base: position 53,944 of record NZ_JOII01000025.1, read on the forward strand.
CCTTTTGAAGATCCTCGGTTATTGCGTCCGATGCGCAATTATGCATGAGCGGCACGAGGACCGAAACGCCCGGCCCACCTGGGGTTTTCGGTGAGCCGGGCGGTACGCCGGGGGGCGGGGCGGGTGGTCGGTTCAGGGCGCGGGCAGCTCCGCGAGGCGGGCGACCTCCTGGCCGTGGCGCCCGGCGCCGCCGAAGGCGACGGAGTCGCCCTTGGCCCGCTTGAGGTAGAGGTGGACCGGGTGTTCCCAGGTCATGCCGATCCCGCCGTGGAGCTGCAACGCCTCCTCGGCGGCGCGGACCGCGACCGGCGAGGCGTACACCTGGGCGACGGCGACGGCGAGTTGCGCCTCGGCGGGGCCGCCCTCGCCGGTGGCGAGGAGGTCGGCGGCGGCGGTCGCGGCCGGGCGGATGCCCGCGACGTCCAGCCAGAGCTGGGCGAGGCGGTGCTTGAGCGCCTGGAAGGAGCCGAGCGGCCGGTTGAACTGGTGGCGGTCCTTCAGGTGCCGGACGGTCTCGGTCAGGCACCATTCGGCGAGGCCCAGCTGCTCGCTCGCCAGCAATCCGGCGCCGGAGAGCAGCCCGGCCCGTACGGCGGGGGCGGCGTCGGCGGCCGGGGCGAGCAGGGTGCCTCGGGCGCCGTCCAGCTGTACGGCGGCGAGCGGGCGGGTCAGGTCGAGGGCGGTGAGCGGGGTGACCGTCACACCCGGCGCGCCGGCCGGGACGGCGTACAGCCCCGAGTCGGCGGCGACCAGCAGCACGTCGGCCCCGGCGGCGTCGGCGACGGAGCGGACGGTGCCGTGCAGTCCGCCGCCGTCGGTGGTGACCTCGGGCAGCGGGTCGCCCGGGGCGGTGGTGAGCGGGACGGCGAGGACGGCGACGGTCGAACCGGCGGCCACCTCCGCGAGCAGGGCCGAGACCTCGGCGGTGCGCTCCGGGAGGGCGAGCAGCGTGGCCGGGGTGACGACGGCTCCGGTCAGGTAGGGCACGGACGCCACCGCGCGGCCCAGCTCCTCCACCACGACGGCGGCTTCCCGGTGGCCCGCGCCCTGGCCGCCGTCGGCCTCGGGGACGAGCAGCCCGGCCAGGCCCATGGAGCCGGTGAGGGTCTTCCACAGCTCGCGGTCGTACGGGGCGCCGCTCTCGGCGCGGGCCAGCACCCGGTCGGCGGCCGAGTGGGTGGTGAGCAGGGAACGGACGGCGGCCCGCAGGTCGTCCTCGGTCTCGGTGGCGAGCAGGGAGGGGGTGGCGCTCATCGGGCGAGGTCCTTCCAGGCGACGTCCTTGTCGGTACGCGGTTCGGTGGGCAGCCCGAGGACGCGTTCGGCGACGATGTTCAGCAGCACCTCGCTGGTCCCGCCCTCGATGCTGTTGCCCTTGGAGCGCAGGTAGCGGTAGCCGGGGCCGCGGCCGGTGAAGTCGACCAGTTCGGGGCGGCGCATGGTCCAGTCGTCGTACAACAGGCCCTCGTCGCCGAGGAGTTCCACCTCCAGGCCGCTGATCTGCTGATTGAGGCGGGCGAAGGAGAGCTTGAGGCCGCTGCCCTCGGGGCCCGGCTGGCCCACGGCGAGCTGCTGGCGCAGGCGTTCGCCGGTGAGGCGGGCCACCTCGGCGTCCACCCAGAGCGTGACGAGCCGCTGATGCAGGGCGTGGGTGCGCAGTTCCGGGCGCTCGCGCCAGGTGCGGGCGAGCGGCGCGATCATGCCGCTCTCGCGCCCGCCGGTACTGCCGCCGATGGAGACACGCTCGTTCATCAGCGTGGTGCGGGCGACCTGCCAGCCCTCGCCCACCTCGCCGAGGCGGTGGGCGTCGGGGATGCGGACATCGGTCAGGAAGACCTCGTTGAACTCGGCCTCGCCGGTGATCTGGCGCAGCGGCCGCACCTCGACGCCGGGGTCGGTCATGTCGCAGAGGAAGTAGGTGATGCCCCGGTGCTTGGGCTGCGCGGGGTCGGTACGGGCGATGAGGATGGCCCAGCGGGCGAGGTGGGCGCTGGAGGTCCACACCTTCTGGCCGGTCACGGTCCACACGCCGTCGTCACCGAGGACGGCGCGGGTGGAGAGCGCGGCGAGGTCGGAGCCGGCCCCCGGTTCACTGAAGAGCTGGCACCAGACCTCCTCGCCGAGCCAGAGCGGCCGCAGGAAGCGGCGCTTCTGCTCCTCGGTGCCGTAGGCCAGGATGGTCGGCGCGGCCATGCCCAGGCCGATGCCGATCCGCCGGGGGTCGTTGTCCGGGGCGCCGGCGGCGGCCAGTTCGGCGTCGACCGCCGACTGGAGGCTGCGGGCGGCGCCGAGGCCGCCGAGCCCCTCCGGGTAGTGGACCCAGGCCAGTCCCGCGTCGAAGCGGGCGGCGAGGAAGTCGGCCCGGGAGGTGGTGGCGGGCGGACGGTCGGCGAGCAGGGCGCGGGTACGGGCGCGGAGGTCGTCGGCGTCGGTCATGCGGCCGCTCCTTCCGGGAGGACGACGAGGCGTCCGGTGGTGGTGCCGTCGGCGACCCGCTGGACGGCGTCGGCGGCCTCGGCGAGCGGGACGCGGCCGCTGACCAGGGGCTTGACGGCGCCCTTGGCGGCGAGTTCGGTGAGGGCGGCGTGGCAGGCGCCGATGGAGGCGGGGTCCTTGACGGCGTACAGGCCCCAGTGGAGGCCGAGGATCGAGTAGTTCTTCACCAGGGCGTGGTTGAGGGCGGGGGCGGGGATGGTGCCGCTGGCGAAGCCGACGACGATGATCCGCCCTTCGAAGGCGACGCACTTGGCGGACTTGGTGTAGGCGTCGCCGCCGACCGGGTCGTAGACCACGTCGGCGCCCTTGCCGCCGGTGGCCTCCTTGACGGCGGCGACCAGGTCGTCCTCGCGGCGGTCGATGACCAGGTCGCAGCCGAGTTCCTGCGCGACGCGGGCCTTGTCGGCCCCGCCGACGACGCCGATGACGCGGGCGCCCGCGGCCTTGCCGAGCTGGACGGCGGCACTGCCGACGCCGCCCGCGGCGGCGTGCACCAGGAGGGTCTCGCCGGCCTGGAGGTGCGCCCTGCGGTGCAGCCCGAACCAGCCGGTCTGGTAGCCGATGTGCAGGGCGGCGGCCTCGGCGTCGTCGAGGGCGTCGGGGGCGGGCAGCAGCCCGGCCTCGTCGGCCAGGGCGTACTCGGCGAAGCCGCCGTGCGGCAGGGCGGTGGTGGCGAGCACCCGGCGCCCGTCCTCGGTCTCGCCGCAGATCTCCACACCCGGGGTGAAGGGGAGCGGCGGGCGGACCTGGTACTGGCCCCGGCAGAGCAGGGCGTCGGGGAAGTTGACGTCGGCGGCCCGGACCTTGAGGCGGACCTGGCCGGGGCCCGGCTCGGGGCGGGCGGTGTCGGCCAGGCTCATCACCTCGCGGGGCTCACCGTTCCGGTGCACTTGCCATGCCTGCATTGCGGGCCTCCACTGCGGTACGTGTCGCGGGTCTGGGTCCGGCACACCGGACTCCGCCGCATACTAAGCGGTCGCTTGGCCCAGGGGAACCGTTCTCGCCCATCGATCACCGGCCGGGACGCACCTCACCGCGCCGACTTCGGCCGCGCCCGCACGTGCATCCGCTCCCCCTGCGGGCCGAAGAGGCTGAGGACCTCGGCCGGGTGGTCGCCGATGGCACCGAACCAGTGCGGCAGGCGGGTGTCGAACTCGGCGGCCTCCCCCTCCCCCAGTTCGAAGTCGTGCTCGCCGAGGAGCAGCCGGAGCCGGCCGGAGATCACGTACAGCCACTCGTACCCCTCGTGGGTGCGCTGTTCCTCGACGGGGTCGCACCCCTCCCCCGGGCGCAGCACCCACTTGAACGCCTGGAGGCCGCCGGGGCGGCGGCTGAGCGGGATGACGGTGCGGTTGCCCTGTTCGATGGGTTCCAGGCGGACCCTCGGGTCGCCTGCCGGAGGGGCGCCGACCAGGCGGTCGAGGGGGACGTCGTGGGCGGCGGCGATGGGCAGCAGCAGCTCCAGGCTGGGACGCCGGTTGCCGGACTCCAGGCGGGAGAGCGTGCTGACGGAGATGCCGGTGGCGGCGGAGAGCCCGGCGAGGGTGGCGCCCCGCTCCTTGCGCAGGGCGCGCAGCCGCGGGCCGACCCCGGCGAGGACGGTGTCGGTGTCGGCCGGGGGCGGGGTGGGCTCGGGCAGGGCGGGGCGGTGCGCGCGGGGGCTCATGGAGCCATGGTGCCGTATCGGCAAGGGGACGTGCCGCTACGGCAAGCGGACCGGTGCCGCCCGGGGCTCAGCAGGGGAAGAGTTCGAAGGTGACGGCGGGCCGGCCGCCGAAGCGGTCGGCGGCCTGCCGGACACCCTCGGTCAGCAGGTTCCGGCAGTACTGCTCCGGGTCCTCCTCGGTGAGTGCCTCGACATAGGTGCGGTGGGCGAGCAGGGACCGGATGCCGCGTTCCAGACCGGGTTCCGCGTCCACGGCGTGGGTGGGCCGGTCGCTGCCGAAGACGGCGACCCAGCGGACGCCGTCCCACGGGACCAGGCCCTCGGCGCCCAGCTCGGGGAAGATCCACCGGTTGCCCGCGTCGGCGGCGGCGTCCAGCGCGGCGCGGCCGACGGCGACGTGGTCGGGGGTGTTGCGGTAGGTGCCGCCCCAGGTGTCGCGGTGGTTGAGGGTGATGACCAGTTCGGGGCGGTGGCGGCGGATCGCGGCGGCGATGTCGCGGCGCAGCGCGGGGCCGTACTCGATCACGCCGTCGCGGTGGCCGAGGAACTCCACGGAGCCCACGCCGACCACCTCGGCCGAGGCGCGCTGCTCCGCCTCGCGCAGCGGGCCGCTGATGGCGGGTTCGAGGCTGTCGATCCCGGCCTCGCCGCGCGTCGCCAGGACGTAGGCGACCTCCCGGCCGCCGTCGGTCCACTGGGCGACGGCGGCCGCGCAGCCGTACTCCAGGTCGTCGGGGTGGGCGACGACCGCGAGGGCGCGCTGCCAGTCCTCGGGCATCGGGGCGAGCTGTTCGGCCATGGGGCCAGCGTAGGACGGCGGGACGCCGGGCGCGCCTCGTCGGCGCCCGGGTTCAGGCCCGGTCGCGGGCGAGGGCGAGGAGGCGGTCCAGGACCCGGGGGCCGCCGGCGCGGACGCCGTCGTGCTCGAACTCGTTGGTGACCCAGGGCCGCAGGCCGCGGACGGCGGCGGCGGTGCGCAGCGAGTCGGCGGTGTCGACGTACATGTCGTCGTGGTAGACGGCGGCCGCGGCGGGGACCTCGTTGGCGGCGAGCCGCTCCGGGTCGTAGAGCGGGGTCCAGTCGGTGCGGGCGGCGAGGAGGCCGGCGGTCTCGCGCAGCGGGCTCAGGGCGGGGTCGGTGGTGAACTGCCAGGGGTGGATGGTCTCGCCGGTGAAGAGGACGGGTTCGTCCCCGGCGAGGGCGCGGGCCGCGTCGAAGCGCGGGAACTCGCCGCGCACCCGCTCGGCCGACCAGGCGGTGGGCCGCCCGTCCTGGGCGTAGATGGCCTCGTGGAGGAGGGCGTAGAGGGGGTTGGCGGCATACGAGAGGTGGGCGCGGACCTGTTCCTGGAAGGCGTCGGAGAGGGCGTGGCCGCCGGGGACGCGGACGAAGGCGTCCTCCAGGAGGAAGTGGAGCTGGTGGCTGCCGTCGCCGGAGCCGAGCAGGATGCCGAGCGACTGGAACGCCTCGGCGGTCAGCAGGTACCCGCCGGGGAGTTCCACCGGCCGCTCCAGCAGGTGGGCGGCGATGCGGCGGGCGCGCTCCACGTCCTGCGGGTAGCGGGCGTAGTGCGCCTCGTTCTTGCGGGTGACGCGGGGATAGGCCGCGCGGTAGACGTCGTCGGCGTGGGCGTCGAGGGAGGGGAGGCCGCCGGTGAACAGGGCGGTGGCGACGCCTTCGGGGGCGGTGGAGAGGTAGGTGGTGGTGCAGAAGCCGCCGAAGCTCTGGCCGAGGACCGTCCAGGGGGCGCCGCCGGTGAGGCCGGGGCGGATCGCCTCGCAGTCGCGGACGATCGAGTCGGCGCGGAAGTGGGTGAGGTAGTCGGCCTGCTCCTCGGGGCCGCCGCGCAGCGGGAGCGTCTGGCGGCTCGCCGGGGTGGAGGCGCCGGTGCCGCGCTGGTCGAGGAGGAGGACCCGGAACTCGGTGAGGGCGCGGCCGAGCCAGTGCGGGCGGCCGACGAGGCGGTGGGCGCCGAAGCCGGGGCCGCCCTGGAGGTAGAGGAGCCAGGGCAGCGGCATGCCCTCGCGTTCGGCGGCGACCACCTCGCGGCCGTACAGCTCGATCCGCTCGCCGTCGGGCTCGTCGTGGTCCAGGGGCACGCTGAAGCGGTGGTCGGTGAGGACGACGCCGGGCTGGCGGTAGGTGGCGGTACGGGTGTCGGTCACGTTCTCTCCCCTGGGGGTGGTGCGGTGGTGCGGGTGGTGCCCCGCGCCCAGTTCAGCACAGGGCCGCCGAGCGCCGCCGGACGGGTGCCACCGGGCGGCGGAGGCTCTGGGGCACGGCTAGCGTGAACACCATGATCCGCTTCGAGGACGTCTCCAAGCGCTACCCGGACGGGACCGTGGCGGTCGACGGGCTCTCCTTCGAGGTGGGCCGGGGTGAACTGGTGACGCTGGTGGGCCCGTCCGGGTGCGGCAAGACGACCACGATGATGATGGTCAACCGCCTCACCGAGCCGACCTCGGGCCGCGTCCTGGTCGACGGGGAGGACGTCATGGCCGTCGACCCGGTCCAGCTGCGCCGCCGTATCGGTTACGTCATCCAGCAGGTCGGCCTCTTCCCGCACCGCACGGTGCTGGACAACACGGCGACGGTGCCGACGCTGGCGGGGTGGAGGCGCGGCAGGGCGCGGGCCCGCGCGAAGGAGCTGCTGGAGCTGGTGGGGCTGGACCCGGCCGAGTTCGCGGACCGCTATCCGGCGCAGCTCTCCGGCGGCCAGCGGCAGCGGGTCGGGGTGGCCCGGGCGCTGGCCGCGGACCCGCCGGTGCTGCTGATGGACGAGCCGTTCGGCGCGGTCGACCCGGTGGTGCGCGAGCGGCTGCAGAACGAGTTCACCGCCATCCAGCGCGCGCTGGGCACCACCGTGCTGCTGGTCACCCACGACATCGAGGAGGCGGTCCGCCTCGGCGACCGCATCGCCGTCTACGGCCGGGGGCGCATCGAGCAGTACGACACCCCGGCGGCGGTGCTCGGCCACCCGGCGGACGGCTACGTCGCGGAGTTCGTCGGCGCCGACCGGGGCCTCAAGCGGCTCTCGGTCACCGCGATCGAGCCGGGCGACGTGGAGGAGCCCCCGGTGGCGCGGACCGACGAGGACGCGCGCCGCGCGGCGGCCCGGCTGCGGGAGCACGCGGCGCGGTGGGCGGTGGTGCTGGACCCGGAGGGGAACCTGCACGGCTGGGTGGGGCTGGACGAGCTGGCCTCGGCACGCGAGGGGCGGCCGGTGCGGGAGCTGGCCCGGCGGATGGGGGCGTGGGTGCCGGTGGGGGTGCCGCTGAAGCAGGCGTTCGGGGTGATGCTCCAGCACGACGCCGGGTGGGTGGCGGTGCTGGACGGGGACCGCTTCCTCGGCGTGCTGACCCCGGCCAAGCTCCACGAGGCGCTGCGCCGCTCGGTGGAGTCCGACGCGAAGGGCGTGCCCCGCGGCGAGGTGGACTTCGACTCGGTGACGGACGCCTGAGGCTCAGGAGCCGAGCAGCCCCTTCTCCTCCAGGTAGGCGCGGGCCACGTCCTCGGGCAGCCGCCGCCAGCTGTCGACCTGCCGGTTGAGGCCGGCGAGGTCGGCGGTGGTGAGGACCGGGGCGAGGGCGTCCAGGGCGCGGGCGACCCGCTCGCTCCCGGCGCGGGCGCGGTTGACGACGGGGACGACCGCGTCGGCGTTCTGGAGCTTCTTGTCGTCCTCCAGCAGGACCAGGCCGAAGGCGTCGAGGGTGGCGTCGGTCGTGGTGGTGAGCACCATCTGGTCCTGCCCGCTCTGCACCGCCCGCTTGGCCTGCGTGGTGCCGACGCCCTTGGGGTCGACGGCGGTGACGTCGATGCCGTACGTCTTCTCCAGCCCCGGCCGGCAGTACGGCCGGGAGACGCATTCGTCGCCCGCCGCGAGGCGGACCGGGAGGCCGGAGGCGCCGAGGTCGCTGAGGGTGCGCAGGGAGTGCTCGGCGGCGAACTCACGCGTGACGGCGAAGGCGTTCTGGTCGACGGCCTTGCCGGGGTCGAGGACGGTGAGGCCGCGCGGGGCGGCGAGGCGGCGCAGCGCCTTCATGGTGGTGGCCAGGTCGGGCGAGCCGACGGGTTCGGCGTCGGGTCCGTTCTCCTTGGCGTTGAGCCAGTCGGCGAAGGTGGCGGCGTACTCGGGGACGACGTCCACGCGGCCGCTCTCCAGCGCCGGTTCGTACAGCTCGCGGTTGGCGACGGTGATCAGCTCCGTCTCGTAGCCGGCGCGGCGCAGCAGCAGCGCGTACATCTGGGCGAGCAGGTCGGACTCGGTGAAGCCGGCGGAGCCGACGGTCAGGCGGGAGCTGTCGCCGGGCGGGGCGGTGACCTCGCCCTGGTCCTCCAGGCTGGGTCCGCCGGCGCAGGCGGCCAGGAGGGTCAGCAGCAGGGCGGCGAGGAGGGCGCGGGCGCGCATCAGGTGATCCCCCGGGCACGCTGCGGGGAGAGCCGTTCGGCGAGGACGAAGGCGCCTTCCACGGCGAGGGCGAGGGCGGCGACGAGGACGGCTCCGGCGACCACCTGCGGGGTGCTGGCGAGGTTGAACCCGGCGGTGATGATCCGGCCGAGGCCGCCGCCTCCGGCGAGCGCGGCGATGGTGGCGGTGGCGACGAGCTGGGTGGCGGCGATCCGGACGCCGGTCATGACCATGGGCAGGGCGAGGGGCAGTTCCACGCCGGTGAGCACCTGGCGTCCGGTCATCCCCATGCCCTTGGCGGCGCGGACGGTGTCGCGGTCGACGCCGCGCATCCCGACGTAGGCGTTGGTGAGCAGCGGCGGGACGGCGAAGAGGACGAGGGCGACGACGGTGGGGCCCTCGCTCCAGCGGCCGACCGGGGTGAGCAGGAGGAGGACGAGGACGGCGAAGGTGGGGACGGCGCGGCCGATGTTGGCGAGGTTGACGGCGAGGGCGCCGCCCTTGCCGAGGTGGCCGAGGACCAGGGCGACGGGCAGCGCGATCAGGCAGCTGACGGCGAGGCAGACCACGGTGAGGACGAGGTGTTCGGTGAGCCGCTGGGTGATGCCGCCGTCGCCCGACCAGTGGGCGGGGTCGGTGAGCCAGCGCCAGGCTTCGGTGAGGGTGTTCACGAGCCGGCCGCCCTGGTCCAGGGGGTGAGGAGCCGCTGCACGCCGAGGAGGAGCAGGTCGGCGGCGACGGCGATGACCACGCAGAGCACGGAGGCGGTGAGGACCTGCGCCTTGAAGTAGGTGTTCATCCCGGCGTAGATGAGGTTACCGAGGCCGCCGAAGCCGACGATGGCTCCGATCGTGACGAGGGAGACGGCGGAGACGGTGGCGATCCGCAGCCCCGCCATGGCGGCCGGGAGCGCCAGCGGCAGCTCGACGGTGAGCAGCAGCCGCACCGGCCCGTACCCCATGCCGCGCGCCGCCTGCCGGGTCTCCTCGGGCACGGCCCGCAGCCCGGCGAGGATGTTGCGGACCAGCAGCGTCAGCGAGTACAGGACGAGCCCGGCGACGACCAGCGAGGCGGAGAGGCCGTAGACCGGGAGGAGCAGCGAGAACATCGCCAGCGAGGGGATCGTGTAGAGGATCGTCGTCACGGCGAGGACGGGGCCGGCCGCCCAGCTCCAGCGGCGGGCGACGACGGCCAGCGGCACGGCGAGGGCCAGCGCGAGGGCGACGGGCACGGCGGTGAGCTGGAGGTGTTCGAGCACCGCGTCGAGGAGGATGTGGCGGCGGGTGCTCAGGTACTCGCCGCAGATCCAGGTGTTGCGGGCCAGGCAGTCGTCCGGCGCGGGCGGGCTCATCGGTCCATTGGAACGCCCGCGGCGGCGGGCGGCTCCCCGGGTTGGCCCGGGCGGGTGCAGGCCCCGCCCGGGCGTGCGTGCGAGGCCGCCGGGAGCCCGCGTCCGCCGGGGGCGCACTGGGCGGCGCGCGATGTGCCGGGGTGCGCTCGCCCGGGGGAGGGAGAGGGGCCCGACCTCCGGTTTTCCCGGCGCGGCAGGGGTACACCAGGGCGTGACCGGATGGCGTCGTTCGGCTGTCCGTGGGGCCTCAGGTATCGCCACCGGCGCGGCGTGGCATACCCCTCCCGTCCCCGGTGCGGCGTCGAGAAGGACACGCCTGATCCGCGTGAGCACATCCAGGACCGACAGAAGGGCCCGCCGCCGTGAGCACTGAAGCCGTACCCGCCGCACCCGACTCCGCCGAGGTACCCACCTGCCCGTTCGACTTCGCCCAGGGGCTCGACTTCGACCCGGCGCTGCTGGCGATGTTGCGGAGCGAGGAGCGGGTGGCCCGGGTCCGGATGCCGTACGGCGAGGGTGACGCCTGGCTGGTGACGCGGTACGAGGACGTACGTACCGTCACCACCGACCGCAGGTTCAGCCGCAACGCCGTCACCGGCAAGGACTTCCCCCGGATGACCCCGGAGCCGATCGTGCAGACGGGTGCCATCAACCTGATGGACCCGCCGGAGAGCAGCAGGCTGCGGCGGCTGGTGCGGCAGTCGTTCGCCCCGCGCCACCTGGAGCGGATGCGCGGCCGCACCCAGTCGGTGGTGGACGGGCTGCTGGACGCCATGGCGGAGAGCGGTTCGCCCACCGACCTCTTCGCCCACCTGGCGCTGCCGTTGCCGCTGGTGACGATCTGCGAGGTGCTGGACATCCCCGAGGCCGACCGGCACTGGCTGCGGGCGCACGCGATGACCATGATGAACATGAAGCCGGCCGGGAAGGAGGCCGCGGTCCGCGCCAAGGGCGAGCTGAGGGAGTACTTCGCGCGGCTCACCGCCGAGCGGCGCCGCTCCCCCGGCGCCGACATGATCAGCACTCTGGCCACCGCCCGCGAGGGCGGCGAGATGCTCGGTGAGGACGAGCTGACCGTGATGGCGATGGTGCTGCTCATCACCGGCCAGGACACCACCACCTACCAGCTCGGCAACATCTCCTACCTGCTGCTGACCCGCGACGACGTCCGCGAGCAGCTGCGTCGCGAGCCCGACTCGCTGCCGCGCGTCCTGGAGGAGCTGCTGCGCCACATCCCGTTCCGCAAGGGCGTGGGCATCCCGCGGATCGCCACCGAGGACGTGGAGCTGGGCGGCGCCCTGATCCGTGCCGGGGACACCGTGCACGTCTCGTACCTGACCGCCAACCGTGACGGTGAGAAGTTCGAGCGGCCCGACGAGATCGACCTGGACCGGCCCTCCGTCCCGCACATGACCTTCGGCTGGGGCTCGCACCACTGCCTCGGCTCGCCGCTGGCGGTGATGGAGCTGGAGATCGCCCTCTCCACGCTGCTGCGGCGCTTCCCCGACCTGGCGCTCGCCGTGGAGCCCGGCGAGGTCGAGTGGAACGCCACCTCCATCTGGCGCTACCCGCTCGCCCTGCCCGTCACCTGGTGACGCCCTTCCCCCCTCGCGCTCGCGCGGCCCCGCGCCTTCGCGCCCCCCAAGACGCGTTCGCGCGCCCTGAAGAGATGACGAGAATCCCATGGCCGTTCTCTGCCGTCCCGCCGTTGCCGTCCCGCCGCACGTCATCACCATGGAGGAGACCCTCGATCTGGCCCGCAGCACCCACGCGGGCCACGACCAGCTCGGCCTGGTGCTGCGGCTGATCCGCAACACCGGTGTCGCCACCCGGCACCTGGTCCAGCCCATCGGCGAGACCCTCGCCCACCCGGGCTTCGAGGCCCGCAACAAGGTCTACGAGCGCGAGGCCAAGGCCCGCGTCCCGCAGGTCGTCCACCAGGCGCTCGCCGAGGCGGAGCTGACCGCGCAGGACATCGACCTGATCGTCTACGTCTCGTGCACCGGCTTCATGATGCCCTCGATGACGGCCTGGATGATCAACTCGCTGGGCTTCCGCTCCGACACCCGCCAGCTCCCCATCGCCCAGCTGGGCTGCGCGGCGGGCGGCGCGGCCGTCAACCGGGCGCACGACTTCACCAGAGCCTATCCGGGCAGCAACGTCCTGATCGTGGCCTGCGAGTTCTGCTCCCTGCTCTACCAGCCCTCCGACCTGGGTGTCGGCTCGCTCCTGTCCAACGGGCTGTTCGGTGACGCGGTGGCCGCCGTCGTGGTGCGGGGCGAGGGGGGCACCGGGCTCAGCCTGGAGCGCAACGGCTCCCACCTGGTCCCCGACACCGAGGAGTGGATCTCGTACGCGGTGCGGGAGACGGGTTTCCACTTCCAGCTCGACAAGCGGGTGCCCGGCACCATGTCGATGCTGGCGCCCGCCCTGACCGCGCTCTCCGCGCAGCACTCGTGGAACGTCGGCGAGCTGGACTTCTACATCATCCACGCGGGCGGCCCCCGCATCCTCGACGACCTCTGCACCCACCTGGAGCTGCCGTCCGAGATGTTCGCGCAGAGCAGGGCGACCCTCACCGAACGTGGCAACATCGCCAGCTGCGTCGTCCTGGACGCCCTCGACCGTTACTTCGCCTCGGGCAAGGCCACCGAGGGCGCCCGGGGCATGCTCGCCGGCTTCGGGCCGGGCATCACCGCCGAGATCTCCCTGGGCACCTGGGCCACCGGTGAGGGCCGCCCGGCCGCCCTGACCGGCGCCGAGGCGCGCCGCCCGGCCTGAGCCCGGGCAGGGGGCACGGCCCGCGGTCAGGTTGGCGCCCTGAGCGACCTGGAACGCGAGGCCGTGCCCCCTCCCCCACCTGTTGCCCTCCACGCAGCACCGGACGCAACCCGCGCGGAGCAACCTCACCGCTGTTTCCTCAATGGCGACAGAGGGTGTCGGGTTTACGGCCGACCATGGACGTATGCGCGAAACCCCAGAAGAACTCGACACGCTCCAGTCCCTCCTGGACTCCTCCCTCTCCGGCTCGACCGCACACCTCCGCTCGATCGTCGAGGGCCGCACCATCACGGCGACGCAGCTCACCGGGGTCCTCACCGGCATGTGCACGCTCGCCCTCTCCACGGTGACCGCCAAGGGCGAACCGCGGATCAGCGGCGCCGACGGGCACTTCCTGCACGGCCGGTGGCACTTCGGCACGGCGCGCAACGCCGCCAAGGCCCGCCATCTCGCCGCCCGTCCGGCCGCCAGCGTCGCGCACATGCGCAGCGAGGACCTCGGCGTGTTCACCCACGGCACGGTGGAGGAGCTGAACCCCGAGAACACCGAGCCCACGGCCGACTGGCAGGAACTCCTTGCCTACCTAAGGGACTTCTACGGCGACGACACCTTCGACTGGAACCGCGAGGTCGTCTACTACCGGCTGAACCCGCACTGGATGACCGTCTACGCCCCCGACCTCGACAAGCTCACCGGCGCGTGACACCGGACCCGTCGACGAGGGACCGCACCCGCGCGTACGCGGGTGCGGGGCGGACCTGGACGTGGCCGCCCTCCGGACAGGTACGCCGTACAGGGGGACCGGCGATCCCTGGATCACCGCTGCCTTCATCGGCCCCCCGGCCTGCGACACCGTTGTGGGGAAGGCGGCGGACCGGTGGTCCGCCCGCACCTTGCCGGAAGGAACCACCATGACGCGCATCGCCCTGATCACCGGTGCCAACCGCGGCCTGGGCCGCAGCACCGCCCTGCACCTCGCCGAAGCCGGCACCGATCTGATCCTCACCTACCGTTCGCACGCCGAGGAGGCGGAGACCGTGGTGGCCGAGGCCCGGAAGCTGGGCCGCACGGCGGTCGCCCTGCGGCTGGACACCGCGGACACCGCCGCGTTCCCCGCCTTCACCGAGGAGGTCCGGGCGGCACTCGCCGGACGGTGGGGCCGCGACCACCTCGACATCCTCGTCAACAACGCCGGGCACGGGGTGCACGCGGCGTTCGAGGAGACCACCGAGGAGCAGTTCGACGGGCTGATGGATGTCCACGTCAAGGGGGTCTTCTTCCTCACGCAGGCGCTGCTGCCGCTGATCGGGAACGGCGGACACATCCTCAACGTCTCCACCGGCCTGACCCGCTTCATCGCCGCGCCCACCGCCGCGTACGCGGCGGCCAAGGGCGCCGTGGAGGTCCTCACCCGCTACCTCGCGAAGGAACTGGGGCCGCGCGGCATCGCGGTCAACGCGCTCGCACCGGGTGCCACCGGCACCGACTTCGGCGGCGGTGGCGTCCGTGACGATCAGGAGACGCGCGGCGTGCTGAGCGGCGTCACCGCCATGGGCCGCCCCGGTGAGCCCGAGGACATCGGCGCCGCGGCCGCCGCCCTGCTCGGCGAGGGCACCTCCTGGATCACCGGGCAGCGCATCGAGGCGTCGGGCGGCATGCTGCTCTGAGCCCTACTCGCACATCGCCGACGCCCCGACCTCGCGTACGGGGCACGAGGGAGACCGGAACCGTGGACCGAGCGCAACTCGCCGACTTCCTGCGCACCCGCCGGGAGGCCCTGCAACCGGAGGACGTGGGGATGCCCCGGGGGCCACGGCGCCGGACCCGCGGCCTGCGCCGGGAGGAGGCGGCGGCGCTGAGCGGCATGTCCACCGACTACTACAGCCGGCTGGAGCAGCGGCGCGGGCCGCAGCCGTCGGAACCGATGCTCGCGGCCATCGCACGGGGCCTGCGCCTCTCGCTCGCCGAACGCGACCACCTCTTCCGCATCGCCGGGCACAACACCCCCTCGCGCCCCGGCGATCTGCGCTCGGACCACATCACGCCCGGCCTGATGCGCATCCTCGGACGACTGGACGACACCCCCGCGCAGGTCGTCAGCGACGTGGCGGAGACCCTCGCCCAGACCCCCATGGCCGCGGCGCTCCTCGGTGACCAGACACAGTTCACCGGCCCCGAACGCAGCCTCACCTACCGGTGGTTCACCGAGCCCGCCGCCCGGCTGCTGTATCCGCAGGAGGACCACCCGCTGCACAGCCGCTACTTCACCTCGGGCCTGCGCGCCGCCTACTCCCGGCAGGGAGCGGGCGGTCGCGCCGAGGAACTGCGCGACCTCCTCCTGGACCGCAGCGAGGAGTTCGCCTCGCTGTGGAGCGCCCACGAGATCGACGTGCCCCGCGTCGACCCGAAGCGCTTGCGCCATCCGGAACTGGGCGTACTCACCCTCCAGTGCCAGGTGCTGCTGGACCCCGAACAGAACCAGACACTCCTGGTGTACACGGCCGCCCCGGGGTCGGAGGACGACGAGAAGCTGCGGCTGCTGCCGGTACTGGGGACACGCCCCGTGGGCACCTGACCGGTCCTGCCGCGGCTGCCCGCCGGGCCGCGCCTCCGCGTCGGAGACCTCGCCCGCGCCGAGGGGCGGCCGGCCCCCTCAGAACGCCCCCCGGTCGGCGAGGCCGGTCACCACGTCGCGGACCGCGTGCAGCGCGGGGTTGTCGTCGCCCGCCCGCCAGGCCGCGACGAGTTCGACCGGCTCTCCCTCGACCCCGACCACCGGGCGCAGCACGACGCCGTCCAGTTTGAGCGCCTCCGCCGCCCGGGGTACCAGGGCGAGCCCCAGTTCCGCGCGGACCAGCGCGAGGATCGTGTGCACCTGGCTGAGGTAATGCACGTAGCGCGGAACGACCTCCGCCCGGCGGAAGACCCCGACCAGCACCTCGTAGAAGTAGCGGGCCTCGGCGGGTGAGTACATGACGAACGGTTCTCCGTCGAGGTCGCTGATGTGAGGAACGCGGTCCGGTGCGGCGAGCGGGTGGCCGGCGGGCACCGCGACCAGCAGGGCCTCGCGGTGGAGCGGGTGGTGGGCGATCCCGGTGCCGGGTACCGGCGGGCGGACCAGCCCGAGGTCCAGCTCTCCGGAGCGCAGCTCCTCCAGCTGCGCCCCGGAGACGCGCTCGCGCAGCACCAGTCCGACGCCGGGCAGCTCGGCGTGGACGGCCCCCACGATGCCGTCGAGGACGGAGTGCGCCGCCGACGCGGTGAAGCCGAGTGCCACGGTCCCGACCTCGCCTTCCAGCGTCCGCCGCACCGACAGCGCCGCCTGCTCCGACAGCCCGAGGATGCGCCGGGCATCGCCGAGGAATGCCTGTCCCGCCGCGGTGAGCCGGACGGACCGTCCGGCCCGGTCGAACAACTCGACACCCAGCTCACGCTCCAGGAGCTGGATGCGCCGGGACAGCGGCGGCTGGGTCATCGACAGCCGCTCCGCCGCCCGTCCGTAGTGCAGCGTCTCGGCGACGGCCACGAAGCTTTCCAGCTGACTCAAGGTGAACATCGATCCATTATGCGCATCGATCGATACGTAAGAAGTGTTGGACGTGCATCAGTTTCGTTCTTATGGTCATCGAAATCGCTGTTCTGCACGTCTGCGGAAGGAAACGCTCATGCCCACCCACACCCCGACCGAGCTTGCCGAACGCCTCGGCTCCGGGCTGCTGTCGTTTCCCGTCACCCACTTCACGCCCGACCTGGCGTTCGACGAGACCGCCTACCGGGACAACATCGCCCGCATGAGCAAGTACGACATCGCCGCCCTGTTCGCGGCCGGCGGGACCGGGGAGTTCTTCTCCCTGACCCCGCAGGAGGTCGGCACCGTGCTGCGGGCCGCCGTGGAGAGCGCCCCCTCCGGCACGCCCATCCTCGCCCCGGCCGGGCACGGCACCGCCCAGGCGGTCGCCATGGCGCGCGACGCCGAGGCGGTCGGCGCCGACGGTGTCCTGCTCTTCCCGCCGTACCTGACCGAGGCGTCCGCCGACGGCCTGACCGCCCATGTGCGGGCGGTCTGCGAGGCGACCTCGCTGGGCGTGGTCCTCTACAGCCGCGCCAACGCCGTCTACACCGCCGACACGGTGGCCGCGCTCGCCGACGCCTGCCCCAACCTGATCGGCCTCAAGGACGGGGTCGGTGACCTGGAGCGGATCACCCAGATCCGGTCGCGACTCGCGGACCGCCTGGTGTACATAGGCGGCCTGCCGACCGCGGAGACGTTCGCGCTGCCCTACCTGGAACTGGGTGCCACGACCTACAGCTCCGCCATCTTCAACTTCCTCCCCGACTTCGCCCTGGCCTTCTACGACGCGGTCCGGGCACGGGACCGGGCGAAGGTGCAGGAGATGCTCGACCGCGTGGTACTCCCCTACACCGCGATCCGCGACCGCAAGCCGGGCTACGCGGTCAGCATCGTGAAGGCCGGCATGGATCTGACCGGACACCCCGCCGGCCCGGTACGGCCGCCCCTGACCGACCTGGACGACACCGAGCGCGCACTGCTCGCCAGGGTCATCGAGGCCTCGCGCCTCGCCGTCGTCTGACACGCGTCCCCCGCCAAGGAAAGGAGCCACCCGTGTCCACTCTTCCCCCGGCAGCCCCCACCGGCGCGATGGTCATCGGGGCCCGCCCCGTCGTCGGTGCGGGCGACGAGATCCGGTCCGTCGACCCCCGCACCGGGGAGCCCCTCGAACCCGGCTACCGGACCGCGTCCGCCGAGCAGGCCGACCAGGCCTGCCGACTGGCGCGGGAAGCCGCGACCACCTACCGGACGACCGCCCCGGAACAGCGCGCCGCCTTCCTCGACCGCGTCGCGGACCTGCTCGACGAGGAGCGGGACGCGCTGGTGGAACGAGCCCACGCGGAGACCGCGCTGCCCCTCGCCCGGCTCACCGGCGAGGTCGGGCGCACCAGCGGACAGTTGCGCCTGTTCGCCGCGGAGCTGCGGGCAGGCGTGTGGCAGGGGGCCCGTGTCGACCGGGCGCAGCCGGACCGCCGTCCGCTGCCCCGCGCCGACATCCGGCAGCGCCGGACGGCCGTGGGTCCCGTCGTCGTCTTCGGCGCGAGCAACTTCCCGCTGGCCTTCTCCACCGCCGGGGGCGACACCGCCTCGGCACTGGCCGCCGGATGCCCGGTGATCGTCAAGGCACACCAGGCCCACCTGGGGACGGCCGAGCTGGTGGCACGCGTCGTCAGCCGGGCCGCCGCCGGGACCGGCATGCCCGAAGGAGTCTTCTCCCAGCTCGTCGGCAGCGGCACGGAGCTGGGGACCAGGCTGGTCCGCGACCCCCGGGTACGCGCCGTCGGTTTCACCGGTTCCCGCTCCGGCGGCCTGGCGATAGCGGCCGCGGCCGCCGCCCGGCCCGTGCCGATCCCCGTGTACGCGGAGATGAGCAGCATCAACCCGGTGCTGCTCCTGCCCGCCGCCCTCAAGGCCCGGGGCGCGGAACTGGGGGCCGCCTTCGCCGGGTCGCTCACCCTGGGGGCCGGGCAGTTCTGCACCAACCCGGGGCTCGTCCTCGCTGTGGACGGGCCCGGCCTGGACGCCTTCGCCACGGCCGCCGCCGAGGCCGTCGCGGCGGAACCCGGAGCCACGATGCTCACCCCCGGCATCGCCCGCCACTACGCCGCCGGTGGCGACGCCCTGGCGGGCCGGCAGGGTGTCGAGGAGACCGGTCGTGGCGGCCGGAGCGACAGCGCGGCCTGCGGCCGGGCCCGCCTGCTGAGCGTGGACGGCGCGCGCTTCACCGAGGATCCCGCCCTCCAGACGGAGGTCTTCGGCGCGACCTCGCTGATCGTCCGGTGCGCGGACCTCGACGAGCTGACGGCCTCCCTGCACGCGCTGGAAGGGCAGCTCACGGCCACCGTCCACGCCGACGACGCCGATCTGCCGCTCGCCGGGCGCCTGCTGCCGCTGCTGGAGGAGCTCGCCGGGCGCGTGCTCTTCAACGGCTGGCCCACCGGCGTCGAGGCCGGCCACGCGATGGTGCACGGCGGTCCCTTCCCCGCCACCACCGACCCGCGCAGCACGTCCGTGGGGACCCTCGCCATCGAGCGGTTCCTGAGGCCCGTCGCCTACCAGGACGTTCCCGACGCCCTGTTGCCCGAGGAGCTGCGCGACGCCAATCCCCTCGGCGTGTGGCGCCGCCTCGACGGCGTGCCCAGCCGGGCCCCGCTCACCGACGACCGCTGAGTCCGCTTGTCCCGGCCGGGAGTAACGCCTCCCGGCCGGGCCCGAACCGCCCGCGAATTCCTTCCAGTGTCGTGAGGACGAAATGACACCACGACGGCTTCCGCCGCTTCCCGACGGTCACGGCGACCGGACCGCGCGGCCGACGCGCGCCCTCTCCCCGCACCGTCCCACCGCCTTTCCGGCCGCTCCCGTGACGCTGCTGCCGCGTGACGCGCTCTGTGGGAGGTACCACCATGGCCACTCCTGATCTGCGTCACCCCGACCGGACCGCCGCCGACCGGCCGCTCCCGGCGGCGAAACCCTCCGGGCAGAAGACACCGGGCCGTACCTTCCCCCGTGAGTCGCTGGTGGCCGGCGTCAAAGCGGCCGTGGGGATCATCGGCCTCTTCATGGTGTGGGAACTGCTGGTCCTGGTCATCGACCCGGCGGACTATCTCTTCGTCGGCCCGCTCTCCGCCTTCGCCGAGCTGTTCGAGCGCCCCGGCTACTTCGCGGAGAACACCTTCGTCACGCTCCAGGAGGCGCTCGCCGGATTCGCGCTCGGCACGGCCCTCGGTGTGCTGTGCGGTGCCGCCCTGCACTACTCGGCCACCGCACGCAGTTTCCTCTATCCCGCGCTCATCGCGATCGACACCATCCCCAAGGTCGCGCTGGCCCCGCTGTTCATCGTGTGGTTCGGGTTCGGCTTCGAGTCGAAGGCGTTCGTCGCCATGGCCATCGCCTTCTTCCCCCTGGTGATCAACACCTACGACGGCCTGAGTTCGGTCCCCCACGAACTCCAGGAGCTGGCCCGCATCAACCGGGCCTCCCCCTGGAAGAAGATGGTGAAGATCGACTTCATCTACGCGATTCCCTCCATCTTCTCCGGAGCGAAGATCTCGATCTCCCTCGCGGTGGGCGGGGCGGTCGTCGGGGAGTTCATCGCCGGCTCGAAGGGGCTCGGGTACGTCATCCTCCTCGCCAACAGCCAGGTGGACCTGCCGTCGATGTTCGCGGCCTTCATCGTCCTCGCGGCCATCGCCCTGACCTTGTTCTTCCTCGTCGACTACGCGGGCCGGAAGCTGGCCCCGTGGAAGAACCACACCAAGTGACCACGGGATCGGAGGCTGGAAATGCGTAGAACCCTTCGCAGGGCCGTCGCTCTCGCCGGCGCGGCGGTGCTGGCCGGGCTGTCCGGATGCGCGGGCGGTGGCGGGAAGAACTCGATGTCCCTGATGCTCGACGTGGGGTACCTGCCGAAGCACGCGCCGTTCATCTCGGCCGCCAAACGCGGCTTCTTCAAGGCCGAGGGCATCGACCTCACGGTCATGCCGGGATCCGGTTCGACCAACACGGTCACCTCGGTGGTCGCGGGCAGGGTCGACGCGGGCTGGGCCGACTTCGGCGCCACCGTCACCAGCCAGGGCAGGGGCGCCAAGGTCAAGCAGGTCAACCTGCTCCAGGCCAGGTCCGCCTACGCGGTCGTCGCCCTCGCGGACTCCGGGATCAGGAACTGGGAGGACCTGCGCGGCAAGACGGTCGCCACCGAGGGCGGCGGCGCGATGACCGCGATGTGGCCGCTCGCGCTGAACAAGCTCGGCTTCGACAAGAGCGACGTGGACGTCATCCCGGCGTCCAGCGCCTCGAAGATCCCCGGCCTGCTGGCCGGCCAGTGGGACGCCAACCTGGCGCTGCATGTCTCCGACGAACCGGCCATCGACGCCCTCGGGCGGAAGGCCGCCGTCCTGAAGTGGTCCGATCTCGGCATCGACCTCTACGGCAACGGCATCGTCGTCTCCGACGAGAAGCTCAAGAACGACCCCGAGCAGGTCCGGAAGTTCAACCGGGCCATGCAGAAAGGTTTCCTCTGGGCCTGCCAGAACCCACGCAAGGCGGCCGAGGACTTCCGGACGGAGGTCTCCGGATACGAGACGAGCACCATCACCCTCGCCATCGACGCGCAGTGCGGCCTCAACTGGGGCAAGCGCGAGGCCGCCGACCGGTACGGCGTCATGGACGACACCGGAGTCCGCCAGGCCATCGACGTCGCCCGGAAGTTCCTCGGCCTGCCGCAGGAGAGCGGCCTGTCGCCCGAGGACGTGTACAGCAACTCCTACCTCGAGCCGCTGGGCTCCGACGAGACGATCAAGGCCCCGTGAAGGCCGGATGGGGAGTCACATGAACAACGAGTACGCCATCTCGGTCAACAACGTGGGGAAGACCTACCGCTCGCGAAGGGGCCAGGAGAACACCGTCCTCAGAGGACTCGACTTCCACGTCGAGCCCGGCCGGTTCGTGTCGATCGTCGGGCAGTCGGGCAGCGGCAAGACCACGCTGCTCAAGACGATCTCCGGCCTCCAGGAGCCCACCGAGGGCGAGATCCTCGTTCAGGGCCGCCCGATCCAGGAGGGGATCGAGGACATCGCGATGGTGTTCCAGAGCCCCGTGCTCCTGCCCTGGCGCAACAACCTCGACAACGTGCTCCTCCCACTGGAGTTCCGCGGCGCCCGGACCGACGAGGCCCGCGCGTACGCCATGGAACTGCTGGAGATGGTCGGGCTGGGCGGAAAGGCCAAGAACTACTCCTACGAGCTCAGTGGCGGCATGCAGCAGCGCGTCGCCATCTGCCGGGCCCTGGTCTCCCGCCCCAAACTGCTGCTCATGGACGAGCCCTTCGGCGCGCTCGACGCCATGACCCGGGACTCGATGAACTTCGAGATCCAGCGCATCTGGCAGAACACCGGATGCAGCGTCCTCTTCGTGACCCACAGCATCCCCGAGGCGGTCTGGCTCGGGGACCGGGTGGTGGTCGTCGGCGACCGCCCCGGCCGGATCATCGCCGACATCCCCATCGACCTGCCGCGGCCCCGGGGCAAGGAGCACCGGTACTCCGCGGACTTCTCCGACTACACCTCCGAGATCGAATCGCACATCGGCGTCGTGGCCGGCATCAGCTGACCACCCCCGCCAGGCACCCACGACCGTGAACCGTTGACGAAGGAGCACCATGCTGAGGATCACTGCTGACGCCACACGGGTGGAGAAGGAATTCGGCCTCGACGCGCGCAAGAGCCTGCTGTTCTCCGCGATCCGACTCGACTCCCACCCCTTCGTCGCTCCGCTGATCGCGGAGACCGGGACGGAGCACCTGCTGCTCGTGCGCCAGCAGGAACAGGGCAACGCCCTGTCCGCCGGCGTCCCGAAGGACCGGATGCGCTTCTACGCCCCCTGGGTCACGATCGACCCGCGCATCGTCGCCGACACCCCCGCCGCCGAGTCCCTCGCCGGCCTGGTGCGCGAACTCGCCGACGGCGGCCCGGTGGCCCTCGCCGCCGACGTCGTCCACGCCCACCAGCTCGCGCTGTCCGGTTCCGTCGAACTCGTCCTCGCCGACCAGGACCCGACACCGGTCGCCGCCTACGAGATCGATCCGGCCGAGGTGCTGGCCACCTTCGCACGGTGGCGTGAGACCGGCGTACGGACCGCGCGCCGGCTCATCGCGGACGTCGCCCACCTCTCGGGCCTCGCCGAGGAGTTCACCTCCGGCGAGGACAGCCGCTTCTCGGCGCTGAAGGAGCTCGCCGCGGACCGCTCCCTCGACTCGGTGCTGCTCGCGGCGACCCCCAACTTCACCGAGGCGACCGGACGCCCCCAGCCGGACGGCGCGGTCGCCCTGTGGCTCGACGGTCCCGAACGCCTCCTGGTGCTGCTCCCCGAGGGCGCCGACGGTCTGCCGGGCGCCCCCGTGGGCCGGTACCCCTCCGTGGGGGCGGCCGTCCGGGAACTGGCGTCCGGCACACGGACGGGCATCGAGGAGGAGTGGATCAGCGTCGGCCTGGCCCGCGAGCTCACGCGTGAGGGGGCGGAGCTGGTCCCCGTCTCGGCCGCCCTGGGCCACTGGCGGGATGTCCGCGACCACGAGGACCTGGCCTTCCAGGTGGTGGCCGCACGGGCCAGCGTCTTCGCCATCGAGGAGGCCCTGGCCTGGGCGGAGCAGGGGCTCGACGCCGGGCGCTCCTTCAGCGAGCTGGACATCAACGCGGTCTACCTCGACAAGATCGCCGAGTTCCGCACGGCCCACGAGATCCCGTTCGGCATCGAGCCGTACTTCACCAACCTGCACTCCTCCAACCGCATGCTCTTCCCCGGTCCCCCGGTCGACCACCCGGTCGACGAGGAGACGACCTGCGTGCAGCTCGACGCCGGGGTACGCGTCGTCTTCGACGGCGTCAACGTCGCCACCTCCGACATGGCCCGCTCGCTGCCGCGCACCGAGGCCGCGAAGGAGGCGTACCGCTTCTTCTTCGACGTGGTGCGCGAGGGGATCATCGGGCAGCTGCGCCCCGGCGCGGTGTGCGAGGACGTGCACGAGGGGACCTTGCGCTACCTCGCCCCGCACCTGGAGCGGATGGTCGCCATCGGCATGCTCGGCACGGACGTCGACTTCAACACGGAGTACCGCAAGCGCAACGTGGGCCACCTCATGGGCAAGCAGGAGTCCTTCGCCAATGAACTGCGGCCCGGCTACAAGCACGTGCTCCAGGTCGGTTCCTACGGTGCCGCGGAGATCCCGTGGCGTTACGGGAACGCGGCGATCGGCACCGAGGACCTCTGGTACATCGGCCGGGACCGCACCTACGTCCTCAGCAAGCGATGACAGACCTCTGGCCGGACCGAACAAGGAGACGCCATGACCACCGTGCGGGAACGCCTGAAGGCGCTGTCGATCGAACTGCCCGACCTCGGCCCTCCCAGGTACGCCTATGAGGCGACCTCGCGCTGGGGCGACGTCCTGTACGTCTCGGGCCAGATCTCCCGGACAGCGTCGGGCGAAGTGCTCCGGGGCCGGCTGGGAGAGGACGCCACACCGGCCGACGGGGTGCTCGCCGCACGCACCGCCGCGCTGAACCTCCTGGCCCGTATCGAGCAGTCGATCGGCCTCGAACAGGCCCGCGTCCTGAAGCTCAACGCATGGGCGGCGAGCGCACCGGCCTTCGTGGACCAGCCGACCGTGATCGACGGCGCCTCGCACCTGCTGATCGACGTGCTGGGCGACCACGGCCGACACGCCCGTACCGCCCTCGCGACCCACGCCCTGCCCCAAGGCGCGCTCGTGGAGCTCGACGCCACGATCGCCGTGCTCGGCTGAAGGCCCGCGCACCCGGGCCCCCGCTGCACACGGCGCCGCGCCACCTGCGGCTCACCGGGCACCCTCCGCAGTTCGTGCCCGACCCGACTCGGAGGGTGCCCGCCCACGGAACCTTGCCGCTCGCCCGGGACCCGCACCCGGCACGCGACGGCCCCGCCTCGGTTCGCAAGGTCAGAGTCGCGCCTTACGCGGGCAGCCCTTGAGCGGGGCCGGGCGGGATGTGGACGGTCATGATCAGGTGGCAGGTGTCGGTGCCCGCCGACCACGGTCCACCACCTCACCCAGAAGCAGCCTCGAGCCACCGTCTGAGGCCACCCCCCACGCAGCCGTTCCGAGCCGCGGCGTTCGTCGAACGCGTGGGCCTGCGTGGGCGTACTGAGGCAAGGCGGACCCACAGTCGTTCGCGTGATGCCGCCGGCGAACACCTGTGCTTCGGTTCAAGCCGTGATGGCGGTCGCGGATGTCCTGGTCAGGGCCGTGGAGAGGTCGTCTGCCAGGCGGAGGAGTTTCTCAGCCGCGGCCTCTTCCACCACGGGGCCGGGCTCGTCGTCCTTGGTGATGTGGCGGTCGAGGACGAACAGGCCGGGCAGGATGTGCGAGGCGGCCAGGGAGCTGAGGACGGGCCGCAGGGCGTAGTCGATCGCCAGGACGTGCGCCGTGCTCCCGCCGGTGGCGAGGGGGAGCACGGTCTTGCCGGTGAGCGCGTGCTGAGGGAGCGCGTCGAGGAAGGACTTGAGGAGTCCCGAGTAGGCCGCCTTGTAGACGGGCGTGCCGATCACCACTCCGTCGGCGTCCCGTACCAGGGCGGCGGCGCGGGCGATCTCCGGATGTCCGGTGTCGGCGGTGAGGAGCGCGGCGGCGGGCAGCGCGCGGACATCCAGGGAGGTCACCCGATGCCCGTGCAGGGCGAGGCGTTCCCTGACCGGGTGCAGGAGCCGGGCGGTACGGGAGGAAGCCGACGGGCTGCCCGAGACGGCGAGGACGGTGGCCATGACGACCTTTCGGTGGGAGGCGGGAGGTGCGCGGCTCGGCCGGGCCGGGTCACCAGGCGCTGGCCGCGACCGAGACGGCCGGGGCCATGCCGTCCCGGAGCCCTTCGAGGAAGGTGACGATCTCGGCGGCGACGGACCGGTGCTGGGCGTCGTTCAGCACGTCGTGGTGGGCGCCGCGCACGCGCGAGAGGCGGGCGCGGGGCAGCGAGCGGGCCTTGGCCAGCAGGGCCTGGTGGTCCGCGAGCGGGTCGGCGTCGCCGGCCAGGAGCAGGGTGGGGACCGGGATCTCGCTCTCCTCGGCCAGGGCGAGCACCGGGGCCGGCACCGGGGTCCCCAGGGCGCCCCGGCGGACCTGGCCGTCCTCGGTGAGGCGGCGGCGGTGCACCGGGCAGGCGGTGCGCAGGTCCAGTTCCTCCTCCCAGGTCGCCCGCTCCGGGGCGGCTCGCGAGGGGAGCCCCGCGAGGACGACGCCGTCCGGCTGCCAGGCGGCTCCGGTGCGGGCGAGGACGGCGGCCACCGCGGCGGCGCCGGCGTCGGAGCCGATCACCACCACGGGCCGGACCGCCGGGACTCCGTCCGGGGCGTCGGCGGCCTCCCCCAGCTCCTTGGCGAAACCGGTGAGGGACGGTGCCGGGTCCGCCGGATCGAGAAGCGGCGGGTCGACGACGCGGACGTGGTAGGCGTCGGCGGAGAGCCGCGCGCCGAGCCGGGCGTAGGTCTCGTGGGTCTCTCCGCGTCCGGGAACGACGAGGAGCGTCCCCCGGGTGGTCACTCCCTCGAGTGCGGGGTGGTCGGTGTATCGGCTCATCAAGGCTCCGCAGGTGGTCAGGTGGCCCGGGAGGGCTCGGTCGGGGGGCCGGGGCGGTGGGCTCCGGCCCCCGGCGGGACGGGACGGGTCGGCGAGGTCAGCCGTGCGTCCGGAGACGGGCCTCGGTGTGGCGGTTGGCCGGTATCGGCAGGCCGAGGTGGCCGCGCAGGGTGTCCGCCTCGTAGGCGGTGCGGAACAGGCCGCGGCGCTGGAGGAGGGGGACGACTCCGTCGACGAAGAGGTCGAGTTCCTCGGTGGTGCGGAAGGCGAGGTTGATCCCGTCGAAGGTGCCGGCGTCGAACCACCGCTCGATCGCGTCGGCGACGGTGTCCGGCGCTCCGACGAAGGGGGACGCGCGGAAGGCGTTGACCGACTCGGCGACCTGTCGCAGGGTCAGGCTCTCAGCCTTCGCCCGGTCGATGATCTTGGCGGCGGCGGTCCGGCCGCCCTTCTCCGCCAGGTGCGCGACGTTGGGGAAGGGCGCGTCGAGGTCGTGGACGCTGAAGTCGTGCGCGCCGAACGAGCGGCCGAGCAGGGCGAGGTTGCGGCCGAGGTCGTTGTCCTCCTCGAAGATCTCGCGTTCCCGCCGCCGTGCCTTCTCGTCGGTGGCGGCGACGACCGGCCCGCCGTGGATGAAGATCTTGATGTGCTCGGGGTCGCGGCCGTAGGCGGCGGTGCGCTTCTTGATGTCGGCGTAGTACTCCTGGGCCTGTTCCAGTGAGCCGCCCGGGGCGTAGATGCCCTCGGCGACGCGGGCGGCGAGGTCGCGGCCCTCCTCGGAGACCCCGGCCTGGAAGATGACGGGCTGCCCCTGGGGCGAGCGGGAGAGGTTGAGCGGGCCGGCGACCCGGAAGTGCTCACCGACGTGGTCGAGGGCGTGCAGCTTGTCCGGGTCGAGGAAGACGCCGCGCGCCACGTCGGCGGGGAAGGCGTCGTCCTCGTAGGAGTCCCAGAGCCCGCGGGCCACCTGGACGAACTCCAGGGCCCGGCCGTAGCGGGTGGCGTAGTCGAGGTGTTCGTCCAGGCCGTAGTTGCGGGAGGTGCCGGTGTCGAAGCTGGTGACGACGTTCCAGCCGGCGCGGCCGCCGCTGATGTGGTCGAGCGAGGCGAAGCGGCGGGCGAGATTGAAGGGCGAGTTGTAGGTCGAGCTGGCGGTGCCGACCAGACCGACGTGGCGGGTGTGGGTGGCGACCGCCGAGAGCAGGGTGAGGGGTTCCAGGCGGTTGAGGTAGTGGGCCGGGTAGGTGGCGTTGATGAACTGGCTGTCGACGATGAACAGCGCGTCGAAGAGGGCGTGTTCGGCAGCCTTGGCCTGGTGGATGTAGTAGTCGATGTCGATGCTGGCGTTCTTCGCGACGCGCGGGTCCTTCCAGAGTCCGTGCTGGCCGGGGCCGCCGACGCCGTAGGGGTGCAGGGCGAGGTGGAGCTTGCGGGACATGGCGGGGTCCTGTCTGTCCGGGGTTCAGTGGGAGAGGTCGGTCAACTGGGCGCGCAGTGCCTCGCGTCCGGCGCGGTCCGTGCGGGCGCCGTGCAGGGTGGGCGCCGAGCTGACGAGGAGGCGGGTGTAGGCGTGACGGGGCCGGTTGACCACGTCCGCGGAGGGGCCTGACTCGACCAGCTCGCCCTGGTACAGCACGGCCGTGCGGTCGGCGACACCGACGACCGAGCCGAGGTCGTGCGAGATGAGGACGAGGGCGGTGCCGCGGGCCCGCAGGTCCTTGAGGATCTCCAGGACCTGTACGCGGTTGGCGGAGTCCAGGGCGCTGACCGGCTCGTCGAGGATGACCAGGCGCGGCTCGGTGACCAGGGCCCGGGCGACGGCGACCCGCTGGCGCTGGCCGCCGGAGAGTTCGCCGGGCAGCCGGTCGAGCAGTTCGGCGGACAGGCGGACCTGGTCGAGGAAGGCCCGGGCCCGTTCGGCGGCCTCGGCGGCGGTGACGCCCTGGACGAGCAGGGGTTCGGTCAGGGACTCGGCGACGGTACGGTCGGGGTCGAGGCTGCGCAGCGGGTCCTGGAAGACGTACTGCACGACGCCGCTGCGGCGCAGGCGGCGCCACTGCCGCCGGCTGTGGCCGCGGGTCTCCTCGCCGTCGATGACGACCGACCCGGCGGCGGCCGGGACGAGGCCGAGGACGGCGCGGGCGAAGGTGGACTTGCCCGAGCCGGTCTCGCCGATCAGGCCGAGGGTCTCGCCGGGGCCGACGTCGAGGGAGACGCCCCGCAGGACCGGGGGGCGGCGGCGCCCGTAGCGCACCTCCAGGCCGGTCACCTCCAGGACCGGGCGCGGGGCGGTCCTGGCTTCCGCCGGCGGGGCCGGGGGCTGTTCGGCGCTCACCGTGCCGTCTCCTTCGGGGTGAGGAACTTCTCCAGTCCGTAGCTCTCGTGCTCGCTGATCAGCAGCCGTGTGTAGGCGTGGCGCGGGGCGTGGAGGACGGTGCGGGTCGGGCCCTGCTCGACGACCTCGCCCTGCCGCATGACGAGCACCTCGTCGCAGAGCTGGGCGACGACCGCCAGGTCGTGGGAGACGACGACGAGGGCCAGACCGGTGCGCTCGCGCAGGTCGGCGAGGAGATCGAGGATCTCGGCCTGCACGGTGACGTCGAGGGCGGTGGTGGCCTCGTCGGCGATCAGGACGCGAGGCTCGGCGGCGACGGCCGCGGCGATGAGGACGCGTTGCAGCATGCCGCCGGAGAGTTCGTGCGGGTACTGGCGGGCGACCACTTCGGCGTCCCGCAGCCGTACCGCCCGCAGCAGTTCCACCGCTTGCGCGCGGGCGGCCCGCCGCCGCAGTCCGAGCTTGACGCGGACCACTTCGGCGAGTTGGGCGCCGACCGGGATCGACGGGTTGAGGTAGGAGGCGGGGTCCTGGAAGACGGCGCTGATGGTGGAGCCGCGCAGGGCCGTCCACCGGCGCGTGGTCAGCCCGGCGACGTCGGTGCCGGCGATCTCGACGCTGCCCCCGGTCACCGCGAAGTGGTCGGGGAGGATGCCCAGCGCGGCACGGCAGGTCAGGGTCTTGCCGCTGCCGGACTCGCCGACGATGCCGACGGTCCGGCCCGGGGTGAGCGTGAAGCTCACCCCGTGGACGATCTCCCGGTCCTGGGCCAGGTCGCTGATGCGCAGGTCGCGTACGAGGAGGGCAGGGGGTGCGGTGGCGGACCCGGGTGCGGGCGCGGGGGCCGGCGCGAGGGCCGTGTTCCCCGTGGTGCTCCGGTGGGACGGGGCGGTCATGAGGCACCTCCGGTGGGAGCGGGTGCGGTCCTGGCGAGGTGGTGGGCGCGCGCCTTGCGGTCGTTGTCCAGCGCCCGGCCCGCCTGGCCATAGACGTCGCGGATGGCGTCGGCGAGCAGGTTGCAGGCCCAGACGGTGATCATGATGAGCAGCGCGGGCGCGAGGGGGCCCCACGGGCGCTGGTCGAGGTAGCCGAGGTCGGAGGCGAGCAGCCCACCCCAGGTGGGAGCGGGTGGCTGCACCCCGATGCCGAGGAAGGTGAGGCTGGAGACGATGACGAAGCCGGTGCCGACGGTCTGGGCGAGCGCAACGGCGATCGGCGGGAGCACCTTGCCCCACACGTGCTTGCGTACGGTCCAGCCGAGGGAGGCGCCGGAGATGAGCGCCGCCTCCACGTACGGTGCGCGGGCCACCGCGAGTGTCGCGGCCCGGGAGACCCGGTAGAAGAGCGGGGAGACCAGGACCCCGGTGACCAGCATGGCCTGGGTGAGGCCGTTGCCGAGCAGGGCGATCACGGCGACGGCGAAGAGGAGGAAGGGCAGGGCCACCAGGGTGTCGGTGAGCCGGAGGGTGACCCACTCGAAGGTCCGGCCCAGGTAGACGGAGAGGATGCCCGGCAGCGTGCCGACCACCAGCGCGGTGACGGCGACTTCGAGCGAGCCGAGCACGCTGACGCGGGAACCGTCGAGCAGCCGGCTCAGCACGTCCCGGCCGAGGTAGTCGGTGCCCAGCCAGTGCGCGCCGGAGGCGGTGGCCAGGGCGTTGTCGCTGCCGGCCAGCGGGTTCTGCGGGGCGAGCAGCG
Source organism: Streptomyces albidoflavus (assembly GCF_000719955.1). Taxonomy (GTDB): domain Bacteria; phylum Actinomycetota; class Actinomycetes; order Streptomycetales; family Streptomycetaceae; genus Streptomyces; species Streptomyces albidoflavus. The sequence goes on from NZ_JOII01000025.1 coordinate 83,847, forward strand.
GGCCCAGCAGGGCGAGCAGCGCGATCACCAGGAGGACGGCGACGGCGATACGGCCGGAGGTGAGGGCGAGGACGCGGCGCACCATGGTTCACACTCCTCGCTGGGAGGCCGGTGTCACCCGGGCCAGCATCAGGTTGACGACGAGGTTGAAGGTGACGACCAGGACGATCGACACCACGAGGACGCCCTGCACCGCCGGCACGTCGCCGGTCTGCGCGGAGTCGTTGGCGAACCGGCCGAAGCCCTGGAGTCCGAAGATCCACTCGGTCACGACGGAGGCGCCGACCAGTGCGGGGAACTTCAGCCCCAGCGTGGCGAGGGCCGGGCCGATGCCGTTGCGCAGGACGTGGGTGAAGAAGACCCGGCGGGGGCTGAGGCCCCGTACGAGGGCGCCCGTCACGTAGTTCTCCCGGTAGGCGGCGATCAGGCTGGAACGCAGCTGGCGGGCGACGTCGGCGACGACGTCGAGGCTGAGGGCGAGCGCCGGGAGGGTGATGTGGGCGAGCCAGGGGCCGATGCCCTGCTCGGCGGGGGCGTACCCGGCCGAGGGGAAGAGGCCGAGCCCGACGGCGAAGACGGTGACCAGGAGGATGCCGACGACGAAGGCGGGCATCACCGAGATCACGGTGACGAAGCCGGTGACGGACCGGTCGAGCCAGGTGGCCGGGCGCAGGGCGGCCGCGGTGCCGAGGGCGAAGCCCGCCACCACGCCGATGAGCAGGGCGAACAGAGCGATCGACAGGCTCACCGAGAGGCCGAGGCCGATGAGGGTGGAGATGTCGGCGCCGTTGGTCCAGCTGGTGCCGAGGTCGCCGCGGAGCACCCCGGCGAACCAGTCCCCGTACTGGACGAGGAAGGGCCGGTCGAGGCCCCACTCGGCCTCGACCTGCGCGACGGCCTGCGGTGTGGCGCTCTCGCCGAGCTGGATGCGGGCCGGGCTGAGCCCGCTCAGGGAGCGCAGCGCGAAGGTCACGAAGGTCGCGACCAGGAAGACGGGCACGAAGACCGCGACGGAGCGGCCGACGATGGCCACCCCACGGGCCACCGTCCGCCCGGCCCTGGTCCCGGTGACTCCGCGGTGCCACCCGGGGGCGGGGGGCGCGGTCGTCGTCATGGGAAGTCCCTCCTCTCCGCGGGCTTCAGTTCCCGGCGATCTTCACGCCGGTCCAGTCGATGTGCGCCGGATTGGCGGGCAGTCCGGACACCGACTTGCTCTTGGCGATCAGGTTCGGCGAGGAGTACGTGAAAACGAGGGCCTGGCTCTTCAGCCCGGCACGGGTCGCCTCGCGCAGCACCTTCGGGTAGCCGGGCGCGTCCAGCGGTGTCCGGCGGACCTCGGCGACGGCGTCGGCAAACCCCTTGGGCTCGTAGGGCGAGCTGAGGTTGAGCGGGCCGTCCGGACCGAAGTGGGCGGTGAGGGTCTGCACGGCGGAGTCGCGGCCCGTGGTCGAGTAGAGGGAGAAGGCCAGGTCCTTGGCGAAGAACGGGGTGGCCCAGTTCTTGTCGATCCTGATGCCGACGGTGATCCCGACCTTGGCGAGCTGGGCCTGCACGATCTCTGCCTGCGGGTCCTCCTCCGGGATGACCAGGTCGAGCTTGATGTCGCCGGGCTCGTGTCCCGCCTCGCGCAGCAGCTTCCTGGCCTTGGCCGGGTCGTAGGGGTAGGCGTTCTCCGACTCGGGGTCGTAGGCGACGTACCCCTTGGGGAAGGGCTGGTCGGTGGTCTCCCCGTAGCCGAAGGTCAGTTTGTCGACGAATTCCTGGCGGTTGACGGCGTGCCGTACGGCGTCGACGACCCGGGCGTCGTCGAACGGTGCCTTGTTGATGTTGAGGCTGATGTTGGAGGCGTTGAAGCCGGGCTGGACGAAGACGTCGAGGCCGGCCTTCTTGGCGGCCTCGGCCTGGCTGGGCGCGATGTCGGCGAAGTTGTAGACGCCGGTCCGCAGGCCGGAGACGACGGTGGAGGCGTCCGGTGCCGAGGTCAGCTCGACGTCGTCGATGTGGATGTTCTCGGCGTCCCAGTAGTCCGGGTTCTTCTCCAGCACCGCCTTGGTGCCCGGGACGAGTTGCCTGAGGACGAAGGGGCCCGCGCCGACCGGCTTCTGATCGAGGGTCGCGGGCGAGGCGGCGGCCTTGGGGCTGGCTATCTGGAGGACGCGCTGGCCGAGCAGCTGGGGGATCTGGTAGTCGACCTGGTTGAGGTGGACGGTGGCGTTCAGCCCGTCCGCCTCGACCGACTCGATGGAGGTCAGGTCGCCGAAGAGCGCCGAGTTCTTCTGCTTCTGGGCGCGTTCGACGGCGGCCTTGACGGCGGCGCCGTCGACCGGCTCGCCGTCGCTGAACGTCAGTCCGGGGCGCAGGCGGAAGGTGACCTCGTCGCCCTTGTCGTTGTACTCCCAGCTCTCGGCGAGGTCGGGGACGGCGGCCCCCTTCTCGTCGGTGCGCGTCAACGATGCGTACACCAGGGCGAGTTCGCGGAACTGGGCGCCGCTCCCGGCCACCACCGGGTCCCAGTGCGAGGGGAAGTAGGTCGAGGTCCACTTGAGCGTGGAGCCGGCGCCCGAGGCGGCGGACGACCCGCCTCCGCAGCCGCTGAGGGTGAGGGTGAGGGAGAAGGCGGTGGCGAGAGCGGCCGCCACGACGGCGGCGCGCGGGCGGCGCGGGGCCGCGTGGGGGCGGGACACGGGAGGACGGGGGACGGCTGTTCCAGACATCTCGTTCCTTCTTCGGCATGGCGGAGCCCGCGACGGCGGGCCCGGGCGGGCCGGGAGAGGTGGCTCACGCCCCGTCCGGACGGAGCCGTGCGCGACCGCGGGTGCGGTTCGCGGTGGCGTACCACCCCGGCGGCACGCGCGGCGGCGCGTCCGTCGGGGCCGTCCGGAAGGAGGGCGGGGAAAGGGGGGTGCCGGGGAAGAGGGGCCGCTCGGGATCGGCGGGCCTGCTCGGCGGGAGCGGCGGGACGGGGGGCCGCCCGAGGGGCGGGCGTCGGCGGCCGTCCGGCCGGAAGGTGCTGTCGGTCAGCGACAGAGGGCGCTGGAGGTGCGCCGCAGGTCCACGTAGCGGCACACCACGCCGGGGTGCGTCGTGAGCATGGGAGCATCTTGTCGCCGGTGGCACCCGAAGTCAATCGACACCTTTTGGTGTCTCATTCGGTGGGACGGCACTCCGCCGCTGGTCAAGCGCGGTTCGCAGCACGGCCGTCGACCGTGCGGGCGACGGCTGGATGGCCGGGGGCCTCCTCGGGGCACAGCCACACCGGGCCGTTCCCCGTCGTCACCTGGACCGCCTCCGGCGGGGGCCAGGCGCCCTCCCCCAGGAGCCGGCGCTCGGGGTCGGTGAGGCTCCCGTACCTGCTCAGCGCGGCGGCCGGCGACGGCGGTGCGGGCGCGGCGTCGAGCACACCGGGGCACAGCTCCTCGGCCGCCGCGGTGTACTCCCCCAACTCCCGCCAGCCCGGCACCAGTCGGCGGGCGTCGCCGGAACGCAGCAGCAGGGTCGGCAGTGCGTACCGGTGGCCGCCGTCCGCGGTCTCCTTGGCGGTTCCCGGATGCGGGGAGCCGCCGGGTTCCGCCCACGCCTCGGGCAGCGGGCGCCGGGTCTCGGCGGCGTCGGCCCGCACCCGCTCCCGCACCTCGTCCGAGGCCGCGTCCGAGGCCAGTCGCACCGGGTCCAGCCCGGGCACGCCCCGGACCACGGACAGGGCCAGCGGCAGGGTGTCCGCGGGCTCGCCCAGGACGAAGACGGACTCCCGCAGGCGCCGCAGCACCCGCTCCGCCGTCCCCTCCCCCTGGAGTTCGGCCGCCTTGGCCACCAGCGAGGAGGGCCACGAGCAGGCCGCCACCCGCGCCAGCGACCGGGCGTGGGGCGCCCCGGTGTGCCGGCTGATCCCGGCGACGTGGCGCGCGTACCAGGCCGTCTCCGCCGCCGGGTCCGGGGGCGCGTCGTCCTCGTCGGTGAAGAGCAGACCGTAGACCCGGCGCCAGTTCGCCCGGCCCGCCAGCAGCGCGCGCAGCCGCCGGAAGGCGGGGTCGGAGCCCCAGGCCCAGGGGCACATCGGGTCGGTGTACTCGACGACCTCCAGGGCCGGCCGGGCCGGGGCCGCCCTCACGAGGCCCCCCGTCCGGCCGGCGTCCGCACCGCCTCGTCCGCGAGCAGCGAGGTCAGCGTGACCCCCTGGAGGATGCCGGCGGCCGCGGACTCCACACGGCGCCAGACCTCGGGCAGGCCCGCCCCGGCCCCCGGATAGGCGAGTCCGCTCACGGATTCGCCGCGCAGGGTGAGCAGTTCGCCGTCGATCGCGCGGGAGACGTCCAGCAGCGTGATCCGGTCGGCCGGCCGCCCCAGCCAGTACCCGCCCTCGCACCCGCGCTGGCTGCGCACCAGCCCGGCCTTGCGCAACTCCCCCACCACGGATTTCAGGAACCGGAACGGGATTCCCTGCGAGGAGGCGATCGACTCGCAGGTGAGCGGACGGGCGGGCTCGCGGGCGAGTTCCAGCAGGGCGCGCGTGGCGTAGTCAGCTTTCGCCGAGATATGCATGACGCTCATGATGCCGGAGACGCCCGGCGGCGGGCGAGGGACCGCAAGGAGGAGCCGGGCCGTTCGTTGCGGCGGTTTTGCCGCAGGTGAACGACAAAGGACACCTGTTGACGTCTTTTCCCGCGAGTCGTAGCGTGCCCGCCATGACAGACCCCTTGACCGTGCCCGGCGAAGGCTTCCACCCGGACTTCCGCGACGGCTCCGGCCACCCGGCGGCCCCGCTCCACACCCGACTGCACCACATCCGGGCCGAGTCCCTGGACACCGGCACCGCGCAGACCGAGGGGATGCGCCGGTTCGCGGCGGTCAGCGGCAGGACGGTCGGCTCCGAGAAGCTCTGGATGGGCCAGACCCACGTCGCCCCCGCCACCTCCTCCTCCGACCATCACCACGGGGAGTCCGAGACCGCCATCTACGTACAGAGCGGCCACCCGGAGTTCGTCTTCGTGGACGGCCACGGCGACCAGGCCGAGGAGGTGCGCCTGCGCACCTCCCCCGGCGACTACATCTTCGTGCCGCCCTACGTGCCGCACCGCGAGGAGAACCCCGACCCCGCCGAGGAGGCGGTGGTGGTGATCGCCCGCAGCACCCAGGAGGCGATCGTGGTCAACCTGCCCCACCTGTACGCCGTTTCCGAGGACGACTGACCCGCCGGCGGGCCCGGCCGGGGCCTCACTCCCCCCAGCAGGACCCGTACCGCCGGGCCAGCTCGCCCGCCTCCTCCTCCGTCAGCAGGCGGGCCGGCCGGTCGCCGAGCGCGAGCAGGAGGGCGGAGACCTCCTCGATCTCGACGGCGGCGTCCACCGCCGCCCGGACCGAGACACCGGAGACGACCGGGCCGTGGTTCTGGAGCAGGGCGGCCCGCAGCGGGAACGGCAGCCGTTCCAGCTCCTTGGCCTGGCCGGGGTCGCCGGGCGGCGCGTAGGGCAGGAGGGGCGTCTGGCCGACCCGCATCACGAAGTACGGGGTGAGCGGCGGGACGGCGCTCCGCCCGGACCACGGCGGCAGGCAGGAGAGCGCCGCGGCGTGCCGGGAGTGCAGGTGGACGACGGCCCGGGTCGCGGCGTCGCGCCGGTACAGGGCGGTGTGGAGCGGGAACTCCTTGGACGGCCGGGGGCCTTCGAGGTGGGTGCCGTCCCGGTCCAGGACGCTCAGGCTGTCCGGGTCGAGGCGGGAGAGGTCCGCCCCGGTCGGGGTGATGTACAGCAGGCCGCCGTCGCGGACGCTGAGGTTCCCGGAGCTGCCGGGGCTCAGGCCGAGGGCGGCGAGGTGTGCTCCGGCGGCCGCGAGGCCGGCTCGCACGTCGCTCATACGAGGGCGCTCCATGCTTCGGTGAAGATGTCGGTGCCGCCGAAGTTGCCGGACTTCAGGGCGAGGTCGATGTTCCGGCCGCCGCCGGTCCCGGTCTCGGCGCGGGCCCAGGTGACGCCCGGCGCGAGGGGCGCGCCGACGGCGAGGCCGCGCACCTCCAGTGCGGTGACCACCGCGCCGGAGGTCTCGCCCCCGGCCACCAGCAGGCGGCGGGCGCCGTCGTCGACGAGGGCGACGGCGAGGGCGGCGAGGGCCTCCTCGATCAGGGCGGAGGCGGGCGCCTCGCCCGGCGGGGTGGTGCGCTCCAGGTCGGCGAGGTCGTCGACGGCGTAGAAGAGCGGAGGGCGCGCCGGGTCCCGCCGCCACTGCTCGCGGGCGAAGGCGGCCAGACCGGCCACGGTGGCGGGGAGGTCGCGGCGCAGGGCGGCGACGTCCAGCTTGCGGTGCGGCAGGTGGGCGCGGCCGTGGGCCACCTGGGCCCGGGTGGTGGAGGAGGCGCTGCCCGACAGCACGGCGGCCGGGTCGCCGGGCGCGGAGGCGGGGGTGGCGCGGGCGGCGCCGGGGCGGGGGCCGGTCAGGCCGAGGGCGAGGCCGGCGGCGCCGGTGACCAGGCCGAGGTGTGCGGTGGCGGCGGAGACGGTGCGCAGGTCGTCGTCGGTCTCGGCGTCCACGACGAGGAGCGCCCCGCTCGCCTCGGGGGCGTCGACGGCCGCGCGCAGCTCCGCCGTGCCCGCGCGGACGGTGTCCAGGGGGATCTGCCGGACCGGGTGGCGGGTCTGCGGGCGCAGGAGGCGCGCGAGCGAGGCGTCCGTCATCGGGGTGAGCGGGTGGTGGCGCATCGGGCTCCGGTCGAGCGGCTCGCCGTGCACGTACAGGAGTCCGTCGCGGACGGTGCGGCCGGTGGCGGGGAAGGCGGGCACGACCACGGTGCGGTCGGCGTGGACCGCTTCCAGCAGGGCGTCGGCGACCGGGCCGATGTTGCCCCGGGGCGTGGAGTCGAAGGTGGAGCAGTATTTGAAGTAGTACCGGCGGCATCCCGCGGCGCGCAGGGCGCGCAGTGCGGCCAGCGAGTCGGCGACCGCCTCCTCCACCGGCGCGGTGCGCGACTTGAGGGCGACGACGACCGCGTCGGCCTCGGCGGACGCCTCCGGGTCCACTGCGTCGGCGCCGATGGCCACCCGCGTCCGGAAGCCCCGCGACACCAGCATGGTGGCCAGGTCCGTGGCGCCGGTGAAGTCGTCGGCGATGGCCCCGAGGGTCGGCATGGGACCTCCATGGTGTGGCGCGGCCGCGGCGGGTGACCCGCGTGGGCCGCTCAATGAGTTGATGTGTGAAAAAATGTTAACAGACTTTACGTCCCTGAGTTACCTTGATACATATTGTTAACCCGCTCCCGGGCTGAGCCGCCCCACGGCCGCCGGGAGCCGTCCCCTCGCTTCGCGGACCCCGCGCCCGCCTCGCGCACCATCGCCACGCGCACCCACTGAGGAGTGCCCATGAACTTCCTTCACCTGTTCGCCCCGGGCGGCGACCGGACCGTGCGGTACGCACTCTCCGGCGCCGGTGGCGGATTCGCCCGGACCCTCCTCGCACAGACCCTGCGCATCCCGCGCCTTCGTCCCGCCGTCCTCTGCGACCAGGACGTGGCGGGACTGCGCGCGATGCTGGTCGAGCTGGGGTACGACGCCTCGCAGCTCCGGATCTGCGGCGACGCCCGGGCGGTCCGCGACGCCGGGCAGGACGGCCACCTCGCCCTGGTCGCCGACGGCGACCTGCTGATCGCGGGCGACTGGGACATCCTCGTGGAGGCCACCGGCAGCCCCGCCGCCGGTTACGAGATGGCCCGCCAGGCCCTGACCGGCGGCCGCCACGTGGCCATGGTCAGCAAGGAGGTCGACTCGGTCGCCGGGCTCCACCTCGCCGAACTGGCCCGCACCCACAGCAGCGTCTACACCACCGCCGACGGTGACCAGCCCGCCAACCTCATCGGCCTGGTCAGCTGGGCCGAGACGCTCGGGCTGGAGATCGTCGCCATCGGCAAGTCCACCGAGTACGACCTCGTCCTGGACCCCGCCGCCGGCACCGTGACGCAGCTCGACACCACCGTCCCCGCGCCGGAACTCGCCGGCCTGCTCGACCTCGGCGACGACGTCCGCTCCACCCTGGCCGCCCGCGCCGCCGCCGTCGCCGCGCTCCCCACCGGCGCCACCGCCGACTACTGCGAGATGGCCGTCGTCGCCACCAGCACCGGCTTCCGCCCCGACACCGAGCGGCTCCACTACCCGGTCGCCCGCATCGCCGAACTCGCCGATGTCTACGCCCTGCGCGAGGACGGCGGTGTGCTGCGCCGCCCCGGCGCCGTCGACGTCTTCAGCGCCCTGCGGCTGCCCGGCGAGGCGTCCTTCGCCGGCGGCGTCTTCGTCGTCGTCCGCACCGGCGACCCCGTCACCTGGGAGACCCTGCGCGGCAAGGGCCACGTCGTCAGCCGCGACGGCAAGTACGCCGCCGTCTACCTGCCGTACCACCTGATGGGTGTCGAGACGCCCGTCAGCCTGCTCTCCGCCGTCCTGGACCAGCGGCCCTCCGGCGGCACCGACCCGCGCGGGCACGCCGTGCTGGCCGGCCGCGCCGAGCGCGACCTGCCCGCCGGCACCGTGCTGACGATGGGCGGCCACCACCACGACGTCACCGGCGTCCAGGCGGTCCTCCTCCGCGACGAGGACACCCCCGCCGGCACGGCCCCCCTGTACCTCGCCGCCCACGCCACCCTCGCCGCCGACGTCGCGGCGGGCGAGCTGATCACCGTCGGCCACCTCGCCGACGCCGACGCCGCCCTCCTCGACGCCTGGACCGCCGGGCGCGCCGCCCGCCCCGCCACCGGACCGGTGAACGGCTCATGAGCACCGACATCCAGCACCTGCTCCTCGGCCTCGCGGCCGTCGTCGTCCTGATCCTGCTGATCACCAAGGCCAAGCTCCACCCCTTCCTGGCGCTCGCCCTCTCCGCGATCGGCCTGGGCCTCGCCTCCGGGATAGGCCCGGGCGACACCGTCACGCACTTCCAGGACGGCTTCGGCGACGCCCTCAAGAGCGTCGGCCCCACCATCGGCCTCGGCACCCTGCTCGGCGGCATCCTGCTGGGCTCCGGCGGCGCCGACCGGATCGCCACGGTCTTCATCGGCGCCCGCCCGGTGAAGTGGATCCCCACGGCGATCACGGCCGCGGCCCTGCTCATCGGCATGCCGCACCTGTTCGACGTCAGCTTCGTGATGCTGGTCCCGCTGGTCTACGCGGTCGCCAAGCGCACCGGCACCCACCTGCTCTACGTCGGCCTGCCGATGGCCGCCGGCCTGTACATCTCGCACGGCCTGCTGCCCCCGCACCCCTCCCCCACCCTCGCCGTCTCCGCCTACGACGCGAGCACCGGCCTGACCATCCTCTACGGCCTGATCATCGGCATCCCGATCGCGGTCCTCACCGGCCCGGTGCTCACCCGGTACGCCAGCCGCTGGTTCGGGCCCGCGCCCGACCTCGACAAGGGCCCGGTCCCCGACGCCGGCCCGGCGCCCGAGAACCAGCGCCGCCCGGCCTCGTTCACCCTGGCCCTGATCACCGTGCTGCTGCCGCCGGTCCTCATGCTGATCGGCACGATCGGCACCTCCGCCACCCGCGAGGGCACCGCGCCGTACACCGTCTTCGAGGCGTGCGACTCCCCCGTGCTGTCCCTGCTGGTCGCCGTGCTCTTCGCCTTCTTCGCCCTGGGCGTGCGCTCCGGCTTCGGCCTCGGCCAGATCCAGAAGATGGCCGCCAAGGGGCTCGGCCCGGTCGGCGGCATCGTCCTCATCCTCGGCGCGGGCGGCGGCCTCAAGGCGATGCTGACCGCCACCGGCATCGACAAGATCATCTCCGACTACGCCGTGGACTGGGCGATCCCGCCGCTGGTCCTCGCCTGGCTGGTCGCCGCGCTGCTGCGGATCTGCCTCGGCTCGGCCACGGTGGCCACCGCCGCCGCCACCGGCATCGTCGCGCCCCTGGTCGGCGCGTACCCCGGACTCTCCCCCGAACTGCTGGTGCTGGCCACGGCGTCCGGCGCGGTCATGCTCTCGCACGTCAACGACTCGGGCTTCTGGCTCTTCAAGGAGTACTTCCAGCTCTCCGTGCCGCAGACCTTCCGCACCTGGACGCTGATGCTCTCGCTCCAGTCCCTGCTGAGCCTCGGCGGCGTGCTGCTCCTCAGCCTGTTCGTCGGCGGCTGACCGGTGCTCCCGCCGGGGTCCGGCACCCCGGCGGGAGCCCGGCACAACCGACGGGCGGTGCGAGCCGCCCCCGTGGCAGGAGGGAAGATACGACCATGACCGAAGACGCGCCTCCGCTCATCCCCGACCAGCGGCGGGAGAAGCTGCTCAAGCACCTGCGCCGCGACGGCGTCCTGAGCGTGCAGCAGATCACGCAGCTCTTCGGCGTCTCGCACATGACCGTCCGCCGCGACATCGCCGAACTGGAGCGCCAGGGGCTGGTCTTCACCGTCCCCGGCGGGGTGCGCATCGCCAGCCAGGTCCGCAGCGAGCCCAGCCACCAGGCGAAGACCCAGGTGGAGCAGCCGCAGAAGGAGGCCATGGCGAGCCGGGCCGCCTCCCTAGTGGAGGACGGCATGACGCTCTACCTGGACGCGGGCACCACCCTGCTCGCCGTGGTCCCGCACCTCGTCCGCCACGAGCGGCTCACGGTGGTCAGCAACGACTTCAGCACGGTGGACCGCCTGATGACCGAGGCCCCCCACCTGGAGATCATCCACGTCGGCGGCCAGGTCGAGGCGGCCAACCGCTCCACCGTCGGCCGGCTCGCCGCGGCGACCCTGCGCCACCTCGCCCTGGACATGGCCTTCATCAGCACCAGCTCCTGGGACCTGCTGCGCGGCGTCACCACCCCCTCCGACGCCAAGGTCGAGGTGAAGCGCGCCGCCCTGGACAGCTCCCGCAGCGCCGTCCTGGTCGCCGGCTCCTCCAAGTTCGGCACCTTCGGCAAGTACCGCGTCGCCCCCCTGGCCGACTTCGACGCCATCATCACCGACTCCGCCCTCACCGAGGCCGCCGCCGAGGGCATCCGGGACTCCGGCCCCGAACTCCACCTGGCCGGCCCCGCCTGACACGCCCCCGGACGCGCCGTTCGGGCCATCCGCCTACTCCGCGACCGAACGCGCCGTCATCGAGGCCGCGCTGCAGTGCCGCTCCACCTGGCCGAGCCCGCGCTGCACCTGTGCGTCAACCTCATCACCTGGCGCGAGGACATCGCCGAGGAGATCTCGGCACTAGGCTGATCCCGCGAAAGCCTCCCCCCCCCGACGCATTTTCAGACGGGTCCGGACCTCTCCACCCCCGCGCCGGCCTACAACGGCCGCGTCAACACCCGCATCCCCCAACTGGCCGACGGGCAGCACGGCTACGAGCTACCGCAGCGGCTCCACATCACCCAGGAGGACCGCAAGCCCGGCGGCGGTCGCGCCCTCCCCGGTCGCGGTGACGGCTCAGAAGTTGTTGAGGGCGGAGACGAGGCTGGCGACGGTGATGGTGTTGAAGACGAAGGCGATGACCGAGTTGGCCGCCACGGTCCTGCGCATCTCGTGGAAGGTCACCATCACGTCGGTCGTGCCGAGGGTGGTCATCACCGACAGCGCGAAGTACATGTAGTCCAGCCAGATGGTGGTGGACCGCCCCGGGAACTCCAGGGCCTCCTCCCCATCCACCAGGTTGTCCGCCTGGAAGGCCACGGCGAAGGAGACGGCGACGCAGATCCACGCGACGACGACCGTGGTGAGCGACAGCAGCGCGCGTGGAACCGGGCCGAAGGACGAGTCGATGTGCCCGGGCCGCCACACCATCACCACCACCAGCGCGGCGGCCGCGATGAAGATCGAGACTCCGGGCCCCGGTGCCGTGCCGAACACGTACCTCTGCAGCAGCGTGCCCCGGCTCGACCGCTGAGCCCAGGTGCGCACCCCCTCCGAGGACGCCCTCGCGAAGACGGACGCCGTGAGGAGGAGGTACGGGAAGAGATAGGCCACCAGGACGACCACGCACAGGTCCGCGCCCGCTAGCTCTGCGCCACTGGCCTTCAGCCCGATCAGGAGTGCCGCCGCCCCGGCGGCCACGAGCAGGGCCGCCGCCGATCTGCGGCGTTCGGAGAGCCACTTGTTCCCGCCCTGACCGGCGAGGAGGGAACCGCGCGGAGCCGGGTCAGCCACGGGACGCCCTCTCCCCGGCCCGTCGGCGGCCCCCGGCGAGGGCCGGGAGCTGCCACCGGTCCACCGGCGGGCCCGGCGCCACGGCGCCGGGGCGGTCGCGCGGCAGGCGCGGGCGTGCGGCCGCCCTCCGTTCCAGGTCGGTCGGCTCGGCTTCCATGGGCATCGGTCCCGGGGCAGGGGGCGGGGTGGCTGGCGCTCGGCTCCGAGCGTCGCGCGGCCGGTGCGCCCCGGCAGTGCGGGGTGGGCCGAACGGAGTCCCGGTCCGCCGGCGGCATCCGGCCGGGACCACGCGACAGCCGAGGGGCGCCCATACGGAAGGGAGGGAAAGATGACGGTATGGCCCTTCCTGGCGAAACTCCCGACGCTCTCGCTGAGGCGTTGCTGCACACTCTGGCGAGTCAGTCCTCGATGGGGTTGTTCATCTTCGACGACGGGCTCGACCTGGTCCGCCACCACGCCGGCCAGCTGCTGGCGGCCCTCGGGGAAGAGACGGGACCGGCGGACCGCGCCTTGTTCCGCGAACTGCTGGACGACGAGGCGTACGACCTGATGCGGCAGGTGCACCGCGATCAGGAGCCCCGCCACGGCTACGTGACCTGGCGGCACGAGGCGTACGGGGAACGCGAGCTGGCCTTCGCCGCGCTTCCCCTGCGTGATCCGGACGGCCGGCCGGAGGGGGTGGCCGCCGCGCTGGTCGACCTCACCGGGGAGATCGACGCGTTCAGCCGGTACGACACCCTGCATCGTGGCGACGCCATCGGCCGCTCGCTCGACGTGGCCCGGATCGCCCAGGAACTCGCCGACACCGCCGCCCTCCGGCTCGCCGACACCGTCACGGTGGACGTGCTGGACAGCGTCCTGCAGGGCAGGCTTCCGCACCCGGGACACGTGCGGGAGAACCTGCTCGTGCGGCGCGTCAGTGCGGGCGCGCCCGAGGGCGAGCGCTTCCCGGCCGCCTTCCCTCTCGGCGGTCGGCACGGCTTCCCCCACGCCGGTCCCTTCGCCCGGGCGCTGAGCGAGCGCCGGCCGCAGCTCGTCCGGGAGGCCGGCGAAAGCGACCCCTGGCTCGCGCTGGCGGTCGAGCGTGGCCTGACGCCTCGGGACACCCGCTCACTGATCGTGGTGCCGCTGATCGGCCGCGGCGCGCTGATGGGCCTCGTGACGTTCTACCGGGGCGCCGACAGCGCGCCGTTCTCCGAGAAGGACCTGTCGACGGCGGCCGCGCTCGTGCAGCGGGCGGGTGCCGTCGCCGACAACGCCCGGCTCTACACGGTGGAACGGGCGGCGGCCCAGCTGCTGCGCCGCAGCCTCGTCCCGGGCGCCCTGAAGAGTACGGCCACCGTGCAGAGCGCCGAGGGGTACGTCGCCGACGGCGGCCAGGCCTGGTGCGAGGTGATCGCCCTCTCCGGGGCGCGCACCGCGCTGGTCGTCGGGGACGTCACGGCAGGCGGTGTGCGCGGCGCCGCCCACATGGGCCAGTTGCGCGCCAGCCTCCTGGCCCTCGCCGAGGCCGATCTGGAACCGGGCGAGCTGCTGTCCCGCCTCGCCGCACTCACCTCACGCCTGTCCGCGCAGGACGAGGACGCCTCGGGCCAGGACGACCCCGCGTTCCCCGTGGCGACCTGCCTCTACCTGGTGTACGACCCCCTGGACGCCTCCTGCGTCGTGGCCTCCGCCGGGCACCCGGCTCCGCTCTACGGCGGGGTGGAGGGCGAGTTGAGCGCGGCGGCGATCGAGATCGGGCCGCCGCTCGGCGTCGAGTACCACGCCTACGAGACCGCCCGGTTCAGCCTCCCCGAACACGGAGAGCTGGCCCTGTACACCGACGGCCTGACCTCGGTCCGGCCCGGCGGCGGGGAGTCCGGCGCCGTCGCCCTGGCCCGGGCCCTGGCCTCCGCCCGAGGCTCGCTCGACGAACGGTGCGACCAGGTCCTCGACGCCCTCGCCCCGCAGCGCCCCACGGGCGACGCCGTTCTCCTCCTCGCCCACACGCACCCGCTGCCGTCGGGCGATGTCGCCACGTGGGAGTTGGACAGCGACCCCAAGGGTGTCTCCACCGCCCGCAAGGCCTGCAGCCGCCAGCTCGCCGAGTGGGGACTGAGCGACCTGTCCTTCACCACCGAACTGATGGTCAGCGAGCTGGTCACCAACGCGGTCCGCTACGGCAGGCCCCCGATCCGCCTCCGCCTCATCCGCGACCGCTCCCTCATCTGCGAGACCCACGACACCGGCAGTTGCGCCCCGCACGTCCGTCACGCGGCCGGCGGCGACGAGGGTGGCCGGGGCCTGTTCATGCTGAGCCAGCTGGCAGCCCGCTGGGGTGTGCGTTTCGACCCGGAGGGGACGACGGGGAAGACGGTGTGGGCGGAGCAGGAGATTCCGGAGTAGGGGCTGCGGGGGCGCGGTGGCGAACCGGCTGACCGTACGGCGACACTGAGCCACTCACGCCCCGACTCCGAGGAGCCACCCATGAGCCGCCGCCTGGCCGCGTACGCCCTGTGTCTGGAGAACGGCCGGGTTCTGCTCGCCCGTCACCGATCCGGCAACTGGTCGCTGCCCGGGGGCGGGGTCGAGGCCGGGGAGGACCCGTTCGACACGGTGACGCGGGAACTGACCGAGGAGACCGGGCTCCTCGGGGCGGTCGAGCGGCTGCTGGGGGTGGACTCGCGGCTGATTCCCTCGGCCGAGCGGACCGACCCGAGCGGCGGCGACCATCAGAACATCGGCATCTTCTACGAGGTGAGCGTCAGCGGTGGTCGTCTGCGGCCCGAGACGAACGGGGAGACGACCGCGTCGGTCTGGGTCCCGCTGCCCGAAGTGAGCGGCCTCCGGCGTTCCTCGCTGGTCGATGTCGGTCTGGAGCTGGTCCGGCACCGGCCCGCGACCGGCCACGTGCCGCCGGTCCCGGTCGACGGGCGGCTGCTCGACCACTGACGGCGGGAGGACCGGGCCCGGCCTCGCCACCGCTCACTTGCCGAGCCGCCTCGCCGCCGCCGCCCGCCGGGCGAAGACCTCGTCCTGGGAGTCGCGCATCTCCTGGAGGGCGCTCTTCCGCTCCCGGCGTGCGAGGCGGTCGAGGTACAGGTGGCCGCGGAGGTGGTCGGTCTCGTGCTGGAGGCAGCGGGCGAAGTAGCCGCGCCCCTCGATCACCAGGGGCCGGCCGTCCTTGTCGCGGCCCCGGACGACGGCGCGGTCCAGGCGGGGGACGACACGGTAGGGGCCGGGGACCGACAGGCAGCCCTCGGGTTCCTCCACCAGGCGGCGGTCGGTGGCGGGGACGTCGTCGAGTACCGGGTTGGCGAGGTGGCCGACGTGCCGTACCCCCCAGTCGTCCGTGATGTCCCACACGAACAGCCGGAGGTCCACGCCCACCTGGTTGGCGGCGAGCCCGGCCCCCGCCGCCGCCTGGTTGGTGGCGAACATGTCGTCCACCAGCGCGGCGAGTCCGGCCGTGCCGAACGCGTCCTCGGTCACCTCCCGGCAGGGGCGGTGCAGGATCTCCTCCCCCACCACGGTGATCCGGCGGACCGCACCGCGTTCCGCCTCCGGTACGACCGGCGGGCAGAACGGGACGGGCTCGCCCTGCACCCGCGTCCGCCGGTCGGGCCCCGTGCCCTCGTCCTGAACACTCACGAACCGTCCACCCCTTCGCGCGGTTTCCGTCTGCGTCGTCTGCGTCCTCTGCGCCAGGCCCCGGCCGCCCGGGGCCTGGCGGCTTGCCAGAGGCTTTGCAAAGTAGCAGACTTTGCAAAATGAGCGACGAAGACCGCCGAAGCGAGGTTCCTCAGGCGCCGCACGACCGGGCCCGCCGGCTTCTCCCCGACCATCCGGTGCGGGTGGCCCTGCTCGACCTGCTCGCCGAGCACTCCACCCTCACCTCGACCGAGGCCGCCGCCCGTCTGGGGCACAGCTCGGGACTGTGCTCGTTCCACCTGCGCCAGCTCGCCCGGTACGGCCTCATCGAGGAGGCGCCCCACCAGGGAGGCCGGGCCCGGCCGTGGCGGCTGCGCTGGGACGACCCGGCAGCCGGCGGCGAGGACGGGGACGCGGAGTTCACGGCGCTCAACCGTGGCCTGGAGGACGAGAGTTACCGGCACTGGCTGGCCCACCGGGACCAGGCTCCTCCGGAGTGGCGCCAGGACGAGTCCTTCAGCGCGGTACTCCACCTCACCCCGGCCGAGGCGGCCGAACTGGCCACCTCCGTCCGCCGCCTGTTCGCGGGCTACCGGGAACGTGAGGACCGCCCGGCCGCACGCCCCCCGGACAGCGTCGCCGTCGCAGCCGTCACCCGGCTGTTCCCGCTCCTCGGGGAGGACGGGGTACCGCCGCAGAGCTGAGGGCGGGGCGCGTACGGCGGGCCCGTGCCCGGCGTCCGCGAGGCCGGTGCCGGTCACCTGGCGATGTACGGCCGCCCCGGAGGCAGCCGGGCGGTACGGGGCCGGGTGGGGGCCGCAGGTCAGTAGGGTGGTGCGCATGTCGACCAGGCTGAGCTCCACCAAATCCCGTGCCGCGCTGCACACATCGGCGCGTACCTCCGCCCAGTTGCTGCTGGTGGCCGTCGCCGTCACCGCCGCGTTGTGGCTGGTGGGCCAGATGTGGTCCGTGGTGTGGCCGCTCGTGGTCGGCCTGCTGCTCACCACGCTCACCTGGCCCTTGGCCCGTTTCCTGCGCAACCACTCCTGGCCGCCCGCCCTCGCCGCCTCGGTCGTGACCGTGTTCGCGCTGGTGGTGGCGGCGGGCATCGTCGCGCTGATCGCGGTACCGGTGGCCTCCGAGTCCGGGACCCTGGCGGACGGAGTGATCGCCGGTGTCGAGCAGTTGCGCACCTGGGCGGCGGGGCCGCCGCTGAACATCGGCGACGCCGAGATCACCAAGGCGATGGACGCCGGTATCGAACGGCTCCAGAGCAGTCTCGGCGCGACGGTCTCCACGGTGGCGACCGGGCTGAGCACCGTGGTCCACGGGGTCGTCGTCGCCGTGATCGCCGTCTTCCTGATGTTCTTCTTCCTCAAGGACGGCCCGCGGTTCCTGCCGTGGCTGACCCGTCAGCTGCCGGGCCGGCTCGCCGTCGACATCCCCACCGTCGCCGAGCGCTGCTGGAACACGCTGGGGGCGTTCATCCGCTCGCAGGCGCTGGTCGGCCTGATCGACGCGGTCTTCATCGGCCTGGGCCTGTGGATCCTGGGCGTGCCGCTGGTGCTGCCGCTGTCGGTGCTGACCTTCGTGGGCGCGTTCGTGCCGATCGTCGGTGCGTTCTTCGCCGGGTTCGTGGCGGTCCTCATCGCGCTGGTCTCCAACGGCCTGACCGACGCCCTGATCGTGCTCGCCATCATCATCGTGGTGCAGCAGCTGGAGGGGAACGTCTTCCAGCCGATGATCCAGAGCCGTGGACTCGGCCTGCACGCGGCGGTGGTCCTCCTCGCCGTCACCCTCGGCGGCAGCCTGGCGGGCATCGTCGGCAGCCTGCTCGCCGTCCCGGCCGCCGCCCTGATCGGGGTGATCTGGCGCTACATCCGCGAACAGCTCGCCGAACCCCCGCACGAGCCGCGCCCCGACGAGCCGGAGGGCGCCACGGCCGCCTGACGGAGGGGGTGGGCGGGGGCGTTACGCCGGGGGCCGGGCCTGTACGGGCCCGGCCCCCTTCGCGTGTACGTACGGGCCCCGTCAGGGAGCGGGCGGCGCCTCGGGCAGGGGGATCTCGCGGACGATCCGGGCCGGGTTGCCCACCGCCACCACGTTGGCCGGCAGGTCCTTGGTGACGACGGCTCCGGCGCCGACCACGGTGTTCTCCCCGATGGTCACCCCGGGGCAGACGATGACGCCGCCGCCGAGCCACACGTTGTCGCCGATGGTGATCGGCTCCGCCGCCTCCCACTTGGCCCGCCGCGCGACCGGGTCGACCGGGTGGGTCGGGGTCAGCAGCTGGACGTGCGGGCCGAACTGGACGTCCTCGCCGATGGTGATGGGCGCGACGTCGAGGAAGACCGCGCCGAAGTTGACGAAGGTGCCGCGCCCGATGGTGATGTAGGTGCCGTAGTCCACCCGCAGCGGCGGCCGCACGTCCACGTCCTCGCCGACGCTGCCGAGCAGTTCGACGAGGAGGGTCCGGCGGGCCTCGGGGTCGTCGGACGGCGAGGCGTTGAACCGTTCGCTGATCTTCGCGGACCGCGCCGCGTCGGCCTGGATCTCGGGGTCGTCGGCTTGGTACAGCTCACCGGCGAGCATGCGTTCTTTCTGACTGGCCACTACGGTCCCTTCGCTGTGACAGTGACAGCCCCACTCTGCCCCTCCGGCGGCGTGGGGAGGTACTGCCGTGGCGGAAGCGGGCGTGCCGTCCACCGGGACGGGCGCGTACGGCGCCGGGGCGGCGGACCGCTCAGCCGCCGGACGCCGTGAGGTCGAGCGTCATGAAGGTGCTGAGGGGATCCGGGCGGTACGAGCCGAACGGCGGGCACGGGACGAAGCCGTGCTTCGCGTACAGGGCGCGGGCCGGGGCGAAGAAGGGGTCGGAGCCGGTCTCCAGGCTGAGCCGGCGGTGGCCGCGGAGCCGGGCCTCCGTGACGATGTGGGTGAGCAGAGCGGTGGCGATGCCGCCCCGGCGGCGGGCGGGGTCGGTCCGCATCGACTTCAGTTCGGCGTGCCCGGGACCGATCTCGGCCAGCGCGCCGCAGCCCAGCAGGGCGCCCTCCTCGTCGAGGACGGTCCAGAAGGCGATGCCCGGGCGGCGCAGGCCGTCGAGGTCCAGGGCGTGCTTGCTCTCCGGCGGGGAGATGGACCGCATCTGTGCCACGTGGGCGTCGAGGAAGGCGACCACGTCGGGCCCGAACGTGCTGTCCTCGGTGATCCTCATGCGGTGGGCCCCTCCCGGTGGCGTGCGGACCGGCGGCCGTCGCGGGTTCGCGGCACCTTGGTATCACGCGCCAGGTCCGCCCGGACGAGCCGCCCCGGGGGTCTGGCGGGGCAGGGGCCGCGCTCCGGGAATGGTGGCGCCACCTGGAGCGTTACCCGGTCTGAGAGGCCCTGGGCGCCGCGAGGGCGGCCGGGCGCATGTCGATGCCAGTCGGGAGCACAGCGTATGGACACCGGAACGCAGAAGGCCGTACTCGCCGGAGGCTGTTTCTGGGGCATGCAGGACCTCATCAGGAAGCAGCCGGGAGTCGTCTCGACCCGGGTCGGCTACACCGGCGGGGACACGCCGAACGCCACCTACCGCAACCACGGCGACCACGCCGAGGCGATCGAGATCCTGTACGACCCGGCGCGCACCAGCTACCGCGACCTGCTGGAGTTCTTCTTCCAGGTGCACGACCCGAGCACCCGCGACCAGCAGGGCAACGACATCGGCCGCAGCTACCGCTCGGCGATCTACTACGCCGACGAGGACCAGCTGCGCACGGCGCGCGACACCATCGCCGACGTGGACGCGAGCGGGCTGTGGCCGGGGCCGGTGGTGACCGAGGTGGAGCCGCTGGGCGACTTCTGGCAGGCCGAGCCGGAGCACCAGGACTACCTGGAGCGGTACCCGAACGGCTACACCTGCCACTTCCCCCGGCCGAACTGGAAGCTGCCGCGCCGGGCCGAGACCGCCTGAGCCACAGCACTCCTTCACCGGACCGAGGAGCCGTGGTCCCCGCGAGGGGCCCCGGCTCTTTCACGTGTGCGTGCCCGCGCACGCTCGCTTCGGTGCGGGTCAGGCAGTTGGCGTCGCCTCCCTGGAGAGCAGTCGGGTCAGCGCGCCGCCGGCGGAGGCCAGCTCCTGCCAGGTGCCCTCCTCCACGATCCGGCCGTCCTCCAGGACGGCGACGCGGTCGGCCCGGCGCACGGTCGCGGGCCGGTGGGCGATGACCAGCGTGGCGCGCCCGGGGGCCGTGGCGGCGAGGGCGGCGGCGAGTTCCGCGTCCCCGGTGTGGTCCAGGTGGGCCGTCGTCTCGTCCAGGACGAGTACGCGGGGAGCGGCGACCAGGGCCCGCGCCAGGGCCACCCGGGCCCGCTGCCCGCCGGAGAGGGTGGCACCCCGCTCCCCCACGGCCGTACCGAGACCGTCGGGGAGTCCGGCGGCGAGGACATCGACGCCGCAGGCCCGGACGGCGCGGTCCAGCACGTCCGGCGGGGCGTCGGGGGCGGCCAGCAGCAGGTTCACGGCGAGGGTGCCGTGGAAGAGGGGGGCTTCCTGGCCGACGACGGCGACGGCGCTGCGCAGTTCGGCGTCGGCCAGGTCCCGCAGGGCGACCGGTGGCCGTCCGTCCTCGGGGACCAGGGTGACGGTGCCTTCCTGGGGGTCCCAGTAGCGGGCCAGGAGGTGCGCGCAGGTGGATTTGCCCGCGCCGGAGGCGCCGACCAGGGCGACGGTCTCGCCCGGACGGACGGTGAGGTCCACCCCGTCCAGCACGGGTGTGGAGCCGTACCCGAAGCGCACGCCACGCAGGCGGAGGCCGAGGGGTCCCTCGGGCAGCGGGCGCGGTGTGCTCGGCTCGGGGGCGCCGGCGGGGGCTTCGGCGGCGGCGCGCACCCGGGCGGCGGCGGCCCGCAGGCTGCCGGCCTGCCCGAGCGAGGCGGCGGCGTCGGCGACAGGGGCGAGGGCGCCGAGCGCCAGGGCCATCGCGGCCGGGGTCCAGGCGCCGTGCAGGCGGCCCTCGACGGCGCTGTGGCCGGCGACGGCGACGACGCCGATCACGGCGGCCACCACCAGCAGGTCGCGGAGGGCGGCGGCACCGGCCTCCCAGGACTGCTCGGCCCGTTGCGCGCGGGCCAGCCGCCGCCCGTACGCGCGCAGGCGGGCGCGCCGGCGGTGCAGCGCGCCGAAGGCGAGGAGTTCGCGCAGCCCGTCGACGGTCTCCACGGTCTCGGCGGAGAGGTCGGCGAGGGCCGTGCGGGTGCGGGCTCCTCGTGCGGCGCGGCCACGTCCGTCGAGGACGGGCAGGGCGAGCAGGAGCGCGGCGGCGGGCAGGACGAGGGCGAGCAGCCAGGGTTCGCGGGTGCCCAGCAGGGCCGCCGAGGCGGTGAACACCGTGCCGGTGGCGAGGAGTTGGGCGAGAGCGTGGGCGTAGAAGAACTCCAGCGCCTCGACGTCGCCCAGCGCGGTGGAGGCGAGGTCGCCGCTGCGGCGTCCGGCGATGCGGGCGGGGGCGCTGCGGGCGATCCCGTCGAAGACGCGGACGCGCAGGAGGGCGAGGACCCGGTAGGCGAGGTCGTGGGAGAGGTCCATCTCACGCCAGGTGGCCAGGGCGCGCACGGCGACCAGGGCAAGGAGCAGCGCGGCGGTGGCGGTTGAGGGGGGCCGCCCGTCGATCACGGCCGTTCCGACGGTGTGGGCGGCGAGGGTGACGAGGGCGACGAGGGCCGCCTGGTCGACGAGGGCGGCCGCACAGGTACGGGCGGTCATGGCGCGGTGGGCGGCGAGCACGGGCAGCAGCGAGCGAAGGGCTTTGTGCGTGGGCGGGCCGGCCGGTGGCTCCTGCGGGGCGGGCGGGGTCATGCGGCCTCCTGCTGCATCGGGGTGACGGTGCGGCCCGCGGCGACCAGGCGGGCGTACAGGCCGCCGGCGGCGAGGAGTTGGGGGTGGTTCCCGGCGGCCTCGACGCGGCCGTGGTCGAGGACGACGATGTGGTCGGCGTGGCGAACGGCTTCGAGGCGGTGGGCGACGAGCAGGCAGGTGCGGCCCCGTCCGGCGGCCAGGAGTTCCCGGGTGATGCGGGCCTCGGCGCGTTCGTCCACGGCGCTGGTGGCCTCGTCGAGGAGGAGGACCGGGGCGTCGGCGAGCAGGGCGCGGGCCAGGGCGAGGCGCTGGCGCTGGCCGCCGGAGAGGGTGGCGCCGCGTTCGCCGATCACCGTGTCGTACCCGTCGGGCAGCCGGGTCAGCTCCTCGTGGATGCCGGCGGCGCGGGCGGCCTCGTGGAGCTGGGACGGGGTGGCGGCGGGGCGGGCGAGGCGGAGGTTGTCGGCGACGGTGGCGCGGAAGAGGTAGGTGTCCTGGGAGACCACGGCGATACCCCGGCGGAGCGCGTCCAACCGGTACGCGGCGGTGTCCAGGCCGCCGACGGTGATCCGGCCGGCGTCGGGGTCGCGCTGGCGGAGCAGGAGGCTCAGCAGGGTGGACTTTCCGGCGCCGGAGGGGCCGACCAGGGCGGTGACGCGTCCGGCCGGGGCGGTGAAGGCGACGCCCGTGAGGGCGGGGCGGGTCCGGCCCGGGTGGGTGAAGTGGGCGTTCTCGAACCGTACTTCGGGGGGTGTGGCCCATTCTGCGGGGGCGGTGCCCTCGTCGGGGACCCCGCCCTCGGTGTGGCGCAGCGCGGCGATGCCGTCGACGGCCGACAGCCCCAGGTGCCCGGCGTGCCACTCGCGGGAGAGGTCGCGGACCGGGCGGAAGCACTCGGAGGCCAGCATCAGCAGCAGGTAGGTGCCGGTCGCGGTGGTGCTCCCGGTGGTGGCTGCGGCGCAGGCGACGAGGACGGCGGCGACGGTGCCGCCCTGCACGGCGAGGTCGGTGAGGCCGGTGTCGGCGAGGGAGACCCGCATCTTGGCCACGGTGGCCCGGTGCAGCGCGGCCGATCGCCGCTCCAGCCGGGCCCGGGTGCGGCCGACGGCGCCTGCGGCGCGCAGGGTCGCCATCCCCTGGAGGGCCTCCAGGTGGTCGGCGGCGAGCGCCTCGTAGGAGTCCCAGTGCTCGCGGCCCCGGCGGGCGAGGAGCCGGTCCCAGAGGCGGGGCCCGGCGAGCGCCAGCAGGAGGGCGGGGGCGAGTGCGGCCACGGCCTGCGGCTCGACGAGGGCGACGGCGACCAGCAGCAGGGGCGGGAGGGCGCAGGTGACGATCAGGTGGGGCAGGTAGCGGGAGACGTACGCGTCCACGCCCTCGACGCCGTCGACGAGGGTGGCCCGGACCGCTCCCGCCCGGGCTCCGCTGAGCGCCCCCGGGCCGGTCCGGCCGAGGTGGGCGAGGAGGTCGTCGCGGAGGCGGACGCGGACCAGGGCTCCGGCGCGGACGGCCAGCAGCCGCTGGGCGCGGCTGAGCAGCGCGCGGGCCAGTACGACGACGGCCACGGCGGCGAGCAGCGCGGGCAGCCCGCCCGTCTCGCCCCGGGCGACGCGGGCGAGGACGAGGGCGAGCAGCACCGCCTGCCCGATGTGGGTGGCGCCGACCAGGGCGAGCAGGGCGGTGGCCCCGGCCAGTGGCAGGGCGGCGGGCCGGGCGGCGCGCCGCAGTTCGGGGGGCGGGATCATCGCGGGTACGTCTCTCCGGGCGGGGTGGGGTGGTCGGGGGCGGGCCGTGCGCGGCGGCTCATCGGGCGGCTCCCAGTGCCAGGCCGTGCAGGACCCAGTCGTGTCCCGGGGTGTCGCCCAGGGCGGCGCCGAGGTCCGCCTGTTGCCAGGAGCCGACGGGGCGGGCGTTGATTCCCTCGGCGGCGGCGTGGGCGTGGGCGGTGCCCGCGGCGAAGCCGGCGGCGAGGTGGTCGTGGCGGATCTGGGAGGCGGGGGCGTCCGAGGGGCAGCCGTGGGCGAGGAGTGCCGCTCCGGTGTCGGCGAGCCAGAGCTGGCCGGCGGCCCAGTGGGCGAGGCTGGGGCGGGCGTCGCCCCGGGCGAGGCGGTACGGGGTGGCTGTGTGGTGGCCGGGGGCGAGCAGGGCGGGGGCGGGGGTGGCGACGGCGGCGCACCAGGCGGGGCCGCCGGGCCAGGCGGTGGCGGCGGTGTGCAGCAGGCGGGCCACCGTCTCCCCGTCCGGCGGATGGCCCAGGGTGGCGGGGTCGGCGCTGCGGCGCTCCAGCAGGGCGCGTCCGGTGACGGTGGCGGGGCGGCGGACGGGGTGCCAGGCCGGTTCGGTCCCGGTGGCGGCGCCCAGCAGTTCCAGCAGGCGGCCGGTGCCGCAGGGCCGGGCCGGGGGCCGGGTGGGGGTGCGGGTGCGGTGCGGGAGCGGCAGGGCCGCCCAGCGGTCGAGGGCGGGGGCGGTGCGCTGGGTGCGGCGGGGCGTCACCTGGACGGCGGCGAGGGGGTGTTCGGTCTCGGTGCCGGGCCGTATCCGCTGCCAGCGGTCGGCCGGGGGCAGCCCGGCGGCGGCCGCGAGCGTGGCGGCGTCGGTGTCGAGGCTGACGCGGACGCCGGGTCCCTGCGGGGCGAGGGCGAGGGCGGCGGCCGTATGGCCGGTGTCGAGGAGCAGCAGGGGCCAGGCGCGGTGGCCGTAGTGGGCGGCGGTGTGTGCGGCGGTGACGGTGAGGACGGCGATCACGCCGGGGGCCGCTCCCCGGGGTGCCGGGCCGCGCCGGAACACCCGGTGGACCTCGGCGTCGTAGGCGTACCGCCCCGGGGGGAGGGTGCAGCCGGGGCCGATCAGGAGGTGGGCGCGGACCGGGTGGAGGGCGCCGGCG
The DNA here is from genome assembly GCF_000719955.1 of Streptomyces albidoflavus. Lineage (GTDB taxonomy): Bacteria > Actinomycetota > Actinomycetes > Streptomycetales > Streptomycetaceae > Streptomyces > Streptomyces albidoflavus. The sequence goes on from NZ_JOII01000025.1 coordinate 108,293, forward strand.
GAGGCGGCGGGCCGGAGTCGGCCACCGGTGCCGGGGCGGGCGCGCAGGGAGTGGCGCAGCAGGTGGTCGAGGTCGACGGGGCCGTCGGGGTCGGGGGCGGTGGCGGGGAGGGCGAGCGGGGTGCCGGTCCAGGGGTAGGGGCGGCGCG
>NZ_JOII01000026.1 GCF_000719955.1 Streptomyces albidoflavus
ACGAGCGACGCGCCGATCTCCACCAGGGCCTGCTCGAACTGGCCTGCAGCCTCATATGCCTCCGCCGCCTGCGAACCTCATTCTGAAATGATCAGTTAGGAGCGATCGTGGCGCGCGACATCGCGGCTCCCCCTGCCCCCACCAACCACCAGGAACTTGTCGCCTGGGTGGACGAGATCGCCGAACTGACGCAGCCGGACCAGGTGGTCTGGTGCGACGGTTCGGAGGCCGAGTACGAGCGTCTCGCCGAGGAGCTCGTGGCCAAGGGCACCTTCACGAAACTGGACCCGATCAAGCGCCCCAACTCCTACTACGCCGCCTCCGACCCCTCGGACGTCGCCCGCGTCGAGGACCGCACCTTCATCTGCTCCGCCAAGGAGGAGGACGCGGGCCCGACCAACCACTGGAAGGACCCCGCCGAGATGCGGGCGATCTTCGCCGGTGAGCAGGGCATCTTCCGCGGCTCGATGCGGGGCCGCACGATGTACGTGGTGCCCTTCTGCATGGGCCCCGTCGGCTCGCCGCTCTCCGCGATCGGGGTCGAGATCACCGACTCCGCCTACGTGGCCGTGGCCATGCGCACCATGACCCGCATGGGGCAGCAGGTCCTCGACGAGCTGGGCTCCGACGGCTTCTTCGTCAAGGCCGTCCACACGCTCGGCGCGCCGCTCGCCGAGGGCGAGCAGGACGTCCCGTGGCCCTGCAACACCACCAAGTACATCTCGCACTTCCCCGAGGACCGCGAGATCTGGTCGTACGGCTCGGGCTACGGCGGCAACGCCCTGCTCGGCAAGAAGTGCTACGCCCTGCGGATCGCCTCCGTGATGGCCCGTGACGAGGGCTGGCTCGCCGAGCACATGCTGATCCTCAAGCTGACCCCGCCGCGCGGCGAGGCCAAGTACGTCGCCGCCGCCTTCCCGTCGGCCTGCGGCAAGACCAACCTCGCCATGCTGGAGCCGACCATCTCCGGCTGGACGGTGGAGACCATCGGCGACGACATCGCCTGGATGCGCTTCGGCGAGGACGGCCGCCTCTACGCGATCAACCCGGAGGCCGGTTTCTTCGGCGTCGCGCCCGGCACCGGCGAGCACACCAACGCCAACGCCATGAAGACCATGTGGGGCAACTCCGTCTTCACCAACGTCGCGCTCACCGACGACGGCGACGTCTGGTGGGAGGGGATGACCGAGGAGCCGCCGGCCCACCTCACCGACTGGAAGGGCAACGACTGGACCCCCGAGTCCGCCACGCCCGCCGCCCACCCCAACGCCCGCTTCACCGTCCCGGCCGGCCAGTGCCCGATCATCGCGCCGGAGTGGGAGGACCCGAAGGGCGTGCCGATCTCGGCCATCCTCTTCGGCGGCCGCCGCGCCACCGCCGTGCCGCTGGTCACCGAGTCGCTCAGCTGGAACCACGGCGTCTTCCTGGGCGCCAACGTCGCCTCCGAGAAGACCGCCGCCGCCGAGGGCAAGGTCGGCGAGCTGCGCCGCGACCCCTTCGCGATGCTGCCCTTCTGCGGCTACAACATGGGCGACTACATGGCCCACTGGGTCAAGGTCGGCGCCGACAAGGACCAGGCCAAGCTGCCGAAGATCTACTACGTCAACTGGTTCCGCAAGAACGACGCGGGCAAGTTCGTCTGGCCCGGCTTCGGTGAGAACAGCCGCGTCCTGAAGTGGATCGTGGAGCGCCTGGACGGCACCGCCGAGGGCGTCGAGACCCCGATCGGCGTGCTGCCCACCAAGGAGTCGCTGGACACCGAGGGCCTGGAGCTCTCCGACGCCGACCTCGACTTCCTGCTCACCGTCGACAAGGGCGCCTGGCGCGAGGAGGCCGCCTTGGTCCCGGACCACTTCAACACCTTCGGCGACCACACGCCCAAGGAACTGTGGGACGAGCACCAGGCCCTGGTCGAGCGCCTGGGCTGACCCGAGCTCGCCGGCCGCGTGGCGTGTCACGAGCGCCCACGCGGCAGGCGTCCCGCGTACCACGCGGAGGCCGGAGGTGTACGAGCACCCGAGGCGTCCGCGTCGCACGCACCGACCGCGTACCCGGGGGTCCAGCCCAGGTACGCGGAAAGGCCGGCCCCCGCACAACGGCGTGCGGGGGCCGGCCCTTTTCCGTGCCTGTTCTCCGTACCGGGCTCCGGGCCCGGTCAGGCGGCGGTCGCGTACTCCCGGCGGCCGGCCTCGTGGGCCTCCATCCGGCGGGCCGCCAGGATGGCCGCCGCCGTGTCGGCGCGCGAGGCGGCGACGACCAGGGCGCGGCCCGCGAGGGCGTGGGCGCGCTGGTGGAGGGCGGCGAGCCGCGGCTCGTGGATGGCGGCGGCCACGGCGGACCTGACCGGCGGGGCACCCTGGCGCAGCCGGGCGACGGCCCTGGACAGCTGCTCGGCCGCGTCGTCCAGCGCCGGGTCGGGGCGCAGGCCGCGCAGTTCGTCGGTGACGGCGAGCAGGGCCGACAGGTGCCCCGCGAGCTGGATGTCCAGCTCCTCCTCGCGGCTGCGGTGCGGGAAGTCGGCGACGTCCGGGAGGGTGTGCGCCGACGTGGTGCGGATCGGTTCGTACATGGGGACGGCCTCCAGCTTCTTGCTTGAGCACCATCCTACCTTGGAATCAGTCTAAAGTTGTCGCCAGTCCGGAACGGTACCGGACCCGGTACGCTCCGTGGCCGAAAACGGGACAAGGAGCCCGAAGGGGGCTCCTTGTCGTCGTGTGCCGGTGGGGCCGCGCCGGTGCGCGGTGCCGGTCAGGGCTGGCTGTACCCGTCGAGGAAGTGCCCGATGCGGGTCACGGCCTCCTTGAGGTCCTCCGCCGCCGGCAGGGTCACGATGCGGAAGTGGTCGGGTTCCGGCCAGTTGAACCCCGTCCCCTGTACGCACATGATCCGCTCCTGGCGCAGCAGGTCGAGGATCATCTGCCGGTCGTCCTTGATCTTGAAGACCTTCGGGTCCAGGCGCGGGAAGAGGTAGAGCGCGCCCTTCGGCTTCACGCAGGTGACGCCGGGGATCTGGGTCAGCAGGTCGTACGCGGCGTCGCGCTGCTCCAGAAGGCGGCCGCCGGGCAGCACCAGGTCCTGGATGGTCTGCCGCCCGGTGAGCGCCGCGACCACGCCGTGCTGGGCCGGCATGTTGGCGCAGAGCCGCATGTTGGCGAGGATGTTCAGGCCCTCGATGTACGACTGGGCGTGCGCCTTCGGGCCCGAGATGGCCAGCCAGCCCGAGCGGTAACCGGCCACGCGGTACGCCTTGGACATGCCGTTGAAGGTCAGCGTCAGCAGGTCCGGGGCGAAGGCGGCGGTCGGGGTGTGGGTGGCGCCGTCGTAGAGGATCTTGTCGTAGATCTCGTCGGAGCAGACCAGCAGGTTGTGGCGGCGGGCGATGTCGGTGAGCGAGCGCAGCATCTCGTCGCTGTAGACGGCGCCGGTCGGGTTGTTCGGGTTGATGATGACCAGGGCCTTGGTGCGGTCGGTGATCTTCCGCTCGATGTCGGCCAGGTCCGGCATCCAGTCCGACTCCTCGTCGCACCGGTAGTGCACCGCCGTACCGCCCGCCAGTGAGACCGAGGCGGTCCACAGCGGGTAGTCGGGGGCCGGGACGAGGACCTCGTCGCCGTCGTCGAGGAGGCCCTGCATCGCCATGGTGATCAGCTCGGAGACGCCGTTGCCCATGAAGACGTGCTCGACGTCGGTCTCCACGCCCAGCGTCTGGTAGTGCATCATCACCGCGCGGCGCGCCGCGAGCAGCCCCTTCGCGTCGCCGTACCCGTGGGCGGAGCCGACGTTGCGGAGGATGTCCTCCAGGATCTCGGGCGGGCACTCGAAACCGAACGCCGCCGGGTTGCCCGTGTTGAGCTTGAGGATGCGGTGACCGGCTGCCTCCAGCCGCATCGCCTCCTCCAGCACCGGACCCCGGATCTCGTAACAGACGTTGGCGAGCTTCGTGGACTGGATCACCTGCATGTCCGTGAGCTTACGACCGCGTTTCCCGGTCCGCTCCATGATGTGGGCCACGTGATACGCCGGGAAGATCCCGGTTCGCCGCTTTCGCGGGGTGGGGGTGGCACAGGCCGCGAAACGCCCGCGCCGACCCATTCCCTGCCGGGACGGGCAACGTGCCATCGTTCCCTCAGTCCGGGGCGCGCTTCCGCTTGCGATCCGATGGCGGGTGCACGGACCCGGAGGGCGCCCGTACGGGCCCGGGAAACGGGAACGTGACCTTCGCCGCATCGGGGGTCCGCCCGGCCCCCGCCCCGGCTGAGAATGAGGCGGCCCGGCGCCCCGCCCGGGCACCCGCCGACCCGTACCGGAGCCCGCGTGCGCCTCGTCTTCCCCCTCTTCGACGGCTTCACCGCCCTCGACCTCGTCGGCCCCTACGAGATCCTCCGCATGCTGCCCGGGGCGGAGATCGTCCTCGCCGGGGAGCGCGCCGGACAGGCCGTGCCCGACGGTGTGGGCGGGCTCAGCCTCGTCGCCACCCACGCCCGCGCCGAGGTGCGGGCGGCCGACGTCCTGCTCGTCCCCGGCGGCCCCGGCGCCCGCCGGGACGTGGACGACCCCGCCCTGCTGGAGTGGATCACCGCCGTCCACGCCACCACCCGCTGGACCGCCTCCGTCTGCACCGGCGCCCTCCTCCTCGGCGCAGCCGGGCTGCTGACCGGCAAGGCCGCCACCACCCACTGGAGCGCGGTGCGCGAACTGGAGTCGTACGGCGCGACCTACACCCCCGAGCGCGTCGTCACCCATCCCGGCGACCGGCTGATCATCGGCGCCGGGGTCTCCGCCGGGATCGACCTCGCGCTCACCCTGGCCGCCGAGCTGACCTCCCCCGTCCACGCGCAGGCGTACCAGCTGGGCCTGGAGTACGACCCCCGGCCGCCGTACGACGCGGGGTCGCTCGCCAAGGCGCCGGCGGAGGCGAAGGCGCTGCTGGGGGTCGTCGACGGGTGAGGCGGAGCCGGGGGCCATAACGCCGTGGAACGGGGTGGATGAGATCTCCTGGCCGGGGTGGAGGCGCCGCTACGTTGGCGCCAATTCCACCTGAGAGCAAGGAGATTGCCGTGCGGCACATCCCTCTCCGCAGACGTGTGGCGGCCGCCTGTACCGGTGTCGTCGCCGTCGGCGCCCTCACCCTCGCCGGACTGACCGGCTCCGCGACCGCCGCCCCCGAACCTCGCGCCACCCCGGCCTCCGCCCCGGACGCCGCCCTGCTCCGCGCCATGGAGCGCGACCTCGGCCTCACCCCGGCCGAGGCACGGCAGCGGATCGCCGGGGAGGCCGCCGCCGCCGACATCGCCGCCACGCTGAAACAGCGGCTCGGCGCCAGCTTCGCCGGGGCGCGGGTCACCGGCGACGGGGCCACCCTGATCGTGGCCACCACCGACCCGGCCGAACGCCGGACCATCACCGCCGCCGGGGCCAGGGCCGAACGCGCCGACCACGGGCTGGCGGAGTTGGAGGCCGCCAAGGCGGGGCTGGACGCCGCCGCCGGCCGGCGCGCCCCCGAGGGCGTCCCCCTCTGGTACGTCGACACCACCGCGAGCCGCGTGGTCCTCCAGGCCGCCGACCGCGCCGCCGCCGACCGGTTCGCGGCCGCCGCCGGGGTCGACCGCGCCCTGGTCAAGGTGGTGCGGGCGAGCGAGGAGCCCCGTACCTACGCCGACCTGCGGGGCGGGGACGCGTACTACATGAACGGCTCGGGGCGTTGCTCCGTCGGGTTCCCGGTGAAGCGGGGCGCGAGCCAGGCCGGGTTCGTCACCGCCGGGCACTGCGGCACCGTCGGGACCACCACGACCGGCGTCAACCAGCAGGCGCAGGGCACCTTCCAGGGCTCCACCTTCCCCGGGCGCGACTACGCCTGGGTCGCCACCAACGCCAACTGGACGCCGCGCAACCTGGTCAACGGCTACGGCAACGCCGACGTGACCGTGGCCGGCTCGACGCAGGCGCTGGTGGGGGCCTCGATCTGCCGCTCCGGCTCCACCACCGGCTGGCGGTGCGGCACCGTGCAGCAGCTCAACACCTCCGTCACCTACCCGCAGGGCACCGTCTCCGGGGTGACCCGCACCAGCGTCTGCGCCGAACCGGGCGACTCCGGCGGCTCGTTCATCTCCGGCAACCAGGCGCAGGGGATGACCTCGGGCGGCTCCGGCAACTGCTCGCAGGGCGGCACCACCTACTTCCAGCCGCTCGCGCCGGCGCTCTCCGCCTACGGCCTGACCCTGGTCACCGGCAACGACGGCGGCGGCCCCGGCCCGACCGACCCGCCGACCGAGCCCGGCGGCACCTGGGCGGCCGGCACCGCGTACGCGGTCGGGGCGACCGTCACCTACGGCGGCACCACCTACCGCTGCCTCCAGGCGCACACCGCGCAGGCCGGCTGGCAGCCGCCGAACACCCCCTCGCTCTGGCAGCGCGTCTGAGCCCGGTGCGGGCCCCGGGCGCCCCGGGGCCCGCACCGTCCCCCCCCACTCACGGAGGAGACCCCCATGTCCGCCGTACCCGAACGCCCCGAGACCCCCGAGCCGCGCGGCGTCAGCCGCAAGAACCTGCTGCGGGCCGCCCTCGGCGCCGGCGCCCTGCCGCTGCTGACCGGCGGCGGCGTCGCCCTGGCCCGCGACACCACCGGCACCGCGGGCCCGCTCGACCCCACCCCGGCCTGCGACGACGGCGACGATCCGACGCCGGAGCAGATGGAGGGCCCGTACTTCAAACCGAACAGCCCGCTGCGGACCGGCCTTGCCGGACCGGGGACGCCGGGGACCCCGCTGACGGTCGGCGGGTACGTCTTCGACCGGGGGTGCCGGCCGCTCGCCGACGTCCTCCTCGACTTCTGGCAGGCCGACGACGCGGGCGCGTACGACAACACCGGATTCCGGTTCCGGGGGCACCAGTTCACCACCGCGTCCGGGGAGTTCCGGCTGACCACGATCGTGCCCGGCCTCTACCCGGGGCGCACCCGCCACCTGCACGTCAAGGTCCAGCCGCCCGGCGGGCAGGTCCTCACCACGCAGCTCTACTTCCCGGGCGAGCCCCGCAACGCCACCGACGCCCTCTTCGACCCGGCGCTCCTGATGAACGTCCGCGACGCGGGCGGCGGCCGCGAGGCCACCTTCGACGTCGTCCTCGCCGTGGGGCAGGGGCCCGGCGCCACCACTTGGGCCGCCGGACGGGAGTACACGACCGGGGACCGGGTCTCCTACGACGGGGCCGCCTACCGGTGCCTCCAGTCGCACCGGGCGACGGCGGGCTGGGAGCCGCCGCGCGCCCCCGCGCTCTGGCAGCGCGGCTGACCGGCCGGCCCGGGGCCCGCCCGCCCCGCCTCAGCGCCCCCGGTAGGGCGTGCGGCGGACCGAACGGCCCGCCAGGACCTGGGTGCGGCGGCCGTCCTCGACGGTGAGGCGGCCGTCGACCAGGACGTACGGGATGCCCGTCGGCAGGGTGCGCGGGGCATCGAAGGTGGCGCCGGAGGCGACCGTGTCCGGGTCGAAGAGGACCAGGTCGGCGCGGTACCCCTCGCGGACCAGGCCCCGGTCGGGGAGGCGGAGCCGGGCGGCGGGGCGGGAGGTGAGGTGGGCCACGCACTCCTCCAGGGAGAGCAGGCCCAGTTCGCGGACGTAGTGGCCGAGGTAGTGCGGGAAGGTGCCGTAGGCGCGCGGGTGGGGCTTGGCGCCCTGGAGGATGCCGTCCGAGCCGCCGGTGTGGACGCGGTGGCGCATGATGGCGCGGACGTTCTCCTCGTGGCCGACGTGCTGGAGGATCGAGGTGCCGAGCCGGTCCTCGGTGAGCAGCCGCACGGCGGTGGTCCACGGCTCCTCGCCGCGCACGGCGGCCGAGGCGGCGACGGTCCGGCCGGCGTAGGGCGCGAGTCCAGGGTTGGCCGTCCCGGAGATCTCGATGGTCTCCCAGTCGATGGGGACGCCGTGACAGCCGTCGGAGCCGGTCACCTCCAGGTCCGCGCGTATCCGGGCGGCCGTCGCGGGGTCGGCGAGCCGGGCGAGCAGCGCCTCCGGGCCGCCCTCCGCCGCCCAGGAGGGCAGCATGGCGACGAGGGTGGTGGCGCCCGGCGTGTACGGGTAGCTGTCCAGGCTGATGTCGGCACCGGCCGCCAGCGCCCCGTCGAGCAGGGCGAGCAGATCGCCCGCCCGTCCCTCGTTGACCCCGAAGTTCATGGTGGCGTGCGCCAGGTGCAGCGCGCACCCCGCCTCGCGGCCGAGCGCCACCATCTCCTCGTACGCCTCCAGGGCGCCCGCCCCGTAACTGCGGTGGTGCGGGCAGTAGTAGCCGCCGTACGAGGCCACCACCCGGCACAGCTCGGTGAGTTCGGCGTCGGAGGCGTACATGCCCGGGGTGTAGGTGAGGCCGGAGGAGAGGCCGACGGCGCCCTGGGCCAGGCCCTCGGCGACCAGGCGGCGCATGTGGTCGAGTTCGGCCGGGGTGGGGGCGCGGTCCTCCCAGCCCATCGCGTGCATGCGGACGGTGCCCTGCGGGACGAGGTAGGCGGCGTTGACGGCGATGCCCTCGCCGTCGTATCCGGCGCCCGCGAAGGCGGAGTCGAGGCGGTCGAGGTAGCCGCCGACGGTGCGCCAGTCGAAGGCGACGCGGTCGTCGCCGGGGCCGCCGCCGTTCCAGCCGGTGATCTGGGTGCGGACCTCGGCGAGGGTGCGGTCGTCCACCGGCGCGTACGACAGGCCGTCCTGGCCGAGGACTTCGAGGGTGACGCCCTGCGCGGCCTTGGCGCTGTGGTCCGGGTCGCGCAGGAGGGCCAGGTCGCTGTGGGCGTGCATGTCGATGAAGCCGGGGGCCAGCGCGAGGCCGGAGGCGTCGAGGACCCGGCGGGCGTCCGGGCGCGGGCCGTCCGCCCCTGCACGGTGGACGGCGGCGATCCGGCCGCCGGAGACGGCGACGTCGGCCCGGCAGGAGGGGCCGCCGGTGCCGTCGACGACGCGGGCGTCCCTGAGGACGAGATCCATGAGGGGTGGGGCCTCTCGGTGGTGCGGGGTGGGTCAGAAGAAGGTGCGGACCAGCTCGGTGACGGTCCCGTCGGCCTCGGTGACCGGGATGAGCTGCCACTTGTCGAAGGAGGTGCAGGGGTGGGAGAGGCCGAGGCCGATCCAGTCCCCGACCTCCAGCTCCGCGCCCGCCTCGGTCCTGAGCCAGCCGTGCTGGTCGGAGAGGCCGGTGAGGGTGATGCCCTCGGCGGGGCGCAGGACGCCGGTGCGGGCGTCGCGGACCACCTGGGCCTCGGGCAGGTGCAGGTCGTAGGCGGCGTCGCGCTTGCCCGCGTTGACGAACGCCTGGTCCGGGCTGGGCCGGGATACGACCTGGGCCCAGAGCCGGAAGGCGGGGCGCAGCGTGCCCTCCTCGGGGACCCGGTTGAACGGCGTGACGTGCTGGTAGTGCCCGTCGTCGTGGGAGACGTACGCGCCGGAGCGGAGCAGTTTGAGCACCGGCAGGGTCAGCGGCGGGAGTTCGGCGAAGACGTCGGCGACCGCGTCGAACCAGGCGCTGCCGCCCGCGCTCACCACGATCTGGTCGAGCCCGGCGAACCGGCCCTCGGCGTCGAAGGCGGCGGCCAGCGCGGTCAGCCGGCGCAGCCAGGCGCGGACCCGCTCCGGGTCGGCCTCCGGCACCTCGCCCTCGTACCCGGCGACGCCCGCCAGGCGCAGCGTGTCGCTGGCCTCGACCGCGTCGGCGACCGCGCGGCAGCCCGCCTCGTCGCGGACACCGGTCCGGGCGCCCTCGCCCGCCGCCAGCTCCACCACCACGTCCAGCGGGCGCAGCGCCCCCGCCTCGGTACGGGCCCGGTCCATCAGCTCGACGCCGCGCACCGAGTCGACGTAGACGAGGAGCTGGAACTCCGGGTCGGCGTCGAGGTCGGCGGTGAGCGCGGTGAGGGCGGCGGCGTCGACCAGTTCGTTGGCGAGGAAGATCCGGCGCACGCCGAACTCGCGGGCCACGCGCACCTGGTGGGGGACGGCGACGGTGATGCCCCAGGCGCCGTGGGCGAGCTGGCGGGCGAAGAGTTCGGGGGCCATCGAGGTCTTGCCGTGCGGGGCGAAGGCGAGGCCGTGGCGGTCGGTGTAGCTCTCCAGCAGGGCCAGGTTGTGGGTGAGGGAGGCCGCGTCGAGGGTGAGGACCGGTGTGGTGAAGCCGCCGGTGAACAGCGAGCGGCGCTCGGCCGCCAGCGCGCCCACGGTCAGGCCGTCGGCGTCCGGCGGCAGCCCCTTGAAGCGCGGTCCGACCCGCTCCTCGCCGAGCCGGGCGGCGCGCTCGGCGACGGTGCGGGCCCCCTCCGGGTCGGCGAAGGCATGTCCGGCGGCGCGGGCGGGCACGGAGCCGTGCGGGGACGCGGGCTGCTCGGCGGCGGACGACAAGGGGGCCTCCCGGAGGGTGACGGAGCGGGCGGGGCGGACCGGAGCTGGTGGCACTGTGTTGCGTACTGTGCAACGCTCGTTGCGTAGAACGCTCCGAGCTGTCTAACATCCCCGACGATGCCGGGTCAATGGTGCGCGAACCCACCCCGGCCGCACCGCACCCCGTCCGGCGTCACCCGGCCGCCACCCGGACAGCGGTGTGCCGGGAGCCGACCGACCCGCCGCGACCGCGCGCCGGGGCCGCCCACCACGAGGAGTACGCCGTGACAGCAGCGGGAGCGCCCGCACCGCGCCCCACCACCGACTGGGACGTCGTCTGCCTCGGCGAATCCATGATCACCTTCCTGCCGGACCGGCCGGGACCCCTCGCCGAGGTGCCCTCCTTCACCCGCGCCATCGGCGGCGCCGAGTCCAACGTCGCCTGCGCGCTGGCCGCCGCCGGACACCGCGCCCGCTGGGTCAGCCGGGTCGGCGCCGACGGCTTCGGCGACCACCTGCTCGCCGCCGTCGCCGCCTACGGCACCGACACCACCGCCGTCACCCGCGACCCCGACCGCCCCACCGGCCTCTACTTCCGCACCGCCGACGACCGGGGCGCCGCCCGCCACGAGGTGGCCTACTACCGGCACGGCTCGGCCGCCTCCGCGATGAGCCCGGACACCGTCCCGTACGCCGGCCTCGCCGCCACCCGCGTCCTCCACCTCACCGGGATCACCGCCGCCCTCTCCGACGGCTGCCTCGCCCTCCTCCGCGACCTCACCGCCCCCCGCCCCGGCCGCCCCCTCGTCTCCTTCGACGTCAACCACCGGCCCCGGCTCTGGCAGGGGCGCACCGACGGGCCCGCCGTCCTCGCCGAACTGGCCGGCCGCGCCGACCTGGTCCTGGTCGGGGAGGACGAGGCCGCCGAGGTCTGGGACCTGCACACCCCCGAGGCGATCCGCGCCGCCCTGCCGGGCCCGCGCCACCTCGTCGTCAAACGCGGCAGCCGGGGCGCCCTCGCCTACGACGGGCGGACGGCGACCGAGGAACCCGCGCCCACCGTCGACGTGGTCGCGCCCGTCGGCGCCGGCGACGCCTTCGCCGCCGGCTTCCTCTCCGCCCTGCTGCGCGGCCTGTCCGCCCGCGACCGGCTCCGCCACGGCCACCTGATGGCCGCCGCCGCCCTCACTGTCCCCGGCGACCTCACCGCCTCGCCCGCCCGCGCCCACGCCGACAGCCTGGCCGCGCTCGACGAGGCGGCGTGGGGGAGACTGCGCCTTGGCCCCGGCTGGACCCGGGCGGGGGCCGCCGAGGAGGTACGCGTCCCATGAGCCAGACCGTCGACCGCGCGCTCAGCATCCTGCCGCTGCTCGCCGAGGGTCCCGCCGACCTCGGCAAGGTCGCCGACCGGCTCGGCGTCCACAAGTCCACCGCGCTCCGGCTGCTGCGCACCCTGCACGAACACGGCCTCGTCCACCGCCAGGCCGACCAGCGCTACCGGCTCGGCGCCCGCCTCTTCGCCCTGGCCCAGGAGGCGGTGGAGAACCTCGACATCCGCGAGATCGCCCACCCGCACCTGGTCACTCTCAACGACTGCTGCGGCCACACCGTGCACCTCGCCGTCCACGAGGAGCACGAGGTCCTCTACATCGACAAGGTGGAGAGCCGCTACCCGGTCCGGATGTACTCCCGCATCGGCAAACCCGTCGCGATCACGGTCGCCGCCGTCGCCAAACTGATCCTCGCCGACCTCCCCGAGGCCGAGCGCCGCACCCTCGCCGAACGCCTCGACTACCCCCAGTACACGCCCCGTTCGACCCCCAACGCCGCCGCCTTCCTCAAGGAACTGGCGCGCGTGCGCGAACAGGGCTGGGCCACCGACCTCGGCGGCCACGAGGAGTCGATCAACTGCGTGGCCGCGCCCGTCCGGGGCCCCGACGGACGGGTGGTGGCCGCCATGTCGGTCTCCGCCCCCAACGTCGTCGTCACCGCCGAGGAACTCCTCGCCCTGCTCCCGGTGGTCCGCCGCACCGCCGACGCGATCAGCCGCGAGTACTCGGGCAGCGCCCCCGCCGACCAGGCAACCCCGCACCAAGGAAACGGAAAGACACCATGAGCGACGCCACGCCCCTCACCAAGACCGCCCTCACCCCGGCCACCCACACCACGCCGCCGGCCAAGTTCTCGCACGGCGTGCGCAAGGGCAACATCCTCCAGGTCGCCGGCCAGGTCGGTTTCCTGCCCGCCGTCGAGGGCCAGGCGCCGACCCCGGCCGGGCCGACCCTGCGCGAGCAGACCCTCCAGACCTTCGCCAACGTCAAGGCGATCCTGGAGGAGGGCGGCGCGAGCTGGGACGACGTCATGATGATGCGCGTCTACCTCACCGACACCGACCACTTCGCCGAGATGAACGAGATCTACAACCAGTACTTCGCGGAGCAGAACCTCCAGGCCCCGCCGGTCGCCCGCACCACCGTCTACGTCGGCCTCCCCAAGGGCCTCCTCATCGAGATCGACGCCCTCGCCGTCCTGGGCTGACCTCGCCCGCACGGCCCCTCCGACGCCCCCGCCCGCCCCGGCGCGCGGGGGCGTCGGCCTGCCCGGGGATGTGCGCGGGGGCGCACGCGTGAACGCCGTACGCCCGCCGGGCGGGTGACGGGAGGGCTGTCCGCCCCGCCCGTGGGGGAGATGGCGTCCGGCGGGCCGGACGGACGCAGGGGAGGCCGGACGACGATGGGCGACAGGACCACCTGTACGGAGAGCGGCAGCCGCGCCGCCGGGGCCGTCCCCCGCACGGACGACGCGGGACCCGACCCCGGCGACGACGGCGGCGGGTGTACCGGCGGGGCACGCCGGCCCGCCGTCCCGGCCCGCCCGCTCCCGGCCGCCGCCCGCCCGCGCCGGACCCCGGAGCGCCGCCCCTCCCGGGCCGGCGCGACCGCCGCCGGCGCCACCGCCCTGCTGGTCGTGCTGCTCCTCGGCGGCGTGGCCGGGGAGGCCGGCGGCATCACCGGGATCGCCCTCGGACTGGCCCTCTTCGCCGTCCTGGTGGCCACCGCCCGCCCCTGGCGGTACGTCCTGCCGCACTTCCTCGCCGGGCTCTGGATCATCGGCTTCGCCTCCGCCGCCTTCCAGGACGCCCTGCTGCTGACCCGCGGCGAATGGGTCTCCGCCGTCGTCACCCGCGACCTGCACGCCCGCACCGGACCCCGCTGCGACCTCGCCGACCTTCAGGGGCGCGCCCTGGCGCCCACCACCACCGGCTGCGGGTCCCACGGCACCGGCGACCGGGTACGGGTCCTCGCCGACCCGCTGCGCCTGGTCCCCAGCCGCTTCGAGAGCCCGCCGGTCCGCGACGCCTGCCTGACCTGGGGCACGGCCGGCGCCGTCCACGTGGCGGCCGGGGCCGCGGCCGGTTACGGAGCCCGGCGAAGCGGTCGCGGCCGGGGGCGCGGACCGGGCGGGATCAGGGCGAGCCGGAGCAACGCATAGGCACCGGCGCCCCGTTGGGGGACCATGGGCGCCTTCACCTGCCCGCACGACGGGAGCCGACCATGCCGCCCGAACCCGGCCCGCAGCCACCGGGCCCCGCCTCCGCGCAGACGGGGGCGCGGGCCGCCGCCGAGGCCGCGTACGCCGACTGGGTGCTGAGCGGCGGCGCGGCCGAGCGGCTCGACGCCGCCCGGGACGCCTTCCGCGCCCTCGGCGACGGCTTCCACGAGGACGGGACCCCGGTCGCCGGGAGCGACGGCCCGCCCACCCCCGCCCTGCGCGCGATGGCCGGAGTCGTGCGGTACGCCGCCTTCGAGGCGGCCGGGGAGGTGGCGCAACTCCCGCCCGCCTGGCACCTGCTGGACACCGGACGGGCGGCCCTGGAGGCAGCCGGGGCCGACTCGGCCGAGGACGAGGAGACGCGCCGCCTCCTGCGCGCCTGCCGGGTGCTGCGCTGGCACGCCCTCTGCCTCCTGCTGGAGGAGACTCCCGCCGCGATCGACCCGGCCGCCTCGCCCGACGACCTGACCGCCGAGGCCCTCCGGACGGCCGAGGAGGTGGGACCCCTGCTCGCCGAGGACCCCGGGGACCGCTACCGCTGGCACCTGGGGCAGGGCCGGCTGCACCGCCTGAGGCTGACCCTGCACACCACCGAGGAGACCCGGGACCGCGCCCTCACCCACTACCGCGCCGCCCTCGACACCGGCTGGGAGGCCGCCGACCGGCACTGGACGGCGTACCTCGGCGCCGAGATCCGCGCGCTGTGGGCGCTGCTGCGCACCACGCCCGACCCCGGCGAACTACGCGCCGCCGCCGAGGAGATGAGCCGCTTCCGCGAGGAGCACCTCGCCCGCTCGGCCCAGGGCGGCACCCCGCCCGAGCCCTGGGCCCGCGACGCGGCCACCTACGCGGCCCAACTGCACGTCAGGCTCTGGGGCGTCGCCCAGGACCCCGCCCAGGCCGAGGCGGCCGAACCCTACGTCCGGGCCTCCCTCGACGGAGCCCCGGACGGGACCCACACCGGGCTCCAGCTCGGCATCTTCGGCCAGGTGCTCGCCGAGACCGGGGGCCGCCGCTCCGACCCGGCGGCCGTGGACGAGGGCGTCGCCGTGCTCCGGCGGGCGCTGCGCCGCTGGCAGCCCGAACGCGACGGGCCCTCCCTCACCCCGGCCGCCCTCATCACCGGCCACCAGTTCTTCCTGTACCAGGGCGACCAGGCCCCCGCCCGGCTGCACGACGTGGCCCTCGGCGTACGCCACCTCCTCGCCGCCGAGGCGGACGGCGCGGCGGGCCCCGAGTACGCCGGTGCCCTGGCGTTCGCAGCCGTCGCCGGAGCCTTCTGCCGCGAAGTGCTCAGCGCTCAGGGGGAGTTCGATCCGGAAAACCCCGATCACGCCGCTCTCCCGGAGTCCGGGGAAGGCGGCATCCTGGGACGCCTCGGTGACGCGATCACCGAGGGCAGCCTGCCGTTCAGCACGCCGACCGCCCTCACCGACCTCGTTCCCGGCGTGAGCCGGACACTGAGCGACACCGGCCCCGGCGACCGGCTCATGGAGAGCGAACTGGCCCGCTGGCGGGCCCTGCCCCCGGGCCGCCGACGCGCCGAGGTCGCCCTGGGCCACCTCGCCCTGCGCCCCATGGTCGACCCGGCCGGCACCCGGGTCACCCCGGAACTCGTCCGGGAGTTCTCCGCCTGCGTCCAGGCCGAGACGGACGCGTCGCCCGACGACCCGCGCTGGCGCCGCCGCGCCCACGGCGTCCTCGCCTTCGCCCTGTACTCGCTCGACCTGGACGGTGCCGGACAGGACCTCGACGCCGCCATGGACCACGTGGACGCGGCCTCCCGCGCCCTGGACGAGTTGACCGCCCGCGGCGAGGCGGGCGAGCGGGAACGTACCGAGCTGGACCACCTGCGCCTCCAGATCCAGGGCCACCGGGGCCGGGTCCGGGGCAGCAGGGACGATGTCGCGGCCGCCCGCGCCCTCTGGCAGGACGTCCGGGAAGGCCCCGGCATGCAGCCCTGGATCCGGACCCTCGGCGAGATCCAGCGGCTCGCCGAAGCCGTGCAGGAGGACCTCCGCCTCCACGGCGACCAGGCCGCCGCCGACCGCCACCTGGACCAACTCACCGCGCTCGTCGCCACTCTCCCCGAGGACCACGCCAGCCGCCCGGAGGCGCTCCAACTGCTGGAGTCCGCACGGGCGATGCGCGCCGCCGTGGCCGGCGGCGAACGGTCCGCCCCGGCCACCCCGCACGACCCCACCGTCCACGTGTCGGTCTCCGAACGAGCCGCCGCCCTCGGCGCCGTCGGCATGACGGCGCTGTTCGACCCCGCCGTCATGGACGACCCGGCCCGCGCCGAGGAGGCCCGCGCCGCCCTCGCCGAGGCCCACCGCCTCTCCGCCCCCGGCGGCGACCGCGCCCTCCGCTTCGCCGGTGCCCTCGCCCACGCCCACGCCGTCCTCGGCTTCCAGACCACCGACCCCGCCGAACGCCGCCGCCACCACCGGCGCGGCGTCGACCTGCTCAGCGACGCCCTGCGCGCCGCCGGCGGACCCCAGCACCGCCTCCACCCCTCCCTCGGCATGTCCCTCGCCCGCCTCCTGCGCGAAGGCCCCGGCGCCCGCCCCGCCGACCGGGCACGCGCCCGTGAGGCCGGGCTCGACGCGCTGCGCGGCCACGCCTGGGCCGCGCTGCTCCAGACCGGCACCACCGACGCGGCCGACGTCGTCCGGGACGCCGCCGAGGCCGCCCGGGACGTGGCCTGGTGGGCGCTGGCCGACGGCGCCCTCGACGACGCCGCCGTCGCCCTGGACGCCGGACGCGGCCTGCTCCTGCACGCCGCCACCAGCACCGGCGCCGTACCCGACCGCCTCCGCGCCGCCGGTCACGCGCCGCTCGCCGACGCCTGGGAGGCGGCCGCCGCCTCCGCCCGCCCCGCCGCCGCGGGCCCGCACGCCGAACCCGACCGGCGCACCGGCGTCCCCAGCGCCCTGCGCCACAAGGTCTTCGACGCGCTGGGCGCGGCGGACCTCCCCGGCGCCCACCTCCTCGACCCGCCGAACCGCGAGGAGACCGGCCGGGCCCTGCGCGCGCTCGGCCGCGACGCCCTGGTCCACCTCGTCCCCGCCGGACCCGGCTCCGTCGGCCACGCCCTGGTCGTCACCGGCCGAGGCGAGACCCACCTCGTCCCCCTGCCCCGGCTCGACGCCGACGCCGAGGTCCTGCGCGCCTACGCCGACGCCACCGGCGCCCCCACCGACACCCGCGACCTCGGACCCGCCGGACCCGCCCGGCCCGACACCCGCACTCTCCTCGACCGGCTCTGCCACTGGGCCTGGTACGCGGGAATGGGGCCGCTGCTCGACGCCTTCGCCCCGGCCGGGCGCGTCCCCCGGCTCGTCCTCGTCCCGGCCGGGCGGCTCGGGCTGGTGCCCTGGCACGCCGCCTGGCGCGAGGAGACCGGCGGGCGCCGGTACGCGGTGGAGCGGGCCGAGTTCTCGTACACCGCCTCGGCGCGCCTGCTCTGCGAGACGGCCGGGCGCCCCGCCGGGCCGGACACCGGCGGCGGGCTCGTCGTCGGCGACCCCACGGGGGACCTGCCGTACGCCGGTCAGGAGGCGGACGCCGTACGGCGGGCCTTCTACCCCCGTGCCCGCTACCTCGGCCGGTCCGCGCTGGGGGAGCCCGACGGGACCGGTACCCCGGCCGAACTCCTGGCCTGGCTGCGTGATCCCGGGGGAGACGCCGGTGGCGTGCTCCATCTGGCCTGCCACGCCACCGTCAGGGCCGACCGGAACCGCACCGCCCAACTGCTCCTGCGCGGCGGGTCGCTCTCCGCCGAGGAACTCACCGACGCCGTGGCCGCCGTGCCCGGGCGGCTCGGGCTCGTCCTCCTCGCGGCCTGCCGCAGCCATGTCTCCGGGCGCGGGCACGACGAGGCGTTCAGCCTCGCCACCGCCTTCCTCGTCGCCGGGGCCCGCTCCGTCGTCGGCTCGCTCTGGCCGGTGCCCGACGAGGCCACCTCCGTCCTCATGTACCTCATCCACCACCACCTGCGCGTGGACCACATGCCCCCGGCCCGCGCCCTGCGCCAGGCCCAGCTCTGGATGATCGGCGCCGTCCCCGCACTCCCGCCCGGCCTCCCGCCCGAACTGGCCGCCCGCGCCCGGCGCGTGGACCGCCGCGACCCCCGCAACTGGGCCGCCTTCACCCACCTCGGGCACTGACCCGCCGCAGGGCCCGGCCGAAGCGGTGACTACGTACGGTTCCCGTGTCGGCCGGACGTTCTGCGGTGTCGGCGGGCGCCTCTTCCCGTCGGTGACTCCTCCCGGGCAAGGCGGCCAGGAGGACGGCGCCGAGGGCGAGCAGGGCGGCGGCGACGGTGAGCGCGAGTGAGAAGCCCTGCGTCACGGCGCTCCGGAGGCCGGCGTGCGCGGCCACGACCTCGCTGTGGCGCGCGGCCAGAGCGACCAGCACCGCCACCCCCACGGCGCCGCCGACCTGTTGCACGGAGCTGAGGACGGCCGAGCCGAGCCCGGCGTTCTCCTCGGTGGTGCCCGTGAGCGCGGCGACGGTCAGCGCGGGCAGACCCAGTCCGCAGCCGAGGCTCGTGACGAGCATGCCGGGCAACACGCCCCGGACGTAGGCGTCGTCCGCCGCCACACCGGACAGCAGCAGCAGTCCGGCCGCGCTGATCAGGAACGACAGGACGAGGGCCGGGCGCACGCCCAGCCTGGTCACCGCACGGGCGGATAGCCACATGCCCGTCAGGATGCCGGCGCCGTAGGGCAGGTAGGCGAGGCCGACCGTGAGCGGTCCGTAGCCCAGCACGGTCTGCAGGTGCACCATCAGCAGGAAGGCCATCGCGTACATGGCGGCGGAGAACAGCAGGGTCGCCCCGTTGGCCACGGCGCGGAACCGGAAGGCCAGGAACGACAGGGGCACGAGCGGCTCAGCGGTGCGTACCTCGACCGCGACGAAGACGACGGCCAGCAGCACGGCGAGGCCCAGGGGCCCGAAGGCGGCCGGGTCCGACCAGCCCGACTCCCCGGTCCGGAGCAGTCCGTAGACCAGGGACACCAGGGCGCCGGTGCCCAGTACCGCGCCGGGCACGTCGAGGCGTACCGCGTGTCCGGCCCGGCTCTCGGGGGCCAGGCGGGGGAGCAGCACCACGGCCGCGAGGGCCACGGGCAGGTTGATCAGGAAGATCCAGCGCCAGGAGGCGAGGCCGGTCAGAGCGCCGGAGATCACCAGGCCCGCCGTGCCGCCGAGACCCGCGACGCCGCCCCAGACGCCGAACGCCCTGGCGCGCTCCTCGGTACCGGGGAACAGAAGGGTGATCAGCGCCAGCGCGGCCGGGCTGGCCATGGCCGCTCCCGCGCCCTGCACGAAACGCCCGGCCACCAGCTGCCAGGGCTCCTGCGCGAGCCCGCAGACGAGGCTCGCCGCACCGAACAGCGCCACGCCGGTCAGGAAGACGCGTCTGCGGCCCAGCAGGTCGGCCATGCGGCCGAACAGCAGCAACAGCCCGCCGAAGGCGAGGAAGTAGGCGTTGACGACCCAGGCGAGCCCCGCGGTGCCGAAGCCGAGGTCGTCGCGGATGCTGGGGAGCGCGACACTCACCACGTTGTCGTCCAGGACGAGCATGAACTGCACGAAGCACAGCACCACCAGGGCCGGCCCGCGGCGCCCGGCGGGGTGGTACGTGCTCGTGGTCGGCACCGTCTTCACCGCGCGCTCCCCGTCCGTCCGAGTGGCCCGTTCACACTGCGGCAGCGCCCGTGGCGCGGATGACTGATCGGCATGAAACGACGCTATGCACGGCCCGCGCCGGCCGCGATGCGCTACAGGGCCACGTCATGTCGCATGGGGGACATACGCTGGAGCCATGACCGATGCCGTCGTGGGGGACGTCCCGGCCGGAGTGGGCGCCATCGTCGTCGGGAACTTCAGGCTGGAGTCCGGGCAGTGGTTCGTCCCGCACAGCCACCCGCAGCACCAGCTGGCCTGGGCGCGGCGCGGGGTGCTCGGCGTCTCCGTCGGCGATGCCTACTGGGTCCTGCCCCGCACACGGGCGCTCTGGCTGCCCGCAGGAGTGGTCCACCGGACCGGCGCGACCCGCGACGCGGTGCTGTGCAGCCTCTACTTCGCACCCCACAGATGCGCGCGCAACTGGCCCGAACCCACGCCGGTCGGCGTCGACGGGCTGCTGGCCCACCTGATGGTCCACCTCGGCGACGAGAACCTCCCCGACGACGCGCGACTACGCGCCGAGGCGGTCGTCCTGGACCTGCTGCGCCCCTTGCCCGCCACGCCCATCGACGTACCGACTCCCGCCGACGACCGCGTACGCGCCGTGGCGGACGCCCTTCTCGCCGACCCCGCCGACTCCCGCAGCCTTGAGTCGCACGCACGCGCCGTCGGGGTGAGCCGACGCACCCTGACCCGGCTGTTCGTCCACGACACCGGCTTGACCTTCGACCGCTGGCGCACCCACGCCCGCCTGCGCGCCGCCCTCCCCCTCCTCGCCGAGGGCCAACCCGTCTCCCGCGTCGCGCACACCGTCGGCTACGCAACCCCCAGCGCCTTCCTCGCCGCCTTCCGCCGCACCGTCGGCACCTCCCCGGGCCGCTACCTCAAGGGCGACACCCCACCCTAGGCAACCACCGCGAAGAAGCGAGCAAGGAGCGACGGCCTCTTCCCTCCTCCGGCGGTCGGCCGCGTACGAGACCGTGGGGTGGGGTCGTGTCGGGGTGCCCCCGCAGCAAACTGCACACACGGCCGCCTTGAAGCGACTGACCCCCCGGCACGGTCGAGACGGAGCCCGGCACCCAACAGCCCGGCCGGCGCCTGAGGCCATCCCAGCGGGCCCGAGCCCCCGAAAGCCCCGCCGCCACCCAGGAAGCGCCCACCCCCCGCCCAGCAAGGCTGCTGGAATGAAAGAAGCCCAACGCCCAACGGGACCAAGCAGAGAGCTCACAGCCAGGCTTGTGAGCGACTGGGCGCTGGTGCCATTCTTCCGCCATGTCACGCACCGACCAGGCGGACCACGCGACGCTCATGGAGGAGGTGCGGGTGGTACGGCGCGCCGGACTGCTCCGGCTCAGAGAGCTGAGCCTGCCCGCCCTCGCCGCCCTGGCCGAAGCCCGCGGCGGCCCGCCCGCACGCGGCCGCCACCCGGTCGAGGCGCTGCTCCGCGAGGCGGTCTCGGCACTCGGAGGCGGCAGCCTCCAGAGCGCCGCCGAGTACACCTTCGGGCTGACCCCGGGCACCCGTGACTGGGCCCCGGCCGACCGGCGGAGCCGCGCCGCCCAGGAGTACGGCGTCAGCGTGGAGCGGTTCCGCAAGCATCACGAAGTGGTGATCTTCGGGGAGGTCGTCGACGGGGTGCTGCGGGCGGCCCAGGAGCCGCCCGGCTCCCCCTTACCGGTGCCCGCCGCCCGGCCCGGCGAGCGGCGCCCCGGCGTCCGGCGCACCGGCGCCCGGACGGACGTACCGCCGAGCCACCGCACGCTGCGGGTCCGGGTGGCGGGCCGGCACCGCGCGGTGGTGCTGCACGTGCACTGCGTGAGTCTGCTGCGGGACGTGGACGCCGTCGTCTCCCCGGTGAACACGCATTTCGTCCTGCCCGCCGCGTACAAGTCCTCGGTGGCGGCGATGCTCCGTCAGGCGGCGGCCCGGCTCAGCCCGTCGGGGGACGTGCTGGCCGACCCGGTCCACGACGAGCTGGTCCGGTGGACCGCCGACCGGGGACTCGACGGCCGCGCCGCCCGCCCGGGCACGGTCGCCGTCACCGGCACGGGCGCCCTCGCCGACCAGGGGGTGCGGCTGCTGCTGCACGCCGCGGTCGCGGTACCGAGACGGGGGACCAACGACTACGACGTCCACCCCGACGACGTGACCCGGGCCGTCACCCAGGTCTTCGCGCGCCTCGCCGAGGAGCGCCCGCGCCACCGGCCGCCGCTGCGCTCCGTGGCTCTGCCGCTGCTCGGTGCCGGGCGGGGCGGCCTCGCGCCGGGGGAGAGCCTGCGCGCTCTGTGGGCCGCCGTCGAGGCCGAGACGGCGCGCGACCCCCGCTGGGCGGTGCACCTGGTCGTCCGCGACCACGACAACGCCGACCTGGTCGAACGCATGCTGACCGGCCATGTCTCCCCGCCCCCGACGGCCCTCCCGCGTCCGGGAGCCTCCCGGTGAACCCGGACGCGGTCCTCGCGGCGGCCGCCGCCGCCTGGGCGCGGATCGGCGCCGGGCTCACCCCGGCCGACCGTACCGCGCTCGGCGAGGAACTGGCCCGCCGCCGCCGGGCGCCCGGCCCCGCCGCACACCGGGCCGCCACCGAACGGGCGGCGGCGCTCCTCGCCACCGGGCTGCCCGGGGAGTTCGGCGCGGGCGGCCGTTCCGTGGCCCTCCCGGTGGCCGACTCCGGCACGGTTGCCGGGTTCACCGCGGACGACCTGGCCGTACTGCTGCTCGACGGCAGCCCCATGGCCGGGCCCGTCCTGACCGCCGTACGGGAACGGCTGCTGGCCGCACCCTCGGTTCCGGCGAGTGAAATGGCGGGCGGGGAGAGCGGGTTGATTCTGCTGCCGGCCGAGGACGGACGCCGGGTGCCCCGGTTCCAGCTCGCGCCCGACGGGGCGGTCCGGCCGGTCGTCCTCACCGTCAACCGTCTCCTCGACGCGGGGGCCGACCCGTGGGGCGCGGCCGACTGGTGGCTCTCGCCCCACGCCTGGCTCGGCGCACCTCCCGCCGGGCTCCTGGGAACGCCAGCCGAGGCCCAACTGCCGGATCTGGCCCGCCTGTTGACAGAGGTGTACTGACGCGTGCCCCGTTACCAGCCTCCGCCCGCGCCCGCCGCCCCGCTGAGCGGCCTCGTACTGCCCGCCGGGACGCTCCTGCACCGGGTGCACAGCACGGAGTTCGCCCCGGACGCCTTCAACCCCGTGCCCGCCCACTGCCTCTACGGGGGTGGCCGCTTCGACAGCACCGGCTGCGAGAAGTACGGCTTCCTGTACGCGGGGCTCGGGCCGCTCGGCGCCCTCGGCGAGACCCTGCTGCGTCCGCTCGCCTTCGACCCGGCGGGCGGGCCCCGGCTGCTGCCCCGCACCGCGCTGCGCGACCGGGCCGTCTCCCGGCTGCGTACCACCGCCGACCTCTCGCTCGTACCGCTGACCTCGGCCAAGGAGCTGGGGGCCGTGCACCAGGACACCTGGCTGGTCCACGCGGAGGCGCCCGACTACCCGTACACGCGGGACTGGGCGCACTGGATCAGGCGGCACTCCGGGCCGTGGGCGCAGGGGCTGCTCTGGCCGTCCAAGCGTGACCCGGCCGAGGAGTGCGTCGTCCTCTTCCACGACCGTTGCCCTGAGGGGCTGTTGGCGGTGGAGGGCGATTCCCTGCGGCTGGACACGGCCGAGGGCGGGGCGTGGCTGGACGCCTGGCTGGAGGGGCTGCACGTGCGGTCCGCCCCTCGCTGACCCGCTCCCGCTCCCGCCCGCGCCCTTCGGAGGTGGCCATGAACGATGCCCTGGAGATTCCGTCCCCGGCCGAGCTGTACGCGGCGTACGAGGAGGTCGTGGCCCAGGCGCGTGCGGGCGGGGCCGGTCAGGCGCCCGCCCGGTGGGCCGACGCGGGACGGATCGCGTACCTGCTGTACGTCGCCTCGCAGGACACCTCGGCGGCCCGGCTCTGCCAGGAGGCGTACCGGCACCTCTTCCCGCCGCCCGGCACCGAGGCCGCCTCGCCGGGCGGGGCGGAGGTCGACGCGCTCCCGCGCCACCGGGTCCTCGCCGCCTTCGCCGGGAACCAGGTCCATGCCGACGGTGAGGGCGACCGGGACGCTCTCGCCCACAGCCTGGCCCTCGCCCACGACGGGCTGGACGGGCTCGACCCCGACGACCCGGCCGACGTGGAGCTGATCCCCGTGGCCGTCTTCGTCCTCGGCCACGGCGGCTACCGCTTCCTGGAGCGTTACGGGCCGCCGGGCGACGCGGAGGACGCCCTGCTCCTGCTCGACGAGGTCCGGGACGCGCTGGAACTGCTGCGCGGCCGCCCCGGGTTCGAAGGCGACGAGCAGCAGGCGGAGCTGGGCGACATGCTCGGCCATGTCGCCCTGCTGCGGGTCGAGCGGACCGGCGACCGGGAGACCGCCGAGGAGGGCCTGGCCCACTACCGCGCCGCCCGGTCCCTCCAACCGGACCACCCCCGCAACCGCCGCCTGGCCTACGCCTCCGCCCTCTTCCCGCGCGTCCTCGCCCACTTCCACGGCGACCCGGACGCCCTGCGCCGCTCCCGCACCGAGGTGACCGCCGCCCTCGACGAGGCCCGGGGCCTCCCCGAGGAGGAGGGGTGGCAGTGGCCCGCCCGCGTCGAGGCCGCCCGGACCGGCGCCGAACTGGTCCTCGGCGTCGGCGACAGGGGCCTCGCCGGGACCGTCGAGGAGGAGATCACCGGGCTGCTGGACGACCCGAGGGCGGGGGAGTTCGGCGCGGCCACCGCCGAGCTGCTCGGCCGGCTCCTCCACCACCGCGCCCAGGAACGCGCCGACCAGGCGGGGCTCGACCGGGCCTGCGGGCTGCTCCGCCACGCGCTGCGGCGGTGGGACCTGGACCGGCCCGCCGCCCACCCCTGCTACCTGCTGGCCATCACCCAGCAGAGCCGCTACCTGCGCGACCCCCGCCCCGAACGGCTCACGGACATCCTCCTCGCCGCCCGCCGGATGCGCGCCGACGCGGCCTCGTCGGGGCGGTGGGGCGAGGAGGTCGCCGAGCTGGGCCCGCTCGCCGACAAGCTCGGCGGCTTCGCCCGCGAACTGCTCCTCGGCCACGGGTGGTCCGCGGACCACCCCGACCTGGTCCCCTTCGCCGGGGTGGACTGGCAGGCGGAGCTGGGCGACATCGTGGCCCGCACCCGGGAGGGCCGGCTCGGGATGGACTTCTCCGACACGCTCCAGGACGGCCCGTACCCCGGCAGCCTGCCGGACATCGCGCAGCTCACCGGTGACCTCGGGGAACGCGTCGAGGAGTGGGGGCGGCTGCCCGAGGGCCCCGAACGGTCCCGGCAGGCCGCTGTCCTCATGGGGACGCTCAGCCTCACCGACCCGCACCACGCCCACCTCAGCCAGGAGCAGCGCGACCGGCTCGCCGAGGCGGCCTCCGCCGGGCCCGACGGCACCGCGCCCGACCCGGGGCTGCGCACCCAGCTGGAGGCGCTGCTGGCCATGAACGCCCTCCACTCCGAGCAGGGCGCCCCCGGCCTCGACGCCATCCTCGAACGGATGGCGCGGGCCCGTGCCGCCGCCGACCCCGGCACCGGGAAGCTGCTCGGCGTCATGGAGGTCCTCGCCACCGCCCGGCGCGCCGGGGCCAGCCGCACCACCGACGACCTGGAGGAGGCCCTGCGCGGCTGGGAGGAACTCCGCCCCGGCCACGGCCTCGGCGAGGTGCTCGGCGAGCTGATGGACGCCCAGGTGACCGCCCTCGTCCGGCTGCCGCTCGCGCTGCGCCACCGCGACCTGCCCGCCGTCGACGACTGCCTCGGCCACCTCCAGGAGACCTTCGACGGGCTCCCGCCCGGCCACGACGCCCACGCCGAGCTGGCCTCCCAGCTCGCCCTGGCCCGCGCCCAGCGCGACTCCCTCGCCGCCTCCCTCGGACTCCCCGCCGACGACGCGCACGGCACCGCCCCGGCGCCGGACGTCGCGGAGGTCCGCGAGGCCGTGGCCCGGCTCTCGCGCGCCGAACGGGCGGCGGCCCTCGCCTCGCACGCGAGCGGCCGCCTCGCCGTGCTCGCGCGGGACGACGGGGCCGGCCCGCTGGAGGAGGTCGAGGCCCTGTTCCAGGAGGCGTACGAGCTGGTGGAGGAGAGCAGCGACGACCGGCTCCAGCACGCCTTCGGGCTCGCCGCCGTCCACCTCCTGCGCGCCGTCCGGACCGGCACCCCGCTCCCCGCGCGCCGCACCGCCCAGCGCGCCGCCCTCGACCTGCTCGGCGAGGTGCTGGCCGGCGCGAAGGGCCCCGAACACCGCCTGCACGCCGACGCCGCGCTCTCCTACGGCCGGACCCTGCGCACCTGGACCGCCACCGCCGACGACCTGGCCCTCTCCCGCCGCGCCGGCCTCTCCGCCCTGCGCGGCCACGCCTGGCGGGCCCTCGTCCAGTCCGGCACCGCGCACACCACCCTCGCCGCCCGGGACACCACCGACGCCGCGCTGGAGGTGGCGGGCTGGTGCCTCGCCGACGACGCCCCCGAGCAGGCGTTCAAGGCCCTCGACGCCTGCCGGGGCCTGGCCCTGCACGCCGCCGTCACCACCTGGTCCGTCCCGGCCCGGCTCCGCGCCGCCGCCACCGCCGGGCCCGGCGCACCCGACCCCGCCCTCCTCGGCCTCGTGGCGGACTGGGAGGCGGCCGTGCGCCCCACACCCGGGCAGGAGACCCCGTCCGTGCCCTCGGCGCTGCGCCGCCGGGTGCTCGACGCCCTCGCGGCCCACGGCGGCAGCGGGGACCGGCTCCTCGAACCGCCCTCGCCCGACGACGTGGCCGAGGCGCTGCGCCGCGCCGGGCACGACGCGCTGGTCTACCTGGTGGCGGGCGGCCAGGGGCGGGGCGGCCACGCCCTCGTCCTCACCCGCAAGGGGGAGCTGCACACCCTGCGCCTGCCGCGCCTGAACGAGGACGCCCCGCCGCTACGGGCCCACCTCGACGCCCAGCAGCACGCCGCCCGCGACCTCGGCCCCGCCCCTGCCGCCACACCCCCGCCCGGGCCCGCACCCCGCCGCACCCTGGACGACCTGGCCGCCTGGGCCTGGCCTACCGCCGTCGGCCCGCTCCTCGCCGAACTGGCCCCCGCCGGACGGCCGCCCCGGCTCGTCCTCGTCCCCATGGGCGCCCTCGGCGTCGTCCCCTGGCACGCCGCGTGGACGGGGAAGGGACGGCGCCGATACGCCCTCCAGGAGGCCGAGTTCAGCTACGCCGCCTCCGCCCGGCTCTACTGCGAGAGCGCCGCCCGCGCGCCCGCCACCGGGACCGGGCCCGCCCTGGTCGTCGGCGACCCCACCGGCGACCTGCCGGGCGCGGGCGAGGAGGCCGTCGCCGTCCACCGCGCCTTCCACCCGGACGGCCGCTACCTGGGGCGGCGCACCGCCCCGCCCCCCGACGGGCCGGGCACCCCCGCCGAGGTGCTGGCCTGGCTCCGCTCGACCGCCGGGGCCGGGGCGCCGCCCGGCGCGGGGGTGCTGCACCTGGCCTGCCACGCCACCGTCACGCCCACCGAACGGCACAGCGCCGGGCTGGAACTGGCCGGCGGGCGGCTGACCGCCGAGGAGCTGACCGAGGCGGCCGAGGCGGCCGGGGCCCGGCTGGGCCTGGTGGTCCTCGCCGCCTGCCGCAGCCACGTCTCGGGCCGGGGCCACAACGAGGCGTACAGCCTCGCCACCGCCTTCCTCGTCGCCGGGGCGCACACGGTGCTCGGCTCGCTGTGGCAGGTCCCGGACGACGCCACCTCCGTGCTCATGTACCTGACCCACCGCCACCTGCGGGAGGGCGACCCGTCCGTCGCCGCGCTGCGCCGTGCCCAGCTCGTCCTGGTCGACCCCGGCCGGGCGGGCCTCGGCGAGCTGCCGCCCGCCCTGGCCGCGCGGGCCGCCCGGATCGACCCGGACGACCTCACCGGTTGGGCCGCCTTCGCCCACCTGGGGCGCTGAACCCCGGCCCGCTCAGGGCACGTACGTGTGGAGCCGGAGCGTCCGCGAGCTCCAGCCGCCGAGCGCGGCGCCGCCGAGGTCGCGGTGGGCGGGGTCGAGGCGCAGCACGCCGTCGTCGGCGGGTCCCGCGGGCGGACCGGGCAGGTCGCGGGTGGCCCGGCCGCCGGGCTCCCAGGGGGTGAGGTGGAACGGCGCGGTGTTCAGCTCGCGGGGCGCGACCAGCAGGGTCAGCCAGTCGGTCGCCGAGGCGCCGGAGCGGTGCGTACGGCCCGGGGGCAGGGAGAAGACGACGGCCTGCCCGCCCAGGGCGTGCCCGGTGCGGCCGGGGTGGACGTGGTCGCCGGGGAAGAGGGCCGGGGAGCAGCCGTAGCGGTCGTTGAGGTCGAGCAGCGCGCACCACAGCGGCGCGTGGACCGCCCCGGTGTGCCGCAGCCGCACCGAGAGCACCGGCGGCCGGGGACCCTCCGGGCCCCAGGTGTACGGCACGACCAGCGTGCCGGTGCGGTCCGGGCGCAGGAGCCGGTCCGGCTCGTCCCAGAGGGCGATCTCCAGCCGGACGGCCGCGTCGTAGGGCGAGGGGGGAGCGGCCAGGTCGCGGATGCCGTGCCAGCGGGCCATCCCCACCAGCCCGGCCACCACCGCCGACGCCTCGCGCGGGCTCGTCAGCGGCAGCGGCGCGCCGAGGAACGGGCTGCCGTCCCGGCGCAGCAGCCGCACCCAAGTGCCGTCGAGGACGGCGCGGACGTGCGGGCCGGGCCCGGCGGGCGGGGCCGTCTCGGGGGTGAGCCGCAGCAGCGGAGTCGGGCCGCCGCCCGGCCCCGACCGGAGCACCGCCTGTTCCAGCGCCTCCCGGCCCGGCCCGCTGCCTTCGAGGGAGAGCGTGGCGGCGGGGAGGGCGAGCGCGGAGAGCGCCACCGGGTGGACGGTCGCGGGGTCGGGCACCCAGCCGGCCGGTTCGACCAGGGTGCGGGCCGGCTGGACGGCGCGGGCGGTCAGCCGGAGCCCCGGGAGCGGGGCCGCGCCGGGCCGGGGAAGCGTCGTGAACTCGGTGCCGGCCACCGCCGCCCCGCTGCCCTGAGGGAGCCCGTGGCCCGCCCCGCAGTCGACCTCCCAGCCCGCCTCGGCCCGGCGGAGCAGGAAGGGCGCGGTGGCGCCGCGGCGCGGGGCCTCGCCCAGGAAGGCCGTGTCGGCCGGGCCGTCCAACTCCGCCGGGTAGAGCGCCGGATGCTGGTCGTGCACCGTCCGCTCGACCCGCGCCCCGGCCGCCGCCAGCAGCTCCCGGTAGGTGCTCCAGGCCGGCGCCGCCGCCACCGCGTCGAGCAGCGAGACGCTGAAGGCGCCCCGGTGGCCGGTTCCGAGGGCGATCTCCTTGGCCGTCTGGTGGTTCTGGCAGGCGGCCAGCAGCACGTGCCGGCGCCGCCCTTCGGGGAGCGGCGCCGCGTCCCGTACGCCGGGGCCCGGTGTACGGACCCGCCAGTGCGGCGCGGGCGGTGTCCAGCGGACCGTGGCCGTGCCCTCGCGGGTGGCGCCCGCCGAGTGGCAGCAGTCGAGGCAGGCGGCGACGTGGGCGCCGGTGGCGGCGACGGCGTCCAGCAGCGTCCCGAGCTGCCGGTCCAGGAGCGGCCCGTCGTGGCAGGCCAGGGCCTGGCTGCGGCCGGAGGGTTCGGTCAGCAGGGCCGGGCCCTCGGCGTCGAAGGTGGTGCCGTGCCCCGAGTACCAGAAGAACACCGTGTCCCCGGGCCCCGCCCGCTCGGCGAGCAGGCGCAGTCCGCCGGCGACCGCGTCGACGGTCGCCTTCTCGTCGGCCAGTTCGGTGAGGTGCGCGGCGCCGCCGGTCCTGGCCCGCACCATCGCGCCGACGGCGGCGACATCGGCCAGGCAGCCGCGCAGGCTCCGCAGGGGCTCCGGGTAGGCGTCGATGCCGACGAGCAGTGCGTACGTCTCTCCCATGACCGGGATTGTGGCACCGGCCCGCCCCCCCGGGTGACGTGCCCGGCCCGACCGGTCGCCGCTCGGTCGCCACCCGGTGGAGTTCTGGTCGCGGCGCCGTGCCGGCCTCCGAAGTTGCCTAAGCGGGTGCGTACTTGACAGAGCGTCATTACGCTACGACTCCTGTCGCCCGGCCGACCCCCGGGCGCTCTTCGCAGCACGGACCCGGGGGCCCGCATGGCACACACCGAACGTTCCCGGCGCATCGTCGCGCCCGGGCCCGCCCGCGCGCCGGGCCGGGTCCAGGGCACCCCCGGCCGGGTCGTCGGTCCCGCCACCGGGAGGCCCCTCGCCGTCGGCGCCGGCCTCTTCCGGAACCGGTCCGCCGCCCTCCTCGGCACCGTGGCCCGGCTCGACCAGGCCGTCGACGAGGAGGCCGCGCGGCGCTTCGCCGAGAGCGTCGCCGGGGCGTACGCCGAGGAGTTCGGCGCCGTCCCCCTCGGCCTCGTCGCCCGCTGCCTGCTCGGCCCGCCCTACGTCGACCACATCCTCAACCTCAGCGGCGTCATCGTCCGGCACTTCGCCCCGCACACGGCGATGCCCGAACCCTTCGACCGCGCCCGCATGCTGGCCCGCTCCGACGGCTACCTCTACGTCGAGGTGTTCAGCGACGGCCTGACCGTCCCGGTGCGCCCCGACGGCACCGTCGTACGGCCCTGAACCACCGCGCGCCCGTCAGCGCGCGGCCTCACGAATCGGAGCATCCGCATGAACCAGGTGGACCCCCTCCTGCACCGCAAACTCCAGGAGGTCGGCAACCTCGTCTCCCACCTCGGGGAACAGGTGCGCCAGGTCTCCGGCCAGGTCGCCGGCGTCGACACCCGCCAGCAGCAGGCACAGACCGAACTCCAGCAGCTCCGCGCCGACTTCCTCGCCTACGTGCAGCAGGCCGGGCGCGCCTCCGTCGTCCAGCGGGCGGAGACCAGGATCGGCGTCATCAAGGACGACCTGGACCACGAGTTCGGCCACCACAAGACGGTCCGCAGGACCGCCGTCGGCATGCTCCAGGCGTTCGACACCGGGCTCGTCACCGAGGAGACCGTGCGCGGGGTCAGCGAGGAGCTGATGATCCAGACCCCCCGCTACTGGCTCGCCCCCGCCCTCGTCGCCCTCGCCTCCTGGGCCGCCGACGACCCCACGCTCTGCTCCCGCGCCGTCGACGAGGCGTTCCGCCGCTCCCCGGCCCACACCTCGCTCCTGTTCACCCTGGTGCTGCGCCGGCAGGGCCGCCAGGAGGCCGCGCACCGCTGGCTGCGCCACTACCTGCTCGTCCAGGACCCGGCGGCGCTCGGCCGGGAGTTCGCCGTCATCCTCGAAGCACTCGCCCAGGGCGCCTTCGGCCCGGCCGGGCGCGAGCTGCTCGCCACCACCCTCGACCAGTGGCAGCGCACCCTCCTCGACGACACGGCCGCCCGCGACCGGCAGGTCGCCCTGTGGCGCGCCGAGATCGACTCCCTGGCCGCCCCCACCGCCCGCGCCGACCACCCCCGGCTCGCCCAGCTCTCCCCGCAGTGGCCGCAGCTCGACGCGATCCTCGGCAAGGCCCGCGCCCAGCAGGCCCTCCTGGACCGCTACCGCGCGGTGACGGAGCGCGAGCCCGGCCCCTCCACCCGGCTGGAGGACGCCGTCGACGACATCCTCGACCAGCTCGTCGGCGCCTACGACACCGACGAACTGCCGCTCCGCCGCGACCTGGAGCTCCAGCACGCCGTCGTCGCCCACGACGGGGACATGGACGCCGCCCGCCGCGCCTACGACGCGCGGGCCGCCGCCTTCGAGCAGACCCTCGACTACCTGACCGTGCAGTCCGCCTCCGCGCTCGCCCCGGAGACCATCGGCACCTCGCCCGCCACCCGGCGCCTCGCCGTCGCCGCCTGCCGGGAGTGGCTCGACGAGGCACAGGGCGGCTTCACCCGCGACTACCGGGCCGCCCTGCCGCCGGCCGTCGAGGCCCGGTTCGACTCCACCCACTCGGTGGCCGGGACCATGTTCCACCTCCCGCCCTGGACCGGCTCGTTCAGCGACGGCCTGCCCGCCATGGAGCACTCCCTCGACGCCCACTGGGAGCAGCACGCCAAGTCCTTCCTCGACTCGCTCGCCTACCCGCTCCGGCGCCACCTGCTGATCCTCGGCGCCTCGGTCCTCGCCGTCCTGCTCGTCGTCGGGCAGATCAGCTGGCCGGTCGCCCTCGTCGCCGCGGGCCTGCTCGCCCTCGTCCGCGGCCTGCTCCTCCAGCAGCAGCACACCAAGGCCCAGGCCCTCCACCGCTCCGCCCGGCAGGCCCTGCACCAGGCCAAACGCGACAGCCTCCAGCAACTGCGCGCCGCCGGGGCCGAACTCACCGACTGGTACGAGAGCTACCGCGCCGCCGACGCCGTCGACGCCGACTGCCGGGCCTTCATCACCTCCCTGTCGGCCGCCGCGCCCGGCGGCTCCCCCTTCGAAGGCCGGGTCGTGGACCGCCCCGCGCCCGCCGCCCCGGCCGCTCCCGCCCCGGCCGGACTCGGAAAGGACTCCCACCGGTGACCACCCCTCCCGTCCCCGAACTGCCCGCCCAGCGCCCGCCGGTCACCCCGCCTGCCGCACCGCCCGCCGCCCCCTGGTCCACCCCCGCCGCCTCCGGCGCCCCGCTGCCCTGGGCCGGTACCGCCTCCCGGCCCGCCGGGGAACGCACCACCGCCCGGCGCCGGCAGACCGTCGACTCGCTGCCCGACTGGGCGCCCCTGCCGCCCGGCGAGCCCCTCGTCCGGCGGGGCGGACCGCGCCCGTGACCGGCTTCTGGGGCGACGGCGGTGCCTACGGCGCCTGGGTCGCCCACCTGCGGGAGTGGGGCGCGGGCGGCGACCCGGACCCGGCGGCCCTTCCCGCGCTGCGGCCCGAGGACTGGGCGGAGGACACCTGGCACCGCCTCGCCGTCCACCTCCAGGAGGCGGTGGCGGCCCGGTTCGGCCACTGGTCCACGGCGCTGACGGCCGCCGCCGCCGACCGCGCGGGCGCCGGCCCGGGCGCCTTCGGCCGCACCCTCGCCCACTCCCGCACCGGCCTGCGCAATCTGCGCCGCTTCACCGCCCACCCCGGCCTGCCCGAGCACGTCCGGGACGAACTGGGCGCTCTCGTCGACGAGTCGATCACCCGGACCCAGCAGGCCCTGGAGGAGAACCTCGACTCCCTGGCCGCCTCCGGAGTCCCGTCCACCGCCGTCGAGCTGATGCGCCGCGAGCTCCGCGACAACGCCCTCACCGCGGTCCTCGCCGAGGAGCGCGCCCCCGCGCCCGGACGCCCCCGGCGCGGCCTGCTGCGCCGCGGGTCCGCCGAGCCGGCCCCGCCCGCCCCGCCGCCCGACCCGTGGGGCGCGCCCCCGCCCGACGGCCCGCCGCGCCGCCGGATCATCCCCGGCTGAGCCCGGCCCCCCTCCGCCCCTCCCGTCACACGAAGGTTCGCCTCGATGCCCAACTACCGGGAAAGCCTCGGCCACCTGGAGAGCTTCGTCTCCGCGCGGGTCCCGCTGATCGCGCTGCGCACCATGGAGCAGCAGCGCGCCCTGCGCCTGCTGCGGGAGATCGCCTCCTCCCCCCGGCGCGGCTCCCTGCCGTTCACCCTCTACACCCGCGCCACCGGCCTGCGCGACCTGCGCACCAACGCGGCCGTCCTGGAGGACCGCTCGCTGACCGGCGCGATGGACTACGCCGCCTCGCAGTTCGCCGGGCGCACCAACGCCACCGTGGTCTTCGTGGAGCCGGAGGAACTGGAGGACGACTCGGCGTACACCCGGCACTTCGCGGAGCTGGCGCGGCTCGCCGACGAGAACATGGGCAGCGTCGTCCTGGTCACCGACACCCCGGTCTGGAGCGGCCTCCAGCGGCTCGGCATGACCCTCCAGCTGGACCTCCCCGACGAGGAGGAGCGGTACGGGATCATCTCCGGCTTCCTCACCGACCACCGGGACGTCATCCCGATCGCCTGGACCGAGCAGGACGCCCGGCGGGCCGCCGAGTTCCTGAGCGGCACCACCGAGGGCGAGTGCGTCAACCTGATGGCGACCGTGGCCGCCAAGGGCGCCATCGAACCCGACGACGTGCTGGGGCTGGCCCGCGCCAAGGACCGCATCTTCAGCGACCTCACCGGGCTGGAGAAGGTGCCGCTGGGGGAGGGCGAGTACAGCGTCGGCGGCCTCACCAGCCTGCGCAAGTGGCTGCGCCGCAAGGAGCAGCTGCTCCACGAGGACCTGCGGGGGACCGGGCTGCGGCCGCCGCGCGGCGTCATGCTCGTCGGCGTGCCGGGGTGCGGCAAGTCCCTGTCGGCCAAGGCGATCGCCAGCGAGTGGCGGCTGCCCCTGTACCGGCTGGACATGGCGAGCATCCAGGGCAAGTACCTCGGCGAGTCGGAGGGGCGGTTCCGCGAGGCGCTGGCGATGGCCGACCGGGTGGCGCCCTGCGTCCTGTGGATCGACGAGATCGAGAAGGGGCTCGCGGGCAAGGACGACATCAACGGCGTGCAGCAGCGGATCATCGGCCAGTTCCTCTACTGGCTCCAGGAGTCCTCCTCGCGGGCGTTCGTGGTGGCCACCGCCAACGACATCCGCAGCCTGCCGCCGGAACTGCTGCGCAAGGGCCGGTTCAACGAACTCTTCTTCGTCGACCTGCCGGACGCCGAGGACCGGCGCGAGATCATCCAGCTCTACCACCGCCGCTACCTGGGGCGGGCCGCCGAGCCGCGCGAGCTGGACCAGCTGGCGGACCTCTCCGAGGGCTTCGCCGGGTCGGACATCGAGGCGGCCCTGCACGAGGTCGGCGAGGAGGCCCACCTCCAGGGCGGGCTCGACCGGCTCCCGCCCGGCCTGGTCGGCGACACCTTCGCCAACACGGTGCCGCTCAGCCGGACCAACCCCGAGCAGATCGAGGAGATCCGTGCCTGGGGCCGCGAACGCGCCCTGCCCGCCGGGCGGGGCGGCGGTACCGGCGAGGGCCGCCGGCCGGCCCGCCGCCGGATCGTCTTCGCCGACGACTGAGCCGCGCGTATCGCCGTAAAGGGTTCGACCCGATGTGGAATCTGTCATTCCAGGTCGGGTGGGACCACTTGTGCCGCCACCCCTTGTGAGGGGCCCGGCTTTACGGTTTCTTGATCTCCGCGTACCGAACGCCGACCGCGCCCCCGGGTGCGGACACGACAGCGGGGAGCAGGCAGATGACCGAGACGGACGGCGCGGCGACGGCGCCACAGGCGGCGGACCCGGGCCCGCGCAAATCGAGCTGGAAGTACATCGGCCCGGGCATCGTGGTCGCCGCCACCGGTGTCGGCGCGGGCGACCTGGTGGCCACCCTCATCGCGGGCAGCAAGTTCGGCTACACGCTGCTGTGGGCGGCGGTCATCGGCTGCCTGGTGAAGATCTCGCTGGCCGAGGCGACCGGCCGCTGGCACCTGGCCACCGGCCGCACCATCTTCGAGGGCTGGCGCAGCCTGGGCCGGTGGACCACCTGGTACTTCGCCGTCTACATCGTGGTCTGGGGCTTCGTCTACGGCGCCACCGCGATGTCCTCCTCGGCCCTGCCGATCGTGGCGCTCTTCCCCGACGGCCCCGGCCTGAAGGTGTGGGCCGCGATCACCGGCATCCTCGGGCTGGTCTTCGTCTGGTTCAACCGGTACGCGGTCTTCGAGAAGGCCATGACCGTGATGATCGGCGTGATGTTCGTCGTGGTCGTCTACGTCGCCGTCCGCGTCGGCCCGAGCCTGCCGAAGACCTTCGCGGGCCTGGTCCCGGCCCTCCCGGACGGCTCGCTCCTCTACACCCTGGGCATCGTCGGCGGCGTCGGCGGCACCATCACCATGGCGGCCTACGGCTACTGGGTGAACGCCAAGGGCTGGACCACCCCGGCCTGGATGAAGGTGATGCGCCTGGACAACCGGGTCGCCTACGTCACCACCGGCATCTTCGTCGTCGCCATGCTGATCATCGGCGCCGAGCTGCTGCACTCCACCAACATCGTGCTGACCTCCGGCGACAAGGGCCTCGTCGACCTCGGTGACGTCCTGGAGCAGCGGTTCGGCTCCGCGACCGCCACCCTCTTCCTGGTCGGCTTCTTCGCCACCTCCTTCTCCTCCCTGATCGGCGTCTGGCACGGCGTCAGCCTGATGTTCGCCGACTTCGTCGAGCGGCTGCGCAAGGAGGCCGTCCGCGTCGAGACCGCCGAGGCGGGCGGCGCCGCCGAGGTCGCCACGGGCGAGCGGGAGAAGTCCGTACCGTTCCGCGCGTACCTGCTGTGGCTGACCTTCCCGCCGATGGCGCTGCTCTTCCTCGACCAGCCGTTCGGCCTGGTCCTGGTCTACGGCGTGCTCGGCGCCTTCTTCATGCCCTTCCTCGCCTTCACCCTGATCGCCCTGCTCAACTCCGGCCGGACGCCCGGCGAATGGCGCAACGGCTGGCTCAGCAACATCATGCTGGCCGCCGCCGGGCTCCTCTTCGTGGTCCTGTGCGTCCAGCAGATCCGCGAACTCTTCTGAGAGCCTGAAAAACCGTCCCGGAGCTGCCCCTGGAGGGCCTCGGGACGGCCCTGAGCGGGGTCGCGGCCGGGTGTACGCACCGGGCCGCGACCCCGCCGCCGTGACGGCCGGGGCGGGCCGTCCAGAGGCCGCACGCGCCCCCACCGAACACCCTCTGACCTGGGCATTCACCGGTACCCGGGCTACCTTCCCGGTACCGCGAGGAGAGGGGACCCCGATGGGAGACACCGGTGCGACGGAGAGCGCGTACGGCACGGACCGGGCCGGGCCGGGAGGGCGCGAGGTGCGGACGGCCGAGGACGTGCTGCGGTTGCTGGACGGGCTGTTCACGGACGGCGTCGACCGCTGGACGACCGCGGCCGGCGCGCACTGGGACGGCTTCTACGCCGACCGCGAGCGGCCCGTCCCCTTCTTCGCGGCCAAGCCCGACGCCAACCTCGCCCGCCACCTCGCGGCGGGCCCGCTCCCGCCCGGCGGCCACGCCCTCGACCTGGGCTGCGGGCCCGGCCGCAACGCCCTGCTCCTGGCCGCCCAGGGGTACCGGGTCGACGCCGTCGACCTGTCACCGGCCGCCCTCGGCTGGGCCCGCGAACGCGCCCGCGCGGCCGGCGCCGCGATCCGCTTCCACCTGGGCGACGCCTTCGCCCCCGACGCGGCCGGCCTCACCGGCCCGTACGACCTGATCCACGACTCGGGGTGCTTCCACCACCTGCCGCCGCACCGCCGGGTCAGCTACCTCGCCCTCCTCGGCCGCCTGCTCGCCCCCGGCGGCCACCTCGTCCTCACCTGCTTCGCCGCCGGGGAGGAGGGCTCCGGCACCTCCGCCCCCGACGCCGAGCTGTACCGCCACCCCGAGCGGCTGCGCGGCGGCCTCGGCTACACCGCCGGGCAGCTGCGGTGGATCTTCTCCGGGCTGGAGGAGGTGGAGCTGCGCCGGATGGACCAGGAGCCGGAGGACTCCCCGTACTTCGGCGTGCCCTTCCTGTGGAACGGCCTCTTCCGCAGGCCCTCGGCCTGACCGGCGGGCGCCCCTCTGTACCCTGCGCGGGTGCCCGGTACCCCGCTCCACCCCACGCGCCGCCAGCTCACGGTCCTGTGCGGGCTGGCCCTGGTCTGTCTCGGCTGGTACGCCGTCGAGCCGGTCCACCCGGACTGCCTCGTCCTCTCCGGGGGGTACGCGCCCGGCGACGCTCCGCCGGCCGAGAGGTACGTGGCCCACCAGGAGGCCTACGAGCAGGCGGTGTCGGACGGCGCGTGCGGGCCCGCGCGCCCCCGGTTCCGCACCTGGACCGGCTGACCCGGACGCACCGCAGCGCCGCCGGGGGAGCGGCGGCGCTGCGGGGTGCGGGGGAGCGGGCGGGTGCCCGGCTCCGGGGTTACGGCAGGTCGTCGACGTGCGGGCCGACCACGTTCGACCAGGCGTTGCCGGTGTCGGCGTCCCAGTTGGTCGACCAGGTCATGGCGCCACGCAGCGCCGGGTAGGTCTTCTCCGGCTTGAACGAGCCACAACCGGTGCCCCGGGTCAGGCAGTCCAGCGCGTCGTTGACCACGGAGGGCTCGACGTAGCCGCCGCCGGCCGCCTTCGGGGAGGCGGGGACGCCGATGCCGACCTGGGAGGCGTCGAGACCGTTCTCCAGCTGGATGCAGGCGAGCGCGGTGAGGAAGTCGACGGTGCCCTGCGCGTAGACCTGGCCGTCGCAGCCGAGCATCGAACCGCTGTTGTAGTACTGCATGTTGACGACGGTCAGGAAGTCTTTCGTGGCCAGCGCCGTCTTGAAGTACTCGTTCTCGGGCGACTGCATGTCGATGGTCTGCGGCGCCATGGTGAGGACCAGCCCGTCCCCGGCCTTCTCGTGGAGCTTGGTGAGGGCCTCGGTCATGTAGGTGGAGTTGAGGCCGTTCTCCAGGTCGATGTCGACGCCGTCGAAGCCGTACTCCTCCATCAGCGCGTAGGTGCTGTCGGCGAAGCGCTGGGCGGAGGCGCTGTCGTTGACGGCGACCGCGCCCTTCTCGCCGCCGACCGAGATGATCACCGACTTGCCGTCGGCCTGCTTGGCGGCGAGGTCGGCGCGGAACTGCTCGTCGGTGTAGCCGCCGAGCCCGGCCGAGTCGAGGGTGAAGGTGATCTCGCCCGCGTTGGCCGTGGCGTCGGCGAAGGAGACGGCGATGATGTCGTAGGCGTCCGGCACGTCGGCGAGGGTCTGCACGGTCGCGCCGTTGTTGAAGTTCTGCCAGTAACCGGTCACCGCGTGGGCCGGTACGGCGGCCGGGGCGGCCTGGGCGGCGGGGGCCGCCTCGGCGGCGGTCGCGGGGCCGGTGAGGGCGAGCCCGGAGGCGCCGAGGACGGCCGCGGTGAGGGCGGCGGTCAGCCGGCCCCTGCGGTGGAGGCCGGGCGTGGAGGGGCGCCGGCCGGGGTGCGGGAGGGGGTAGGTGCGTGCCACTGCTGCCTCCGGTGGGGGGAGTCACGGACGTGGGGGGACGCGCCGACGGGGCCCGCCACCCGGGAGGGGGCGGGGAGTTGGCGCACGGTGGCCACCGCGATGGGCACCAAACTGGTCCAGACCAATGGGGTTGTCAAGGGTTCCCGCAGGGGTCGGCCGAGGAGTCCGTACGGCCGTCCGCCCGGAGCGGCCGCGACCGGCCGCCGCTCCCTGCCAACCGGTCAACTTCGGCGATTGTGCATACGATTCCGGCCAAGTTGGCGGATCAGCGCCGGCGGAGACCCGGCGGCGTGATCCCGTCTGATCCGGACGAACCCGGTGGTGGCGCCGGGGAAAGAAGCGGTACGGACGCACGTGTGGCGGGGTGAACGCCGGGAACGCGCCACCAACGGCGGACGAACACCCTTGACCGGAGCGGAAGATACCGAAGGAGACGCCCCAACACCGGTGTGTCGGGACAGTTTTGTGGCGATGATGAGGGGCGTCGGGCCCGCGCGGCCGGACAGCCGGACCGCCCCGCCGACGAGGGCGGACGGACGGCGGGCGACCGCCGGGCAAGCACGCGGGCGGCCGGGCCGGCCGCCGAGGGGATCGGGGGTGTCCTGGATGCCGACCGCCGTCGCGGTCACCAGTCCTGAACTGGTGCTGCCCTCACCCGACCGGCACACCCCGCCCGCCGCCATCCTCCAGTCCGCCGAACCGGGCGAGCGCGGCGGCAGCCTCGACCGCACCCTCGCCGAGATCCACACCCTCGTCGAGCAGCACGGCCACGTCCTCGTCGTCCACCCCGCCGCCGCCCCGCCGGCCCTCGTCCACCGGCTGCACGCCGCCCGCGCCGCCCTGGAGACCGACCGGCTCGCCCTGGTCGGCGTCGACCTGCCCCCGCTCGGCACCGCCCTGCTCGCGCTGCAACTGCGCCAGCTCTCCATCTGCGACTTCTCCCCGGGCGTCCTCGCCAGCGCCGCCCGCCTCCTCGCCCACTACCTGCACGCCGGCGCGGTCCTCGGCTCCGTCGCCCGCCTCGACCAGGTCCCCGTCGGCCTCAAGGCGCACGCCAAGTCCTGGCTCCCCGGCAGCCAGTTCGCCGTCCTCGCCCGCCCCGAACCCCAGCTGGTCCGGCTCTCCGGTGACCAGGACCCCGGACTGAAGGCCCCCGGCTTCCCCACCCGCCTGGTCGTCGCCGAGGGCGGCCTGCCCGCCGAACGCGTCACCGGCGCCCTCGCCCGCGCCTGGCACGTCCGCGAGGTCACCCCCACCAAGCTCCCGGCCGCCTCCGCCGACTGGTGGGGCACCTCCAAGCTCACCGAGTTCGCCGCCGCCATCCCCGACATCTCCGTCCTCTACCAGCTCGTCTCCTCCGTCCGCCGCGAGGAGTGCCACTGGTGCGGCCTCGAACTCATCGGCGACCGCTGCGCCTTCTGCGCCGCCCCCCTCCCGCCGCCCGGCGAACGCGGGCGCCGCGCCCTGCCCGCCACCCGCCCGGCCCCGGGCCGCCTGCGCGGCCGCGAACCCGCGCCCGCCCTCGCCAGGACCGCCCCGGCAGCCGCCGGCCGGGCCCTGCCCGCCGCCCGCGACCCCCGCCTCGCCCCGGCCCTGGACACCGGCGCCGCCCCGCCCGGGACACCCCAGACCCCGGCCGGACCCACCGGCGGCCCCGCCACCGGCGTCCACGCCCTGCGCCCCGCCCAGCGCGAGGCCCCCGCCGACTGGGGCCCGCACCGCCCGTACGAGGACCCCCACCAGCCCCCGCCGCCGCCCCGATCAAGGAATCCCCGCCCATGAACGCACGCCAGCGTCGAGGTGTTCTGCTGCTGCTCCTCTCGGTGCTCTGCGCCGTCGGAGCCTTCGCCGGAGTGCTCTCGGTCGTCCGGGACGTCAACGCCAAGGTCGGCCCGGAGGTCCCCGCCTACCGGCTGAAGACCGACGTCGCCCCCTACAAGGAGCTGAGCGCCGACCAGTTCGAGAAGGTGTCGATGCCCGAGCGGTGGCGCTCCGAGAACGCCGTCACCGACCTGCGCCAGATACGCGGCAAGATCGCCGTCACCACCCTGCGCCAGGGCTCCCTGCTCCAGACCGACATGATCGTCGCCCGCCCCGAGGTCCGCCCCGGCGAGCAGGAGATCGCCATCATGATCGACGCGGCCACCGGCGTCGCCGGCAAGATCACCCCGGGCTCGGACGTCAACATCTACGCCACCTTCAAGGCCGAGAACGACGGCGAGAAGGACCAGTCGCGGATCATCGTGGAGAACGCCCGCGTCATCGACGTCGGCAAACTCACCGCCCTCGAACCCGACCAGGACGACCGGCGCCGCCAGCCCGTCGACGCCGTCCCCATCACCTTCGCCCTCTCCGCCGCCGACGCCCAGCGCGTCGCCTACGCCGAGTCGTTCGCCGCCCACGTCCGCCTCGCCCTGGTCGGGCCCGGCAGCGACGAGGGCCTGCGCCGCGGCGACCGTACGTACACCCTCGACGAGGACAAGTGAGAGGCGGCCGATGACGCTGCGCATTCTCCCCGCCGCCGGTGACCAGGACGCCGCCCGCGTCCTCGCCACCCTCCTCGCCCAGCTGCCCGACGCCGAACCGGCGCAGGCCCTGCCCGACTCGACGGCGCTGCTGGACACCCTCGCCGCGCTCGCCGCCGAGTCCCTCGACGAGCTGCCCGAGGTCGTCCTCGTCCACGAGCGGATGGGCCCGGCCCCCGCGCTCGACCTGGTCCGCGAGGTCACCCGGCGCTTCCCCTCGGTCGGCGTCGTCCTGCTCACCACCGACACCGGCACCGCCGTCATCACCGCCGCCATGGACGCCGGGGCGCGCGGCATCGTCGCCCTCCCGATGAGCTACGAGGCGCTCGCCGAGCGCGTCCAGGCCGCCGCCGTCTGGTCCCTCGACATGCGCCGCCACCTCGCCACCGGCAGCGGCCGCGAACTCCTCGCCGCCGGGGGCGGCGGCCGCGTCGTCACCGTCTCCGGCGCCAAGGGCGGCGTCGGCACCACCCTCACCGCCGTCCAGCTGGCCCTGGCCGCCCAGGCGTCGGGCCGCTCCACCGCCCTCCTCGACCTCGACCTCCAGTCCGGCGACACCGCCTCCTACCTCGACGTGCAGTTCCGCCGCTCGGTCGCCGACCTCGCCGCCATCCGCGACGTCACCCCGCGCGTCCTCGCCGACGTGGTCTTCACCCACGAGAGCGGCCTCGCCGTCATCCCCGCCCCCGCCGAGGGCG
The DNA here is from genome assembly GCF_000719955.1 of Streptomyces albidoflavus. GTDB lineage: Bacteria > Actinomycetota > Actinomycetes > Streptomycetales > Streptomycetaceae > Streptomyces > Streptomyces albidoflavus. The sequence goes on from NZ_JOII01000026.1 coordinate 41,698, forward strand.
AACGCGGCGAGGACGTCACCGACCGCACCGCCCGCCAGGTCGTCACCGTCCTGCGCGGCCGCTACGACGTGGTGATCGTCGACTGCGGCACCCAGATGGCCGCCGCCAACGCCGCCGCCGTCGAACTCGCCGACGAGGCCCTCCTCGTCCTCACCCCCGACGTGGTCGCCGTCCGCGCCGCCAAACGCCAGATCCGCCTCTGGGAACGCCTCCAGATCCGCAAGGCCGAGGAGACCACCACCGTCGTCAACCGGTACGGCAAGGGCACCGAGATCAACCCCGCCCTGGTCGCCCGCATCACCGGCACCCGCGTCGCCCGCACCACCGTCCCCGCCCACTACCGCGAACTCCAGTCGGCCCTGGACGCCGGACGCGTCCAGGACCTCGACGCCAAGTCGACCGTCAAACAGGCCCTCTGGGGCCTCGCCGGCGAACTCGGCCTCGGCCCCCGCGAACCCGACCGCCCCACCGGCCGCAAGCGCCGCGGCGCCCACGGCGACCGGGGCGCCGTCACCCTGGAGTTCGCGGGGATCTTCCCGCTCGTCCTCGTCGTCCTCGCCCTGCTCTGGCAGTGCGCCCTCTACGGCTACTCCTACACCCTCGCCGGAAACGCCGCCGACGAAGGCGCCCGCGCCGCCACCGCCGCCCACGCCGCCGGCGACTCCGGCCCCGCCGCCTGCCGCACCGCCGCCACCCGCCACCTCCCCTCCGCCTGGTCCGGCGCCGCCGTCACCTGCACCGACGCGGGCTCCGTCTGGCAGGCCACGGTCAAGGCGGACGTGCCGCTGTTCTTCCCTGGGGTGAATCCCGGGTGGAAGGTGACGGGGCGGGCGGGGGCGGCGTTCGAGGGGGAGCGGTGAGGGGGCGGACCCGGCAGCGGTCGCCGAGGAGGCCCGACGACCGAGGCGCCGCCATCCTCGAATTCGCCGGCTTCCTCCCCGTCCTCCTCCTGATCGGCCTCGCCGCCATCCAGCTCGGCCTCGTCGGCTACGCCGCCAACCAGGCCGGCTCCGCCGCCCGTGCCGCCGCCCGGGTCGCCTCGCAGGAGGACACCGGGGCCGGGGCGGCGGCCGGCCAGGCGGCGGTCGGCGCCGGGATGGACGTCAGCTTCAGCTGGGGCGGCGGGGACGGGACCACCAAGGCCACCGCCGCCGTCAAGGTGCCGACCCTGCTGCCGTTCGTCGGCGACGGCTGGACCGTGACCCGCTCGGCCACCATGCCCGACGACGACCGATGACCCCGCCCGCCCCTGCCCGTACCCCGGCCGCATCAGGCCGCCCGGCCCCCGCCCGAGGAGGCGACACCGTATGAGCCTCAGGTCACGTATCACCGGCCCCGAGGAGCAGGGGAGCGCCCGGCCCGGGCGGGAGGACGGGCACCTGGTCGCGGTCTTCCGGGCCAAGCTGCTGGAGGAGATCGACCTCGCCGAGATGTCCTCGCTGGCCACCGCCGACCGGCGGGCCCGGCTGGAGCGCGTCCTCGGCCACATCATCAGCCGCGAGGGACCGGTCCTCTCCGGCGCCGAACGCACCCAGCTCATCCGCCGCGTCGTCGACGAGGCACTCGGCCTCGGCGTCCTCGAACCACTCCTCGAAGACCCGTCCATCACCGAGATCATGGTCAACGGACCCGACGCGATCTTCGTCGAACGGGCGGGCCGCGTCGAGCAGTTGCCGATGCGGTTCGCCTCGCACGAGCAGCTGATGCAGACCATCGAACGCATCGTCTCCACCGTCAACCGCCGCGTCGACGAGTCCCATCCCATGGTCGACGCCCGGCTCCCCTCCGGCGAACGCGTCAACGTCATCATCCCGCCGCTCTCCCTGACCGGCGCCACCCTCACCATCCGCCGCTTCCCGCGCGCCTACACCCTCCCCGAGCTGATCCAGCTCGGCTCCCTCGACGAACACCTGCTGATGCTGCTCGCCGCCTTCGTCCGGGCCCGCCTCAACGTCATCGTCTCCGGCGGCACCGGCAGCGGGAAGACCACCCTGCTCAACGCCCTCTCCGGCCTCATCCCCGGCCACGAGCGCATCATCACCATCGAGGACTCCGCCGAACTCCAGCTCCAGCAGGCCCACGTGGTACGCCTCGAATCCCGCCCCGCCAACGTCGAGGGCAAGGGCCACATCACCATCCGCGACCTCGTCCGCAACTCCCTGCGGATGCGCCCCGACCGCATCATCGTCGGCGAGGTCCGCGGCGGCGAGACCCTCGACATGCTCCAGGCCATGTCCACCGGCCACGACGGCTCGCTCGCCACCGTCCACGCCAACAGCGCCGAGGACGCCCTGATGCGGCTCCAGACGCTCGGCTCCATGGCCGAGGTGCAGATCCCCTTCGAGGCGCTCCGCGACCAGATCAACTCCGCCGTCGACGTCGTCGTCCAGCTCAGCCGCGCCGCCGACGGCTCCCGCCGCCTCGCCGAGATCGCCGTCCTCGTCTCGCACGGCCGTGAGCCCTTCCGCATCGCCACCGTCTCCCGCCACCACCCCGGCCCCCCGGGCCCGGACCGCGCCGCCCCGGGCTGGTTCGAACACCTCCCGCTGCCCCGCCCCGTCGCCGACCGCCTCCACCTCGCCGGAGAGGGCGTACCCCCCGCCTTCGGCGTCACCGACACCGCCGACCCCGCCCACGTCCGAGAGGCGCTGGCATGACCGACCCCACCCGCCTCGCCCTCGGCGCCGCCCTGCTCTGCCTGCTGCTCGCCGTGGCCGGCGTCCACGTGTACGCCTCCGGGCGCGCCCAGCGCCAGGCCCTGGTCGACCGGCTCTCGGCCACCTCCGCGCCCCCCGCCGGACGCGGCCGCCGCTTCACCGGCATCGACCGCCGGGTCCGCCGCACCCGCCTCGGCCGGGACCTCTCGCTGCGCCTCTCCGCCACCGGACTCGACGTCACCGTCGGCGAGTTCACCGTCTACGCCCTCGCCGCCACCGCCGCCCTGTGGCTGATCGCCACGGCGGCCCTCGCCCCCTTCTTCGGGCCGATCGCCGCCCTGGCCGCCGCCTGGGGCGCCGTCGTCTTCCTCAACTGGCAGCGCCAGAAGCGCATCGAGGCGTTCATCAACCAGCTCCCCGACGTGGCCCGGCTCCTCGCCAACGCCACCGCCGCCGGCCTCGCCCTGCGCACCGCCCTCGCCATGGCCGCCGAAGAGCTGGAGGCTCCGGCGGGCGAGGAACTGTCCCGCGTAGCGGACCAGTTGGCGCTGGGAAGGTCGGTCGACGCCGCCCTCGGCGAACTCGCCGAACGGCTCCCCTCCCGCGAGCTGGTCGTCCTCGTCACCACCCTGGTCCTCTCCAACCAGGCCGGCGGCACCGTCGTCTCCTCGCTGCGCAACCTCACCGCCACCCTGGAGGAGCGCAAGGAGACCCGCCGCGAGGTCCGCACCATGCTCTCCGAGGTGCACGCCACCGCGCTCACCGTGCCCGCCCTCGGCCTCGGCTCGCTGCTGCTCATCAACTCGCAGAACGAGGGCGCCCTCGCCCGCGTCACCGGCTCCGCCCTCGGCCAGATCCTCATCCTGATCGCACTCGGCCTGTACGCGGTCGGCTTCCTCGTCATCCGCCGCCTCGGAAAGATCGAGGTCTGACCGTGCCCACCCTCGCCGCCGGCCCCACGCTCCAGTCCCCGCTGCTGGCGCTCGGCCTCGCCCTGCTCGCCGCCGCCGCGGTGGCCGCCGCCCTCGCCGCCCTGCGCCTGCTGCGCGGCGAGGCGAAACTCCCCGACGACCTCGCCGTCGCCCTGGAGTCCGGCGCCGCCCGCGTCTCCACCGCCGAGTCCGCCGTCGACCGGCTCGGCATCCGCTTCGCCCCGCTCGTCCTCCGGCTGATGGGCCCGCGCCGCGTCGACGCCAAACGCCGCCGCATCGACATGGCCGGCAACCCCGGTGGCCTCACCCTCGACCGGTACGCCGCCCGCCGCTTCGTCTACGGCGTCTTCGGCCTCGTCCTCGGCCTGGTCTTCCTCACCAACGACTCCACCCTCTTCGCCCTGCTGACCTTCGCCTTCGGCCTCACCGCCGCCGACGCCCTGATCTGGCAGGCGGTCCGCGACCGGCGCGAGGTCATCGACCGCACCCTCCCCGATGCTGTCGCTGATGCCGCCGCTGCTGTTCTGCTTCGCGATGATCGCCGGTGCCTTCGCTCCCGGGGTCGCCACCGTCTTCTTCCGGTTCCTGGGCCCACTGACGGTCCTGCTGTCCGGAGCCGTCTTCAACGGCCTGCTCGCTCTCAATTCCGACCACGTGCTGTACGTCCTGCCTCCCCTCGGAGTTCTGATGGCGCCCATGGTGCTGCGCCGCATTCCCCGAGTGCACCCGGACAGCGCGAAGAGAGGGGAGCGGGGCACGTGAGCGGCGAGCGCGGAGTGCGGAGAGAGGAAGGGCGTGGAGCCACCGATTCCGCATTGTTATCGAACGGGGCTCGTGGGGTTGTTGGGTTCTCGCGTAGGTTCAGACCAACGAATTCGCGTCAGCAAAGGCTGTGGCTCCGTGTCCTGTACCGGAGTCTGGCCGCGGCGCGGATCACGGGGCCCGGGGTGTCGTGCGGTGGAGGGGGCCGCGCGACATGCCCGCCCGGCCTCCGCTCCGGTCCGGATACGTCAAGTCGAGGACCGCAGCCGACGTAACCCGTGCGGGTGGAGCGCGTCCCACCCCGCACTCGTGCCCCACGTGCCCCACGGGCCGGGAAATCCGCCGGTGGGAGGGGTCATGCCGCTCCGGGCGGGGCTCCCCGGTGTGTCGCTGGGCAACTCCGGAGCGTAATTTTTCTGCCGGAATGCACGCAGCATCACTTACGAAGGGTTATGGTGGAAACCCCCCCTCGGGCCGGTCCGTAACCCCCCCCACGGACCGGCCCGCTTTCTTGGGTACGGCGTGCACCGCCCGTACCGCGAAGGGCGCCCCTCCCCGAAGGACTCGGTGGAGGGGCGCCCTTTCCGCTGTGCTCAGCTCCGGTCGGCCCAGATGTTGGTGCCCGGTGTCGAGACGGCGAAGGAGTCGATCTCCCGCAGCTCCTCGTCGGTGAGCGGCGGGCCCGAGAGCGCGGCCACGTTCTGCTCCACCTGGCGCGGGCTGGAGGCGCCGATCAGCGCCGACGTCATCCGCGGGTCCCGCAGCACCCAGCTCAGCGCCAGCTGCGCCAGCGACTGGCCGCGTTGGGCGGCGATGTCGTTGAGGCCGTTGAGCCGGCGGGTGACCTCGTCCGAGAGGAGGTTCGGGTCGAGCGACTTGCCCTGGGTGGCGCGCGAGCCCTCCGGGATGCCCTTCAGGTACTTGTCCGTCAGCAGCCCCTGCGCCAGCGGCACGAAGGAGATGCAGCCCATGCCGGCCGCCTCCAGCGTGTCCAGCAGGCCGTCGTCCTCGGTCCAGCGGTTGATCATGGAGTACGAGGGCTGGTGGATCAGCGGGCGCACCCCCATCTCGCGCAGGATGCGGGCGGCCTCGGCGGTCTGCTCGCTGTTGTAGGAGGAGACGCCGACGTAGAGCGCCTTGCCCTGCTGCACCGCGCTGGCCAGCGCGCCCATCGTCTCCTCCAGGGGAGTCTCCGGGTCGAAGCGGTGCGAGTAGAAGATGTCGACGTAGTCGGTGCCCATCCGCTTCAGCGAGGCGTCGAGCGAGGAGAGCAGGTACTTGCGCGAACCCCACTCGCCGTACGGGCCCGGGCGCATCAGGTAGCCGGCCTTGGTGGAGAGGACCAGCTCGTCGCGGTACGGGGCGAAGTCCTGCGCCAGGAGCTTGCCGAAGTTCAGCTCCGCCGAGCCGGGCGGCGGGCCGTAGTTGTTGGCCAGGTCGAAGTGGGTGATGCCCAGGTCGAAGGCGCGGCGCAGGATCGCGCGCTGGGAGTCGAGGGAGCGGTCGTCGCCGAAGTTGTGCCACAGCCCCAGGGAGATCGCCGGGAGCTTGAGGCCGCTGTGGCCCGTGCGCCGGTACTCCATGGAGTCGTAGCGGTCGGCCGCGGCGGTGTACGCAGACGTGTCGGTCATGGTCACGAAAGTACGCCAGGGGCGCCGGTTCTTCCGAAGGAGTTCCTTCCGCTTGTCCGGAAGGGCCAGTTGGGGCCCGTCGGCCGGGCCCGCGGCCCCACCGCACCCCCGGGGCGCGGTGCTATCGTCTCCACGGCGAACCCGGCGCATCCCGACGCGGCCACGCACCGCGCGGAGCGAGAAGCAGGCCCGCGCCACCTCTCCGGAACGTCCCCCCCATCGTCAGTGGGCGGAGCCGTGTCCGCCGGGACGAGCAGCCCGCTTCCGCGGGCAGGAGCGGCGACCAACCCGACGACGGACCCGGACGGCACAGCGATAGTGTGGCGGCTTCGGTGACCGGTCGATCCCAGGAGGGGCTGAACAGACGTGAATCTGCGCGACCTGGTGTACAAACTCTACGCACGCCGGGTGGAAGGCCGCCTCGATCACGACCAGGTCCCCGGACACATCGGGGTCATCCTCGACGGCAACCGGCGCTGGGCCAAGGCGTCCGGCGGCACCACGGCGCAGGGCCACCGGGCGGGCGCCGACAAGATCACCGAGTTCCTGGGCTGGTGCGCCGAGACCAAGGTGCGCGTCGTCACCCTGTGGATGCTCTCCACCGACAACTTCGACCGGCCCGAGTCCGAGCTGACCCCGCTCCTCGGCATCATCGAGGACTCGGTACGCGGCCTCGCCGCCGACGGCCGCTGGCGCGTCCACCACGTCGGCACCCTGGACATGCTCCCCGACCGGACCCGCACCGTCCTCAAGGAGGCGGAGGAGGCCACCGCCGCCAACCAGGGGATACTGGTCAACGTCGCCGTCGGCTACGGCGGCCGCCAGGAGATCGCCGACGCGGTCCGCTCGCTCCTCCTCGACCACGCCGAGCGCGGCACCTCCTTCGAGGAGCTGGCCGAGACCGTCTCCATCGACTCCATCTCGGAGCACCTCTACACCCGCGGGCAGCCCGACCCGGACCTCGTCATCCGCACCAGCGGCGAGCAGCGCCTCTCCGGCTTCATGCTCTGGCAGAGCGCCCATTCGGAGTACTACTTCTGCGAGGTCTTCTGGCCCGCCTTCCGCAAGGTCGACTTCCTGCGGGCGCTGCGCGACTACGCGTACCGCAACCGCCGCTTCGGCGGCTGACGCCCCCCTCCGCGCCACTCGGACTCCCGGTCCCGGATCTCCCTCCGGCACCGGGAGTTCATCCTTGTGCGTGACACCACCACGCATGGCGCGGCGGCAAGGAGGGAATATCACTGCCAGGCCGGCGCCCGGGCAGTGCAGGGGCGGGCGTCGGAGCTCAGCGGGCGGCCCGGCCGCCCGCCCGGGAGGCCCTTTGCACCACCTCGACCGAGCCCTCGGCACGGACGGAGCGGAGGGCCGGAGCCCGGCCCGCGCAGGGGCCGAGCCCGGCCCGTCCTCCTCCCCGGGACACCTCCGTCCCCGGGGAGGCCCCCGCGACCCCGTCGCACCCCGACCTCATCCGAGGGGGTACGTCCTTCCGTGGTGACCAGCTCAAAGCGCCGCATGCCCGACAGGCGCACCTACGTTCTCGACACCAGCGTGCTGCTGGCCGATCCGAACGCCATGATCCGTTTCGACGAGCACGAAGTGGTGCTCCCGATCGTCGTGGTCACGGAACTGGAGGCCAAGAGGCACCACCCGGAACTCGGGTACTTCGCCCGCCAGGCCCTGCGCCTGCTGGACGACTTCCGGGTCCGTTACGGCCGGCTCGACGCCCCCATCCCGCTCGGGGACCTCGGCGGCAGCCTCCGTGTCGAGCTGAACCACTCCGACCCGGGAGTCCTGCCCGCCGGATACCGCCTGGGGGACAACGACTCACGCATCCTCGCCGTCGCCCGGAACCTCCAGGCCGAGGGATTCGACGTCACCGTCGTCTCCAAGGACCTGCCACTGCGCATCAAGGCGTCGTCGGTCGGTCTGCTCGCCGAGGAGTACCGGGCGGAGCTGGCCATCACCGACTCCGGCTGGACCGGGATGGCCGAGCTGACCCTCTCCGGCGAACAGGTCGACCTCCTCTTCGAGCAGGACACCCTGCTCGTCCCGGAGGCCGCCGAGCTGCCGGTGCACACCGGGCTCACCATCCAGTCCGAGCGCGGCAAGGCGCTCGGGCGGGTCACCGAGACCGGCGAGGTACGCCTGGTCCGGGGCGACCGGGAGGCGTTCGGCATCCACGGCCGCAGCGCCGAGCAGCGGATCGCGCTGGACCTGCTCCTCGATCCGGAGATCGGCATCATCTCGATGGGCGGCCGGGCCGGCACCGGCAAATCGGCGCTGGCGCTCTGCGCCGGACTGGAGGCGGTGCTGGAGCGCGGCCAGCACAAGAAGGTGATGGTCTTCCGGCCGCTGTACGCCGTCGGCGGGCAGGAGCTCGGCTTCCTGCCGGGCAGCGAGGCCGAGAAGATGGGCCCCTGGGCGCAGGCGGTCTTCGACACCCTCTCGGCCGTCACCACCCGCGAGGTCATCGAGGAGGTCGTGGCCCGCGGCATGCTGGAGGTGCTGCCGCTCACCCACATCCGCGGCCGCTCCCTGCACGACGCCTTCGTCATCGTCGACGAGGCCCAGTCCCTGGAGCGGAACGTCCTGCTGACCGTCCTGTCCCGGATCGGGGCCGACTCCCGGGTCGTCCTCACCCACGACGTCGCCCAGCGCGACAACCTGCGGGTCGGGCGGTACGACGGCGTGGTGGCCGTGGTGGAGAAGCTGAAGGGGCACCCGCTCTTCGCCCATGTGACGCTGACCCGCTCCGAGCGCTCCCGGATCGCCGCCCTGGTGACCGAGCTGCTGGAGGACGGCCAGCTGTGACGGCGGGGCCGACCGGGTGACCTAAGCCGCCTGAACCGGGGCGAGTTGGGCGTTCGGGTGGCGCAGTCGTAGGCCATTTGATCGGTACGTCCGAAAAGTATGACCGGTGGTACAAAGCGCCGTCGGGGAAGGCCAAGCAGCCTAGCCCGACGGCGCTTTGCTGCGCGCACGTTTCCAGAAACCCCGTGGGGCAAACAACGTGTGAGCTTAAACACGCGGGAGAGAATTGCCTTGCGGCGGGGGCGTCCGGCAGAGTCTTGCTCCTGTCAGGCCCCGCATACGGCAACGCGGTACCCCTAGCAGTACCAAGTAGGTCGAGAACTCCATAGAGACGCCGTATGCCACCCGAGCAGAACGGGGCGCTCCTCGCTTGCGCGAGGCAGCCCTGTCGGGTCCGTGCTTCCCGTGACCACGTTCGAGCGGAAGCCAGCGCCAAGGGCACGATTGCGTCCGCGAGGTCACCCATGCGGACGACGCTGGAAGGAAACCGTGTGAGCCGGATCTCGGTCCGGGGATTCGCTGTGGCATCGGCCACGGCGGTCACCACTGTCGGTGCTGTCGTGGGCGTTGCCTCCGGCGGTGCCCAGCAGCCCGCGAACGACTTCGAGGCAGCCGCAGGCGAGGCGACTCTCCTCGCGGACATCCCGGCGGGCCAGCAGGCCCAGGTGCAGACCGCGTCGCTGGCCCAGCAGGCCGACGCGCAGTCGATCGCCGCGGATGCCGTGACCAAGAAGGCCGTGGAGGAAGCGGCCCGCAAGGCGGCCGCCGAGGCGGCCACGGAGAAGAAGGCCGCCGCCGAGAAGGCCGCGGAGCAGGCCGAGCGTGAGGCCAAGGAGCGCAAGGAGGCCGAGGAGAAGGCCAGCCGCTCCGAGACCCGCGACGCCACCAGCTTCGCCACCCAGTCCTCGTACACGGTCGCCCAGGTGCAGGCCATGGCGCGGCAGATGGTCCCGGCGGACCAGTTCCAGTGCTTCAGCAACATCGTGAACCACGAGTCCACGTGGAACTACCGGGCCAGCAACCCGTCCTCCGGCGCCTACGGTCTCGTCCAGGCACTGCCCGGCTCCAAGATGGCCTCGGCCGGAGCCGACTGGCAGACCAACCCGGCCACCCAGATCAAGTGGGGCCTGAACTACATGGACCAGCGCTACGGTTCGCCGTGCGGCGCCTGGAGCTTCTGGCAGGCCAACAACTGGTACTAGGCCCGGCTGCGGACGCCTCACGAGGCCCCGCTCCCGTCAACCTTGCCCGGCCCCTCACCGTCCCTACGGTGAGGGGCCGCTGCCATGTACGGTCGACTCCGCGTTGTCGGGGCGGCTGGGGGTATCCGCTCCCGACGCGGAACGGGGACGAGGAACGGGGACGGGAAGAACATGTCACGACTGCCAGGGTGGCTGGAGCGCGCGGGCGCCGAGCTGACACGGATCGGTGAGGCGCTCGACGAACGCCGGGCGCGCGCCGAGGCGTCCGAGGACGCGGCCGCCCACAGCGCCCACCGGGTGCCGGAACGTCCCTCCCACCCGCCCAGGCCGGCGGTGCCCCCGGTGCCGGGCGCCGTCCCGCTCGTCAAGGCCCCGCCGGAGGCGGAGAGCGAGGCCGTCCACGTGCCGGCGCCGCCCGCCTACGCGCCCGCCGTCTCCGCGCGCCCCGACCCGGTGGCCGCCGTGCCGTGGGGCATGCGGGTCGCCGCCGAGGCGGGCTGGCGGCTGCTGGTGCTCGCCGGGACCCTCTGGGTCCTGATGAAGGTCATCGTCTCGGTCCAGCTGGTCGTCTTCGCCTTCATCGCGGCGCTGCTGGTGACCGCCCTGCTCCAGCCGACCGTCACGGCGCTGCGGCGGATGGGGATGCCCAGAGGGGCGGCGACCGCCGTCACCGCCGTGCTCGGCTTCGTCATCATGGGGCTGGTCGGCTGGTTCGTGGTCTGGCAGGTGATGGAGAACATCGACACCCTCGCCAGCCAGGTCCAGGACGGCATCGACGAGTTGCGCGGCTGGCTGCTGAACAGCCCGTTCCACGTGACCGAGGATCAGATCAACGACATCGCCAAGACCTTGCGCGACGCCGTCGGCACCAACACCGAGGAGCTGACCTCGGCCGGCCTCGAAGGCGTCACCGTCCTGGTCGAGGTCCTCACCGGCATGGTGCTGGCGATGTTCTCCACCCTCTTCCTCCTCTACGACGGCAAGCGCATCTGGCGCTGGACCCTCAACCTGGTCCCCGCGCAGGCGCGGCCGGGCATCGCCGGGGCCGGGCCGCGCGCCTGGCGGACCCTCACCGCGTACGTGCGCGGCACGGTGATGGTGGCGCTCATCGACGCGATCTTCATCGGCCTCGGCCTCTGGTTCCTCGACGTGCCGATGGCGGTGCCGCTGGCCGTCTTCATCTTCCTCTTCGCCTTCATCCCGCTGGTCGGCGCCGTCGTCTCCGGCGCGCTGGCGGTGGTGGTCGCGCTGGTGACGCAGGGCGTCTTCACCGCGCTGATGGTGCTGATCGTGGTGCTCGCCGTGCAGCAGATCGAGGGCCACATCCTCCAGCCGTTCATCCTCGGCCGCGCGGTGCGGGTCCACCCGCTCGCGGTGGTGCTCTCGGTCGCGGCGGGCGGGCTGGTCGGCGGGATCGGCGGCGCCGTGGTCGCCGTGCCGCTGGTCGCCGTCATCAACACCGTCGTCGGCTATCTGCGCGCCTACAGCCGCGAGACGGCCCTGCGGACCGCGCCGGGCCCGCACGGCGCCTCCGCGCTCGCCGTCGCCCCGGTCGGCGGCGACGGCCCGGACCGCGCCCCCGCGCCGGAAGCCCCCGCCCCCGCCCCCTCCGGCGACGAGGCGAAGGCGGACCAGGGTGCCGGGCAGCCCGCGGCCGGGCCGGGGGAGGACCCGCCGCCGGCCGAGAAGTGAGGCGGTGCGCCCCGCGGGGGCTCAGCTCTCCCGGAGCCGGACCGGCAGCGGGCGCAGCGCCTCGCGCAGGGCGGCGGCCAGTTCCTCGTACTCGTGGGTGCGGGCCGCGCCCGAGCGCAGGACCAGGCCGACCCGGCGGCTCGGGGCCGGGTCGGTGAAGGTGCCGGTGAGCAGCTGGGAGCTGCGGCCCGCCTCGACCTTGAGGGCGGTGCGGGGGAGCAGGGTGACGCCCAGTCCGCCCGCCACCAGCTGGACCAGGGTGGCGAGGCCGGCCGCGCTGGTGGTGACCGGGCGGTCGGTGCGGCCGGCGTCGCGGCAGACATCCAGGGCCTGGTCGCGCAGGCAGTGCCCCTCGTCGAGGAGGAGCAGGTCGACCTCGCGCAGCGCCTCGCGGGGGACGCCCTCGCGCCCGCCGAGCGGGTGGTCGAGCGGGGTGAGCAGGACGAAGTCCTCGTCGAAGAGCGGGAGTTCGGTCAGGCCGGGGACGCCGAGCGGGGTGGCGAGCAGCAGCAGGTCCAGGCGCCCGGCGAGCAGGCCCTCGACCAGGGAGGCGGTCTGCTCCTCGTGGACCTGGAGTTCCAGCTTCGGGTAGGCGGTGCGGACCAGGCGCAGGACGGTCGGCAGCAGGTAGGGCGCGACGGTGGGGATGACGCCGAGGCGGACGGTGCCGGTGAAGGGGGCGCGGACCGCCTCGGCCTCCTCCAGCAGCGAGCCGACCTCGGTGAGGACGGCCTTGGCGCGCGGGGCGAGGCGTTCTCCGGCGGGGGAGAGGAGGACCCGGCGGGTGGTGCGCTCCAGCAGGGTGACGCCGAGGATCTCCTCCAGGGTGGAGACGGCGCCGGAGAGCGCGGGCTGGCTCATCCCGAGGGCGGCGGCCGCGTCCCGGAAGTGCAGGTGCTCGGCGACGGCGGCGAAGGCCCGGAGCTGGGCGAGGGTGGGTCCCTTGGCGGCGCGGCCGGGGCGGGCCGGGGCGGTGCTGTGGTGCATGGGGCTCAGGGTCTCCGGCCGGTGCTGCGGTGTGACGAGGGTGGCGTCGGCGATGCCGCCCGCCGGTGCTCCAGCCTACGGGCGCGGGTGGGCGGGGCGCCGGTGACGCCTGCCACGTCGCAGGGGTCCGCTCGGCCCTTTTCGATGCGGAGGGTGACCGTTCCGGGTGGCACTCAGGGCATGGAATGATGCGTTCCGATCGGTTGCCGACCGTGTTCCGCCGTCGGGAGCCGACGGCGCGTCGCTCGCGGCCGTTTCTCCCGGCTCCGGCAACATGCGGGAAAACCGCTGGTGACCTGCGGGCAACTGATTCGTTCGCCCTATCGGTGGAACGGAACTGATCGATTTCTCTGCATGATCTCCCGTGTGGCACGCTGGGCCACAGTCCAACCCCTCAGTACCAAACGGAGGACCACAGTGCTCACTGTCGGTGACAAGTTCCCCGAGTTCGACCTCACGGCCTGCGTCTCGCTGGAGAAGGGCAAGGAGTTCGAGCAGATCAACCACAAGACCTACGAGGGCAAGTGGAAGATCGTCTTCGCGTGGCCGAAGGACTTCACCTTCGTCTGCCCGACCGAGATCGCCGCGTTCGGCAAGCTGAACGAGGAGTTCGCCGACCGTGACGCGCAGGTCCTCGGCTTCTCGGGTGACTCGGAGTTCGTGCACCACGCCTGGCGCAAGGACCACCCGGACCTGACCGACCTGCCCTTCCCGATGCTGGCCGACTCGAAGCACGAGCTCATGCGTGACCTCGGCATCGAGGGCGAGGACGGCTTCGCCCAGCGCGCCGTCTTCATCGTCGACCAGAACAACGAGATCCAGTTCACCATGGTGACCGCGGGCTCCGTCGGCCGTAACCCGAAGGAGGTCCTCCGGGTCCTCGACGCCCTCCAGACGGACGAGCTCTGCCCGTGCAACTGGACCCAGGGCGACGAGACCCTGGACCCGGTCGCGCTCCTCTCGGGCGAGTGAGGTAATCCCATGGCTCTCGACGCACTCAAGTCCGCCATACCGGACTTCGCCAAGGACCTGAAGCTCAACCTGGGCTCCGTCATCGGCAACAGCCCGCTCCCGCAGCAGCAGCTGTGGGGCACCGTGCTGGCCTGCGCGATCGCCTCGCGCTCGCCGAAGGTGCTCAGCGAGCTGGAGCCGGAGGCCAAGGAGAACCTGTCGCCCGAGGCGTACCAGGCCGCCAAGTCCGCCGCCGCCATCATGGCGATGAACAACGTCTTCTACCGGACCCGGCACCTGCTGTCGGACCCCGAGTACGGGACGCTCCGCGCCGGTCTGCGGATGAACGTCATCGGCAACCCGGGCGTGGAGAAGGTCGACTTCGAGCTCTGGTCGCTCGCGGTCTCCGCCATCAACGGCTGCGGCCAGTGCCTCGACTCGCACGAGCAGGTGCTCCGCAAGGCCGGTGTCGACCGCGAGACGATCCAGGAGGCCGTGAAGATCGCCGCCGTCCTGCAGGCCGTCGGCGCGACCCTCGACTCCGAGGCGGTCCTGGCGGGCGCGTGACGCGCTCCCGGTGACCCCGGATCAGGCAGCTGTACGCAGGGGAGCCCCCACCGATTCCGGTGGGGGCTCCCCTGCGTCGTCCGTACCCGGCCGCGCGGGTCACTCGGTGCGCAGGCCCTCCGGCCGGGTCATCCGCAGCAGCGGCGGCAGGGAGGCGAGGGTGATCAGCACGATCACCCCGGCGCCGGTCAGCGCGTACGGCCAGAAGACCCACCAGGACTGGACGGGCTTGTCGATCACCCCGGTCATCACCTTGCCGAGGCCGAGCCCGCCCAGTACCGCGACCCCGATGCCGAGGACGACCGGGACGGCCGTCTGCCACAGCGTGGAGAGGGCCAGCGTCCGGCGCGGGGTGCCGAAGGCGGCCAGGGCGGCCAGCACCCGGCGGCGCTCCCGCAGCTGCTCGATGGTGGAGACCAGCAGCGAGGCCGCGATCAGCACCAGCAGCACCGAGGCGCCGACCATCAGGGCGGTCTGGGCGCTGGCGTAGTTGCGGTCCCGGGTGACGGCGACGAAGTTGGTGACCCGCATCGTCGGGTCGATGGCGGCGGCGGTGTTGCGCACGTGTTCCACGCCGTCCGGGACCGACGGGTCCAGCTTGATCATGGCGGTGGTCATCGCCGGGGCGCGCTCCAGCTCCTTGCCGATGGCGCCCGGGGTGGCGTAGATGCCGTCCCGGTGGTTGCCGCCCGGGTCCTTCCGGGTGCGGACCACGGGGCTGTCGGCGGGGAGGGTCCAGAGGATCTCGCCGGCCGGCCGGTGGCCGCGGGTCTCGGCGTCCTCCGGGTTGTCGCCGAGGTTGACCGGCTTGCCGGGGCGGGCCGACTGGTCGACCCAGGCGTTCATCTCCTCGTCCGGGCTGTGCGCGACGAAGGTGTCCCCGTCCGCGCACCGGTCGATCCGGGCCAGCTCGCGCAGGGTGGCGCAGTCGGCGATGTGCAGCTCGGTGGTGGGGCGGATGTCGCCCTCGTACGCGCCCGGCCGGGTCGCGTAGACGTTGACCGTGCCGATGACCTTCCGGACGCCCTCGGTGGCGCGGAAGTCGGCGATCATCCGCTGGGCCAGCGCGCCGTCGGCGTGGTTGGTGGCGACGCCGACCTCGGCGCGGGCCGGGTCCTGGCCGGTGAGCTTGATGAAGTCCTCGTGCATCGAACCGAGGAGCATCTGGATGGCGATGGCCCCCGCCACGGCCACCGTGATCCCGCCGACCGCCCGCGAGACGGAGCCGCTCTCCAGCTGGAGCCGGCGGGTGGCGAGCTGCCAGGGGACGGGGCCGCCGCGCAGCCGGCGGACGACCGCCTCGACCGCCCAGGGGAGCAGCGCGATCAGGCCGATCAGCACCAGCGCGCTGCCGGCGCCGATCACGTACTCGCTGTACATGACGGTGTAGAAGTTGACGTCCCCGCTGAACGGGAGCAGCAGGGCGACGCCGAGCACCGGCAGCAGCAGGCGCCACCACAGGCGGCGGCGGCGCGGCTTGGTGTGGCGGACCACGCCGAGCGGTTCGATCGCCACCGACTTGAGCGAGACGAGCGTGACCAGCACCGCCGCCAGCGGCACCCCGAGGACGACCACCAGGCCGAGCAGCGGGTCCGGCACCAGGTCGCCCGCGAAGACGCCGACGTCCCACACCTCGACGTACTGGGCCGGCGGCCGCAGCGCCAGGAAGAGGGCGGCGCCCACGGCGAGGCCCAGCAGCGCGCCGCCGAGTGCCTCGCCGGCCGCGATCCGGCGGACGGTGGGCCGGTCGGCGCCGACCAGGCGCAGCGCGGCGAGCCGCCGGTCGCGCCGCTCGCCGCCGAAGCGGACGGCGGTGGCGATGAAGACCGCGACGGGGGTGAGCAGCACCACGCACATCAGCGTGATCAGGATGATCAGCGCGGGGGCCAGGTCGTCCCCCTCGGAGGCCAGGCCGAACCCGTCGGTGCGGGCGGCCTTCCCCGGGGCGAGCGCGTCGTGGCCGGCGTAGAAGAGGAGTTCGCCCGGGTTGACCAGCCCCGCGTCGCCGATGGTGCCGACGATCTTCTGGGGCAGGCGCTCGCGGAGCAGGGCGCCCTCCTCGGTGCCCAGCAGGTCGCGCAGGGCGGGCGAGGCGTACATCTCGCCGTCGGCGGGGAGTCCGGGCAGGCCCGGCGGGAGCGCCGGGGCCTTCCCCTCGGCCTTGAGGTACGTGCCCCAGATCGTCTCGGAGCGGTAGTCGGACTCCGCGGTGGAGTAGAGCACCGTGGAGTCGGAGCGCGCGGGGCTCTCCGGGTCGAGCGTCGCGGAGGCGGTACGGGCGTCGCCGCGGGCTGCGCGTTCGGCGAGCAGGTGCGGGGTGCTGGCGGCACCGAGCAGCACGGCGACGGCGGCGCCGACCCCCGCGGCGGTCAGCAGGGTGCGCGACCAGCCCTCGCGGCCGCCGCCGAAGGCGAACCGCAGGCCGGTCAGCAGGTCCTGGAGCCAGGTGCTGCGGCCGGAGCCGCGCGGGGTGGAGGGGAGCGGCGGCGCGGGGGCCGCCTGCGGAGCGGTGGTCGTCACGCGTACCGCTCCATGTCCCGGCACCGGCCGTCGCGGACGACGATCTCGCGGTCGGAGTAGGCGGCCACCCGGTTCTCGTGGGTGACCAGGACGACGGCGGTGCCGGCCGCCCGGGCGGCCTCGGTGAGCAGTTCCATGACCCGCTCGCCGTTGAGGGAGTCGAGGGCGCCGGTCGGCTCGTCGGCGAAGAGCACGCGCGGGGCGGTGACCAGCGCGCGGGCCACCGCGACCCGCTGGCCCTGGCCGCCGGAGACCTCGCCGGGCCGGTGGTCGCGGACGTCGTCCACCTCCAGCCGCTCCAGCCAGGAGGCGGCGGCGGCCTCGGCGGCCTTGCGCCGCACCCCGTTGAGCCTGAGCGGCAGCGCCACGTTCTCCACGCAGGTCAGCTCGGGGACGAGCTGGCCGAACTGGAAGACGAAGCCGAACTCGGTACGGCGCAGGGCCGACAGGCGCTGGTCGGGCAGGCCGGCGATCTCGGCGCCCTGGTAGGTGAGGGAGCCGCTGTCCGGGCGGACGATCCCGGCGAGGCAGTGCAGCAGCGTGGACTTGCCGGAGCCGGAGGGCCCCATCACCGCGACCACCTCGCCCGCGTGGATGGAGAAGTCGGCGCCGTCCAGCGCGGTGGTCTGCCCGTACGTCTTGTGCAGTCCGCTCGCGGCGAGCAGCGACCCGGCCGGGGCGGGGGCGGTCGCGGGGGCCTCGGGGAAGGGGGCACTCACGCGCCGACCGCCTTTCCGAGCGCGCCGAGGCGGGCCGCGGTCAGCTCCAGCCAGCGCAGGTCCGCCTCCAGGTGGAAGAGGGCGTGGTCGCAGATGAGTTGGTCGGCGAGGTCGCCCTGGCGCTTGCGGGCGGTCAGCGCGCGCATCAGGCGCAGGTGTTCGGCGCGCTGGGTGTCGAGCAGGTCACCGGCGTCGCGGCCGGTGAGCAGGGCGAGGACGACCTTGGTGTACAGGGTCGACTGGAGGTAGGGCTCCGGCTTCTCCGGGGTGGCGAGCCAGGTGGCGACATCGGTGATGCCCGCCTCCGTGATGGCGTACCGCTTCCGTTCGGGGCCGGCGCCCGCCTCCACGCCGTCGACCTCCACGAGGCCGTTCTTCAGCAGGCGGGACATGGTGGCGTAGACCTGGCCGTAGTGCAGGGGCCGGTCGTGGCCGAACTTGTCGTCGAAGGCGCGCTTGAGGTCGTAGCCGTGGCGGGGGCCGGACTCCAGCAGGCCGAGCAGGGTGTGACCGATGGACATGGCGAGCACTGTACATGGGGTGTATACCTGCGGTGAATAGCGGGGTGGAGGCCGGAAACGGCCCGAGCCGGGCGGGCCGGAGATCCGGCCCACCCGGCTCGGGCGGTGTGTGCGTGGCGGCGGTCAGCTTCCCGCCCCGGGCTCCTCGCTCCGGGGCGGGCGGCCCCGGCGTGGCAGCGGCCCGGTGGCCCCGGGGAGGCGGCCCGCCTCCGAGAGGGCGCGGCGGAGGAGGAACTCGATCTGCGCGTTGGTGCTGCGCAGCTCGTCGGCGGCCCAGCGGGCCAGGGCGTCATGGACGAGCGGGTCGAGCCGCAGCAGGACCTGCTTGCGCTGCTGCCGGGTCCGCCGCGGCCGTTCGGCCGCTCCGTCCTCCGTCGCCCCGGTCACTGGTAGAGCGTGCCCGTGTTGACGACCGGCTGGGCGGACCGGTCGCCGCAGAGGACCACCATCAGATTGCTGACCATGGCGGCCTTGCGGTCGGAGTCGAGCTCCACGATGTCGTCCTCCTGGATGCGGGAGAGCGCCTGCTCGACCATGCCCACCGCGCCCTCGACGATCAGGCGGCGGGCGGCGACGACGGCACCGGCCTGCTGGCGCTGGAGCATCGCCGAGGCGATCTCCGGGGCGTAGGCGAGGTGGGTGAAGCGGGACTCGACGATCTTGACGCCGGCCGCCTCGACCCGGGCGTGCAGCTCCACGGCGAGCTTCTCGGTGATCTCCTCGGCGTTGCCGCGCAGGGAGAGGCCGCCCTCGTCGTGGGCGTCGTAGGGGTACTCGATGGCGATGTGGCGGACGGCGGCCTCGGTCTGGGTGGAGACGAACTCCAGGAAGTCGTCCACCTCGAAGACGGCGCGGGCGGTGTCCTCGACCTTCCAGACGACGACGGCGGCCAGCTCGATCGGGTTGCCGTAGGCGTCGTTGACCTTGAGGACGGCCGTCTCGTGGTTGCGCACCCGGGTGGAGATCTTCTCGCGGGTGGTCAGCGGGTTGACCCAGCGCAGGCCGTCGGTGCGGATGGTGCCGCGGTACCGGCCGAAGAGCTGGACGACGCGGGCCTCGCCCGGCGCCACCATGTTCAGCCCGCACATCGCGAGGAAGGCGCCGATGCCCACCAGGATGCCGACGATGATCAGCGCCGCCTTGGCGCCGTTGGCCTCGGCCGCCGCACCCAGGGCGACCAGCGCCGCGCCCGCGACCAGGCCGAGGAGGCCGAGCAGCAGGGCCATCGCCCCGCCGATGCTGTGCGCCTTGAACTCGCGGACGGACGGCTGCGGCATGGCCGGCAGGTCCGGGGTGGAGTCGTCGGCTGGGGTGTGGGAGGAGGAGGTGGTCACGGTGTCCCCGTTTCTGTGGTCGTTCTGCTCTCGCTGGTCCATCAAACTGCTATCACTTTAACGGAGGAGTGGGGTGCGCGCCAGCCCCCTTCCCCAGGCCCCTCTTTGGCCGGAAATGGCCGGTGACAGCAACCCGGAGACCCGTTCGTGAGTCGGTTCCCTTGGCTGCGGGTGCTCATTCTCACGTCCGGAAAAGGATGGATCGGCAACCGTTTGTCCTCGGGCGCGGTGTTAGCTTTCAAAGCTGACCGGACGGGTGTGACCGCAGGGCACGGGTACCCGCCGAACGCGGATGTCCGGTCCAGCCGGGCGGGATCAGGCCCCGTACACCCCGGGGTTCTCGGAGCGGAAAGAAGCGGAGCGACTCACCATGAGCCGATCGGACGAAGGACGAGCGGGACGGGGCGGCATAGGCCGCTTCTTCACGCTCAAGAAACTCCTCGGCGCCTTCTTCACCGTCTGCCTGCTCGGCATGCTGGGCTTCGTCGGCCTCTACCTCGTCGTCGACGTCCCCGAGGGCAACGCCGACGCCACGCGCCAGAGCAACGTCTACAAGTACGCCGACGGCTCGCAGATCACGCACACCGGGTCCGTCAACCGCGAGATCGTCGGACTGGACCGGATACCCAAGGACGTGCAGCGCACGTTCGTGGCAGCCGAGAACAAGACGTTCTACACCGACGGCGGCATCGACCTGAAGGGCACCGCGCGGGGACTGATCAACACCGTCTCCGGCAAGGGCAAGCAGGGCGGCTCCACCATCACCCAGCAGTACGTGAAGAACTACTACCTCACCTCCGACCAGACGGTCAGCCGCAAGGTGAAGGAACTGGTCATCGCCCTCAAGGTCGACCAGCGGATGAGCAAGGACGACATCCTCGCCGGCTACATCAACACCAGCTACTACGGCCGCGGCGCCCACGGCATCCAGGCCGCCGCCCAGTCGTACTACGGCGTCGACGCCGACGACCTCACCGTCTCCCAGGGCGCCTACCTCGCCGCCCTCCTCCAGGCCCCCAGCCAGTACGACTGGGCCGTCGCCTCGGACCGGGGCAAGCAGCTCGTCAAGGAGCGCTGGCGGTACGTCCTGAACAACATGGTCGACCAGGGCTGGCTCGACAAGGCGACCGCCGCCGAGCAGAAGTTCCCGGTGCCCGACGAGCCGAAGCCCGCCCCCGGCCTCGCGGGCCAGAAGGGCTACCTGGTCAACGCCGCCAACAACGCCCTGCGCAAGCAGCTGATGGCCGAGGGCGCCAGCGCCGAGGAGGCCCAGACCTCCGTCGAGGCCGGCGGCTGGACCATGACGCTCAACATCGACAAGAAGAAGCAGCGCGAGCTGGAGCGCTCCGTCGACAGCTCCCTCAACGACAAGCTCGACCCGAAGGCCCGCAAGGTCGACGCCCGCGTCCAGACCGGCGCCGCCTCCGTCGACCCGCGCAACGGCAAGGTCCTCGCCCTCTACGGCGGCCGCGACTACATCGAGCACCAGCTCTCCAACGCCACCCGCCGCGACTACCAGGTGGCCTCCACCTTCAAGCCGCTGATCCTCGCCTCCGCCCTGGAGAACAAGGCCACCACCCAGGACGGCCGGCCCGTCACCGCCGGCACCATCTACGACGGCACCAGCGAACGGCCCCTGGAGGGCTCGCCCACCCCGTACGCGCCGCCCAACGAGGACGACGTCGACTACGGCCCGGTCACCGTCCAGAAGGCGATGAACAAGTCCATCAACTCCGTCTTCGCGCAGATGGGCGTGGACGTCGGCATGGACAAGGTGATGAAGACCGCCGGCGACCTCGGCATGGACGTCGAGGGCCTGGAGGCGGTCCCCGCCCAGACGCTCGGCTCGATGGGCGCCAGCCCCCTGGAGATGGCCGGGGTCTACGCCACCTTCGCCAACCACGGCAAGCTGGTCACCCCCGCCGTCCTCAAGAGCGCCGAGAACCGCGACCGCACCGTCGACCTGCCCAAGGCCGTCGGCGAGCAGGTGATCAAGCGCTCCACCGCCGACTCGGTCACCTCCGTCCTCACCGGCGTGGTCGACGACGGCACCGGCGCCGCGGTCCGCAACCCCGCCCAGGACGTGGCCGGCAAGACCGGCACCTCGGACGACAACAAGTCCGCCTGGTTCACCGGCTTCACCCCCAAGCTCGTCACCTCCGTCGGCCTCTTCGGCGAGGACATGGAGAAGAAGGGCCAGCAGGTCTCGCTCTACGGCGCGGCCGGCGGCGGCCGGGTCAACGGCGGCGGTTTCCCCGCGCAGATCTGGGCCGACTACACCTTCGACGTGATGGGCACCCCGGCCTCCTTCGACCTCGACACCGACATGGGCGCGGGCGTCGCCCCGCCGCCGGAGCCCGACCCCAGCACCCCGCCGGAGCCCGAGGAGTCCACCCCCGTCGAGCCGAGCACCCCGGCGGAGCCCAGCGACGAGCCGACCAGCGAGGAGCCGACCGACCCGGAGCCCTCGGACGAGCCCACCGGCGGCCCGTCGATCCCCGAGCCGCCGGAGGAGTCCCCGCCCGGCCCGGAGCTGCCCACCATCGAGCCCGGCGCGCCGGGCGAGGAGGAGTAGCAGGCGGTACACGAAGGAGCCCGGCCCCCTTCCTCCCGTACGGGAAAGGGGGCCGGGCTCCTTCGTCTCCGCGGACTCAGCCCGCCTCGACCTTGTGGGCCACGGTGTCGCCGAGGTTCTGGTCGACGTTGCGCCAGTAGGCCAGCGCCCGCTCCAGCACGGGGCGGGTCACGCCGTCCAGCAGGTGGCCCGCGATGTTCGAGGCGAGCCGCTCGCGGGCCGCGTCGTCCAGCACCTCCCGGACCATCGTCCCGGCCTGGCCCCAGTCGCTGTCGTCCCGCCGCAGGGTGTACGCCTCGTGGACCATCTCCCCGGCCGAGTACCACCCGGCCGGCTCGCCGAACCGGGCCGTGTCCGCGTCCGGGCCGCCGTAGGAGTTCGGCGCGTACACCGCGTTCACCCGCGCCGGCTCGTACCGCATCGGGCCGTCCTTGGCGTACGAGGCGATCGGGGAGCGGGGGCGGTTCGGCGGGAGCTGGGTGTAGTTGGGGCCGATCCGGTACCGGTGGGTGTCCGGGTACGAGAAGAGCCGGCCCAGCAGCATCTTGTCCGGGGACGGGCCGATGCCCGGCACCAGGTTGGACGGCTCGAACGAGGCCTGCTCGATGTGGATGAACCAGTCCTCGGGGTTCTCGTCCAGCGTCATCCGGCCGACCTCGATCAGCGGGTAGTCGCCGTACGGCCACACCTTGGTCAGGTCGAAGGGGTTGAAGCGGTAGTCCGCCGCGTCCTCGAACGGCATGATCTGCACGTACATCGTCCAGGTCGGGTGGTCACCGCGCCGGATCGCGTCGAACAGGTCGCGGCGGTGGATGTCGGCGTCCTCGCCGGCCACCCGGTCCGCCTCCTCCTGGGTGTAGAACTCGATGCCCTGGTCGGTCTTGAAGCGGTACTTCACCCAGAACCGCTCGCCGCCCTCGTTGACCCACATGTAGGTGTGCGAGCTGAAGCCGTCCATGTGGCGGTAGGTGCGCGGGATGCCCCGGTCGCCCATCAGCCACGTCACCATGTGCGCCGACTCCGGCGAGAGCGTCCAGAAGTCCCACTGCATGTTGTGGTCGCGCAGGGCGTTGTCCGGGCGCCGCTTCTGCGAGCGGATGAAGTCCTGGAACTTCATCGGGTCGCGGACGAAGAAGACCGGCGTGTTGTTGCCGACCATGTCGTAGTTGCCCAGCTCGGTGTAGAACTTCAGCGCGAAGCCGCGCGGGTCGCGCCAGGTGTCCGGCGACCCCTGCTCCCCGGCCACCGTCGAGAACCGGGCCAGCATGGGCGTGCGCTTCCCCGGCTGGAACAGGTCCGCCTTGGTGAACTGGCTGACGTCGTTGGTCACCTCGAAGAAGCCGTACGCCCCCGACCCCTTCGCGTGCACGACCCGCTCGGGGACCCGCTCGCGGTTGAACTGGGCCATCTTCTCGATGAGGTAGTGGTCCTGGAGCAGGATCGGCCCGTCCCGGCCCACGGTCAGCGAGTGCTCGTCGCTCTCCACCGGGATGCCGGAGTTGTTGGTGGTGTACGGGGCCTGCTGCGGTGCGTCGGACACAGGGTCCTCCCATCGGTGCGGGGCTCTCACGGGCGCGGGCGGTGCCCGCACACCAGGAGGACACCGCCGCACCACTCCACCCGGCAGTCAAGACCGCCGACACGGTGTCGGCAACGCGGGTGGGCCGTCCGGTACGCCCACCCGCCTGCCCGCCCGCGACCCGGTCATGCCCCGGCCGCGGGTCAGGGCATCGGCAGCTCGAACCAGACGACCTTGCCGTTGCTCAGCCGGGTCGCGTCCCAGCGCCGGGCCACCCTGTTGACCAGGTACAGGCCGCGCCCGCCCTCGTCGGTGGCGCGGGCCTGCCGCAGCCTCGGGAGCTGGGGCACGTCGTCGCCGACCTCGACCCGCAGCACGTCGGTGCGCAGCAGCCGCAGCGTCACCGGACGCGAGGCGTACCGGACCGCGTTGGTCACCACCTCGCTGACCAGCAGCTCCACCGAGTCCGTCAGCTCCTCCAGACCCCACCGCGCCAGCGCCGCCCGGGCCAGGCGCCGGGCCCGGCCGGGCGCCGCCGGGTCGGGGTCCAGGAACCAGTACGCCACGTCGCTCGGCGCGATCCCGTCGAAGCGGGCCGCGAGCAGCGCGATGTCGTCGTCCCGGTCACCCGGACCCAGCATGTCCAGCACGTCGTCGCAGAGCGCCTCCAGCGGCGGCGGATGGTCGGGGCCGGTCAGCCGGGCCGTCGCCGCCAGCCGCTCCCGCAGCTGCTCGATGCCGGTCCACACGTCCCGCAGCCGCGACTCCACCAGGCCGTCGGTGTACAGCAGCAGCGTCGCCCCGGCCGGCGCGTCCAGCTCCACCGCCTCGAAGTCGACCCCGCCGACGCCGATCGGCGCCCCCGGCGGCACCCGCAGCACCTCCGCGCGGCCGCCCAGGTGGAGCAGGACCGGCGGCGGATGCCCGGCGTTGGCCACCGTGATGCGGTGCGACACCGGGTCGTAGACCGCGTAGACACAGGTCGCCATCCGGTCCGAGCCCAGCCGCTGCGCCTGCTCGTCGAGGTGGTGCAGCACCTCCTGCGGCGGCAGGTCGAGCCCGGCCAGGGTCTGCGCGGTGGTCCGCAGCTGCCCCATGATCGCGGCCGAGGTCATCGAGTGGCCCATCACGTCGCCGACCACCAGCGCCACCCGCGAACCCGGCAGCGGGATCGCGTCGTACCAGTCGCCGCCGACCCGGGCCGTCTCGGCGGCCGGCAGGTAGCGGCTGGCCAGCCGGACGCCGGTCGCCTTCGGCAGGGTCTCGGGGAGCATGGTGCGCTGCAACTCGTCGGCGATGTACGCCTCGCGGCCGTACAGCACCGCCTTGTCGATGCCGAGCGCGCTGTGCGTCGCCAGCTGGGCCGCCACCAGCAGGTCGTCCTGCTCGAAGGCGGGCCGGTCCGGGCTGCGCAGGAAGACGGCCGCGCCGATCACCCGGCGGCGGCCGCGCAGCGGCGCGAGCACGGTACGCATCCCGCCGGGCACCGTCCGCCCCTCGCCCAGCAGTTCGGCCAGGGCGTCCTGGGCGCCGGGCGCCTAGGAGAAGACCGGGCGCACCCCGCGCAGCACCTCGGCGAGGGCGCCGCCCGGACGCACCTCGCACAGCTCGGGCGAGAGCAGCGCCTCCGGCGAGAGCGGGATCTGCGCGGCGAGCGACTGGTCGCCCTCGCCCTCGCCCTCCCCGAGATGACGCAGCCGGTCGGTGCGGCGCAGCCGGAGCACCAGCGGCCCGGTCGGCCGCTCGTCGCCGACCAGCAGCGGATCGCTGAGGTAGACGAGGATCGCGTCGGAGAAGGTCGGGACCGTCGCCCGGCACAGCCCCATCACGATCTCGTCCGGGTCGATGCCGCGGGCGATGCGCCGGGTGGCCGCGCCGACGAACCGCAGCCGGTCGCCGTCGCGCCGGGCCGTGCCCGGCAGCTGGCCCGGCACCTGCCCGCCGTCGCCGAGGCCGGTGCCGCGTCCGGGCGGCTCCTCGCGGGAGCCGCGGGCCGCGCCGGGGCCGGCCTGCGCCGGCGTCGCGCCGTGCTCGACCGGTGCGTCGGGCTCGCTCCGGCCCGAGCGGCCGGAGCGGCGGCGTCCGCCGGAGCCCTTGGCCGGGGCGGGGGAGTCCTGTGCGGGTAAGGCCGCGGCCCGCCGGGAGCCGCCTTTACGGCGGCGCCGTCCCTTGGCCGGCGGCGGCACGGAGGCGTCCTTGGCACGCCCCCGCTCCGGTGGACCGGCCTGCTCCGGGCTCTCCGGCGCCTCGGCCGGATCGGGGGTACGCAGCCGCGCCCCGCGCCGTTCGGCGGGGGCGGTCGGGCCGGCAGCTCGCGGCTGCCGGCCCTCGTGGGAGGTGGGGTGCTCCGTCACGCGTGTCGAATCCGTCCGTCCGGGGCTGCGCCGTGTCAGTCGCGCCGGCAGTTCAGGAAGAGCTGGTACTCGGGTGGGGCGTCGGTGCTGGCCGGCGCGTAGGCGTAGTCGTCCTCGCCGGTGATCTCGAAGCCCGCCTCGCTCACCACCCGGCGCAGCTCCTCCCGGAGGTAGCCGGAGACCCGCAGGGTGTGGCCGAGGAAGGGGATGCCCGCGTCGTCCAGGTCGGCCTCGACCATCGACAGGGCGAGGTGGCCGCCGGGCACCAGCAGCGAGCGGAGCAGCCGCAGGGCGTGCGGGATCTCCTCGCGCGGCAGCATCAGCAGGGTGAAGAAACAGGTCACACCGTCGAACCGGCCGAGCCCGCCGGGCCCTTCGACGCGCAGCGAGGCCAGGTCGCGGTGGAGGAACTCGGCGCCGGGGACGTGGGTCCGGGCCAGCTCCAGCATGCCCGCGGAGAGGTCGACCCCGGTCACCCGGTGGCCGGCGTCGGCGAGCTGGCCGCAGGTCGGCAGGCCGGTGCCGCAGCCGACGTCCAGGACGCGGGCCTGGGCGGGGAGTTCGGCGAGCAGGCGCTGCACGGCGGCGATCTGGCCCTCCTTGTGCGGGAACGCCTCGTCGTACCGCTTGCCTATCGCGTCGAACGCCTCGGCCTGCCCGGTGCGGTCCACGACCAGCCCCGGGGCGTAACCGCCCGCCGCGCCGTTCTCCCGCTGCCCTGGACCCTCGTTCACGTCGTGTCCCGCCCCTCGATGCCTGTCTGCCTGACGTGCGCTGCTGCGTTCCGATCGTGCGACGGCCGAGGGCCCGGCCGAAGTGGCCGGGCCGTCGCCGTGTCGTGCGGTGCGGCCCTCCGGAACCGGCCCGGCGGCTGCTGTGTCCTTGCGGACGACGATCCTACGTTTGGAGTACGGGCCTCTAGCAAGGGTCTCACGGCCCCACTGACACCCCTGCGCGGTCCCAATCGCCCGGAAGTGCCGGAATCGGCCACCCCGGATCGGGCCGCCAGTCGGGCCAGCCGTCGCCGAACGGGGCTCCCCAGGCGGCGATCCGCTCGACGGCCCGGGCGCCCGCCTCGCGTACGGCGGCGGCCTGGCCGGGGGTCATCAGGCCGGCCGCCTGGGCCTCGGCGAACTCGTCCTCGTCGAGCCAGCGCCAGCTGCGGTCGGGGGCGACCGCGATGTCCAGGAAGTGGTCCTGGGAGTCGACACCGCCCGACCATCTCGCCAGCGGCTGCTCCAGGTTGACGTACCAGTTCTTGAACCGCCAGCCCGGCTCCCAGAAGAGCCAGACCGACCACGGCTCGCCGGGGCGGGCCAGTTTCAGCACCCCGGTGCCGAACCAGCGGTCGCGGCGGACGGCGCGGGGCTTGGTGTAGCGCGTGGTCAGCGGCTCGCGGTGGAGCGGGGTGCCGTCGGCGAGGACCGGGCGGACCACCTCGGTGCCCGGCGCCATCCACACCGCGAGCAGGTCGGCGGTGTCGCGGACCACCGTGACCGGGCGGCAGATGTGGAACCGCTCCCCGGCGTTCTCCCGGTAACGCCACAGGATCGGCGTGCCGGGTGCCCACCGCCCGCCCCGCGCCGCCGCACCGCCTGCCGCACTCTCCGTCTGTGCCATGGCCAGATATTAGGGGGTGTCTGACAAATCCTGTGCGGTGTCCGCGGTGTTCGGTGCGTGCTCTCGGCGTGCCGGACGAAGGTCCTCGTAGCGGAGCTACTTGGGCCTTCGTCCGGTGCGGCGAGAGTGCGTGCCGGGCGCCGTGGGCGCCGTGCGGGATTTGTCAGGCACCCCCTTGGCGGTGCGGGGCGGGCGAGGGGGCGGTACGGGCGGGGCGGCAGGGCCCGGTGGCCGCCCCGCCGCAGGTCAGGGCCGGGTCATCCGCAGGACGTCGAGGGCCTCGTCGAGCTGTTCCAGCGTCAGGTCGCCGCGCTCCACGTACCCCCCGTCGAGGACCACCTCGCGGATGGTGCGCCGCTCGGCCAGCGACCGCTTGGCGACCTTCGCCGCCTCCTCGTAGCCGAGGTACTTGTTGAGCGGGGTGACCACCGAGGGCGAGGACTCGGCGTACTCGCGGGCCCGCTCCACGTTCGCGGTGATGCCGTCCACCGTGCGGTCGGCCAGCAGCCGGGAGACGTTGGCGAGCAGCCGCACCGACTCCAGCACGTTCTTGGCGATGACCGGGAGCATCACGTTCAGCTCGAAGTTGCCCGCCGCCCCGGCCGTCGCCACCGTCGCGTCGTTGCCGGTCACCTGGGCCGCCACCATCAGGACGGCCTCCGGGATCACCGGGTTGACCTTGCCCGGCATGATCGAGGAGCCCGGCTGGAGGTCGGGGAGCTGGATCTCGGCCAGACCGGTGCGCGGGCCCGAGGCCATCCACCGCAGATCGTTGGCGATCTTGGTCAGCCCGACCGCGATCGTCCGCAGCTGCCCGCTGGTCTCCACCACCCCGTCCCGGGCACCCTGCGCCTCGAAGTGGTCGCGGGCCTCGGTCAGTTCGAGCCCCGTGGCCCGCGCCACCTCGGCGATCACGGCGGGCGAGAACCCCTCGGGCGTGTTGATCCCGGTACCCACCGCCGTCCCGCCCAGCGGCAGTTCGGCCAGCCGGGGCAGCGAGGCACGCAGCCGCTCCACGCCGTACGACACCTGGGCCGCGTAGCCGCCGAACTCCTGGCCGAGGGTGACCGGGGTGGCGTCCATCAGGTGGGTGCGGCCGGACTTCACCACGTCCGCGAACTCCTCGGCCTTGCGCCGCAGCGCCGCCGCGAGGTGCTCCAGGGCCGGGATCAGGTCGCGGGTGACGGCGGCGGTGGCCGCGATGTGGATCGAGGAGGGGAAGACGTCGTTGGACGACTGGGAGGCGTTGACGTGGTCGTTGGGGTGGACCGGGCGGCCCAGGCGCTCGGTGGCCAGCGTCGCCAGCACCTCGTTCATGTTCATGTTCGACGAGGTGCCCGAGCCGGTCTGGAAGACGTCGACCGGGAACTCGGCGTCCCACCGGCCCGCCGCCACCTCCTCGGCGGCCGAGGCGACGGCCCCCGCGATCTCCTCGTCCAGCACACCGAGCCGGGCGTTGACCGTGGCCGCCGCCCCCTTGATCCGGGCCAGCGCCTCGATGTGGGCCCGCTCCAGCCGCTGCCCGGAGACGGGGAAGTTCTCCACCGCCCGCTGCGTCTGGGCCCGCCACTTGGCGCCGGCCGGGACGCGTACCTCGCCCATGGAGTCGTGCTCGACCCGGAAGCCACCGGCCGCCGCGTCCACGCGGGAAGCGTCACTCGTCATGTCGTCCTACCTCCGAAACCGGCGGGCGAGGGGAGGCGCCGGGGGCGGGAAAGGACCTCCGGCGCGCGGGGCCCGCCGAAAAAGTTGAGCGATTGTCTGGTTCGACGTATTCCCCTGACGTCTACCGACCAGTAAAAACCCTCGGTAGCACCCGGTACCCGCAACGTCACCGAACCCGTGGGGATGCCCCGTACGGACACCCTCATGGGCCACACGTGCCCCCTGGAGACGCCATGAAGCGCACCAGCACCGCCCGAGAGCCGTACGCACCCCGCAGACCCCGCCGCGCGGCCGCCGCGCTCGCCGCGTCCGCGGCCGTCCTCGCCGCCCTGCTCACCCCGGCCACCGCCTCGGCGGCCCCCGCCCCGGCGGCCGCGACCCCGCTCCCCGCCGAACTGGAGACGATCCGCGCCGCCGAGGCCACCGCCCTCTACGGCGACCCGGCCGAGCGCCCCCTGGACCAGCGCAAGAGCTCCCTCATCTCGCTCGGCGACAGCCAGATCTCCGGCGAGGGCGTCGGCAACTACGAACCGGGCACCGACGGCCCCACCAACTGGTGCCACCGCTCCAAGGACGCCGCCGTCCACCGCACCAGCATCCCCGCCGACGTCACCTACAACGTCTCCTGCTCCGGCGCCAACTCCGCCAACATCCGCATCGGCGGCAGCCGCCAGTACGCCGACGAACTGGTCCAGAGCGACAGCCTCGCGATCAAGGCCCGCAACACCAGGATCAAGCAGGTCCTGGTGGTCGCCGGAGCCAACGACGACCTCCAGTTCGGCCCCGTCATGACCGACTGCGTCACCCGCTACCTGCTCCTCCAGGGCGCCTGCAACCCCAAGTACGACCCCGGCTGGCAGGGCCGCGTCGACGGCCTGATCCCCAAGGTCACCGCCACCCTCGGCGACCTCAAGAAGGTCATGGGCGACGCCGGTTACGCGGACGGCTCCTACGAACTCGTCCTGATGAGCTACTCCAGCCCCATCACCCCCGACTTCCGCGACAACCCCAAGTTCCCCGGCAAGCTCCCCGGCGGCTGCGTGGGCTACGACGCGGACGCCCGCTGGGGCCGCGACACCGCCGTGCCCGCCTTCCAGAAGGGGCTGCGCACCGCCGCCCGCCAGGCCGGCGCCACCTACCTCGACGGCTCCCGCCTCTTCCAGGGACACGAGGTCTGCACCGACAACACCTGGGTCCGCGGCCTGACCGTCGACCTCTCCAACCCCTTCCCGCCGGACGCCAACTCCGTCCGCCAGTCCTTCCACCCCAACGGCCGCGGCCACGCCGCCTTCGCCGCCTGCCTCAGCGCCCTGCACGGCACCGGCCTGCGGGAGGCGAGCTGCGCCGACCCCGGCTCCACCGGCCAGCCGGTCCTGCGCGCCGGAGCCTGGGACGACGCCTTCAAGCCGCTGCGCGCCGGCACCGGCGTCTGCCTCGACGCCAAGGGCGGCGACACCCTCAACGACACCGCCCTGATCGGCTGGGACTGCACCGGCACCCGCAACCAGGGCTGGTGGCAGAGCCCCGACACCGGCACCGTCCACATCGAGACCACCCACGACCGCTGCCTCGACGTCCCCGGCGCCGACTACCGCGCCGGCCGCGCCCTCGTCCTCTACGACTGCGCCGGCCAGCCCAACCAGAAGTTCACCCGCACCGGCACCACCCTGCGCCCCACCGCCGCCCAGAACCTCTGCGTCACCCTGACCGCCAAGAACACCCCGGCCCGCCTCCAGACCTGCGACGGCTCGGCCGCGCAGAGTCTGGCGTGACGCCCGGTCCGTACTGAATCCCCGTACGGAAGCGTGTGGCCCCGTCCCGCCGGAAGTCCGGCGGGACGGGGCCACACGTCCGCGCGAGGGGTGGCTACGCCAGCCCCGGCCCCCGCACCGGGATCGACGTGAACGTCGGCGCCGGGGCGGGCTCGGTGAAGAAGTCGTTGCCCTTGTCGTCGACGACGACGAAGGCGGGGAAGTCCTCGACCTCGATGCGCCAGACGGCCTCCATGCCCAGCTCCTCGTACTCCAGGACCTCGACCTTCTTGATGCAGTCCTGGGCGAGGCGGGCGGCGGGGCCGCCGATGGAGCCGAGGTAGAAGCCGCCGTGGGCGCCGCAGGCCTCGGTGACCTGGCGGGAGCGGTTGCCCTTGGCCAGCATCACCTTGGAGCCGCCGGCGGCCTGGAACTGCTCGACGTAGGAGTCCATGCGGCCGGCCGTGGTCGGGCCGAAGGAGCCGGAGGCGTAGCCCTCGGGGGTCTTGGCGGGGCCGGCGTAGTAGACCGGGTGGTCCTTGAGGTACTGCGGCATGCCCTCGCCGGCGTCGAGCCGCTCCTTGATCTTGGCGTGGGCGATGTCGCGGGCGACGACCAGCGGGCCGGTCAGCGAGAGGCGGGTCTTGACCGGGTACTTGGTCAGCTCGGCGAGGATCTCGTCCATCGGGCGGTTGAGGTCGATCTCGACCACGTCGCCGGACTCGTCGAGGTGCTCGTCGGTGGTCTCGGGGAGGAAGCGCGCCGGGTCGGTCTCCAGCTGCTCCAGGAAGACGCCCTCGGCGGTGATCTTGGCGACGGCCTGGCGGTCGGCCGAGCAGGAGACGGCGATGGCGACCGGGCAGGAGGCGCCGTGGCGGGGGAGGCGGACGACGCGGACGTCGTGGCAGAAGTACTTGCCGCCGAACTGCGCGCCGATGCCGATCTTCTGGGTCAGCTCGAAGACCTTCTCCTCCAGCTCCTTGTCCCGGAAGCCGTTGCCGAGCGCGGAGCCCTCGGCGGGCAGCTCGTCGAGGTAGTGCGCGGAGGCGTACTTGGCGGTCTTCAGCGCGTACTCGGCCGAGGTGCCGCCGACCACGATCGCCAGGTGGTACGGCGGGCAGGCGGCCGTGCCGAGCGAGCGGATCTTCTCCTCCAGGAACTTCATCATGGAGGACTCGTTGAGGACGGCCTTGGTCTCCTGGTACAGGAAGGACTTGTTGGCCGAGCCGCCGCCCTTGGCCATGAAGAGGAACTTGTAGGCGCCGCCGTCGGTCGCGTACAGCTCGATCTGCGCGGGCAGGTTCGAGCCGGTGTTCTTCTCGTCCCACATGGTCAGCGGGGCCATCTGGGAGTAGCGCAGGTTGAGCTGGGTGTACGCGTCGTAGATGCCGCGCGAGAGGGCCGCCTCGTCGCCGCCCTCGGTGAGGACGTTCTGGCCGCGTTTGCCCATGACGATCGCGGTGCCGGTGTCCTGGCACATGGGGAGCACGCCGGCGGCGGCGATGTTGGCGTTCTTCAGCAGGTCCAGCGCGACGAACTTGTCGTTGGAGGACGCCTCGGGGTCGTCGATGATCTTGCGGAGCTGGGCGAGGTGGGCCGGGCGCAGGTAGTGCTGGATGTCCTTGATCGCCTCGGCGGCGAGCTTGCGCAGCGCTTCCGGCTCGACCTTGAGGAAGGTGCGCCCGTCGGCCTCGAAGGTCGAGACGCCCTCGGAGGTGACCAGGCGGTAGGGCGTGGTGTCCTCTCCGGTCGGCAGCAGATCGGTGTACGCAAACTCCGGCATTTCGCCCATTCCTCACTCAAGGGTCGCTGGCTGTCCTCCCTCGGGCAGCGTCCACCAGCGTAAGACGCGCCGAAGACCCCGGTCCTGTGAGGTAAGGCTCACTTGGCACCGGGGCCTTCGACGGGCGGGGTCAGCGGGTGACCGCGGCCTCCAGAGTGAAGGGCGCGGAGAAGACCGGCGTGGTCCGCCGGGACTCCACGACCAGCTCCCAGACGCCCGGCTTCGGGTCGGCGTAGGAGCGGCCCTCGGGGGCGCAGCCGTAGCCGTCGTAGTAGCTGCTGTAGCAGGAGAGGGTGCCCGCGGCCACCTTCTCCGCCGACATGCCGGTCGGGCCGAAGGCCCACCAGCGGATCTGGCTGCCCTCGGGGGCGCCGGAGAGCTTCACGTCGAGGCTCTTGGTGCCCTCGGGGACGACCACGGTGTAGTGGGTGGTGCCGTTCCGCTCGGAGACGCCCGTCACCTTCCAGCCGTCGGTCAGGTCGGCCCCGGCCTCGACGGCGAGCATGGCGTGCTGGTCGACGGCCTTGGTGGCGGGGTTGTCGATCGTCAGCACGGCGCTGTGGACACCGGCGGTACGCGGCTTCGCCGTGACCTTGACCGTGGTCGGCACCCCCTTGGCCAGCTTCACGGTGCGCGGCACGGAGAAGGAGCCGGTGTCACCGGTCAGGTCCAGCTTGTACGGGGCGCTGCCGGCCTTGCCGGAGGTGCGGGTCAGCGTCACCTCGTAGGTTCGGGACTCGCCGGGCTTCTGGCCGCCCGTGGTGGGCGCGCAGGAGTTGAAGACGCCGCTGCCGGTGTGCGGGGTGACCAGCTGGCCGGAGAGCGGGGTGCAGACGGGGGCGGAGACGGTCACGGCGTCGCCGGTGCCGTTCCGCTTCTCCAGGTGCTTCCAGGCGCCGGCCACGTCGAACTGGCCGCGGCCCTGGGCGATGGCGGTGACCCCGCGGATCGGCGCGGCCGAGGAGTAGATCGCGGCGCGCAGCTCGGCCGGGGAGGGGGCGAGGCGCTTCTGCCCGGCGGCGGAGAGGAGCAGGGCGGCGGCGCCGGTGGCCTGCGGGGAGGCCATCGAGGTCCCGTTCATCATCGAGTAGCCGGCGGGCAGGGTGTAGCCGGTCTCGGCGACCGAGGTGGGCGCGATCCAGCTCGGGGTCGGGGCGACGGCCGAGCCGGGCGCGGTGATGTCGGGCTTGAAGCCGCCGTCCTCGCGGGGGCCGCGCGAGGAGAACGGGAAGATGTCCCGCTTCGCCTTGACCTCGGAGCCGTAGTTGGCCCAGTAGGTGTCGGCCGAGACCGAGGCGCCGACGCTGACCACCTGGTCGGCGGCGGTCGGGTCGCCGATGGTGTTGGCGCCGGCGCCGGAGTTGCCGCCGGAGATGAAGAGCTGGACGCCGGACTCCTCGACGAGCCGGTTGTAGACCAG
Source organism: Streptomyces albidoflavus (assembly GCF_000719955.1). Classification (GTDB taxonomy): domain Bacteria; phylum Actinomycetota; class Actinomycetes; order Streptomycetales; family Streptomycetaceae; genus Streptomyces; species Streptomyces albidoflavus. Next base: position 75,671 of record NZ_JOII01000026.1, read on the forward strand.
CGCGCGGGCGCTCTGCCCGTCGTTGAACTCGGGCGACGACCCGATCGACATGTTGATGACGTCGACGCCGTGGTCGTGGGCGAGGTCGATCATGCCGTCGGTCAGCGCGGCGCTGGAGCAGCCCAGCGAGTGGCAGGCGCGCATGGAGACCAGCTTCGCGCCGGGCGCCTGGCCGTCCATCTTCCCGCCGAACATGCCGTGGGCGGCGGTGATGCCCGCGACGTGGGTGCCGTGCGCCACGTCGATGTAGTTGAGCGCGACGCCGATCACCGAGGAGGAGAGCATGTCCCGCTTGACCTGCACGGTGAAGGGGACGCTCTCGTTGATCCCGGTCGCCGGGTCGTCCTTGCCGAGGAAGCCGACCTGGTGCTTCTCCGCGTACGGGCGCATCAGCTCCTCGTCGGTGAAGTCGAGGTCGCCGTCGGTGTCCACCCGGACCGCGTCGTCCCCGTCGTGGTGCAGCACGCCGATCTTGCCGGTGAAGCCGTTGGGCAGGGTGTTGGTCTTGGCGCTGAACCGCAGCCCCTCCTCCTCGGGCAGCGTCCAGACGTTCCCGGTGTCCGGGTCGGTGTACTTCGGGCCGCTCACCTGGCGGGAGACGAGTTGCCAGGTGTTGTCGAAGAGCATGTCGATGAAGTTGTTCGGGTCGGTGCCCGTCACCGTGTCGACCAGCTTGCGCTCACCCGTGGTGGTCTTCGCCAGCGCCGGGTGGGTCGGGTCGACACCGCTGTCCATGATGCCGATGGTCACGCCGCGGCCGTCGTACGTCTTGTGCCGCTTCTTGAAGTCGGCCGACCCGGTCTCGCCGGTCGGCATGTACGGGTTGGCGTCCGGGGTCTTCGCGGACGGGCCGGCCGGCAGCTTCCTGGCGCCGGAGCCGCCCTTGCCTCCGTGCCCCTTGCCGGTCAGCTCGCCGTCGGGGCGGACGTCCTCCAGCTGGAGCAGTTCGTCGGCGTCGACCGCGACCACGCCGTCCAGCGCGAGGAGCGCGTCGACCGTGGCGAAGGGGGCGTTCACCTTGACGTAGCCGACCTCGGCGTCGGTCCGGGTCACCTCGGCGCCGAGCGCCGCGATCTCCTCCGCCACCGCCGCCGTCCGGCCCTCCTGGACCGCGACGATCAGGGTGACGAAGTCCGGGGTGGCGCGCAGCGCGTCCGGCTGCGCGGAACGGGCCCGGCTCTGCTGCTGGTACTGCTTGATCAGTGCCCGGTCGTGCGCGCCCAGCTTGTCGGCGGCGGCGACGGGCTGCGGGGCGGGGGCCGCCGCGGCGGGGAGGGCGGAGACGGAGAGCGTGCCCGCGGCCAGCGCGGCGGTGGCTATCGCCGCGACGGTGGGTCTGAGAAACGGCATGAGTGTCCTTACACGACTTCGATGACGTCCGGGGGACCTCGAACAGCGCCACCGTGCCACGGAGCGAGCCCCCGAATAACCGTCCTCACCTGGCGGTTCGATGCCTTGTCGTAAAAGCGACAGCGGCGGCGACCGCGACAACATCCGCTCACGGCAAGGGCGTTCGTGTACGACCGGAGGCCCCTCCTCGCGCCGGGCGCACCCCCGCCCCCGCGACCCGGCCGGACCGCCCCGGCTCCTCTCACAGCCAGTGCAACTGCGCCGCACGCCACCCCAGTTGGAGTCGTGTCTGCGCCCCCGCCAGCGCCAGCAGCCGGTGCACCCGCCGCTGCACGGTCCGCATGCTCAGCCCGAGCTGGGAGGCGACCGCCCGGTCCGTGTAACCCGCCAGCAACAGGGAGAGCAGATGCTGGTCGTCCGAGGAGAGCGGGCCGTCCGCCACCACCTGGAGCGCCGCCGGGACCGGCAGGGCCGACTCCCACACCTTGTGGAAGAGCCACACCATCGCCTCCAGGACCAGGCCCTCGCGCAGCACCGCCCGGGGCACGGGGGTGTGCTGCTCCCTGGGCAGCAGCAGGCCGCGCCGCCGGTCGGAGAGGACCAGCTTGAAGGGGACCTCCACCGTCACCCGCATCTCCTCGCCCAGCGCCGCCCACTCCTCCAGCAGCAGCGGCGAGTCCGAACTGCCCGGCTCCAGCCGCGCCCGCTCGTAGACCACCCGGTACCGCACGCCCGCGTCCAGGGCGTCCCGCTGGCCCGCGTTGGCCTCGGCCGGAACCGCCACCGCCGGGCCGCCGGTCAGGCAGAGGATCTCCTCGCGGGCCTCCCGCTGGAGCCGCGCGTACCGCTCGGCGACCTGCCGCGCCCCCTCCACCACCTCCACCGACTCCCCGGCCCCCGCCCCGTCGCCGAACTCGCGCGCCAGGCGCTCCACCGCCAGCCGGGTCCGGCGCAGTTCGTCCATCCGCTCCAGGACCCGCAGCCCCAGCGAGACCTCCGGCGGTGCCGCGCGCACCGCCCCCGGCCCGGCCGGGCCGTCCTCGGCGAGCCCCGAGGCCAGCAGGGCGCCCAGCGCCGCCGCCACCCGCTCCTCGGGCAGGCCGGTGCGGGCGGCCAGCTCCGCGGCGTCCCGGGCCGGCGCCGCCAACAGCGCCAGATAGATCCGCTCCTGGCCCGCGTCGAGCCCGATCCCCTCCAGCAACGCCCCGCCCCTTCCGCCCCAGGTCACCCGGTACCCGGAGACACCCCGGGCGGACTCACCCTTCCGCCGGGGATCACCCGGCGCAAGAGCCGCCCGCCCACGCCACCGGAACTCACCTCCGGTTACTCCTCCGGAACATGACAGAGCGTCTAATCTGGCCTGGACCACGGAGTGACAGGGGGAGTGGGATGCGCGACGAAGACGGGGCCGGCCAGGCCGGTGACGGGGCCGCGTCCGAGCCGCTCGCCCCCTACACCGTGATCCAGGACCGCTTCGAGCTGCGAGAGACGATCGGCAGCGGCGGAATGGGCGAGGTCAGGAGGGCGTACGACCGGAGGCTGGACCGCTTCGTCGCCATGAAAGGGCTGCTCGGCCACACCGGGAGGTCCGCCGACACGCAGCAGGCGGCGAGGGACCGGGCCCGGCGCGAGGCCAAGGCCCTGGCCAAGGTCGAGCACCAGAACGTGGTGACCGTCCACGACCAGGTCGAGACCGACGACCAGGTCTGGATCGTGATGAAGCTGCTCGAAGGCCGGTCGCTGGCCGACCTGCTGCGCCACGAACGGGTCCTGGGTGTGCCCCGCGCCGCCGACATCGGCCTCCAGATCCTCCACGGCCTCCAGGCGGTGCACCGGGCAGGGGTCGTGCACCGCGACGTGAAGCCGGGCAACGTCCTCGTCCGCGACGGGGGCCGGGCGATCCTGGTGGACTTCGGCATCGCCTCCATCGCCGGCGCGAACAAGCTGACCAAGCTCGGCGTCCCCATCGGCACGCCCCCCTACATGGCCCCCGAACTCTTCGCCCCCGCCTCCCCGGGCCCCAAGTCCGCCTCCGACCTGTGGGCGCTGGGGGTCACCCTGTACGAGATGGCCGAGGGGCGCCTGCCCTTCCGCGGCCACGAGGTCTGGGAGATCCAGGAGAACATCCGCAGCACCCCCGAGCCGCCCTACCGCTACTCGGGCCCGCTCGCCCCGGTCATCCAGGGCCTCCTCGACCCCGACAAGGACCGCCGCCTCGACGCCGGCACGGCCGAGGCGATGCTGCGCGAAGTCCTGCGCGACCCGGACCTCCCGGCAGCCCCCCTGCCCGAACAGCCCACCCAGGCCGCGGCCCCCGACTTCACGCCGGACCCCGAGCCCGCCGCGCCGGTCCCGGTGGCGGCGCCGGAGGAGCCTTCGGTCGCGCGGGAGGAGAAGCAGGGCGGCGGCCGCCGGGGCTGGAAGACGGGGCTGGCCGTGGTGCTGGCGGCCGTGCTGGCCGGGGGAGGCTGGTACTTCTCGCGGGACGGCGAGCCGTCGGGGTCGTCCGGCAGCGGGAGTGAACCGGCCGCGACCGCCGCGGAGAAGCGGTGGGAGAAGTGGCGGAGCGCCAACGAGGTCCTGCGTGTCGGCGTCAAGAAGGATCAGCCCCAGCTCAGTGAGGAGAAGGACGGGGAATACCAGGGCTTCGACATCTCCATGGCCCTCGCCATCGCCAAAGCCCTGGGCTACGAGAAGGGCGACGTGCTGTTCGTCCCGGTGAACACCGAGAACCGGTCCACCATGCTGGACAACAAGCGGGCACATCTGATTGTGGCTTCGTACAGCATCACCGATGAACGCGAGAAGGAAGTCGACTTCGTAGGGCCCTACTTCCGAGCGGGGCGGACGTTCCTCGTCCGCGAGAAGTCCACGCAGTACGACCTTCGCAGTGCCGCCGACATCAAGCAGAAGGACGTCCGGGTGTGCACGGCGGCCCACTCGACCTACGAGCGCCACCTCAAGGAGGGCGGGTACAAGGCGTACGCGCCCCAGCCCGCCAGTTACGAAACGTGTGTGGACAAGCTGCTGGACGAAACGGCCGACGTGTACGCGGTCGCCTCCGACGACGTCCTCCTCGCCGGACTCGCCTACGAGAAGCGGGGCCAGGTGAGGCTGCTGGACAGCGGTGCGGGGACGGAGGAGTACGGCGTGGCCATGCGGCCCGAGGACCAGCCGCTGAAGGGCAAGGTGTGTACGGCGCTGCGGCAGATCATCACCAGCGGTGAGTGGGACCGCATGTACAAGGACCACCTGGCCGTCCTGAACCTGCCGCCCTGGGACGCCCCCGATCCGCCCAAGTGCGGCGCGTGACGGCCGGTCCGCCCGCGTACGGGACCGAGTTCGGCCGAATCGTTTCGACGCCATCCCTGGTCGCGATCTATCGCGTCTGGGTACCCTGGTGGGGTGGACCTCCAGAAGCAGCCCCAGAGCTCATCCGAAGCGGCCCAGCCGGCCCGGCCCACGGCGGAGGCCGAGCTGCGTGCCTCGGACGCCGACCGCGACCGCATCGCCGACCTCCTGCGCGACGCCCTCGCCGAGGGCCGCCTGACCGCCGAGGAGCACTCCGAGCGCATCGACGGGGTCTACGCGGCCCGCACCCTCGGTGAACTGGAGCCCCTCGTCCGGGACTTGCCGGGCGCCCGGCCCGCCCAGGCCCCCGCGCCCGGCCCGGGCACGGTCCCGGCCGAGCCGGACGAGAACCTGGTCGCGGTCTTCTCCAGCGCCGTCCGCAAGGGCCGCTGGCGCCCCGGCCGCCGCACCCACGCGTACGCGGTCTTCGGGAACGTCGAGATCGACCTCAGCGAGGCCCTGTTCGAGTACCAGCACGTCGTGATCAAGGCGTTCTCCGTCTTCGGGAACGTCGAGGTGACGGTCCCCGAGAACGTCACCCTGCGCGGCTCCGGCAGCGGCATCCTCGGCAACTGGGAGATCGACCACCTGGAGTCCCCCGAGCCCGGTGCCCCGGTCGTCCAGATCACCGGCGTGGCCGTCCTCGGGAACGTCGAGGCCAAGCCGAAGCGCGGCTCGATCCTGCGCGATCTGCACCACAAGATGCGTAAGCATCTGGGCAGTTGAGGCCGGTGCCCGGTCACCGTGTCCGATGACCGGGCGGACACGTCCTGACGGCGGTGCACGCCAACGCAGTGCATAGGCCCGCGCACAGCGGGTATTGCTTGGGGCATCGCCGCTCGCTCGCGAAGCCGTCGTCAGGAGTAGACCGTGCAGCATCCGCCGCATCAGTCCCTGGTCGCCACCGTGCCGCCCCAGCGGGTGCCCGCGCGAGAGCGCGACCAGGACACCCCATGGCATTCGGATGCCGTCTGCCGCAGGGATGAAGCGGGCCTCTTCTTCGCCCCGTCCAAGGAGCCCACCGCGGCCCGCCTCGCCCGCGAGGAGGCCGCCAAGCGGGTCTGTGCCCAGTGTCCCGTCATGATCCAGTGCCGGGAGCACGCCCTGCTCCAGCCCGAGCCCTACGGCGTCTGGGGCGGCCTCACCGCCGCCGAGCGCCGCGTGGTCCTGGCCCGTCGCAGGCGCCGCGACCTCGACCTCACCTCCGGCCCGATAGCCGCCGCGGGCTGAGGCCCGCAGAGCGAAGGGGCGCCCCTCCGGCGGGGGGCGCCCCTTCGTCGTGCTCGCGCGGGTGCCGCCGCACACGGCGCCCCGCGGGTGGTGCTGCCCTGCTGCTACTTGGCCCGGTCGAAGTCCACGGCGCTGTAGGCGCGCAGCTTGGACAGGCGGTGGGTGGAGTCGATCCGGCGGATCGTGCCCGACTTGGAGCGCATCACCAGCGAGGAGGTGGTGGCGGAGCCGGCGCTGTAGCGCACGCCCGGCAGCAGCTCGCCGTCGGTGATGCCGGTGGCGACGAAGAAGACGTTCTCGCCGCTGACCAGGTCGTCGGTGGCCAGGACCCGGTCCAGGTCGTGCCCAGCCTCCAGGGCGCGGGCGCGCTCCTCGTCGTCCTTGGGCCAGAGCTTGCCCTGGATGGTGCCGCCGAGGCACTTGATGGCGCAGGCCGAGATGATGCCCTCGGGGGTGCCGCCGATGCCGAGCAGCATGTCGACGCCGCTGCCCTCGCGCACCGCCATGATCGAGCCCGCCACGTCGCCGTCGGAGATGAGCTTGATCCGGGCGCCCGTCTGCCGGATCTCCCGCATGATGCCCTCGTGGCGCGGCCGGTCCAGGATGACCACGGTGACGTCCTCGGGCGTCGCGCCCTTGGCCTTGGCGACCCGGCGGATGTTGACCGAGACGGGCGCGTTGATGTCCACGTAGTCGGCGGCGGCCGGACCGGTGACCAGCTTGTCCATGTAGAAGACGGCCGACGGGTCGAACATCGTGCCGCGGTCGGCGGCGGCCAGCACCGCGACGGCGTTCGGCTGGCCCTTGGCGGTGAGCGAGGTGCCGTCGATCGGGTCGACCGCGATGTCGCACTCGGCGCCGGTCCCGTCGCCGATCCGCTCCCCGTTGAAGAGCATCGGGGCTTCGTCCTTCTCGCCCTCGCCGATGACGACGACGCCGTTCATCGAGACGGTGGAGACGAGGGTGCGCATGGCCTTCACGGCCGCGCCGTCGGCGCCGTTCTTCTCACCGCGGCCGACCCAGCGGCCGGCGGCCATGGCGGCGGCCTCGGTGACCCGCACGAGTTCCAGCGCGAGGTTGCGGTCGGGGGCCTCCGGAGAGACCTCGAGGGGGGCGGGCAGATGGTGCTCGGTCATCGGGCGCACCTTTCTGTACGACGACGGCCGGATGAGGGTATGGAAGCGACTCTATCGGTAGGCCGACAATATGAGCAGACCGGGGCACGGATGAGCAGATCGTCCGGTTTTCCTACCGGGCAAGTCCGGAAACCGCTGCTCAGGGCGGGTTGGTCGGGGTGGGGGAGGGGTGGTCCGGGGCACCTGCGACGATGGTCCCGTGGCAGGTATGAAAGGCAAGCAGACGGTCAAGGACATGATCCTCTCGATGGCCGCCATCGGCATCGTGGTCGCGGGGATCTACGTCTTCATCCCGCACGACGACACCGAGAAGCCGCCGGAGGCGATCAGCTACGACGTGGAGCTGAGCACCGCCCGCCGCGCGGCCTCGTACCCGGTCGCGGCCCCGGTCGGGCTGCCGGACGACTGGCGCGCGACCACCGTGCGCTACAAGGGCGCCGAGAACGAGCGCTGGCACCTCGGCTTCTACACGCCGGACGGCAAGTACGTCGGGGTGGAGCAGTCGGTCGACCAGCCGGAGCGCTTCATCAAGGAGGCCACGCAGAGCGCGGAGGCCACCAAGATCACTCAGACCATCAACGGCGAGCCCTGGAAGCGGTACGAGGGCGAGCGGTACGACGCCCTGGTCCGCCAGGACGGCGACGCCACCACGGTCGTCACCGGCAGCGCCTCGATCGGCCAGCTCAGCAAGGTCGCGGCGGCCCTGGAGACGGCTGCGCCGGAGGGCGAGGAACAGGGCCAGGCGGACCAGGCTTCCTGAGGCCGCCCGCGCCCGTACGCGCGCACGGCACGCGAAAGGCTCCGCTCCCCGAGGCTGGGGGGCGGAGCCTTCGTCGTGCGCGAGCCGGCCGTCGGATCAGACGGTCGTGACGACGTCCTCGTACTCCAGGCGCGGGGAGCGCGGGAACCAGGCGTCCTCGCCGGGCTTGCCGATGTTGACGATCATCAGCGGGGTGTGGTCGGCGTCGAGGAACTCCTTCTGGACGCCGGCGAAGTCGAAGCCGGTCATCGGGCCCGCGGCCAGGCCGGCGGCGCGGACGCCGACGATGAAGTAACCGGCCTGGAGGGCGGCGTTCACGGAGCCGGCGGCCTCGCGGACCGGGCGCTCGGAGAAGAAGGTCTCGGCGATGCCCGGGGCGTGCGGCATGAGCCGGGGCAGCTCCTCGTGGAACTCGTGGTCCGTGGAGAGGATGGCGACCAGCGGCGCGGTGGCGGTCTTGGGGCGGTTGCCCTCGGCCATGTGCGGCAGCAGGCGCTCGCGGGCCTCGGCCGAGCGGACCAGGGTCACGCGCAGCGGGCTCTGGTTGAACGCGGTCGGGCCGTACTTGACCAGGTCGTAGATGGCCTGGACCTGCTCGTCGGTCACCGGCTCGTCGGTGAAGGTGTTCGCGGTGCGGGCCTCGCGGAACAGCAGGTCCTGGGCGGCGGGGTCAAGAACGAGAGACATGCGGGGGGAACCTCTTCGTGTGGTGCGGTGGCGTGCGTGACCGACCGTACGACGAAGACGTTTAAGGTTCAACAAAAATGGGGGCGTGTGTGAGGCGACTCACCTGACGCCGTCCTTGCCCGCCCCTTCGTTTGCGCGTAATGGGGACGCCCTTTACCCGCTCTTGGTGATCAAGGCCGGTGGCCTTACTCCCCGGCGCCCCCGGTGTCCCCCGTCTCCTGCTCCTCCTCGGCCAGAGCCGCGTCCAGGCGGGCGCGGGCGCCGTCCAGCCAGCGGCGGCACACCTTCGCCAGCTCCTCGCCGCGCTCCCAGAGCGCCAGCGACTCCTCCAGCGTGGTGCCGCCCGCCTCCAGCTTGCGGACCACCTCGATCAGCTCGTCGCGCGCCTGCTCGTAGCCGAGCGCGGCCTCGCCGGGGGTGGGTGTCGTGGTCATCGTCTGCGTCCTTCTCCTTCGCCCGCCGCTCGGCCGGCCCGTCGTCTCGTCCCGGCGGCCTCGCCGCCGCCTGCCCTCTCCTCGCGGGGGGGCGCCTCCGCCCGCCCCGCCCGCCTCAGCCTCCGGCGGCCTCCGCCCCGTCTTCATCGACCCGGCGCACCACCAGCTCGCCCTCGGCGACCCGGGCCCGCAGCTCCGCCCCGTACGCCACGTCCTCCGGCGCCCGCACCACGGCGCCCTCGGCCGTCTGCAGGACCGCGTACCCCCGCTGGAGCGTCGCCGCCGGGGAGAGCGCCACCACCCGGGCGCGGGTGTGGGACAGCTCGGAGTCGGCGCGGTCCAGGAGGTGGCCCAGGGTCCGCCGGGAGCGGTCCAGCAGGGCCGAGACCCGCTCCTCGCGCTCCTCGACCATGCGGTGCGGGTGCTGTATCGAGGGGCGGGCCAGGGCGTGGGCGAGGCCCCGCTCCTCGCGGTCGACCAGGCCGTGCGCGGCGCGGCGGGCCCGGTCGCGGAGCTGGCGGACCCGCTCGTGCTCCTCGCCGACGTCCGGGACGACCTTCTTGGCGGCGTCCGTGGGCGTGGAGGCGCGCAGGTCTGCCACCAGGTCCAGCAGCGGGGTGTCCGGCTCGTGGCCGATCGCGGAGACCACCGGGGTGCGGGCGGCCGAGACGGTGCGGATCAGCTCCTCGTCGGAGAAGGGCAGCAGGTCCTCCACGCTGCCGCCGCCGCGCGCCACCACGATGACGTCGACCTCCGGGTGCGCGTCCAGCTCGCGGACCGCCTCGGTCACCTGGGCGACCGCGTGCACGCCCTGCACCGCGACGTTGCGCACCTCGAAACGGACGGCCGGCCAGCGGTGCCGGGCGTTCTCCAGGACGTCCCGCTCGGCGGCCGAGGCGCGGCCGCAGACCAGGCCGATCAGCTGCGGCAGGAACGGCAGCGGCCGCTTGCGCTCCAGCGCGAACAGCCCCTCCGCCGCCAGCGCCTTGCGCCGCTGCTCCAGCCGGACCAGCAGCTCGCCCACGCCGACCGGGCGGATCTCGGCGGCCCGCAGCGACAGCTGCCCCCGGGGCGCGTACCACTCGGGCTTGGCGTGGACGACGACGCGGGCGCCCTCGGTGACGACGTCCGCCACGGCGTCGAAGACCTTGCGGTAGCAGGTCACGCCCACCGAGATGTCGTGCGCCGGGTCGCGGAGCGTCAGGAAGACCACGCCCGCCCCCGGCCGCCGCGAGAGCTGCGTGATCTGTCCCTCGACCCAGACCGCGCCCAGCCGGTCGATCCACCCCCCGATCAGCCGGGAGACGGCTCCGACGGGCAGCGGCGCGTCCGCAGACGTATCTACACCCATGCGCCCGAGCGTAACGGCCGCCGCCGACACCCCGGCCGGGAACCGGTGACGGCCCCGCTCAGGGGCCGCCTACCCCTCGATCCCGCGTCCGCGCTGCACGAAGAGCACCACCAGCCCCACCGCCAGCCACACCAGGCCCACCACCTGCGCCGCACCCGACGCCTCCACGATCACCGCGATCGTCACGGCCGCGCCCACCACCGGCAGCAGCAGGTGCCGCCACCAGCTCACCCGGCCGCCCTCGCCGCCCCGCTTGACCACGAACCAGCCGACGACCGAGGCGTGCAGCAGGGTGAAGGCGGTCAGCGCGCCGATGTCCACCACCGAGACCAGGTGGTCGAGCCCCTCCGCCTGGTCGGCCGCCCAGACCGCCGCCACCATCGTCACCACCGCCGCGCTCAGCAGCGCCACCCGCGGCACCCCGGAGTCCGTCCGTGACAGCACCTTCGGCAGCCGCCGCTCCCTGGCCATCGCGAAGAGCAGCCGCCCCGCCGCCGCCTGCCCCGCCAGCGCCGCGAAGGCCGCGCCGATCGCCTTGCTCACCGCCACCAGGTCGTGCAGCCAGGTCCCCACCGAGGCGTCCACCGCGTCGTAGAAGGCCGAGCCCTGCTTCTCCGGCTGGTCCGCCAGCTCCGCCGAGCTCGCCGGCTCCAGCAGCGCCACCAGGTACGTCTGCACCACGAAGAGCGTCCCCGCCAGCACCAGGCAGAACAGCACCGCCCGCGCCACCCGCCGCGAACCCCCGGTGACCTCCTCGGCGAACGAGGCGATCGCGTCGAACCCGAGGTACGACAGGACGGCCACCGAGACCGCCCCGAGCACCGCGCCCAGCGAGAAGGCGCCCTGCGTCCCGTCGCCGGTCAGCGGCGACAGCCAGTCCCGGGCCGCGCCGTCCTGGACCAGCACCACCACGGCCGCCACCACGAAGACCAGCAGCACCGCGATCTCCATCGCCAGCACCGCGAAGCCGACCCGGGCCGCCGCCCGTACGCCCCACAGGTTCAGCAGCGTCGTCACGACCACCGCCAGCGCCGTCCAGACCCACGAGGGGACCGAGGGCACCAGCGCGTTCATCGCGATGCCGGAGAAGAGGTACGCCACCGCCGGGATCAGCAGGTAGTCGAGCATCGCCATCCACCCGGCGATGAACCCCGTCCCCTTGCCGAGCCCGGCCCGCGCGTAGGCGAAGACCGACCCGGCCCGCGGCACGACCTGCACCATCTGGGCGTAGCTGTACGCGGTGAACGCCATGGCGACCGTGGCGCAGAGGTAGACGAGCGCCACCGCGCCGTGCGAGCGGGCGTCCAGCGCCCCGTACACGCCGACCGGGGCCATCGGCGCGATGAAGAGCAGGCCGTACACCACCAGGTCGCGGAAGCCCAGCGTCCGCCGCAGCCCGTCCCGTTCTGTCCCGGCCGACGCGCCCGCCGTACCCGGTCCGCTTCCGTCCGCACTCGTCATCGGGCCGCACGCCTTTCGCCTCGCTCTCCCGCGCGCCTCGGGCACGCGGGCCGGAACCCCCTCCTCCACCCGCACCAGTCTCACCAGACGGGGCGTCCGCCGGGCCGTCCGACACGGCCTTACGATGGGTCCATGACTGCTACGCCCAGCCCGTCGCCCACCGCCAAGCGTGTCCTGCTCGCCGCTCCCCGGGGGTACTGCGCGGGCGTGGACCGTGCCGTGATCGCCGTCGAGAAGGCCCTGGAGCAGTACGGCTCCCCGATCTACGTCCGGCACGAGATCGTGCACAACAAGTACGTCGTCCAGACCCTGGAGCGGAAGGGCGCGATCTTCGTCGAGGAGACCGCCGAGGTCCCCGAGGGCTCGATCGTCATGTTCTCCGCGCACGGCGTCGCACCGACCGTCCACGCCGAGGCCGCCGAGCGGGGGCTCGCCACCATCGACGCGACCTGCCCGCTGGTCACCAAGGTCCACAAGGAAGCCGTCCGCTTCGCCCAGGACGACTACGACATCCTCCTCATCGGCCACGAGGGCCACGAGGAGGTCATCGGCACCTCCGGCGAGGCCCCCGACCACATCACCCTGGTGGACGGCCCCGAGGACGTCGAGAACGTCGAGGTCCGCGACGACTCCAAGGTCGTCTGGCTCTCCCAGACCACCCTCTCCGTCGACGAGACGATGGAGACCGTCGACCGGCTCAAGGAGAAGTTCCCCCAGCTCATCTCCCCGCCGAGCGACGACATCTGCTACGCCACGCAGAACCGCCAGATCGCCGTCAAGCAGATGGGCGGCCAGGCCGACCTCGTCATCGTCGTCGGCTCCAAGAACTCCTCCAACTCCGTGCGCCTGGTCGAGGTCGCCCTCGGCGCCGGCGCCCGCGACGCCCACCTGGTCGACTTCGCCGAGGAGATCGACGAGGCGTGGCTGGAGGGGGTCAGCACGGTCGGCGTCACCTCCGGCGCCTCGGTCCCCGACGTCCTGGTCGAGGGCGTACTCGAATGGCTCAGCACCCGGGGCTTCGAGGACGTCGAGCTGGTCAAGGCGGCCGAGGAGTCCATCACCTTCTCGCTGCCCAAGGAACTCCGCCGGGACCTGCGCGCCGAGGCCGCGGCGCTCGGCTCCGCCGAGTAAGCCCCGCACCACCCCGCACGCCCGCACCGGGTGGACCGACACCCGGTGACGGAGCGTGTTTCGCCGTACCGTGGACGGTATGCAGATCTTCGGCGTGGACATCGGCGGTTCCGGCATCAAGGGCGCCCCAGTGGACCTGGAACGCGGGGACCTGGCCCAGGAACGGCACAAAGTGCTCACCCCTCAGCCGGCCACCCCGGACGGCGTCGCCGACGGCGTCCGCGAGGTCGTCCGGCACTTCGGCTGGACGGGGCCGGTCGGCGTCACCTTCCCCGGCGTCGTCACCGGCGGCACGACCATCCGCACCGCCGCCAACGTCGACAAGGAGTGGATCGGCGTCGACGCCGCCGCCCTCCTCTCCGAACGCCTCGACGGCCTCCCGGTCACCGTCCTCAACGACGCCGACGCCGCGGGCGTGGCCGAAATGCACGGGGGCGCCGGACGGGGCCGTACCGGAACCGTCATCATGCTCACCTTCGGCACCGGCATCGGCAGCGCCCTCTTCACCGACGGCCACCTCGTCCCCAACACCGAGCTGGGCCACCTGGAGCTGCACGGCCACGACGCCGAGAAGCGCGCCTCCACCAAGGCCAAGGAGGACCACGACCTCAGCTGGGAGCACTGGGCCCGCCGCGTCCAGAAGTACCTGGCCCACGTCGAGATGCTCTTCTCGCCGGAGCTCTTCATCATCGGCGGCGGCATCAGCCGCAAGGCCCACAAGTTCCTGCCGCTCATCGAGGGCGTCCGCGCCGAGATGATCCCCGCCGAGCTGCGCAACAACGCCGGCATCGTCGGCGCCGCCATGGCCGCCTCAGCGGCGGGCGCGGCCCCGGTCCTGGTCGTCGAGGAGGCCACGGAGGGCTGGGCGGAACCGGAGGGACTGGCCTGACCGCGCCCGGCCCGCCGGTCTACGGCGCCACGCGGCTGCGCGGCGCCCGCCGGCCGGAGGGCCCGGCCTCGTGGTCCGTACGGGGCGCGGCCTGCTCCGCGGCGGGCCGCCGCGGAGCGGAACGGGCCTTGCGCCGCGCCGCCGACATGAGCCGCACCTTCCGCACGGTCACGATCACCCCGGCGACCAGCGTCCCGCCGTAGAGCCATCCCGCGTTCAGCGCCAGCGTCGTCACCAGCCCCATCACCTGCCCGGTGAACCCCGCGCCGCCGCCCTCGGCCACCGGCAGCACCCCGATCGCGTACGCCAGCGGGACCACCACCGGCCCCATCGCGAGGTCGGCCGGCCGCACCCACAGCCCGGTCAGCGCGCAGACCGGCAGGAACAGCACCCCGAAGGCCACCGTCTGGGCCCCGGCGGGCAGCAGCCACGCCACCGCTCCGGCCACCACCATGGCCGCCGTCGACAGCAGCCCCGCCCCGAGCCCCGTCAGCCGGGGCCGGGGCATCCGCCGCACCACGCCCCGGGGGCGCGCGGCGGGCCGGCCGGGCCGGCCGGGACGTAGCCGTACGGCCCGCGCCGCGTCCTGCCCCCGGCGGGGGCCCGGAGCCGCGGGCGGGCGGGCGTCGGCCGGGGAGCCCTGCGCGGGCAGGGGCGCGGGGCGGCGGGCTTGCTGGGCGGACGTGCTGGGTTGCTCCACCGGGACAAGGTAGGTGGCCCCCCGCCCCGGCCCCCACCAGGAACACGCGTTTCGGCCGAGCTTGCCCGCACCTGGCGGGCACAGGTCACCCCCTGCGGCGTACACCTTCGCCCGTCCGGCCGCCACCCCGGTGGCGGACCGGTCACGGGCGGCCCGCCGTAGACTGGGTCACCGGTCCGGCGCCGGACGCCGTACGCCACCCCGCACCACGCCACTCCACACACACCCTGGGAAGTCGCCACCGTGTCGCTCACGATCGGAATCGTCGGCCTGCCGAATGTCGGCAAGTCGACCCTGTTCAACGCCCTGACCAAGAACGACGTGCTGGCGGCCAACTACCCGTTCGCCACCATCGAGCCCAACGTCGGCGTCGTCGGAGTCCCCGACCCCCGCCTGGCCAAGCTCGCCGAGATCTTCGGCTCGGCCAAGATCCTCCCGGCCACCGTCGACTTCGTCGACATCGCCGGCATCGTGCGCGGCGCCAGCGAGGGCGAGGGCCTGGGCAACAAGTTCCTCGCGAACATCCGCGAGTCCGACGCCATCTGCCAGGTCATCCGCGCCTTCAAGGACGAGAACGTCGTCCACGTCGACGGCAAGATCTCGCCCAAGAGCGACATCGAGACGATCAACACCGAGCTGATCCTCGCCGACCTCCAGACCATCGAGAAGGTCCTCCCGCGCCTGGCGAAGGAGTCCCGGATCAAGAAGGACGTCCAGCCGAAGGTCAAGGCCATCGAGGAGGCCAAGGAGATCCTGGAGACCGGCCAGACCCTCTTCGCCGCCGGCATCGTCCAGGGCACCGAGAAGGCCGAGCCCCTCCACGACCTCCACCTCCTCACCACCAAGCCCTTCCTCTACGTCTTCAACGTCGACGAGGACGAGCTGACCGACGACGCCTTCAAGGCCGAGCAGCGCGCCCTGGTCGCCCCCGCCGAGGCGATCTTCCTCAACGCCAAGCTCGAAGCCGACCTCGCCGAACTCGACGACGACGAGGCCCTCGAACTCCTCCAGTCCGTGGGCCAGGAAGAACCCGGCCTCGCCACCCTGGCCCACGTCGGCTTCAACACCCTCGGCCTCCAGACCTACCTCACGGCAGGCCCCAAGGAGACCCGGGCCTGGACCATCAAGAAGAACGCCACGGCCCCCGAAGCCGCCGGAGTCATCCACACCGACTTCCAGAAGGGCTTCATCAAGGCCGAGGTCATCTCCTTCGAAGACCTGGTGGAAACGGGCTCGGTCGCGGAGGCCCGCTCCGCGGGGAAGGCCCGCATGGAGGGCAAGGAGTATGTGATGCGGGACGGGGATGTGGTGGAGTTCCGCTTCAACGTGTAGCGGGTGACACAGCACCACGTTGGTGATTCTGTGAACATGCAAGCCAGGAGAGGTCCGGCCTTTCGGGGGCGGGCCCCTTCGTTTTCACCGTGCTGGATCGGTGGAGGGCGCGGCATACTCCTGTCCCTTCCTGGAAAGGGCCGGCCTCAGCGCAAGCGGGCGATCGGCGCTTGCCTCGGAACGGCCGTCTGCCTCGCCAGGTCGTGGGCGCGGTGATCGGCCGCGAAGCCGTGCGCTTCCCCCGTGTGGCCCGTTCCCCCGCTGGATCAAGCGAGGGGCCTCCGGGGCCAGGTGAGGCGGGCGTGCTCGTGGCCGCTCATGGTCACGGCGCGACGCTACCGCCGCCTCGGCGACCGCCGGCGTGGACACGATCGAGCACCGCACCAGGAGGCTACCGGGCCGGCCTCCGGGTGCCCGGAGTTCCGCTCCCGTCACCGGTCCCCGTCCCGAGGGGCCGCCAACCGGGCTCGTCCGCCGCGCGTGGCGTCAGGCGGGCAGGGGGTGGGCGGGGCCTTCCGGCGGTCGAGCCGGGGGTGGGCGCCGTCGGAGGTCACCGTGAGCCCGTACCGGTCCGGCGCCGGACGCCCGGCACCTGGCCGCCGTCAGCCCGGTCCGGAACGGTTCAGAGAACGGCCCCGCCCGGCCACGGCGCTCCCCGTCGGCGGACCGCCCCTGACCTCACTGTCTCCGTGGCGGACCCGGCCCACCGGTCCACCGCTCTCACGGCCGGTCAGGTTCGCCGCTTCCGCCGACCGGTTCCGTCAGGAGGCCGGGAAGCCGTGCAGCGTGAGTACGACGAGTGCTGCCGCCAGCACCGCGCCGCCCCCGACCGCCAGCAGCGGCAGCCGGTCCTGGAGGCGGTCGTCCCAATCCTCGCCCGCCCGGGAGGCGTACCGCAGCGCGGGCGTGACGGCGCGGCCCAGCGCGAAGCCGAGGCCGGTCAGCAGCGCGGTGCCCACGTCGTTCGCCAGCAGGACGGCGAGCGCGGCGACGTAGGGCAGGCTCGCCGACACGTAGGTGCGCACCCCCGTGCCCAGCTCGAAGCCGAACTGGAGCGCGCCGCGCACCAGGTCGCGCTGGAGCACGTCCTGCGGCACCTGCCGGGCGTTCTGCGGCAGCCGCAGCGTGACCAGACCCGCGTCTCGCGCCACCCCCAGCAGGGCGGCCGTGATCGCGACAGCTGGTCGCCAGCCCTCGGGCACCGGGGTGAGGAGCCCCGAGAGAAGCCACAGCGCGGTGGCCGACAGGAGGCCGCCGAGCAGCAGTCCCGCCGTGAAGACCCCGAGTACGGTGGTCTGTTGATGGATGGCCCGCCAACCTGGCGAGGCAAGCGCGTGCGCGCTGTTACGCGTTCAAACGGAGCCGGAGAGCGAGTAACCGGCGAGCCCGCCGATGATTGCCCAGGTGAGTACGGGCGCGTACCAGGCGGCCGCGACCGTGCCGCAGACCAGCGCGAGCACCGGCACCGCCGGGTCCGTCAGCCGGCCGCGCCACGGGGAGCGGGCAGCTCCCGGCGGGAGACCGCTCACCCCGCCCCGCCGAGCAGCGCCCGCCAGGTCTGCTGCCCGACGACGCCGTCCACGGTGAGCTTGGCCGCGCGCTGGACCGCGCGGGCCGCCTCGTCGGTACGCGGCCCGAAGACACCGTCCACGGTGATCGGGTGGCCGTGCTTGACGAACTGCCGCTGCGCCGCGCGCACCGGCTCCCCCCGGTCGCCGCTGTCGCCGCTGCGGACCGTGACGACGAGCCGGGGCCAGGTCTGCGCGTTCACGACCCCGGTCGCCTCCAGGCCCACGGAGGTCTGGAACTCCTGGACGGCCGTCTGGGTGGCCGGTCCGAAGATCCCGTCCGGGTCGGTGGCGAAGCCGTGGTGGGAGACCAGGTGCTGGGCCGCGTGGACGTCGGGGCCCCGGGCGCCGGAGCGCACGGTGGGCCAGGTGACGGTGCCCTCGCAGCCGCAGTCGGTGGTCCAGCGGCAGATCGAACGCACCCAGCCCGAACCGGAGTTGATGTAACCGTCGTGGCAGCGGCGCTCGATGCCGCAGGCACAGGCGCCGCACGCGCCGGTGAAGCGCCACAGCCAGCCGTCGTAGGTGCCGGAGTAACACTGGTTGGGCCGCAGGGTCCAGGTGACGCCGTCGTTCTTGTGGAAGCCCTCGTGCTCGCCGCTGGTTTCGCAGGAGGCGGCGTGGACGATGCTGGGGCCGCAGCCGGGGGAGCAGTCGTGCTCGGAGGCGTACGAGGGACACTCGCCGGTCCAGATGTCGTACCCGTCCGCGTACGCCTCGCGGGCCGCCGAGAAGACGCCCAGCGAGGCGAAGCCGACGGCTGTCGCGGTCTGGAGGGCGGTCCGGCGGGACATGGCGAACCGCGGCAGGCTCAGTCCCTTCCCCCTGCGCTTCCCGTCCGGGCGCACCCGGCGGGCGGGCCGGTCGGCGCCGTCGGGACGGCGCAGCATGGGGATGTCGTCGAGGGTGGTCATCACACGCTCCTCGGCTGGCTGGGACGGGAGTCGGCGAGCAGTTCACGGAGCGCGGCGGGGGAGCCGAGCGGCTCCGAACGCCGTACGTGGCCGCTCGCGCCGACGAGTACGGCGAACGGGGTGGCGATGGCGTCGTAGGCGGTGAAGAGGTCGGGGCGGTGGTCGACCACCGGCACCGCGGTCGAGGTGGCGGGCGCGGCGCCTGCGTACACCGCCCGTGGAGCGGGGGTGGCGTCGTCCGCGAGCAGCCGGTCGGCCTCGTCCAGCACCTCGGCGCAGGTGCGGCACTCGGCGCTGAGGAAGAGCAGCAGCGTCTCCTGGCCCTCGTCGAGGAGTTCACCGGCGTGCGGCGCGGGGGAACCGGGCGTCACCCCCGGGTGGCGGGGGACGCGGGCCACCCCGCCCCGGGAGAGCTGGTGCACCTGGCGCACCAGCCCGGAGACCACCAGCGCGAGCAGCGCGATGGCGACCCAGGACAGGAGCAGGGCACTGGTCACGAAGTCCACGGTTGACGACCTCCTGCGACGGGGGCGGTGCCCGGGCGGGGCGGGACCACCGGATCGGGCAGGTGCACCCGCCGGAGGGCCCGCGCCGGCGGGGTGGACCGCCTCCCACCTTCCGGGGGCTGTGGCGTTCCGGACGGCAACGACCGTGTCCCCGCGCCCGGTTGGGTCATCGCGGCCGGGAGCATCCACAGCAGCGTGGCGAAGGTCAGCGCGACGAGGGCGACGACGGCCGTCTCGGCGGCGCCCTCCGGCGGCGTCCCAGGCCCGGCGGACACCAGGAGGCCCAGCAGGGCCAGCGCGGCGAACGTCCAGGCCCGGCCGGTGACCCAGCCGCTCAGCGGCACCTCGGCGCGGGAGCAGCCGCAAGGGCCGCCGCGGCCGGTGGCCAGGGCGTGCCGGGTGTAGAGCGCGTAACAGGCGAAGAGCGCGGCGGCCGCGGCCAGCACCGCGGTCAGCCCAGACCGGTGGCGGCCGAGCAGGGCCGCCGTCCCGGCTGCGACGAGCAGGCATTCGGCCACCGTGACCACCCGGGCGGCCGGCCCCACCGCGCGCCCCGGCAGGACGGCGTGGGCGCGCAGCGCGCCGGGGAGCGCGGCCGGCCGGGTCAGGTGCGCGGCGCAGCCCGCGAGCAGGACGAGGAGGACGACCGCGGTGGCGGCGCTGCCCAGGAGGCCCAGGGGGGTGCTCACCCGCGGCTCACCCCGCGGTCCGCACTTCGAGCCCGCCGACCAGCGCGGGCACCCGCTCGGCCGTCGTCCCGGCCAACGGCACGATGGTGGCCCACAATTCGGGGCCCGAGAGCACGAAGAACGGGTTGCCGTCGGAGAGGCTGTCGCGGAACAGCTCCCCGGAGCGCACCGACGCGCCCTCCCAGGGCGGCAGTTGGGCGGTGTGCTCCCGGGTGCGCCGGGACATCTCGACCAGACCGAGGCCGGGCACCTCCTTGATCACGGTGGCGGGCCGCGCCCAGCGAGCGCCCACCGCCGTGTCGGGGGCCAGGACGATGCCGTCCTGGTGCTCGGCGATCCCCAGCGGGCGCAGCAGCGCCAGGACGTCGGCGAGCCGGGCCCGGTAGATCCGGGTGACCAGGCTGAACCGCCGCCCCTGCCAGACCACCAGGGTGGGGTTCTCCACCTGCTGGGCCTGCCCGTCGTACTCGCTGGTGGTCGCGGTGCGCAAGGTGCCGCCGCGGAAGGAGAGTTCGGAGTCGAACTCGCTGATGCCGAGCGAGTCCGCGACCGCGTCCGCCAGGCCCGGCGGCCCGGCGGTGAACTCGTGGAGCCGCCCGTCCACGGCCACCTCGACGACCGAGGTGGCCGGTTCGGTGAGGTCGAGCGGTCCGGCGAGGTGGTAGGCGACGCCGTCCAGCGCGCGGTGCTCGACAGCTGCGGATTGCGCCACGGTGCTCCTCCCGGGTCTGCGATGTCCCCGTGCGGCGGGGGTGAGCGAGCGCACACCTTCTCGCATTGTCGATGTACCGTCAAGAACAGCAACTGCGCTTTCACTGAAGGCGGTTGATCGCCCGCCCGCCACCCGCCTGAGCCTCGGCCGCGCTCACCCCCGCCCCTCGGCCCCGCCTCAGCCGCGGACCACCACCGGCGCCGTACCGCGCGGCAGCACCTCGCCGATCACCGGATGCCCGGGGATCTCCCCGGCCAACAGCAGCCCGCCCGAGGTCTGCGCGTCGGCCAGCAGCAGCCGCCCGGCCTCCGGCAGGGCGCCGAACTCCACATGGGGCGCCACCCACTCCAGGTTCCGGCGGGAGCCGCCGCTGACGAAGCCGTCGGCCACCGCCGTCCTCGCGTCCGCGAGCAGCGGCACCGCGGCCGCCTCGATCGCGACCGTCACCCCCGAGGCACGGGCCAGCTTGTACGCGTGCCCCAGCAGGCCGAACCCCGTCACATCGGTACCGGCCCGCACCCCGGCCGCGACCGCCGCCAGCGAGGCGTCCCGGTTGAGCGTGGTCATCACCGCCACCGCCTCGGGGAAGACGGTGCCGGTCGCCTTGTGCCGGGCGTTGAGCACCCCGGTGCCCAGCGGCTTGGTGAGGGTCAGCGGGGTGCCGGGCACGGCTGCGTCCAGCCGCAGCATCCGGTCCGGGTGCACGAGGCCGACCACCGACATGCCGTACGTGGGCTCCGGGGCGGTGACGCTGTGCCCGCCGGAGACCTGGCAGCCCGCCGCGTGCGCCACGTCCCGGCCGCCGCGCAGCACCTCGGCCGCCAGCTCCATCGGCAGCGTCTCCCGGGGCCACGCCAGCAGGTTGACCGCCGCCCACGGGGTGCCGCCCATCGCGTACACGTCGGAGAGCGCGTTGGCCGCCGCGATCCGCCCCCAGTCGTAGGGATCGTCCACCACCGGGGTGAAGAAGTCGGCCGTGGTGACCAGCGCGCGTTCGGCGTCCAGCCGGACCACGGCGGCGTCGTCCCCGCCGCCGTCCAGCCCGACCAGCAGCTCCCCGGGCGGGTCCACCGGCAGGGGAGTGCCGGGACGCGGTTCGGGACGCGTGCCGGGAGGGGCGGTGGGGGCCGGTGCCAACGCGGCGACCAGGGCGTCGAGTTCCCCCGGCGGAATCTTGCAGGCGCAGCCCCCGCCGGAGGCGTAACGGGTCAGGCGTGGTTCGGTCATTCGCCGGAACCTAGTCAGCCGGACGGGGATGGTCCAGCCCCGGAGCGCGGATATAGACTCAGCGGCGGAGGCGGGCGGGTGCCTGGTGGCCCCCACGGTCTTCAACACCGATGCGGTCGGGGACCCCGGCCGGGTGGGTTCGATTCCCATACGCCTCCGCCGGGATTTCACACGTACGCCTCCGCGGGGATCCCCCGCGTCCGGGCGGGGGAGGGCAGCGATGACCGACCCCAGACGGCGCGTGCCGCGCACCGACACGCTGCTCGCCGACCCCCGGCTGGCCGCCGCCGCACGGCGGCTGGGCCCCGGCCTGGTCCGCCGGGCGGTCACCGAGGCCCAGGAGCGGGTGCGCCGAGGGGAGTTGGCGCCGGAGTCCGCCGCCGACGCCGCGGCGGGAGCGCTGCCGCCGGCCGCCACCACGCTGGTGCCGGTCCTCAACGCCACCGGCGTCGTGATCCACACCAACCTGGGCCGGGCACCGCTGTCCACGGCGGCCCGCGAGGCGCTGCTCGCCGCCGCCGGGCCCACCGACGTCGAGTTCGACCTGGCCGCCGGAGGCCGGGCCCGCCGCGGCCGGGGCGCACTGGCCGCCCTGGCCGAGGCCGTCCCCGAGGCCGGAGCGGTCCACCTCACCAACAACAACGCCGCCGCCCTCGTGCTGGCCGCCACCGTACTCGCCCAGGGCCGGGACATCGTCCTCAGCCGCGGCGAGATGGTGGAGATCGGGGACGGCTTCCGCCTCCCCGACGTGCTGCGCAGCACCGGCGCCCGGCTGCGCGAGGTCGGCACCACCAACCGGACCCACCTCGCGGACTACCGGGACGCCCTCGGCCCGGAGACCGGCTGCGTGCTCAAGATCCACCCCTCCAACTTCACCACCACCGGCTTCGTCTCCGCCGTGCCCGTGGCCCAACTCGCCACCCTGGGCGTGCCCGTGGTCCACGACATCGGCTCCGGGCTGCTGCGTCCGCACCCCGCGCTGCCCGGCGAACCCGACGCCGCGACCTCGCTGGCCGACGGCGCCGACCTGGTCACCGCCAGCGCCGACAAGCTGCTCGGCGGGCCCCAGGCGGGGCTGCTGCTCGGCCACCGCGAGCTGGTCGAACGGCTTGCCCGCCACCCGCTGGCCCGGGCGCTGCGGGTGGACAAGCTCACCCTCGCCGCGCTGGAAGCCACCCTGCGCGGCCCCGCCACCCCGGTCGAGCAGGCCCTCACGGCCTGCCCCGACCGCCTCGCCGCCCGCGCCGACGCGCTGGCCGCCACCCTGCGCGGCGAGGGCGTCGACGCCCAGGCGCAGCCCGGCCAGGCCCGGGTCGGCGGCGGGGGCGCCCCTGAGGCGGTGCTCCCGAGCGCCGTCGTCGCCCTCCCCGCCGCCCTCGCCCTCCCGCTGCGCGCGGGCCGGCCCGCCCTCGTCGGCCGGGTGCACGGGGACCGGCTGCTGCTGGACCTGCGCACCGTGCCCGAGGCGGACGACGGTGCCCTGCTGGACGCCGTCCGCGCGGTGGCGCGCCCTGCCCCGCCCGCGCGGACGTGACCGCGCCCGGCCCGGACTCCGGCGCGTTCGTCGTCGCCACCGCGGGCCACGTGGACCACGGCAAGTCCACGCTGCTGCGAGCGCTCACCGGCACCGACCCCGACCGGCTCGCCGAGGAGCGCCGCCGCGGCCTCACCCTCGACCTCGGCTTCGTGTGGACCACCACCCCGGGCGGTCGCCGCCTCGCCTTCGTGGACGTGCCGGGGCACCACCGCTACCTGGCCACCACCTTCGCCGGGCTGGCCACCGCGCCCGCCGTGCTGCTCGTGGTCTCCGCCGATGAGGGATGGCGCGCCCAGACCGGTGAACACCTCGCCGCCGTCGAGGCGTTCGGCATCCGGTCCGGGTTGCTGGTGATCACCCGCGCCGACCTCGCGGACCCGGCCGCCGCGCTCGCCCTGGCGCGGGAACACACCGCCGGGACGGCTCTGGCCGACGCCCCGGCTGTGGCCGTCAGCGCCCGTACCGGCGCGGGGCTCGACGTCCTCCTCCACCGGCTGGACGCCCTGGCCGCCGCGCACCCGGCGCCGGACCCCGAAGCGCCCGTCCGGCTCTGGCTCGACCGGGCGTTCACCGTCGCCGGGGCCGGGACCGTGGTCACCGGCACCCTCACGGCGGGCACCCTCGCGGTGGACGACACCCTGGAGCTGGCCCCGGCCGGCACCCCGGTCGCCGTCCGCGGACTCCAGAGCCTGGGACGCGACGTCGAGCGGGTGAGCGGCCCCGCCCGGGTCGCCGTCAACCTCCGCCGGATCGCCGCCGACGAGGCCCGCCGAGGCCACGCCCTGGTCACCTCCGGGCGCTGGTGGCGCACGACCGCGGTGGATGTCCGCCTCGACCCGCCGTCCCCGGTCGCCGATCCTCTCTCGGCCGGTGCCCCGCCCGCGGGTCCCGCCGCGCGGCTGCCCGCCGAGCCGCTGGTGCACTGCGGCACCGCCGCCACCGGCGCCCGGCTGCGCCCGCTCGGCGCCGACAGCGCCCGCCTGACCCTGCGCGCACCGCTCGACCTGCACGTCGGTGACCGGTTGCTGGTCCGCGACCCGGGCTCGCGGCTGCTGGTGGGCGCCACCGTGCTGGACGTCGCCCCGCCCGCGCTGAGCCGCCGGGGCGCCGCGGCCGCCCGGGCCCGGCAGCTCGTCGCCGTCACCGACCCCGCCGACCCCGCCACCCGGCTCCGCGCCACCGGCTGCGAACTCCGCGCCGACCTTGCCGCGATGGGCTTCGCCACGGCCGACCCCGAGGCTCGGCCCGAGGCCCGCTCAGAGAACCTGGCCGCCGGACCCTTCGTGGTGGACGCGGCGCACGCCGCCTGGCTGCGGGCCGCGCTCACCGCGGAGGTCGACCGGTATGCCGCCGCCCACCCGGCAGACCCCGGACTGCCGCACCCCCGGGCCCGGCAGCGGCTCGGCCTCCCCGAGGCGCTGCCGCTGGCCGCGCTCACCGGGGACGGCCTGGTGACCCGGCAGGGCCGGATCTACCGCGCCCCGGACGCCGAGGCGCTGCCCGCCCCGGTGTCCGCCGCCCTCGACCGGCTGCTCAAGGCGCTCCACGCGGCCCCGTTCCGCGCGCCCACCCGCCGCGAGCTGGACGCACTCGGGCTGACCGCGGAGTCGTTGGCCCTGCTGGTACGCCGTAGGCACCTCGAACGCGTCGGGCCGCACCACCTCGCCGTCGGCGCCCTGGCCCGCGCCGAAGCCCGACTCGGCACCCTGCCGCAGCCGTTCATGGTCGGCGAGTGCGCCCGCGCCCTGGATACCAGCCGCCGGGTCGCCGTGCCGCTCCTGGAGGCGCTGGACGCCGCCGGGGTCACCCGCCGCCACTCCGACGGCCGCCGCACCCTCCGGCCGGCCGGAAGCCGACCACTGGCCTGACGGCTCGTCAGCCGCTTGGGCGGTGCGTGGATGATCCCTGCCGCAGGGGCGAATCCATCGCGTCCATGCCGGCGGAAAGGGATGTCCCGTACGGCTTGATCGACTTGGCCTCCTGGGCTCCACCGGAGCGGCGTTGCCGGTCACGCCGTTACTCGTGGCGCTCCTCGGCGCACCACGGGCCCGGCCGAGCCGCGGCGCACCTCGCGCGGATCGAACCCGGACGCTCCCCAGATCCGCGCCGCGCCGCCGGCGAGACGTCTTGAACTTCCCGGGGGAGGCGGACCGCTTGCCTTGCTTCAGCTCACCTCACCGATCAAGGGCGCCGGCCTGGTGCTGGAGGAGGCGCTCAGTGGCCGTCGCGTACCCGGCCAGGCCGGACGCGGGCAGAGGACCGGCGAGCTGCGGCCGTCGAAGAGCTGCGGCCGCCGAAGAACCGCTGGGTGTCGCAGGGGAGGGCTCAGCCCTCGCCCACCCCCGCCTCGGTCCGCACCCTCAGCGTCTCCCGGACAAACTTCAGCGCCTCCTCCCGCTCCTCCGGTGTGTCCGCCGCGATGATTGCGTGGCCGGTGCGCTGGAGGGAGGAGGAGGTGGGGGCGACGGTGTCGCCCGGGGTGATTTTGAAGGCGGCGTCCACGACGGCGGGGTGGGCCAGGACTTCGGGGAGGCCGTCGGTCGAGATGACCTTGCCCGGGTCGGAGATGACGAAGTGGCTGGCGGCGTAGCGGGTGGGGGACTCGGGGGCCGGGGGGAGGTCCATGCCCGTGGCCAGGCGGACGACCAGTTCGAACCAGTCGATGTCGTACGTCAGGGAGCACAGCTCCATGAGGAAGTCGCCGGGGGTGCGGACCGCGACCTCCATGACTGCGGGGCCCGTGTCGGTGAGGCGGAATTCCAGGTGGACGATGCCGGTGCGCATGCCGATGGCGGTGAGGACGGAGCGGCCGAGTTCGGCGACGAGGCGGGCGTCCCGGTCCGGCAGGGGCGGGGCGGTGCGGTGGGTGACCTCGACGAAGTGGGGCGGGCCGGTGGTCTCCTTGGCGGTGAGGTTGGCGAACCAGACCTCGCCGTCCCGGACCAGGGCCTCCCAGCTGTACTCCGGTCCGTCCAGGGCCTTTTCGACCAGGAGGGGGCCCTCGGCGGCCCGGCGGTGGGCGGCGGCTTCGAAGGCGTCGGCGTCGGCCACCAGCTCGACGCCGACGCTGCCGGCCGAGGACAGCGGCTTGACGACGACGGGGAAGTGGGTGGCCGCCCACTCGGCGGTGGAGGCCAGGTCGTCGGTGAGGCGGTAGGCGGGCTGGCCGATGCCGTGGGCGGCGAAGCGGCCGCGCTGGAGGGCCTTGTTCCGGGAGATCACCGCCGCCTGGAGGGACGGGCCGGGCAGGCCGAAGTGGTCCTGGGCCAGGGCGGCTCCCAGGACGTGCGACTCGGTGAAGCCGAAGATGCCGGTCGGGCGGCTCTTCACCACGGCCGCGTGCACGGTCTCGGCCCACAGCTCGTCCAGCGAGCCGTACTGGCCGAGGCTCGGCTCGACGGAGTCGACCAGGTGCGCGATGGCGCCGGTCCAGTGCTGTGTCTCGACGGCGCGGACCCGCAGGCCCAGCCGCCGGGCGGCCGCCGCGTACGGGCGTCCCATGAAACCGACGCCGACGAGCAGCAGTTCACCCTGGTCCTGGGCGCTCACGCGGCCTCCTCGTTGGGGCGGTGTCCCGGGGCCGCGCGTCCTGGCGGTCCGGGCTCCGCGTGTCGCTTTTTTCGTAGCGATTGGCTACTTCCCGTGCGATGGCCGTGAGGCTAGTTGGTGGCGTGGTTCATGGTCAACCGCCGTTGGCGATCAGCCCGTTGGCGGCTCGGTAGGGTCGTGTGGCCGGGGTGCGGGCCGACGCGCCCGACCACGGAGGAGGACCCGCCGATGCCCCCGATGACCCTGCTCGCCGCCGCCGTCATCGTGTACGACCGCCAGGCCGGGCGGGTCGTGCTGCTCCGGCGTGGGGCGGGCGCCAAGTACGGGCACGGGCTGTGGGACCTGCCCATCGGCAAGTGCGACCCCGGGGAGCCGGTGACCGAGGCGGCCGCCCGGGAGCTGTACGAGGAGACCGGGGTGACGGTACGGACGGAGGACTTGTGGGTCGCGCACCTGGTGCACGGCGCGTGGGGAGTCGAGGCGCCCGACGGGTACCTCACGGTCGTCTTCGCCGCCGAGCGGTGGAGCGGCGAGCCGGAGAACCGGGAGCCGGGGAAGCACGACCGGGTGTGCTGGGTCCCCGTCGGTGAGCTGCCCGAGGAGTTCGTACCGGGGTCGGCCGCCGCGCTGGGGGAGTATCTGGGGGGCGACGGGGGGGGGGGGTCGCTCAGGGGGTGGGAGGGTCGGTGAACCCGGGCGGGCCGTGGTCGGCGTCGCCCCCTCAGGGGCGGGTCAAGGGCGGCGTGAGTTTCGCCAGGTCGAGTGAGACGGGGAACGGGACCGGGCGTTCGAGGGAGTCCCGCGCGATGGTGACCGGTGCGTAGGTGCCCGTGGGAGCGTCGAGTTCGTAGACGTGGACGACGGGGCTGCCTTTCTCGTCCTCCACGCGCCAGTAATGGGGGATGCCGGCTTCGGCGTACTTGCGCAGTTTCACGGTGCGGTCGCGGTGGGCTGATTCGGGGGAGACCACTTCGACCACCAGGCTGACGTCGGTGGGTGCGTACCAGGTGCGGTCCGCGTCGAAGGGGAGTGAGGTGACCAGGAGGTCCGGTTCAGGGCGGTTGCGGGAGTCGAGGCGGATGGTCATTTCGCGTTCGATCTCCACGCCTTCGGGGGCCTGGTTCATGAGGCCGACGGTGAGCGCTGTGACGATCCGGCCGTGCCATGATCGCTGGGGGGACAGAATGAAGACGAGCGCTCCGTCGATCAGCTCGGTGTGGCGGGGTGCCTCGGGGAGGCGGTCCAGGTCCTCCGCGAACCAGCCTTCCGCGCGGGGCGGGCGCATCCAGTCGGGCAGTGCGGCCATGGTGTCACCGTAGCCCCACGGTGAGAGCGTGGTGAGGTTCTTCCCCTGCCGCGCCCACCCCCGCGAGAGGTGGGGCGGGTGGGGTCGGTGTGATGATGAGAGGTGAAGCACGACACGTACGGCGAAAGGCCCCGCATGGCACCGCGCATTCTGTTGGCACGGC
Source organism: Streptomyces albidoflavus (assembly GCF_000719955.1). Classification (GTDB taxonomy): domain Bacteria; phylum Actinomycetota; class Actinomycetes; order Streptomycetales; family Streptomycetaceae; genus Streptomyces; species Streptomyces albidoflavus. The sequence continues at coordinate 103,654 of NZ_JOII01000026.1, forward strand.
ACGGACAGACCGCCTGGTCGCGGTCGGGGCGGCACACGGGGCTGACCGACCTCCCGCTGCTCGACGAGGGGCGGGCGGACGCGGGGCTGCTCGGGGGGCGGCTGGCGGCTGAGCCGTTCGCGGGGCTGCCGCAGGTCGAGGTGCGGACCAGTCCGCTGGTACGGGCGCGGGAGACGGCCGAGCTGGCCGGGTTCGGGGAGCGGGCCACGCCCTGGGACGCGCTGGTCGAGTGGCGGTACGGGGAGTACGAGGGGCTGACCCCCGACGAGATCCACGCCCGGCAGCCGGGGTGGCTGGTCTGGCGGGACGGGGCGCCCGGCGGCGAGAGCACGCAGGAGGTGTCGGACCGGGCCGACGAGGTGGTCGCCTGGGCCAGGTCCGCCGACCGGGACGTGCTGCTCTTCGCCCACGGCCACATCCTGCGCGCCCTCGGCGCCCGCTGGCTCGGCCTGCCCATCGCCTTCGGCGCCCGCATCCGCCTCGCGCCCGCCTCGCTCTCGGTGCTCGGCTGGTCGTACGGCGAGCCGGCGCTGGAGTCCTGGAACGACACCGGGCACCTCGCGGGCTAGGGGCCCTCACACCGCCAGGGCCTCGTGGCGGTCGAGGAAGGCGCCGACCGGGCGGTGGCGGCGGTGCGGGGCGAGCAGTTCGGCGGTGGCCGACAGGCGGGACTGGACCCGGCTGGACTGGACCTCGTCGAGGAGGGCCAGGACGCGGGTGCCGGCGTCGGCGGCCTCGTCCGGGCGGCCGGCGCGGGCCAGGCCGGAGGCCAGCTCGGAGGTGTACAGGGCGATGTTGCGCGTCAGGTGCGGGGTGCGGACCGCCGCCTGTGAGGCGGCGCGCCGGGCGTGGCCGGCGGCGCGGGCGTGGTCGCCGAGCGCCCCCCAGCACTGCGCCTGGAGCATCTCCAGCTCGGCCTCGCCGAAGAAGGACATCCACTCCGGGTCGGCCTCGCCCGCGCCCCGGCCGAACAGCTCCCCGGCCCGCGCCACCGCCCCCTCGCACCCGCCGCGGTCGCCGAGCCCGGCCCAGCCGCCCGCCTCGCGCAGCGCCAGCAGCGCCAGCAGGCGGGGCGAGCCCAGTCTGGAGGCGGCGCGCTGGGCGGCCTGGGCGGCGCGGACGGCCTCGCGGTAGCGGCCGGTGTCGCGGGCGAGGAAGGCGGTGTTGCAGAAGGCGTGGGCCTCCAGGGCCGCGTCGCCGGACATCCGGGCGGTGGCGAGGGCCTCGGCGTAGTGCGAGCGGGCCTCCTGCTGGCGGCCGGAGTCGTGGGCCAGCCAGCCCACCGAGATGGCCAGCTCTCCGGCGCCGGCGTGCAGCCGGTCGGCGGTGGACTGGCGGGTGGTGCCCGCGTCGAGCAGGGCGTAGGCGGTACGGAGCTGGCGGGCGGCCCTGCGGTAGAGGCCGTCGGCGCCGTGCCGGTCGTCCAGCGTACGGATCAGCCGTACCGCCTGCTCGACGGCGCCGGCCTCGGCCTCGCCGACGCGTTGGTGCGGAATGGTGCCTTCGTCGCCGGTGAGGGTGCCGAGCGCACCCAGGGAGGCCGCCGCCACCGTGGCGGTCGAACCGGTCATGAACGCGCGCCGTTGCACGTCGCTCTCCTCGCGCATCTGTCTCCCGGAACCCGGGGGTGAATCCGGAGGATCCGGGGGGATCGGGTACTCGTACGGGGTGTCCGAAGGAGGGTGCGTGCCGCGCGAGGCGGCTCTGCCCCGTACGGCCTGGCGCGGGGTGAAGCCGAGCGCGGTGAGGTCCCGGCCGGGGAACATGTGCCGGAACACCCGCTCGTAGGCGTAGTTGGGGCAGCGGATCTCCCCTGCCTCGACCCGGCCCACGTACCGGGCGTCGCAGCTCACGTGCTCGCCGATCTCACGGCCCGCCTTGCGGACCGCGGCGGCGAACTCGGCCGGTGAGAGCTGTCCGCGCAGTTCCCTGAAGACCGTGTTGGGCCTCGGGGGGTGCGCGGAGGAAGCCACCGGTGACGACGTCATGGCCGACCCCTCTCCTGCGGATCACGCCGGAACGGTGACCGCCGGCTGCGGACCGTGTTCCGACGGAGCAGCAACGTACCTTCTGTAACCGGTCCGGCACACAGGGTTTGACTACAAAAGGGATATCTCTCCCGCGATCTGCCATGAAGTGCCATCCTTTGCGGCCAACGGGTGCCGTAGCCGTTGACGCTCCGTCGCGTTGGTTCTCGCGGAGGGAAGCGCAGTGGCTGCTCTCCGCGAGGAGGGATTTCCTTGTTGGACGCCGGAACGGACACCCGAGACCCCTGGACGCCCGCGGCGGGTGTCCAGGCCGCCGACCGCCGCCCCTGTGACCTGGTCACCGTCCCCGCCCGGCAGGGGCTGGAGGCCGTGGACATCCTCCGCCGGGGCGCCGAACCGGCCGTCGGCCCCGTCCTGCTCGTCGGCCGCTGCGACACCCTCGGCTTCCTGGTGCCGCCCGGCACCGCCGACCGCTGGGACGTCCCGGGCAGCGCCTGTACGACCGCCGGGCGCCGGCCCGGCGGAGCCCCCGCCGTCGCCGGGACCGGCTGGCTGCTGCCGCCCGGCGACGGCGGGCCCGTCACCGACCCGGCGCGGCTCCGGGCCGCGCTGGACGAGGCGGCCCGGCTCATCGCCGCCGCCGACCGCCGCCGCTGACCCCGGCCGGCCGGGCCCGCCCGCGCCGCCCGCCGCCCGCCCCCGCAGAATGGGGGCATGGCACGAGGCAGGGCGGGCAAGGGGCGCGAGCGCGGTGAGGGGCGGCGGCGCGGCGGGCGGGAGGCCGTGGTCGAGGCCGTCGACGGGGGTACCGCCGAGCTGCGGCCCGACCCCGAGCGGGCCGAGGGCTGGTCGCTCATGATCGACGGGGCGCCGCAGTCGCACGTCGACCTGGCCGACCCCTCCCACCTGGCCTTTCCCTATCAGCGGCGGCTCGGGCACGTCATCGACCTGGTCGCGCCCGCCGGGCAGCCCTTGCGGGTGCTGCACCTCGGCGGGGGCGCGCTGACGCTGGCGCGGTACGTGGGGGTGACGCGGCCGCGGTCCACACAGCAGGTGGTGGAGAAGGACGCGGCCCTGGTGCGGCTCGTGCGCAGGGTGCTGCCCCTCGATCCGCAGGCGCGGGTCAAGGTGCGGGAAGGGGATGCCCGAGAAGGGCTCGGGCGGGTTGCCGACGGGTGGGCCGATCTTGTCGTGGCCGACGTCTTCAGTGGGGCGCGGACTCCTGCCCACCTGACCAGTGTGGAGTTCCTGGCGGAGGTGCGCAGGGTGCTGGCTCCCGGGGGGTGGTACGCGGGGAACCTCGCCGACGGGCCGCCGTTGGCGTATCTGCGGGGGCAGGTGGCGACCGCTGCCGCTGTCTTTCCCGAGGTGGCGGTTGCCGCCGATCCGGTGGTGTGGCGGGGGAAGCGGTTCGGGAACGCGGTGCTCGTCGCGGCTGGGCAGCCCTTGCCCGTGGGGGAGTTCACCCGGAGGGTGGCGGGGGATCCGCACCCTGGGCGGGTGGAGCACGGGGGCGGGTTGCGGGACTTCACCGGCGGTGCGGGGGCGGTCTCCGACGCCGTTGCCAAGGCTTCGCCGGCGCCGCCGGCGGGGGCGTTCGACTGAGGGGCCTCAGGTGCCGGCGGGGCTGGGGTGGGGTGGCCTCAAACGCCGGCCGGGCTTGATTTTGGCCTCAAGCGCCGGCCGGGCTTCAGCTTCTCACCGTTCGTCGATGTCCACCCGTGGTGGGTAGCCGTTCCAGGAGCAGAAGACTGAGGAGCTGCGGTCGCCCTGGGTGAAGGTGACGCGGATCCAGGCGCCGCCGCTTTCCTCGCGGGTCCAGACCTGCATGGTCCAGCCGGGGGTGGGGGTGGCGGAGACGAAGTCGGCGGAGTCGGGGCCGATGTCGAGGACGACCTGGCCGCCCGCGACGGTGTAGCCCTTGACTCCGGTGTCCGGGTCGGCCGGTGGGGGTTCGGGGGAGGGGGGTGTGGCTGTCTCTTATACACATCTGACGCTGCCGACGACTCCTTA
>NZ_JOII01000027.1 GCF_000719955.1 Streptomyces albidoflavus
CCCCTTCACATACGAGGGAACCGCGATCTCCAGAGAGGTCGGGCCGTACCACGAACCCATGTCCTCCAGCTTGTCGCCGTACTTCTTCCAGTACGACTCGTGCGTGGTCGGGAGCCAGGAATCGGTCTCGAAGTCGATCTCACCGTTGGCCATACCCGTGTACAAGGCACCCGCCTCGTACTGCTGGGCGTTGACCTTGAATCCGCGCTGCTCCAGCATCTCCTTCCACAGGTAGGTGGAGGCGATGCCTTCGTCCCAGGGGATGTAGCCGATGTTGATCTCGCGGCCCTGGCCCACGTTGCCGGAGTCGGCCTGGGCCTCGTTGTCCGAGGAGCCGAGGGCACCCATGCCGCCCGCGATCAGGGCGAGGACGACGACGCCGACCATGGCGACGGCGGTCTGCGGCCGGTAGCTCCAGATCTTCTTGCCGCCGGCGGCGGCGGTGCGGGCCTTGGCGATGGCACGGCGGCCGACCGGCGAGACCTGCTGGCCCAGGCCGCTGGTGAGGCGGTCCAGGTAGATCGCGAGGATCACGATGGAGACACCGGCTTCGAAACCGAGGCCGATGTTCAGCTGGCTGATGCCCTCGTAGACCGAGCTGCCGAGGCCGGCGGCGCCGACCATGCCCGCGATGACGACCATCGACAGGCCCAGCATGATGACCTGGTTGACACCGGCCATGATCGTGGAGAGCGCCAGCGGCAGCTGCACCCGCAACAGGGTGTTGCGGGGCGTCGTACCGAAGGCTTCGGCCGCCTCCACCAGCTCCTTGTCGACCTGGCGGATGCCCAGCTCGGTCATCCGGACGCCCGGGGGCATCGCGAAGATGATGGTGGCGACGATGCCGGGGGCGGCGCCGAGGCCGAAGAAGATGACGGCCGGCAGCAGGTAGACCATGCCGGGCATGGTCTGCATGAAGTCCAGGACAGGTCGCAGCACGGCGCTCACCGTGCGGGAGCGGGCCGCCCATATACCGAGCGGCACGGACAGCACGATCGCGACCAGGGTGGCGACCAGCACCAGCGACAGCGTGGCCATCGCGTCGTCCCACAGCTCCATCGAGATGATGAGGCCGAATCCGACGAAGCTCAGGACGCCGGCCAGCAGGCCGCGCAGCCACCAGGCGATGACGGCGAAGATACCGGCGAGCAGCAGCGGCTCGGGGGCGGTGAGAACCGCGTTGATGCCGGTGTCCAGGCCCTTGACGACGGCGCTGATCGCGTCGAAGAGCCAGGCGAGGTTGTTCTGGAGCCAGTCGACACCGGAGTCGACCCACTCACCGAAGGGCAGCCTAGGCATGGGCGCTCACCTTGCCCTCGTCCTCGTCGGCGGCGTCACGCGGCGCCGAGGGGGACATCGGCTCGCCGAGCACGGCGAGGAGCCGCTCGCGCGGCACGACACCGACCAGCTTTCCGGCGGCATCGGTCACGGCGACCGGCTCGGTGCTGGTGGCGCAGGGGGTGAACAGCTCGATGATCGGCGTGTCCTCGCCGACCACGGCGGGGGCGGCGTCGAGGATCTCGCGCTCGGTGCGGGCGGCCTTGCCGAGGCTCTTCCCGCCGGACTCCTTGGCTGCGGGGGCGGCCGTCACGGTGTCCGCGTCCGCCATGATCGCCCCGGCGGTCAGCACGCGGGAGCGGTCGACGTCCTGGGTGAAGGAGGCGACGTAGTCGTTGGCCGGGGTGACGAGGATGTCCTCGGAGGTCCCGATCTGCACGATGCGGCCGTCGCGCATGACGGCGATGCGGTCGCCGAGGCGCATCGCCTCGTTGAGGTCGTGGGTGATGAAGACGATGGTCTTCTTCAGCCGCTTCTGCAGCTCCAGGAGCTGGTCCTGCATGTCGCGGCGGATCAGCGGGTCGAGGGCGCTGAACGACTCGTCCATCAGCAGCAGGTCGGCGTCGGTGGCCAGCGCGCGAGCCAGGCCCACACGCTGCTGCATGCCGCCGGAGAGCTCGTCGGGCCAGGACTTCTCCCAGCCGGCGAGCCCGGCCAGCTCCAGCGCCTCCAGGGCGCGGCGCTCACGCTCGGCGCGCGGCACACCCTGGACCTCCAGGCCGTATCCGGCGTTCTCCAGCACGCTGCGGTGCGGGAAGAGCGCGAAGTGCTGGAAGACCATGCTGATCTTCTGCGAGCGGACGGCGCGCAGGTCCGCGGGGGCCAGTTCGGTCAGGTCCTGGCCATCGAAGCGGACGTGCCCGGCGGTGGGCTCGAGGAGCCCGTTCAGCATGCGCAGCAGCGTCGACTTGCCGGAGCCGGAGAGCCCCATGACGACGAAGATCTGGCCCGGCTCGACGGAGAAGGAGGCGTCGATCACCGCGGCCGTGGTGCCTTCGGCACGCAGCTCGTCGCGGTCGACTCCCTTCTCCAGTCGTTGCACTGCTTCATCGGGTCGTCTTCCGAACACTTTGTACAAGTGCTCGGCTTGCAGCCTGGACACATACACCTCTCGATTTGTCACGACGACGGCCCGCCTCCCCCGCCGGCGGGCCGCGGAGCAGCACGGTTCCGCCCGTGCCCCGGGAAATTGGCGTGTTGGCGCCGCGCCCGGGTCCGCTCCGGCTGCGCGCCTGCCCGGACTTAAAAAATTCAAACAAAGACGTGAGCCAGTTCACTTTCCGTGCACGAATCTCGCCCACCGACGCCTTCCGGTTACTCTACGTGACGAATCCGGGCGCGTGAAGCCCTCTCTTTCAGCCACTCCCCCGGCGGCCCGACCCGCCCGCCGCCTCCCGCACGTCCACCGCGTCCGGCCCACCGGTGCGCGATGATGCCGGGGTGACTCAGCCAACACCGCGCCTCATGCTCCTGGACACCGCCTCCCTGTACTTCCGGGCCTACTTCGGCGTCCCCGACACGGTCCGGGCCCCCGACGGCACCCCGGTCAACGCCGTCCGAGGCCTGCTCGACTTCATCGCCCGGCTGGTCCAGGACCACCGCCCGGACACCCTGGTCGCCTGCATGGACGCCGACTGGCGCCCGGCCTGGCGGGTCGAGCTGATCCCGACGTACAAGGCCCACCGGGTGGCGGAGGAGACCCCCGAGGGACCGGACGTGGAGGAGACCCCGGACACCCTCTCGCCGCAGGTGCCGGTGATCGAGGCCGTGCTCGACGCGCTGGGCATCGCCCGCGCCGAGGCGGCCGGCTACGAGGCCGACGACGTCATCGGCACCCTGGCCACCGCCGCCGAGGGCCCGGTCGACATCGTCACCGGCGACCGCGACCTCTACCAGCTGGTCGACGACGCGCGGGGCGTGCGCGTCCTCTATCCCCTCAAGGGCGTCGGCACCCTCCAGCTCACCGACGAGGAACTCCTGAGGGAGAAGTACGGCGTCGACGGCGCGGGCTACGCCGAGCTGGCCCTGCTGCGCGGCGACCCGAGCGACGGCCTCCCCGGCGTCCCGGGCGTCGGCGAGAAGACGGCCGCCAAGCTGCTCGCCGCCTACGGCGACGTGGCCGGCATCGTCGCCGCCGCCGAGGACCCCCGCTCCAAGGTGACCCCCGCCCAGCGCAAGCGGCTCCTGGAGGCCCGCCCGTACCTGGCGGTGGCCCCGAAGGTGGTCCGCGTCGCCACCGACGTCGAGCTGGCCCCGTTCGACCCCACTCTGCCGAGCACGCCGCGCGACCCCGAGGCGCTGGCCGCCCTGGCGGAGCGGTGGAACCTGGGAGGCTCGCTGGAGCGGCTGCTGGCGGTGTTGCGCGCCTGAGCGCGCGGGCGCGCGGAAGGCGCCCTCGCCACACCTACCGGTCCGGGTGTTAACTTAGGCTCACCTAACCACACCCGATCAGGGAGGCCCCTCCATGGCGGACCGTCCGGCACGCAAGGCTCCGCAGACCCATCTCGCGCGGGTGGTGCGGACGGAACGGCTCACCCCCCACATGCAGCGGATCGTCCTCGGCGGCGAGGGCCTGGCCCACTTCTCGGCCGACGAGTTCACCGACCACTACGTGAAGGTGCTCTTCCCGCCGAAGGGCGTCACCTACCCGGAGCCCTTCGACATCGCGGCGATCCGCGCCGAGCTGCCGCGCGACCAGTGGCCGGTGACGCGTACGTACACGGTCCGCCGCTGGGACGCCGAGGCGCGGGAGATCACGGTGGACTTCGTCGTCCACGGCGACAGCGGGCTGGCAGGCCCCTGGGCCTCCGCCGCCGTCCCCGGCGACGAGATCCGCCTGCTCGGCCCGGGCGGCGCCTACGCCCCCGGCGACCAGGCCGACTGGCACCTGCTGGCCGGGGACGAGAGCGCCCTGCCGGCCATCGCCGCCGCCCTGGAGGCGCTCCCGGCCGACGCCGAGGTCCGCGCCTACGTCGAGATCTCCGGTCCGGAGGAGGAGCAGGAGATCGACGGGCCGCAGGGCAAGAACGTGGTCTGGCTGCACCGGGGCGACGCGCCGGTCGGCTCCCTGGTCACCGAGGCCGTCCGCTCGCTGGAGTTCCCCGAGGGCGAGGTGCTGGCCTTCGTCCACGGCGAGGCCGGCTTCGTCAAGGACCTCCGCCGCCATCTGCGGATGGAGCGCGGCATCGCCCGCGAGCAGCTCTCCATCTCCGGCTACTGGCGCCTGGGTCACGACGAGGACGGCTGGCAGGCCTCCAAGCGCGACTGGAACGCCCAGGTCGAGGCCGAGCAGGAGCAGGCCGGGGCCGCCACCGCGGCCTGACCCCGACTCCCGGGGTACGGGCACCAGAGCCGTCCGTACCCCGGGCCCGCCCTCCCCGCCTGCCTCCGGAGTCGGCCGGAGACAGGTGAGGGACGGGCCCGCGCGCCCCGGGCCGGGGCATGCCAGAGCCCCCGGCCCGGGGCGCCGCCACGCCCGGAGGTCACGGAACGGCAAAACCTCCCGGCCGGGCCAATCCGTCCGCCGCTCCGCGCCGAATCCCCCGAGCAGTGGTCATACTGCGCCCGGACCCGGCGAAGGAGTACGTGTGAAGGAACCCGTCCGCATCGGCCCGCCCCCGTCGGCGGTGCCCGACCTGGAGGCGTTGATGGGCCAGGTCGCCGTCGGCGACCGGGATGCCTTCACCACCGTGTACGACACCGTGGCCGGACCCGTCCTCGGTCTGGTCCGCCGCGTGCTCCGCGACCCGGCGCAGTCCGAGGAGGTGGCCCAGGAGGTGCTGGTCGAGGTCTGGCGCACCGCCGCGCGCTACCGGCCCGCCAAGGGGACCGTCATGACCTGGGTGATGACGCTGGCGCACCGGCGCGCCGTCGATCGGGTCCGTTCCGCCCAGGCCGCCGCCGACCGCGAGGAGCGGGCCGCCCTGCTCGACCGCACCCCCGCCTTCGACGAGGTCGCCGAGCAGGTCGAGACCCGGCTGGAGCGCGAGCAGGTCCGCCGCTGCCTGCGCACCCTCACCGAGCTGCAGCGCGAGTCGGTCAGCCTCGCCTACTACCGCGGCCTCGCCTACCGCGAGGTCGCCGAACTGCTCAGCGTGCCGCTCGGCACGGTGAAGACCCGCCTGCGCGACGGCCTCATCCGGCTGCGCGACTGCCTGGGGGTGAGCGCATGACCACCGCCGAACTCCACACGCTGACCGGCGCCTACGCGCTGCACGCCCTCTCCGAGGAGGAACGCGACGCCTTCGACCGCCACCTCGCGGACTGCCCGGCGTGCACCACCGAGGTCGCCGAACTCACGGCCACCGCGGCCCGCCTCGGTCTGGCCGAGGCCGCGGTGCCGCCGCCCGCGATGAAGGACCAGGTCCTGCGCCGCATCGGCGAGGTACGGCAGGAGCCGCCCCGCACCGCGGCCGCCACCACCACGCCCCGCGCCGGGCGGGCCCGCCGCTTCACCGGCTTCGCGCTCGCCGCCTGCCTCGCGGCCGTCGCCGGGCTCGGCGGGGTAGCCGTCTGGCAGCACCAGGAGGCCGAGCAGGCGCGGCAGCGGGCCGAGGCGGCGGAGCGCCAGGCGGCCTCGGTGGCCCGGGTGCTGGCCGCGCCCGACGCCCGCTCGGAGTCTGCCCGGCTGGGCGAGGGGACGCGCGCCACGGTCGTCGTCTCGGCCTCGCTGGACGAGGCGGTGCTCCTCGCGGCGGACATGCCCGCGCCTCCGGAGGGGAAGGTGTACCAGCTCTGGTTCGACGACGGCGGCACCATGCGCTCCGCCGGCCTGATGCCGCCCTCGCGCGGCGACGGTGTGGAGGCCGTCCGCCTGGAGGGCGGGGTCGGCGAGGCGTCCGGGGTCGGCATCACCGTCGAACCGCCGGGCGGCTCCGAGCAGCCGACCTCCGACCCGGTCGGGCTGCTGAACCTGCCGGCCTGACCCGCCGGCAGCCCCCGCCGCCGCCCTCGTCCACCCGCTGTCCCGGTGGACGGGGGCGGCTCTCCTTTGTCAGCCCGTCAACTCCCGCGCACACCGGACCGCCTGACAAAAGACCAGCTCAGAACTATCCCTGGAAAGAAGTCCTCACTCCATCGAGTGACAGACCAATCCCTCACCCCGGTGGCGCCGAATAGCTGGTGTGACCGAAGAGACGAGCACCGCACCCCGCAGGCGCACCCGGACGGCCCGGGCCGCGCTCGCCGCCCTGTCCGGAGTGATCGCCGCCTTCGCGGCGCTCGCCGCGGGTGAGCTGCTCTCGGCGGCGGTACGTCCCGAGTCGAGCCCCGTCACCGCCGTGGGCGGCGCCGTCATCGACAGGACCCCCGTGGAGGTCAAGGACTGGGCGATCCGCACCTTCGGCGAGGACGACAAGGTGGTCCTGCTGGGCGGCATCCTCGTCCTGCTCACCCTCTTCGCCGCCGCCGTGGGGCTGGTGGCCCGCCGCAACCGCCGGGCGGGCGTCGCCGGAGTCCTGGTGTTCGGCGTGATCGGTGTCGCCGCCGCCCTCAGCCGCCCCGGCTCCGGCCCGCTGGACGCCCTGCCCTCGGCGGCCGGGGCGCTGGCCGGTGCCGGTGTGCTCTGGCTGCTCATCGGCCGCCTGACGGGCGCCGGCCGGGGTACGGAGGAGGTGTCCCGCGAGCGGGCCGCCCTCGACCGGCGCGGCTTCGTCCTCGCGGCCGGCGCCTCGGTCGCCGTCTCCGCCGGGGCCGGGTTCGCCGGGCGCCGGCTGGGTGCCTCGGGCGCCGCCGACGCCGAGGCGTCCCGGGCCGCGGTGCGGCTGCCGAGGCCGTCCTCGCCCGCGCGGCCGATCCCGGCCCAGGCCCGGCCCCGTGTCGAGGGCCTGAGCCCCTTCACCACCCCCAACCGCGACTTCTACCGCGTCGACACCGCCCTGGTCGTCCCCCGGGTCGACGCCGGGAGCTGGCGGCTGAAGGTGCACGGCGAGGGCGTCCGGCGCCCCCTGGAGCTGGACTTCGACCAGTTGCTGCGCCGCGACATGATCGAGCGGGACATCACCCTGACCTGCGTCTCCAACGAGGTCGGCGGCCCGTACGTGAGCAGCGCCCGCTGGCTCGGCGTGCCGCTGGCGCCACTGCTGGAGGAGGCCGGGGTCCGTCCGCCGTCCCGGGGCGGCCCCGCCGACCAGCTGGTCTCCCGCTCGGTCGACGGCATGTCCCTCGGCACCCCGGTCGACACCGTCATGGACGGCCGGGACGCGATCCTCGCGGTCGGCATGAACGGCGAACCGCTGCCCTTCCGGCACGGCTTCCCGGTCCGCATGGTGGTGCCCGGCCTGTACGGCTACGTCTCCGCCTGCAAGTGGCTCCAGGAGCTGGAGCTGACCACCTTCGACGCCTTCGACCCGTACTGGGTCCGGCGCGACTGGGCCCGCGAGGCGCCCATCAAGACGCAGTCGCGGATCGACACCCCGCGCCCCTTCGCCCGGCTCCGCGCCGGAACCGTGCGCGTCGCCGGGGTGGCCTGGGCGCAGCACCGGGGCATCCGCCGGGTCGAGATACGCGTCGACGACGGCCCGTGGCAGGACGCCCGGCTCGCCGCCGAGGCGAACCTCGACACCTGGCGCCAGTGGGTCTGGGACTGGCCCGCCACCGAGGGCAGCCACACCCTTCACGTGCGGGCCACCGACGCCACCGGCGCCGTACAGACCTCCCGCCGTCAGGGCACCGTGCCCGACGGCGCGACCGGCCTCCATTCGGTGGTGGTCAGCGTGGACTGACTTCCGCCGGCCACCTCCCGGGGCCTGTGAGGGCCTTTCCCGAGGACCCCCCGGAACCCGTCCGACAAGGGTCCGTCCGTTTTCCGCAGTACCGACGAGCCGCCCAGCGGTTCACCGACAAGGAGCACCACCATGTTCACCACCCGTATCCGCCGTACCGCCGTCGCCGTCGCCGCCGCCGCGATCCTTCCCGTCAGCCTCGCGGCCTGCTCCTCCGAGAGCGGTGACAAGGCGGCCGAGGCGCCGTCGTCGGCCGCCTCGCAGCAGAGCCCGGAGAAGTCCGAGGGGATGGACAAGGACCAGACCTCGAACGAGCCCTTCGGTCCGGCCTGTTCCTCCGTGCCGAAGGAGGGCGCGGGCAGCTTCGACGGCATGGCCAAGGACCCGGTCGCCACCGCCGCCTCCAACAACCCCGAGCTGTCCACCCTGGTCACCGCGGTGAAGAAGGCCGGTCTGGTCGACACCCTGAACAACGCCGAGAACATCACGGTCTTCGCGCCGACCAACGACGCCTTCGCCAAGATCCCCAAGGCCGACCTCGACAAGCTCCTCGCCGACAAGGAGGGGCTGACCAAGGTCCTCACCTACCACGTGGTGGGCCAGAAGCTGACCCCGAAGCAGCTGGAGGACGGCTCCTTCGAGACGCTGGAGAAGAGTAAGCTCACCACCATGGGCTCCGGCACGGACTACACCGTCAACGACAACTCCAAGGTCGTCTGCGGCAACGTGCCGACCGCCAACGCCACCGTCTACATCGTCGACACCGTCCTGATGCCGAAGGCCGGCTGACCCGGGGTGGAGTGAGGGCGGAGGGTGCCCGGGGCACCCTCCGCCCTTCCGCGCGCCGCCGTCCGCCGGCCTCTCGTAGGCTGGCCGGATGAGCCGAAGATCCCGCCGTACGCCCGCTCCGCTGCCGCAGCGCGACGGCATCGGGCCCGTCCGGGTGCGGCTGCCGCTGGAGGGGCCGTGGGCGACGGTCCGGGACCATCTGGTGGAGCGGCTGCCGGTGGCGGCGGCCGAGGTCGACGCGCTCTTCGCCGGGGGCGAGGTGGTCACCGGCGACGGGCGGCCGGTCGCGGCCGACGCGCCGTACGTGCCGGGCGGGCAGGTCTGGTTCCACCGCCGGCGCGCCCCGGAGGTCCCGGCCCCGTACCCGCCGGTGGTGCTCTTCCGCGACGAGCACCTCGTGGTGGTCGACAAGCCGCACTTCCTCGCCACCACCCCACGCGGCCGCCATGTCACGCAGACCGCCCTGGCGCTGCTGCGCACCCGCCTGGAGCTGCCGGAGCTGAGCCCCGCCCACCGCCTGGACCGCCTCACCGCCGGCCTGGTCCTGCTCACCGTGCGCCCCGCCGAACGCGCCGCCTACCAGCGCCTCTTCAGCGACCGCCTGGTCCGCAAGGAGTACGAGGCGGTGGCCGGGTACGACCCCGGGCTGGCCCTCCCCCGCACGGTCCGCAGCCGCATCGTCAAGGAGCGCGGGGTGATCGCCGCCCAGGAGGTCCCGGGCGAGGCCAACGCCGAGACCCGCGTCGAACTCCTCGCCCACCGGGGCACCCTCGGCCACTACCGCCTGCTGCCGCACACCGGCCGCACCCACCAGCTGCGGGTCCACCTGAACTCCCTGGGCGTGCCGATCCTCGGCGACCCCGTCTACCCCCACCTCACCGACCCGGCCCCGGACGACTTCCGCCGCCCCCTGCAACTCCTCGCCCGCACCGTCGAGTTCACCGACCCGGTGACAGGCGCCGCACGCCACTTCACCAGCACCCGCCAACTGACCGCGTGGACCGCGTACGACCGGTGGGCGCGGGGCGTGCCCGATCCGGCCTGACCTCGCGCGACAGACGGAACGGCGGGTGAGGGACCGGTCACCCCGGGTCCCTCACCCGCCGTCGCACGGCACCGGGTCAGCCGCCGCGCACCCACTCCACGAGCCGGCGCCAGGCGCCCCGGCGCTGCGCGGGCACGGTGGCCACGGGCCCGTCCGCGGCGGGCGGCGCCGGGACGTGCGGGGCGGCCTGCGGCGGGACCGGCCCGGCGGCCGGGGGCCGCGGGGCGGGCGAGGAGATCTCCCAGTCGGTGCGGGAGGCGCCGGTCTGGCCGGGGCTGCTGCTGAGTTCCAGCGGCTGGCGGGGGCTGAAGACCACCGGGAGTTCCTTCAGGTGGCTGCTGATCAGCGAGTTGGTCCAGTGCAGGTCGGTCTCGGGGACGGCGAGTTCCACGTCGGGCAGCCGCATCAGCAGCGCGTCCACCCCGGTGTCGGCGATGGCCCGGCCGAGGTCGTCGCCGGGGCACTCGTAGACGCCGCCGCCGAAGGCGAGGTGGGCGCGGTTGCCCTGCATGTTCGCCTCCAGGTCGGGGCGGACCACCGGGTCGACGTTGGCCGCGGCGATGTTGAGCAGCAGCGCGTCGCCCTTCCGGATCTGCTGGCCGCCCAGTTCGGCGTCCTGGACCGCGAAGTAGCCGAGCATGTTGCTGAACGGCGGCTGGTCCCAGAGGGTCTGCTCCACCGCCTCGGGCACGGTCATCTGGCCGCCGTTGAGCTGGGCGCGGAAGCGCGGGTCGGTGAGGACCATCCGCAGCACGTTGGCGGTGAGGTTGGAGGTGGCCTCGTAGGCGGCGATGAGGACCAGGCGCAGGTGCTGGGCGACCTCGTCGTCGGTGAGGCGGGCCTCGTCCTCCAGGAGGCTGCTGGTGAAGTCGTCGTCCGGCTGGGCCCGGCGGCGGGCCACGTGGCGCTCCAGGATGCCCATGATGGCGGCGTTGGAGGCGTTGGCGGTCTCGGTGCCCTGGAGCATGTCGCGGGCGGCGTCGACCATCTGCTCGTTGTACTCCTCGGGCAGGCCGAGGACGTCGAGCATCACCAGCATCGGCAGGTGGTCGGTGAACTGGCTGACCAGGTCGGCGCGCCCGTCCTGGCCGAACTCGTTGACCAGGCGGTTGCTGTGCCGGTTGATGGCGCGGCGGACACCCCGGTAGTCGATCTGCTGCATCGCGTTGTTGACGGCGCCGCGCAGCCGCTCGCGCTCGGCGCCCTCGGCGAAGGAGCAGATGGGCTGCCAGGCGAAGAGCGGGGTGAGCGGGTAGTCGGGGCCGAGCGTGCCGTCCTGGACCAGCCGCCAGCGGCGGGAGTTGCGGGTGTAGACCGAGTGGGTGCGGAGCATGTGGAGGTTCTCGCTGTGACCGAGGACCACCCAGATCGGCACGTCGTCGTGGAGCAGGGCGGGGGCGACCGGGCCGTGCTCGGCGCGGAGCTTCTCGAAGAGCCCGGGGGCGTCGCGCTCGGCCTCGGGTCCGTAGAGCCGGCGCAGCCCGCCGGCTCCGAACGGTCCGACCGGGTCCGCGCCGTGGGCGGGGCAGCCGGGGGGCGGCCCGGCGGGGGTGCCGGGGAAGGAGTGAGGGGCCTTGGGGGTCGTCACGGTGGATGCTCCGATGAAGGGTCGGGCGGTGCGGGGCGGCGGGCGGGGCACGGCGGGGGGGCCGGGCCCCGCCCGGGGGGGGGGGGGCCCCCCCGCCCCCCCCCCCCGGTCGTCCAGGTTGTGGCGGGGCGCCTCGGGGAAGCTGTTGATCGCGACGACGAAGGGGACGCCGCGTTCCTCCAGCCGTCCGATGACGTCGAAGCTCACTTCGAGCCGCCGGGTGTCGACCAGGACGACGGCGCCGAGCGCGCCTTCGAAGAGGCCGTTCCACAGGAACCAGAACCGCTCCTGGCCGGGGGTGCCGAACAGGTAGAGGACGAGCTGGTCGGTGATGGAGATGCGGCCGAAGTCCATCGCGACGGTGGTCGCGGTCTTGGACTCGACGCCCCGGTTGTCGTCGACGCCGACACCGGCCTGCGTCATCGTCTCCTCGGTGGTCAGCGGGCGGATCTCGCTGACCGAGCCGACCATGGTGGTCTTCCCGACGCCGAATCCCCCGACGATCACGACCTTGACGGCGGCGGTGGCCGTGTCGGGCAGGACGTCCTCGCTCCGGGGTCCTGTGATCGTGTCAGAGCTTTTGAAGTCCATGCATCACCGCTTCGAGGAGGGAACGGTCCGGGAGCGTCGCGCGGGTGATCGGCGCCCGGGACTCGATCAGCTCGGCGGAGAGCAGATCGGTGAGCAGGATCGTCACCACACTGAAGGGCAGGGCGAGGTAGGCCGAGAGCTCGGCCACGGAGAGCGGCCGGCGGCAGAGCCGCAGGACCGCGGCCTGTTCGGGCTGGGCGGTCGGGGGCGGCGGCCCCGACCTGGCCACGATGAGCGTGACCAGGTCGATCGGGGCGCGCTCTGCGCCCCCGGTACCGCCGGTGAGGACGTACAGCCGCTCGGGGTTGGAGCCTTCCGGCTCCTGCTTCCTGCGCTCGCGCTGGGGAGGGCTCATCCGGCCGACCCGCCGTGGCGCGGTGGGCTGGTGAGGTGGGAGCCGATACGGATGACCAGGTCGCGCATGCGGTTGCCGATGAGCCCCGCGTCGACGGTCTCGTCGGTGAGCACCGCGAGGTAGGCGCCGGCGCCGGCGGCCATCAGGTAGAAGAAGCCGCCGTCGATCTCGATGACGACCATCCGCATCCGGCCGTCGGAGTCCGGGATCTCACTGGCGACCGCCGCCGCCAGGCTCTGGAGCCCGGCGCAGGCGGCGGCGATGCGGTCGGCACCGTCCGGGTCGCCGCCGTACCGGGCGATCCGCAGGCCGTCGGCGGAGAGCACCACGATCTGCTGGACCCCGGGGACGCCCTCGTCCAGTTCCTTGAGCATCCAGTCAAAGTTGGCACGTTGCTGGATCACGTCCGGTCCCCTTCGTTGTCCTGGTGTCCGTGGGAGGGCTGGCCGTTGTCCCCGGCGGCGGTACCGGAGTCGACGTCCACACCGTTGGCTGCCTTCGTGAAGGCCTCCAGCCAGATGCCGGGCTGGGGCTCCTCCTTCTTCTTCTGGGGCGTGGGTGCCGCCTGCCGCCAGTCGTCGGCGGCGGGTGCGGGCGCCGGGACGGTGTGCGGGAAGCCGCCGCGGACACGGCTGCGCCGCTGCGGCAGGCCCTCGGGGGTCCACTCCGTGACGACGGGTACGTCGTCCTCGGGCGGCGGGGACATCGAGCGGGAGGAGTGCAGCGGCGGGCCGGAGGTGGGGCGGCGCTTGCGGTAGGGCCGCTCGTCGGCGATGAGGTTGCCGTCGTCGTCGACGCGCTGCACGGCCGCGGCGCCGATGCCGTGGGCGACGGCCGGGGCGGGCTCGTCGGTGAGCATGTCGCGCGGGACGATGAGGACCGCGCGGACGCCGCCGTAGGCGGACTGGCGGAGCGCGATCTGCATGTCGTACATCCGCGACAGGCGGCCGACGACGGCGAGGCCGAGGCGGGGCGTCTCCCCGAGGTCGTCCACGTCGATGCCGGCCTTGGCCTCCTCCAGCTTGCGTTCGACCCGCTCGCGGACGACGTCGTTGAGGCTGATGCCCGCGTCCTCGATCTCGATGGCGACGCCGGTCTGCACCTCGTGGGCGGTGACGTGGACGCGGGTGTGCGGCGGCGAGTAGCGGGTCGCGTTGTCGAACAGCTCGGCACAGGCGTGGATGAGCGGCTCGACGGAGATGCCGTCGACGTTGACCTTGGCGACCGAGTGCAGGTCGATGCGGGGGAAGTCCATGATCCGCGACATGGCGCCGCGCAGGACGCTGAAGAGCGGCACCGGCTTGGGCCACTTACGGCTCGGCCGGGCGCCGCCGAGGACGGCGATGCTGTCGGCGAGACGGCCGATGAGGGCCGTGCCGTGGTCGATCCGCAGCAGGTCGTCGAAGACCTCCGGGGTACGGCCGTGGTCCTCTTCCATGTCGCGCAGGTCGGCGGACTGCTTGTGCACGATGGTCTGCACGCGGCGCGCGACGTTGACGAAGGCGCGCTGCGCGGAGTCACGCATGGCCTCCTCGCGGTCGACGATGCGCAGCACGTTGCGCAGCAGGACCCGCTGGGGGTGCGGCAGTCCGCGGTAGACCTCGCTGCCGTCGATCATGGCGCGCATGACCTCGGACGGGGACTGGTTGTGCACCTGGAGCCGCCGGACGCAGGCCGGCATGAGCTCCTGGGCGAGGTGCAGGATGTCGTCGTCGTGCGCGGCGAGCCGCTGCTCGAGCTGGGCGATCTCGCGGGCGTGCTGGAGCCTCAGGGCCGCGGCGGCGCGGCCCCGGCGGACCGCCTCGGCCGCGACGGCGATCACCACGAGGGTGGCGGCGGCTCCGGTGACGGCGACCGGTATCCGGGCGGGCTCGGCGACCAGGGCCGCGGCGGCTCCGGTGGCGGCCGCCATCAGCACGGCGGGCAGCAGCAGCACGCGTGCGAATGACGTCTCTCGGCCACCGGGAGGCGATTGGACACTCACCATGTATTGCCCTCAGAACAATCGGCTCGGGAGTTGTGCGAACCATGGGGGAGATAGGGGATGAACGCACAGGAAGTTCTCAACTCGGTGCGCTGCGGGCGAGCTTAGTGCCGGGGGAAACCGCCGTGCGGCATATTCCCCAAGGCCGCACATCGGCCCTTTCCAGGCCCTACACTCGAACCCTTTTGCACAGTACGCCTCCACCCGGACACACAGAGTGACGCTCTGGGGCGAGACTCCGCCGCCTCACGGAAGACCGGAGGCGCACCTTCCACGGCGCGCCGCCGTGACCTCGGACGACGCCCCGTTCTCTCGATCCCGGGCCTCCCCCGGACCGCGCCTCCGGACCGCCGCGAAATACTTTCTTCCTTCAACTCCCGTATGACGCACAGTTTTTCGACTTCACCCGGACGGGTGGCATTGGCCGGTACGACGCGGGGCCGCACCCCTTTCAGGAGTGCGGCCCCGCCGTGCGGACACCGGGTGGCTCAGGCCCCGCCGCCCCGGGCCCGGACGGTGGCGAGCATGTCGCGGTCGGGCTGGAGGGTGAGCGTGGTCATCGGCCGGATCTCGCCGGGATCGACGTCCAGGTCGTACCGGCGGCCCAGCACGGCGAGGATCAGCACCGCCTCCACCGTGGCGAAGCGCGCGCCGATGCAGACCCGGGGGCCGCCCCCGAACGGGAACCAGGCGTACTCGGGGATCGACTCCTCCGCGCCCTCCAGCCAGCGCTCCGGGCGGAACACCTCGGCGTCCCCGTACCAGCGCGGGTCCCGGTGGACCGCCCACTGGCTGGTCCACACCCGGGTGCCCGGCGCGACGGGCAGCCCGCCGAGGGAGGCGCCCTCCTTGGCGATGCCGGTCAGCAGCCAGAGGATCGGGTAGAGGCGCAGCGTCTCCTGGACCACCGCCTGGGCGTAGGGCAGCCGGGCGAAGTCGTCGAAGCCGGGCTCGCGGTCGCCGAGCACCCGGTCCAGCTCCTCGTCGAGCGCGGCCCGCACCCGGGGGTTGCGGGCGAGCAGGTACCAGGCCCACACCAGGGTGCTGCTGGTGGTCTCGTGGCCGCCGATGTAGAGCGTGACCGTCTCGTCGCGGATCTCCTCCTCGGAGAGGCGGTTGCCGGTCTCGTCCTGCGCGGTGAGGAGCCGACTGAGCAGGTCCGGCCGTTCGCCGTCCTCGCGGTGGGCGGCGACGACCCGGCCCACCTCCCGGTCGATGACGGCGGCGGCCTTCTGCACCCGGCGCCGCCCCGGGGTCGGCACCCAGTCGGGCAGGACGGCGCCGATGCCGCTGAACTCGGCCCCGATCTCGCGCTGGGCGATGTCCATGGCCCGCCCGATCGCCTCGACGTCGCCCTCGGCGTCGGTGCCGAAGATGGTGCGGACCGCGATCCGCTGGGTGAGGGCGGCCATCTCGCGCTTGATGTCGATCCGCTGTCCGTCCCGCCAGCCGTCGGCGGTGTCCACCGCGCAGGAGGCCATGGTCGCCGCGTACGACTTGACCTGCTTGGGGCGGACCGAGGGCTGGACCAGGGAGCGTTTGCGGCGCCAGTCGCGGCCGCGCGCCACGGTGACCCCGTTGCCGAGGACGGCGCGGAAGGCGACGCCCAGATCGGGCTGGTCGAAGGTGGACTCCACCTCGCGCAGCAGTTCGCCGACGAGGTCGGGGGCGCCGATGAAGAGGCTGGGCTTGCCGCCGAAGTTCCAGCTCACCACGTCACCGTGGCCGCGCAGCCGCTCGAAGAAGGCGAGCGGGTCCTTGCCGAACTCCGGCAGACTCCCCAGCAGCGGCACCCCCTTGGGCCCCGGTACGACGACCGGGACCTCCCCCTGGCGGCCCTGCTCCCTGGCTCCGGTGTCTGCGGACATCTCGCGCACTCCCCTCCCGGCGGCGCGCCGGCCGGACACCGGCGGCTCGCGGCGCATTCTGCCACGCCCGACCACGGAGAGATCAACAACGACCGCGTCGCGTAAGGGAGTTGACCGGAACCGAAAGCAACTGGTCCGGATCGGCCCGGCCGCCGCTCTCCCCCGCACCGGCGCCCCTCAGCACGGTGCCGCCGCCCCCGTTGCGGAGGCGGCGGCACACGACGGGCGCGGAGGGGAGGCTCAGCCCACCGAGGAGTACGCGACGACGCCCCGGCGCACCGCGTCGACGGCCTTGCGGGCGCTGCGCGCCACGGTCGAGCCCTCGGGGGCGGCGGCCGCGATCTGGCCGAGCACGTCGATGACCTGCTTGCACCAGCGGACGAAGTCGCCGGCCGGCATCTCCGCCTCCCGCAGCACCGCGTCCAGCCCCTTGCCGGAGGCCCACATGTAGGCGGCCCAGGCGAAGCCGAGGTCCGGCTCGCGCTGGCCGACGCCCTCGGTCTGGCTGATGCCGTGCTGCTCCTCCAGGGCGTCGAGCCGGCCCCAGATGCGCACCATCTCGCCGAGCGCCGACTTGGCCGCGCCGGAGGGCAGCTTCGGCACCACCGCGTCGTCCGCCTGCCGGGCCTCGAAGACCAGGGCGGAGACACAGGCGGCCAGCTCGGCCGGGCCGAGCCCCTCCCAGACGCCCTCACGCAGGCACTCGGAGGCGAGCAGGTCCAGCTCGCCGTAGAGCCGGCTCAGCCGCCGCCCGTCCTCGGTGACCTCGTTGCCCCGGAGGTAGCCGAGTTCGGTGAGGAGGTTGACGATGCGGTCGAAGGTGCGGGCGATGGTGTTGGTGCGGCCCTCGATCCGGCGCTCCAGCTGCCGGGTGTCCCGCTTCAGCCGGTGGTAGCGCTCGGCCCACCGTGCGTGGTCCTCGCGCTCGTCGCAGCCGTGGCAGGGGTGGGCGCGGATGGCGGTGCGCAGCCGGGCGATCTCGCGGTCGTCGGCGGCGGCCGAGCGCCCCTTGCGGTGCCGCTTGGGCTCCAGGTGCCCGGCGCGGGTGCGCAGCGCCGAGGCCAGGTCGCGGCGGGACTGCGGCGACCTGGCGTTGAACGACTTGGGCACGCGCATCCGGTCCAGGGCTTCCACCGGGACCGGGAAGTCCATCGCGGCCAGCCGCTTGACCTGCCGCTCGGCGGTGAGCACCAGCGGGCGGGGCCCGTCGTGATGGTCGAAGCCGCGGTGGCCGTTGCTGCGGCCGGCGGGCAGCCCCGGGTCGAGGACCAGGGCGAGCCCCGCGTACTTGCCGGTGGGGACGTGGATGATGTCGCCGGGCCGGAGCTTCTCCAGCGCCCCGGCGGCCTCCGCGCGGCGCTGGCCGGCGCCCTGCCGGGCCAGCTCCGTCTCGCGGTCCTTCAGCTCCCGGCGCAGCCTGCCGTACTCCTCGAAGTCACCGAGGTGGCAGGTCATCGAGGCCGCGTACCCCTCCAGGCCCTCTTCGTTCCGCTGGACCTGGCGGGAGATGCCGACCACCGAGCGGTCGGCCTGGAACTGGGCGAAGGAGGTCTCCAGCAGCTCGCGCGAGCGGTGCCGCCCGAACTGGTGCACCAGGTTGACCGCCATGTTGTACGACGGCTTGAAGCTGGAGCGGAGCGGATACGTGCGCGTCCCGGCCAGGCCGGCCAGGTGCTCCGGGTTCATGGCGCGCTGCCACAGGACCACGGCGTGGCCCTCGACGTCGATGCCGCGGCGCCCGGCACGGCCGGTGAGCTGGGTGTACTCGCCGGGGGTGATGTCGGCGTGCTGCTCGCCGTTCCACTTGACGAGCTTCTCCAGGACGACCGAGCGGGCCGGCATGTTGATGCCCAGCGCGAGCGTCTCGGTGGCGAAGACGGCCTTGACCAGTCCGCGCAGGAACAGCTCCTCGACCACCTCCTTGAAGGTGGGGAGCATCCCCGCGTGGTGGGCGGCGATGCCGCGCTCCAGCCCTTCCAGCCACTCGAAGTAGCCGAGGACGTGCAGGTCCTCGTCGGGGATGGCGGCGGTGCGCTCCTCGACGATCTCGCGGACGGCGGAGCGGGCCGCGTCGTCGTTGAGCCTCAGCCCGGCGTAGAGGCACTGCTGGACGGCGGCCTCGCAGCCGGCCCGGCTGAAGATGAAGGTGATGGCGGGCAGGAGGTTCTCCGCGTCGAGCCGCTCGATCACCTCGGGCCTGCTCGGCGTCCAGGTGCGCGAGCGCTGCCGGCGCTCGCGTTCCCGGTCGGCCTCGCGCATGTTCCGGCCGCGGCGGCGGTCCTTCGGGCCGGTGGGGCGGCTGGACTCCAGCCGGGCCATCCGCAGCAGGTCCGGGTTGACCGCCTTCTTGGCTCCCTCGCCCTCCTCGAAGAGGTCGTACATCCGGCGTCCGGCCAGGACGTGCTGGAAGAGCGGGACCGGGCGGTGCTCGGAGACGATGACGTCGGTGTCACCGCGGACGGTGTCGAGCCAGTCGCCGAACTCCTCGGCGTTGGAGACGGTGGCCGAGAGCGAGACGAGCGTCACCGACGGGGGCAGGTGGATGATCACCTCTTCCCAGACGGCGCCCCGGAACCGGTCGGAGAGGTAGTGCACCTCGTCCATGACCACGTACCCGAGGCCCGTGAGGGTCTGGGAGCCCGCGTACAGCATGTTCCGCAGGACCTCGGTGGTCATGACCACGACGGGGGCGTCCGGGTTGACGCTGTTGTCACCGGTGAGCAGGCCGACCTTGTCCGCGCCGTACCGCTTGGCGAGGTCGGCGTACTTCTGGTTGGAGAGCGCCTTGATCGGGGTGGTGTAGAAGCACTTCTTGGACTGGCCGAGTGCCAGGTGGACGGCGAACTCGCCGACGATCGTCTTGCCGGAACCGGTGGGCGCGGCCACCAGGACGCCCTTGCCCTCCTCCAGGGAGCGGCAGGCGTCGAGCTGGAAAGGGTCGAGGCCGAAGTCGTACATCTCGCGGAAGGAGGCGAGCGCGGTCGCCTCCTCGACGGCGCGCCGCCGCGCCGCCGCGTACCGCTCGGCCGGGGAGAGGTCCTCTGTCATCGTGATCCGAGCCTACCCGCCGACTCCGACAGCGGACGATCGATAATCACCACCCGCCCGGCCGGGACCCCCGCCTCAGGGCGCGAGCATCCGGACGGCCCCGGGGACACAGCGGGCGGTGAGCGGCAGCGCGCCCAGCGGCTCACCGTCGGCGTAGCCGGTGATGTCCGGCGCCTCGACGGTGACCGAGCGGGCGCGGTGGACGGTGACGGCGGGGTGGCTCAGATGGGTGCCCTTGTAGACCTTGGGGAAGACCCGCACCAGCTCGGCGCGGCTCACCTCGCCCACCACCACCACGTCGAAGAACCCGTCGTCGAGCCGCGCCCCGGCACACATCCGCAGGCCGCCGCCGTACGAGGTGCCGTTGCCGACGGCCACGAGGGTGGCGTCCAGGTCGAGGACGGGCCCGTCGTCCAGGGCCAGCTTGAACGGGACGGGCCGGAAGGCGGCCAGCTCGGCGAGGATCGCAAGGTCGTACTTGAAGCGGCCGGCCGGCAGCCGCATCCGGTTGCCCCGGTCGTTGACCCGGGAGTCGAAGCCCGCGGCGAGGACGGTGCCGAACCAGCGGTCGCCCACCTGGCCGAGGTCGAGGGGGCGCGGGCCCGGCCCTTCCAGCGTCCGCACCGCGAACCGCGCGGCGGCCTCGGGGTCGCGGACCGGCAGGCCCAGGGTGCGGGCGAAGTCGTTGCCGGTGCCGACGGCGACCAGGCCGAGCGGGGTGCCGGTCCCGGCCAGCGCCTGGAGGGCGAGCCCGGCGAGCCCGTCGCCGCCGACCGCCAGTACCGCGGCGGGCCGGGAGGCGAGGGCCTCACGGAGCCGGCCGGCCGCGTCGTCGGCGTCGGTGCCGAGGACGGTCCTGACCCGGTAGCCGGCGTCCCGCAGCACCCGGGAGGCGGGCAGGGCCGCCCGGGCGCCGCGTCCGCGGCCCGCCGTGGGGTTGACGAAAAGGATGATCTCGCTGGTCACGGCGGGACCCTACAGGTCAGGTCGCGTCGTCGTAACCGCCGAGTTCCTTGCGGCCGTCGCCTCGTCCCAGTTCGCCGCGGTTCGTCTGCTCGGGCAGGACCGGCGGGGCGCCGACCGGCTCGATGGCGTCGACCGGCTCGGGGGTGAGGTCGATCTCGGACGCCTCGTCGTCGTCGAGTTCCGCGTCGGGGTTGCCACGCGCCCGCCTGCGGTCGTTGAGGACGCAGATGCCGAGGGCGAGGAAGTACAGCAGGCAGATGGGCGCGGCCAGCATCAGCATGCTGCCCGGGTCCCCGGTCGGGGTGGCCACGGCGGCGAAGATGGTGATGCCGAGGACCATCCCGCGCCACCAGGAGCCGAGGCGCTTGGCGGAGAGCACGCCGGTGATGTTGAGGAGGACGAGGACCAGCGGCAGCTCGAAGGCGAGGCCGAAGACGATCACCATCCGCATCACCAGGTCGAGGTAGTCGTCGACCGGGAGGAGGTTGAGGACGTTCTCGGGGGTGAAGTCGAGGAGGATCGTCGCCGTCTGCGGCAGCACCGTGTAGGCGAGGAAGGCGCCGCCGACGAAGAGCGGGACGCCGATGCCGACGAACGAGAGGGCGTACTTCTTCTCGTTGCTGTGCAGGCCCGGGGCGAGGAAGGCCCAGAGCTGGAAGAGCCAGAAGGGGCTCGCGAGGACCACGCCGGCGACCAGCGAGACCTTCAGGGCGATCGTGAAGGGCGCCACCAGACCGTTGAAGGTCATGTCGGCGCACGGATTGCCGTTGTCCTGCGTCGGCGATCCGTCGAGGCAGCCCACCGACTCCTGGACCGGCCTCAGCAGCAACTCGATCAGTTCGGTGTAGAAGAACGCGGCCGCGATCGTGATGACGATGATCGCCAGGACGGACTTCAGCAGACGGTTACGCAGCTCGCGCAGGTGTTCGGCGAGGGGCATCCGCCCCTCGGTGTCCTTCTCCTGCTTCGGCTTGCGGGCAGACCCGAGCAACCCACGTCCCTCGTCTCGTTACGAACAGGCGGAGCCGGCGGCCCGCCGTGGTGATGGCGTCAGCTCTGCGGGGTGCGGTTCTGCTCGTTGACCGGGCGGGAGCTGGAGACGTCGCCCGGCGCGGCCTGGATGGTGCGGGCCGTCGTCGACTGCGGGGTCTGGGCGTCCGGAGCGGCGGCGGCCTCGGCCTGGCCCTCCTGGGAGCCGTCCTTCTTCATCGCCTTCGCCTCGCTCTTGAGGATGCGGGCGGACTTGCCGAGGGAACGCGCCATGTCGGGAAGCTTCTTGGCTCCGAAGAGGAGCAGGATGACGACGACGATCAGGAGGATCTCTAGGGGCTTCAGGTTGCCGATCATTGCGATTCCTTCTCACCGAGGCGGCTGGGGGGTGGAGCTGCCGCACACGGCTGGACGGGGTCCGGCCGTCGCGCGCAGCGATCGTAACCCGCGTGGGTAAACGCGGGGCAATGCCCGTGCAGACACCAGGTCGCGGCCGGGTGCCTCGGGCCCGGCCGCCGCCGTCTCAGCGTACTCCCTGCCCGTTTGCGGGAGCAGAGGGCGTTGGGGTACGGGAAAACGCGAGCTCAGCGGGGTGGGGGCAGGCGCGTGGCGGCCCGTTCCAGCTCCTCGGCGGCCGTGTTGATCCGCGCGGAGGTCTCCGCGACCTGCCGGGCGAGCCGTCGCACCTCCAGGAAGACGCGTACCGCGAGCACCCCGAGGACCGCGAGTCCGGCGAACCCGAGCACCACCGCCACCATCGGCCAGACCATGTCCGTCATCCCCGCATCAGTTCCTCACCGGCGTCTGCGGCTGCGGCGCGCCCGCGGCCAGCCGCAGCGTCCGCACGCCGCCCCGGGTCAGCAGTTCCACGATCCGCTCCCCCGCCGGCTTGCGGACGGCGCTGTCGCAGGCCGGGCAGGTGAAGGAGTAGAAGGTGGTGCGGCGGCTGCCGCCGATGGCCAGCCGCAGCGCGCCGGCGGCCAGCTCGAAGCGGGAGCGGCAGTCCGGGCAGGCGGCCTTGAAGAGGACCCCGCTCACGGCTGGGCCTCGTAGGCGGCGAGGGCGTCGCGGGCGGCGGCGCGGGCGCTGTCGGCGAGGCCGGCGGGGGCGGTGATCCGCCCGTCGCGGCCGAGCCGCAGGGCGAGGCGGCGCAGCGAGGCGGGGTCGGGGGTGCGCAGCGTGATGCGCAGGCCGCCGTCGGGCAGCTCCTCGGCGCTGTCGTGCGGGTAGTACTCGGCGACCCAGCGGCCGCCCGGCCCGACCTCGATGACGACCTCGGGGTCGTCGGCGGAGGGCTGGACCAGGCCGGCGGAGAGGTCGCGGACCTCGATCTCGGGCGGGGCGGAGACCTCGTCGAGGACGCGGATCTCGGCGACCCGGTCGAGGCGGAAGGTGCGCCGGTCCTCGGAGAGGCGGCACCAGGCTTCCATGTAGGTGTGGCCGACGGTGAAGAGGCGGATCGGGTCCACCTCGCGCTCGGTCAGCTCGTCGCGGGCGGGCGAGTAGTACCGCAGCCACAGGCGGCGGCGCTCGGAGATGGCCCGGTCCACGTCGGCGAAGACGCCGCCCTCGGCCTCGAAGGTGACCGAGAGGCGGGAGCTGGAGGCGGCGGCCTCGCCGGCGGCGGCCTCCAGCTTGGCGGTCACCCGCAGCAGGGCCTGCCGGTCGCCCTCGCGCAGGCCCGGCAGGGTGGAGACGGCCCGCGCCGCCACCAGCAGGGCGGTGGCCTCGTCGGCGGCGAGCCGCAGGGGGGCCGCCACGTCGTCCGGGTTGTGCCACCAGATGCGGTCGCCGTCGGTGTCGATGTCGAGCAGGTCGCCGCCGCGGAAGCTGGTGCCGCACAGCGGCAGCACGTCGAGGTCGGAGATCAGCTCCGCCTCGCTGACGCCGAAGGCCCGCGCCACGTCGGCGACGTGGGCGCCGGGGCGCTCGCGCAGGTAGGTGACGAGCGACAGCATCCGCCGCGTCCGGTCGATGGCATTGGCCTGGGCCGCCATGGTTACTCCCTCAGTCCTTCGCCACGGCACGGAGCCGGTCGATCACGTCGGCCCGCAGTTCGGCCGGTTCCTGCACCACCACGTCGGGCCCGTACTCGACGAGCGAGGCGTCCAGCCCGTGGCCGTAGGGGATCTCCAGCTCGTCCCAGCCCTCGCCGAGCGGCGTCACCGAGCGGGCCTTGGCGCGCAACGGGTACCCGGCGCCGGAGCGCAGCCGGATGACGGCGGTGCCCTCGGCGCTCTCCCCGGCCCAGCCCGCCACGGTCTCGCGGACGGTGACGACGTCGGGCACGTCGGCGGTGAAGCCGCCGGAGCGGGTGCGGACCTTGCCGGTGATGCGGGAGAGCCGGAAGACGCGCTCGGCGCCACGGTCCCGGTCGAAGCCGGCCAGGTACCAGTGGCCGCGCCAGCACTCCAGCGCCCAGGGCTCGACCTGGCGGGGGGCGGGCTGCACCGCGTTGGCCTTGCGGTAGTCGAAGACGACCGGGCGGCGGTCGCGGCAGGCCAGCATCAGCGGTTCGAAGGCGGACTCGTGGACCGGGATGTGCGGTTCGAGGGCGGAGTTCCCGGCGAAGGGGTCCGCGTCGTCGGGGAGCCCGGCCGCGCGCAGCTTGTGGAGCGCGCCGCTGGCGGCGCCGGCCAGCCGGGCCTGCTGCCAGACCTTGGCGGCGAGGCCGAGGGCTGCGGCCTCCTCGGCGTCGAGGGTGAGCGGCGGGAGGCGGTTGGAGTCGCGGCGGGCGTGGTAGCCGACCTCGCCGTCGATGTTGTCCACAGTCTCGATGACCAGTCCGAGCTCGCGCAGGTCGTCCTTGTCCCGCTCGAACATGCGGTTGAAGGAGTCGTCGTTGCCCGCTTCGAGGTACGCCTCGATGGAGCCCCGGAGCTCTCGTTTGGACAGGGGGCGCCGGGTCCCGAGCAGACACAGTGCCAGGTTCATCAGCCGCTCGGCCTTGGCAATCGCCATCGACGCCCTTTCTGGTGGTCCTTCGACGGACGACCGTACCGCCCCGGGGTGTCGCGGCCAAAGCGGAGGGCCCATGCCTGACGGCATGGGCCCTGGAGTTGACCGCTTGGGATCAGACCGCGACCAGGTCGCAGACGAAGATCAGCGTCTCGCCGGGGGCGATCCGCCCGCCACCCGCGCCACGGTCGCCGTAGGCGAGGTGGGCGGGGATGGTCAGCTGGCGGCGGCCGCCGACCTTCATGCCCTGGACGCCCTGGTCCCAGCCGGCGATGACCTGTCCGGCACCGAGCTGGAAGCCGAGCGGCGTGCCGCGGTTCCAGCTCGCGTCGAACTCCTCACCGGTGGAGAAGGCCACGCCCACGTAGTGGACCTGGACGGTGTCGCCGGCCTTGGCGACCGGGCCGTCGCCCTCCCAGATGTCCTTGATCTCCAGGTCCGCCGGGGGCTCGCCACCTGGGAAGTCGACCTCGGGCTTGTCGATGCTCACGTAAGACTCCTGCTTCTGTACTTTCGGGCAACCGGGACAGTCTGCCACCGCGGGGCGGGCGGCGCGCACACCCCCCGCCCCGGGTCAGGCTCACATCGCGGCGAGCACGTCCACGACGAAGACCATGGTCGAGTTGGCGGGCAGGTCCTCGCCCTTGTCCTCGTCCTTGTAGCCCTGCTCCGGCGGAATCACCAGCATCACGCGGTCGCCGACGTGGGTGCCGACGAGGCCCTTGTCCCAGCCCTCGACGACCTGGCCGACGCCGATCTGAGTGGCGAAGGGCGAGCCGGTGTTCCAGGAGGAGTCGAAGAGCTTGGCCTTCTCCTTGCCCTCGTTCGGCTTCCAGGCCGCGCCGCTGTACTGCATGTACACCGTCTGGCCCTTCTTGATCTCCTCGCCGTCACCCTTGATCAGCGTCTTGCTGGTCAGCTTCTTCGGCGGGTCGTTCTTCGGCACCGCGATGGTGGCCGGCTCCGGCTTGTCGGCCTTGACCTGGGGCAGGTCGGAGGGGATCTCCGCCTGCTCGCCCTCGGCCATGTTCGGCACGACGTCCTTGATGTCCAGGGCGAAGACCAGGGTGTCCTTGCCCGTGACGCCCAGCTGCTCCTGGCCGGCCTCGCCGAAGGCGGCGGCCGGCGGCGCGACGACCAGGACGCGGCTGCCGACCTTCTGGCCCAGCACCGACTGGCTGAACGCCGGGATGATCGTCTCCGCGCCCGCGGTGATCATCTGGGGCGCGCCGCCCTTGTCGTAGCTGGAGCCGAGGTCCTTGCCGCCCTTCCAGACCTTGCCGGTGAAGTTGGCCATCACCAGGTCGTCCTTCTTGACCTCGGGTCCGTCACCGGCCGAGAGGGAGTGGACCACGAACTTGTCGCTCGGGTCGCCCTTGGGGAGCTTGATGGTGGCCTTCTTGCCCGGCTCGCCGGAGACCTCCGGCATGGGGTCGGCCGAATCGACCGGCTTGGGGGCCTTGGGGGCCGCCGCGGGCTTCTCGGAGGCCGCCGCGTCGTCCTTCTTCTCGGCCTCCTCACCCCCGCAGGCGGTCAGCAGCAGAGCCGGAACGATGAACAAGGCGGCAAATCGGCGTCGCACAGAGGACCTCGGGGGGTTGGCGGATACGGGAAACGTCGGTCCCGCCACTCTACGGCCCAGCCGCCCCACTGCTCCCGTACGGCATGGAACGGGCCCCTCGTCACACGGACGAGGGGCCCTGGTCACCGCCGGTCCACGGCGGGGAGGAGCGGTGTGTCACATTCCGGTGCCGTCACATGCCGGCGATGAGCTTCTCCACCCGGTCGTCCACCGACCGGAAGGGGTCCTTGCACAGCACGGTCCGCTGCGCCTGGTCGTTGAGCTTGAGGTGGACCCAGTCGACGGTGAAGTCGCGGCGCTGCTCCTGCGCCCTGCGGATGAAGTCGCCGCGCAGCCGGGCCCGGGTGGTCTGCGGCGGGACGGACTTGCCTTCGAAGATCTTCAGGTCGTTGCAGATCCGGGCGGCCTGGCCGTTCTTCTCCAGGAGGTAGTAGAGGCCGCGCCTGCGGTGGATGTCGTGGTAGGCGAGGTCTATCTGGGCGACCCGGGGGTGGGACATGGTCATGTTGTGCTTGGCCCGGTACCGCTCCAGGAGCTTGTACTTCATGACCCAGTCGATCTCGGTGGCGACCCGGTCGAGGTCCTCCTCCTCGATCGCGTCGAGGGTGCGGCCCCAGAGCTCCAGGACCTGCTCGACGGTGCCGGTGCGGATGCCCCGGCGGTCCACGAAGTCCACGGCCTTCTCGTAGTACTCCCGCTGGACCTCCAGGGCGGAGGCCTCGCGGCCGCTGGCCAGGCGGACCTTGCGGCGGCCGGTGGTGTCGTGGCTGACCTCGCGGATGGCCCGGATCGGGTTCTCCAGGGTGAGGTCGCGCATCACGGTGCCGGCCTCGATCATGCGGAGCACCAGGTCGGTGGCGCCGACCTTGAGGAGCATGGTCGTCTCGGACATGTTCGAGTCGCCGACGATGACGTGCAGGCGGCGGTAGCGCTCGGCGTCCGCGTGCGGTTCGTCGCGGGTGTTGATGATCGGGCGGGAGCGGGTCGTCGCGGAGCTGACGCCCTCCCAGATGTGCTCGGCGCGCTGGCTGACGCAGTACACCGCGCCCCGGGGGGTCTGGAGCACCTTGCCGGCCCCGCAGAGGAGCTGCCGGGTCACGAGGAAGGGGATGAGGATGTCCGCGAGGCGGGAGAACTCCCCGTGCCGGGCCACGAGGTAGTTCTCGTGGCAGCCGTAGGAGTTCCCGGCGGAGTCGGTGTTGTTCTTGAAGAGATAGACGTCGCCCGCGATGCCCTCCTCGTGCAGGCGGCGTTCGGCGTCGACGAGCAGCCCTTCGAGGATGCGTTCGCCGGACTTGTCGTGGGTCACCAGTTCGGTGACGTTGTCGCATTCCGGTGTGGCGTATTCCGGATGCGAACCCACATCGAGATAGAGGCGGGCACCGTTCCGCAGAAAGACATTGCTGCTGCGGCCCCATGACACAACGCGGCGGAAGAGGTAGCGCGCCACCTCGTCAGGCGACAGACGGCGCTGTCCCCTGAAGGTGCACGTGACGCCGTACTCGTTCTCCAGCCCGAAAATGCGGCGGTCCATGACTGAACATTACGCCTGATGCCCCGCACTGAAACCGGGTTCGGCGGCCCCGTTTCGATCATTTTCCGAAGAGACCACCGGATCGCCGCCCCGGCCCCGCCCGTTCAGCACCCGCGTGGTGGCCAGCAGCACCAGCAGGGCGGCCACTCCCCCGGCCCCCGCGACCCAGAACCCGGGGGCGGTGCCGCCCCATTCGACGGCCGGCCCCGCGGCCCCGGTCCCCAGCGCCGCGCCGACGCCGAAGACGGTGACGAGCCAGGAGAACGCCTCGGTCACCGTTCCCCGGGGCGCGTGCCGGTCCACCACCACGAAGGCGCAGGCGAGCGCGGGCGCCAGGAAGAGACCGGAGACCACGGCGAGGCCGGTCATCGCGGCCACCCCGGGGGTGAGCGCCAGCGGGAGGTAGCCGAGGGCCAGCAGCCCCACCAGGAGGCGCAGCCGCCGCTCGGGCTCCCCCGCCCACTGCCGGGCGCCGTAGACCACGCCGCCGATCAGGGCGCCGAGGCCGAGCGCCGCCATCAGCCAGCCGTAGACCGACTCCCGGCCGTGGTCGTCGGCGTAGGCGACGGCGGCCACGGTGATCGAGCCGAGGGCGACGCCGACGAAGAGGAAGGAGCCGAGCAGGGCCAGCAGCCCGGGCGAGCGCAGCGCGCCCAGCCAGTGCGCCTCGCGCGGGGCCGAGCGCCAGCGCCGGGAGGGCGCGGAGACGACGACGGAGAGAGCGCCGAGCACCCCGAGGACGTTGATCACCAGCAGCGCGGCCCCCGGCGACCACCAGGCGACGAAGAGCGTCACCAGCAGCGGCCCCGCGGTGAACATGACCTCCTGCGCCACCGCGTCCAGCGCGTACGCCGCGTGCACCCGGTCCGCCCGTCCGAGCACGCTCGGCCACAGGGCCCGCAGCCCGCCCTCCAGCGGCGGGGTGAAGATTCCGGCCATCACGACGGCCGCGTAGGCGGGCGGCAGCGGGTCGATGCCGACGACGGCCAGCGCCGCCATGCCGGCCCCGGACAGCACGGCGGCCGGGAGCATCACCCTCGGCTGCCCGTACAGGTCGACGGCGCGGCCCAGCAGCGGCTGGCCCACGGCGGTGGCCAGCCCGTAGACCGCCGCGAGGGCGCCGGCCAGCGCATATCCCCCGCCCTCCGCGCGGACGAAGAGCACGATCGCGATGTGCCCGGTCGCGCTGGGGAGGCGGCCGACCAGCGTGCCGCAGAGCAGCCGCGCCGCGTGCCGCGAGCGCAGCAGTTCCCCGTATCCCGCCGCCATCGGCAGCCCCTCACCTCAAGTGTTACGTATAACGTCGGCGTCATACGTACCATGTGCGGGCAGCCGGGGTCCAGGTGACGCGGGGGCGGGGGGACGGTCCCGGCCGACGCCCGCCGGGGCGCGCGGGTCCGCCGTCGGCCCCCGCCCGCCGGTCGCACCGGATTCCGCCCTCTGGAGAGGACCCCGCCGCTTTGTCCGCCGCTTCCCGGCCCACCAGCAAGGACGTCGCCCGCGCCGCCGGGGTCTCGCAGGCCGCCGTCTCCCTGGTCCTCGGCGGCAAGTGGCCGGGCCGGGTCTCGGCGGCCACCGCCGAGCGCGTCCGGGAGGCGGCCCGGTCCCTGGGCTACCGCCCGAATCTCGCCGCCCGCGACCTCAGGACCGGACGGACCCGCACGGCCCTGCTGGTGGTGCCCGCGCTCACCAACGAGTTCTTCGCCCGGGTCCACGCGGGGGCCGCCTCCGTCGCCGCCGCGCACGGCTTCGGCGTCCTCCTCTACCCCTCGCCGGAGGGCACCGGACCGGCCACCGACCCGTTCGCCTCCGCGCCGGCCGCCCTCGACGGCGTTCTCGCCTCCTCGATGGCGGCCC
Source organism: Streptomyces albidoflavus (assembly GCF_000719955.1). Lineage (GTDB taxonomy): Bacteria > Actinomycetota > Actinomycetes > Streptomycetales > Streptomycetaceae > Streptomyces > Streptomyces albidoflavus. Next base: position 29,216 of record NZ_JOII01000027.1, read on the forward strand.
AGGCGCTCAGCGGGATCGGCGCGGGGGCCCTGCCGCTGGTGATGCTCGACAGCGACCCGGCGACGGGGCCGGGCACCGCCACCGTGAACCTCGCCATCGCCGACGGCATGCGCCAGGCCGCCGGGCACCTGCTGGGGCTCGGCCACCGCGACCTCGTCCACCTCGCCGCCGGCGTGGACTCCTGGACCTTCGAGGTCCGCGCGGCCGCCCTCGCCGCCTCGGTGGCCGCCGTGCCCGGCGCCCGGCTCCGAACGCGTCGGTGCGCGCTCGGGGTGGCCGAGGCACAGGCGGCGGTGACCGCCCTGCTCACCGCCCCCGGGGAGCGTCCGACCGCCCTGGTCTGCGACGACGACCTGCTGGCCGCGGGGGCCTGCAAGGCGGCCCGGCGGCTGGGGGTACGGGTCCCCGGGGAGCTGTCCGTCACCGGGTTCGACGACCTGACCCTGGCCACGGCGATCGAGCCGGAGCTGACCACCGTCACCCTGCCGGCCGAGGAGTTCGGCGCCCGGGGCATGGCCGCCCTGCTCACCGCGGTGGACGGCGGCACCCCGGCGGACGAGGAACTCCCCGTCACCCTCACCGTCCGCGGCTCCACCGGCCCGGCGCCCGCCCGGACATGACGGTGGCCCGCACCCGGCCCCGGTGAGGGCGGGTGCGGGCCACCGCAGGGTTCAGCTCGGCGAACCGGAGCCCGACGGGCCGTCGTCGCCCGGCAGGTCGGGGAGGTCCAGCTCCTCGTCCTCGTCCGCCGCCGAGGAGGCGGAGGAGGACGAAGAGGTGCCCGAGCCCTCCTCCAGGAGGCGGGCGAGGCGGGTGCCGACGATCCGCTTGAACTTGCGCCGCTGCGGCCGGGTGCGGTCGAGCACCGCGACCTCGAGCCGCTCGGCGGGGATCTCGCGCTCGCTGCCGTTGGTGTCGCGGGAGAGGGCGCTGACCGCCAGGCGCAGGGCCTGGGCGAGCGTCATCGAGTCCTCGTGGCGCTGGTCCAGGTAGGAGCTGATCTGCTCGGCGTTGCCGCCGACCGCGACCGAGCCGTGCTCGTCGACGATCGAGCCGTCGTGCGGCAGGCGGTAGATCTGGTCGCCCGAGGCGTCCTCGCCGACCTCGGCGACGACCAGCTCCACCTCGTACGGCTTCTCGCCGTTGCTGGAGAAGATGGTGCCGAGAGTCTGCGCGTACACATTGGCCAGGCCGCGCGCCGTCACGTCGTCGCGGTCATAGGTGTATCCGCGCAGATCGGCGTAGCGCACGCCGCCGATCCGGAGATTCTCGTATTCGTTGTACTTACCGGCGGCGGCGAACCCGATCCGGTCGTAGATCTCGCTGAACTTGTGCAGTGCGCGGGACGGATTCTCACCGACGAACACAATGCCGTCGGTGTACTGGAGCACCACGAGGCTCCGTCCGCGGGCGATGCCCTTGCGGGCGTATTCCGCCCGGTCGGCCATGGCCTGCTGTGGTGAGACATAGAACGGCGTCGACACCGGCTATCCGTCCCTTTCTGTCGGTGACCCAAACAATCCAGGCGGCACGAGCCGCGCCCTACAGCAGTGCCGCACGCGGCCCGTCCGGCTCCTCCATGCGCCGCTCCAGCACCGCCCGCGCGACGTCGGAGATCTGCTCCTCCGTCAGCCGCCGGAAGCCGTCGTCGGTGATCACGGTGACGATCGGGTAGATCCGCCGGGCGACGTCCGGGCCGCCGGTCGCCGAGTCGTCGTCCGCGGCGTCGTAGAGCGCCTGGACGACCAGCGTGGTGGCCTGCTCCTCCGTCAGGTCGTCGCGGTAGAGCTTCTTCATGGAGCCGCGGGCGAAGGTCGAGCCGGAGCCCGTCGCCGCGTACCCGTGCTCCTCGGAGCGGCCGCCGGTGACGTCGTAGGAGAAGATGCGGCCGCGCTCGCGGTCCACGTCGTACCCGACGAAGAGGGGGACCACGGCGAGGCCCTGCATGGCCATGCCGAGGTTGGAGCGGATCATCGTGGAGAGGCGGTTGGCCTTGCCCTCCAGGGAGAGCGCGGCGCCTTCGACCTTCTCGAAGTGCTCCAGCTCCAGCTGGAAGAGCTTGACCATCTCCACCGCGAGACCGGCGGTCCCGGCGATGCCCACGGCCGAGTGCTCGTCGGCCGGGAAGACCTTCTCGATGTCGCGCTGGGCGATGACGTTCCCCATCGTGGCGCGCCGGTCGCCGGCGAGGACGACCCCGCCGGGGAAGGTGCTCGCGACGATGGTCGTGCCGTGCGGGGCCTGGACCACGCCCTGGACGGGCGGGAGCTGGCGGTTGCCCGGCAGCATCTCGGGCTGATGCTCCGACAGGAAGTCCACGAACGACGAGGACCCGGGCGTCAGGAAGGCAGCCGGCAGACGCCCGGTGCTACGAGTGATGGCTTCCACACGTTTCCTTCCGGATAGGCGGCGGCCTGACCCGAGCGCCGGGCGGTGCCCGACGTGCCGGTGGCCGAATAGCAGGTGAAGCACGTTACGCCAGGGACCCTACCCGCCCGGGGGCGGTGATCCACCTGGGATACGGGAGAAGGCGGACGGCTCACGGGAGCCGCCGTCACGCAGCGGCGGGCGGCGTCCTGGACGCCGCCCGCGCGCCGGTGAGGGCCGAGGCCCCCGAGGGGGCTACTCGCCGCCCTTCTGCACGAATCCGCGGACGAAGTCCTCGGCGTTCTCCTCCAGGACGTCGTCGATCTCGTCGAGAACGGAGTCGACGTCGTCGCTCAGCGCCTCCTGGCGCTCCTTGAGCTCCTCCGAGACCGTTGCGTCCTCGGTCTGCTCCTCGGTCGTTTCCGCCGGACGATTCGCCTTCTGCTGTCCGCCGTCGCTGTCCTTGGCCGCCATCCGTACCTCACCCCGCTCGGTTCGATGTACTCGATGTACTTGATCAGACCCTACAAGTCGGGCCCTGATCCGGCGCGTCCTTAAGTCCGGCCGGCCCGGGGCCCGCGGGCCCCGGAAGGATCATTCCCGGTCAGCGGCGGTTTCAGCCGCCCGAGAGGGCCTGAACAAGTTCCTGTGCGGTACGGCACCGGTCCAGGAGCTGCCCGACGTGCTCCCGGGTGCCGCGCAGCGGCTCCAGGGTGGGCACCCGCTGGAGCGAGTCGCGTCCCGGCAGGTCGAAGATGACCGAGTCCCACGAGGCCGCCGCCACGTCGTCGGCGTACTGCTCCAGGCAGCGGCCGCGGAAGTAGGCGCGGGTGTCCTCCGGGGGCCTGATCTGCGCCTCGGTGACGTCCCGCTCGTCCAGCAGCCGCTGCATCCGCCCCCGGGCGACGAGGCGGTTGTACAGCCCCTTGTCCTGGCGCACGTCCGCGTACTGGAGGTCGACCAGGTGGAGGCGGGGCGCGTCCCACTCCAGCTGGTCGCGGCGCCGGTACCCCTCCATCAGCTGGCGCTTGGCCACCCAGTCGAGCTGGTCGGCGAGGCTCATCGGGTCGCTCTCCAGCCTGCCGAGGACGTCCTCCCAGCGGGCCAGCACGTCCCGGGTCTGCTCGTCGGCGTCGGCGCCGTACCGCTCCTCGACGTACTTGCGGGCCAGCTCGAAGTACTCCATCTGGAGCTGGACGGCGGTGAGGGTGCGGCCGCTGCGCAGGGTGATGAGCTGCTTGAGGGAGGGGTCGTGGGAGACCTTGTGCAGGGTGCGGACCGGTTGGTCGACGGCGAGGTCCACGGCGATGAAGCCGTCCTCGATCATCGAGAGGACCAGCGCGGTGGTGCCGAGCTTGAGGTAGGTGGAGATCTCCGAGAGGTTGGCGTCGCCGATGATCACATGGAGGCGGCGCCAGCGCTCGGCGTCGGCGTGCGGCTCGTCCCGGGTGTTGATGATGGGCCGCTTGAGTGTCGTCTCCAGGCCCACCTCGACCTCGAAGTAGTCGGCGCGCTGGCTGAGCTGGAAGCCGTGGTCCGAGCCGTCCTGGCCGAGCCCGACGCGGCCGGCGCCGGTGACGACCTGGCGCGAGACGAAAAAGGGCGTCAGGTGGCGCACGATGTCCGCGAAGGGGGTGTCCCGCTTCATCAGGTAGTTCTCGTGCGTGCCGTACGAGGCGCCCTTGTTGTCGGTGTTGTTCTTGTACAGGTGGATGGGCTGGGCGCCCGGCAGGCCGGCGGCCCGCTCGGCGGCCTCGGCCATGATGCGCTCGCCAGCCTTGTCCCAGAGGACGGCGTCGCGCGGGTTGGTCAGCTCGGGCGAGCTGTACTCGGGGTGCGCGTGGTCGACGTAGAGCCGTGCGCCGTTGGTGAGGATGACGTTGGCCAGGCCGATGTCCTCGTCGGTGAGCTGGCTGGCGTCGGCGTTGTCCCGGGCGAGGTCGAAGCCTCGCGCGTCGCGCAGCGGGTTCTCCTCCTCGAAGTCCCAGCGGGCGCGGCGCGCCCGGTGCATCGCCGCCGCGTAGGCGTTGACGATCTGGGACGAGGTGAGCATGGCATTGGCGTTGGGATGGCCGGGGACGGAGATCCCGTACTCCGTCTCGATGCCCATTACTCGCCGTACGGTCATGCGGCCCTCCTTGCCCTGCGGCGCCCCCGGGCGGGGGCGGCGCTCAAGTTCCGCGGGTGCTCGCGGGTGCGCGTGCGGTGCCGTCCCCGCGCCGCGCGACCTCGGTGGTACCGACGAGCCTAGAACGCCTTTGCGCTGGTGGGGAGTGATCGCGGGGTTTGCTCGGGGTGTGCCGCGGTGGCGGCGGGGAAAGCAGGCGGCTGCGGACGCCCGGATGGACGTCCGCAGCCGGCCCGTGGTGCTCAGGGTGCCTTACAGGTACTGCCTTACAGGTACTGACCGGTGTTGGCCACCGTGTCGATGGAGCGTCCGGTGTCCGCGCCCTGCTTGCCGGTGACGAGCGTGCGGATGTAGACGATCCGCTCGCCCTTCTTGCCGGAGATGCGGGCCCAGTCGTCCGGGTTGGTGGTGTTCGGCAGGTCCTCGTTCTCCTTGAACTCGTCCACGCAAGCCTGGATGAGGTGGGAGACGCGCAGGCCCTTCTGCTGCTGTTCGAGGAAGGCCTTGATGGCCATCTTCTTGGCGCGGCCGACGATGTTCTCGATCATGGCGCCGGAGTTGAAGTCCTTGAAGTAGAGGACTTCCTTGTCGCCGTTGGCGTACGTGACTTCGAGGAAGCGGTTCTCCTCGGACTCGGCGTACATCTGCTCGACCACGGTCTGGATCATGCCGTGGACGGTGGCGTCCCGGTCGCTGCCGTGCTCGGCGAGGTCGTCGGTGTGCAGCGGCAGGCTGGACTTGAGGTACTTGGCGAAGATGTCCTTGGCGGCCTCGGCGTCCGGACGCTCGATCTTGATCTTCACATCGAGGCGGCCGGGGCGCAGGATCGCCGGGTCGATCATGTCCTCGCGGTTGGAGGCGCCGATGACGATGACGTTCTCCAGGCCCTCGACGCCGTCGATCTCGGCGAGGAGCTGGGGGACGATGGTGTTCTCGACATCGGAGCTGACGCCGGAGCCGCGGGTGCGGAAGAGCGATTCCATCTCGTCGAAGAAGACGATGACGGGAGTGCCTTCGCTGGCCTTCTCACGGGCCCGCTGGAAGACCAGGCGGATGTGCCGCTCGGTCTCACCGACGTACTTGTTGAGGAGTTCGGGGCCCTTGATGTTGAGGAAGAAGCTCTTCCCCGCGGGCTGCCCGGTCGCCTCCGCCACCTTCTTGGCGAGGGAGTTGGCCACGGCCTTGGCGATGAGCGTCTTGCCGCAGCCGGGCGGGCCGTAGAGCAGGACGCCCTTGGGCGGGCGCAGCTCGTGCTCCTTGAAGAGGTCCGGGTAGAGGTACGGCAGCTCGACCGCGTCCTGGATCGTCTCGATCTGGCTGCCGAGACCGCCGATCCGGGTGTAGTCGATGTCCGGGACCTCTTCGAGGACCAGCTCCTCGACCTCGCTCTTGGGGATGACCTCGTAGACGTATCCCGAGCGGGGTTCGAGCAGGAGGGCGTCGCCCGGGCGGATGGTGACGCCCAGGAGCGGTTCGGCGAGCCGGACCACGCGCTCCTCGTCGGTGTGGCCGAGGACCAGGGCGCGGTCGCCGTCCTCCAGGATCTCCTTGAGGGTGACGATCTCGCCGACGCTCTCGAAGGTCATGGCCTCGACCACGTTGAGCGCCTCGTTGAGCATCACTTCCTGGCCGCGCCGCAACTCTTCGAGTTCGACGCCGGGGCTGACGTTGACCCTCAGTTTGCGGCCGCCGGTGAAGATGTCGGCGGTGCCGTCCTCATTCGCCGTGAGGAAGACACCGAAGCCGGCCGGCGGCTGTGCGAGCCGGTCGACTTCTTCCTTGAGGGCCACGATCTGGTCGCGGGCCTCGCGGAGAGTGCTGGCGAGCCGCTCGTTCTGTGCGGACACGCCGGCGAGATTGGTCTGCAGCTCGACGATCCGCTCTTCGAGAATCCTCGTTTGGCGCGGAGAGTCGGCGAGCTTGCGGCGCAGGACGGCGATTTCCTGCTCAAGATAGGCGATCTGCCCGGCCGGGTCGTCGGACCCTCGTCCCGGGCGGATGCCGCGGTTGGTGTCGTCGTCGTGGGCTGCCACGGTCCTCACCTCCTCCAAGGGGAGCTGGACGCTTCCAGACCCTACCTGGGCGGGTGTCGGTTGAAACCCCTAGATCACAAAGACCTCGGGGTGTGTCCGATCTTCACCCTTGCGCTCTCCCTCACGTCAAGGCCATACCCACCCTCGGGCCGGAGGAAGCCGCCGGTTGTATCGTCGGGTTGTTCAACACCCGTCGGCGCCCTTTCGCCTGTCCCGGCCGGGACGGGTCCGGCGCCGGGAAACGGCAGGAGAGATGACGGTGCAGGAGGAGGCCGGGCCCGGCGCGGGCGAGGCGCTGGAGGTCTGGATCGACCAGGACCTTTGTACCGGTGACGGCATCTGTGTGCAGTACGCGCCCGAGGTGTTCGAACTGGACATCGACGGCCTGGCGTACGTGAAGAGCGCCGACGACGAACTGCTCCAGCAGCCCGGGGCGACCACCCCGGTGCCGCTGCCGCTGCTGCGCGACGTGGCCGACTCGGCCAAGGAGTGCCCGGGCGACTGCATCCACGTCCGCCGGGTCGCCGACCGGGTGGAGGTCTACGGACCCGAGGCGTCGTAGCCCGGCGGTCCCGGTACGGGAACGGGCCCGCTTCCACCGGCTGGTGGGGGCGGGCCCTTCGCGTGGGTGCGGCGTGGTGGGTGAGGCGTGCTCAGGCGCCGGCCGACCGGGCGGGATCGGAGCGGAGGAACGCCTTGCCGCTCCACCGCCAGGTGACGTTCTCCTCGGTGTCGGGGCAGCACCGGGGTATGTCCACCGAGGAGTAGCCGAGCAGGGTGGCGCGGACCACGCCGTCGCGGATGGTGAAGTTGTCTATGCTCCGCTGTTCGAGCGGGTCGAGGAGGGTGGCGACGACGCGGGGCGGCGCCTTCGGGTCCTGGCCGGCGGTGAGGACGTAGACGGCGCGCGGCGGGGTTCCCGAGCCGGCGTCGCAGTGCACGACCGCGACGGTCTCGGGGGCGCGGTCGCCGTCGAGGTCGCCCTCGGCCTCGTCCTGGACGACCGCGTCGGCGGGACCGCAGTCGAGGGGGAACTCGGCGCCCTCGGTGCCCGGGGCGGTTGGCGGGGGCGCGGGGCGGGACTCCTTCGCGGGACCGGGGTCGGCGGGCGCGGCCTGGGCCGCGGGCTGCGCGGTGGCCGGTCCGGGCTGGAGGAGGCCGGTCAGGGCGACGACGGCGGAGACGGCGGCGGCCGTGGCGACCCAGTGGAGGGGCCGGGCGCGCGTGTGGGCCAGTTCCGGGACGGCGGGGTGCTGCACTAGGAGGATCTCCCGTGAGGGCTGTGCCGGTGGGGTTGTCGGCATGGTGCCACACGTCACACGGCCTGGGAACGGCGGGGTCACGACGGTTACGGCGGGGCCGTCCGGGTGACGCCCCGTCGGGAGGGCGGACGGGGCCGTCCGGGTGAGGCGCCGGGACCATCCGTACGCGTGACGCCGCCGCCCGGTACGCGGGGTGCGTACCGGGCGGCGGCGTACGGGGTGGGGCGGCGGGTCAGCGCGGGGTGCCGCCGTCGGCGTTGGGGCCGGAGTAGTCCTCGCCGTAGGCGCCCTTGGCGGGGCGGCGCCTGCGCATCGGGGGCTCGACCCCGTCGGCGAGGCGGCGGGCGGTGAGGAGGAAGCCGGTGTGGCCGATCATCCGGTGGTCCGGGCGGACGGCGAGCCCCTCGATGTGCCAGTTGCGGATCATCGACTCCCAGGCGGTCGGCTCGTTGAAGCAGCCGATCTCCCGGATGGACTCGACGGTGCGGGCCAGCTGGGTCGTGGTCGCCACGTAGCAGCAGAGGATGCCGCCGGGGACCAGGGCCTTGGAGACGACGTCCAGGCACTCCCAGGGGGCGAGCATGTCGAGGATGACCCGGTCGACCTCGGTGTCGGAGAGGTTGTCCTGGAGGTCGCCCACGGTGAGCTGCCAGGCGGGGTGCGGTCCGCCGAAGTACCGCTCGACGTTCTGCCGGGCGATGTCGGCGAAGTCGGCGCGGCGCTCGTAGCTGTGGAGCATGCCCTGGTCGCCGATGGCGCGCAGCAGGAAGCTGCTGAGGGAGCCGGAGCCGACACCGGCCTCGACGACGCGGGCGCCGGCGAAGATGTCGGCGAAGGCGAGGATCTGGCCCGCGTCCTTCGGGTAGACCACGGCGGCGCCGCGGGGCATGGACAGGACGTAATCGGGGAGCAGGGGGCGCAGAGCGAGGTAGGCGACGTTTCCCGTGGTGCGGACAACGCTGCCCTCGGGAGCACCGATCAGCTCGTCGTGGGGGAAGGAACCCTTGTGGGTGTGGAAGTTCTTCCCTGCTTCGAGCGTGAAGGTGTAGTGGCGTCCCTTGGGGTCGGTGAGCTGGACCTGGTCCCCGACTTCGAAGGGCCCGCGACGGCGGGCGGCACCGGTCGGTTCGGACATGTGACCAGCCTACCGGGCGTGGGGCGGGGCCCCGGACCACGCCCCCGGGGCCGGCCGCCGGGGGTCAGCGGCCGGGCCGGGCCATCGCCTTGACGAAGGCGCGCTCGACGTCGGAGGCGGCCAGCACCCCGTAGACGGCGCCGTCCTCCTCGACGACCAGGTACTCGCTGGCGGGGTGGGCGCGGAGTCGTTCCAGCAGTTCCTCGCCGGCCAGCTCGGCCGGGACCCGGGTGCCCTCGGTGATCTCCTGGGCGAGGCCGCCGACCGCCACCCAGGGCCTGCGGTGCTCGGGGACGCCGACGATGGCGGCCTCGCGGACCAGGGAGACCGGGTCGCCGTGCGGGTCGACGACGACCAGGGCCCGGGCTCCGGCCTCGTTGGCCCGGCGCAGCGCCTCGGAGAGCGGGGTGGCCTCCTCGACGGGGACGGCGCGCCGGGTCAGGGCGCGGGCGCACAGGTCGGGCAGGTGCTCGCGGAGGCGGGCGACGCGCAGGCTGTTGCCGGCGCCGGTCCAGATGATGGCGGCGAGGATGGCGGCGAGGAGCGCGTCCATCACCGTGTCCATGCCGTCGACCTCCTGGCCGGCGCCGCCGAGGGTGCCGGTGTGGGTCAGCAGCGGCAGGCCGATGAGGACGGCGACGGCGAGCGCCCGGCCGACCCAGGCGGCGGCGACGGTGCCGCTCATGGGCTTGCCGGTGAGCTTCCAGACGACGGCGCGCAGCATCCGGCCGCCGTCCAGAGGCAGGCCGGGCAGCAGGTTGAAGACGGCGACCAGGAGGTTGGAGATGGTGAGGCCGGCGATCAGGACGCCGGGGACGGTGCCGGGTTCGACCAGGTCGAGGGCGAGGTAGAAGGCGCCGCCGAGGACGAGGGAGAGCAGCGGGCCGACGAAGGCGAGGAGGAACTCCCGGCCGGGGGTCTCGCTCTCCTTCTCGATCTCGGAGACGCCGCCGAAGAACTGGAGCTGGATGCGGCGCACCGGCAGCTTCTGGCGCAGGGCGACGACGGTGTGGGCCAGCTCGTGGACGAGGACCGAGGCGTAGAAGGCGACGGCGAAGAAGAGGGAGACCAGGTAGCGGGCGCCGCCCAGTTCGGGCAGGACCCGGTCGAGCTGGCCGCCGAAGACCCAGGTGATGAGGGCGGCGACCAGGAACCAGCTGGGGGCGACGTAGATCGGTACGCCGAAGAAGCGGCCCATGAGCAGGCCGCCGCCCGGTTCGCGGGGCCGTTCGGGTGGCTTGCCGGGTCCGGGGGCGCCCGGGCGGCCGTCGCCTTCGGGCCGGCGCTTCTGGCCGCCGCTTTCGTCCACGGTGATCCCTCAGTCCCCTTGTGCGTTCCGTCTCTCCCGGTGTCCCCCTGGACGACGGCCGGATGGTTCCGATCATGCAGGGCGGGAGGGTCTGGCGTCGATGGTAAGCGGAGGGAAGGTGCCCGTGGGCTGCGCCTCTCCCCGCTCGCGGCGGCCCCCGGCGGGTCCGCGCCGTCGGCCCGGGGCCGTAGGGTCGGGGGTCATGGAGACGAGGACGGACGCGGAACCGGTGGGCACGGCGGGCGAGGCGGGTGCCGAGCCGCCGGTGACCGGCGCGGAGCAGGCCGGGGCGGCGCCCGGCGAGCGGCGCAGGCCGCCGGTGTCGCTGTCGCCCTCGCGGGCGAGTGACTTCATGCAGTGCCCGCTGCTGTACCGCTTCCGGGTGATCGACCGGCTGCCGGAGAAGCCCAGTCCGGCGGCGACCCGGGGCACGCTGGTCCACGCGGTGCTGGAGCGGCTCTTCGACGCCCCGGCCGCCGAGCGGACGGCGCCGCGCGCCACGGGGCTGCTGCCGGGCGAGTGGGAGCGGCTGCTGGCCGAGCGCCCGGAGCTGGCGGAGCTGTTCTCCGGCGAGGAGGGCGAGTCCACCCCCGGCGAGCGGCTGGAGCGGTGGCTCGGCGAGGCGGAGCGGCTGGTCGAGCGGTGGTTCACGCTGGAGGACCCGACACGGCTGGAGCCGGCCGAGCGGGAGCTGTTCGTCGAGGCGGAGCTGGAGTCGGGGCTGCGGCTGCGCGGCATCATCGACCGGGTCGACGTGGCGCCCACCGGCGAGGTGCGCATCGTGGACTACAAGACGGGCAAGGCCCCGCGCCCGCAGTACGCCGAGGGCGCGCTCTTCCAGATGACCTTCTACGCGCTGGTGGTGTGGCGGCTGAAGGGCGTGCTGCCCCGTCGGCTGCAACTGGTCTACCTGGGCAGCGGCGAGGTGCGGAGCTACGACCCGGTGATGGCGGACCTGGAGCGGGTGGAGCGCAAGCTGCTGGCGCTCTGGGAGGCGATCCAGGAGGCGACCAGGACGGGCGACTGGCGCCCGAAGCCGTCGAAGCTGTGCGGCTGGTGCGACCACCAGGCGGTCTGTCCGGAATTCGGCGGGACTCCCCCGCCGTATCCCTTGCAGGTGCACCTGCCCGGGTCGCGCGAGCCCGGGCAGGGCAGAATGAGCCCCTCCTAGCCGAAGGGGAGATCACGTGGCCATTCGCGTCCTGCTGGTGGACGACCAGCCACTGCTGCGCACCGGATTCCGGATGATTCTGGAGGCCGAGCAGGATGTCGCGGTCGTCGGGGAGGCCGGTGACGGCCTCCAGGCCCTCGACCAGGTACGGGCGCTCCAGCCCGACGTGGTGCTGATGGACATCCGGATGCCCCGGATGGACGGGGTGGAGGCGACCCGGCAGATCACCGGGCCGGAGCGGGACGGGCCGGCCAAGGTGCTGGTGCTGACCACCTTCGACCTCGACGAGTACGTGGTGGAGGCGCTGCGGGCGGGGGCCAGCGGCTTTCTGCTGAAGGACGCGCCCGCGCACGAACTGGTGCAGGCGATCCGCGTGGTGGCCTCGGGCGAGGCGATGCTGGCGCCGAGTGTGACGCGCCGTCTGCTCGACAAGTACGCCGAGCACCTGCCCTCGGGCGACGAGCCGGTGCCGGACACGCTGCACACCCTCACCGACCGCGAGGTGGAGGTGCTCAAGCTGGTGGCGCGGGGGCTGTCCAACGCGGAGATCGCGGCGGACCTGTTCGTCAGCGAGACGACCGTCAAGACCCACGTGGGCCACGTGCTGAACAAGCTCGGCCTGCGCGACCGCGTCCAGGCGGCGGTCTACGCGTACGAGAGCGGTCTGGTGCGGCCGGGCGCGGCCGGGCAGTAGCCGCCTCCGCGCCTCGTACGACGACGGCGGCCGCCCGCCCCTGGGAGGGGTCGGGCGGCCGCCGTCGTGCGTGGGGCGCGGGTCAGCTGCTGACGCCGCGGTCCAGCTCCCAGAGCTGGATGTTGGAGGAGGAGTCGAGGGCCCACTCGACGCCGATGATGTCGTCGCGGGCGGCGACGTACTGCTTGCCCTGCCAGAGCGGGAGGACCGGGACGTCCTGGGCGACGATGTCCTGCATCTGCTTGATCGGGTCGGCGGCCGCGGAGCGGTCGGCCTCCCGGCGCGAGGCGGGGATCAGCTTGTTCTGGATGTTCTTGTTGCTGTACGGCGAGGACAGGAAGTTGTCCTTGTCGAGGAAGGGCGCGAGGAAGTTGTCGGCGTCCGGGAAGTCGGGGAACCAGCCCATCCCGAAGACCGGGTACTCGCCCTTGACCTGCGCGGCGCGGTACTTGTCCCAGCCGGTGCCCTTGACGTCGGTCTTGAAGAGGCCGCTCGCGTCGAGCTGGCGGCTGATCTCCTTGAACTCGGCCTCGGTGCCCTGGCCGTAGTGGTCCGTGGTGTAGTTCAGCGTCAGCTCGACGGGGGTGTCTATGCCCGCCTGCTGGAGCGCGGCCTTGGCCTTGGCCGGGTCGGGCTGCTCGCCGTACTGGTTGAAGAACGAGTTGGTGTGCCCGGTGATCGTGGTGGGCACCAGCGAGTAGAGCGGCTCGGCCGCGGTGCCGTAGACCTTGGAGGTGAGGGTGCCCCGGTCTATGAGGTAGCCCATGGCCTGGCGTATCGCCTTGTCGGCCTTGGGGTCGTCGGTGTTGAAGCCCAGGTAGCGGATCTCCAGACCGGGCATCTCGACGAGGCGGATCTTCTCGACCTGGTCGCCGGTGTACTTCTTGATCTGCTGCGGCGAGATCGTACGGGTCATCAGGTCGACCTCGCCGCTCTCCAGCGCCTTCCCCATGGTGTCGGGGTCGGCGAAGGAGCGCATCACGACCTTCTCGTTCTTCAGCTTCAGGCTGCCCTTGTAGTCGGAGTTGGCGCTGAAGTTGAGCTTGACGACCTGGTTGTCCTCGACCTCGGTCTGCACGCTGTACGGGCCCGAGCCGGAGACGTCGAAGCCCTTGCGGACCTTGTCGCCCGGGTAGTCGGCCTCGTTGACGATGCCGGCGGCGGGGGTGGCGAGCTTGTAGGGGAAGGTCGCGTCGGGGCTGTGGAGGTGGAAGACGACCTCGCGCTCGCCCCGGGTCTCGACGGTGTCGATGTTGGCCAGCAGACCGACCGGACCGTTGCTGTCCTTGATGCGCATCGTGCGGTCGATCGAGAACTTGACGTCCTCGGCGGTCAGCTCGTCGCCGTTGGAGAAGGTCAGGCCCTCGCGGAGCTTGCAGCTGTACCGCTCGTTCCCGGCGTCGGTGAAGGAGCAGGTCTCGGCCGCCTCGGGCACCGGCTCGCCGCCGCCGCGGGGCAGGGTCACCAGGGTCTGGATGGTCTGGCGGAGCACGTTCCAGGCACCGGCGTCGTAGGCGGAGGCCGGGTCGAGGGGGGCGGGGGCTTCCTGGGAGGCGGCGAACCGGTCGGTGGTGCCGACGACGATGGCGTCGCCGCCCTGGTCCGCGCCGTCCGATCCGCCGCAGGCAGCGAGTACGGGGGCGAGCAGGCCGACGACGGCCGGCAGCACCAATGTCTTGCGGTTCATGCGCGCAGTTCTCCACAGCAGTCGATCCCACGCCTGTCCGCGGCTGAGGGGTGGGGCCGGGCCGGCGCGAGGGGGGTATGGCGATGTTCTCGCGACGACATTAGACCGCTTGTGCCAGTACCTCAGAATGCGGCCGGAGTTGGGAACAATCACGCTGTGGAACCGGGTGCGGACGCACCGAATTCCCACTGCGGGGAAGCTTTTCCGCACGGGTCCACCAATCGGGACACATGGGCATCACGCGACCGGGAAGAAAACGGACGTCCACACAGGTTCTCCACGGCGTCGACAGCGACACGCGTGAGAAAGGTCACCTGAACCGGGTGAGATCGGGCACGGCCGCCGCCCGGTCGGGCGGCCGGCGGGTACCGGTCCTCACCGGTAGGGATACGGAGCGTGACCGCCTCACAGGTACCGGCGTGAATTCGCCTTTCCGGCCGGGGAATTCACGCCGGAACCCCTTTCCCGTGCGGTCGGGCATTTCCACGGACGGCGGTTTCCGGTCAGTGGATTCCCGTCATCATGCCGTGCAGAAAGGGCATGTCGATCTCTTCGAGGGTGGTGACGATCCGTCGGCCGGGCATGGCCCGCACGGGCGCCACCGAGGGCACGGCGATGACCTGGCAGCCCGCCGCCTCCCCGGCGGTGACGCCGGTCTCGGTGTCCTCCACCACGGCGCAGCGGGCCGGGTCGACCCCCAGCCCGCGAGCGGCGAGCAGGTACGGGTCCGGGTGCGGCTTGGTCCGCTCGACCTCGTCCCCCGCGACGGTGAGCGCGAAGTGCTCGTGGCCCAGCGAGGTGAGGACCCGGTCGATGATGCGCCGGTGCGAGGCGGAGACCAGGGCGGCCGGGACGCCGTGGTGGGCCAGTGCCTTCAGCAGGCGGGCGGCTCCGGGCATGAGCGGCAGGGTGGAGCCGAGCCGGCGCTCGAAGCGGTCGTTGAGCAGCAGGCTGACCTCCTCCAGGGTGATGTCGGCGCCGGTGGCGTCGATGAGGAAGCCGGCGCTGCGGCTCATCGGCCCGCCGACCACGACGTGCCGCCAGGACTCCTCCAGCCGGTGCCCGAGGGAGGCGAAGACCTCGACCTCGGCCTCCCACCAGAAGCCCTCGGTGTCGACGAGGGTGCCGTCCATGTCCAGGAGGACGGCCTGCAACGTGGAGCCTTCGGCCGAACGGGTACCGCTGCGGGGAACCGTACTGGTCACCTGCGTACCTCCTAAGGGACTCGAAGGCCGGGTGCGGGCCGTCCGCCGGGCGCCCGAGGGCGACGCGGCGGGCGGCTCTCACCCGGCCTGAACAGGGCCGACCAGTGTACGGCTCCGGGCGCCCCGCCGCCTCAGGACGGGGCGAACCGGTGGGCCGGAAGGCCTCAGCGCGCGTTGAAGTACTTGGCCTCGGGGTGGTGGATGACGATGGCGTCGGTGGACTGCTCGGGGTGGAGCTGGAACTCCTCCGAGAGGTGCACGCCGATCCGCTCGGGCTGGAGCAGGTCGGCGATCTTGGCGCGGTCCTCCAGGTTCGGGCAGGCGCCGTAGCCGAGCGAGAAGCGGGCGCCACGGTACTTCAGGGCGAACATGTCCTCGACGTCGACCGGGTCCTCCCCGCCGAAGCCCAGCTCGGCGCGGACGCGGGCGTGCCAGTACTCGGCGAGGGCCTCGGCGAGCTGCACGGACAGGCCGTGGAGTTCGAGGTAGTCGCGGTAGGAGTTGGCGGCGAACAGCTCGGCGGTGGCCTCGCCGATGCGGGAGCCGACGGTGACGACCTGGAAGCCGACCACATCGGTCTCGCCGGACTCCTCCGGGCGGAAGAAGTCGGCGAGGCAGAGCCGCTTGCCCCGGCGCTGGCGGGGGAAGCTGAAGCGGGTCCGCTCGTTGCCCGCGTCGTCCAGCACGATGAGGTCGTCGCCCTTGCTGACGCAGGGGAAGTAGCCGTGGATGACGGCGGCTTCGAGGAGGTTCCTGGTGTGCAGCTCGTCCAGCCAGCCGCGCAGCCGGGGGCGGCCCTCGGTCTCGACCAGTTCCTCGTAGCTGGGGCCGTCGCCGGCGCGGTTCTGCTTCAGGCCCCACTGGCCCTTGAAGAGGGCGCCCTCGTCGAGCCAGGAGGCGTAGTCCTTGAGCGGGATGCCCTTGGCGACGCGGGTGCCCCAGAACGGCGGGGTGGGGACCGGGTTGTCGGTGGCGGTCTCGGAGCGGACCGGGCCCTCCTCGCGCTCCTCGGTCACCGTGGCGGAGGCGGTGGCCCGCACCCTGCGCTGCTTCAGTTCGGGGAGGGTGGCGCCGGGGACGCCGCGCTTGACGGCGATGAGGGCGTCCATCAGGCGCAGGCCCTCGAAGGCGTCGCGGGCGTAGCGGACCTCTCCCTCGTAGATCTCGTGGAGGTCCTGTTCGACGTAGGCGCGGGTGAGGGCGGCGCCGCCGAGGATGACGGGGTAGCCGGAGGCCAGGCCGCGCTGGTTCAGCTCCTCCAGGTTCTCCTTCATGATCACCGTGGACTTGACGAGGAGTCCGGACATGCCGATGACGTCGGCGCGGTGCTCCTCGGCGGCCTCCAGGATGGCGGAGACGGGCTGCTTGATGCCGAGGTTGACGACGTTGTAGCCGTTGTTGGAGAGGATGATGTCGACGAGGTTCTTGCCGATGTCGTGGACGTCGCCGCGGACGGTGGCGAGCACGATGGTGCCCTTGCCCTCCTCGTCGCCCTCGGCCTTCTCCATGTGCGGTTCCAGGTGGGCGACCGCGTCCTTCATGACCTCGGCGGACTGCAGGACGAAGGGCAGCTGCATCTGGCCGGAGCCGAACAGCTCGCCGACCACCTTCATGCCGTCCAGCAGGGTGTCGTTGACGATGTCCAGGGCGGGCCGCTCGGTCAGCGCCTCGTCCAGGTCCTCGTGCAGGCCGTTCTTCTCACCGTCGATGATGCGGCGCTTGAGCCGCTCGTCCAGCGGCAGGGCGAGGAGTTCCTCGGCCTTGCCCGCCTTCATCGACTTGGTGTCGACGCCCTCGAAGAGCTCCAGGAAGGTCTGGAGCGGGTCGTACCCCTCGGCGCGGCGGTCGTGGATGAGGTCGAGAGCGACCTTGACGTGCTCCTCCTCCAGCCGGGCGATCGGCAGGATCTTGGAGGCGTGCACGATCGCCGAGTCGAGACCCGCCTTGACGCACTCGTCCAGAAAGACGGAGTTCAACACGATGCGGGCGGCGGGGTTGAGGCCGAAGGAGATGTTGGACAGACCCAGCGTGGTCTGCACGTCGGGGTGGCGGCGCTTCAGCTCGCGGATCGCCTCGATGGTGTGCACGCCGTCCCTGCGGGACTCCTCCTGACCGGTGCAGATCGTGAAGGTCAGGGTGTCGATGAGGATGTCCGACTCGTGGATGCCCCAGTTGCCGGTCAGGTCCTCGATCAGCCGCTCGGCCACAGCCACCTTGTGCTCGGTGGTGCGGGCCTGGCCCTCCTCGTCGATGGTCAGCGCCATCAGGGCCGCACCGTGCTCCTGGGCCAGCGCGGTCACCTTGGCGAACCGGGAGTCGGGGCCGTCCCCGTCCTCGTAGTTGACGGAGTTGATGACAGCGCGCCCGCCCAGCTTCTCCAGCCCGGCGCGGAGCACGTCGACCTCGGTGGAGTCCAGGACCAGCGGCAGGGTGGAGGCGGTGGCGAACCGCCCGGCCAGCTCCGTCATGTCGGCGACACCGTCGCGGCCCACGTAGTCGACGCAGAGGTCGAGCAGGTGAGCGCCCTCACGGATCTGCTCACGCGCCATCTCCACGCAGTCGTCCCAGCGGCCCTCCAGCATCGCGGTGCGGAACTTCTTCGAGCCGTTGGCGTTGGTCCGCTCGCCGATCGCCAGGTACGAGGTGTCCTGCCGGAACGGCACCGTCTGGTAGAGCGAGGCGGCGCCCGGCTCGGGGCGCGGGTCCCGCTCGCCGGGGACGGCACCCCGCACGCGCTCCACGACCTGGCGCAGGTGCTCGGGGGTGGTGCCGCAGCAGCCACCGACCAGGGAGAGACCGTACTCGCGGACGAAGCCCTCCTGGGCGTCGGCCAGCTCGGAGGCGGTCAGCGGGTAGTGCGCGCCGTCCTTGCCGAGAACGGGCAGACCGGCGTTGGGCATGCAGGAGATCGGGACGCGCGAGTGGCGGGCGAGGTGGCGCAGGTGCTCGCTCATCTCGGCGGGGCCGGTCGCGCAGTTCAGGCCGATCATGTCGATGCCCAGCGGCTCCAGGGCGGTGAGCGCAGCGCCGATCTCCGAGCCCAGCAGCATCGTGCCGGTGGTCTCGACGGTGACCGAGACGATGACCGGCAGATTGGCGCCGGTCGCCTCCAGGGCGCGGCGGGCACCGATCACCGACGCCTTGGTCTGGAGCAGGTCCTGGGTCGTCTCCACCAGCAACGCGTCCGCGCCGCCCGCGATCATCCCCTCCGCGTTCCGCTGATAGGCATCACGCAGCGTGGTGTACGGGGCGTGGCCCAGGGTCGGCAGCTTGGTCCCCGGGCCCATCGAGCCGAGCACCCACCGCTGCTGCCCCGTCTCGACGGTGAAACGGTCGGCGCTCTCCCGCGCGACCCGGGCACCCGCCTCGGAAAGCTCGAAGACCCGCTCAGGAATGTCGTACTCCCCCAGCGCCGCGTGATTGGCACCGAAGGTGTTGGTCTCCACACAGTCGACCCCCACCGCGAAGTACGCGTCGTGCACCGAGGTGACGATGTCCGGGCGGGTGAGGTTGAGGATCTCGTTGCAGCCTTCGAGCTGCTGGAAATCGTCGAGGGTCGGGTCCTGCGCCTGGAGCATCGTGCCCATCGCCCCGTCCGCGACCACCACCCGGGTGGCCAGAGCTTCGCGGAGGGCGTCCGCGCGGGCGGCGGCGGAGAGTGCGGTCCGATGGGTCGGCGACGAGGCCATGAGAATGCTCCCTGAGTGCGACGGCTGTCGGCTTTGCGCCTCCGGTGCCGAAGGCGCACGCGGTCAGCGTAGCCCCCGGGGCCGTCCGCCGGGACGGGCGTCCAAGCTCCGGACCTTCGCCGGGTGGCGGGGCGGGGCGGGCGCCGGGGTGAAGATGAGCGGCGCGGACGGGCCGGGCACGGGCGTGTCGGGGCATGGCGGAAAATCGCCGGGGGCAAGCGTGGTCATGGCGTCCGTACGTTGGCTCACGGTCGGCCAAGGCCGCTAGTGTTCAGCATTGTCGAATGGCCGCATCGGCACACGGCCTCAGGAAGGGACCACGGATGGCACGGAACATCCAGTCGCTGGAGCGGGCCGCGGCGATGCTGCGGCTGCTGGCGGGGGGTGAGCGGCGGCTCGGGCTCTCCGACATCGCCTCGACGCTCGGCCTCGCCAAGGGCACGGCCCACGGCATCCTGCGCACCCTCCAGGCGGAGGGCTTCGTCGAGCAGGAACCGGCCTCGGGCCGCTATCAGCTCGGCGCCGAACTGCTGCGCCTGGGCAACAGCTACCTGGACGTGCACGAGCTGCGGGCCCGGGCGCTGGTCTGGACGGACGACCTCGCCCGCTCCAGCGGGGAGGCGGCCTACCTCGGAGTCCTGCACCAGCAGGGCGTCCTGATCGTGCATCACGTCTTCCGGCCGGACGACTCGCGGCAGGTCCTGGAGGTGGGCGCGATGCACCCGCTGCACTCCACGGCGCTCGGCAAGGTGATCTCCGCCTTCGACCCGGTGGCCCACAGCGAGGTGCTGGAGGGCGACCGGGCGTCCCTCACCGGCCGCACCGTGACCGAGGCGGCCGCCTTCGAGGAGGTGCTGGACCTGACCCGGGCCCGGGGCTGGGCACTGGACCTGGAGGAGACCTGGGAAGGCGTGGCCTCGCTGGCGGCGCCCGTCCACGACCGGCGGCGGATGCCGGTGGGCGCGGTCGGCGTGACCGGCCCCGTGGAGCGGCTCTGCCCGGACGGCGCCCCGCGCACCGAGCTGGTGACGGCGGTCCGCGACTGCGCCCGCGCCGTCTCGCGGGACCTGGGCGCCGGGCGGTTCTGAACCCCGGCCGGCCCCACCGCCCGTACCACCTCCCGCCCGGCCGGTTCGTGGCGTTCTCGCCCACGGCCGGGCTTTTGTCACGCGCCCGGCGAGATCCACCTCACACCTGATGCCCGCCGGCGCGGTTCCGGCCGGTGAATCGTGGGGAGCTTTGCGGGCACAAGACCTTGACTGAGTGCGCACGCGGGCGGAACACTGCCGTTCCACGGTCGGCATTGTCGAACGCCTAACGGCAAATACGCGTTACGGTGTGAGTACGCCGACCAGAACACGCCCCCGCACCGCAGACGTGTCCGGCCGGCTGGGACCCGGCGGAGCGGCACGCGCGGTGTCCATCTGGACGAAGGACGAAGGAGTCGCGGGTGTCCAGCTCCCACATCTTCATCGGCGAGACGATCGGTACCGCCGTACTCATCCTGCTCGGTGTCGGCGTCTGTGCCGCCGTCACCCTCAAGGGCTCCAAGGCGAAGGACGCCGGCTGGCTCGTGGTGTCCTTCGGCTGGGGCTTCGCCGTCCTCACCGGCGCCTACCTCGCCTCGGGCGTCTCCGGCGCCCACCTGAACCCGGCCGTGACCATAGGCCTGGCGATAGAGGGTGGCACCTCCTGGTCGGACGTGCCCCTCTACCTCGGCTCGCAGTTGCTCGGCGCGATGATCGGCGCCGCCCTGGTCTGGGTGGCGTACTACGGCCACTTCCAGGCGCACCTCAAGGACGAGGCAGTGATCGCGGAGGCGGCCGCCGCCCCGAAGGACGCGCCCGGCCCGGTCCTCGGCGTCTTCTCCACCACCGCGCAGATCCGCAACACCGTGCAGAACCTCGGCACCGAGATCATCGCCACCACCGTGCTGGTGCTGGCGATCCTGACCCAGGGGCTCAACGACGAGGGCAACGGCCTCGGCGTCCTCGGCGCGCTCATCACCGCGCTGGTCGTGGTCGGCATCGGCCTGTCGCTCGGTGGCCCCACGGGGTACGCGATCAACCCGGTCCGCGACCTCGGCCCCCGCCTGGTGCACGCGGCGCTGCCGCTGCCGAACAAGGGCGGCTCCGCCTGGGAGTATGCCTGGATTCCGGTGGCCGGACCGCTGATCGGCGGCGCCCTCGCCGGCGGCATCTACCAGCTGGCGTTCGCCTGACCGGCGGGCCCGGGCGGCCCGCACGCCGCCCGGGCCGCCCGCACCGACCCGCACCGCACTTCGCTGAGCAGGAGCACACCGTGACCGACGCACACACCGCAGGCCCGTTCATCGCCGCGATCGACCAGGGGACCACGTCGAGCCGCTGCATCGTCTTCGACCGGGACGGCCGGATCGTCGCCGTGGACCAGAAGGAACACGAGCAGATCTTCCCCAAGCCGGGCTGGGTGGAGCACGATGCCGCCGAGATCTGGACCAACGTCCAGGAGGTGGTCGCCGGCGCCGTCACCAAGGCCGGGATCACCCGCGAGGACATCAAGGCCATCGGCATCACCAACCAGCGCGAGACGACGCTGCTCTGGGACCGGCACACCGGCGAGCCCGTGCACAACGCCATCGTCTGGCAGGACACCCGTACCGACGCGCTCTGCCGCGACCTCGGCCGCAACGTCGGCAAGGACCGCTTCCGGCGCGAGACCGGCCTCCCGCTGGCCTCGTACTTCGCCGGGCCCAAGGCCCGCTGGCTGCTCGACAACGTCGAGGGGCTGCGCGAGCGCGCCGAGGCCGGGGACATCCTCTTCGGCACCATGGACTCCTGGGTCATCTGGAACCTCACCGGCGGCACCGAGGGCGGCGTCCACGTCACCGACGTCACCAACGCCTCGCGCACCATGCTGATGAACCTGCACACCATGGAGTGGGACGAGCGGATCTGCGCCTCGATCGGCGTCCCCACCGAGGTGCTGCCCGAGATCCGCTCCTCCGCCGAGGTCTACGGCGAGGTCAGCGGCGGCCGCCTCGGCGAGCTGCTCGGCGGCATCCCGGTCGCCTCGGCCCTCGGCGACCAGCAGGCCGCCCTCTTCGGCCAGACCTGTTTCGCCGAGGGCGAGGCCAAGTCGACGTACGGCACCGGCACCTTCATGCTGATGAACACCGGCGAGAAGATCATCAACTCCTACTCGGGGCTGCTGACCACCGTCGGCTACCGGATCGGCGACCAGGACCCGGTCTACGCCCTGGAGGGGTCGATCGCCGTCACCGGCTCGCTCGTCCAGTGGATGCGCGACCAGATGGGGCTGATCAACTCCGCCGCCGAGATCGAGACGCTGGCCTCCTCGGTCGAGGACAACGGCGGCGCCTACTTCGTCCCCGCCTTCTCCGGGCTCTTCGCCCCGTACTGGCGCCCGGACGCCCGCGGGGTCATCGCGGGGCTGACCCGGTACGTCACCAAGGCGCACATCGCCCGTGCCGTGCTGGAGGCCACCGCCTGGCAGACCCGTGAGATCACCGACGCCATGACCAAGGACTCCGGCGTCGAGCTGACCTCGCTCAAGGTCGACGGCGGCATGACCTCCAACAACCTGCTGATGCAGACCATGGCCAACTTCGTCGACGCCCCGGTGGTCCGCCCCATGGTGGCCGAGACCACCTGCCTGGGCGCCGCCTACGCGGCCGGCCTCGCCGTCGGCTTCTGGCCCGACACCGACACCCTGCGCGCCAACTGGCGCCGGGCCGCCGAGTGGACCCCGGACATGGACCCCGAGGTCCGCGACCACGAGTACCGCAAGTGGCTCAAGGCCGTCGAGCGCACCTTCGACTGGCTCGACGACGAAGAGAACTGACGCACCACCCCGGGGGGCCGCCCAGCGCGGCGGCCCCCCGGACCCACCGATGAGGAGCACGTCATGACCACCCCGCACAGCGTCCCGGCCCTCGGGACGCACCCGGCAGCCGGCCCCAACCCGGGCCGGGCCGAGACCCGGGACCAGCTGTCCCGGGCGACCTACGACCTCCTGGTGATCGGCGGCGGCATCCTGGGCATCTCCACCGCCTGGCACGCCGCGCAGTCCGGCCTCAGGGTCGCCCTGGTCGACGCGGGGGACTTCGCCGGAGCCACCTCGTCGGCCTCGTCCAAGCTGCTCCACGGCGGCCTGCGCTACCTGCAGACCGGCGCGGTCAAGCTGGTCGCGGAGAACCACTTCGAGCGGCGCGCCGTCTCCAAGCAGGTCGCCCCGCACCTCGCCCGGCCGCTCACCTTCTACCTGCCCGTCTACAAGGGCGGCCCGCACGGCGCCGCCAAGCTCGGCGCGGGCGTCTTCGCCTACTCCGCGCTCTCCGCCTTCGGCGACGGCGTCGGCCACGTGATCAGCCCCGAGCGGGCCCGCCGCGACGTGCCCGAGCTGCGCACCGACGGGCTGCGCGCGGTCGCCGTCTACGGCGACGACCAGATGAACGACGCCCGGATGGCGCTGATGACGGTCCGCGCCGCCGTCGACGCCGGTACCGAGGTGCTCAACCACGCCGAGGTCACCGGACTGCGCTTCACCCGCGGCCGGGTCACCGGCGCCGAACTGCGCGACCGCCTCGACGGCACCGAGTTCGGCATCGACGCCCGCCTCGTCCTCAACGCCACCGGCCCGTGGACCGACCACCTGCGCGCCATGGAGGACAAGGCCGCCGCCCCCTCGGTCCGCCTCTCCAAGGGCGCCCACCTGGTGCTGCGCCGCACCTCCCCGTGGAAGGCGGCGCTCGCCACCCCGATCGACAAGTACCGCATCACCTTCGCCCTGCCCTGGGAGGACATGCTCCTGCTCGGCACCACCGACGAGGAGTACGAGGGCGACCCGCGCGAGGTGTCGGTCACCGACAGCGACGTCACGCAGATCCTCGACGAGGCCGCCTTCTCCGTACGCGACCAGCAGCTCTCCCGGGACCTCATCACCTACTCGTTCGCCGGGCTGCGGGTGCTGCCCGGCGGCCCCGGCGACACCTCGAAGGCCAAGCGCGAGACGGTGGTCAGCGAGGGTCCCGGCGGGATGCTCTCGGTGGCCGGCGGCAAGTGGACCACCTTCCGGCACATCGGCCGCACCGTCATCGACAAGCTGTCCAAGCTCCCCGGCCGCCCGCTGACCGAGGACATGGAGCCGATGCGCAGCCTGCCCCGGATGCCGCTGCCGGGCATCGCCAACCCGCAGGCGGTCGCGCACCGGCTGCTGGTCGACGGGCCCGCCCCCGGCCCGCGGATGGCCCCGGACACCGCCCGCCACCTGGCGACCCACTACGGCTCGCTCGCCTTCGACATCGCCCGCCTCGCCAACGAGGACCCGTCGCTGGCCGAGCGCATCCACCCGGACGCGCCCGAGATCCGGGCGCAGATCGTCTACGCCCGTGACCGCGAGTGGGCCGAGACCGCCGAGGACGTGCTGCGCCGCCGCACCACGCTCACCGTGCGCGGGCTCGACACCACCGAGGTCCGCGACGACGTGGCCAAGCTTCTGGCGGACCGCCCGAGCTGACCCGGCCGACGCCGGTGTGGCGGGCGCTTCGTACGCCCGCCACACCGCCGCAACACCCGGGGCGCAGGCTGGAATCCATGAGATTCCAGGTGCTCTCCCTCATCGGCCACGGCCCGCACCCGCTCACCGGACGGACCCCCGCCCCCGCCGACCGCTTCGGCGACGTGCTGGCCCAGGCCGAGGCGGCCGAACGCCTCGGCCTGGACGCGTTCGCGGTCGGCGAGCGGCACGCCGGCCCGTTCCTCTCCTCGGCCCCGGTCGCCGTCCTCGGCGCGCTCGCCGCCCGCACCACCCGCATCCGCCTGCTGACCGGCGTCACCGTCCTCTCCGTGCTGGACCCGGTCCGGGTCGCCGAGGACTACGCCACCCTCGACCAGCTCTCCGGCGGCCGGATCGAACTGGTCGTCGGCAAGGGCGCGGACGCCGCCCACTTCGCCCTCTTCGGCCTGGACGAGGAGCGGCAGTGGGACCTCCAGCGGGAGAAGTACGAACTGCTGCGGCGGCTGTGGCGTGAGGAACACGTCGACTGGACGGGCGAGTTCCGCACGCCGCTGAAGGACGTGACGACGGTGCCGCGCCCCTACGCCGGCCCGCCCCGGGTCTGGCACGGCTCGGCCACCAGCCCCCGCTCCCCCGAACTGGCCGCGCTCCACGGCGACCCCCTCTTCACCGCCAACGCCATCCAGCCCAGGGCGGCGTACGCGGCCCTGGTCGACCTGTACCGGGAGCGGTTCGAGGCGCACGGCCACGACCCGGCCGGTGCCTATGTGGGCGCGGGCTCGGGCGGGCTGCTGATCGCCGACACCGACGCGGAGGCGGTGGCCCGGTACAAGGAGGTCTACGAGGCGCAGGTGCGGCAGAGCTTCAAGCCCGCGCTGGCGGGCCGGGCGGGGTACAACACGCCGTACCGCACGATCGAGGAGGCGATGGCGGACGGGCCGCAGCTCATCGGCTCCCCCGAACGGATCATCGACAAGCTGCTCGGCTACCACGCGGTCTACGGCCACGACCTCCAGTCGGTGACGGTCGACGGGTTCGGCCTGGAGCGCGCCGAGCAACTGGCCCAGCTGGAGCGGTTCGCCGAGGAGATCGCGCCGGTGGTGCGCCGGGAGGCGCCGACGACGCTCTGGGGCTGAGCGGGGCCGGGCGTTCGGACCCGTACGGGGGGAGTGCGCGGCCCCGGTCCGGGGCAGTCTTCCGAGCGTCGCGGCCCCACAAGGGGGCTGCGGGAGGCCCCCGCGGACGCCGTAAGGTTGGGCCGGTACGCGAGGGCACGTCGGAAGGAGGCGCTGGGTGATCGAGCTCGAGGGGGTACCCGAGCTGGTCGACCCGGTCATGGTGGCCGCGTTCGAAGGCTGGAACGACGCCGGCGACGCCGCCTCCACCGCGGTCGCGCACCTGGAGCAGGAGTGGAAGGGCGAGGTGTTCGCGGCGCTGGACGCCGAGGACTACTACGACTTCCAGGTCAACCGCCCCACGGTGTGGATGGACGGCGGGGTCCGCAAGGTGACCTGGCCGACGACCCGGCTGTCGGTGATCCGCATCGGCGGCGAGAAGCCGCGCGACCTGGTGCTGGTGCGCGGCATCGAGCCCAGCATGCGCTGGCGCTCGTTCTGCAACGAGATCCTGGGCTTCGCCCACGAACTCGGCGTCGAGATGGTCGTCGTCCTCGGCGCCCTGCTCGGCGACACCCCGCACACCCGCCCGGTCCCGGTCAGCGGCGTCACCTCCGACCCGGACCTGGCCCGCACGATGAACCTGGAGGAGAGCCGCTACGAGGGCCCCACCGGCATCGTCGGCATCCTCCAGGAGGCGTGCACGCACGCGGGCATCCCGGCGGTGAGCCTGTGGGCGGCGGTCCCGCACTACGTCTCGCAGCCGCCCAACCCGAAGGCGACGCTGGCCCTGCTGAACCGCCTGGAGGACGTGCTCGACCTGCGCATCCCGCTGGGCGACCTGGCGGAGGACGCGCGGGCCTGGCAGCTGGGGGTGGACCAGCTGGCCGCCGAGGACAGCGAGGTCGCCGAGTACGTCCAGTCGCTGGAGGAGGCGCGGGACACCGCGGAGCTGCCCGAGGCGTCCGGCGAGGCCATCGCCCGCGAGTTCGAGCGGTACCTGCGCCGCCGCGACGGCGGCGGCCCGCCCGGCCACGCCACCGACGGCGGCCGCGCGGCCGAGGGCGAAGGCCCCTTCCTCCGCGAGGGCACCGACCGCTCCCGCCCGCCGCACCCCAAGCGCACCGGCCCCCTCCCGGGCACGGCCCCCGACGGCCCGCTGGGCCGGGAGATGCCCCGGCCTGCGGACGAGGACCCGGGGAGCGGCCCCGGGGACGGCAGGGCCGACGGCGAGGACGCCGGGGACGAGGGCGCCGGGGACGAGGACGGCCCGGCGCCGGGCTCCTCCTCCGGCTCCGAGGACTGACCCGGAAGAGACGGAAGGGCCCCGCCACGGTGATCGCGGCGGGGCCCTTCGTCCGTCCGGGTGGGCTCAGAGCGCGACGCCCAGGAGCGCGTCGACGGTGCGGGAGACGACGCCCGGGGCGCCCTCGTCGGTGCCGCCCTCGGTCTCCTGGAGCCGGGCCCAGGCGTCGACGGCGCGCAGGGCGGCGGGGGCGTCGAGGTCGTCGGCGAGGGCCGCGCGGACCTGCTCGACGACGGCGGAGGCGTCCGGGCCGTCGGGGCGGGAGACGGCGGCGCGCCAGCGGGCGAGGCGCCGGGTGGCCTCCTGGAGGGTGGCGTCGGTCCACTCCCAGTCGGCCCGGTAGTGGTGGGCGTGGAGGGCGAGGCGGATCGCGGCCGGGTCGACGCCGGCGCGGCGCAGCGCGGAGACGAAGACCAGGTTCCCCTTGGACTTGGACATCTTCTCGCCGTCCAGGGCGACCATCCCGGCGTGCACGTAGGAGTGCGCGAAGGGGTACTCGCCGGTGGCGGCGTGGGCGTGCGAGGCGCCCATCTCGTGGTGCGGGAAGACCAGGTCGGAGCCGCCGCCCTGGAGGTCGAAGCCCATGCCGAGGTGGTCCAGGGCGATGGCGACGCACTCGATGTGCCAGCCGGGGCGGCCCTGTCCGAGGCTGCCGCCGTCCCAGCTGGGCTCGCCCTCGCGGGCGGCCATCCACAGCATCGGGTCGAGGGGGTTCTTCTTGCCCGGGCGCTCGGGGTCGCCGCCGCGTTCGGCGGAGAGCAGGCGCATGGCGGTGGCGTCGAGGTGGGAGACCTCGCCGAAGTGCGGGTCGGCCTCGACGGAGAAGTAGAGGTCGCCTTCGAGCTCGTAGGCGGCGCCGGCGTCCCGCAGCCGCTCGACCAGCGGGATGATGCGGGGTATGGCCTCGACGGCGCCGATGTAGTCGCGGGGCGGGATCATCCGGAGCGCGGTCATGTCCTCGCGGAAGAGGGCCGTCTCGCGCTCGGCGAGCCCGGTCCACTCCACCCCGTCGCGCACGGCGCGCTCCAGGAGGGGGTCGTCCACGTCCGTGACGTTCTGGACGTAGTGCACCTGACGCTTGGTGTCGAGCCACACGCGCTGAACGAGGTCGAACGCGTTGTAGGTCGCCGCGTGACCCATGTGGGTCGCGTCGTACGGCGTGATGCCGCAGACGTAGAGACGGGCGACGGGGCCGGGGGTGAGGGTCTTCGGCCCCCCGGTCACGGTGTCGTGAATCCTCAGGTCGCGACCCTTGCCGGGAAGGGCGGGGACCTCGGAAGCGGGCCAGGCATGCATGGGACTGAGCCTAACCGGACGTGGCATCCGGATACGAACCGGATCGGGGCTGATTGGCCGGGAGTGCCCTCTTGCGCGGCCCGCCCCGCTGTGCGGGTCGCGGCGTCCTCAGACCGGCGGCCAGGGGATCGCGGGCCACTCCCCGCCGGGTACGGGGTGGGTGCCGGAGGCCAGCAGGGCGGCCACCCGGTCGCGCAGCGCCGCCACTTCGGCCGGGGTGAGAAGGGCGGCCAGCCGGGTGGTGAGCGGGGCGTCCTCGCCGAGGGCGGCGGCGAGGCGGCCGAGAGCGGCCACCGCCTCCTCGGGGAGCGGTTCGCCGGCCCAGCCCCAGAGCAGGGTGCGCAGCTTGTCCTCGGTGTGGAAGGTGACGCCGTGGTCGATGCCGTGGAGGCGGCCGTCGGCGCTGGTCAGCAGGTGGCCGCCCTTGCGGTCGCTGTTGTTGATGACGGCGTCCAGCACGGCGAGGCGGCGCAGCCGGGCATCGTCGGCGTGGACGAGCAGGGCGGTGCCGCCGCCGGGCACCTCGGCCAGCCCGATCGCCCGCCATCCCTCGGGGGCGGGCCGCTCGGCGTCGGCGAGGGCCAGCAGATGGCCGACGGGGACCGGGCCGGAGGCGTTCTCCCCGGCCTCCGGCGCTCCGCCGGGCCCGGCGGGCTCCCCGGGCTCCTCGTCGGCCTGGTCGATCCAGAGCTGGACCATGCCGGGACCGTACGGGCCCTCGCGCAGCACGGTGGGCGGGATCAGCTCCCAGCCGAGGGCGGCGCACACCTCGTAGGCCGCGACCTCGCGCTGGGCCAGTGTGCCGTCGGGGAAGTCCCAGAGCGGCTGCTCCCCCGCCACCGGCTTGTAGACGCAGGCGGCGGTGCGGCCCTGGTGGACGACGGTGCAATGCAGCACGGCGTTGGACGCCTCGGCGATGCGGCCGCGCACGGTCAGCTCGCCCCCGGTGAGCAGGGCGGTCACGGAGCCGGCCGGGGCCGGCTCGGCGGGCGCGGTGGTCACAGGTCCCGGCGGTACCCGTTCTGGCGCGGGCATACGTGTCCTTCCGGGTCGAGCGGCAGGCTGCACAGCGGGCAGGGCGGCCGGCCGGCGTTGACGACGTCCAGGGCGCGCTTGGCGAAGGCCCGGGCCTGGGCTCCGGAGAGGCGGACCCGCAGCATCGGGGGGCCGTTCTCCTCGTCCTGGAGGAGGCGTTCCTCGGCGGCGGCGAGGTCCTCGTCGGAGTCCCCCTCCAGCTCGACCAGGGCCTGGGCCTCGACGATCATCCGCTGGTCCTCGCCGTCCCAGGCCAGCGCCATGGTGCCGACCCGGAACTCCTCCTCGACCGGGTTGTCGAGGGGGGCGCTGTCGGCGACGTCGGCCGGGACCACGGCGGGCACCGCGGCGTTGCCGCCGCTGCGCCGGACGACTTCGTCGAGCAGTTCGTTCATACGCTCCGCGAGCGCGGCGACCTGGGTCTTCTCCAAGGCCACACTGGTGACCCGGCCTTGCGAGGAGGCCTGGAGGAAGAAGGTCCTGCGCCCGGGCAGACCGACCGTCCCGGCGACGAAGCGCTCGGGCGGGTCGAAGAGGAACACCTGACGGGACACGTCCTGCATCTCCAGAGGATCGGTGGCGGAGGGCGGTGGGACGAGGGGCGGCGCCCGCTCGGTTTCACCCTACTGCGGCGGGCGATCACGGTGCGCCCGTACCGCCCCCGACCGTGGCTCGTCCGGCGTCCTCGCCGGTGGCGGGGCGCGGGGCCAGGGAGTCCAGGTCGCCGGTGTCGCCGAGGCGGACCAGGAAGGGGCGCAGCCGGGTGAAGCGGATGGCGGTGACCGAGCAGGGCTGGACCGAGATCCGCTGGAAGAGGTCGAGGTGGAGGCCGAGGGCGTCGGCGACCAGGGACTTGATGATGTCGCCGTGGGTGCACAGGACGTACGCGGCGTCCTCGCCGTGCTCCTCGGCGATGCGGGTGTTCCACGTCCGGACCGCCTCGGCGGCGCGGTGGTGCATGTGGCGCATCGACTCGCCGCCCGGGAACGCGGCGGCCGAGGGGTGCTGCTGGACGACCTCCATGAGCGGCTCGCCGCTCAGTTCGGAGAGTTTGCGGCCCGACCAGTCGCCGTAGTCGCACTCGTTGACCCCCTCCTCCTCGTGGACCGCGAGGCCGGGCCGGGCGGCGAGCAGCGGGGCGAGGGTCTCCCGGCAGCGCTCCAGCGGGCTGCTGACGGCGGCGGCCAGCGGGATCGCGGCGAGCCGGGCGGGCAGCGCCTCGGCCTGGGCGCGGCCGTGGTCGTCGAGGCGGACGCCCGGGGTGCGCCCGGCGAGGATTCCCGCGGTGTTGGCGGTGGAGCGTCCGTGCCGGACGAGGATCAGGGTGGGCATGCGTGCCAGCGTAAGGGCTGGACCAGGTACGGCGACGGGCACGAGGAGGGCGGGTGAGGACCGGCCCGGGCGGGGAAGACTGACCCGGTGATCGTGGACTGTGCCATCTACCGGGCCGGCCGCCGCACCGAGCGGGCCGGCGAGTTCACCGAGGCGCTGGCGAAGGCCCGCGCCTCGGGCGACGCCTTCGTCTGGCTGGGCGTGCTCGACCCGAGCGAGGAGGAGTTCGGGCGGGTCAGTGAGGAGTTCGGACTCCACCCCCTGGCGGTCGAGGACGCCCTCAAGGCGCACCAGCGGCCGAAGCTGGAG
The DNA here is from genome assembly GCF_000719955.1 of Streptomyces albidoflavus. GTDB lineage: Bacteria > Actinomycetota > Actinomycetes > Streptomycetales > Streptomycetaceae > Streptomyces > Streptomyces albidoflavus. Next base: position 59,806 of record NZ_JOII01000027.1, read on the forward strand.
GTGTACGACGACTCGCTCTTCATGGTGCTGAAGCCGGTGGTGTACGAGCCGCGGAGCGACCGGGTCTCCCTCGGCGAGGTGATGGTCTTCGTCGGCGACGGCTTCGTGGTGACGGTCCGGCACGGGGACGGGGCGCCGCTGGCCGAGGTGCGCGACCGCCTGGAGCACGAACCGGAGATGCTGGCGCACGGGCCCACCGCGGTGCTGTACGCCATCGCGGACGCGGTGGTGGACCACTACCTGGTCGTGGCGGCCGAACTCCAGACCGACCTGGAGGAGCTGGAGACGGAGGTCTTCTCTCCCGACTCCTCGGGCAGCCGGGACACCGCCGAGCGGATCTACACCTTCAAGCGGCAGATCGTGGAGTTCCGCCGGGCGACGGGCCCGCTGGCGGCGCCGGTGGGGCGGCTGGCCGGCGGCGGCCCGTTCGGCCACGGCGTGCCGTTCGTGCACGACTCCTCGCAGCCCTTCTTCCGGGACGTCGGCGACCACCTGCTGCGGGTCAACGAGTCGGTGGAGAGCCTGGACCGGCTGGTCTCGGACATCCTCTCGGCGCACCTGGCGCAGATGGGCGTCCGGCAGAACGACGACATGCGGAAGATCTCGGCGTGGGCGGCGATGGCGGCAGTGCCGACGATGATCGCCGGGATCTACGGCATGAACTTCGAGTCGATGCCGGAGCTGGCCTGGCCGGGCAGCTACCCGGTGGTGGTCCTGGTGATGGTCGGCATCGCCGTCGCCCTGCACCGCCAGTTCAAGCGGCGCGGCTGGCTCTGACCGGGCCCGGTTCAGGCGAACTCGGGGGCGGCGGTGGCCGGTCCGCCGAGCGGGTCGCGCCGCTCGGGCGGGGCGAGGGAGACCATCCGCCGCCAGCCGTGCACCCGCTCGTACCGGTACGCGGCGTGGATGCCCGCCGCGAGGAGCCGGCCGCGCGCCCCGGACCAGCCCAGCACCTCGCCCATCCGGGCCATCACGGCGAGGCTGACGTCGCGGTAGACGGCGAGTTCGGCGCGGACGCAGGTGTGCAGGGTGCGGTGGATGGCGGGGCCGTGGCCGGCCCGGGCGAGGCGCAGCAGCTCCTCGTGGCAGTAGGCGAGGTGGTTGTCCTCGTCGTCGGAGATCATCCGGACGGCCCGGCCGAGCTCGGGGTGGTCGCCGAAGTACCGCAGCAGCATCCGCATCTGTTCGGAGGCGCGCTGCTCGGTGACGCGGCTGTGCGCGAGGTAGGTGATGATGTCCTGCTCGCTGAGCGGGGTGTCCGCCTGGAGGCGGGCGTGGGCGAGGCCGATGCCGTGGCGTTCCAGGAGCATCGTGTAGTCGGTGTCCCCGGGGACCTCGCAGGGTTCGAGGCCGCGCTTCCTCAGCAGGGCCTGGAAGATGCGGCCGTGCTTGTCCTCGTCGGCGCCGTGCCGGGCGATCTTGGGGGCCAGGGCGCGCTGCGCCTCGGGGACCAGCGCGGCGATCCGGGCGTTCTCCCAGCCTCCCTGCGTCTCGCCGCTGGCGGCGATGGAGCAGAAGAGCCGGTAGGCGTCGTCGTTGTCGAGGATCTCCTGGAAGAGACTCCGGGCCGAGAGCATCCGCAAACCTCCGTGCGTCGCCGGACAGTCGTCCGCAGAAGGCCAGTCAACGGCCGCCCCCGGGGCCCGGCAACGCCATCGGCGGCGGGGCTGGGCCGAACGGGGGACGGCGCGCGGGGCGAGGTCGCGCGCCGGTGGGCGTAACCCCGTGGGCCCTGCGGCGTTGTCCTGGTGACGGCCGTGGCGGGGAAGACCCCCGAGCCCCCACCACGGCCGTAGAGCTGGAAGGCCCCGCCGGTCTCGTACCGGCGGGGCCTTCGTCGTGCTGCGGAGGGGTCAGGCGAGGCCGGCCCGCTCCAGCGCCTCGGTGCCGGCGCGCAGCGCGGCGAGCCGCTCGTCGAGGGTGAAGCCGGCCGGGGAGAGCGTCAGGGTGGTGACGCCCGCGGCGGCGTACGCCTGCATGCGGTCGGCGATCCGGTCGACGCCGCCGAGCAGCGTGGTGGAGTCGATGAGCTGGTGCGGGACGGCCGCGGCGGCCCCGCCCTTGTCGCCGGCCAGGTACTTGTCCTGGATCTCGGCGGCCTCCTTCTCGTACCCCATGCGCCCGGCGAGCTGGTTGTAGAAGTTCTGCTTGCGGCTGCCCATGCCGCCGACGTACAGCGCGGTGTACGGGCGGAAGAGGTCGGCGAGGCCGTTCACGTCGTCGCCGACGGCGATCGGGACGGTCGGGACGACGTCGAAGCCCTCCATGGTGAGACCGGCCTTCTCGCGGCCCGCGCGCAGATGGCGGACGGCCGTCTCCTCCAGGTGCTCGGCGGCGGGGAAGATCAGCAGGGCGCCGTCGGCGATCTCGCCGGTCTGCTCCAGGTTCTTCGGGCCGATCGCCGCGATGTAGAGCGGGATGCGCTCGCGCTCGGGGTGGACGGTGAGCTTGAGCGGCTTGCCGGGGCCGCCGGGCAGCGGCAGCGTCCAGTGGTCGCCCTCGAAGGAGACCCGCTCGCGGCTCATCGCCTTGCGGACGATCTCGACGTACTCGCGGGTGCGGGCCAGCGGCTTGTCGAACTTGACGCCGTACCAGCCCTCGGAGACCTGCGGGCCGGAGACGCCGAGGCCCAGGCGGAAGCGGCCGCCGGAGAGCGAGTCGAGGGTGGCCGCGGTCATCGCGGTCATGGTGGGCTGACGCGCCGGGATCTGCATGATCGCGGAGCCGATGTCGATCCGCTCGGTCTGGGCGGCGACCCAGGCGAGGACGGTCGGGCCGTCCGAGCCGTACGCCTCCGCGGCCCAGCAGACCGAGTAGCCCAGCCGGTCGGCCTCCTTGGCGACCGCCAGGTTGTCCGCGTCCATACCGGCGCCCCAGTAGCCGAGGTTGATGCCGAGCTGCATGCGCAAATCCCCTTACCCATCGGTAACGTCCCGTTCCGGGGGACTCTAGCGCTCCCACCCGTCCGGACGGTATGCCTGGGCACGTCGCCCCCGTCACGTGGCGGCGTACGGCGCGCCGTGCGGCCGTGGTTGTCCACAGGCCACCACGAACCGGTGTGCGGCCAGTACTCTCGGCGACCATGGAGCAGAGGCATCTGGGCCGCACCGGCCTGCGCGTGTCCCGCATCGGTCTGGGCACCCTGACCTGGGGCCGGGGCACCGACGAGCACGACGCCGCCGAGCTGGTGAAGACCTTCTGGGAGGCGGGCGGTTCGCTCGTCGACACCGCCGACGTGTACGCGGACGGGGAGGCGGAGTACCTCCTCGGCCGGATCGTCGACCGGCTGGTCCCCCGCGAGGACCTGGTGATCGCCACCAAGGCGGGCAGCGTCCCCGACCCGCAGCGGCGGTTCGACGGCTCGCGCGGCCATCTCCTCGGCGCCCTCGACGCCTCCCTGCACCGGCTGGGCACCGACCACGTCGACCTGTGGCAGGTCCACGCCTTCGACCCGCTGACCCCGCTGGACGAAACTCTCCAGGCACTCGACATCGCCGTCACCACCGGCCGCGCCCGGTACGCGGGGGTCTCCAACTTCTCCGGCTGGCAGCTGGCCAAGGCCGCCACCTGGCAGCTGGCCCTGCCGGCCGGGCGCACCAGACTGGCCAGCACCCAGATGGAGTACTCGCTGCTCCAGCGCGGCGTGGAGCGCGAGGTGCTGCCCGCCGCCCTCGACCTCGGCGTGGGCCTGCTCCCCTCCTCGCCGCTCGGCCGGGGCGTCCTCACCGGCAAGTACCGGCAGGCCGCTCCCCCGGGCCCGCCGGGTTCCCGGGGCGCCTCCGAGCAGCTGGCCGGGTTCGTCGCGCCCTACCTCGACGACGCGGGCGACCGGGTCGTCGACGCCCTCACCACCGCCGCCGACGGCCTGGCCGCCACCCCGCTCCAGGTGGCACTCGCCTGGGTCCGCGACCGGCCCGGCGTCTGCGCCCCCCTCGTCGGGCCGCGCACCGCCGAGCAGCTCGCGGCGGCACTGTCGGCGGAAGCCCTTACGCTTCCCGACGAGATCTGCCAGGCGCTCGACGACGTGTCGGCGCCCGTGCACCGCTATCCCGACCAGGACTGGAGCACGCTGTGAGTACGGACCCCGCCGCCGCGCCCGCCGACGAGGACGCGCCCGCCCCCCAGGCGGCGGCCCCCGAGGACGCCCGGCCCCCGGAGCACGGCCCCGAGGAGACGCGGGGCGAGGCCGGCGACGGCGAGACTCCCGCCCCCTCCGGCGAGGAGGGCGAAGCGGCCGCGCCCGCGCTCTCCGAGGCGGAGGCCGAGCTGGCGGCCCAGCGTGAGCTGCGGCGGCGCATCGAGGAGCGCAAGGCCGGGCGGGAGGCGCCGGTCGAGGCGGGCGGCAAGCTCCAGGGTGCCGCCGCCGACCTGCTGGCCGCCGTCAAGGCGGTGGAGGGCGGGGCCGCGCCGACCGCGTACCTCCCCGAGACGGCGCCGGCCGCGCCGCGCAGGCCCGCCCCGGAGCCGGCCCGCCCCGCGCCCGCGCCGGTCGCCCCGGCGGCGCCCACCGGTCCCTCCGACCGGGCCGTGGACGAGGTCGCGGCAGTGCTCGCCGACGGCTCCGCCCCCGCCGCCCTCGCCCCCGCCGTCGCCGAGGCCCTGGGCGACGGCGCCGCCGAGACGCTGCGCGAGGACCCGTGGCAACTGCTGCACGCCCGAGGAGTACGCCCCGAGCAGGCCGACGGGTTCGCCCGCGCCCTCCTCGGCGCCGAGGCCAGGCCCGACGACGCGCGGCGCGGCCGGGCGGTCACCGGGTGGCTCCTGGAGCAGGCCGCCCTCGCCGGGCACACCGCCCTGGAGGCCGAGGCCCTGCGCGCGGCGCTCGGACAGCGCGCCGTCCCGGACCCGGAGGCCACCCTGCGCGAAGCGGTCGCCGAGGGCGACGTGCTGGTCTTCCAGGACCCGCTGGACACCGGCGCGCCGACGGCTCCGGTGTCCGGCCCCGGCGCGGACGAGACGGAGGAACCGGCCGAGACCCCGGTGCGGGTGCTGATCGGCCTGGAGCGGTACGCCCTGGCCGAGGAGAGCCTCGCCGACGGCCTGGCCGGGCTGGTGAACACCCGGCCGGCGGCCGGACCAGGAGCCGAGGAGTGGCAGGGCGCGGGCGGCGAGGGGCGCGGGTCGGCGGCCGAGCTGATCCGGGCCGCCGCCGGGCACGGCCTCGTCCTCCACTCGGGCGGCGAGGCGGCCCGCGCCGAACCGGCCGCGCTGCTCACCGCCGCCGCCTCCCTCGGCCTGCGGGCCTGGGGCGCGGCACACGGCCCCGACAGCCGGGCACGGCTCGCGGCGGCGCTCTCCGGCACCGAGGGCGGGGCGGCCACCGTGGCGGGGCTGCTCTCGGGCGCCGAGGGCCCCGGGCGGGACGCGGAGGGCTCGCTCGCCCTCGACCTGCTGGTCGTCCTCGACGCGCCGCAACTGGACGTGGAGAGCGCCGCGATGCTGGTCGAGGCGCTGCCCGACGGGGCGCGCCTCGTGCTCAGCGGCGACCCCGGGGTCCTCGGTTCGGCCGGTCCCGGCCGGGTCTTCGGCGACCTGCTGGCCGCGCGTGCCTGCCCCGTCGTCGTCTCCCGCACCCCGGACCCGGGCCCGGTGGGCGAGCTGGTCTCGGGCGTGGGCGCCGGTGAGCTGACGGCGGTGGACGCCCCCGGGCACGAGGTGGCGATCGTCCCGGTGCGCGACCCGGCCGAGGCCGTGCACCGCACGGTGCAGCTGGTCACGGAGTCCGTGCCGCGCGCCTTCCAGGTCCCCCCGGAGCAGACCCTGGTGGTGACCCCGGGCCACGGAGGCGCGGCGGGCACCCGCGTGCTGAACGCCGCCCTGAAGGAGAAGTGCAACCCCGGCCCCGGCCGCTTCGCCGGTTTCGACCCGGGCGACCGGGTGGCGTACAGCCCGGCGCCGGGCCGCACCGAGCTGGGCCAGGTCCTCGGCGCCGAGCAGGAGGGCCTGCGGCTGCGCTGCGCGGGCGGCGAGGTCCTGGTCGCCCGCGACCGGGTGGCGGCCACCCTCCGCCACGGCTGGGCGGTCACCGCCCACCAGGCGGTCACCCTGCGCGCCCCGGCCGCCGTCGTGGTCGTCCCGGGCGACGCCGGCCCGGCCCTGGCCCGCGACTGGGTCTACACCGCCTTCGGCCGCGCGGAACGCCACCTCTCCGTCGTCCAGGGAGTCGGCCCGGCCCTCGCCACCGCGGTCGCGGAACGCCCCGCCAAGCCCCGCACCACCCGCCTCCCCCTCCTGCTCAGGCCCCAGCTCCCGGCCCCGGCCACAGCCTGACACCCGAGCCCAAGCGCCGGCCGGCGATCCCGGCCCGGCCGGCGCCTGAGGCCCCCGCGCCCGGGCAAGCGGGCGGGGCCGGACCCCGAAGGACCCGGCCCCGCCGCGGGCAAGCTCGTCAGATGCGCCCCCGCCGCTCCTGATACCCGTCCAGCCCCTCGGCGGCGTCCTCGTCGATGTCCATCACGTCGTCGAGCTCCCCGTCGTCGGAGTCGTCCGGGTCCTCGTCGAACACGGCGCTCATGTCGAAGCGGCAGACGACCAGCTCCGGATCGGCGTCCTCGAAGGGCGCGTCGAGCCACTCCCCGGGCTCGGCGGGCTCCTCGGCGGCCACCACCCACAGGGTGGAATCCCCCTCCTCCAGCCCGAACTCCTTGTGCCGGGAGGCGACCTCGTCCGCCTCGTACTCGCCGAACAGGATGCCGAGGGCGGCGTGCACGCTGTCCCCGACCACGCCCTGGGCCCCCGCCCCGGAGCCGGGCGGGGCGGCGGCCCCGGCCCGGTCGTGGTCGGCGATGCGCTGCGCCTGGGAGAGCAGCCGCCGGGGTTCGGCGACCGCGTAGTCGCGGCGGATGAGGACGCTCAGGGCACTGGGCTCGTCGGGCCCGGTGTACGGCGGCAGGGCCTCCTCGGCGTCGGGGATGTCGAAGGGGGTGACCTCGTCGTAGCGCTCGTAGAGCAGTTCGTCGTATTCCTCGGCGGCGGCGGCCAGGTCGTTGAAGGCGGCGTGGACGGCCGGATCGTCCTCGCCCGTCCTGCGCTCCACCGCGGCCAGGTGGCGGTCGAGCGCGGTCTTGACCGCCTCGGCGGCGGCCCGTACCTCGGCAGCCGTGGGCTGCTCAGCATCAGACATGGTGCTGACGCTATCCGTACCGGGGCCGCTCCCGCACAATAGATGCGATGCCGGAATACGAATTCACTGACGTGTATGTCCCGCGAGGGATCACTCGCACCGATACGACCCGCCTGCTCACCGACCACGCCGAGTACGGCCACTGGGAGCTGGACCGGCTGGTGCTGCTCCCGGACGGCAGCCGCAGGGTGCGGCTTCGGCGGCGGATCATCCGCCAGCTGCGGGCCACCTGGTGAGCGACGGATGAGCCCGGGCACGCCGAAGGGCGGCGACACGCGGTCGCCGCCCTCCGTCGTGTGCCGGGCCGTCCTGGCACCGGCCGGGTGGGTACCCGGTCCGGGTCAGGCGGCCTGGCGTGCCTTGCGGTAGAGGATCGCTCCGCCGAGCAGCAGCCCGCCGGCCGCGGCACCGCCGAGGCCCAGCGGCACGGAGCTGCCCGTCACGGCGAGCTCCTCCGGGACCTCCGGGGTGACCGGGGGCTTCACCGGCTTCTCCGGAGTGACCGGGGGCTCCACGGGCTTCTCCGGGGTGACCGGCGGCTCCACGGGCTTCTCGGGCTTCTCCGGGGTGACCGGGGGCTTCTCCGGCTCGGGCGCCGTGTTGGCGCAGTTGTTGCCGAAGGCGGGGTTCAGCAGCCCGACCACGGAGACGGAGTTGCCGCAGACGTTCACCGGCACGTCGACCGGCGCCTGGACGACGTTGCCGGAGAGGAGCCCCGGCGAGCCGGCGGCGACGGCCTCGGCACTCGCACCCGAGGTGGAGTCGCCGCTGTCGGCGGTCCGGGTGGCTCCGCCCGCCCGGTTGGAGCTGTCCCCCGCCGGCTCGGCCGCGCGCTCGGCGGGCCCGGCCTGGCTCCCGCCGCTGTTGGCGCAGCTGTTGCCGAAGGCGGGGTTGAGGAGACCCACCACGTCCACGCTGTTGCCGCAGGCGTTGACCGGCACGTGGACCGGGACGGAGACGGAGTTGCCGGAGAGCACGCCCGGCGAGTTGGTGGCGGCGCTGCCCGCGCCCGCGTCGGCTTGTGCGTAACCGCCGGTGACGGCGATGACGCCGGTGGCCGCGGCCACCGTGATCAGGCCCTTGCGCATGACCTGTCGCATAGGTTGTTCCCTGCCTTTGACCTTCCGGAGTGTGCGCCACCCGACTGGGTGGCGCCCGTAGATGCCGACGGCCCCGGAGCGCATGGCGCGCGCTCCGGGGCCGGCGGACTTCAGCCCCACGTGAGGCGGGGCGAGGCGCAACGTCAGGCGTTGACGCAGGCGTTGCCGAAGGCGGGGTTCAGCAGACCGATCACGGAGACGGTGTTGCCACAGACGTTCACCGGGACGTGGACCGGAACCTGGACCACGTTGCCGGACAGAACGCCGGGGGAACCGACAGCGGCACCCTGGGCACCGGCGTCGGCGACGGCCATGCCCGCACCGGCGAGAACGAGGCCACCCGTGGCTGCCGCAGCGGCGACGACCTTCTTGATCATGATTCCTCCTTGTTGGCAATGCGATCCCAGCCGCGGACCGCACCACGTGTAACGAAGAATCCAAGGAGGGGGTACGTGCGGAATCCGACGTTCACTCTTCCCAGTCGGATGCGTACGCCCGGCCGAATACGGCGTGAGGCCGGTGGGCCGGGGCGCGGCGCGGGGGAGACTGCCCGCGCCCCGGCTGCGGCAACCGGACCAACGGGCGGCCGCCGCCAAGCTCACCCGATAGGGCGTCAGGAGGCGTCGAGGAACCGGTCGAGCACCCGCACCCCGAACTTCAGTCCGTCGACCGGGACCCGCTCGTCCACACCGTGGAACATCCCGGCGAAGTCCAGCTCCGGGGGGAGCTGGAGCGGCGAGAAGCCGAAGCAGCGGATGCCCAGGTCGTCGAAGGACTTGGCGTCGGTGCCGGCGGAGAGCATGTAGGGCACGGCGCGGGCGATGGGGTCCTCGGCGGAGAGCGCCGTCTGCATGGCGTCGACCAGGGCGCCGTCGAAGGTGGTCTCCAGCGCCTTGTCCGCGTGCACGTCCTCGCGGCGGACCCGCGGGCCGAGGATGCGGTCGAGGTCGGCGAGGAACTCCTCCTCGTACCCGGGCAGGAAGCGGCCGTCGACGTGGGCGGTGGCCTGGCCGGGGATGACGTTGACCTTGTAACCGGCGCCGAGCTGGGTGGGGTTGGCGGTGTTCTTCAGCGAGGCGCCGATGAGCTTGGCGATGCCGCCGAGCTTGGCGAGCGTCTCGTCCATGCTCTCCGGGTCCAGCTCGGTGCCGAGGGCGTCGGAGAGTTCGTCGAGGAAGTGCCGCAGGGTCTTGGTGACGCGGATGGGGAACTCGTGGCGGCCCAGCCGGCCCACGGCCTCGGAGAGTTCGGTGATGGCGTTGTCGCGGTGGATCATCGAACCGTGTCCGGCGGTGCCGTCCACGGTCAGCTTCATCCAGTGCATGCCCTTCTGGGCGGTCTCCACGAGGTAGAGGCGGAGCTTCTCGTTGACGGTGAAGGAGAAGCCGCCGACCTCGCCGATCGCCTCGGTGACGCCCTCGAAGAGGCCGGGGTGGTTGTCGACCAGGTGCCGGGCGCCCCAGGTGCCGCCCGCCTCCTCGTCGGCGAGGAAGGCGAGGACGAGGTCGCGCGGGGGCTTGCGGCCGGTGCGCATCCGCTCGCGGACCACCGCGAGGGTCATCGCGTCCATGTCCTTCATGTCGACGGCGCCACGGCCCCAGACACAGCCGTCGGCCACCTCCCCGGAGAACGGGTCGTGGGTCCAGTCGGCCGCGTTGGCCGGGACCACGTCGGTGTGGCCGTGGATGAGCAGGCCGGGACGGGAGCGGTCCTCGCCCTCGATCCGGACCACGGTGGAGGCGCGGCCCGGGTGGGACTCGAAGATCTCCGGTTCGAGGCCGACCTCGGCGAGCTTCTCCGCCACGTACTCGGCGGCCCGCCGCTCGCCGGGGCCGGAGTGGTCGCCGTAGTTGCTGGTGTCGATCCGGATGAGGTCGCGGCAGAGGTCGACCACCTCGTCCTCGCCGCGAAGGCTCCCGGTCCCCTGGACGGTCTTCGGCTCGCTCACGCTGCTCCTTGGCTTGTCGCCGTGTTGGGTCCTCTCATCCTCACCCCGGGCGGGCCTCGCGCCCAAGACCGGGTCCCGGCCGACATACGCCCGTCACACGCGGCGCCCCTCCCGGGGCGGGACCCGGGGGTGATCGGGGACCCCCAGATGTTTGCTATGGTTTTCCACGTCGCCGCAGGGAAGACCCGGCGGACGACAGACACCTTGTCCGGGTGGCGGAATGGCAGACGCGCTAGCTTGAGGTGCTAGTGCCCTTTATCGGGCGTGGGGGTTCAAGTCCCCCCTCGGACATGATCAGCGTCACGGTGCCCTGGTCCATCAGGTCGAGGAGTTGGCCGACCGCGGCCCGGTGGGCCGGGTCGGCCAGCTCGGTGCGGTACCGCTCGGTGAAGCCGTCGTACCGCTCCTCGGGGTTCTGGTGGTACCAGTCGCGCAGCTCGGTCGAGGGGGTGATCTCCTTCAGCCACACGTCGACGGCGGCGCGTTCCTTGGAGACGCCCCGGGGCCAGAGCCGGTCGACGAGGACGCGGGTGCCGTCGGAGGGCTCGGCGGGCTCGTACACCCGGCGTACCCGGGGGGCTTCGTCACTCACGGCGGCGTCCTTCGGCGAGGGGATCCCTACCCGCGATGAGACCACCGGGAGCGCGGGTGGGCCCGGCGGCCTGCGCCGGGCGGGGGACGGCCGTGGAGAATGGGGCCATGTCACGTCGCGCCCGCAACCGCTCCGCCGCTCCCCGCCGTGCCGCCGCCGTGGCGGTGCGGCCCGCCGACCCGTGCCCGTGCGGCACCGGGCGGACGTACGGCGCGTGCTGCGGACGGTTCCACGCCGGGAGCGCCGAGGCGGCGACGGCGGAGCAGCTGATGCGCTCGCGGTACGCGGCCTTCGCCACCCGTGACGCCGCCTACCTGCTGCGCACCTGGCACCCGCGCACCCGCCCCGCCGCGCTGGACCTGGACGACGGGATGCGGTGGACGGGGCTGGAGATCACCGGCACCTCGGAGGGGAGCGCCTTCCACGCCACGGGGACGGTCACCTTCCGCGCCCACTGGAGCGCCGGGGGCGAGACCGGGGTGATGGCGGAGCACAGCCGCTTCACCCGGGCCGAGGGGAACGGGGCCTGGCTGTACGTGGACGGGGACGTCCGGGACTGAGCGGGCCCGCCGGTCTTCCGCTGCCCGTCAGCTCCCGGCCGGGGCCGCCGGCGGCGGGTCCAGGATGTCGAGTTCCTGGAGGGCGCCGATGGTGATCTCCCGGGTGAGGGCCTCCGCGCGGCCGGCGTCGCGTTCGCGGACGGCCTCGGCGAGGCGTACGTGGAGGGTGACGGCGGCCGGGTCCGGGTCGTGGAACATCACCTGGTGGTGGGTGCGGCCGGAGAGGACCTCGGCGACCACGTCGCCGAGGCGGGCGAACATCTCGTTGCCGGAGGCGCGCAGGACGACGCGGTGGAAGGCGATGTCGTGGCGCAGGTACCCCTCCAGCCGGTGGCCCCGGGAGTGGGCGACCATGCCGAGGGCGTTCTCGGTCAGCTCCGCGCACTGGGCCGAGGTGGCGTGGCGGGCGGCGAGCCCGGCGGCGACCGGCTCGACCGCCGAGCGGAGCACGGTCAGTGAGCGGAGCTGGCGGGGGCGGTCGGCGCCGGCCAGCCGCCAGCGGATGACCTGCGGGTCGTAGACGTTCCACTCCTCGGCCGGGAGCACGGTGACGCCGACCCGGCGCCGGGAGGCGACCAGGTGCATCGACTCCAGGACGCGGACGGCCTCCCGCATGACCGAGCGGGAGACCTCGTAGCGCTGGGCCAGCTCGTCGGTGCGCAGCACGCTGCCCGCCGGGTACTGGCCCTCGGTGATCGCGGGGCCGAGCCGTTCGAGGACGCGTGCGTGGAGTCCCCCGCCCTGTGTGGTCATGTCGATCAGACTACGAGGCTGCCCGCGGGAACAAAAAGTCAGACTTTTATGTCACAGGCTCTTGAATTAGTCGTATCTAATGGGTTTCAGTGTCGTGACCCTCCGGGGCCCGACAGGCGAACGATGTCGAAGAAGACAGCGAGCGAGGCAGCAATGAACACCCCCCACGTCGTCGTGGTCATGGGCGTCGCAGGAACCGGCAAGACCACGATCGGCCCCCTGCTCGCCGAACGGCTCGGCGTCCCCTACGCCGAGGGCGACGACTTCCACCCCCCGGCGAACATCGCCAAGATGTCGGCCGGCACGCCGCTGGACGACGACGACCGCTGGCCGTGGCTGGACGCCATCGGCGCCTGGGCCCACAGCCGGACCGGGCTCGGCGGCGTGGTCAGCAGCTCCGCCCTCAAGCGCTCCTACCGGGACCGGCTGCGCGCCTCCGGGCCGGGCGTGGTCTTCGTCCACCTCACCGGGGACCGGGCGCTGATCGAGGAACGGATGGCCGAACGCAAGGGCCACTTCATGCCGACGGCGCTGCTCGACTCGCAGTTCGCGACGCTCCAGCCGCTCCAGCCGGACGAGGCCGGGGTCTCCGTCGACGTGTCGGGCACGCCCGAGGAGATCGCCGACCGCGCCCGCGCGGCGCTGGCCGCCTACGACCGGGAGCGGGCCGGGTCCTCCTGACCCTGCCTGACCCCGGACCGCCGGGGGCCGGCGCGGGCCGACACCCCGCCCGTCCCCCTCCGCTCCACCCCCTCCCCCACCCACTCTTCACACGAGGGAAGAATCCCGTGACCCGTCTCAGCGTCGAGATGCTGGCAGCGGACGCGGCGGAACCGATCACCTCTGCGGGCAACGCCCAGTTGGGGATCGCCGTTCTCGCCGGCATCGCCGTCATCGTCCTGCTCATCACGAAGTTCAAGGTCCACGCCTTCCTGGCGCTGACCATCGGTTCGCTCGCCCTCGGCGCCTTCGCCGGAGCGCCGCTGGACAAGGCCATCACCAGCTTCACCGCCGGGCTCGGCTCGACCGTGGCGGGCGTGGGTGTGCTGATCGCGCTCGGCGCGATCCTCGGCAAGCTCCTCGCCGACTCGGGCGGCGCCGACCAGATCGTCGACACGATCCTCGCCAAGGCCGGTGGCCGGGCGATGCCGTGGGCGATGGTGCTCATCGCCTCCGTGATCGGCCTGCCGCTCTTCTTCGAGGTCGGCATCGTGCTGCTGATCCCGGTGGTCCTGATGGTCGCCAAGCGCGGCAACTACTCGCTGATGAAGATCGGCATCCCGGCCCTGGCCGGCCTGTCGGTCATGCACGGCCTGATCCCGCCGCACCCCGGCCCGCTCGTCGCCATCGACGCGATCGGCGCCAACCTCGGCATCACCCTGGCGCTCGGCGTCCTGGTCGCGATACCCACCGTGATCATCGCCGGTCCCCTCTTCGGCAAGTACGCCGCCCGCTGGGTGGACGTGCCGGCGCCCGAGAAGATGATCCCGCAGCGCGCCACCGAGGAGACCGACCGCCGCCCGAGCTTCGGCGCGACGCTGGCCACCGTGCTGCTGCCGGTCGTGCTGATGCTCGCCAAGGCCCTCGTCGACATCGTGGTGGACAACCCCGAGTCCGGCGTCCAGCGGGTCTTCGACGTCATCGGCTCCCCGATGATCGCCCTGCTCGCCGCCGTGATCGTGGGCATGTTCACCCTCGGCCGCGCCGCCGGGTTCACCAAGGGCCGCCTCTCCACCACGGTGGAGAAGTCGCTCGCCCCGATCGCGGGCGTGCTGCTCATCGTCGGCGCCGGCGGTGGTTTCAAGCAGACCCTGATCGACGTCGGCATCGGCCAGATGATCCTGGACTTCTCCGAGAGCTGGGCCATCCCGACCCTGCTGCTCGCCTGGCTGATCGCGGTGGCGATCCGGCTGGCGACCGGTTCGGCGACGGTGGCGACCATCTCGGCGGCCGGTCTGGTGGCCCCGCTGGCGGCGGACATGTCGTCCTCGCACATGGCGCTGCTGGTGCTGGCGATCGGCGCGGGCTCGCTCTTCTTCAGCCACGTCAACGACGCCGGCTTCTGGCTGGTCAAGGAGTACTTCGGGCTGAACGTCGGCCAGACCATCAAGACCTGGTCGGTGATGGAGACGATCATCTCCGTCGTCTCGCTCATCTTCGTCCTGCTGCTCTCGCTGGTGCTGTAGCACCCGCTGGCGGCGAGGCCCGGACACCCGAAGGGGGGACCTCGGGGCGGGTGCGCTTGAGGAGCAGGCCGTAGCCGATCCCGGCGACCGCCGCGAGGCCGATCACGCCGGGCAGCAGCCAGCTGAGCGCCGACCCGGACTCGGCGCCGACCAGCACGGAGAAGTCCTTGACGGTGTATCCGGCGATGGTCAGCAGGGCGAGTCCGGCGATGCCGGAGGCGAGCAGCCGCCAGAGCTGGGCGCGGGCGGCGCCCCGGCGGGCGAAGAAGACGATCACGGCCAGCGACGCGGCGGCCATCAGGACGATGATGCCGAGCGCGCCGACGTTGCCCATCCAGGTGAACATCCGCAGCACGGGCGCGGTCGGGTCGCCGACCGGGTTGCCGTCGGTGAGGGCGAAGGCGGCGACCAGGACGACCGAGATGCCGGTCTGCAGCAACGAGCCGGTGCCGGGGGCGCCGCTGCCGGGGTTGGTACGGCCGAAGGCGGCGGGCAGCAGGCCCTCGCGGCCCATGGCGAAGGCGTAGCGGGCGACGACGTTGTGGAAGCTGAGCATCGCCGCGAACATGCCGGTGACGAAGAGGATGTGCAGGACGTCGGTGAAGGTGGTGCCGAGCCGCGACTCGGTGAGGTGGAAGAGGAGCCCCGCGCTCTGCTCGCGGGCGTCGCCGACGATCCCGGAGGGGCCCGACGCCACGGTGAGCGCCCAGGAGCTGATCATGAAGAAGAGGGCGACGAAGCCGATGGCGAGGAACATCACGCGGGCGACCACGATGTGCGGGCGCCGGGTCTCCTCGGCGTAGACGGGGGCCTGTTCGAAGCCGACGAAGGCGGCGATGCAGAAGCAGAGCGCGGTGCCGAGCCCGGCGCCGGTGAGGGTCTCCGGGTTGAAGGCGTGCAGCGACAGGCCCTCGGGGCCGGGGTCGGCGATGGCGGCGACGTCGAAGATGACGACCAGGACGCACTCGATCAGCAGCAGCACCCCGAGGACGCGGGCGTTGAGGTCGATCTTCAGCCAGGCGAGGACGGCGACGGCGGCCACCGAGGCCAGCGCGAAGATCCACCAGGCGATGTCGAGCCCGAGGTAGGTCGAGCAGATCACCGACACCTCGAAGCCGAAGATCCCGTAGATGCCGACCTGCATCGCGCTGTACGCCACCAGCGCGACCAGCGAGGCCCCGGCGCCGGCGGTCCCGCCGAGGCCGCGGGAGATGTACGCGTAGAAGGCGCCGGCGTTGTGGACGTGGCGGCTCATCTCGGCGTAGCCCAGGGAGAAGAGGGCGAGGACGATGCCGAGGATCACGAAGAGCAGGGGCTGCCCGGTGATGCCCATGACCCCGAATGTCGTGGGCATGACACCCGCGACGACCATGAGGGGGGCGCTGGCGGCGAGGACGGACAGCAGCAGCCCGGTGGTGCCCAGGCGGTCGGCCCGCAGGGCGCGCTCTTCGCCCTTGTAGGTGCGGATTCCCTCGGAGGAGGGGGTCTCGGCGGTCATCGGTTCGGGGTCCTCTCGGAGGGTGGCGGTGGTGCGGCGGTACAGGGGCCGACGGCGGCTCAGGCGGCGCCCAGGGCGGCGCTGCGGGCGGCGTGGAAGGCGTCGTACGGGTCGCGGTCCGGGTAGGCCCAGGGGGCGCGGGTGGCGTGCGGGCCGATGCGGTGGAAGAGGGCGGCCGCCTCGGCGGGGCGGCCCTCGCAGAACTTGGCGTGGGCCAGGTAGTTGAGGTCGGTGCGGATGCGGCCCCGGTCCAGGCGCTCCTCCCACTCCAGCCACCAGTCGAAGGCGGTGCGCAGGACCTGGCGGGCGCGGCGGGAGCGCCAGTGGCCGGAGGCGGCCGGGTCCGGGGGTTCGCTGCCGGCGGCGGCCAGCACCCGGTAGCGCTCGGCGTGGGCGACCACCGGGAGCACGGCGAGCGGGGAGTCCGGGGAGGCGTGTTCGGCGGACCAGGCGGCGAAGTCGTAGACCTCGTGGAGCGGGTCGCGGCCGAGTTCGGGGTGGCGTTCGGCGAGGCGGGCGACCATCAGGTGGTGGGCCATGTGGTGGTCCTGGTGGCGTACGCGCACCGCGTCGAAGAGGCGGACCACCTCGTCCTCGGTGCCGCGTCTGCGGGCCAGCAGGAGCAGGGCCAGCCACGGGGTGGGGTCCTCGGGGGCGAGGGCGGCGGCGCGGTGGCAGGCGTCGGTGGCCTCGGGGCAGTACCGGCGGTCGCCCAGGGCGCGGGCGACGGTGGCGCAGCCGATGAGGGCGGCGGCGTCGGCGCTGTCGGGCTCGGCGATCCGCCACTCCTCGCCCCAGGCGGCCGCGCCCTGGGCGGCGGCCAGCACGGTGAGGCGGTGGCCGCGCAGGTCCCAGTCGGTGCCGGTGTGCGCCAGGAGTTCACGGACGGCCGTCCAGCGGCCCTGGATGAGGGCGGCGCGGGCGGCGATCAGGTCGGCGTCGCCAAGTGCGGGGTCGAGGGGGTGGGTGGCCCGTTTGCGGGCACGGCCGAACGGGGGCGGGGGTGGGGGCACCGCGAGGGTCCTTCACGACACGACGTGCGAGCGACTGATCACGCGCAGTCAAGCGGGCGGGCGCCCGCCGAGTCAAGGCCCACCCGGGCCCATTGGGGGCAACCCCGTTGTGCCCGGGCGGTGTTGGGGTGCCCGTGGGCGCCGGACGGGCTTGGGTGTGGACGGTCTCTCACAGCCAGGCCGGGTCGGCGAGGAGGGTCTGGAGTTCGTCGGTGAGGCGGGCCGTGTGGAAGCCGTCGGCGGCGGCGTGGTGGATCTGTACGGAGAGGGGGAGCAGGAGGCGGGCGTCGCGTTCGGTGTAGCGGCCAAGGGTGAAGATGGGGGCGAGGTGGTCCCAGCCGTCGCGGATGTCGAGGGTGAAGCCGGTGAAGGAGGCCCACGGGAGGCTCGACACGTCGAAGGCGTTGGGGGGCGGATTCCCCTGCGGGAAGAAGGCGGTGGCGCGGCTGTGCACGGCGAGGAGCGGGGCGGCCGTGTCGTGGAACGTGCCGAAGTCGGGGTCGTAGGGCGCCCAGACGCAGGCGAAGGTCTCGCGCTCCGGGTTGAAGACCGTGAAGGCGGGGTGCACGACCGGCCAGACGGCCGGGTCGCCCGAGGAGGTCAGGCACATCCTGAACTCCTCGTGCCGGTTGACGACCGTGGCGAGCGCCCAGACCTGCGCGAGGTACGACTTGCGCGGTGAGCGGCGCAGGGCCGCGGCGAAGGCGGTGACGTCCACCTCCACCGTCATCGCGTACGTGCACGGGACGCGCCGGCGGTAGTGGTCGAAGTGCTGCCGGCGCGGCCACGTGTCGAGGTCGATCGGGGCCGGGGTCGGGATCGGGGCGTCCATCGGCTCAGCATGTCAGCCGCCGGTGTGCGGGCCGTAGCGGTTTTCCGCCCGGAGCCCGCCCCTCCCCCGGGGGCGGCCGGTCAGGCGGTCGCCTCGGCGGCGGCCCGGCCGGCGGTGCGGCCGGAGAAGAGGCAGCCGCCGAGGAAGGTGCCTTCGAGGGAGCGGTAGCCGTGGACCCCGCCGCCGCCGAAGCCGGCGGCCTCCCCGGCCGCGTAGACGCCGGGCAGGGGCTCCCCGGACGCGGTGAGGACGCGGGAGGAGAGGTCGGTCTGGAGGCCGCCGAGGGACTTGCGGGTGAGGATGTTGAGGCGCACGGCGACGAGGGGGCCGGCCGCGGGGTCGAGGATGGCGTGCGGGGCGGCGGCGCGGATGAGGCGGTCGCCGAGGTAGGAGCGGGCGCCGCGGATCGCGGTGATCTGGGAGTCCTTGGTGAAGGGGTTGGTGATCTCGCGGTCCCGGGCGGTCAGGGTCCGGTGCAGCGCGGCCTCGTCGATGAGGGGTTCGTCTGTGAGCGCGTTCATCCCGCGGACCAGGGCGGGCAGTTCCCGCTCGACCACGAAGTCGGCGCCCTGGTCCATGAACGCCTTGACGGGCGCGGGCACGTCGGCGCGGGCCCGCTGGAGGACGCCGCGCACCGAGCGGCCGGTGAGGTCGGGGTTCTGCTCGGAGCCGGAGAGGGTGAACTCCTTGCCGATGATCCGCTGGTTGAGGACGAACCAGGTGTGCTCGTGGCCGGTCCGCATGATGTGTTCGAGGGTGCCGAGGGTGTCGAAGCCGGGGAAGAGCGGGACGGGCAGCCGGTTGCCGGTGGCGTCGAGCCAGATCGAGGAGGGGCCGGGCAGGATGCGGATGCCGTGCCGGGCCCAGATCGGGTTCCAGTTCTCGATGCCCTCGGTGTAGTGCCACATGCGGTCGCCGTTGATCAGGTTGCCGCCGGCCTCGGCGGCCACGTCCAGCATCAGGCCGTCGACGTGCGCGGGGACGCCGGAGAGCAGCTTCTTCGGCGGGGTGCCGAGCCGCTCCGGCCAGTTCCGGCGGACCAGGTCGTGGTTGCCGCCGATGCCGCCGGAGGTGACGATCACGGCCTGGGCGCGCAGTTCGAAGGCGCCCGCGACCTCACGGCTGCTGGCCCGCCCCCGGTCGGCGGTGGAGGGTTCGAGGATCTCGCCGGTGACGGTGTCGACGCTGCCCTCGCCGCGGCCGAGCCCGGTCACCCGGTGCCGGAAGCGCAGCTCGACCAGGCCGCGGGCGACGCCCTCGCGGACCCGGCGCTCGAAGGGCGCGACAAGGCCCGGCCCGGTGCCCCAGGTGATGTGGAAGCGCGGGACGGAGTTCCCGTGCCCGCCCGCGTCGTAGCCGCCGCGCTCGGCCCAGCCGACGACGGGGAAGAACCGGACGCCCTGGCCGTGCAGCCAGGCCCGCTTCTCGCCGGCGGCGAAGTCGACGTACGCCTCGGCCCAGCGGCGCGGCCAGTGGTCCTCCTCGCGGTCGAAGCCGGCGGTGCCGAGCCAGTCCTGGAGGGCGAGGGCGTGGCTGTCCTTGATGCGCAGGCGGCGCTGTTCGGGCGAGTCGACGAAGAAGAGGCCACCGAAGGACCAGTGGGCCTGACCGCCAATGGACTGCTCGGGCTCCTGGTCCAGCAGGATCACCTTGCGTCCCGCGTCGACGAGTTCGGCCGTGGCGGCGAGCCCGGCGAGCCCCGCGCCGATCACGATCACGTCTGCGTCGTACGCCATGTCCACGTCCTCGTTCCCTGGGTTACCGGTGGGTTAGATCCTGTGCGGCGCCGGTGCGGGCGTCAACACCCGGGGCGCCCCGCCTAGCAGCAATGCTGGACATTAATAATGTGCAGTATTACTTTGGAGCCATGGTCAGGAAGGCGAGCGGGACCCGGGAGAAGCTGGTGCGGGCGGCCGAGGAGGTGTTCGCCGCGCAGGGGGTGGACGGCGCGCAGCTCCGCGACATCACGCGGCTGGCCGGACAGGCCAACCCGTCGGCGGTCCAGTACCACTTCGGGTCGCGGGCCGGGCTGCTGGACGCGGTCATGGCCGAGCGGCAGGAACGGACGGAAGCCGTACTGGCAGCCGGGTTGGCCGCGCGCCACCTGGACGACGGAGCGGGCACGGACCAGGACGGCGGCTCCCCGGATCTCCTCCGCGAGCTGCTGGGCGCGCTGATCGCCGCCGAGGCGAGCGAACTGGCCACCGGGCCGGGCCGGCGCTGCCTGTGCATCTCGGCACAGCTCAGCCACGAGAGCGGGGTCCGCACCCGCGTCCCGCACCCGACGCTGGCCGGGACCCGCTACTGGGAGGTGATCGGCCGGATCGAGGAGTGCCTGGCCGCCCTCCCGGAGCCGCTGCGCCTGGAGCGCCTCGACCTGGCCCTGACCCTGGTGGGCGCCGCCCTGGCCGACCGGGCCCGGCAGTACCTGGCGGGCGCCACCCCCCTGACCGGCGAGCGGCTCTTCCTGGCCGACCTCGTCGAGACCACCGCATCACTGCTGCGGGCGACGGTGCCCGCGGCCGGAAGGACAGCACCATGAACGACCTCAGCGGCAAGACCGTCATCATCACCGGCGGGGCCCGCGGCCTCGGGGCGGAGGCCGCCCGCCAGGCGGTCGCGGCCGGGGCGCGCGTCGTCCTCGCCGACGTCCTGGACGAGGAGGGCGCGGCCACCGCCCGCGAGCTGGGCGACGCCGCCCGGTACCAGCACCTCGACGTGACCGGCGAGGAGGACTGGCAGCGCGTGGTGGCGTACGCCCGGGAGGAGTTCGGCTCGGTCGACGGGCTGGTCAACAACGCGGGGATCTCCACCGGCATGTTCCTGGAGACGGAGAGCGTCGAGCGGTTCCGCAAGGTCGTCGACATCAACCTGACCGGGGTCTTCATCGGCATGAAGACGGTGATCCCGGCGATGAAAGAGGCAGGCGGCGGCTCGATCGTCAACATCTCCTCGGCCGCCGGCCTGATGGGCCTCGCGCTCACCTCCTCGTACGGCGCCTCCAAGTGGGGTGTGCGCGGGCTCAGCAAGCTCGCCGCCGTGGAGCTGGGCACCGACCGCATCCGCGTCAACTCCGTCCACCCCGGCATGACGTACACCCCGATGACGGCCGAGACCGGCATCCGGCAGGGCGAGGGGAACTACCCGAACACCCCGATGGGCCGGGTGGGCGAGCCCGGGGAGATCGCCGGGGCGGTCGTCTTCCTCCTCTCCGACACCTCCTCCTACGTCACCGGCGCCGAACTGGCCGTGGACGGCGGCTGGACCACCGGGCCGACGGTGAAGTACGTCATGGGCCAGTGAGCCCGCCGCGCGGCCGGCGCCCCGCCCCCTGACCCGTCCGGGCCAGGGGGCGGGGTGTTACATGGGGGCATGGAGAGCGAGCCGTACGAGGACCCCGCCGAGGAACTGCTGGACGTGGTGGACGCCGAGGACCGGGTCGTGGGCACGGCCCGGCGCGGCGAGGTGTACGCCCGGGGGCTGCGGCACCGGTGCGTCTTCGTCCGCGCCCGCGACGCGCGGGGCCGCACCTTCGTCCACCGCCGCACCGCCACCAAGCTCCTGTACCCCTCCCGCTACGACCTCTTCGTCGGCGGCGTGGTCGGCGCCGGGGAGGAGTACGACGCGGCGGCGCTCCGGGAGGCCGAGGAGGAGCTGGGCGTCAGCGGCCTGCCGGCCCCCACTCCCCTCTTCTCCTTCCTCTACGAGGACCCGGACGGCCACGGCTCGTGGTGGTCGCGGGTCTACGAGGTGCGGTGCGAACAGCCCGTGGAGCCGCAGGTCTCCGAGGTGGCGTGGCACGCCTTCCTCACCGACGAGGAGCTGGCGGCCCGGCTCCCCGAGTGGCCGTGGGTGCCGGACGGGCTCGCCGCCTGGGAACGGCTGGCCGAGCGGGAGGGCCGGTGAGCCTGCGGCAGGACCTCAGGCTGTGGTGGTCGCCGGCCCGGATCGCCGACGAGGGCGACACCCCCGACTACCGCTTCTCCCTGGCCAACGAGCGGACCTTCCTCGCCTGGCTGCGGACGGCCCTCGCCCTGATCGCGGGCGGCTTCGCCGTCGACCAGTTCCTGCCCGGGCTCCCCGACGGCTGGCGGATCGCGCTGGCCCTCGGGCTGCTCGCCTCGGGGGTGCTCTGCGCGCTGCGCGCCGTCCACCACTGGGTGCGGTGCGAGCGGGCCATGCGGCGCGGCGAGGATCTGCCCGTCTCGCGCTTCCCCGCGCTGCTGAGCCTGCTCGTGGCGGTGGTGGCGGTCGCCATGGTGGTGGTCGTGGTCTTCGGCTGGGCCGGGTGAGCACCCCGGCCGTCCGCGACCCCGGGCTCCAGCCGGAGCGGACCCGGCTCGCCTGGCGGCGGACCACGCTCTCCTGCACGGTCGTCGCGGTGCTCGCCGCCCGCGCCGCCCTGCACCGCTCCGGCGGCGCCGCCGGGGTGCTGGCGCTCGCCGCCTGCTGCCTGCTGTGGATCGGCTTCCTGGCCCTGGCCCACCACCGCCTGCGCGCCCTGGTCCCGGCCCGGCCGGCGCCGCTGCCGGCGCGGTGGGCGCTGGGCGCGGTCTGCTGCGCGGCCGGGCTGGCGGTGGCCGCCGGGGTGCTGGTCGCCTCCCCGGCCTGAGGCCGCCGGCGCTCACTCCCAGTCGACGGTGATCACCGTCTTGCCCTGCGAACCGGGATACTGGGCGGCGGCCCGGTGTGCGTCGTCGGCCTGGTCCAGGGGGAAGCTCCGGGCCACCGTGACGCCGACCGCCCCGGCCTCGGCGAGTCCCGCGAGGTCGGCGAGGTCGTGCGGGTCGGGGCGGACGAAGACGTAGACGCCGCCGAGCGAGAGCACCTCCCCGTCGGCCACCGAGGCCAGCCGGCCGTCCGGGGCCAGCAGCGGCGGGGTCCCGGCGAGCACCGGCCCGCCGACGGTGTCCAGGGCCGCGTCGACGCCCTCGGGCACCAGTTCCCGTACGGCCGCGCCGAAGCCGTCCTCGTAGGCGACCGGTTCGGCGCCGAGCGCCTGGACCTGCTCGGCGGCGTCCGCCCGGGAGGCGCCGACGACGCGGGCGCCGAGGTCGACGCCGATCCGGACCGCCATCGAGCCGACCGCGCCCGCCGCGCCGTGCACCAGCAGGGTCTCGCCGCGCCGGACCCGCAGCCACCGGCGGAGCGCCTGGAGGGCGGTGAGGCCGGCGAGCGGGAGGCCGGAGGCGGCCAGGAAGCCGAGGTTGCGGGGCTTGTGGGCGAGGGTGCGGACCGGGCAGGCGACGTACTCGGCGCAGGTGCCCTGGCCGAGCCAGTCCTTGCGGGCGTAGCCGATGACCTCGTCGCCGACCGTGTACTCGTCGACCGACCAGCCGCGCTGCACGACGACGCCGGAGACGTCCCAGCCGGGGATCACCGGGAAGGCGGTGTCCAGGAGCGGGGCGAGCAGGCCGGAGCGGCAGGCCAGGTCGACCGGGTTGACGGCGGTGGCGACCACCTTGACGAGGACGGCGTCGGGCGCCAGTTTCGGATCGGGCAGATCGCCGTACTCCAGCACCTCCGGGCCGCCGAAGGTGCGGTAGCTGATCCCCTGCATGGGCTGCCTCCCGGACGGGTCGGGCGGGTTCCCCCTCCTTCGAGGCTCGGCGGCCGCAAGGCGGGGCGCAACCGGGCGGGGAGCCGGGCGCGGGGAGGCGATCCGGATCACGTCGGGCTCCGCCTCTGGACGACATACCGACTGGTCGGCATCATGGGGGGCGACCCTGCACCGCACCACCCAGGAGCCATGATGAGCCCAGAGCGACCGGACACCCCCGCACCGCAGGAGGACGAGGCCGCCGCCTCCCCGCGCGGCCTGGACCTGGTCCGGCTGCGCGCCTACCTGGACGCGGAGCGGCCCGGGCTGGTCGCCGGGCCGCTGACCGGCAGACTCATCGAGGGCGGCCGCTCCAACCTCACCTACGCGGTCACCGACGGCACCGCGCGCTGGGTGGTACGCAGGCCGCCGCTCGGCCACGTGCTGGCCACCGCCCACGACATGGCGCGCGAGCACCGGGTGATCAGCGCGCTCAGCGACACCCCGGTCCCGGTCCCCGGCACCGTCCTGCTCTGCGAGGACACCGAGGTGCTGGGCGCCCCGTTCTACGTGATGGAGTTCGTCGAGGGCATCCCGTACCGCACCTCGCAGGAGCTGGCCGCGCTCGGCGAGGAGCGGACCCGGGAGGCGGTGCTCGGTCTGGTCGACACCCTGGTCGACCTGCACGCCGTCGACCCGGCGGCGGTCGGCCTCGACGACTTCGGCCGGCCCGAGGGCTTCCTGGAGCGGCAGCTGCGCCGCTGGGGCAAGCAGCTCGACGCCTCCCGCAACCGCGAGCTGCCCGGCATCGACGAGCTGCACGCCGCCCTCGGCGAGGCGCTGCCCGCCTCCGGTCCGGCCACCGTGGTGCACGGCGACTTCCGGCTCGACAACGCCCTGATCGGCCCGGACGACCGCATCCGGGCCGTCCTCGACTGGGAGATGTCCACGCTCGGCGACCCGCTGACCGACCTGGGCCTGCTGGTCATGTACAGCACGCCGCTCCAGCTGCCGGGCTCCCCCATCGGCACCACCGCCTCCGCCCCGGGCCACCCCTCCCCCGCCGAGCTGGTCGCCCGGTACGCCGAACGCTCCGGCCAGGACACCTCGGCGGTCTCCTGGTACACCGCCTTCGCCTGGTTCAAGCTCGCCGTGATCCTCGAAGGCATCCACTACCGCTGGACGCTCGGCCAGACCGTCGGCGCGGGCTTCGACCGCATCGGGGAACTCGTCCCCGTCTTCATCGAGCACGGTCTCACCACCCTCCAGGAAGGCTGACCATGGACTTCGCGTACGACGCGCGCACCGAGGAACTCCGCACCAAGCTGCTCGCCTTCATGGACGAGCACGTCCACCCCGCCGAGGCCGTCGCCGACGAGCAGCGGAACCAGCTCGCCTCCCCCTGGGACGAGCCGCCCGTGGTCGCGGAGCTGAAGGCGGAGGCGAAGCGGCAGGGCCTGTGGAACCTCTTCCTCCCCGACCGTCGGTACGGCGCCGGGCTCACCAACCTCCAGTACGCGCCGCTCGCCGAGATCACCGGCCGCTCCCCGCAGCTGGCGCCGACCGCGCTGAACTGCGCGGCGCCGGACACCGGCAACATGGAGCTGCTGGCCGAGTTCGCCGACGAGGCGCAGCGCAAGGAGTGGCTGGAGCCGCTGCTCGCCGGCGAGATCCGGTCGGCCTTCGCAATGACAGAGCCGGAGGTGGCCTCCTCGGACGCCACCAACATCACCACCCGGATCGAGCGGGACGGCGACGCGTACGTGGTCACCGGCCGCAAGTGGTACATCTCCGGGGCGATGAACCCCGACTGCAAGATCTTCATCGTCATGGGCAAGACCGACCCCGACGGCGCCGACATCCGCCGCCAGCAGTCGATGATCCTGGTCCCGCGCGACACCCCCGGCGTCACCGTCAAGCGGGCGATGCGGGTCTACGGCTACGAGGACCACTACCACGGCGGCCACGCCGAAGTGATCTTCGACCAGGTCCGCGTCCCGGCGGCCGGCCTGGTCGGCGAGGAGGGCGGCGGCTTCGCCATCGCCCAGGCACGGCTGGGGCCGGGCCGTATCCACCACTGCATGCGGCTGATCGGCATGGCCGAGCGGGCCATCGAGCTGATGTGCCGCCGCGCGGTGGAGCGGGAGGCGTTCGGCAAGCCGCTGGCGGCGCAGGGCGTGGTGCACAACTGGATCGCGGACGCCCGGGTGACCGTGGAGCAGCTGCGGCTGCTGGTGCTGAAGACGGCCTGGCTGATGGACACCGTCGGCAACCGGGGCGCGCACACCGAGATCCAGGCGATCAAGATCGCGACGCCCCGCGCGGTGGTGGACATCATCGACCGGGCGGTGCAGCTGCACGGCGCGGGCGGGGTGAGCCAGGACTTCCCGCTGGCCGAGCTGTGGGCGGCCGCCCGCACCCTGCGGCTGGCCGACGGCCCCGACGAGGTCCACCAGCGCTCGCTGGCCCGCCGGGAGCTGAAGAAGTACCGCTGACCCGGGAACGGCCGAAGGCCCCCGCCCTGAAGTGGGCGGGGGCCTTCGCGGTGCCGGTTCCGGCTCAGGTGCCCGGGTGGGTGAGGGCGCGCAGGAGCAGGTCGGCGAGGTGGGTGGCGACCTGCTGCGGGGTGAGCGGGCCGTCGGGGCGGTACCAGGTGGAGAGGTGGTGGACGGAGCCGAAGTGGTAGTCGACCACCAGGTCGGCGGGGATGTCGCGGGTGAACACCCCGGCCCGCTGTCCCTCCTCGACCAGGGCGCGGAACCGCTCGTGGTAGCGGCGCCGCTCGGCCCGGACCTGCTTGTTCTTCTCCGGGCTCAGCTGGTGCATGGAGCGGAAGAAGATGGAGGCGTCGTCGAGGTTCTCGATGGTGGTGACGACGACGTCGGCGGCGGCCGCGCGCAGCCGCTCCTCGACGGGCTCCTGGGAGCCGGCGTACATGTCGAGGCGCTCCTGCTGGAGTCTCAGCAGCCGGGCGTAGACCTCCTGGAGGAGGTCCTCCTTGGAGCCGAAGTAGTGGTAGAGGGCGCCCTTGGTGACGCCGGCCGCCTCGACGATCTCCTGGACGGAGGTCCGGTCGTACCCCTGGTCGGCGAAGAGGCGGGTGGCGGCGGCCAGCAGCCGCCGGGGTACGGGCGTGCCGTCGCCCTCCGGGTTTCCGGGCGTGTTCTGGGGCACTGCGCGCCGCCACCTTCCTCGTCGCTGCCGCTAGGCGCGGCCTTCGGTCTCGTTGCCGCCGGAACCGGCGCCACTGGGTGAACGCAGTTCCCGCCGGAGGATCTTCCCACTGGACGTCTTCGGCAGCTCGGGCAGGACCCGCACCTCGCGCGGGTACTTGTACGCGGCGAGCCGCTCCTTGCAGTGGGCGACCAGGTCGGCGGGGTCCGCCTCGGCCCGCAGACTGACATAGGCGCGGACGGTCTCGCCCCGGTAGGGGTCGGGGACGCCGACGACGGCGGCCTCGCGGACGGCCGGGTGGGTGTACAGGACGTCCTCGACCTCGCGCGGCCAGACCTTGAAGCCGGAGGCGTTGATCATGTCCTTCTTGCGGTCGACGACGTACAGCCAGCCCTCGCGGTCCATGAAGCCGATGTCGCCGGTGCGCAGCTCGCCGCCGGGGAAGGTCTCGGCGGTCGCCTCGGGGCGGCGCCAGTAGCCGGGGACGACCTGGGGACCGCGTACCGCGATCTCGCCCTGTTCGCCGAAGGGCACCTCCTGGCCCTCGGGGTCGAGGATGCGCACCACCGAGTCGGGGCCGGGGACGCCGACGGCGAGGGTGCCGGAGACCGGGTCGACGGGGGCCTCGCGGCCGGGCGGGACGGAGGCGCAGGGGGCGGTGCACTCGGTGAGGCCGTAGCCGTTGTGGAGGTACGGGCCGAAGCCGGCGCGGAACTTCTCGACCAGGGCGGGCGGCAGCGGGGCGCCGCCGGAGGAGATGAGGACGAAGGAGGAGAAGTGGCCCGGGGTGGCGGCGGGGTGGGCGGCGAGCGCCATGAAGGCGGTGGCGGGGCCGACGGTGTAGGCGGGCCGGTGCTCGGCGAAGGCGTCGAGGACGGCGCCGGGCTCGAAGCGGTACGCCAGGGCCAGGGTGCCGCCGTTGAGGACGCAGGCGGCGAACTGGGCGACCATCCCGGTGATGTGGAAGAGCGGGGCGAGGGCGAAGTAGGTGGAGCCCTCGGGGATGCGGGAGCCGGTGCGCTGGCGTTCGGCGTTGTAGGTGATGTTGCCGTGGGTGTTGGTGGCGCCCTTGGGGGTGCCGCTGGTGCCCGAGGTGTAGCTGATGAGGGCGGTGTCCTCGGCGGTGCGCTCGCGGCCCTCGGGGGCGCGGTGCCCGGCCCGGGCGACGGTCAGCAGGTCCTCGGTGTCGGCGAACGCCGGTACCGGATCGAAGGTGAGGACCCGGTCGTCGTCGCGGCTCTGCAGCTGCCGCTCGTCGGCGGTGAGGACGAGGCGTACGGCACTCCCGGCGGCAACCTCGCGCAGGTACGCCTCCCAGGTGCGGTCGGCGCAGACCAGGCCGCTGACCTCGGCGTCGGCCAGGACGTGGGCGACCTCGCCGGACTTGTACATCGGGTTGACCGGGACCACGACGCCGCCGGCCTTCCAGACGCCGAGGACGGCGAGGACGTAGTGCGGGCTGTTCTGCAGCATCACGGCGACGCGGTCGCCGGGGCCGATGCCGTGGGCGGCGAGGTGCCCGGCGACGGAGTCGCTGAGCAGGTCGGCCTCGCGGTGGTCGATCCGGCCGTCGAAGTAGGCGAGGGCGGTGCGCCCGGGGTGGCGGGCGGCGCCCGCGCGGAAGGCGTGGACAACGGTGGGCGGGGGCGCGACGGGCGCCTTCTGGACGTCGTCGAGGAGTGCGAGCCACGGCTTGGTCTCGTAGCCGTGCCGGGGAGCGGTCGTCATCGGCCTGCTCCTTCCCAGGTCTGCTGGAGGTGGTTCATGGAGCCGAGCCAGCGCTCGGGGTCCTTGGCGCGGGCCGCGTAGTACCCGGCGACCTCGGGGTGCGGAAGGATGAGGAAGCGGTCCTCGGCGATGCCCGCGAGGAGGGCGTCGGCGACGTCCTCGGGGTCGATGGCGGTGGGGGCGAGGACCAGGTCGCCGGCGGAACCGGCGGCGGTGAGCATGTCGGTGCGCACGCCCTGCGGGCAGATGGCGTGGACCTTCAGGCCGCGGTGGCGGTAGGTCAGCGAGAGCCATTCGGCGAAGGCGTACGCGCCGTGCTTGGAGACGCTGTACGGGGCGGCCCCGATCATGGTGAGCAGGCCGGCGGCGGAGACGGTGGAGACGAAGCGGCCGTGGCCGCGCTCGAGCCAGCCGGGGAGCAGGGCGCGGGCCGCGCGGACGTGGGCCATGACGTTGACGTCCCAGGCCGCCGCCCAGATCTCCTCGTCGGCCTCCTCGGTGCCGGGGGAGGTCAGGCCGGCGTTGGCGCACCAGGTGTCGACGGTGCCGCCGAGGGCGTCGCGGGCGGCGTCGACCACGGTGGAGGCGTCGCCCCAGACCGGGATGGCGCCGGTGCGTTCGGCCACCTCCTTCGTGCGGGTCTCGTCCAGGTCGTTGACGACGACGCGGGCGCCCTCGCGGACGAAGCGCTCGGCGAGGGCGGCGCCGATGCCGCCCGCGGCTCCGGTGACGACGATTCCTGTTCCCTGCACGGAGGAGGTGTCCACGTGGCTCCCAATCAGCGATCTGCCTGCGGCTGGCCTTGGCAGACTAACCAGTCGGTATGTGGTTGGGAAGAGCTGGGGCGGGGGTCGGTCCTGCCGCCACCCCGGGCCATTGGTGGTGGCCTCAGGCACCGGCCGGGCTCCGAGAGGGGCGGGCGGGCGTTCAGCGGGGTGCTGCCGCCTCCAGGGCGTCGACGGTGCCGGACATGACGGTGGGGAGGTGGGCGGTGAGGTGGTCCAGGGGCCAGTCCCACCAGGCGAGGTCGAGGAGGCGGGCGGTGTCCTTCTCGTCGTAGCGGTGGCGGATGACGCGGGCGGGGTTGCCTCCGGCGACGGTGTAGTCGGGGATGTCCCGGGTGACGACGGAGCCGGCGGCGACGATCGCTCCGTGGCCGATGCGGACGCCGGGCATGACGGTGGCGCCGTGGCCGATCCAGACGTCGTTGCCGATGACGGTGTCGCCGCGGACGGGCAGGTCGGCGAGGAGGCCGCGGTGGTCGGTCCAGGAGCCGCCCATCATCGGGAAGGGGAAGGTGGACGGGCCGTCCATGCGGTGGTTGGCGCCGTTCATGAGGAACCGCACGCCCGTGGCCAGCGCGCAGAACTTGCCGATGACCAGCTTCTCCGGGCCGTAGTGGTGGAGGACGTTGCGGGTCTCGAAGGCGGTCGGGTCGTCGGGGTCGTCGTAGTAGGAGAACTCCCCCACCTCGATGAGCGGGGAGGTGACGAGGGGCTTGAGGAGCACGACGCGCGGCTGGCCCTCCATCGGGTGCAGCGCGGTGGGGTCGGCGGGGGCGGGGAACGGGGGCACGGGTGGGCGTCCTTCCGGTGGTGCGGGAGTCAGGGGTGTGACGGGATTCAGCGGGCGACGGCCGCCGGGGCGGGGGCGTCGAGGGTGAGGCGGTCGCCGCGCCAGCGGCGGCAGAGGCGGCGGTCGTGGCTGACGACGACGAGGGCGCCCGCGTATCCGTCCAGCGCGGCCTCGACCTCCTCGGCCAGGGCGGGCGAGAGGTGGTTGGTCGGCTCGTCGAGCAGCAGGACGTCGGCCGGGCGGCTGAGCAGCCGGGCGAGGGCCAGGCGCCTGCGCTGCCCGGTGGAGAGGCGGCCCACCGGCACGGTGAGCTGCTCGCGCGTGAACAGGCCGAGGGAGAGCAGGTGCTCGGCGTGGTCCGGGGGCAGCCCCGGCAGGCCGTGGGCGAAGGCGGCCAGGACGGTCCGGTCCGGGTCGCCCGCCGGAGGCTCCTGGGCGAGGTGGCCGACGCGGCCGCGCCGGGTGACCGTCCCGGAGGCCGGCGCCAGTTCCCCGGCGAGGACCTGGAGGAGGGTGGACTTGCCCGCGCCGTTCTCCCCCGTGACCAGCAGGCGGTCACCGGCGGCGAGGGTGAGGCCGGTGCGCTCCAGGCGGCCCGGGACCTCGATGCCGGACGCGTCCACCAGGGCGCCGTCCAGGCGGCCCGTCCGCAGGACCGGGGTGAAGCGCAGGGGCTTTGGGGGCGGTGGGACCGGGTCGGCGAGCAGGCGGCGCAGCCGTTCCTCGGCGTTGCGGACCCGGGCGGCCACGGACTGCTGCACGCGGCCGCCGGCCCGGTCGTAGGCCATCTTGTTGTTGTCCTTCATGGAGCGGCCGTGGGCGACCCGGCGGGCGGTGGTCGCCGCCGTCTCGCGGAGCCCGTCGGCCTCGGCGCACCACTGCTCGTACTCCTGGGCCCAGCGCCGCCGGGCGGCGGCCTTCTCGGCGAGGTGGTCCGCGTAGCCGCCGCCGTGACGGACGACGGTGCGGCGGTCCGCGTCCACCTCCAGCAGGCTGGTGGCGACGCGTTCGAGGAAGTCCCGGTCGTGGGAGACGGCGACGGTGGTGCCGCGCCGGGCGCGCAGGTGCTCCTCCAGCCAGTGCAGGGCGGCGGCGTCGAGGTGGTTGGTGGGCTCGTCGAGCAGCAGGATCTCCGGCGCGCCCGCCAGCAGCGCGGCCAGCCGCAGCCGGACCTGCTCCCCGCCGGAGAGCGTGGAGACGGCACGGTCGCGGTCGACCAGGCGCAGGCCGAGGCCGCGCAGGGCGCGCTCGGCCCGGGCGTCGGCCTCGTAGCCGCCGCGCAGTTCGAAGAGGGTCAGCAGGTCGCCGTACTCGGCCAGGACCGACGCGTCGCCGGCGGCCATCGCGGCCTCCAGGTGGCGCAGGCGGCGTTCGACGGCGCGCAGTCCGGCGAGGCCGCGGTCGAGGACCTGCTGGACGGTCATGGACGCGGGCAGCCGCTCCTCCTGGGCGAGGTGGCCCACGCCGCCGGATGCCTGGACGACGATCTCGCCCTCGTCGGGGCGGTCCACCCCGGCGAAGAGGCGCAGCAGGGTGCTCTTGCCGGAGCCGTTCTCGCCGATGATCCCGGTGCGCTCACCCGCGCCGAGGGAGCAGGTGACCGAGGAGAGGACGGGACGGCCGTCGAAGGACTTGCTGACGTCGAGCGCGGTGATCTGTACGGGCATGCGGGTTCTCCGAAACGTTCGAGGACGGGGCGGCCTGGGGCCGGACGGCCGGGGGAACGCTTCGCAGGAACATCGATCACTCCACTAGTGCGACAACTGATGCATTAGGATGCTGACACAGCGGCGGCGCCCGCGCAACGGATATCGGCGAGAAGGGCGGACGAGGATGGGTTCCGAGACGGCAGACCCGGAGACGGCTCCGCCTCCCGGCCCCCGCCCCCGGCCCGGGGGCCGCACGGCCCGTACGCGGCGCCAGGTGCTCGACGCGGTCCTCGCGGAACTGGGCGAGCACGGGTACGACGGGCTCACCGTGGAGGCGGTCGCGACCCGGGCGGGCGTGCACCGCACCACGGTGTACCGGCGCTGGCGGGACGTGGGCGGGCTGCTCGCCGACGTGCTCGACGCGGCGGGCGCGGACGACTGGGGGCCGCCGGACACCGGCTCGCTGGAGGACGACCTGACCGGGCTGAACGAGGAGATCCACGACGCCCTGACCGCGCGGCCGCCCGTCGTCCCCGCGCTGATCGCCGCCTCGTTCCGCTCCCCGCAGGCGGCCGAGGCGCAGCGCCGCCTGTGGGACGACCGGTACGCGCGCTGCGAGGTGGTGATCGAACGGGCCCTCGCGCGTGGTGACCTCCCGGCGGGGACCGAGGCCCGGCCCCTGCTCGTCGCCGCCACCGCCCCCCTCTACCACCAGCTGCTGCTCCTCGGCGCGGCCCCCGATCCGCAGTTGGCCCGCCGCGCGGCGCGGGCCACGGCGCTCGCGGCGGCGGCGGGCGCCTTCACCGGGCAGCCGGCCGCGGACACCTGAGAAGCCTCCGGCCGCTCCGGCGGAATGCGATCGTCCGGCGCGGGTTCGTTCCCTGGGGGCGCTCGGCGCGTTAGCGTGCGTGCACATGACAGCCCCGCACTCCGGAGGTCCGCGCATGACCCTGTCCCGACGCAGTCTCCTCGCCGCCACCACGGCCGCCGGAGCCCTGACGGCCACCGCCGCGGCCCCCGCCCTGGCCCAGGGCGGCCCTCCGGGGCGGGGCGGGCGCGGGCTGCGCACCGGTTTCGAGCAACTGGCCGACGGCGGCTACCGGGTGCTGGCCGGACAGAAGGTCGGCGTGGTCACCAACCCCACCGGCGTCACCCGCGAGGTGCGGCACATCGTCGACGTGATGCACGCCGACCGCCGCGTCGACCTGCGCGCCGTCTTCGGGCCCGAACACGGTTTCCGGGGCACCGCGCAGGCCGGGGGTTCCGAGGGCCGCTACGACGACCCGGCGACCGGGCTGCCGGTCTACGACACGTACCTGACCACGGGCCAGAAGCTCGCCGACATCTTCACCGAGTCGGGCGTGGACACCGTCGTCTTCGACATCCAGGACGCGGGCGCCCGCTTCTACACCTACATCTGGACGCTGTACGACTGCATGGAGGCGGCGGCGCTCGCCGGCAAGCGGTTCGTGGTGCTGGACCGGCCCAATCCGCTGACCGGCCGGGAGGCGCTGGGCCCGGTGCTGCACAAGGAGTTCGCGACCTTCGTGGGGCGCGAGCCCATCTCGCAGGCGCACGGGATGACCGTGGCGGAGCTGGCCGGGCTCTTCAACGGCGAGTTCCTGGCCCGGCCGGCCGAGCTGGAGACGGTCCGCATGACCGGCTGGCGGCGGGACGACTTCTACGACGCCTCGGGGCT
Organism: Streptomyces albidoflavus; assembly: GCF_000719955.1. GTDB lineage: Bacteria > Actinomycetota > Actinomycetes > Streptomycetales > Streptomycetaceae > Streptomyces > Streptomyces albidoflavus. The sequence goes on from NZ_JOII01000027.1 coordinate 92,775, forward strand.
GCCGTGGGTGCCGCCGAGTCCCAACATGCCGACCCCAGAGACCGCCGTGGTCTACGCGGGCACCTGCCTCTTCGAGGGCACCAACCTCTCCGAGGGGCGCGGCACCACCCGCCCGTTCGAGCTGATCGGCGCCGAGGGCATCGACCACGCCTGGGCGGCCGCCGCCAACAAGCTGGGCCTGAAGGGCGTGCACTTCCGCGAGGCGTACTTCGCGCCGGTCTTCTCCAAGTTCCAGGGGGTGACGGTCGGCGGGGTCCAGGTCCACGTCCACGACCGGGAGGTCTTCGACCCCGTCCGGACCGGCATCGGGCTGCTGGTGACGGCGCGCCAGGTCTGGCCGGGCTTCGCCTGGCGCGAGGACAACTGGATCGACAAGCTCACCGGCTCCACCCAGGTCCGGACCGCGATCGACGCGGGCGCGACCACGGACGAGGTGGTGGCGGGCTGGCGCGCCGAGCTGGCCGAGTTCCGGCGGACGCGGCGGAAGTACCTGCTCTACCGCTGAGCCGCGCCACAGGGCGGCGCCCCCGGCAGGAACGTGCCGGGGGCGCCGCCGTGTTCAGGGAGTGCGGTGCGGGTGCGGGTCAGCGGTGGCTCGGGAACTCCACCACCTGCTGGTAGGTCGGACGGTTCTGCCACTGGATGTTCTTGTGGGTGAGGCCGCCCACGGCACGCTGCACGATGCTGTCGGCGCACCACTGGTCGCCCGCCTCGCAGGTGTCGTCACCGGGGTAGACCTCCTCGGCCGGGGTCGCGGCGGCCTCGGTGAGGGTGGTCAGCAGCACCTTGCGGCAGGCGTCGCGGTCGCCGTCGCCGCAGTAGGCGACGCCGGGGCCGCCCTCGACGGGCTCGCCGAGAACGCGCCGAAGATCCTTGTCGACATAGCCCCACCAGCCGTTCTGGAAGGCCGACCCGGCGTGCGAGCCGGTCGGTCCGTGCCCGGCGGACGGCGCCTCGTCGACGGTGAGTTCACCGGTGAGGGCGGTGTACAGCTCCTCGCCGAGACCCGGTTCGAACGAGGCCCGCACCAGCTTCGGCCACCAGGCGTCCATGATCCGCACCGCGTCGGAATGGGCGTACGCCTTGGAGCCGGCCGCGCTCTGGTTGCGCTGGGACCCGGCCGCCTGCCAGGCCCGGAGCTGCTGGACGGCCTTGGTGGTCTCGGGGCTGTCGCCGCCGCCGAGGAGCTTCAGCAGTTCGGGCAGCACCTGCTCGCCGCGGAGGTCGGTGACGCCGGCCTCGGCCATCGCCCTGGTGAGCGAGGCGCGGGTGACCGAGCCGGTCTCGACCAGCTTCTTCACCCGGCCGTCGAGCAGGTCGCCCCGGTGCACCGCGCCGTGGCTGAAGTTGGCGGCGGAGTACCCCTTGGCCTGCTTGTTGTTCCAGGAGATGTAGTAGTCCTGGTTGACCGACTGGGGGTGCTCGGCGGGCGGGGTCTGGTCGGAGGTGTGGGTGGCCGGGTCGTACCCCCGCCACTCGTACTCCGGCTCACCGCGCACCGGCAGGGCCGGGTCGACACCCTCGGCGCGGACCGGGTTGCCGCCGCTGTTGTAGTACGCCGTGTCCCGCGAGTCGGCGTAGAACCAGTTGAAGGCGTAGTTGATGTGCTGGGCGGCCTCCTGGAAGGAGGCGACGTCGGTCACCTGGCCGGGGTCGTTGAGCATCTGGAAGCCGATGATGGAGTCGGCCTCGTGCCCGTAGGTGGAGCGGAGCTGGGTGTAGGCGACGGGGGTGCCGTCGACGGTGGCCCGGTGGGTCACGATGCCGAGCTCGGTCCGGTACACCTGGAGGCGGTAGGAGCCCTTGGCGGTGGAGTCGGCGAGGCTGGGCTTCCAGGCGTTGGTCTTCTCCAGCTTCTCCATGGGCAGGCACGCACCCCGGAAGCGGTAGTGGACGGCGTCCTTGCCCGGCGCCGAGCCGTCCGGGGAGCAGAGTTCGACGGCGTAGGTGTCGGTGATGTCCTGGCCTGCGGAGGTCGCGCTCCAGGAGTAGTCCTGGCCGCGCCCGAGCTGGACGTACATGCCGACCCCGGCGAAGGAGACGCCGCGGGCGCTGATGCCCGGGCCCTGGAGCTCCTGCATCATCAGCAGCTGCGGCGCGAAGTAGCCGGTCTGCGGGCCGAAGACGGCGACCGGGTGGCCGGAGGCGGTGTGCTCGCCGGAGACCACCAGGGCGTTGGACATGCCCCGGTCGCTGGAGAACAGGTCGGCCGGCAGGACGCCGTCGTCGTACATGCCCTGGAGGGGCTTCAGCTCGGCGGGTGCCTTCACCGGGTCCTTGGCGGGGTTCTTCTGCGCGGCCGAGCCGGTGCGGTCGTACACGACCTGCTCGCGGGTGACCGAACCCTTGTCGGGCAGCGCCTGGCCGCGCGCCTTCTCCGGTTTGCCGGCGTAGGGGAAGGAGGTGCCGTCGGTGACGGTCAGCACCGTCTCGGGGTCCTCGCGGCCGCGGAACCCCTCCCATATCTCGGTGCCCTTCTCCACGCCGTACTTCTGCTGCGCGGCGAGGAGGGAGAGGGCGGCCTCGACCTCACCGCCGCCGCCGTTGCCGAAGAGACCGCCGACCACGGAGGCCAGCGCGATCAGGTCGGTCAGCTTGAACGGCTCGATCTCGCCGATGTTGGTGACCGCGCCGATCTTTCCGGTGAGCACGTACTCGCCGGGGAAGGTGCGGCTCTTCTTCGCCTTGACACGGTAGGCGTTGAGCCCGTCGATGTACGCCTGGGCGTCGGCCATCGCCTGCCTGCCGCGCTCGCCGCCGTGGTCGCGGATGTAGGCGACCTGCGCCTCCAGGTCCTCCTCGGTGTACGGGGCCTCCGGCCAGAACTGCTGTTCCAGGCCCTGGTTGGCCTCGGCGCCGCCCGCGAAGGGGGTCAGCTCGCCGCGGCCGACGTGCCGGAAGAGGTCGATGAGCCAGAGCCGGTCCTGCCCGGCCGCGTATCCGGCGCCGAACTCCGTGCCGTAGCGGGTGGTGCCCTTGATGTGCGGCACCCCGGTCTTCTTGTCGCGGGTGATCGTCACGTCCTCGCGGGGGCTGGTGACGGAGGCGACCTGATCCTCGGGGACGCCGAAGGAGGCGTCCTGGAAGAACTCGGAGAGCTTGTCGTCGGTGAGCGAGCCGTAGCCGGAGGCGAGCGCGTCGTACGGCGCGAGCTGGTCGTCGGCGTGCTTGGGCTGGGTGCCGAGTGCCCGGTTAGCCAGGATCTCGACGAGGGTGGCGCTGCCGTTGTTGCCCGGCGGCAGGATGTCCAGGCAGTTGTCTCCGCAGTGATCGGCGACCGGCGGCGGGTCGTCGGCGGCGGCCGGTGGGAGCGGGGAGAGCAGCCCCGCGGTGAGGGCGAGCACAGCGGTGGCCGTGACGGCCACCGCCCGGCCGGCCAGTGAGGTGCGTGGGGCGTATCTGGGGGTGCGCCGTCGCATACCTGATCCTCCCGACGATGGTGAGCCGGAGGTTACCGCCGGTAGGACACGGGCTGAAGGTGAACATGCGTCACTTTTTCCGAATCCCCACACACCGGGGGTGGCCGGGATACGCCCCTCCGGGGCACGAAAGCGGAATGCAGTGCGTCGGGACGAATGGAGCCGTTTCGACGGCGCATACGTCCCTGTAACGACCTCGCTCCGACCGCACTCCGCCCGGGCCCCCCTCCGCGGCTCCCGGACGGCGGTGGTCCGGGGCGGAGCCGGCGTTCCGATCACGGAGGTGCACCACCATGGCTGGTTTCCGGAGTCTGGCGAGACAGGTCCGCGACCCCCGATGCGACCTGGCCCTGCGCCGCTACTCCCTGCGCAAGTGCCTCGAACGATTCGCCCCCTACGGCCACCGGGCCACCTGGGACCACCTGTGTTCCCGGCACGGCTTCGGCCCCGAGGACCGGTCACCCGATCCCGCCCGGCTGGAGGCGGCCCTGACCGAGGTGGAGGAGGCGCGGGACCTCTGGCTCGCGCACGAGGCCCGTTTCGCCGCCCGCCGGCGGCGCGAGAAGCACGACGGGCTGCGCCGCCCGGCCGGCGTCGACACCTGGCAGCGCCGCACCGGCAGCGGCTACGCCCTCGCCTGGTGCGACAACCCCCGCCTGCACCCCTCCCTCCCCCTCGCCGAGGTGCTGCGCCGCCTCCTGGACGCCCTGGACCGGGAACCCGGCACCGACTGCCCCGTCTGCGCCACCCCCCACCTGGCCTGGGGCGAGGGTCCCGAACCGCACTGCGTCCACTGCGGCATCAGCGTCCCGCGCGAACTGCTCACCCCCCGGGCACTCACCCAGGTCGCCACTCCCCTGCTCGCGGCCTGAGCGACCCGGCCCCGGCCGCGCCCCGAGGGCGGCGGGGGCCGCGCCCACGCACGGCGCCGGTCACTCCGGCACGTGCACGTCCGTCTGTACGGCCAGTTTGAACTCGGCGAGGGTCAGCGCCGCGGGCACCGGCACGTCACCCGACGCCCTGGCGGTGACCTTCAGGCCGAGCGGGGTGTCCTTCCGGACGAACATCTGCCACATGTACGTCCGGAACTGGTTTCCCCCGGTCGGCGCCGAGTCGGTGGTCGCCGTGGAGTCGTACCCGGTGGAACTCCCGAGCGGGTCCCGCACGAACCGGGCCCGGTACTCCACGGGCCGGCTGTCCGGCGCCCAGAACACCAGCGCCGAGACGGTCCCCCACCCGTCGTGGCTCGGCACGATCAGCCCCGACTCCGGATCGGGGTACGCCTTCCCCGGGTCGTGCATCCCCCACGGGTCGTACGACTCCTCGCTCTCCTCGTACGGAAAGCGCACCAGGTGGTAGCCGTCGCTGTCGTAGACGATGCGCTGACTCCCGGTCCGGGCGGCTTCCCACTTCAACGAGCAGACGGCCACTCCCATCCGGCTCTCCCTCCCTCAGCATCGACATCTCGCCCCTTATGTACCCTCGGCGCCCCGCGCTCCACCGGGGGGGTGGGGGTACGCCTGGGGGCGCGCGGGCCGGTGAACACGCCCTCCGGGCCGGGGACATGAAGTCCGGCACCCGCCCTTGCCCGGGGCAGCACGCCCTCCTGGCCTGGGCCACCCGCCCCCGGGCGGACGCGTCCTGTCCGTTCGCGAGAGACGGAGTTGTCGTGACAGCGCCCGCCGCGGCGGACCGAGGTCTCCCGCCCTCCTTCCGGCGGTTCTGGGCCTCCGCGGCGGCGGCCAACGTCGCCGACGGCATCCGCGCCGGGGCCCTCCCGCTGATCGGCGCCCTGCTCTTCGCCACCGCCATGTTCGTCCCGCTGGCCGTGGACGCCTCGGCCCTGGTGGTCGCCGTCATCCTGGTGCTCACCCTGCCGAGGGCCGCCTCCACCGTGGCCGCTCCGCCCGCCCGCGAGGAGCGGCCCCGCCTGCTGACCGAGTTGCTGGGCGGTGCCCGCCGGCTCCTGGGCCACCCCCGGCTCGCGGTGGTGACCTGCGCCGCCTCGGCCATCGCCTTCGCCGACGCCGCGTGGTGGTCGGTGCTGGTGGTCTACAGCGGCAGCGTGCTCGGGCTGCCGGAGGCCGGGTTCGGGCTGCTGCCGGCGGCCGGGGCGGTCGGCGGCACGGCGGGGGCCGCCTGTGCGGCACAGCTCGCCGGACGCTTCCCGCCGCACCTGGTCCTGACCTTCTCGGCCCTGCTGTGCGGGCTGCCGGCCGTCGCGGTCGCGGTGAGCGGCACCACCGCCGTCACCGCCGTGTGGCCGTCGTCTTCCACCGGTCCGGGCGGCCCCGCCCCTGAACCTCCTACGCCTTGCGCCGTGCCCCCATCAGCCGCGACCCCGTCAGCGACGCGCCCACCGTGTCGTCCGGGTTGGACAGGACGCAGGTCTCCAGGGAGAGGCAGCCGCAGCCGATGCAGTCGGTGAGGTGGTCCCGCAGGCGGTGCAACTGGTTGATGCGCTCGTCGAGTTCGGCGCGCCAGACGTGGGAGAGGCGGGCCCAGTCCTCGTGGGTCGGGGTGCGTTCCTCGGGGAGTTCGGCGAGGGCGTCGCGGATGGTGGCCAGCGGGATGCCGACGCGCTGGGCGGCGCGGACGAAGGCGACCCGGCGCAGGGTGTCGCGGTGGTAGCGGCGCTGGTTGCCCGAGGTGCGGCGGCTGGAGATGAGCCCCTTGGCCTCGTAGAAGTGCAGGGCGGAGACGGCGGCCCCGCTGCGCGCGGAGAGCTGCCCGACGGTGAGCTCGTGGATCTTCTGCGGAATCTGCGGCACCCGCCCGACCCTACGTGGCGCGGGTGAACGCCGGGCCCACGGGCGGGCCCAGTGGCGGGAGGGGGAACCGGCGGGCCGGTGGGGCGTTTCATTGACAGCCGGAGGCGGCCGGTCCATGCTGAGCAAGCGCTTAGACATGTGGATGAGAGAGGTCGGGACATGGCAGAACCGAGGATCTTCGCATCGGTCGACGAGCTGCGCGCGGCCGTCGGTGAGCAGCTGGGGCACACCGACTGGCTGGAGATCGAGCAGAAGCGGATCGACCAGTTCGCCGAGGCGACCGGCGACCACCAGTGGATCCACGTCGATCCCGAGCAGGCGAAGGAGGGCCCGTTCGGCACCACCATCGCGCACGGGTACCTGACGCTCTCGCTGCTGCCCGTCTTCGGCCCGCAGCTGATCTCCGTCGAGGGCGTGCGGATGGGCGTCAACTACGGCGTGAACAAGGTCCGCTTCCCCGCCCCCGTGCCGGTCGGCTCGCGGCTGCGCGCCACCGCGCAGGTCACCGAGGTGGGCGAGGTCACCGGCGGCATCCAGGTCACCACCGTCTTCACCGTGGAGCGCGAGGGCGGCGACAAGCCGGTCTGCGTCGCCGAGGCGGTCGTCCGCTACTACCTCTGAACACCGCGCGTACGGCCCGGGGGCGTCAGGCGCTCCCGGGCCGTACGTCTGCTCACTTCTCGCCGGCGCCGACCATCCGCAGGACCAGACCGGCGTAGAGCGCGCCGATCTCCTCGGGGGTGCGGGCGCCGCCGACCTTGAACCAGCGGGCCACGTCGATGCAGAGGGAGATCACCGCGAGGGTGGTGCCGGGGATGTCGGGGACCTCGAACTCGCCGTCCCGGACGCCGTCGGAGATCATCTCGCGGACGGCCGCGTCGGTGCCCCGGCGCAGTTCGATGATCTCGGCGCGGTGCTCGGGCCCGAGCGCGTCCAGTTCGTACTGGACGACGCGGGCCGTGGTGTGGCGCAGGGCGTGCCAGCCCACGAAGGAGCGGACGGCGCGGTCCAGGCGTTCGGCCGCGGTGCCCCCGCTGTCGGCCGCGTCCCGCATGATCTTCAGCGCCCGGTCGTGGCCGATGCGGCTGATGCGGTGGAGCAGCTCTTCCTTGGTCTTGTAGTGGATGTAGAGGGCGGCGGGGCTCATCCCCGCGCGTCCGGCGATGTCGCGCGTGGTCGTGGCGTGGTAGCCGCGTTCGGCGAAGGCGTCGACGGCGGCGACCAGCAGCCTGCGGGCCGCGTCCGGGGTCACCTCGGCCCAGGCCGCGTCGTCCGGCTCACCGGCCGCCTCCCCGGCGCTCTCGTCCACAACCTCGTCGGACCCCTCGGGGTCCCGCTCCACCGCGCTCATGACCAGCCCTTCCCTCCGTACCGGTGCCACACCCTACCCCCGACACTGAGCAAGCGCTTAGCGTGCGGGGCCGGGAGAGGGACGCCCGGCACCCGCCGGGCGCCGGGCGCCGTCCCTATCGGCCCGCCTGCCCGAACTCCACCAGGGCCCGGCCGCCCTTGCCCGCGGTCATCCGCTCGAAGGCGCCGGGGATGTCCTCCAGCCCGATCCGGTCGGTCACCATCGAGGCGAGGTCGAGCCGCCCGGCCCGGATGTGCTCGGCGAGGACCGGCAGGTCGCGGACGGGGTCGGAGTTGCCGTAGACGCAGCCGGAGAGGGTGCGGCCCCAGTGGAAGAGTTCCAGGGCGTTGAAGGTGACCTGCTGGTCGGTGCCGCCGATGCCGACGACGGTGGTGCGGCCGCCGCGCCGGGTCGACTCCCAGGCGGTCCTGATGGTGGCGGCCCGGCCCACGCACTCGATCGCCACGTCGGCGCCCTCGCCGCCGGTCAGGGCGCGGATCTCCTTGGCCGTGGTGTCGGAGGCGAGGACGAACTCGGTGGCGCCGGCCTGGTGGGCCAGGTCCCGCTTGGCCTCGGAGACGTCCACGGCGATCACCGCGCCGGCCCCGGCGATCCGGGCGGACTGGAGGACGGCGAGGCCCACTCCCCCGACGCCGAAGACCACGACGGACTCGCCCTCCCGGACACGGGCGTTGTGGTGGACGGCGCCGTAGCCGGTGAGGACGGCGCAGCCGAGCAGGGCGGCGTCGGTGAGCGGCACCCCGTCGGGGACGGGCAGCACGCAGTTCTCCTCGACGACGGTCTCCTCGGCGAAGGCCGCGACGTTCAGGCCGGGGTGCAGGACGGTGCCGTCGGGCCGGTGGGCGTGGACCCGCGCGGCCCCGGCCAGCGCGTTGCGGCAGAGCCACACCTCGCCCCGGCCGCAGGCCCCGCAGTCGCCGCAGGAGGGCGCCCAGTTGAGGACCACGCCGTCGCCGGGGGCGACCGAGGTGACGCCCTCGCCGACCGAGACGACGGTTCCGGCGCCCTCGTGGCCGAGGACGGCCGGGACGGGGACGGCCATGGTGCCGTTGGTCAGGGACAGGTCGGAGTGGCAGACCCCGGCGGCGGCGAGCCTGATCCGCACCTGGCCGGGGCCGGGGTCGGGCAGGTCGATCTCACCGACGGTGAGGGCGGAGCCGGTGGCGGGCAGGAAGGCGGCACGGACCACGTCGAGTTCTCCCGGCTGCTGGGCGAGGGTGGGCGGCGGCCAACCTAACGCCCCGGCCTCGGCCCGCACCAGGGTCACGGTTCAGCCGCCCGGTCCCCCGGGCGGCCGGTCGAAGGTGTGCGCGAAGTAGGCGTGCAGCAGGGTGCGGGTCTCCCCGACGAGGGCCTCGTCGCCCGCCGGGTCGGTACGGAAGGCCAGGTGGAGCAGGGAGTCGGTGGCCTCGACGCCGACCAGGACGGCGCGGCGCAGGGCGTCGTCGAGCGGGCGGCCGAGGTGGGCCGCGAGGAGCGCCGCGACCCGGTCGGCGACCTGGTGGTTGGCGTGCGGTTCGCCGTCGGTGGGCGGGGCGGGCACGCCGAAGTCGATGAGGGTGAAGCCGGGGACGGTCCGCTTCATCGTCAGGTACTCGTCCAGGCAGGCGTCGACGGCGCCGCGCCAGTCGGACCCGTCGACCTCGCCGACGCGGCGGGCGATGCGGTCGGCGTACCGGTCGAGGTTGCGGTGGGCCAGGGCGTCGGCCAGGGCGCGCTTGTTGTCGAAGAACCGGTAGACGGAGCCGATCGGGACCTGGGCGCGGTCGGCGACGGCGCGGGTGGTGAGCTGTTCGTAGCCGACCTCGTCGAGGAGGTCGGCGCAGGCGTCGAGGATGCGGACGAGCCGTTCGGCGCTGCGCTGCTGGACGGGAGCGCGGCGCAGGGAGGTGAGGTGCTGCACAGGGTCCATGGTGCCCTCCCGGCGGGCGCCCGCGCGAGCGTCGGGCGGGGCCGGGCCGCGCGGGGACCTCAGGCGACGAGCAGGCCGAGGCCGCCCAGAGTGTACGTGATCATGAGGACGAGGAGCGGGATCTGCCCGCTGACGGCGCGTTCGGGCGGCTGGAGCCGGACGGCCCGGTCGTGCGCCGCGACGACGCCGAGCACATGGCCGGTGACGACGGCGCAGACCTGAAGCGCCGCCAGGGCACCCGGCTCCAGGGGTGGTTCGGGTACGGGCCCCGGGCCGGCCCCCACGGCGAGGGCGACGGCGTGGGGCGCCTCGGTGGTGAAGAGCGTGAAGTAGTGGGCGACGAGGTAGCCGAGCGCCACCGGCACCAGGCTGTGCGCGAAGGCGGCCCCGGCGCCCCGGACCCGGGTGGCGGCGGTGCACAGCGCGTAGACGGCCCCGGTCACGCCGATCACCGCGAGGAGGCCGAGGGTGGCGGTCGGGGTGCGCCCCAGCGGCGAGGTCTGGAGGGTGCCGGTCCCCCCGGCGGTGCCCGAGAGGCCGTCGTACGCGGTGGAGCCGAGGAGGACGCAGAGGGTGGCGGCGAGGCCGGGGACCCGCTCGGTGGCGTCGAGGCCGTCGAGCGGGTTGCGGACGACGAGCCGGCCGTCGGCACGGCGGCCGAAGGGCGAGAGCCGGGCGAGCAGCCCCGCGTACGCCTCGAAGGCGTCGCCCCGGGCGAACCACGCCTCGCCCCAGCGGGCGGCGGCGGCCAGCTGGAGCACGGTGTACGCGCCGAGGAAGGTGAGCAGCGCGGCGCGCGAGGCCGGGGCGGGCGAGGCGAGTTCGAGCCAGGTGAAGGCGGCGAGCCCGAGCGCGGCCGGCCACAGGCCCAGCGGGGCGGGCGGCACGCGGTCCGGCTCGGGGCGGCGGAGCAGGGCGCGGCCGAGGAGGTGGAGGGTGCGCAGCGGGTTGAGCCGGCGCCAGAGCGGGCCGCAGAGCAGGGAGAGCGGGACGAGCCCGGCCCAGAAAAGGGCGTAGACGGCGGCCGGGGCGGGGTTGCGGGCGGGGTCGTCGGGGCCGAGGAGGAGGTGGGCGAGGAGGGTGAGGTACGCGGCGAGGCCGAGGGCGCGCAGGGCGAGGGTGGTGGCCCGGGCGTCGGCGCACCGCTGGACGGCGGCGGGCAGCGGGCGCCCGGCGGCCTCCCCGGTGAGGCGGGAGCGGGACCAGAGCAGGCCGAGCCCGAGGAAGGAGACGAGGAGGGCGGCGAAGGCTCCGGCGAAGGCGTAGAAGGGGGAGACGGGCAGGTCGTGCCGGGTGCCGATGCCGTGGGCGCTGCGGGCGACGTGCTCGCTGTCGGCCATCTGCCGTGCGAGGTGACGGCTTGGCCGACGTGACGGCCGGGCCACCACCGCGGCGTCCGGGCGGTAGCGCAATCGCACTATCTGGCGGCCAGCGGCTCGGGCGCGCCTTCATGCATGAGGAGATCGCTTCTCCGGGCTGCTTCGACCTCAACTTCCGTCGCGATCCTGTTCCTTTGACCACGGCGAACTATACGTGCGGCATGTGTATAGTGATCGTCGTGACTGCGACGCGATCGATCCGCCGTTACTCCGGCGCCGTGTACGACTTGGGGCTGCACGTAATGTGGTGCTCGAAGTACCGCCGCCGCGTGCTCGGTGGCAGCGTGGCGACCCGGCTGCATGAGCTGATCGAGCAGAAGGCGGCCGAGAAGGGGTGGGAGATCGCCACCCTTGAGATCGCCCCTGATCACGTGCGCGTGTTCGTCAGACACGATCCGAAGGCTTCCGCCTCCTACGTGGCGAACCAGTTCAAGGGTTTCACTTCTCGCGTACTCCGCTCGGAGTTCCCGCACCTCAAGAGCCGGATGCCCACGCTGTGGTCGTCGTCGTTCTTCGTCGCCTCGGCCGGCACCCTCAGCGCGGACGCGATGGAGAAGTACATCGACACTCAATGGGAGCGGCCCGGGTCGAAGAAGCAGGGTGGAGACAACTCGTGATTCGTGCCTACAAGTTCCTGCTTCGCCCCACCGTCAGACAGCGCCAGGCACTCGGCGAGATGCTGCGAGATCACTGCTCCCTCTACAACGCGGCCTTACAGGAACGCCGGGACGCCTACCGGCACAGCTCGAAGACCTCCGTCAAGTACGGCGAGCAGTCCGCACAGCTCAAGGAGATCCGAGCGTTCGACCCCGAGCAGCAAGGCCGCTGGTCTTTCAGCTCTCAACAAGCAACACTGCGCCGCCTGAACAAGGCGTTCCAAGCATTCTTCCGACGCGTGAAGGCGGGCGAAAAGCCCGGATACCCCCGATTCCGAGGCGTGAGCTGGTTCGACACGGTCGAGTTCCCCAAGGACGGGGACGGCTGCCGGTGGAACTCCATCCCGCTCGACTCCGTCACCCGTGTCCGTCTGCAAGGGGTCGGACACGTCCGCGTGCACCAGCACCGCGCAGTGAAGGGCCGCATCAAGACCGTCAGCGTCAAGCGCGAGGGGCGGCAGTGGTACGTCATACTCGTCTGCGACCAAGTACCCACCGAGCCGCTCCCGACGGCGGGCACGGTGACCGGCATCGACATGGGCATCACCCACTTCCTCACCACGTCCGAGGGAGTGCACGTCGAGAACCCGAGGCACGGCAAGCGCGGCAACCAAGCCTTGGCGAACGCCCAGCGAGCACTCAAAGCGTTCCCCCGGTGCAAGCGAGAGCATCGCACCGCCAACCACCGCCGGGCGGTCGAGAAGGCCGCCAAGCTGCACCGCAAGATCCGCCGTCAGCGCACCGATCATGCGCACAAGGCCGCACTGGCTCTGGTCCACGCCTACGACCAGATCGCGCACGAACGGCTGAATATCGCGAACATGGTCCGCGTCCCCAAGCCGAAGCCCGACCCCGAGACCGCCGGCTCATTCCTGCCGAACGGTGCCGCCTCGAAGGCCGAACTCAATCGCAGTATTCATGACGCGGGTTGGGGGGTGTTCCTGGGCATCCTCGCGCAGAAGGCTGAAAGCGCCGCTCGCGTCCTGATCCCGGTGGACCCCCGCAACACCTCGCGCACGTGCCCGCAGTGCGGGCACGTGGACCGCGAGAACCGCGACGGTGAGAAGTTCCAGTGCACCGCCTGTGATCACCGCGACCACGCGGATCGGGTCGGCGCCTGGAACGTCAAGCTCAGGGCCGGGCTGGTCCTTCCTGACGTGATTTGAACCGCGTACTGGAGAAGCCCACCGGATCGAACCGGAGGGAGGAGTCACGTTGTGGTCGAACTCGTTGTCGCTGTCGCGCCTTCAGACGTACACCGAGCCCCCCGTCATGCCCGAGTCGCCGTTGCCGTAGGACTCGCAGTTCTTGTAGAGGCCGTGGTCGCCGGCGAAGGTGAGGAAGCCGTACTCGTCGTTCCAGCGGGTGAGGACGTCGTCGATGACGAAGCCGTCCCCGGCGAGGACGTAGAGGGCGTTGAAGGTGGTGCGCTGGGCGGTGAAGTTCTTGAAGTAGATCCCGTCGGAGGAGTCGGCACGGATCGCGTTGAGCTTCTGGTACTTGGCGTCGATGACGACATCGGTGCGGCGGGCGCCGGTGCCCTCGATCTGGAGGTCCTTCTTGCCGAGGATCGCGACGAGGTTCTGGTTGTGCGGGCACTGCTTCTGCTGGGCGAACGAAAGGATCTGGTAGCCGAGCTGGGAGTCGGGGGCGTCGAGGCGGGCGCAGGCTCCCGAGGGGGCGGGCTGGGAGGGCTCCTCCTCGTAGAGGCCGGGGAGGATCGCGATGGTCGTTCCCGGGCGGTCGACGGCGTCGACGGCCTGCTGGAGGTGGCGGTACCCCTCGCGCAGGCAGCGGTCGTACAGGGTGCGGTTCTTCTCCAGCAGGGCCTGGGGAAAGGAGGCGATACGCCGCTCGAAGGCGGCCCGGCCCTTCTTGCAGACGAGGAGGTCGGGTTGCTCGTCGCGGTGGACGGGGACGCTGCCGGAACCGTCGGGGAAGTCGACGGGGCGCTCCTCGTGGGCGAGGGCGGGCGGGGCCGTCAGCAGGGCGGCGAGGAGCGTCCCGGCGACGGCGAGGACGGCGAGGAACCTGCGTGTCCACGACATGTCCCGGGAGAGTAGAGCAATGTCCAGTTTTTGAGAGCCCCCCGCGCACGGACCCGTCCGTGCGGAGGCTTGTCACCGGACCTCCGCAATCCTATGGTGCTGCAGAGGAATTGGCGGAAAAGGGAGTCACCAGATGAGCGCTGACGGACACGCACCGGCCACCCCGGCCTACCTGACCGGCTTCGGCAACGAGCACAGCTCCGAGGCGGTCCCCGGCGCCCTCCCCGAGGGCCGCAACTCCCCGCAGCGCGCCCCGCTCGGCCTCTACGCCGAGCAGCTGAGCGGCACCGCCTTCACCGAGCCGCGCGCCCACAACCGCCGCTCCTGGCTCTACCGCATCCGCCCCTCCGCCGCCCACCCCGCCTTCGTCCGGACCGGGAACGGCACGCTGCACGGCGGCCCGTTCACCGACGCCGTCCCCGACCCCAACCGGATGCGCTGGGACCCGCTGCCCGACCCGGCCCCCGGCACCGACTTCCTGGCCGGGCTGTGGACCCTCGGAGGCAACGGCGACCCGGCCCGCCGCGAGGGCATGGCCGTCCACCTCTACGCGGCCGACATCTCGATGGAGCGGGTCTTCTCCGACGCCGACGGCGAACTACTGATCGTCCCTCAGGAGGGCACGCTGCGGCTGCGCACCGAGTTCGGCCTGCTGGTCGCCGGGCCCGGCGAGATCGCGCTGATCCCGCGCGGCGTCCGCTTCCGCGCGGAACTGTCCGGCGCCCCGGCCCGCGGCTACGTCTGCGAGAACTTCGGCCGCCCCTTCCAGCTCCCCGACCTCGGCCCGATCGGCGCCAACGGGCTGGCCAACCCGCGGGACTTCCGCGCCCCGGTCGCCGCCTACGAGGAGGCGGAGGAGCCCGTCGAGGTCGTCACCAAGTACTGCGGCAACCTCTGGCGGGCCACCTACGGCCACTCCCCCCTGGACGTCGTCGCCTGGCACGGCAACCACGTCCCCTACGTCTACGACCTGCGCCGGTTCAACGTCATCGGCTCGATCAGCTACGACCACCCCGACCCCTCGATCTTCACCGTGCTCACCTCGCCCTCGGACACCCCGGGCCTGGCCGGCGTCGACTTCGTCGCCTTCGCCCCGCGCTGGCTGGTCGGCGAGGACACCTTCCGCCCGCCGTACTTCCACCGGAACGTGATGAGCGAGTACATGGGGCTGATCGACGGCGCCTACGACGCCAAGCGCGGCGGTGCCGGCGGCTTCGTCCCCGGCGGCGGCTCGCTGCACCCGATGATGTCGGCGCACGGCCCCGACCGGGACACCTTCGAGAAGGCGTCGGCGGCCGAGCTGCGGCCGCAGAAGATCGACGACGGGCTGGCCTTCATGTTCGAGACGCGCTGGCCGATCCTGCCGACCGCGCAGGCGGCCGGCGCCGCCCACCGCCAGCAGGGGTACGACGGGGTGTGGCAGGGCCTGGAGCGACACTGGGGAACTGCGGGATGATCCCCTGACCCACCCGTGGCCCGGCCGCCCGCACCGGCGGCCGGGGACGCCCCGTCCCGTCCTCCCGGAGAAGCCGTGACCGCATTCGCACCGGACTCCATCGTCCTGAACCGGAAACTGCCCCTCTGGTACCAGGTCTCGCAGTCCCTGCGGGCCTCCGTACTCGGCCGCTCCCCCGGCGACCCGCTCCGGCTGCCCACCGAGGAGCAGCTCGCCGCGCACTACGGCGTCAGCGTGCTGACCATGCGGCAGGCGCTCAAGGAGCTGGAGGACGAGGGGCTCATCACCCGCCACCGCAGGCGCGGCACCTTCATCGAGCCCAGCGCCCGCCCGGGCGCCCCGGTCCGTCTGCTCGGCTCGGTGGACGCCATCGTCGCCCAGCAGTCCGGCATGCGCGCCCGCCTGCTCGACCACGGCCCGGCGCCCGTCCCCGCCGGCCTGGCCGAGTACTTCCCCGGGCGCACCGAGGTGACGGCGTACCACCGGCTGCGCCACGACGAGGAGACGGGCGAGCCGACCAACCACGCCCGCAACTACCTCCCGCCGGAGATCGCGGCCCGGGTCGACCCCGCCGAGCTGGAGATACGGCCGATGACCAAGGTGCTGCGGGACACCGTCGGCCTCAGCATCGCCCGCATCACCGACACGGTCGAGGCCCGCCTCGCCGACCCGGAGACGGCCCGCCTGCTCGACGTGCCGCTGCTCAGCCCGATCCTGCACTACACCGGGGTC
Source organism: Streptomyces albidoflavus (assembly GCF_000719955.1). Taxonomy (GTDB): domain Bacteria; phylum Actinomycetota; class Actinomycetes; order Streptomycetales; family Streptomycetaceae; genus Streptomyces; species Streptomyces albidoflavus. Next base: position 108,520 of record NZ_JOII01000027.1, read on the forward strand.
ACCGTGGACGAGGAGGGCCGCACCCTCGACGTGACCCGCATCCACTACCGGGGGGACCGGTTCTCGTTCACGGTCACGCTGGACGCGTAGGCGGGCCGGGGGCGCCGGGGCAGAAAGAAAGGCAACGAGCGCCTCGGCGCTCCTTGCCACTCTCAAGGTATAGCTCAAGGGGGGCCTTGCGGCAAGGCCCCCTCCACCAGGCAGAATCACGGGCCGTCGCCCGATCCTGCCGAAATGAGTGGTTCCCGTAGTGCGCACCCCTTCGCCCGTCCCCGGGGCGGACTCCCCGGCCGCCTTCACCGCCTTCGCCCTCCCCGGCCGCCTGGCGGCCAAGGCCGACCCGGCGCTGACCGGCGGCGACGACCGGCACTTCGCCGCCGTCACGGCCGCCCTGGAACAGTCGGTCGCCGAGCTGACCGCGAGCCTGGACGCCGCGCTCCGCTCCCCCGGCGGCGCCGGGCGGGCCGCGATGGACCGGGACACCGAGGTGCACCGCCTCGGGGCGCGACTGCGGACCCTGCGCCGTTTCGGCCTCGACCTCTGCCTCGGCCACTTCGTCCGCGAGGACGACCCCGAGCCGGTGTACATCGGCCGCCTCGGCCTCACCGACGGCGACGGCCGCCGCCTGCTGACCGACTGGCGCTCCCCCGCCGCCGAACCGTTCTTCGCGGCGACCCACGCCCGCCCGATGGGCCTGGCCAGCCGCCGCAGGTACCGCTGGAGCGGCGGCCGGATCAGCGACTACTGGGACGAGGTCTTCACCGCCGACGGCCTGGAGGGCCACGCCGCCCTGGACGACCAGTCGGCCTTCCTCGCCTCCCTCGGCGGCCACCGCTCGGACCGGATGCGCGACGTGCTCGCCACCATCCAGGCCGACCAGGACGCGATCATCCGCGCCGGCTCCCGGGGCACCCTGGTGGTGGACGGCGGCCCGGGCACCGGCAAGACGGTCGTCGCCCTGCACCGCGCCGCCCACCTCCTCTACGCCGACCCGCGCCTGGGCCACCGGCGCGGCGGCGTCCTCGTCGTCGGCCCGCACCAGCCGTACCTGAACTACGTGGACGACGTGCTGCCCAGCCTCGGCGAGGAGGGCGTGCGCACCTGCACCCTGCGCGACCTGGTCCCCGAGGGCGCCGCCGCCCGGCCCGAGGCGGACCCGGAGGTGGCCCGGCTGAAGTCCTCGGCCGCGATGGTGCGGGCCGTCGAACCGGCCGTCGCCCTGTACGAGGAGCCGCCCACCGAGGGCATGGAGGTCGTCACGCACTGGTCCACGCTCTGGCTGAGCGCCGCCGACTGGGCCGCCGCCTTCGACGCGGTGGAGCCCGGCACCCCGCACAACGAGGCCCGCGGCCAGATCCGCGACGAACTCCTCACCCTCCTCATGGACCAGGACGAGAGCGACGCCCCGCCCGCGCTGCTCCGCCGCTCGCTCCTCGGCAACCGGAAGCTGATCGGCGCCCTCAACCGGGCCTGGCCCGTCATCGAGGCGACCGACCTGGTCGGCGACCTCTGGACGGTCCCCGCCTACCTGCGCCGCTGCGCCCCGCACCTGACCGTCGAGGAGGTCCGCGCGCTGCAACGCCCCGTGCCGGACGCCTGGACCCTCGCGGACCTGCCGCTCCTGGACGCCGCCCGGCAGCGGCTCGGCGACCCCCGGTCCTCCGTACGCAAGCTCCGCCAGGACGCCGCCGTCGCCGCCGAGCGGGAGCGCCGGGCCGCCGTCGTCGACACCCTGGTACGGGCCGACGACGACGGGGAGGGCGCGGTGACGATGCTCCTCCACGACGACCTGCAGTCCACCCTGATCGACGAGGGGGCGCTGCCGGGGGCCGAGCGGGAGCCGTTGCAGGGCCCGTTCGCGCACATCGTCGTGGACGAGGCGCAGGAGCTGACCGACGCGGAATGGCAGATGCTGCGGTCGCGCTGCCCCTCGCGGAGCTTCACCGTCGTCGGCGACCGAGCCCAGGCCCGGCACGGCTTCGCCGCCACCTGGCCCGAGCGGCTGGAGCGGGCCGGCCTCGACCGGATCACGGTGGCCTCGCTCGGCGTCAACTACCGCACCCCCAGCGAGGTCATGACCGAGGCCGAGCAGGTCATCCGCGCCGCGCTGCCCGACGCCAACGTCCCCTCCTCCGTGCGCAGCACCGGTGTCCCCGTCCACCACGGCCCGGCCGCCGACCGCGACGCCCTCCTCGACGCCTGGCTGGCCGAGCACGCCGAGGGCGTGGCCTGCGTCATCGGCGACCCCACCTTCACGGCCACCTCCCGCGTCCGCTCCCTCACCCCGGAGCTGGCGAAGGGACTGGAGTTCGACCTGGTCGTCCTGGTCGGCCCGGAGCGGTTCGGCGAGGGCGTCGAGGGCGCCGTCGACCGCTACGTGGCGATGACCCGCGCGACCCAGCGCCTGGCCGTCCTCACCGGCCCCTGAGGCCCCGGACCGGCGGCGGGGCGGGGCGGGCGGTTTGTACGATGCGAGGATGAGCGAGCGAGGGGGCGGCGGAGCGGGCCGGCGGGGTGTGCGGCTGGCGGAGTTGATGCCCTGGTCGGTGGCGCCCTGGCGGCCGGGCCGCGACTGGCCGCTGGCGGCCGAGCCGGAGACGCTGCGGCGCCGCTGGCGGGCGCTGGCCGAGGCGGAGGGCGAGCGGCGTGAGGAGCTCTTCGGCCCGACCCGGGCCCGCACCACCCGCTCCTCGGTCGCGCCGCTGCCGGGCCGCACCACCGCCACCGGCCGCCTCGCCCGCGACCCCGGCCCGTGCCCCGAACCGGTCCGCGTCCTCGACGGCCCCTTCGACGCGCGGTGGCTCCTGCCCGACCACCGGCTCCTGGACACGGCCCGGCCCGAACTCTGGCGCGCCCACGGCCCCCACTCCCGCTACCTGCTGGAGACCGGCCCCGGCGGCCCCCCGATCCTCGCCACCGCCCTGCTGCCGACCGGCCGCAACCCGTACGGCAGGGCCCGCCCGGTCCGCCCCCTGCACCGCGGCCCCGACCCCGCCGATCCCAACCTCGCGCCCGGCCTCCTCCCGTACCTGGCGAAGGAGTGGGGCCTGCCGGTGAGCGCCGGGGACGTCTTCGCCTGGATCGTCTGCGCCGCCGTCCCCGGGGCCGGCGGCTGCGAGGTCCCGCTGCCCCGGCAGGCCCGCGAGTGGGAGGCCGGCGTGGCCTGGGGCACCGCCGTCCTCGCCCTGCTGGCCCCGCTCGACGGCGACCGTCCCCGCCTGCCCGGCGGCCGGCGGCCGTACGTCCGGGCGCCGCTGGTCCCCGTCGCGGCAGGCGAGGAGGGGCCGTACCCCGTGGCGTACGACGCGGAGAGCGAGAGCCTCATGGTCGGGGGCGGGCGGATCGCGCCGGTGCCGCCGGGGGCCTGGGAGTTCACCTGCGGCGGGGTGCGGGTGCTGGCGGAGTGGGTGGCGCGGCGGACGGCGCTGGGGGCGCCGGGCACGCTGGAGGGGCTGGCGCCCGGCGAGTGGCCGCAGGAGCGGACCCGGGAACTGCTGGAGCTGATCACGGTGCTGGCGCTGCTGGCCGAGGCGGAGGCGAGCCGTCCGGAGGTGGCGGGGCCGGTGCTCGGCGAGGCGGAGCTGCGGGCGGTGGGGGTGCTCCCGGTCCCGGCGGCGGCGCGGCGGCCCGGTCCGGCCCTGGCGGTGCGCGAGGAGGGGCCGGAGGGGCAGTCCGCCCTCTGGTGAGCGGGGCCCGGGCAAAAAGAAACCGCCGGGCGGGGCGCCGTCATGTGCCGGGGAGTGGTGGCACAGCTGTTGCGCCCCGAACCGGACGGTGTCTGGAACAGGGGGAGGGGGAGGCCGGCCGGATGGTTGACGGCCGGCCCGGGGTCAGTGGCCGCCGAACAGCGACCTGCGCAGCCGCCTGAGCGGTGCGAACAGCGATACCCGACTGACCCGCGCACCCCTGCCGGTGCGATCGTGCGCGGCCTTCCGTGAGGTGAGCTCACGCATCAGCGTCGTCGCCTCGGCCGTCTCGCGCTGCGGGACGGCAGGACCGCCCAGCACCGAGAGATGGCGGTCGAGGCGCGAACTGGTCGCGCTGCTCCCGCACGTGATCGCAGGCACTCGCGGCCTGCTGCGCACAGTTATCTGTTCCATGTCACTCCCCACCCGTACGAGGGCACCCGGCCCCGGGCAGGGCAACCCTATCGCCCTTGGGGTCCACGCCGGTATCCCGGGCACGGGATCGGCCCTGCCCGCAAGGTTGTTGACGGATACCCACACGTGACCGGGACATGTCGCACGGGACCGCTGTGACGCTGCGTGAAGCGGCGTGCGAGCGCCGGGGGCGGACTCCGGCGCACCCGCGCGAGGGCGGGCGCGTGCCGGAATCACCAGCGCGGCGGCGCTGCGGATACGCCCTCACGGGGTACTTGTGTGAGAAATGGCGCTCCCCCACGGAGGGTTCATGAACACATCGGGTACGTCGGGCAGGCAGGGCAGAGCGGGCGGCGAAGGACACGGTGCGCCACCGGCGGCGCGCGGGCGGCTGCTGGCCGGGCGGTACCGGCTCGTCGGGGAACTGGGCCGGGGCGGCATGGGGACGGTCTGGCGGGCGCGGGACGAGACGCTCCGGCGCGAGGTGGCCGTCAAGGAGGTGAGCGTGCCGTTCGGCCTCCCCGAGGAGGACGTGGCCCGGCTCCACGCCCGGCTGGAGCGGGAGGCCCGGGCGGCGGGACGGATCGAGCACCCGAGCGTGGCCGAGGTGTTCGACGTCGTACGCCAGGACGGGCGGCCGTGGATCGTGATGGAGCTGGTGCGCGGAATCACCCTCCAGGACGTGCTGGAGGCGGACGGGCCGCTGGAGCCGGAGCGGGCCGCCTCGGTCGGCGCCGAGGTGCTCTCGGCGCTGCGGGCGGCGCACGGCGCCGGGGTGCTGCACCGGGACGTGAAACCGGCCAATGTGCTGCTCGCCCTCGACGGGCGGGTGGTGCTCACCGACTTCGGCAGCTCGCTGGTGGAGGGCGGGGAGGAACTGACGGACGCGGGAGAGGTGGTGGGGTCCCCCGAGTACCTGGCCCCGGAGCGGGCGCTGGAGGCGGAGCCGGGCCCGGCCTCGGACCTGTGGGCGCTCGGGGTGCTGCTCTTCGCCTCGGTGGAGGGGCGGACCCCGTTCCGCCGTGAGACGGCCCTGGCGACGCTGGGCGCGGCGGTGGACGACGCGCTTCCGGCGCCGGGCCGGGCGGGTCCGCTGCGGCCGGTGATCGAGGGGCTGCTGCGCAAACACCCGGACGACCGGCTGTGTGCGGCGGAGGCCGAGCGGCTGCTGCACCGGGTGGCGGGCGGGTCGCGGTCGCGGGGTGGCGCGATGGCCGTGGTGCCGGGGGCGCGGCGCGGCGGCGGGCGCGCGGAGGACGGCGGTCCTGCGGGGCGGCGGTCCGGGCGGGGCCGCGAGGCGTCCGGGGCGCAGCGTGGGCTCCGGGGGGCCGGGCGGAAGGCTCCGGTCCTGGTGGCGCTGGCGGCCCTGGTGGTGCTGCTGGCGGCCGCGGCGGGGTGGCTGCTGGGCTGGTGAGCGCCTGGGGGGGAAGGCCGTGAGGAGGCCCCGCTTGGTGGCGGGACCTCCTCTGCCGCGTGCTCGTGGTGCGAGGCGCGGGACCGTTCGACGCCCGGTCAGGCCTTGGAGTTCAGCACCGGCAGGTAGCCGCCGGACTGGCCGGCGGCCGTCGGGTGGTAGGAGTCGTTGATGCCGGTCCACTTGACGCTGTGGAGCCAGGAGTCGCCGGAGCAGATCTCGTGGCCGGTGAAGGCGGCGGCGATGTCCCCGTAGGCGTAGCCGTGGTCGGCGGCACGCTTGGAGATGACGGAGTTGAGGAGGTCGGCGGCGCCGTTGATGGCGGTGCGCTCCCCCTCGGTCAGGCCGGCCACGCAGGTGCCGTTGAGCTTGTAGAACCGCGGGTAGCCGAGGACGACGACGTTGGCCGAGGGGGCCTTGGCGCGGACCTGCGAGTAGACCGAGTCGAGCCGGCCGGGCAGGGTGCTCTCGACGAAGGCCTTGGCCGTGTTGACCCGGGCGATGCAGTTGGCCTCGGACTGGAGGACGCAGGTGGTCATGACGTCCGCGAACCCGGCGTCGTTGCCGCCGATGGTGAGCGAGACGAGGCTGGTGGAGGAGTTCAGCGGGCCCATCTGCTTGTTGAGGACATCGCTGGTCACCGCACCGGAGCAGGCCACGAAGTCGAAGCTGGCGGGCGAGTTCGCGGCGGCCCACAGGGCGGGGTACGCCTTGGGGGTGCGCCGGCAGTCGCCGCTGCCGCTGTCGTAGGAGCCGGCACCGACCCCGGAGGAGTAGGAGTCACCCAGGGCGACGTAGCCGCCTGCGGCCTGGGCGTCGGCGGCCGCTGCGGCACTGGCCCCGGTGAGGGCGAGGGTGACGGCGGCGAGGAGCGAGGTCACATATGTCGCGGTTCTACGCAGTTTCATGAAGCCTCCATCTGCGGGGGGGTCGGCGTGCACTTGGTAGCACGCGGCGACGGAGCCTCGGAAGTGTTCATGCCAAAACATCTACGCGCGGAGAGAGGGGCCTGCGCTGCACTCTTTGCGAAAGCAATAGGTCGGGCAACGATGTGACGCCTGGTCATTCCGATAACACGAACCACTCGTTCGTGAACGCATGGCCTCAGACGGGCGGGACCGCCGCCCGCATCTGCACACTCTCTCCGCATCTTGACGGCCCGGCAGCTCTGCGCCACATTGAAGTCCGGCATCCGGCGCGCTGGGGGGCAAAGTCGCCAATGCAGACCATCGGCATGAAGCCATCGTCTTCTCTCACGGAACGACATCGCGGCTCACCGGGGGGTGAGGCGCCGACGCCGGTACTGGCGGCCGCGTGGTGCGCGGCCGTCGCGGCCGGTGCCCTGCTGGCCCTGACCGGGCCCGGGGCGCCCTGGCACTCCGCGCTCACCTTCGCCTTCCTGGCGGCCGCACCCGGCGGCGCCGTCGCCCTGGCCCTGTCCGGGCTCGACCCGTGGAGCCGGGCGGTGGCCGCCCTCGGCGCGGCGCTGGCGGTCAACACCCTGGTGGCGCAGGCCCTGTTGACGCTCGGCACCTGGTCGGCGCGGACCGGGGTGGTCGCGGTCGGCGCGGTCGGCTGGCTGGTCCTCACCGGGGCGCTCGCCGGGCGGCTCGTCCGGCGCCGCCGCACCGCGCGAGAGCGGGTCGGCTGACGTGGACATCACCGTGCACCGCCCGGGGGAACTGACCGCCGCCGACCGGGCCGCCTGGTCCGCGCTCCAGCGGGCGAGGCCGCCCGCCGAGGCTCCGCAGCTCCACAACCCCTTCCTGGCACCGGAGTTCACTCTGGCCATGGGTGCCTGCCGACGGGACGTCCGGATCGCCGTGGTCCGCGACGACGGGGTCCCGACCGCCTTCTTCCCGCACCAGCGGACCCCGGCCGGCGTCGGCCGCGCCGTCGGCCTCGGCGTCTCGGACTGCCAGGGGCTGGTCCACGGGCCGGGGTTCACGGGCGACGCGGGCGAGCTGCTGCGCGGCGCGGGCCTCGCCCTCTGGGAGTTCGACCACCTCGCGGCGGACCAGCCGGTTTTCGCGGACGGGGCCGGGGCCCGCTTCGGCTCGCCGGTGATGGACGTGGCGGACGGCTGGGAGAGCTACCTCGCGGGACTGCGGGAGCGCTCACCGAAGTTCACCCGCACCACCCTGGCCAAGGAACGCCGGCTCGACCGCGACCTGGGCCCGCTGCGGTACGTCCACGACGAGCGCGACCCCGAGCTGCTGCGTGTCCTGATGGCCTGGAAGTCGGCCCAGTACCGCCGCACCGGACGCGGCGACCGCTTCGCCAAGCCGTGGATCACCCGCCTGGTGGAGCACCTGTTCCACACCGGCCCCGGCGAGGTCCGGGGCCTGCTCTCGGTGCTGTACGCCGGCGAGCGGCCGGTCGCCGCCCACTTCGGGCTCCGCTCGGCGGCGGTGCTGGCCTGCTGGTTCCCGGCGTACGACCCGGCGTACGCGAAGTACTCCCCCGGGCTGGTGCTGCACCTGGCGATGGCGCGCGGAGCGGCGGAGGACGGGATGACGCTGCTCGACCTCGGGCGTGGGCGCAAGGAGTACAAGGACTCCCTGAAAACGCGGGAACTGACCGTGGCGGAGGGGTGGGTGACCCGGCAGCACCCGGTGGCGTTCGGGCACCGGATGCGGCGGGCACCGGTCCGCGCGCTGCGCAACACCGTGCAGGGGCGGCCGGAGCTGTTCCGTCCCGCCGACGCCCTGCTGAAACGGATGGGCCAATTCCGTACCGGCGGCTGAGGAATTCATCTCTCCGCCACACCGGGAGGGCGTTCACGAAGAGAATGCGTCATTCTGCGGAACTCATCCGGCTGAATACCGGAAAGCAGGATCTGATCCTGGTTTCTGCCATAAAGTAGCGCGAGCACACAGACGTCGGCGCACTCGCCGGAACACAGGTCGCGACACAGATCAGCACGCAGATCAGCACGCAGGTCAGCACGCAGGTCAGCACGCAGGTCAATACCGATGAAATGCACCACCGCGCCGGCCCGTGGCCGCCGGGCTCCTGGGGAGGGCCCGGCGACCGTGACGGACCGGGGCGGAGCGCGGCAGGGGGGTGCCGCGGCGGGTCCCGCCATGCGGGGCGCGCCACGGGCCGCGCGGCGGAATCACCAGCTCACACACCATGTCCGTGGTCCGCCACGGGCACGGACGGGGTGGGCTCACGCCCCCTTTCGCACCGGACACAGTGCCGGGCCGCCCGACCGGGCGGCCCGCCGGACGAGAGGGAACGGACCCGTGACTTTTCTTCAGCCGGCAGTACCTGGCCGGAACCCGCTGCCCGCGCCTTCGGCCAACGGCAGCCAGGAGCACAGTGCCACCGCCCGTATTCCGGACGCCTATCGCCGTATCTCCTCGCATCTCGCGATCACACCGCCGGTGAGCGTGGTCATTCCGGCCATGAACGAGGCGGAGAACCTGCCGTACGTGTTCAAGACGCTGCCCGCCTGGATACATGAGGTCGTGCTGGTCGACGGGAATTCCACCGACCGCACGGTGGAGGTCGCCCGGGAGCTGTGGCCGGAGGTGAAGGTGGTCCGCCAGCGCGGCAGGGGCAAGGGCGACGCCCTCATCGCGGGGTTCGCCGCCTGCACCGGCGAGATCATCGTCATGGTCGACGCGGACGGCTCCGCCGACGGCGCGGAGATCGTCAGCTACGTCTCCGCGCTGGTCTCCGGCGCCGACTTCGCCAAGGGCTCGCGCTTCGCCAACGGCGGCGGCACCGACGACATGACGCCGGTCCGCAAGCTCGGCAACCGCGTCCTGTGCGCGGTGGTCAACGCCAAGTTCGGCGCCCGCTACACCGATCTCTGCTACGGCTACAACGCCTTCTGGCGGCACTGCCTGGACCGCATCGACCTGGACTGCACCGGGTTCGAGGTGGAGACCCTGATGAACATCCGCGTGGTCAAGGCCGGGCTGCGGGTCCAGGAGATACCGAGCCACGAGTACCTGCGCATCCACGGCGCCAGCAATCTGCGGGCCGTCCGCGACGGGCTGCGGGTGCTGCGAGTCATCCTGCGCGAACGTTCCGGCCGTACCCGCGCACGCGGCGTGCGCCGCCCGTCGGTGACCCCGCTCGGGGGCGCCTCGTGACCGCCGTGCCGAAGGGGTTCTCGGTGGTGGTCTGCGTGCACACCGAGGAGCGCTGGCAGGACATCCTGGACGCGGTCGGCTCGCTGGGCGCCCAGACGCTGCCGCCGCTGGAGATCCTGCTCGTGGTCGACCATCACCCGGTGCTGCTGGAGCGGCTGGAGCGGCACTTCGCCGACGGTCCGCACGGGGTCCGGGTGCTGCCCAACGACGGGCCGCGCGGCCTCTCCGCCGGGCGCAACACCGGCGTCGGCGCGGCCCGGGGCGACCTGGTCGCCTTCCTCGACGACGACGCCGTCGCCGACCCCGACTGGCTGCGCCACCTCGCCGCCGGGTACGCCGACCCCCGGGTCCTGGCGGTCGGCGGGCGGACCCTGCCCCGGTGGGCCTCGGGGCGGCGGCCGGCCTGGTTCCCCGAGGAGTTCGACTGGGTGGTGGGGTGCACCTACCGGGGGCATCCGCCCGGGCGGGTCCGGGTGCGCAACGTGCTCGGCGGGAACGCCTCGTTCCGCCGCTCGGCCTTCGGCCTCGCCGGCGGTTTCGCCCTCGGGATCGGCCGCGACGGCGGGCGGCGGCCGCTGGGCGGGGAGGAGACCGAGTTCTGCGTACGTCTGGCGCGGGCCCGGCCCGGCGCGGTGCTGCTCGTCGACGACCGGGCCGTCATCCACCACCGGGTGGTGCCGGTGCGGGAGCGGTTCGCCTACTTCCGCTCCCGCACCTGGGCCGAGGGGCTCTCCAAGGCGCTGGTGGCGCGCAGCGTCGGCGCCGGTGACGGGCTGGCGTCCGAGCGCCGGCACGTCACCCGGGCGCTGCCCGCAGCCGTGGCCCGGGGCCTGGCCGACGCCCTGCGCGGCAGGCGGGGCGGGGCCGCACGGGCCGGCGCGGTCCTGGTGGGCACAGCGTCGGCGGCCGGGGGCTACCTGGCCGGCTCCTGGCGGGCCCGCCGCGCGGACGCGCCCTCCTTCACCGTGCCGCGCATCCCGGGGATCTCCCCGGCCACGGACGCGGCGGACGGTCCTCCCCGGGCACGGTCATGAGCGGCGACCTGCTCAGCCGGTACCCGCCCGGCGGCGGGGCCCTGCGGGAGAGGGCGGCGCGTGCGCCCGCCGGGGAGGCGGACGGCCGGGCGAGGGGACCGGAGGACCAGCCGGTGCCGATCCTGATGTACCACGCCGTCACCCGCTCCCCCGCCGCCGCGACGCGGGCGCTCTCGGTGACCCCGGACGCCTTCGCCGAGCAGATGGCGATGGTGACGGCGTACGGCTGCACCCCGCTCACCACCGCCCAGCTCGCCACCCGGTGGCGCACCGGCCGCCCGCTGCCGCCCCGGCCGGTCCTCATCACCTTCGACGACGGCTACGAGGGGGTGCACCGGCACGCCCTGCCGGTCCTGGCCGAACTGGCGCTGCCCGCGACGGTGTTCGTCACCACCGGCTGGCTGCGGGGGCTCCACGAGGCCGGGGGCGCCCCGGACCGGATGCTCGACTGGGGGCAGGTGCGCGAACTGGCCGCCGCCGGAGTGGAGATCGGCGGCCACAGCCACACCCACCCGCAGCTCGACCAGCTCACCCCCGGCCGCCTCGCCACCGAGCTGGCGTACTGCCGGGAGCTGGTCGGTGCCGAACTCGGCGCGCCGCCCGCCTCGTTCGCCTACCCGTTCGGCTACTCCGACCGGCGGGTGCGGCAGGCGGTGCGGGCGGCCGGGTACGCCCAGTCGCTGGCGGTCGGCAACGTCCCGGCGCGCCGCGCCCAGGGCCCGTACGCGCTGCGGCGGGTGACGGTGCGCCGTTCGACGGGGCCGGAGCTGTTCGGGCGGCTGCTGGAGTGCCGCGCGCTGACCCGGGCGTACGCCCCGGACCGCGCCCTGACCCGGGGGTACGCCGTCGTGCGGCGCGCCCGGCAGGCCCGGCGGAAGGCGATCCGGTCCCGTGGCTGACACCGGCACCGCCCGTCCCGGCGCACCGGCGGGACCTGTCCCGGCCGGTGCGCCCGGGCGGGCCCCGCTGCTGCGCAACGCGTACGCCCTGATGGTCAACACGGGGGTCTCGGCCGTGCTCGGGCTCGGCTTCTGGGTGGCGGCGGCCCGCTACTACTCCGAGGAGGCGGTCGGCCACGGCTCGGCCGCCATCGCGGCGATGAAACTGCTGGCGGGGCTGACCGCGGTCACCCTGATGGGGGCGCTGGCACGGTTCGTGCCGGTCTCCGGGGCGGCCACCGGCACCCTGGTCCGGCGCACCTACGCGGGCAGCGCGCTGCTGGTCGCCGCGGCGGCCGGGGTCTTCCTGCTCACCCTCGACCTGTGGGGCCCGGCCTACTCCTTCCTGCACGGTCCGCTGCCGGCCGCCGGTTTCCTGCTGGCGGTGGTGGCCTGGGCGCTGCTGACCCTCCAGGACGGGGTGCTGACCGGGCTGCGCAGCGCCGTCTGGGTGCCGGTCGGCAACACCGCCTTCTCGCTGGTGAAACTGGTCCTGCTGGTGGTGCTGGCCGGGGCGGTGCCGGTGGCGGGGGTCTTCGTCTCCTGGGCGGTGGCCATCGCGGTCTCCGTGGTGCCGCTGGGCTGGCTGGTGCTGCGTCGTCTGGTGCCGCGCCACGAACGCGAGACCCGGGCCACGGCCCGGCCGCCCACCCTGCGCGAACTGGGCCGCTTCCTGGCCGGCGACTGCACGGGCGCGCTCTTCTCCCTGGCCGTGGTCTACCTGGTGCCGGTCATCGTGGCCGCCCAGGTCTCCCCGGCCGACAACGCGTACTTCTACGTGACGATCACCATCGGCGGCACCGTCAACCTGCTCGCCGTCAACATGGGCGCCTCGCTGACGGTGGAGGGCGCCCACGACCCGGCGCGGCTGGGCCGCAACACGCGGGCGGCGCTGCTGCGGACGGCCCGCATCATGGTGCCGGTCTGCGCCGTGCTCTTCCTCGGGGCGCCGTACATCCTGGGCGTCTTCGGCGCGGAGTACGCCGGGGCGGCGACCGGGCTGCTGCGCTGGTACGCGGTGGGGGCGCTGCTGCGGGTGGTGACCGAGGTGTACTTCAGCGTGGAGCGGGCGCGCAGCCGCACCTCGGGACTGGCCTGGCTGCAGGGCGTGTTCTGTGTCGTGATGCTGGGGCTGACCCTGCTCCTGCTGCCCCGGGCGGGGCTGGTGGGGGCCGGGGTGGCGGAGGTGGCGGGGCTGGCCGTGGTCGCGCTGGTGGCGGCGGTGCGGCTGGTCCCGGTGGTGCGGGCGGCGCCGGAGGGCGCGGCCCCGACGGGCGGAGGCGGACGGTGAGCGGCGGGACGGCGGCGCGGGAGAAGCCGGCGGCGGAGCACCGCCCGGCCTGGGCGAAGGACCCGGCGCCCGAGGCCCCGCCCGCGACGGCGCCCGTCACCCCGGCCCGGCGGCGCCCGCGCCTGCGCGCGGTGGTGCCGGCGGTGCTGCTGGCGGCGGGGCTCGCGCTGTACTGGCTGCCGGTCCCGGGCCTGGACGAGGCGGCGCTGGACGCGATGGGCGGTCTCGGCCTGGTCGGTGTCCTGCCCTGGCCCGTCTTCGCGGGGGCGGCGCTGCTGGTGGTGGCGTTCGCCGCGCTGCTCTGGCCCTCCCGCCCGCAGCGCCTCCTGCTCGGCCTGGTCCTGGTGGCGACGGTGGTCTCGCTCCACGCGCTGCCCGCCGTGGTCGAGGAGCAGCCCCGGTTCGCCACCGCCTGGCAGCACCTCGGCTTCCTGGAGTACCTGGACCGGACCGGCGGTTCGGCCCCGGCGCTGGACGCGCGGTGGAGCTGGCCCGGGTTCTTCGCGGCGGCCGCCTTCGTGCTGCGCGCGTGCGGCGTCACCGATCCCGCCCAGCTGGCGGAGGTGGTGCGCTGGTGGCCCCTGGCGGTGAACCTGCTGGCCCTGGTCCCGCTGGCGCTGCTGGCACGGTCGGTGCGGGCGGGGTGGCGGGCGCGCTGGTGCGGGGTCTGGTTCTTCGCGCTGAGCAGCTGGGTGGGGCAGGACTACTTCTCCCCGCAGAGCTTCACGTACCTGCTGTACCTGGCCTTCGCGGCGCTGCTGCTGCGGTGGTTCCTGGCGCCCTCGGCGCCGTCCGGCGGGATGCTGCCGGGTGCGGAGGCGCCGCCGGACGCGCTGCCCGGGCGGCGGGCGGTGCTGCTCGGGGTGGCGCTGGCGCTCTTCGCCGCCGCCGTCCCCGCCCACCAGCTGACGCCCTTCGTGATGCTGGGCGTGGTGACGGTCCTGGTGGTGCTCGGCCGGTGCGCCCTGCGCGGGCTGCCGATGCTCCTCGGGGTGGTGGCGGTGGGCTGGGTCTGCTTCCTCGCCGAGCCCTACTGGTCCGGCCACTTCGACGAACTCTTCGGCGGCATCGGCGGCCTGGGCGCCAACGTCACCTCCTCTGTCTCCGGCCGCATCGAGGGCGGCTCCGCCACCCACCAGCTCGTGCTGTACTCCCGGGTGGCGCTGGCCGGGCTCGTCATGGCCCTGGCCTGCTGGGGCTGGTGGCGCAGGAGGGAGGCCGGGTACCGCGAACGGGCCCTGCCGGTCCTGGCGTTCGTCCCGGCCGCCGGGTTCGCCCTCCAGGCGTACGGCGGGGAGATGGCGCTGCGGGTCTTCCTCTTCGCCCTCCCGGGCGCGGCCCTGCTGGCGGCCCTCGCCTTCTTCCCCCGCGCCGGGACGAGCGAGAGGGAACGGGCCTGGGACCGGGTCTCCCTGGCCCCGCTGGCGGCCCTGCTGGCCGGGCTGGTCCTGGTCGGCGGCTTCCTGGTGGCCCGCTGGGGCAACGAGGCGTTCGAACGGGTACGGCCCGGCGAGGTCGCCGCGATGGAGTGGGTCCATGCCCAGGCCGACCCGACCGTGCGCCTGCTCTGGCTCAGCGAGGACCCGGAGGAGAGCGTCACCCCCGCCCTGCCTTGGGGCTCCCGGGCGATGGAACGCGTCCGCTACGTCCCCACCCAGGCCCCCCGCGACCCGGTCCTGGCCGGCCCGCTGGCCGAGGCCCTGCGCGAGGCGGGCCCGGTCTCGTACCTGATCGTGGGCCGCGGCCAGTCCGCCTACCTGGAGCTGGACGCCGGCTACTCGACGAGCTGGGAGCGGCGGCTCCTCGCCACCCTGGACGCCCGCGACGACCTGGTCCCGGTGGTGCGCAACGCCGACGCCGCCGTGTACGCGCTGCGCGAGGCGCCGCCGGGCATGCCGGAGGCGGCCACGCCCGGACCGCCGGGGCCGACGGTCACCTGGACACCGTGGTCGGTCCTGGGCGCGCTGTCGGCCGGCCTGCTCGTCCTCCTGCTGGGCGCACGGGAGTTCCTCCGCCTCCGCGCGGCTCCCGACGCCCCGCCCTCCCCGGCGGTCCGCGCCCTGTTCTGGTTCGCGGTACCGCTGCTGCTGGTGACGGTGAGCGCACTGGTGCACCGCTTCTGGACACTGGCCTGAGGCGGCCGGGTGGCGTCAGGAGCTGTGGGCGGCTTGCGTGGGCCAGGTGCCGTCGGCGGTGAAGGCCGGGCCCCAGTAGTGGGGGTTCAGCCCGGCGAGGGTGACGGCGCGCCAGCCCCCGGGAGCGGTGTCGTCCGGCACGGCCGCCTCCACCTCGGGTCCCCAGAGCGCCAGCCGCTCCTGGCAGATGCCGCAGGGCGGCAGGACCAGCACGCGGCCCCGCTCCCGGTCGCGGCAGAGGCAGACGGTCGCGGTGACGGCGACGTCCAGGGTGTACGCCTGGATCAGGGCGCCCGTCTCGTGGCAGAGCGTCACGCTCATGTTGAGGTTGTCCAGCCCGACGCTGGTCAGCACCCGCCCGTCGGCGAGCCGCACGGCCGCCGCGCCGCCGTCCTCGCCGGCTGGCCAACGCCGGTCGAGCTGGTCACGTGCGGCGTCCACGAGTGCCTGGTCGAGTGCCATGACCGGAGCCTACGAGCAGAGCAGGGTGGCCGCCACGGGATTTCCCTCCCGTGGCGGCCACCCCTCGGTACGCCGAACCGGTGTCAGCCGCCGAGCCGGTCGAGGAGGCGTCCCGGTGCGGAGATGAGCGCGCCCCGCAGGGAGAGGTTCCGGGTGTAGACGCCTTCGAGGAGGATGGCGAGGCTGAGGTCGACCGAGTCCACCGCGCCGCCCGCCGTCCCGCGCAGGGTCTCGGAGGCGAGCGACGCGCTCGACCGCGTCATCTCGACCCGCGCGCCCGCCCGTTCCAGCACGTGGTGCCGGCGGTTGCCGCGTTCCTGGTAGTGGTACTCCCGCCCCACCACGCGGATGCGCAGGGCACGGCCCTCACGGCTGGTCCGCCAGGAGCCGCGCGACAGCGCGGCTTCCTGGCCGGCCACCTGGAGGCGGCCCCGCGCCAGACGGGGACGTCCGCCGTAGGCGAGCCCGGTGAACGACGATGGAGGCACGCTCTCCCCCGTCACCGCCGCACCACCGGTCTCCCGGTCTCCCACCGGAATGACCTCCAGCGCGGGCACGACCAGCTCGACCGCACCCAGTTGCCCCACGGTCCCGCCCCAGAAGGCGACGTGGCGTTGTTCCCGCGAGGTCACCGTGTTGGCGGACCGCCGCAGTTCGAAGGAGAGTTCTGACATGGTCCTCAGGTTTCGGGTGGCGGGCGGGCTCCCTTGACGGTGGAGCGCGCATCACCACGTGTTGACAGACAGTCACCCTAAGGCCGGCGCAGGTGACCCCGTCCCGGCACCTGCCCATCTTTCACACAACGGCCACCGCCGGACGGCAGGGGACGGACTCCGTCGCTCACCCCCGCTCCAGCCACCTGACCTCGTACGCCTCCAGCCGCACCCGGGCCCCGGCGACGCGTACCGTCCGGGCGGTGGGGCGGTGGTTGACGATCAGGGTGGCGTGGTCGTCGGCGAGGACGGTGAGGCCGGGGGACGTGTCGCCGGGGACGGAGGTGAAGCGGGTGCCCGGGCCGAACTCGCGCTGGAAGCGGGCCAGGAGGTCGAGCATGGGCAGCGGGGTGCCGCCGTCGGGGAGGTGGGTGGGGCGCCAGAGGCAGCCGGGGCAGGGGGTGGTGGTGCGTTCGGGGTTCCAGTAGAAGGCGGTGGTGGCGCCGCCCCGGGCGAGGGCGGCGAGGCCGGCGGCGTGGACGGCGCGGCGGCGGGGTTCGGGCCAGCCGGCGCGCTGGTCGTCGGCGTCGCCGGGTTCGACGTAGTACTCGGCCCACCAGAGCGGGAGCCCGCCGGTCTCCTCGCGGACCCAGCGGCCGACGTCGGTGAACTTGGCGGTGGCGGCGAAGGCGTCCGGGACCAGCTCGCCGTCGGTGGTGTAGCTGGAGCCGTCGGCCACCACGAAGTCGGCACCGTCCTTGTGCCGGTTCCAGTACCGGAAGGCGTCCACGGTCCGCCGGTCGAGCGCGCCCCAGTCGCCGCGCACCTCGCGGGAGGCGCCCTCGGTGCGGCCGGGCGGGAAACTGTCCATGACGAGGTAGGGGCCGCCGACGCGGAGGGCGGGGTCGACCTCCTTGAGGGCGCGGCGGACCTGGTTGTACAGCTCGGTGTAGCCCTCGTGGTCCCAGCGGCCCTCGGCCTCGTTCCAGAAGCCCTTGAACTCGTTCCAGACGAGGTAGTGGCGGACCTGGGGGTAGCGGCGGGCGGTGGTCGCGGCGAGCTCGGCGAAGTCGGCGAAGTGCTCGGGGTCGGGGGCGCGTTCCAGGGACCGGGTGCTCCAGTCGGTGCGCCCCTCCCTCCCGCCCTTCATCCAGTCGGGCGCGCAGCACAGGGTGATCACGGGGGTGGCCCCGGTCTCCTCGGCGAGCGCGATCCGGCGGTCCATCGCGGCGAAGTCGTACGTACCGGGCCGGGGTTCGGGGTTGGCGGAGCCCCAGCCCATCAGGTGCTGGACCTGTGGCAGGCCGGTGCCCTCCAGGGTCGTGCGGGCCCGGCGCACCGCCCGGTCCTCGCCCGCGTCGGCGCTGTGCTGGGTGTGGGTGAAGCCCCAGCCCAGCTCGGCGGGCGGGGCCGGGTCGTCGGGCGGGCCGCCGGAACAGGCGGCGAGGAGCAGGAGGGCGAGGGCGAGGGCGGCGGCCAGGAGCGCCAGGCGCCTCCGGCCGGCCGCGGCGCGCCGCCCCTCGTGGTCTCGCATCGCCTCCAGGGTAGGCAGCGCGCCGGGCGGTGGCACCGGTTCCGCCGGGAAACCGGGAAACCGGGAAGCCGGCCCGCGACACGCCGTCGCCGCTCAGGTGGGGCGGGGTGCGGGGAAAACCGCGTGCGTTCCGGGCCCGCGCTCGCCGACCATGGCGGACATGGCCGAGCACCAGGAGACCCCGATCGAGACGACGACGCCCACCCCCGCCCGCACGCCGGACACCCTTCCCGCCCCGCTGGCCGGGCTGCTGGAGACCCGGCTCAACCTCGACGGGGACTGCTCCCCGGTCGACGTGGTGGACGCCCTGTTCCTCTCCCGGTTCGCCACCGGCGAGCAGGCGTACGCGCACAGCGGGACGGTGGAGAAGCTGAAGCCCGGCGCCCCCGAGCTGCCGGACGGCGCCACCGTGGTCCGTACGGTGAAGGACGGCGACCGGGGCCGGGTGCTGGCCGAGGGCGAGGGCTGGACCATGCTCGTCTCCCGGTGGACCCGGGGCTGCGAGCTGACCGTGACCGCGACCAGCCCCGAACTCGCCGCCGACCTGGTCAGGAAGACCCTGGACGGCGCGGAGGACGAGCCGGACCCGCAGCCCGAGGACGTGGCGATGGGGTTCTGGTACCTCTCGCCGCGGCGCGGCCCGTACCGCACCACCCGGCAGATCAGCGCCGGGACCTGGGAGGAGGTACGGGGCAACTACACGGCGCCGGTCGCCGAGGCGATGGACGGGCTGATGAAGACCACGCCGGACGAGGTGGCGGGGCGGCTGCTGTTGCTGCACGGTCCGCCCGGCACGGGGAAGACCTCGGCGCTGCGCACGCTGGCGCGGTCGTGGCGGGACTGGTGCCAGGTGGACTGCGTCCTCGACCCGGAGCGGCTCTTCTCCGACGTCGGCTACCTGATGGACATCGCCATCGGCGAGGACGGCGGCGACGGCGAGGCCCGCTGGCGGCTGCTGCTCCTGGAGGACTGCGACGAGCTGATCCGGGGCGAGGCGAAGAGCTCGACGGGCCAGGCCCTGTCCCGGCTGCTCAACCTCACCGACGGCCTGCTCGGCCAGGGCCGCAACGTGCTGGTCGGCGTCACCACCAACGAGCCGCTGGAGCGGCTGCACCCCGCCGTGGTGCGGCCCGGCCGCTGTCTGGCCCGGATCGAGGTGGGCGGGCTCACCCGCGACGAGGCGGTCTCCTGGCTCGGCACCTCCGAGGGCGTCGGCCGGGAGGGCGCCACCCTCGCCGAGCTGTACGCGCTGCGGCGCGGGACCGGACCGACCGACCTGCCCGACCAGCGCGCGGGGGCCGACGCGGGGCTGTACCTGTGAGGGCGGTACCTGTGAGGGCTGTACCTGTCGAGGCGGGGCGCCGGTCCTGACGGCGCGTCAGGCTGGCGCCCCGGCCCGTCAGCGGGTGCGGTAGGCGGCCCGCAGCGCCTCCTCGACGGCGGTGCGGGCGCTCTCGGCGTCTAGGCCGAGCCGCCGCGCCCGCTGCGCGTAGGCGGCGGCCGCCGCCGCGGCCTCCTTGTCGGCGGCCTCCCCGGCCGCGGCCACGAAGGTGCCGTTGCGGCCGCGGGTCTCGATCACCCCGTCGGCCTCCAGTGCCCGGTACGCCTTGGCGGCGGTGTTGGCGGCGATGCCGAGGCGTTCGGCGAGGCCGCGCACGGTCGGCAGCCGGTGCCCGACGGGCAGGGCGCCGGAGCGGGCCAGTTCGGAGAGGCGGGCCCGCACCTGCTCGTAGGGGGCGGTGGGGTCGCGGGGGTCGATCTCGATGTGGATGTCGTCGGCTGTCACGCGGCGATTGTCCCGTACCGGTGACGCTCCGCCGGTACGGCGTGGAGGGCCGGGAGCGGGCCGGTGCTGCGGGCTCCGGCCAGGGCGGCCGCGTACCGGGGCCGCCGCGCGAGGGACGCCGGGCGTACGGAAATTGACGCGACTCGGGGGACCGCCAGGACCTAGCGTCACGCGCATGACGATCACGGTGAGAGATTTCCGGCCCGACGACGCGGAAGCGGTCGTACGGGTGCTGCGGGAGGCGATCCCGCCCCTGCTGACCACGGCCGAGGCGCAGGTGTGGGAGCGGGAGCACACCGCCGAGGCGGCCCGGCAGCGCCTGCTGGTGGCTGAGGTGGACGGCGAGGTGGTCGGCCGCTGCCAGACGGGGCTGGCCCACGAGAGCCCGACCCCGGGCAACGCCTACGTCAACACCTACGTCCGCCCGGACCGGCGGGGCCGGGGCGCGGGTACCGCGCTGGTGGCGGCGGCCGAGGCGTATCTGCGCGAGGTGGGCGCGGAGCGTGCCTACAGCTGGGTGCTGGGCGACGAGGAGAGCCTCGCCTACGCCGGGCGCCACGGCTACGCCGCGCGCCGCCCGGCCCACTTCCTGCGGCTCGACCTGACGGCCCCGCTGCCGCCGCTGCCCGAGGTGCCGGCCGGGGTGGAGCTGGTGGACTGCACGGCCTTCGCCGACGATCCGCGTCCGGTCTTCGAGCTGGACGCGGCGGTGACCGCCGACGAGCCGAGTGACGTCGGCGCCGAGCTGGACGACTACGCCGAGTGGCTGGAGTCGACCTGGGGCCACCCCTGCCAGTCCCGGGAGCTGGCCACGCTGGCGCTGGTGGACGGGCGGCCGGTGGCGTTCAGCGCGGTGGTGACCGACGGGGTGAGCCGGATGTCCTCGGCGATGACCGGGACGCTGCGGGAGTACCGGGGGCGGGGGCTGGCGAGCCTGGCGAAGACCGCCACGCTCCACAAGGCGCGGGCGGCCGGCCTGCGGGAGGCGTTCACCGGGAACGACGCGGAGAACGCCCCGATGCTCGCCGTCAACCGCAAGTTCGGCTACGAGATCTGCGCGACGGAGGTACGCCATGTCCGCGAGCTGGGCTGACGCCCCGTCCGCCGGCACGGTCGGCGTACGGCTGGTCAAGCACGGCCGCACCAAGATCACGTACCCGGCGCACCTGCTGGCCGACGACGGGGAGCGGGTCACCGTGCGCGCGCCGTGGGCGGGCGAGGGGGTGCGGGACTTCGGCTTCGTGCGGTTCGAGCCGGGGGACGTGTTCACCGAGCACTTCTGGCGGAGCCGCTGGTACGCGGTGAAGGAGGTGCGGGACGCCGCGGGCGCCCTGAAGGGCTGGTACTGCGACGTGACCCGCCCGGCCGGTCTGGCGGACGGCGTGCTGGTGGTGGAGGACCTCGACCTGGACCTGTGGGTCCCGGCCGACGGCGGCGAGGTGCTGCGGCTGGACGAGGACGAGTTCGCGGCGAGCGGTCTGGAGCGGAGCGACCCGGTGGCGGCCGCGGCGGCCTGGGCGGCGCTGGACGCGCTGGAGGAGCGGGCGCGGGCCGGGCGGCTGACGGAGCTGACGGCCCGTTGAGGGTGGTGTGGGCTCCCGTCCGATGGGCCGCTTAGCGCGATCTTAAGAGGACCATAAGGATCGGCCCCCGGGCGGATTTCCGGGTGGAACGGGCTGGTCGGGAGGCTAGTTTTCGGTGGCGGCCGAGGTCCCGGGTGACCGGGCCGCACCCGATCGACGACCCTGCGAGGAGCCCGCCCATGACCGTTCGCCGCACCGCCG
Organism: Streptomyces albidoflavus; assembly: GCF_000719955.1. Taxonomy (GTDB): domain Bacteria; phylum Actinomycetota; class Actinomycetes; order Streptomycetales; family Streptomycetaceae; genus Streptomyces; species Streptomyces albidoflavus. The sequence continues at coordinate 129,757 of NZ_JOII01000027.1, forward strand.
CCAGGACCGCCGCCCTGCTCGCCGTCCCGCTGGCGCTGACCGTGCTCGGCGCTTCCCCGGCCGGGGCGCACGGCACGATGACGGACCCGGTCAGCCGGGTCTCGGCCTGCTACGCGGAGGGGCCGGAGAGCCCGTCGTCCGACGCCTGCAAGGCCGCGGTCGCCGCAAGCGGCGCGCAGGCGTTCTACGACTGGAACGAGGTCAACCTCCCGGACGTGGCGGGCCGCCACCGCGAGGTCGTCCCCGACGGCAAGCTGTGCAGCGCGGGCCGCGAGAAGTACCAGGGCCTGGACCTGCCGCGCGCCGACTGGCCCTCCTCGCCGCTGAGCGCGGGCAAGCACACCTTCCGCTACCGGGCGACCGCCCCGCACGCGGGCACCATCGAGCTGTACCTGACGAAGGAGGGGTACGACCCGGCGAAGCCGCTGAACTGGTCGGACCTGGAGGAGAAGCCCTTCGCCACCGCCGAGCAGCCGCAGGCGACCGGCGGCGAGTACGTCTTCGAGGGCACCGTCCCCGAGCGGACCGGGCGCCACCTCGTCTACAGCGTGTGGCAGCGCTCGGACAGCCCCGAAGCGTTCTACACCTGCTCGGACGTGGTCTTCGGCGGCGGTGCGGCGGGCGCACCGGCGGCCGAGGCGCCCACCGAGGAGCAGATCGCCTCGGGCACGGAGAAGTCCACCGTCTCCCACGAGGGCCACGGCGGGGACACCGCCGAGGAGAAGGCGGCGGCCGCCGCGCACGGCGAGGGCCACGAGGGACACGAGGCCGCCGGCGAGAACAACGCCCCCGAGGCGAAGGGCGCGGCCGGCGCCGCCGTCGAGGAGAAGCCGGCGGCCGCCGGGAACCTCGCCGAGACCGGCGGCGACAGCGTCACCCCGTACGTGGCGATCGGCGGTGCGGGCGCGCTCGCCCTCGGCGCCGCCTTCCTCTTCGCCTCGGCCCGCCGCCGCGCGGTCGGCTCCCGTCACTGACGCCGCCCGCGCGTTCCGCCTCACCCCACCTGCCCTGACGGGCCGAAGGGCCGTCGCCGTCTCCCTGGCCGGGGAGCGGTGGCGGCCCTTCGGGGTGTGCGGGGGCGGCGGGGTCAGTTGATGACGGAGCCGCAGTTGGTCGGGGTGGCGTTGGCCGGGTCGAGGGCGTTGGCCACCTCGTGGAAGGCGATGCGGTCGATGGTGCCGATGGCGACGTGCTCGGAGATGTTGACCGGGCAGAGGTCCTGGACCAGCACGTTGCGGACGTTCGGCCCGTCCAGGTACTGGCTCCGGTAGGGCGTGACGACCTGGTCGTAACGGGTGGCGATGACGGTGTACTGGACGCCCGGCACCGTGTCGCCGCCCTCGTTGAGCCGGGTGAGGAAGGGCGAGCCGGCGATCTGGTCGGCGAGGGCGGGGGTCTTGTCGTTCAGGAACTTCTCGGCGCCGGGGAAGTGCGGCAGGAGCTTGGTGAGGCCGAGCAGGGTGGTGCCGTGGTTGTCGGGGGCGATGCCGACCAGGGCGTTCACCTTGTCGGCGCCGCCGAGGAACTTGAGGTAGTGGCGGGGCATCATGCCGCCCTGCGAGTGGCCGACCAGGTCGGCCTCGGGGGCGCCGGTGGCGGCGAGCACCTTGTCGACGAAGTCCCGCAGCTGCTCGGCCGACTTGTCGATCGGGCCGAGGCCGTGGATGAGGGGCACGCCGGGCAGTTGTCCGTAGTCGAGCGAGAAGACGCAGTAGCCCCGGTTGACCAGGTACGGCGCGAGCACCAGCCAGTTGTCGACGGAGTTGGCGAAGGTGCCGTGGACCAGGACGACCGGGCGGGGGTGCGCGGCGGACGGCTTGCAGCTGTAGTCGTTCCAGCCGCTGCTCGCCGTGGCCTGTGCGGTGGGGGCGGCGGAGGCGGTGGCGGCGGGGGTGAGCACCGCGGCGGCGGTGAGGGCGAGGGCGGCGAGCGGGCGCAGCCATCTCTTCCAGGGCAGCATGGGACGGACTCCTTGCGACGCGGGTGGGGTTCGGGTCGGGGCAGCCCTGTGATCCGGATCACGAGGTGTCGTGCTCCGGTCAAGTTACGCAGGAGTAGCGGCCGGAGGGAAGTTACGTGCCGGTAAAAACTGGTGGCGCGTCAGCCGCGTGCCCGTTCCGTACGTGCGTGCCCGAGGCGGACCACGGCCCGGCCTCGTCTCACGCCGCCAGCGTCCCCGGCAGGACCGCCCCCGGGCCGAAGCGGGCGCGGGCGCGGTCGGCGGCGGCTTCCAGGCGGTGGAGTTTCTCGTCGGTGGGGTCGAAGGTGAGCTGGTGGGCGGCGTGTTCGGCGGGGGTGAGGCCCTCGGCGCGCAGGGCGAGGGCGCGGACCCGGGCGCGCTGGAGGCCGAGGGCGTCGTGGAGGGCGTAGGCGGTGGCGGTGAGGGCGGTGGTGTGGGCGGTCGGTTCGGGAAGGGTGCGGCTGCGGGTGGTGGTGGAGCGGTCGGCGTAGCGGACGGTCAGGGCCAGTGCCCGGGTCACCTGGTCCGTGCCGCGCATCCGGAGTCCCAGTTCGGTGGTGAGGGAGAGCAGGGCGCGGCGCTGGGAGTCGCGGTCCAGTTCGTCGCGGCCGAAGAGCCGTTCGGCGGCGAGCGACTGGGCGGCGGCGTTGCGGACGACCGGGGTCCGGTCGATGCCGCGGGCCTTCTCGTGCAGTTCGCGCCCGGTCCGGGCGGTGGTGAGCCGCTGGAGGGTGCCGAGCGGGGCGGCGGCGAGGCGGCCGACGGTGTCCAGGCCGTAGGCGCAGAGGGTACGGGCGGTGCCGGGGCCCACGCCGGGCAGGGCGACGACCGGGCGCGGGTGGAGGAAGCCAGCGACGGCCTCGGGGGTGTCGGGGACCAGCAGGGTGGTGCCGGGCTCGGCCTGCCGGGCGGCCATCCGGGCCAGCAGCGGGTTGCCGGCGACGCCGATGGTGCAGGCGGTCCCGGTGTGGGCGAGGGCGCGGACCCGCAGGACGGAGGCGAGGCGCTCGGCGTCCTGCCCGAAGTAGCGCAGCGCGCCGCGCACGTCGACCAGGAGGGTGTCGGGCGGTACGGCCTGGACGAGGGGGCTGACGTCCTCGGCGAGCCGGGCCAGCTCCGGCAGGAGGGCTTCGCGCTCCGCGCCCAGGCGGAACCTGATGCAGAGGATCATCCGGCGCTCCCCTGGCTGCGGTGCCACAGCCGCCCGTTCCCGGCGGTCTCGGGGCGGGTGATCCCGGCGGGGGCGGGCGGGGTCCCGGTGGCGTCGGGGCCGGGGCCGGCCGGGCGGAGGTCGGCCCAGGCGTTCATCTCGTAGCCGGTGCTCATCCGGATGCGGCGGCCGGGCGCGGCCCCGGGGCTCTGGTCCGGGTCGGCGGCGAGGTGGGCGGCGACCGCCTCCAGCCCCTGTTCGCGGCGGAGTTCGATGAGGTCGGCGAGGTTCCAGGCGGCGGTGCCGACCACGCTGAGGCTGCGCGCGCCCCGGCGCTGCACCGTGCCGCGGACCAGCAGCAGCCAGGAGTGGAAGACGGTGTGGGCGCACGCCTCGTGGCTGTCGTCGAAGAAGGCGAGGTCGACCAGGCCGGTGGAGTCGTCGAGGGTGGTGAAGACGACCCGGCGGCCGGAGCGGACCGGCGGGGTCTGGGTGGCAACCTTGGCGCCGGCCACCAGCACGGTGCTGCCGTGCGAGGCGCCGCGCAGCGACCGGGCGGAGGTGACCCGCAGCTCTTCGAGGAAGTCGCGGTGGTCGTCCATGAGGTTGCGGGAGGCGTCCATGCCGAGGACGCCCAGTTCGGCGCTGAGCCGCTCGGTCTCGTCCAGGTCGGGCAGTCCGGCGGAGGGGACGCGGCGGGCGCCGGGCGCGGAGTCGGCGCCGAGCAGGGTGGGCTGGGCGGCGGCGCCGCGCGGGCGGCCCCGGTGGAGTTCGGTGAGGTGGAGCAGGAGGTCGCGGCGGTTGGCGCCGAACGCGTCGAGCGCCCCGACCTGGGCGAGCCGTTCGGCGACGGGGCGGCCGGGCCGGGCGCGCTGCCAGAAGTCGAGGAGCGAGGTGTAGGGGGCGTGCTCCTCGATCCGGGCGGCCTCGGCCTCACTGATGCCGTGCACGTCGCTGAGGGCGAGGCGGACGCCCCACCGGCCGGGCCGCTCCCCGTCACCGGACACCAGTTCGATCCGGTGGGTGGTGCCGGACCGGTTCACGTCGAGCGGCAGCACGGGCACCCCGCGCCGGCGGGCGTCGGCGAGCAGCAGCCGCTTGGGGTACATGCCCGGGTCGTGGGTGAGCAGCCCGGCGTAGAAGGCGGCCGGGTGGTGGGCCTTGAGCCAGGCCGACTGGTAGGTGGGGACGGCGAAGGCGACGGCGTGCGCCTTGCAGAAGCCGTAGCTGCCGAACGCCTCGACGATCTCCCAGGTACGGGCGATCACCTCGGCGGTGTAGCCGCGGGCGGCGGCGTGCTGGGCGAACCAGACGCGTAGCCGGCCCTGGGCGTCGGGGTCGGAGAGGGCGCGGCGGACCTGGTCGGCGCGGTCGCGGCCGCAGCCGGTGAGGACGGAGACGATCTCGATGATCTGCTCGTGGAAGACGACGACGCCGTAGGTGTCGCGCAGGGCGTCCTCCAGGTCGGGGTGGGGGTAGCGGACGGGGGCGCGGCCGTGCCGGGCCTCGATGAAGGGGCGGACCATGTCGGCGGCGACCGGGCCGGGGCGGAACAGCGAGATGTCCACGACCAGGTCGTGGAAGCTGTCCGGCTGGAGCCGTCCGACCAGGTCGCGCTGTCCGGGCGACTCGATCTGGAAGCAGCCGAGGGTCTCGGCGGAGCGGACCAGCGCGTAGGTGGCCGGGTCGGCGAGGGCCGGGTCGGCCTGGCGGTCGAGATCGAGGGGTTCGCCGGTGGCGCGTTCGACCTCGGCGGTGGCGTGGGCCATCGCGGACTGCATACGGACGCCGAGCACGTCGAGTTTGAGCAGGCCGAGGTCCTCCACGTCCTCCTTGTCGAACTGGGACATCGGCAGTTGTTCGCCGCTGGTGGGGACGACGGGGGTGCGGGCGGTGAGGGAGGCGTCGGAGAGAAGGACGCCGCACGGGTGCATGGCGACCCCGCGCGGCAGCGCGTCCAGCTCCTCGACCAGTTGCCAGAGCCGGTCGCGGCCGCCGAACTCCTCGTTGATCTGCTTCAGTTCGGGCAGTTCGGCGAGGGCCGCGCGGGCGTCCCGGGCCCGGATGTGCGGGAACGCCTTGGCGATGCGGTCGATGTCGGCGGGGTCCATGGACAGGGCGGCGCCCACGTCGCGTACGGCGTGCCGGACCCGGTAGGTCTCGGGCATGGCGACGGTGGCGACCCGTTCGGCGCCGAAGCGGCCGAGGATCGCCCGGTAGACCTCCAGGCGGCGGGCGGACTCCACGTCGATGTCGATGTCGGGCAGGACGGCCCGGCGTTTGGAGAGGAACCGTTCCATGAGCAGCCCGTGCTCGACCGGGTCGGCGTGGGCGATGCCGAGCAGGTGGTTGACGAGGGAGCCGGCGCCGGAGCCCCGGGCGGCGACCCGTACCCCGAGGTCGCGGACGTCGTCGACGACCTGGGCGACGGTGAGGAAGTACGTGGCGAAGCCGTGGTGGCCGATGATGTCCAGCTCGTGGTGGAGCCGGTCCCAGTACGCGGCCTTCCGGTCGTGGCCCAGGCGGACCATGCCGGCGGCGGCCCGGGAGGCGAGCACCCGCTGCGCGGTGCGGCGCCCGGCGCCCACCAGCGCGGCCTCGGGGAAGCGGACCGCGCCGATGCCGAGGTCGTCCTCGGGGTCGACGAGGCAGGCGTCGGCGGTGCGGCGGGTCTCGGCGAGGAGCCGGGCGGCGCCCTCGGGCCCGAGCCCGGCGGCCTCGGCGATCCGCTCGGCGGTACGGGCCATGGCGGCGGCGTCCTTCAGCCACCGCTCGCCGCTGTCCAGGCCCCGGCGCGGGTCGACCGGGACCAGCCGGCGGGCGGCGTCCAGGACGTCGGCGGCCGGGCCGGAGCCGGGGTCGGCGTAGCGGACGGCGTTGGTGAGGACGGCGGGGACGCCCTGGTCGGCGGCGAAGCCGACGGTGCGGGCGGCGAGGCGGAGCGAGCCGGGGCCGGTGCCGCTCAGCCCGTGGTGGACGGCTTCCAGGCGGAGCGCGTCGCCGTACACCTCGCGCCAAGGGGCGAGGAGCCGCGCGGCCCGGTCGGGGCGGCCGGCGGCGAGGGCGCGGCCGACGTCGGAGGCGGGGCCGAGCAGGACGGTGACGCCCTCGCCGTGGTTCTCCCGCCAGGGCAGCAGGGGCTGGTCGGTGCCGGCCGCGTGGGCGGCGGTGACCAGGCGGCAGAGGGTGGCCCAGCCGGTGGCGCCGTCCCGGGCGAGGTAGGTGACGCGGGCGGCGGACTCGTCGATGAAGGCGCCGCCGCGCACCGGGACCCGGCCCTGCGGGCGGGGGCGCTCGCCGACGGCGAGTTCGACGCCGAAGAGGGGCCGGACCCCGGCGGTGGCGGCGGCCTTGGCGAAGCGGACGGCTCCGGCGAGGGTGTCCCGGTCGGTGAGGGCGACGGCGTCCATGCCGCGTTCGGCGGCGCGCTCGGCGAGGAGCCCGGGGTGCGAGGCGCCGTACCGCAGGGAGTACCCCGAGACGGTGTGCAGATGCGTGAACCCCACCGCGCACACCTCCGGAATCTTGGCTTCCACTCACCCCCGCCCTCCACCATAGACCAGGTTTCGAACATCCGTACGATAACCGTACGCGGCCTGCCCCGCCCCGCTCGCGGCCCTCCATGACCTGCGCTTCTTCTCACACCCCGGACAGGGCTCCGCCCGGTCAGCCATTCGGACCGGTCCCGACTGCGGGGCCGGACGGGCGGCGACAGCGTGGGGGGATGTCGCACTCCGCCGGACCCGCCACGCCCCGGGGCCTCGCCGCCGAGCTGCGGGACGCGGTCACCCCGCGCACCACGCTGCTCGTCATCGGCGCCCTCGCCCTCCAGCTCCTCTTCATCGCCAGCTACGTGGGCGCGCTGCACGACCCCAGGCCGCACCACGTCCCCTTCGGGGTGGCCGTCCCGGGCGCGGCGGGGCAGAGCCAGGAGCTGGCCGCCCGGCTCGACGGGCTCGACGGGGACCCGCTGGACGCGCGGACGGTCGCCGACGAGGCCGAGGCCCGCCACCAGATCATGGAGCGGAAGATCGACGGGGCCCTGGTGGTGGACCCTCGGGGCACCACCGACCGGCTGCTGGTAGCCTCCGGCGGCGGCACCGTGCTGGCCACGTCACTGGAGCAGATCATCACCAGGGCGGACGCCGCCGAGGACCGCCAGGTGCGGACGGTGGACGTCGCCCCCGCCGGCGACGACGACTTCAACGGCCTGTCCTCGTTCTACCTGGTCGTCGGCTGGTGCGTCGGCGGCTACCTCACCGCCTCCCTGCTGGCGATCAGCGCCGGCACCCGCCCGGCCAACGGGCGGCGCGCGGTGATCCGGCTCGCCACCATGGCGCTCTACGCGATCGCGGGGGGCCTGGGCGGCGCGGTGGTGGTCGGGCCGGTTCTCGGGGCGCTGCCCGGCAGCCTGTGGGGGCTGTGGGGGCTGGGCGCGCTGGTGGTCTTCTCCGTCGGGGCGCTGACGCTGGCCCTGGAGGCGGCGACCGGCGTGGTCGGCATCGGTCTGGCCGTGCTGATCGTGGTGGTCGGCGGCAACCCGAGCGCGGGCGGCGCCTTCCCGCTGCCGATGCTGCCGCCGTTCTGGGAGGCGATCGGCCCGGCCCTCCAGCCCGGCGCCGGGACCTGGGCGGCGCGCTCGATCGCGTACTTCGACGGGCGGGCGCTCACCGGTTCGCTGCTGGTGCTGGCGGCCTGGGCGGCCGGCGGCATCCTGGTGACCCTGGCGGCCTCCCTGTACCGGGGGGACCGGGAGCGGTCGCGGGGCCTGCCGCCGCAGTGAGGACACGCGAAACCCCGGCCGGGCTGGGACTCCGGCCGGGGTTCGGTTCAGCGGGGCGTCAGCCGATCTCGACGCCGTACGCGGAGAGCGCCTCCGGCACCGGCTGGAAGAAGGTCTCGCCGCCCGAGGAGCAGTCACCGCTGCCGCCGGAGGTGAGGCCCAGCGCCGTGGAGCCGTCGAAGAGCGAACCGCCGCTGTCGCCGGGCTCGGCGCAGACGGTGGTCTGGATCAGGCCCTCGACGACGTCGCCGCCGCCGTAGTTCACGGTGGCGTCGAGCGCCGTGACCTCGCCGGTGGAGACCTGCGTGGTGGAGCCGGAGCGGGTCACCGACTGGCCGACGGTGGCGTCACCGGCATCGGTGATGGCCTGGGTGCTGCCGTCGTACAGGTTCACCTCGCTGGGGTGCTCGGTGGAGCCGGTGTACTGGACCAGCCCGTAGTCGTCGCCGGGGAAGTTCGACTCGACCGTGGTGCCGATCTCCGAACCGCCCGAGGTCTCGGACCAGCTGGAGATCCCCTCGGTGCAGTGCCCGGCGGTGAGGAAGTACGGCTCGCCGCCCTTCACCACGTTGAAGCCGAGGGAGCAGCGGCCTCCGTCACCGTGGATGGCGTCGCCACCCGCGATGAACCGCTTGAACTCGCCCTTGGTCTGCTTGAGTTCGGCCTTGGAACCGAGCGCGTCCACCACCTTGGTGAGCTTCGCCAGCTCCTTGCCCTCGACCGTGCGGTCGGCGGTGACGACGACCTTGTTGCTGGTCGGGTCGATCGCCCACGAGGTGCCCGCGATGCTGGCCCGGTCCTTGAGGGTGGCCCGGGCGTCGTTCAGCGCGGTGAGGGAGTGCTCGACGATTCTGGCCTGGGCACCGGACGCCTCGACCTCGGTGGCGGCGGCCTCGTCGAGGACGTTCACCACCAGGTTCTTCGCCTTGGCGTCGTAGTACGTCCCGGCGGCCGCCTTGCCGAGGTCACCGGCGAGGGTGTCGGCGAGCTTGCCCGCGGAGGCGACCGAGAGGGTGCGCGGTTCGGCGCTCTGCGGCTCGCTGGCGTTGGCCGTCTGGAACGTCAGCCCGGCGGCGACCAGTGCGGCGATGCCGGCACCGGTCACGGCGACCCGCCGCTTGGGTATGCGTCGGTGGTTCACGTCACGTCCTCCTGTGGGGGGTTCGGCCGCCGGACCGCATGTGGGGGTCGGCCGGGCAGCCGGAAGGAACGGACCCGGAGGAACAGGGGGCCGGCGGTGACCGGCCCGAACGCTCCGGGCCCTGCGTGGCAGCAACTATTGCGAGGCCGTGAGCCGCCACACAAGGTCGACTTCCGGCCTCCCGTACGACTCGCCCGCGCCCCGCCGCACACCCGCCCGCTCGCCGTCATCCCAGCTCGCACCTGCGGAATTGCACCCTCCGCAGTCACCCCACCGCCCGAGGTGAGGACTAGTCCTGTCTCATAACCGCCCCACCGGAATCAGGCGTTCCCACCCCGCCCGCACCCCGGTCACACCCCCGGCGCGCCCCTGTCACCGAACCTCCCCAACTCGCCCGGCGCACACCACGGCCGCCCCCGGACACACGGAAGGGCCGGCCGGGAGATCCCGGCCGGCCCTTCCCCTCACGGCCGCCGCACCCGCCCCTCAGGACGGTGCGCCGACCGTACGAACGGTTTCAGCCCCGCGCGCCACCCTCCCCCGGGGCGTCCCCGGACCCGTCGGCGCCCTCGGCGTCCGTACGCTCCTCACCTTCACCCTCGCCCTCCGCCCCGGCGAGGGTCCCGGGTGTCCCGGGCTCCGCCTCGGAGACCGCCCGCTCCCCCACCAGGCCCGGGACGCCCTTCTCGCCGAGCCCTTCCAGCAGCTGGCGCACCACGTCGCCGGAGGTCCCCGGCGGGAACTCGCCGGCCAGCTCGCGTGCCTGCGCGGCGAGGGCCTCGGGGTCGGCCGCCTCCCCGGCGCTCGCGGCGGTGGCGGCCGTCGCCCCCTGCCCGGACGAGGCCGGGGAGGCCCCGGCCTCCTGGGCGCCCGGGAGCGGCGCGGCCCGTTCCAGGAACCGCAGCAGCTCGACCGGGAACGGCAGGACGAGGGTGGAGTTCTTCTCGGCGGCGACCGCGACCACGGTCTGGAGCAGCCGGAGCTGGAGCGCGGCCGGCTGCTCGGACATCACCTGGGCGGCGCCCGCCAGCTTCTTCGACGCCTGGAGTTCGGCGTCGGCGTTGATGACCCGGGCCCGGCGCTCACGGTCGGCCTCGGCCTGCCGGGCCATGGAGCGTTTCATCGTCTCCGGCAGGGAGACGTCCTTGATCTCGACCCGGTCGATGGTGACACCCCACTCGACGGCCGGGTTGTCGATCATCAGCTCCAGGCCCTGGTTGAGCTTCTCGCGGTTGGAGAGGAGGTCGTCCAGTTCGCTCTTGCCGATGATGGAGCGCAGGGAGGTCTGCGCCATCTGCGAGACGGCGAAGCGGTAGTCCTCGACGCGGACCAGCGCGTCGGAGGGGTTGACCACCTTGAAGTAGACGACGGCGTCGACGCGGACGGTGACGTTGTCGCGGGTGATGCCCTCCTGCGCCGGGATGGGCAGGGTGATGATCTGGAGGCTCACCTTGTGCAGCCGGTCCACGATCGGCACCACCAGGGTCAACCCTGGCCTGCGCACTTCGGGCAGCAGCCGCCCCAGACGGAAGACCACGCCGCGCTCGTACTGTTTGACCACCCGGGCGGCGGCCATCACGTACAGCGCTCCGGCGGACGCCGTGGCCGCGCCCGCGGTCACCAGCTCCTCGATCATGACGGCCCCCAGGGTCCCGTAGGAAAGTGATGCACGTCACTTTCGACGGTAACGCGTCCGGCGGCCCGGCGGGGAGGGGCGGTCGTGAACGGGGGCCGCCCCCGGGGAACCGTTCGCGACCGGTTCGCCCGGGGGCCGTCCCGTACGGAACGCGCGTCCGCGCTCCGTACGGGCCCGAGGTGCGGGGACCCTGGCGGGTCCGGGGTGGGGCGGGGGCTAGAAGACGCTGACGCCGTAGGCGTTCAGGGCCTCGACGACCGGCTGGAAGAAGGTCGTGCCGCCCGAGGAGCAGTTGCCGCTGCCGCCGGAGGTCAGACCGAGGGCGGTCGACCCGGAGTAGAGCGGGCCGCCGGAGTCGCCGGGCTCGGCGCAGACGTTGGTCTGGATCATGCCGTAGACGACCTGGCCGCTGCCGTAGTTCACGGTGGCGTTGAGGCCGGTGACCGTGCCGCTGCGGATGCCGGTGGTGGAACCGCGGCGGGTCACCGACTGGCCGACGGTCGGGTTGGCGGCCCGGGTGATGTCGACGCTGCCCACGGTGCCGGAGGCCGGCACGGAGGAGTTGGTGTAGCGGATCAGGCCGTAGTCGTTGTTGGGGAAGCTCGACCCGGCGACCGTGCCGAAGGCGGTGGTCCGCGAGGAGTTCGTGTACCAGGTGCTGGTGCCGTTGGTGCAGTGCCCGGCGGTCAGCGCGTAGTACGTGCTGCCGCTGCGCACGTTGAAGCCGAGGGAGCAGCGCGAGCTGCTGCTGTAGATGGCGTCGCCACCGGAGAGCAGCGGGCTGAAGGTGCCCTCGGTGCGGTTGATCTCCAGGGCGCCGGCCTCGCCGCCCGCCGCCTTCCGGATCTTGGCGATCTCCGCCTTGGAGACGGTGGAGTCCGCGGTGACGACGACCTTGTTGGCCGCCTTGTCGACGTACCAGGCGGTGCCGGCGACGTCGGTGTCGAGAACCGCCTCGGCCGCGCTCGTGAGCTCCGCCGAGCTGAACGCCGCGCTCTCGCCGGCGTGCGCCGTCGGAGTCGCGAGGGCGCCGACGGCGGCGAGGCCGGCGGCGAGAGCGACCAGGCGGGTGCGTCTCGCGACGCTGCTGCGGGGGGTGGTGCGCTTGATCCTCACTGGCTGTTTCCTCCCGAAAGGAACCGAGGGCCGCGCGGGGGCGGGGCCCTTGTGAGGCGCAGTCGGGGGAGCGTCCGCATTCCGGATGCGTCGTGCCCCTGACAAGCGCTGGACGGGAGTATTGGGCGCCCGCCAAAGGCGCACAAGGGCTGCTTTCGGCCGCCGGGCGGGTGCAGCGCGCAGGGCCCCGGGAGTCGGCTCTCCCGGGGCTCGCGCCGCGGAGTGGGACGCCTCAGCCCTCCGCGAGGTTCCGCTCCCCCGCCCGCACGGGCACCGCGAGGGTGTTGCCGGGCGGCGGGAAGGGGCAGAGGAAGTACGGCGAGAAGGCGCACGGCGGCAGCTCGGCCCGGTTGAGGTCGACGGCGACCGAGCCGCCGGCGCCCGGCGCCGGGGTACGCAGGAACCGGAACCGGTACCCACCCTCGGCCGCCGCCCGCTCCCCCGCCCCGGTGGCGTCCGCGAAGACGGCCCACAGCCCGCCACCCGCCTCCACGGTGACCTGCAGCGTCACCGCCCGGCCACCCAGGGTGAAGACCAGCTCGCCGCCGAGGCCGAGCCCCCGCGGGCGCCCGTCGGCGTTGGCCACCCGCACCGTCCGGGTGTCCGGGTACGGGGTGAACGTCCCGGGGGTCCGCGCGGCCGGGTCCTCGGGCCAGCGGGCGATCCTGGGCGCCGCGCGGAGCCGCCCGGACTCCGGGTCGTGCACCCGGACCGCCCACAGGCCCTCGCGCCGCAGCACCGCGAACCGGCGCCCGCCCTGCCCGGCGCGGGCATCCCCGGGCGGCCCCTGGTCGGCGCCGAGGCGGGCGGTGCCCTCCAGCGGGCGGCCGTCGAGGAGGAGCCCGTCGGCGGCGGTGGCGGTCGCCGCGAGGCGGTCCCCGTCGGGCTGCCACCGCCCCGGGATGGCCGGAAGTCGTCCTTCCGGAAAATCGTCCAGCCAGTGGACACCGGTGACGGAGAGCGGGCCGTACGGAGCGGTCAGCGCGGCGGTGCGGCGGTGCTGCCACTCCTCGGCGGTCTCAGCCACGGCCGGCCTCCGTACGCGGGCGCGGCGCGGGCAGGCCGAGGTGGTCGCGGAGGGTGGTGCCGGTGTACTCGGTGCGGAAGGCGCCGCGCTCCTGGAGGATCGGCACCACCCGGTCGACGAAGGGGTCGAGTCCGTCGGGCGTCAGGTGCGGGACGAGGATGAAGCCGTCGGCGGCCCGCCGGTCGACGAAGGAGATCATCTGCTCGGCGACGGCGGCGGGGGTGCCGACGAAGGACTGCCGGCCGGTGGCCTCGATGACCGTCTCCCGGCTGCTGAGCCCCTTCTCGGCGGAGAGCGCCCGCCACTTCTCGGCGATCTGGCGCGGGTCCCCGTGCTTGACGCGGCCCTGGACGAAGGTCGAGTCCACGTCGGGGTCGGCCTCGGGCAGCGGTCCGTCCGGGTCGTGCCCGGAGAGGTCGATGCCCCAGATCTGCTCCAGGGCGTACAGGGCGTTCTGCGGGGAGATCTGGCGGCGCCGGATCTCCACCGCGTTCTCCTGCGCCTCGGCGTCGGTGTCGCCGAGGACGAAGGTGACCCCGGGCATGATCTTGAGCTCCTCGGGGCGGCGGCCGTGGGCGGGGAGCCGGTCCTTCACGTCGGTGTAGAAGGCGCGGCCCGCCTCCAGGGTGCCGTGCCGGGTGAAGATGACGTCGGCCGCGGCGGCGGCGAACTCCCGGCCCTCGGGCGAGTCACCGGCCTGGATGACGACGGGGTGGCCCTGCGGGGAGCGGGGCAGCCCGAACCGTCCCTCGATGCCGAAGTGCTGCCCGGTGTGGGTGACGGGCTGCCCGGCGCCGTCCGGGGCGGCGGCGTCCCACAGTGCGCGGGCGGTGGCGACGAACTCGGCGGCGCGGGTGTAGCGGTCGGCCCGGTCGAGGAAGCCGCCGCGCCGGAAGTTCTCCCCGGTGAACGCGTCGAAGGAGGTGACGACGTTCCAGGCGGCCCGGCCGGCGCTGAGGTGGTCCAGGGTGGCGAGGCGGCGGGCCAGTTCGTAGGGCTCGTTGAAGGTGGCGTTGACGGTGGCGGCGAGGCCGAGCCGTTCGGTGGTGGCGGCGAGCGCGGTGAGGACGGTCAGCGACTCGGGGCGGCCGACCACGTCGAGGTCGTGGATGCGTCCCTGGTGCTCGCGCAGCCGCAGCCCCTCGGCGAGGAAGAAGAAGTCGAAGAGGCCGCGTTCGGCGGTCCTGGCCAGGTGGGTGAAGGAGGAGAAGGCGATCTGCCGCCCGCCGGGTCCGGCCGGCGGGGGCGAGGTCTGGGCGTCCTCGGCCCAGACGGTGGTGTTGTTGACGCCCGGGAAGTGGGCGGCGAGGTGCATCGGCCGGCTGGTCATGCAGGCTCCCCCTGGGTGGTCGCGGATCGGTCGGCTCCCCGGGCGGCGGCGTACCGGCTGGCGGGCCGGGCCAGGCCCAGGTGGTCGCGGAGGGTGGCGCCGGGATAGAAGGTGCGGAACCGGCCCCGGTGCTGGAGCAGGGCGACGGTGCCGTTGATGAGCCGCTCCAGGTCGCGGTCGGGGTCGGCCGGCACGAAGTGGAAGCCGTCGACGGCGCCGGTGTCGTGCCAGGCGGTGACGAGTTCGGCGAGGTCGACGGGGCCGCCCCGGTAGACGGCCGGGGAGCCGGCGCCGCCCGCCCGGGGTCCGCCGCCGCCGTGCGAGGGGACGGCCGCGTACTCCCCGCCGCCGAGGTCGACGGTGAGCACGGCCAGGACCCGCAGGGTGCCGGGGTCGCGGCCCGCGGCCTCGGCGCGGGCGAGCAGTTCCTCTCGGGCGGCGCGGGCGGCGGCCGGACCCTGGGCGTGGACGAGGGCGACGTCGGCGTGGCGGGCGGCGAGGTCGCGGGCGTGCGGGCTGGCGGTGTCGGCCACGACGACCGGGCGGCCCTGCGGCGGGCGCGGCACGATCGAGGGGCCCCGGACGCTGAAGGTGCGGCCGGTGAAGTCGGCGTAGTGGAGCTTGTCGCGGTCGACGAAGCGGCCGGTGGCGAGGTCACGGATCTCGGCGTCGTCCTCCCAGCTGTCCCAGAGCCGCCCGGCCGCCTCGGCGACCTCGGCCGCCTCGTGCCAGAGGGCGGCGGCGGGGGCGGCGGGGCGGCGGCCGAAGAGGCGGGCCTCTGCCTCGGTGGTGGAGACGGCGGGCAGCCAGCCGGCCCGGCCGCCGCTGACCCAGTCGAGGGTGGCGACGGCGGCCTGGAGGTGGAACGGCTCGGTGTGGGTGGTGGTGACGGCGGGGACGAGGCCGACCCGGGCGGTGGCGGGCGCGGTGACGGTGAGCGCCTGGAGGGCGTCGGGCCCGCGTTCGCCGAAGGCGTCGGTGAGGGTGACGAAGTCCAGGGCGCCGTCCTCGGCGAGCCGGACCCGGCGGGTCCAGTCGGCGGCGGTGTACGGCCTGGGGGCGCCGGGCGCGCTGAGCGCGGCGGCCAGGTGCAGGGTGGTCGGCTTGTGGGGTTCCGGCATGGGTGGCGGTGCCTTCCGTACGACGGGGAGTCCGGGGGGTGCGTCAGGGCTTGGGCAGGCCGGGCGGGTTGATCTCGGACTTCTCGACCGCTTCGCCGCTGAGGTTCCACCGCTTCAGCACCTCGGCGTAGGTGCCGTCGGCGATGGCCTTGTCGAGGGCGGCGGCGTAGGCGTCGACGAGGCCGCTGTCCTTCTTGGTGGTGGCGGCGATCTTGCCCTGGATGTCCGCGCCGCCGCCGGAGAGGGAGCCGACGATCTCGGTCTGCCCGGCGCCGGCCACGTGGTAGGAGACGGCGGGGCTCGGGCCGAGGTAGCCGTCGATGCGGCCGGACTGGAGGGCGAGGTAGTAGTCGGTGTCCTTCTGGAAGTAGGCGATGTCCACCGGCTTCCGTCCGGCCTTCTCGTTCTGCTCGCTCCAGTCGACGAGGATCTTCTCCTGGTTGGTGCCGGAGGAGACGGCGATCTTCTTGCCCGCGACGTCGGCGGGGCCCTTCACCTTCCAGCCGCTGCCCTTCTTCGCCTCGAAGGCGATGTCGTCGAGGCGGTAGGTGGCGAAGTCGTACTTCTCCTTGCGCTCCTCGGTGACGGTGACGTTGGAGAAGACCGCGTCGAACTTGCCGCTGTCGAGGCCGACGAAGAGGTTCTCCCAGGAGACCTGCTCGAACTGCGGCTTCAGCCCGAGGGTGTCGGCGACCAGGACGGCCAGGTCGGTCTCGACGCCGATCCGGGTCTTGTCGTCGGTGGCGTAGAAGCCCAGCGGCGGGGCGGCGTCCGCGCTGCCGCCGATCCGCAGGGTGCCGCGTTCCCGGATCTTCGCGGGGACGAGCCCGGCGGCCTCGGCGTCCTTCTTCCCCCGTATCCGGTCCTGCCGCGGCGAGGTGTTGATCCCGGTGCCGTCGGCGGCGCCCGCCCCGGACGTCTCCTGCCCGGGGCCGGAGCCGGAGCCGCAGGCGGTGAGCAGGACGGCGAGGGCGGCGGCGCCGAGGGCGCGCAGGCTCCGGGGGCGGGCGGCGAGGGCGGTACGGGACACGGGGGCGCTCCTGGTGTCGGGCTGACGGGGTGTCGGGGCGGGCGGGGAGGCGAAGGGGGTGCGGGCGGACACGGCTCAGAGCACCTTGGAGAGGAAGGCGCGGGTGCGCTCCTGGCGCGGGCGGTCCAGCACCTCGGCGGGCGGGCCCTGTTCGACGACGACGCCCTCGTCCATGAAGACCACGGTGTCGGCGACCTCGCGGGCGAAGCCGATCTCATGGGTGACGACGATCATGGTGGTGCCCTGCCGGGCCAGGTCCTTGATGACGTCGAGGACCTCGCCGACCAGTTCCGGGTCGAGGGCGGAGGTGGGCTCGTCGAAGAGGAGCAGCTTGGGTTCGAGGGCGAGCGCGCGGGCGATGGCGACGCGCTGCTGCTGCCCGCCGGAGAGGTGGCCGGGGTAGGCGCCGGCCTTCTCGGCGAGGCCGACGCGCTCCAGCAGGGCGTGGGCGGCGGCGACGGCCTCGGCACGGGGGCGCTTCAGCGCGGAGATGGGCGCCTCGGTGATGTTCTCCAGGACCGTCAGGTGCGGGAAGAGGTGGAAGTTCTGGAAGACGAAGCCGATCTGGGTGCGCCGGCGCAGCACCTCCCGCTCACGCAGTTCGTACAGCTTGTCGCCGGAGCGGCGGTAGCCGACGAGTCTGCCGTCGACGGTGATCCGGCCGCTGTCGACCTTCTCCAGGTGGTTGACGGTCCGCAGCAGGGTGGACTTGCCGGAGCCGGAGGGGCCGAGGACGACGGTGACCTCGCCGGTCCTGACCTCCAGGTCGATGCCGCGCAGCACCTCGTGGGAGCCGAAGCTCTTGCGGACGGAACGGATCTCGACCATCGCGCTCATGGCGTGGCCCCTTTCGCGAAGCGCTTCTCGACGTGGTGCTGGACGACGGAGAGCACGGTGGTGAGCAGGACGTACCAGAGGGTGGCGACCATCAGCAGCGGGACGACGCGGCCGTTGCGGCCGTAGATGACCTGGACCTGGTAGAAGAGTTCGCCGATCGCCATGACGGAGACGATCGAGGTGCCCTTGAAGAGCGAGATGATCTCGTTGGCGGCGTTGGGCAGGATCGACCGCATGGCCTGGGGCAGGACGATCCGGCGGATCTGCCGCAGCCGGGGGATGCCGAGCGAGGCGGCGGCCTGGAGCTGGCCGGCGTCGACGGAGAGCACTCCGGCCCGGACGATCTCGGCGGCGTAGGCGGCCTGGTGGAGGGCGAGGCCTAGGACGGCGGCGCCCATCGCGCCGACCAGCCCCATGGTGTCGAAGGAGACGAAGCCGGGGCCGAAGGGGATGCCGAACTGGATCTCGTCGTAGAGGTAGGCGAGGTTGAACCAGAAGAGCAGCTGGACGATGAGCGGGATGGAGCGGAACGCCCAGATGTAGCCGTGCGCGACCAGCCGCAGGAACGGGCTGGCGGAGAGCCGCATGAAGGCGAGGACCACGCCGAGGCCGAAGCCGAGCGCGGTGCCGTAGCAGGTGAGCTGGAGGGTGACCCAGACCGCGCGCAGGATCACCTCGGCGGTGAAGAACTCGGCGAACACCCCCCACTCCCAGCCGGGGTTGGTGGCGAGGCCGTGGGCGAACTGGAGCAGCAGCACGGCGGTGGCGGCCACCGCCAGCCAGCGCCAGGGGTGGCGGACGGGGACGACGGTGAGCCGGCCGTCGGCGTCGGCTCCGGCGGCGTCGGGCGCCGCCGGGACGGCCGGGCCGCCGCGCGGCGGGTCACTGGTCAGGGACATGGGTTCCTCGGGAGGGGGACGGTACGGGCACGGGGACCCGCTCCCCCGTCCCGCGCAGGAGCGCGAGCAGGGCGCGGGCGGTGGCGTCGTTCTGGCGGAAGGAGGAGCTGTTGGTACGGGGCCGGGTGAAGGCCCCGGCGCCCCGGGCGTCGGTGTGCGGGCCGAGCGCGAAGCGGCGCGGGTGGGGCAGGCCGCCGAGCCCGAGGAGCCGGCCGTCGGCGGGGTCCACGCGGAGCAGGCCGCCCGGTCCGGCGGCGGCCCCGTCGCCGAGCAGTCCCCGGGGCAGCGGGTCGGCGGAGCGGACGGCGGCCGCGTCGGGCAGCCGTGCCTCGACCAGGACCCGGGCCTCGACGTGGTGTCCGGGGACGGCGGGCGAGGCGGCGCGGAAGAGCCCGGACTCCTCGTCGGCGGTGAACGCGGTGTCGGGGCCGAGGAAGTGGACGATCCCCGCCTCGGAGAGGGCGGCGAGCTGGCGCAGCCGGGGTCCTGGCGGTCCGGAGGCGAGGTAGCTGAAGAAGCCGTGCCAGCGCTGCCCGCTGTCGCCGAGCCGCAGCAACTGCCCGTAGACGGAGAGCAGTCCGAGGAAGACCGCCAGGTCGGGGCTGTGCGCGGGATCGTGGCGGCGGTCGAGGTCGGCGGCGATGTGGGCGCGCAGCGCCGTCTGGAGCGCGGCGGGGTCCGGGTGGACGGTCCCGGCCAGCGGGCGGTCGAGGGCGGCGAGGTCGAGGCGGTCGGCGGGGTCGGGGACGGCGGTGGCGACCAGGGTGCGCAGCTCCTCGCTGAGCGGCGCGGCGGCGGCGTACTTCTCGGCGAAGTCGTCCCAGGCGATGCGGGTGGCGCCGGGCCGGGTGGTGAAGAGGCGGTGGTAGTGGGCCCAGCCGAGTTCCTTGTCGATCAGCGGCCACAGGTCACGGGTGAAGTCGGGCCCGCCGGGCCCGGCCGTCGCGTGCAGGGCGTCGACCACCTCGGCGGTGAGGAAGCGGGGCAGCGGCGGCGGGTCGCCCTGCCAGCCGTAGCCGATCTTGGAGCGGTAGGGGACGCCGCGGCGGGAGCCCGCGTACAGCACCGGTTCGGCGCCGGAGGGGTGGTAGACGAGGCGGCCGTCGGCGCCGGTGGTGTACCGGCCGCCGCGTCCCTCGGTGACCAGCACCATCAGGTCGACGAAGGCGAGCCCGAGGCCGCGTACGAGGACGGGGGCGCCGGGTGCCAGCGCGCTCAGGTCGCTGTCGGCGGTGTAGGCGGGCGGCAGGTGGGTCAGGCCGTGGCGGGCGGCGAAGGCGGTGAGGGCCCGCTGCTCGTCGTCGGGTTCGGTGTCGAGGTGGCCGAGGGTGAACAGGACGGCGTCGGCGGTCAGCGGGGTGTCCGAGCCCGCCGGCCACACCCGCTGGAGCCCGTCCGGCGCGCCCTCGACGCGGACGGCGGCGCGCCGGTGCTCGTGGACGGTGACCTGCGGGGGCAGGGCGGCGCGGACCCGGGCGTGCACCCAGCCGAGGTAGGCGCTCTGGAGCCGCCGGGAGGCGAAGCCGGCCGGGGTCAGGCCGCGTATCTCGGCGTCGAGTTCCGGGCCGGCCGCGACGGCGGGCGGCGGCAGGGTGGACTCGCGGTACGCGGCGGCCCAGGCGGCGAGGTCGGGGCCCGGGGTGACGGGGCCGGCCATCTCGACGGTGTCGTCGGTGAAGAGGGTGACGTCCTCGGCGTGCGAGTTCATCCAGAGCAGCGGCGACTGGTCGTGGCGCCATATCCGTCCGCCGCCGGGCGGGTGCGGGTCGACCAGGTGGATGTCGAGGGGGTGGTCGCCGTACACCTCGGCGAGGTTGGCGGCGATCCGCTCCAAGACGCCGGTGCCGCGCGGCCCGGCGCCGACGACGACGAGGGCGGGGGTCACCGGTCACGCTCCGAGCGTCCGTAGTACCGCTCCACGTAGTGCTGGCCGACCGTCAGGACGGTCGTGACCAGGGCGTACCAGAGGGTGGCGACCAGCAGCAGCGGGATGACCTGGTAGGTGCGGTGGTAGACGAGCTGCACGGAGTAGAGCAGGTCCTGGACGGCGATGACGCTGACGATGGAGGTGCCCTTGAGGGTGCCGATCAGCATGTTCCCGGCGGGCGGCACGATGGCCCGCATGGCCTGCGGCAGCACGATCCGCCGCAGCCGCCGCCACCGGCCGAGCCCGAGCGACTGGGCCGCCTCGGTCTGGCCCCGGTCGACGGAGAGCAGGCCGCCGCGGACCACCTCGGCGGCGTAGGCGGCCTCGTGGAGGGTGAGGCCGATGAGGGCGACGGTGAGCGGGCCGAGCAGGTTGACGGTCCTGACGGTGAGGAACTCGGGGCCGAAGGGGATGCCGAGGCCGAGCTGCGGGTAGAGCGCGCCGATGTTGAACCAGAACAGCAGCTGGACGAGGACCGGAGTGGAGCGGAAGAACCAGATGTAGCCCCAGCTGACGCTCTTGAGCACCGGGTTGGCCGACATCCGGGCGACGGCGAGCAGCGTGCCGAGGACGAAGCCGAGCACCATCACCAGCGCGGTCAGCCAGAGGGTGAGGCCGAGGCCGCGCAGGACCGCCGGGGTCGTGAAGTAGTCGGCGACGACGCCCCACTGGAACGCCTCGTTGCGGACCACCGAGTTGACGGCCATCGCCAGCAGCAGGAGGACCACGGCGGCGGCAGCCCACTGGCCGGTGCGGCGTACGGGGACGACGCGCGGCGGAGCGGGCTCGGCCTCCTTGCTGAGGACCGGGGCGGCCGGGGCCTCGCCCGTGGGGGAAGGGGCCGGCGCGGCAGGAGGTGTCGGGGGCATGGCGGACTCCGTGACTCCAAAGTCGGAGCACGGTTCGCGTCGCTCGGCACTGCACCCGGGCCGCGCCCCTCAGCGCGGTCCGCCGTCGAGATTACGGCGGCTCCGCGGCCCGCTGTCAAGGCTGTCCGCATCATGGGCACTCCGTCTCAGGGCAGTTGACGCCGTGCGGGATGCCTGGTCCACTGAGCCCATGCATCCGACCCGGCGACTGGTGACGCGCTCCCACATCGACTTCGGTCGCGTGTGGTCCTCCTCCTGTTGAGCCGCCCCGGCCACTGAGCCGTTCCGCGCCGCGTCCTTCCTGGTCAGAGCCGCTTTCGCGGATCTTTCCGCTTCCTTCTCCCGCACTTTCGTGCCGCCGGCCGCCCGGCGCCGCCGCTGCCGCGGCGCACCGGGACGCCACGCGCACCCCTTTCCGCATCCCGTCCTCGCACGGGTTCGCGCCACCACTCACGCTCCGCACCCCGCCCGTCCTCCCGGGCGCCCCCTCCCCTCGCGCCATCCTCAACTCCCTTGCCAAACAAGCCAGTTGAGCCATCACCCCACCCCGTCCCACATTGCGGACCCCTGTCCCGCCCCCTGAGACCCGCCAGGAGTAATCCCGTCATGAGCAGCCCCTTGCCTCCCGGTACCGCCCGGCGACCCGCCCGCCGTCAGAAGGGGCTGTTCGCCCTGGTGACCGTCGCCGCCCTCACCCTCACCGCCTGCGGCGGCCAGGGCGGGCAGGCCGAGGCGGGCGGCGCGGGCAGGCCCGGCTCGGAGGCCGGGGCGGTCTCCCTGCCCACCGAGGACGTGGTCTCCGGGGTGCGGAAGGACCCGGCCGCCGCGAAACTGCTCCCGGCCGCCCTGCGCGACGGCGGCGAGATCTCCCTGGCCGCCAGCGTGGGCTCGCCCCCGTCCTCCACCTACCTGGACGACGGGAAGACCGTCGCGGGCCTCGACCGTGACGTCTCCGACGCCGCCGCCAAGGTCCTCGGCCTCACCGTCGAGCGCGAGGTGGCCAGCTTCGAGGCGATCCTCCCGGCGCTGGGCAGCGGCAAGTACCAGGTGGGCACCGGCAACTTCGGCGTCACCGACGACCGCCGCGCCACCCTCGACTTCGTCACCTACATCAACGACGGGCAGGGCTTCGCCGTCCGCGAGGACAGCACCCTGAAGAAGGTCACCGACCTCACCCAGCTCTGCGGCCTGGACATCGCCACCGGCGCCGGCACCACCTTCGAGGTCACCCTGGAGGAGAACCGCCCCCGCTGCGCCGAGCAGGGCGAGAAGCCGTACCGGGTACGCACCTACGCCGAGCAGGGCGCACTGTGGGGCTCGCTCCAGCAGGGCCGCAGCGACGTCGTGATGAGCACCATCAACGGCCTGCGGTACGCCGTGGACCAGCAGCCGGGGCTGAAGTTCCTCAACGAGTACCAGCGCCTGGACGTCGGCCTCGCCTTCAAGAAGGGCACCCCGCTGGCCCCCGCCTTCCAGGCCGCCGTCGACCACCTCATCGAGGACGGCACGTACGCCCGCATCCTCGAGAAGTGGGGCGTGACCGGCTCAGCCCTGAAGGAGTCCCGCATCTCCCCGCCGGAGCTGAAGAGCTGACGCCGGTCCCGCACCGTCAGCAGTCGCAGCAGCCGCAGCACTCACAGCACTGACAGCCGTCGCTGCAGCAACTGCAGCACTCGCAGCAGTCACCGCACGACTTGCACATGCCGTCCCGGCGCCGCCGGCTCCACGGCCCCTCGTACGTCCCGCAGCACATCTGGCAGGTGCAGGCCATGCCGACGAAGACCAGGCAGCCGGGTATCAGCCCGCGCGGCTCGCGGGGCGGCGGCGGGGGCGGGGGCGGCAGGTCGCCGGGGCCGCCGGGGTGGGGCGGCGCCCCGGGCGCGTACGGGTTCCCCGGCGCCGGACCGTGCGCCTCGGCCCCGTGCCGGTGCCGCTCCTCGCCGAAGGCCCGTTCCACCGAGCGGCCCAGTTCGTGGACGAGCAGGACGTGGGCGAGCCGCCCGTCGGTGAACTCGGCCTCGTCCAGGGCGAGGCGGATGCCGTGCAGCGCGTCGGCGGCGAGTCGGCGTGCCTCGGCGCGCGGGGTGCCGGTGGCGGTCAGCGGGTTCCACGCCCCGCTCGCGGCGTCCTTCTCCTGGTCCTCGACGGCGTCCAGCAGATGGGCGAGGCGGCCGAAGAGGCGGCCGGCCTCGGCCAGCGGCGCGGCGTTGCCGGGGATTCCGGCGAGGTGCGCGGTGTGCGCGAAGGCCGCCGCGGTCGCCGTCTCGGTCGGCTCGGTGACGGCCAGCAGCGGCGTACCGGGCCCGGCGAGCGCCTCCACCTCGGGCTGCCGCTCGACCGCGCCGACGAGAAGCGCGGTGTCGAAACCGACGCCGGCTCCGGCCCGCGCACCCTCCTTGTCCCATACGCCCGCTATGCGCCGGGCGGCCGCCGCGACCGGACGGTGCGCCAGAAGGCCATCCTGATCTGTGACATGGTCACGGGTTTTCGCCGAGGCGAGGATGAGCGAGACGGCGGCCGCGAGCCGCGCACCGTCACCCTCCGCCACCGAGGCCCTGCGCATTCCGCGCAGCGCGCAGGGTCCCGCGCGGCGCCTTCCGGCCCGCTCCGCCCCGGCCTGAGCCTCCGTCAGGACCGAGATGACGAGACCGTCGTAGTTGGTGACCACCCGGGCGAACTGCCCCGCCTGTCCGCGCAGGGCGAGGCAGAGTCCGCACAGGTGAGCCATCCATTGAGCGGTCAGCCGCTCCCCCAGCCGGTGCGTGCACGGCCGGACCATTCCGAACATCCGCTGCCTTCCCCCCGGACGCCGGCGTGCGGTGAACCGGAGCCGGTGCCCCCGCTCGTGTCACCCGGTCGCCCCCGTCCGTCACCCGGACGGCACGACGCGCGCCGATCGTCGTATTTTCACTCGGTGTCAGCACAGTGATACCGCACGGCCCTTGGGGAATGCGGTCATAGCGTGCACCAGTACCGTCACGAAAGCTCCGCGCGCCGCCTATCCCCTTGGCGCGTTGTCAGCATGATGGACGACGATAGGGGTGCGGAAAACAGGGAAACCGCTGCGAGAGGAGGCGTCCATGGGATCGGTGCGCAAGGCGAGTGCCTGGCTTGGCCTCGTCGACGACAACGACGAGCGCTACTACGACGGCTATGCCGACGAGGCTGCCGAGGGCCCGGAGCCCGGCGACGCCTGGGTGACGGACCCGCGGGTCCAGGTCGCCTCGGAGTCCGCCCACGAGCAGGGCCGCCGGATCGGCACGGTCACGCCGGAGAGCTTCCGGGACGCCCGGCGGATCGGCGAGCTGTTCCGGGACGGGGTGCCCGTCATCATCAACCTGACCGCCATGGACCCGGGCGACGCCAAGCGCGTCGTCGACTTCGCCGCCGGGCTCATCTTCGGACTGCGCGGCTCCATCGAGCGGATCGCCACCCGGGTCTTCCTGCTCTCGCCGCCGGACACCGAGATCGTCGACGGCGGCGCCGCCCACCGCACGGACAACGGCTTCTTCAACCAGAGCTGACCGCTCCGCTCAGCCGCGCAGCGCCGAGTCGCGTGTGCGGTGCCCGTCGGCCGGGGCGGCCCGGCCGGAGTCCTTCTCGGTGCGGGGGCGCGGTGCCTCGGCCCGGGGAGCCTCCTCGGCGTCCTCGGTCCCGCGCGGGCCGGAGACGGAGGTCCCGGTGCCGTCGGTCGAGCCGGGGCCCGGTCCGGCGGGCTCCGCCGGGGTGGGGTCCATCGACCGGGGCAGCCGCAGCGCGGCCAGCGCGCCGAGCAGCAGCAGGCCGGCGCTGACGACCAGGGTGACGTGCAGGCCGTGGACGAAGGAGTCCTTGGCGGCGGTGCGCAGGGCGGCCCCCGCCGGCCCGCCCAGCTCCCGCGCCACGTCGTACGCCTCCCCGAGCGAGTGCCGGGCGTCGGCCGCGGCGGAGGCGGGTACGCCCTCCACATGCCGCAGCCCCGGCCCGTAGGCGGCGTTCATGACGCTGCCGAGCAGGGCTATGCCGATCCCCGCGCCGAGCTGGTACGAGGTCTCGCCGATCGCGGCGGCCCCGCCCGCCTCCTCCTTCGGGGCCTCGCTGAGCATCGACTCGTACGAGCTGAAAAGGGTCGTCTGGAGGCCGAGGCCCAGCAGGACGAAGCCGCCGATCAGCAGGGGCGGGTTGTCGTGGTCGCCCATACCGGTGAGGACGAGGACCGCGACGGCGGTGAGGGTGAAGCCCGCCCCGACCATGGCGCGCGGCCCGAGCCGGGGCAGCAGCCGCGAGCCGGCCAGCCCGGCCGCCATCGCCGCGAAGGTCAGCGGCAGCAGGCGCAGACCGGTCTCCAGCGGGGAGAGGCCGAGGACGAGCTGGAGGTACTGGGCGGCGATCAGTTCCAGGCCGACCAGGGCCAGCATGGCCAGGACGATGCACCCCACCGAGGTGCCGAAGGCGGGCCGGGCGAAGAGCGCCAGGTCGACCAGCGGGTGTTCGCGCCCCCGCTGCCGCCGGACGAAGACGACCAGCAGGACGGCGCCGAGGACCAGCGGGACGAGGGTGCCCAGCAGCGAGACCTCGCCGCTGCCGGCCTGCTTGACGCCGAGGACGACGCCGAAGAGCCCCCCTGCGGCCAGCAGCGCACCGACCGCGTCCCAGGGGCCCTGCCCGTCGCCGGTCGACTCCGGCAGCAGCCAGCGGCCGACGGGCAGCGAGACGAGCATGATCGGGATGTTGATGAGGAAGACCGCGCCCCACCAGAAGTGCTCCAGCAGGAAACCGCCGAGGAGCGGGCCGCCGGCCGCGCCGATACCGGCGACCGCGCTCCACACGCCGATGGCCAGCGCCCGCTCGCGCCGGTCGGGGAAGACCTGGCGGAGGATGGAGAGGGTGGCGGGCATGATCATGGCGCCGCCGACGCCGAGCAGCGCCCGGGCGGCTATGAGGAGCTGGGCCGACTCGGCGGCGGCCGCGAGCGCGGAGGCGACGCCGAAGAGGGCGTACCCGAGGAGCAGGATGCGGCGGCGGCCGACGCGGTCGCCGAGGGTGCCGAAGAGGATCAGCAGGGAGGCGCAGACCAGCGGGTAGCTGTCGACGATCCAGAGCAGCTGGACCTGGCCGGGGCGCAGGTCCTCGCTGACGGCGGGGATGGCGACGTGGAGCACCGTGGCGTCGACGGCGACCAGCAGCAGGCTGGCGCAGAGCACGACGAGGATCATCCAGCGGCGGGCCGGTGCCTCGGCGCCCTCGGGCTGGGCAGTGCGGGGCGTCCCGGTCATACGCGTACCTCCCAGTGAGCCTCGTGCGTCTCACTTCGGCGGGGTACGGACTCCCGGTCCGGGCCACGACGACGAACGAGTGAGCCGACAGCGTACGTGAGTACACCTTGCTGCAGGGTGGCGCGCCTCCCACCGTTGCGACCTCGGAATGTGGTGTGTGCCACGTACGCTCCGCACTCGCTCACAGGCCCCTCCCCGGTGGCTCGGTCTCCGCACGGATAATCGCCCGGTGACCGCTTCTGATCAAATCCGCCCGCTCTCCGCACCTCGGGCACCCGACCCGGGCCCGCCGGGGCCGCGCCGCGCCGGGCTCGCCCTCGCGGTGTACGCGGCGGTGCGGCTGACCGGGCTCGCCGTCCTCACGGCCTGGAGCACCCTCGCCGGCAACGACGCCCACCGGCTGCTCTCCCGCCGCTGGGACTCGCTCTGGTACGCGCGGGTCGCCGAGCAGGGGTACGGCTGGGAGGTGGTGCTGCCCGACGGCGCCGTCCACTCGAACCTGGCCTTCTTCCCGCTGCTGCCGTGGCTGGAGCGGCTGGGCTCCTGGCTGACGCCGCTGGCGGCGCCGGACGTGGGGCTGGTGGTGAGCGCCCTCGCCTCGCTCGCGGCGGCCTGGGGGATCTACGCCGTCGCCGAGCGGCTGTACGGGGCCGTGGCCGGGGTGACGGCGGTGGCGCTCTGGGCGGTGCTGCCGGTCGGCATCGTGCAGTCGATGGCGTACAGCGAGTCGCTCTTCACCGCGCTGGCGGCGTGGGCGCTGTACGCGCTGCTGCGGGAGCGGTGGGTCGTGGCGGGGCTGCTCGCCTCGCTGGCGGGGCTGACCCGGCCGGTGGGGATGGCGGTGACGGCGGCGGTCCTGGTGGGCGTGGCGCTCGCGGCACGCCGGGAACGGCGGCTCACGCCGGCGATGGCGGCGGGCGCCCTGCTCTCACCGCTCGGCGCCGGCGCGTACGTGGTCTGGGTGGGGGCACGCACCGGCGACCCGCTCTTCGGCTACCTCTCCGTGCAGGAGGGATGGGGCAACGGCTTCGACGGCGGGCTGGCCTTCGCCCGCTTCATCGGCTCCCTGCTGGCCGGGCCCGGCTTCTGGGGCGGCCTGGGGCTGGTGGCGGGGCTGGCACTGCTGGCCTGGCTCTGCGCGCGGTGCGTACGGCAGGGGCAGCCGGCGGTGCTGCTGGTCTACGCGGGGATCGTGGTGGTGCTGGCGGTCTGCGCCTCCGGCTACTTCGGCTCGAAGCCGCGACTGCTGCTCCCCGCCTTCCCGCTGCTGCTGCCGCTCGCGGTGGGACTGGCCCGCTGGGGCGCCGCCCGCCGGGGGCTGCTGCTGGCGGGTGTCGGTCTGCTGTCGGCCGGGTACGCGGGCTTCTGGCTGAACGGTTCAGGGCCGCCCTGACCTGCGACGCCGCTCCCCCGGCCGCAGGCCGCGCGGGGTCCGGGAAGGTATCCGGATTCCCTTCGGCGAAAGAATGGAAAAGTGGAAGAATTACCGGTCGGATCATTACCACCGAGCCGTCCGTAATACTTTCCGCCGCCACCTGTGTAATGCCGGGATAAAGGAGGCGCTGAGAGCTATGCCACATCACATGGTCATCACAAAGCCGAAGATTCGAGCGAGTCGACCACTCACTCCCTGTAACGTCGATTGAGTGGGTACCGAACCGAACCTCACCCGTCTGGACCGGCTGTTCGCCCGGCTGGACCGTGAGCAGCAGCGGCCGGAGCAGCTCCATGTGCCGCGCATGAGCCGGCACAGGATCGCGCTGTTCGGCGCGACGCTGGCGTTCTACGCCACCATCGTCGTGGCCGTGATCACCACGAGCTGGCTGGTCCGGCTGGACTGGCAGCTCATGTTCTTCCGCCCCTACCAGCAGTGGCCCGAGATCCACCCGTACCTCGACTACTACGTGGTCCTCGGACAGCGCGGCCCGACGGCGGTGATGGTCGCGGCCTGGCTGGGCTGGCGCTCCTGGCGGCAGCACACGCTGCGGCCGCTGCTGGCGCTCGGCGCCTCGCTGCTGCTGCTGAACGTCACGGTGGGCGCCGCCAAGATCGGCATGGGCCGCCTCGGCCCGCACTACGCCACCGAGATCGGGGCCAACGAGATGTGGCAGGGCGGCGATATATTTCCGTCCGGCCACACCGCCAACGCCGTCGTGACCTGGGGCATCCTCGCCTACCTGGCCGCCACGCCACGCGCCCGCCGCCACCTGTCGACCCTGTCGGCGGTGGTCTCCCTCGGGGTCGGCCTGACCACGGTCTACCTCGGTACGCACTGGCTGAGCGACGTGCTGCTGGGCTGGGCGGCCGGCGTGCTGATCCTGCTGGCCCTGCCCTGGTTCGAGCCGATGATCAACTGGGCGGAGGCCCGCATCCTGGCCACCCGCGACCTGCTCTGGGCCCGCTGGGGCGACCGGCTGCCGATGCCCCGCCCCGGCGCGGCCACACCGGCGGGGAGCGCCTCCGCGCAGGCGGCACCGCCCGCCCCGCCGTCCACGTCGTCCGCCCCCGCCGAACGGCTGGTGGTGGAGCCGTCGGCACAGCAGCTACGACCGGGGGGCAACCGCCCGCACCTGGCGCAGCGCCCGCACGCGGGCCGGGCCGAACGGCCGTCGCAGCCCCCTTCGGCCACGCGCAGGCCGCCGCACTCCGGCGACCGCGGCCAGCGGGGCGGGCCTTCGCCCCGGCCGGTCGCCGGCGGCTGAGCAGGCGCCGCGGAGACCACGGAGACACCGACGGGCCCGGCCCCCGCACCGCGTGCGGGGGCCGGGCCCGTTCTCGTACCGGTCGCGGCGGGCGTCAGCCCTTCCAGCCGCGGGTGACGCGGCCGTCGGTGACCTCGAAGTTGATCCGGCCGACGAGGAACTCCATGGTGATCATGGCGCCGGGCTGCAGGGTACGGACGGTGGTCCAGCCGCGTTCCCCTGCCTGCCGTTCGGCCTCCTCGGCGGTCAGACCGACGTAGGCGGCGGGGTCGTCCTGCGGGTCGGGGGGCGGAGTCGGGAGAGAAGCCATGGCGCCACCGTAGCCCCTCGGATTCCCCACGGGTCACGCTTCTGTCACAGGACCGCGACACCCGTGTGCCGGGAACCCGTTCACACGTACGGGCGTTCCCCGCCCAACTTTTTTCTTCCGCCGGTTTACGGAGGGTTATTCGCCCGCCACTTGGAATTCGCCATTCCGCTGCCGCGGGCTCGCCCCGCATTCCCCCCGGCCCGGCCCGTCCGCCGCGCGGCCGCGCCGCAACGCGGGAGAGGAATTCACGGGCCCGCTATTCCGATTCCGGGAAAGCGCCGTCGTCCCGCTCCCCCTTCCGCCCACCACGCTCCAGCGCCCGCCCGAGCAGACCGTGGGCGGCCCGCAGCCCCTCCTGCACGCCGTCCCCCTCGACCACCTCGAACTCCAGGCCCAGCAGCAGAACGTGGATCACCAGGACGTCGAGGCTGGTGGCCCCCGCCGTCAGCAGGCAGCTGTCGGCGCTCTCGGCCGCCAGGGTGCCGTCCGACGGGGAGATCCGCCCGGCCGCCTCCGCCAGCGGCACCAGCAGCCGCAGCACCACCCGGTCCGGGTAGACCCGGGTGGACAGCCCCTCGGAGACGTAGGCCGCGAGATCCCCGGCCGGCCCCTCGCGCGGGGTGAAGCGCGGCCCGTGCGGCGGCCTGGGGGTGATCCGGTCGGCCCGGAAGGTCCGCCAGTCGGCCCGGTCCACATCCCAGGCGACCAGGTACCAGCGGCGCTCGGTGCAGACCAGGCGGTGCGGCTCGACCGTGCGCCGGGACTCGTTCCCCGCATGGTCCCGGTAGGCGAACCGCAGCCGCTCGGCGTCCCGGCAGACCGCCGCCAGCTCCGTCAGCACCCCCGGCTCGACCCCCGGCCCGCCGGGATCCCGCAGCAGCGGCACGGTGTACGCGTGCAGAGCCCCGACCCGGCGCCGCAGCCGGCTCGGCAGAACCTGCTCCAGCTTGGCCAGAGCACGCACCGAGGACTCCCCCACCCCCTCGACACCCCCGCCCGCGGCGGTCCGCAGCCCGACCGCGACGGCGACCGCCTCGTCGTCGTCGAGCAGCAGCGGAGGGAGTTCGGCACCGGCGCCGAGCTGGTAACCGCCGGTGGTGCCGGGGGCGGCGTTGACCGGGTACCCCAGCTCCCGCAGGCGCTCCACGTCCCGCCGGACGGTGCGCGCGGTGACCCCCAGACGATCGGCCAGCTGGGGCCCGGTCCAGGAGCGGTGCGCCTGGAGCAGCGAAAGAAGGCGAAGGAGACGCGCGGAGGTGTCCAGCATGGGGGGAGTCTGGCAGGGGTTGCGGACAGGAGGTGTCCGCGATTTCCCGGGGCGGGCTTGTCGGCCGGGCCGACGGGTGGGGACGGGGCCGCCTGTCCCGGGCGTCGGTCACCGATGGCCTCAAACGCCGGCCGGGCTGAGGGTGGTTGCTCGCCGCTGGGGCAAGGACCAAGCCCGGCCGGCGCTTGAGGCCATCGGTGACGCGAAGGCGGGCGGCAAGCTCAGCCCCCACCCTTCACAGCCCGGCCGGCGCTTGAGGCCACCGTCACCCCGCGCTCACCCCCGCCGAGGAGGCGGCAGTGCCGGGCTCAGGCGGAGGGTGAGGTCGTGGCCCGGGGTGTAGAGGCTGTCTCTTATACACATCTCCGAGCCCACGAGACC
>NZ_JOII01000028.1 GCF_000719955.1 Streptomyces albidoflavus
GCCCCCGCCCCCGACGAGGCACCCCCCGTCCCGCGCACCCGCCGCATCCCCGCCTACCCGGCCGCCGAACGTGCCGTCCGCGCCCTCGGCGAGGCCGTCCGGTACGCCCAGTGGCGCCGCGAGGCCCAGCGCCCCGGCGGCGTACCGGAGTACGAGTCCATCGACGAGCGGGGCGCGGCCGCCGACATCACCCGGCTGCTGGCCGCCGCCGCTCCCGGGGAGGAGGGCGCCGCGCCGCGCGCCCACACCCTCGGCGCCGAGGACACCCGGGCCCTCCTCGCCCGCTACGGCATCGAGGTCCGCCCCACGCTCCCCGCGCCGGACCCGGACACCGCCGTCCGCGCCGCCGCCGAGCTGGGCTACCCGGTCGCCCTCAAGACCACCGCGCCCCACCTGCGCCACCGCGCCGACCTCGGCGGGGTCCGCCTCGACCTCGCCGACGAGGCCCAGCTGCGCCAGGCGTACGCCGAGCTGACCGGCCTCTTCGGCACCCCGGCCGAGCTGCGGCCCGTGGTGCAGCCGATGGCGCCGCGCGGCGTCGACACCGTGGTGCGCACCGTCATCGACCCGGCGGTCGGCGCCGTCCTCACCTTCGGCCTGGCCGGCGCCCCCTCCGAACTCCTCGGCGACACCGCCCACCGCCTCGTCCCCGTCACCGACCGGGACGCCACCGCGATGGTCCGCTCCATCCGCACCGCCCCGCTCCTCTTCGGCTGGCGCGGCTCCGCCCCGGTCGACACCCCTGCCCTGGAGGAACTGCTGCAACGCGTCTCGCGGCTGGTCGACGACCACCCCGAGGTCGTCGACGTGCAGCTGGAGCCGGTGGTGGTCGCCCCGCGCGGCGTCAGCGTCCTCGGCGCCTCGGTCCGCCTCGCCCCGCCCCCCGCCCGCGACGACCTCGGCCCGCGCACCCTGCCCGCCTACTGAGCGGCCCCGCCGCCCCGTCCCCCTCGCCCGGCCCGTCCCCAGCGGCCGGTGCGCCCCCGTAGGATGGTCCGCATGGCTAAGACCGGTACGACGACCCAGGGGCTGCGCGCGGCGATCGAGCGCAGCGGCTACTACCCGGCCCTCGTGGCCGAGGCGGTGGAGGCCGCCGTGGGGGGCGAGCCCGTCGCGTCGTACCTGGTCCATCAGGAGACCACCTTCGACGCGAACGAGGTCCGCCGGCACGTCACGGTCCTGGTCCTCACCCCCACCCGGTTCATCGTCAGCCACACCGACGAGCAGGCCGCCGACTCCGGCTCGCCGACCGCGCTCGCCACCACCTCCACCGAATCGGTGAAGACCGGCCGGATCTCCTCGGTGGTCCTCAGCCGCGTCGTGGCCAACCCGGAGTCGTACACCCCGGGCACCCTGCCCCGCGAGGTCGTCCTGACCATCGGCTGGGGCGCGGTCTCCCGCATCGACCTGGAGCCCGCCGCCTGCGGCGACCCCAACTGCGAGGCCGACCACGGCTACACCGGCAGCTCCACCGCCGACGACCTGAGCCTGCGCGTCAGCGAGGCCGGCGACGGCCCCGACACCGTGCGGCAGGCGCTCGCCTTCGCCCAGGCGCTCTCGGAGGCGACGGCCGCCACCGCCACGCCGGCCGGCCGCTGATGCCCTCTTCCGCCTGGCCCGAGCCCCTTCCCCTCGCCTCCGCCCCCGTCCCGGCCTACGGCAGCGGCTCGCTCGCCGACCTGCTGCCCACGCTGGCCGCCGGCTCCGGCGTACCGGGCATGACGGCGACCCTCACCGAGCTGCCGCCCGCCGACCGCAACTGCGTGTTCCTCATCGACGGGCTCGGCTGGCACCAGCTGCTCGCCCACCCGGCCGAGGCGCCGTTCCTCTCCTCGCTCATCGCCACCTCGCGCGGTGGCACGGGGCAGCCGCTCACCGCGGGTTTCCCCGCCACCACCGCCACCTCGCTCGCCTCCGTCGGCACCGGCCGCACCCCCGGCGAGCACGGCCTGCCCGGGTACACCGCACTCAACCCGGACAGCGGCGAGCTGATGAACCAGCTCCGCTGGAAGCCCTGGACCGACCCGCACGCCTGGCAGCCGCACCCCACGGTCTTCTCCCTCGCCGACGCGGCAGGCGTCCACACCGCGCAGGTCTCCGCCCCCGGCTTCCACCACACCCCGCTCACCCAGGTCGCCCTCAGCGGCGGCACCTTCCACGGCCGTCTCTCCGGCGAGGAGCGGATGGACCTGGCCGCCGCCCAGCTCGCCGCCGGGGACCGCGCGCTGGTCTACACGTACTACAGCGAGGTCGACGGCAAGGGCCACCGCTTCGGCGTCGACTCCGACGCCTGGCGCGGCCAGCTGATGTACGTCGACGGGCTCGCCCGGCGCCTCGCCGAGCAGCTGCCCCCGCGCAGCGCCCTCTACATCACCGCCGACCACGGCATGGTCGACATCCCCTTCGACGACCGCCACCGCTTCGACGTCGACGAGGACTGGGAGCTGAACGCCGGCATCCGCCTCCTCGGCGGCGAGGGCCGCGCCCGCCACCTCTACGCCGTCCCGGGCGCCGCCCGCGACGTGCGCACCGTCTGGCGCGAGGTGCTGGGGGAGCAGTGCTGGGTGGCGGGCAGGGACGAGGCGATCGAGGCCGGCTGGTTCGGCCCGCACGTCGAGAAGCGGGTCCGTGACCGGCTCGGCGACGTCATCGTCGCCGCCCGGGACGACGTGGCGATCACCGCCACCCGCCGCGAGCCCAACGAGTCGGCCCTGACCGGGATGCACGGCTCGATGACCCCGGCCGAGCAGCTGGTCCCGCTGCTGGAGGTCCGTACCTGACGCCCGCGGCCCGGGCGGCGTACCGCCCGGGCCCTCGGCGGCGTCAGGCCGGGGTGTCCGGCCGGGCCACCGTGAAGACCGCGCCCCAGGGGTCGGCCACCGTGGCGGTCCGGCCGTGCGACCCGTCACGCGGCGGCCGCTGCACCCGCCCGCCCAGCTCGATGACCCGGTTGACCGTCTCGTCCGGGTCCTCGACCGCGAAGTGCGTGTGCCAGTGCGCCGCCCCCAGCTCGCCGAGCGCCTGCCCGACCCCCAGGACGGAGGCCACCGGGCGCCCGTCGAGCAGCAGCGTCGCGGCGTCCTCCGCCCCCTCCTCCCGCTCGGCCTCGAAACCGAACGCCGCCCGGTAGAACGGCAGGACACCGGCGGTCTCCCGGGTCACCAGCTCGTTCCACAGCACCGACCCGGGGACCCCCTCGACGGCGGCGCCCCGGTGCTCGCGGCCCTGCCAGATCCCGAAGGTGGCACCCGAGGGGTCGGCCGCCAGGGCCATCCGCCCGGCCTCCTCCGCGTCCAGCGGGCCCACCCCGACCGTGCCGCCGCAGTGCCGCACGGTCCCGGCCGTCTCGTCCACGTCGTCCGCCGCCAGATAGGGCGTCCACGCGACCGGCAGCGACTGCCCCTCGGGCATCCGCCCGATCCCGGCCACCACCCGGCCGTCCAGCAACGCCCGCGCGTACGGCCCGAGTTGCTCCGGTCCGGGCCGGAACTCCCAGCCGAAGAGCCGTCCGTAGAACTCCTGGCTCGCCACCGGGTCGTCGGCCATCAGGCTCACCCAGCAGGGTGTGCCGGGCACCGGCCGCTCAGTTCTCTGATCCACCGTCTGCCCACGCACCACACTCATCTGCCACTCTCTCCTCGGACCGTCCGTCGTCGGGCACGCGCCGGGCCCGCACCCGGACCGCACCACGCGTAAGCGCAGCCTGCCCGATCCGTTGTTTCTCACCCGTTGCCACGCCATGGCCTTGAGGTCACAGTCCGGGATCACCCGGTGTACGTGAGTCCGTACAGACGGTACGCCGTGCGGGCGATCCGGTCACCTTCTCCGGTGAAGCCGGCCTGGCGGCGCCGGTGCGCGAGGATGGCCCCATGAACGCGATCATCTCCGCCACCGCACTCGCCGGGGAGCTCCAGGGCCCCCGCCCGCCCGTCCTGCTCGACGTCCGCTGGCAGCTCGGCGGCCCCGACCAGCGCCCCGCCTACCTGGCGGGTCACCTGCCCGGCGCCGTCCACGTGGACCTGGACGGCGAGTTGGCCGGCGGCCCGGGGAAGGGCGGGCGCCACCCGCTGCCGGACGTCGAGGCGTTCGGCGCCGCGATGCGCGCGGCCGGGGTGGACGCCGGCCGCCCGGTCGTCACCTACGACGGCGGCCAGGGCTGGGCGGCGGCCCGCGCCTGGTGGCTGCTGCGCTGGGCCGGCCACCCCGAGGTACGCGTCCTCGACGGCGGGCTCGCCGCCTGGGACGGGCCGCTGGAGGAGGGTGAAGTCACGCCGGAGCCGGGTGACTTCACCCCGGAACCGGGCCGGTTGGAGCTGCTGGACGCCGACGGCGCCGCCGCGCTCGCCGCCTCCGGGGTGCTCCTGGACGCCCGCGCCGCCGAGCGGTACCGGGGCGACGTCGAGCCCATCGACCGGGTCGGCGGCCACATCCCGGGCGCCGTCTCCGCCCCGACCACCGAGAACACCGGCGAGGACGGCCGCCTGCTCCCCGCCGCCGAACTCGCCGGCCGCTTCGCCGCCCTGGGCGCGAACCCCGGCAGGAAGGTCGGTGTCTACTGCGGGTCCGGCGTCTCCGGCGCCCACGAGGTGCTGGCCCTGGCGGTGGCCGGCGTCGACGCCGCCCTCTACGTCGGCTCCTGGTCCGACTGGTCCGCCGACCCCGACCGCCCCGTCGCCACCGGCCCGCAGCCGGGCTGACCCGCACCGCACAGCAGGACGGCCCGCACACCTCGCCGGTGTACGGGCCGTGCTGTTCAGCGGGTCCGGAGAACCGCTACTCCTTGTTCTTGCGGCGGGTGCCGAAGACGATCTCGTCCCAGCTCGGCACGGCGGCCCGGCGGCCGGGCCGGACGCCGTCCGCCTCGGCCTGCCGGTCGGTGGAACCGATCAGCCGGTCGCGGTGGGCCGCCACCGCCCGTGGCATGAGCACGTCCGCGTAGGCCGAACCGGCCGAGGCGGCGGGCGCCGGGGGCTCCTCGGCCTCCTGCTCGGGCTCCTCCAGCGGACGCTCGGCCGCCGGGCGCTCGGGCACCACCATGTCGCCACGGAAGCTCGGCACCGCCTCCAGCAGGCTGGTCAGCGAGTCCCGGCCGCCCTGCTCGGCGGTGGCGGGCAGCTCCTCGGTCTCCGGCTCCACCGCGTGCGGGCCGCGCTCGGGGCGCTCCGGACGCTCCCTCGGCAGCCGGGCGATCCGGGGCACGAAGGGGAAGCTGGGCTCGGGCGCCGACACGTCGTCGGACTCGCCGATCAGCGAACGGGCCTCGTCGTCCACGGCCTGCACGAGGCGGCGCGGCGGGTCGTAGCTCCAGCTCGCCGAGTGCCGCTCACCCGCGACGCCGTAGACCAGCAGGACTTCCCAGGTGCCGTCGTCGCGGCGCCAGGAGTCCCACTGCACGGTGTCGCGGTCGGCGCCGCGCAGCAGCAGGCGCTCGCGGACGGCCTCGCCGAGCTGGGGGCCGGTGTTCTCGCCGGGCCGGCGGACGGGAGTCTTGCGGGCGCGCTCGGCCATGAAGGCGCGCTCGGCGAGGACGGGGCCCTCGAAGCGGCGGACGCGGTCCACGGGGATTCCGGCGAGCGAGGCGACCTCCTCGGCGGAGGCACCGGCCCTTATCCGCGCCTGGATGTCGCGCGGGCGCAGGTGACTCTCGACCTCGATCTCGATCTGGCCGAGACGGGGCCGGTCACCGCGGACGGCGGCCCGGAGCCGCTCATCGATCGGAAGCGTGTACTCCGTACTGTCCGCAGCTTTGAGCACCAGCCGTGTGCCGTCGTTGCTGACGGCCACGACACGCAGTTCGGGCATGGGGACCTCCCGGGTGGTGCCTGCCGACGTCACGTGCGTCGCTGCTTCCGCTAGTCGTGTGTGGTCTGCCCGGGTGCAGCC
This sequence comes from Streptomyces albidoflavus, assembly GCF_000719955.1. Lineage (GTDB taxonomy): Bacteria > Actinomycetota > Actinomycetes > Streptomycetales > Streptomycetaceae > Streptomyces > Streptomyces albidoflavus. The sequence goes on from NZ_JOII01000028.1 coordinate 5,884, forward strand.
GACCACAACCTTGCCGAGTTGTTCGGTGGGCCGGATGTGAGTCCCGCGCCACCGTGATGTCACCGTTCCTGACTGAAGCCGCGCGGCGTGCCCGCGCTGCTCACCCGGTGCCGTGAAGCCCTCTCCCGCGGCTCCGGCCGACCCCTCGGGGCCTGAAGGAAACCCAGGTGGGAGACCGGACCCAGGGCTCGCAACAGTACTCCATTCGGGCCACGGGGGTGGACCGGCACGCCGCTGAACTTCTCACAGGGAGCGGGAGTTGGTCGACGCCTTTGTCGTCCGGCGCCTCCGCGAGGTGGCCTGCTTCACAAAACCCCCAGAAGCGGAACCATTCGATTCGCCCAATTGTCGTTTTGTGGTGCAGGGTGAACGAGAAGGGCGAAAACGAGGCGGGAGATGCGCGAGACCACGCAGGTGAAGGAAGTCGGCACCCGGAGCGGTGAGGAGCCGCAAGAGGAAGCGAAGCGCATCGATCTGAGTGTCCCCCAGGTCGCGGGCTCCGCCGTGGCCGCGGTCGCGGGCGCCGTCGCCGCCTCCCAGCTCGGTGTCTACGGCACCGTCATCGGCGCCGGCGTGATGAGTGTGGTCGCCACCACCGGAGGCAGCGTCTTCCAGCACCTCTTCCGCCGCACCGGCGAGCAGATACGAGACGTCGCGCACGTCCGCCCCAAGGGCGAGCCGGGCCCCGACGTCCCCGACACCTTCCGCGCCGACCCGGAGCCGGACCCGCTCACCGACCCCGCCCCCGGCCGCGTCGCCTCCGCCGACCCCGCCACCGCCCACACGGTCCCGGGCGACCCCCCGGCTCCGGTCGAGGCCACCCAGCTCCTGGGCCGGATCGATCCCGCCGCCCCGCGCCCCGCCGACGCCGAGGCCACCCAGCTCCTGGGCCAGGCCGACCCGGAGGCGACCCAGCTCCTGAGTCAGGCAGACCCCGGGGCGACCCAGCTCCTCGGCCAGGCCGGCCCCGACGCCACCCGTGCTCTCCGTGTCCCGGCCGCCGATCCCGCCGAGGCCGACCAGGCCACCCGTCTCCTGCGCGCCGTACCCGAGCCGTCCGGACCGGAGACCGGGGAGTTCGGGGAGGCCACCACCCACCAGGCGCGGACCGGCCGCTGGAAGCGGTCGCTGATCAGCGCGGCCGCCGTCTTCGTCCTGGCGATGGGCGGGATCACCGGCTGGGAGCTGGTCTCCGGCCACGCCCTGAGCGGCGACTCGGGTCCCACCATCAGCCACCTCACCGGCAACCGCTCCCAGCCCTCCGGCGACCAGGAGGAGGAGAAGGCGCCCGCGCCCGAGGAGACACCCTCCGGCGAGGCGCCCTCGGACGGCGGCTCGGGCGCCCCGTCCACCCAGGACCCGGAGGACGGCACCTCCTCCACCGGCACGCCCGAGGAGGGGACGAGCCCGGCGCCCACCCGGCCCGGGCAGCAGCCCGGGACCCCGGACGACTCCACCGGCGACCGGAGCCCCACGCCCACCCCGACCCCCTCGGCCGGGGAGCCGGAGCAGCCGACCGGCCAGCCGTCCGGGGGCGTGCCCTCCGGGGCCGCGCCCGAGGAGGGCGCCCCCGCCGGGTGACCGGCGCGGGGGAGCGGGGTCAGTCGCCCAGCACGCGCCGCAGGTAGTCGTTGCCGAAGAGCCGGTCGGGGTCGAGGCGGTCGCGCAGCGCCGTGAACTCGGCGAAGCGGGGGTAGACCTCGGCGAAGTACTCCGCGTCCCTGGTGTGGATCTTGCCCCAGTGCGGCCGGCCCTCGTGGGCGGTGAAGATCCGCTCGGCGGCGGTGAAGTACGCCTGGTACGGCGTCCCCTTGTAGAGGTGGACGGCGATGTAGGCGGTCTCCCGGCCGGAGGCGGTGGAGAGGGCGATGTCGTCGGCGGGGGCCGTCCGCACCTCCACCGGGAAGCTCACCCGCAGCGGGGAGCGGTCCACCATCGCGCGCAGTTCGCGCAGCGCGGGGACCAGGGCCTCGCGCGGCACGGCGTACTCCATCTCCACGAAGCGGACGCGGCGCGGGGAGGTGAAGACCTTGTAGGGGATGTCCGTGTAGGTGCGGGCGGAGAGGGCGCGGCTGGAGAGGCGGGCCAGGGAGGGGATGGTCGCCGGGACCGCGCGGCCCAGGGTGTTGGCGGCCTGGAAGACGCCGTTGGAGAGGAACTCGTCCTCGAACCAGCCGCTGAGGCGGCCCACGGGGGCGGCGGGACCCGCGGTGCGGTTGTTCCGCTTGGTGGAGCAGTTGCCGGTGTGCGGGAACCAGTAGAACTCGAAGTGCTCGTTCTCCGCGACGAGCTGGTCGAACTCGGCGGTGACCTGGTCGAACCCCATGGGCTCCTCGCGGGCCCGCAGCAGGAAGACCGGCTCGACGGCGAAGGTCAGCGAGGTGATCACGCCGAGCGCGCCGAGCCCGATCCGGGCGGCGGCGAAGAGTTCCGGGTTCTGCTCGCGGGAGCAGCTGAGGAGGGAGCCGTCGGCGGTGACCAGCTCCAGCGCGGTGATCTGCGCGGAGAGGGAGGCCGAGGCGCGTCCGGTGCCGTGGGTGCCGGTGCTGGTCGCCCCGGCCACCGTCTGCTCCATGATGTCGCCCATGTTGGTCAGCGACAGGCCCTCGCGGGCCAGGGCCACGTTGAGCCGCTTCAGCGGGGTGCCGGCGGCGACCGTGACGGTCCCGGCCTCGTGGTCGATCTGGATGCCGGTCAGCAGGTCGGGGCGTATCAGCAGGCCGTCGGTGGCGGCCGCCGCGGTGAAGGAGTGGCCGGTGCCGACCGCCTTCACCCGCATCCCGCGCGCCGCCGCGTCGCGTACCGCGCCGGCCAGTTCGGCGGCCGAGGCGGGGACGGTCTCGCGGGCCGGGCGGGCCGCGACCGTCCCCGCCCAGTTACGCCAGGTCCCGTTCCGGGTGCGTACCGGACTCGCCGTCCTGGTGCTGCCCAGCGTCTGCTGCTCGTCCATCAGGTCCCTCCCGCTGCGGCGCCGGGCTGCTCAGCCGGCGGTACCCCAGGAACCCGACGAGGACCGCGGCGGCCCCGGCGGCCGCCGGAACCCAGTACCCCGCCTTCGCCCCCGCCGCGTCGATCACCCAGCCGGAGACCGACGAGCCGAGAGCGACGCCGACCGCCAGACCCGTACTCACCCAGGTCATGCCTTCGGTCAGCTTCGCGCGGGGCACGTGCTGCTCGACGAGGGCCATCGTCGTGATCATCGTCGGCGCGATGCACAGGCCCGCCACGAACAGTGCCACGGCCAGAAACGGCAGGTTCCCGACCAGTTGGAGGGGGATCATACTCACGCCCATCGCGACGACCCCCAGCAGCCACCTGCGGGCCGGCGCCCCGCCGAAGTGCAGTAGGCCGAAGACGACGCCCGCCAGGCACGACCCGGCGGCGTAGGTGGCCAGCACCAGGCTGGCCGCGCCCTTGTGGCCCTGCTCCTCGGCGAAGGCGACGGTGACCACGTCGATCGCGCCGAAGATCGCCCCGGTCGCCACGAAGGTGCCGACCAGGACCTGGAGCCCGGTCGAGCGCAGGGCGGAGCCCTTGGTGTGGTGCTCGCGCGGGTGGGGGACCGGTTCGGTGGAGCGCTGGGCGGTGAGCGAGAAGACGCCCGCCGCCAGGAAGACCGCCGCCAGCAGCGGGCCCGCCTCCGGGAACCAGGTCGTCGACAGGCCGATGGAGACGATCGGGCCGAAGATGAAGCACGCCTCGTCGACCACAGACTCGAAGGAGTACGCGGTGTGCAGCTGGCGCGGCTGGTCCCGGTAGAGCGCCGCCCAGCGGGCGCGGACCATCGAGCCGATCGAGGGCACCGCGCCGATCCCGGCGGCGAAGAGGAAGAGCGTCCAGTCCGGCAGCGAGAACTGCGCCGAGAGCAGCAGCCCCGCCACCGCCGCCAGCGCCACCAGGGTGGCCGGCCGCAGCACCCGCCGCTGGCCGTGCAGGTCGACCAGGCGGGAGATCTGCGGGCCGATCAGCGCCGCCGAGAGCGCCACCATCGCCGAGAGCGCCCCGGCCAGCCCGTACCTGCCGGTGAGCTGCGAGATCATCGTGACGATGCCGATGCCCATCATGGACAGCGGCAGCCGCCCCACGAATCCGGCGGCGGAGAAACCCCTGCTGCCCGGGGCGGAGAAGATGGCGCGGTACGGGCTGGGCAAGGCGGGCTCCGGGCAGGCTGAACGTAAGGTGTGAGAGGGGCTCATACAGCTTACGGGCCGCCGGGGCGCGACCGCAGCCCCGATTCCTCGCCCGGGCCGCCGGGTGGCAGGATCGAGACATGTCCGATGTGCGCGATGCCACCCCCTACGACGCCCTCCTGCTGCTCTCCTTCGGCGGCCCCGAGGGACCCGACGACGTCGTCCCCTTCCTGCGGAACGTGACGCACGGCCGCGGAATCCCCGAAGAGCGGCTGAAGGAGGTGGGGCAGCACTACTACCTCTTCGACGGGATCAGCCCCATCAACGCCCAGAACCGCGACCTCCTCGCCGCCCTGCGCGCCGACTTCGCGGAGCACGGCGTCGAGCTGCCCGTCTTCTGGGGCAACCGCAACTGGAGCCCCTACCTCCCCGACACCCTGCGGGAGATGGCCAAGGAGGGGCACCGCCGCATCGCCGTCCTCGCCACCAGCGCGTACGCCTCGTACTCGGGGTGCCGCCAGTACCGCGAGAACCTCGCCGACGCGCTGGCCGCGCTTCAGACCGAGGGGCTGCCCGTGCCCCGGGTCGACAAGCTCCGGCACTACTTCAACCACCCGGGCTTCCTGGAGCCGATGATCGACGGCGTCCTCGCCTCCCTCGCCGACCTCCCCGATGAGGTGCGCGACGGCGCCGAGATCGCCTTCACCACGCACTCCATCCCGGACGCCGCCGCCGACACCTCCGGACCCCGCGAGGTCCACGGCGACGGCGGCGCCTACGTGGCGCAGCACCTCGACACCGCCCGGGTGATCGCCGACGCGGTCCGCGAGCGGACCGGCGTCGACCGCCCCTGGTCCCTCGTCTACCAGTCGCGCAGCGGCTCCCCGCACATCCCGTGGCTGGAGCCGGACATCTGCGACCACCTGGAGGAGCGGCACGCGGCCGGCGCCCCGGCGGTCGTCATGGCCCCGATCGGCTTCGTCTCGGACCACATGGAGGTCCGCTACGACCTCGACACCGAGGCCACCGCCAAGGCCGCCGAACTGGGCCTGCCCGTACGCCGCTCGGCCACCGTCGGCGCCGACCCGCGGTTCGCCGCCGCCGTCCGCGACCTGCTGCTGGAGCGGGCCGCCACCGAACGCGGCGAGCACCCGGCCCGCTGCGCCCTCGGCGCGCTCGGCCCCAGCCACGACGTCTGCCCGGTCGGCTGCTGCCCCGCCCGCTCGCCGCGCCCCGCCGCCGCCGGACTGGACTGACCCGCCCCGCCCCCGACCTAGGAGCACCAGCCCGTGACCGACCCCAACACCGGACTGCTCGCCCTCGCCCTGGAGGCCGCCCGCCGCGCCGGGGACTTCCTGCGCGACGGGCGCCCCGCCGACCTCGCGGTGGCCGCCACCAAGACCAGCGCCATCGACGTGGTGACCGAGATGGACATCGCCTCCGAGAAGATGATCACCGGCTTCCTCGCCGACCGCCGCCCCGAGGACGGCTTCCTCGGCGAGGAGGGTGCCAGCACCGAGGGCACCAGCGGCGTGAGGTGGATCATCGACCCGCTCGACGGCACGGTGAACTACCTCTACGGCCGCCCCGCCTGGGCCGTCTCCATCGCCGCCGAACGCGACGGGGTCACCGTCGTCGGCGTCGTCCACGCGCCGATGCGCGGCGAGACCTGCCGGGCCGTCCTCGGCGGCGGCGCTCACCTGGACGACACCCCGATCCAGGTCAACACCGCGCCATCGCTCGACCGCGCCCTGGTCGGCACCGGCTTCGGCTACCTCGCCGGCCGCAAGGCCCACCAGGCCGCCGTCGCCGCCCGGATCATCCCCGAGGTCCGCGACATCCGCCGGGGCGGCTCCGCCGCGATCGACCTGTGCGACGTCGCCACCGGCCGCCTCGACGCGTACTACGAGCGCGGCCTCAACCCCTGGGACTACGCGGCCGGGGAACTGATCGCCCGCGAGGCCGGCGCCCTCACCGGCGGACGCCCCGGAGCCCCCGCCTCCACCGAACTGACGGTGGCGGCCCCGCCCGGCCTCTTCGAGCCGCTCCAGGAGCGCCTGGAGGAGTACGGGGCCTGGCACGACGGCACCCTGGCCTGACCCCGGGCACACGACCGGGCCCCGGCCCCCTCTCGGCAGAGGGGCCGGGGCCCGGTCGCGTGCGCGCCTGCGGTGACGGCGGTGCGGGTGGGTGTGGTCAGGCGGTGGAAGCCGTGTGGACCTGGACGCCGTGCTCGGCGGCCAGCCGCTGGAGATCCTCCAGCTCGCCCTGCTCGACCTCGGCCAGGAACTCGTCCCCGGTCTCCTGGGCCCGGGTCAGATCCGACTCGGTGGCCTCTATGCGCTGAAGCAGACCTGCGGTGAAAGCGTCCATGATGCGCCCCCTCGTCAAGGTGTGGGTGGGTCGGCGGCACGGGGGTGTGCCTCGAAAAAGGGGTGACCACGCCCCGGGGGCGGCTCCGTCGGGGAAATGCCGGACGTGGCATGAGCCACATGCCGAGGGTGATCGCGGGTGTGCAGTCGTCCTCCCCGCGCCCCGGACGCCGGAAACCTCGGGGTTCGGCCGACTTGCGGAATCCTTCCTTCCCGTCCGGGTGGCTCCCGCCTTACCGCCGGTTTATGGCCGAAAGGGGCAGGATGGAGCCTCATCAGAAGGACCGGCGCCCCCTCGGGGTGCCCTGCGAAAGGATCAGCGACGTGCGTGTACTCGTCGTCGAGGACGAGCAGCTGCTCGCCGATGCGGTGGCCACCGGACTGCGCCGGGAGGCCATGGCCGTCGACGTCGTGTACGACGGGGCCGCCGCGCTGGAACGCGTGGGCGTCAACGACTACGACGTGATCGTCCTCGACCGGGACCTCCCCCTGGTCCACGGGGACGACGTCTGCCGCAGGGTGGTCGAGCTCCAGATGCCCACCCGGGTCCTGATGCTCACGGCCTCCGGCGACGTCAGCGACCGGGTCGAGGGGCTGGAGATCGGCGCCGACGACTACCTCCCCAAGCCCTTCGCCTTCACCGAGCTGATCGCCCGGGTCCGCGCGCTCGGCCGGCGTACCAGCGTGCCGCTGCCGCCGGTCCTGGAGCGCGCCGGGATCAAGCTCGACCCCAACCGCCGCGAGGTCTTCCGCGACGGCCGGGAGATCCAGCTCGCTCCCAAGGAGTTCGCCGTCCTGGAGGTGCTGCTGCGCAGCGAGGGCGCCGTGGTCTCCGCCGAGCAGTTGCTGGAGAAGGCCTGGGACGAGAACACCGACCCGTTCACCAACGTCGTGCGGGTCACCGTCATGACGCTCCGCCGCAAGCTGGGCGAGCCCGCGGTCATCGTCACCGTGCCCGGCTCGGGCTACCGGATCTGACCGGCGTGGCCGCGAGCCCGGCGCCGCGCCCCGCGCCCCCCAAACCCACCTCCGCGCCGCCCAGGCCCACCTGGGACCCGCGCCGCCCGCCGCAGCAGGCGTGGCTGCGGCCCACCATCCGGATACGGCTCACCCTGCTCTACGGCGGGATGTTCCTCATCGCGGGCATCCTGCTGCTGTCGATCATCTACCTGCTCGCCGCCCAGGCGGTGCACGTCGGCAACGAGCTGCCGTTCCAGGTCACCAGCGGCACCTTCACGATCTACAGCGACGCCTGCCCGGCCCTCTCCGGCCGCCGCTTCACCAGCTCGGGCGCGTTCAACGACGCGATGAAGCTCTGCATCGACCACCAGCGCCAGCAGGCCCTGGACGACCTGCTGAGCCGCTCGCTGCTGGCCCTGGTCGGCCTCAGCGTGATCGCCTTCGCCTTCGGCTACGCCATGGCCGGGCGGGTCCTCGCGCCGCTGGGCCGGATCACCCGGACCGCGCGCAGCGTGGCCGGCTCCGACCTCTCCCGGCGGATCGAGCTGGACGGCCCGGACGACGAGCTGAAGGAGCTGGCCGACACCTTCGACGACATGCTGGACCGCCTGGAGCGGGCCTTCACCGCCCAGCAGCGGTTCGTCGCCAACGCCTCGCACGAGCTGCGCACGCCGCTGGCGATCAACCGCACCCTGCTGGAGGTGCAGCTCTCCGACCCGGGCGCGCCCCCCGAGCTCCAGCAGCTCGGCAAGACCCTGCTCGCCACCAACGAGCGGAGCGAGCAGCTGGTCGAGGGCCTGCTCCTGCTGGCCCGCAGCGACAACCAGATCGTCGAGCGCAAGCCGGTGGACCTCGGCGAGGTCGCCACCCGCGCCGTCGAGCAGGTGCGCGGCGAGGCCGAGCAGCGGGAGGTGGAGCTGCGCGCGGACATCGCCGAGGCGGTCGTCCAGGGCAACGGCGTCCTGCTGGAGCGGATCGCCCTGAACCTCACGCAGAACGCCGTGCGCTACAACCTGCCCCCGGGCGAGGGCGGCTGGGTGGAGGTCTCCACCGAGCTCCAGCACGGGCAGGCGGTGCTGGTCGTGACCAACACCGGACCGGTCGTCCCCGCGTACGAGATCGATCAGCTCTTCGAGCCGTTCCGGCGGCTGCGGACCGAGCGGACCGGGAGTGACAAGGGGGTCGGGCTCGGCCTGTCGATCGTCCGGTCGGTGACCCGCGCGCACGGCGGAAGGATCACCGCGGAGCCGAGGGAAGGCGGAGGGCTCGTGATGCGTGTCACACTTCCGTTGTAACGTCCTGCGGGGCATTCGTTTCCGTGTTCGCTTTGAGCGGAATTTTCCCGGCCTGGAACTGGTTCTCCGCTGTGTGATCGATCACAGGATCGAATGATCGTCCTTCTACTCTCCGTGACCGTAAAGGCCCTTGAAAACCCTGCAAAATGCGGGTTTTCCGGGGTCCCGATCACGGGAAGTGCACAAGGTGGCCCGTGCGGGGCGGGGCGCCCGGACCGTGTACGGTCCCCTTCGCCATCCAAGACGATCACCTCTTCCGAGGTGCGTTTGGGTGTCGATTGAGTAACAGACCTTGATGTGAGGCAAAATCTCCGCCTCAGGTCGGGCACAAGTCCGGCCTCCCAGGCGTTACCGCGCTGGAGATATCACAGACACCCAGAGGGGGAGAGCTGACATGGCAACGGACTACGACACCCCACGTAAGACCGATGACGACCTCAACGAGGACAGCATCGAGGAACTGAAGGCCCGGAGGAACGACAAGTCCACCTCCACGGTCGACGTCGACGAGTTCGAGGCCGCAGAGGGCCTCGAACTTCCCGGAGCGGACCTCTCCAACGAGGAGCTGGCCGTCCGGGTGCTGCCCAAGCAGCAGGACGAGTTCACCTGCATGAGCTGCTTCCTGGTGCACCACCGGAGCCAGCTCGCACGCGAGAAGAACGGCCAGCCCATCTGCCGCGACTGCGACTGAGGCAGGCCGGCCGTGACAGGCACGACACCGCCGCGGAAGTTTCCCTTCCTGAAGCGGCGGGGGGACGGCGCGCCGTCCCCGGCGGAATCTGACGGCGAGCGGGGCCTTGGGGCCTCGCTCGAGGCAGCCGACGCCACGGACGGGGCCCCAGGGCCCCACAGCGGCGGTACGGGCACGGGGGAAGGCCCTGCGGCCACCGAGCCCGCCACACCCGCTCCCGGCCGCGTGGCGGCCGTACGGGACGGACTGCTCCGGCAGGGGCGCAACGCCAAGGCCGGACTCGGCGTTCTCGCCGACCGTGTCATCGAGATCGCCCCGCGCATCCCGGTGCGCGACCTCCACACCCTCCGCGCGCAGTTCCCGGGCCTCGGCCCCGAACAGCTCGCGGACAAACTCATCAGCGGCGCCGCCCACGGCACCTCCACGGTGGGGGCCTCGGTGGGCGCTGCCGCCATGCTCCCGGTGCCGCCGGCCATGCCGGCCGAACTGGCCGCGGAGATCACCGCCGTGGCCGCGATAGAGCTGAAGCTCATCGCCGAACTCCACGAGGTCTACGGGCAGCGGCCCGAAGGCGGGGCCACGCGCCGGGCGACGGCCTATCTGACCTCCTGGACCAACGAGCGGGGGATCGACGTCGTCCGCCCGCTCACCATCACCGCGGCGCTCAGCGGGCCCCTCAAGCGCGACCTGCGCCAGCAGATCACCAAGCGCATGATCCGCAACCTGCCGAACCTCGTCCCCTTCCTGGTGGGCGCGGCCGTCGGCGCGGTCATGAACCGCCGTGACACCCGCAAGCTCGCCGAGCGCGTCCGGCAGGACCTGCGTGCCGCCCAGGTCCCCTGGGACCAGCTCACGTCCCTCCCGCCCCTGGACAGGCCCGAGCTGCCCCCTGCCACCCTCCCGCACGCACTCCCGCCCGCGCCCCGCGACGACAACCGGCCCACCTGACGGCCCCACCGGGCACGCCCGGGTGGCCTCAATCGCCGGCCGGGCTTGATTCGGGCGAGCTGCTGCGTTTGCTGCCGCACGTCTTCGGTGCCTGTGGGTGGCCTCAATCGCCGGCCGGGCTTCGGTTGGCGGTTGCTCGCTGGGGCGTTCGCTGCCGCATGGCCTCGGTGCCGGTGGGCGGGGTTTCGGCTCCTCGCGCCGGGAGGCCGGCCCAATCGCCGGGAGCCCGGCCCAATCAAGCCCGGCCGGCGTCTGAGGCCACCTCACCGGTACCGGGACGGCGCCGAGGCGGAACGACGGAGCCCAGCTACGCCGAACCCTGTGAATCCGGCGCGCCCCGCCGCGTCATCCTTCGCGGACAGGGGAGAGCGCCGCCGCCAGGCGCTCGGGGTCACGCGTGGACAGGTACAGGTACGGGGTGGGGTCGGCCGGGTCGGTGACCTCGACGCGTACGGCCGTCGGGATGTAGCTGCGCAGGAGCATGAAGGCGCGCGAGTCGGCCTTGTGGCTGCGCCAGGCCACTGTCTCCTCGGCGTCCAGCGGCTCCGCCGCCCCGAGCGCCGACAGCGGGATGCGCGCGTCGCCCGCGACCAGCGCGTCCCCCACCACGCGGATCTGCGCCGAGCCGTACGTGCTCAGTCCCGCCGCGCCCGCCGCCGCACCGACGACCAGACCGATGAGCATCGCCAGCACGCCGAGCGGCATGACGATCAGGCCCGAGGTGAGCCCGGCGATCGCCACCAGGGCCCACCAGGCGCGGGGCGCGGTGAGGCGCTCGGCGTACTGCGGAGTGTTGGGATGCATGGGATCAGCTTGGCACGGTGCCTGCCGGAAGCCGACGCACGGGTAAGGTCTGCGCCTGTGAGTGGACGAACACCTGCGTTGACGCCCCCGGACAGCGCCCTGGCGCCGGTGCGGCACCCCGATGCCCCGGCCCCCGGCGAGCCCATCGGTACGCACTACGAGCACTGTTTCGGCTGTGGCGGCGAGCAGCCGCACGGACTGCACCTCGCGGCGAAGGCCGGTGAGGGCGTCTCGGTGACCGCCGAGTTCCTGGTACGCCCCGAGCACCAGGGCGCCCCCGGCCTCGCCCACGGCGGACTGCTGGCCACCGCGCTCGACGACACGCTGGGTGCCCTCAACTGGCTGCTGCGGGTCATCTCGGTCACCGGCCGTCTGGAGACCGACTACCTGCGGCCCGTGCCGGTCGGCACCGTGCTGCACCTGTCCGCCGAGGTGACCGCCGTCGACGGGCGCAAGATCTACGCCACCGCCGAGGGCCGCCTCAACGCCCCCGACGGGCCGGTCGCGGTCCGCGCCGACGCGCTCTTCGTCGAGGTCAAGGTCGAGCACTTCACCGACAACGGCCGTCCGGAGGAGATCCAGGCCGCCATGGACGACCCCGACCAGATCCGCCGGGTCCGCGCCTTCGAGGTGAACCCGTGACGCGCCCCCCGCTGGACCTGCGCGTGCGGCGGCTGCACCCCGAGGTGCCGCTGCCCGCCTACGGCAACCCGGGCGACGCCGGCGCCGACCTGTGCACCACCGAGCCGGCCGTGCTGGCCCCGGGGGAGCGGGCAGTGCTGCCGACCGGGATCGCGATCGCGCTGCCCGAGGGGTACGCCGCCTTCGTCCACCCCCGTTCGGGCCTCGCGGCCCGCTGCGGTCTGGCGCTGGTGAATGCCCCCGGGACGATTGATGCCGGGTACCGTGGGGAGATCAAGGTGATCGTGGTCAACCTCGACCCGCGCGAGAAGGTGCGGTTCGAGCGCTTCGACCGGATCGCCCAACTGGTCGTCCAGCAGGTCGAGACGGTGCGCTTTCACGAAGTGTCGGAGCTTCCCGGCTCGGTACGGGCCGAAGGGGGCTTCGGGTCCACCGGCGGGCATTCCGCCGTGGGCGGCGGCGAGGGTGGGAACCATTACGCTTCGGTCGTAGCCGACCGGGAAGGACAGTGACGTGTTCGGACGTCGCAAGAAGACCGACTCCGCCGAGGACACGGCGGGCGTGACCGGGGAGACCGGGCAGGCCGAGGAGAGCGCGGACGCCGAGGAGTCGGCGACGCGCCGGACGGCGCTGCCGCCGGCCCCGCGCCCCGACGGCCCCTGGGACGCCTCGGAGGTCCGCGAGCCCGGTGAGGGCCGCGTCGACCTCGGCGGTCTGTTCGTGCCCGGGGTGGAGGGCATGGAGCTGCGCGTGGAGGTGGCCGGGGACGCGATCGTCGCCGCCACCGTCGTCCTGCGGGACAGCGCCATCCAGCTCCAGGGTTTCGCCGCGCCCAAGAAGGAGGGCATCTGGGGCGAGGTCCGCGAGGAGATCGGCTCGGGCATCACCCAGCAGGGCGGCATCATCGAGGAGGTCGAGGGCCCGCTCGGCTGGGAGCTGCGCGCGCAGGTTCCCGTCCAGCTCCCCGACGGCAAGAGCGGCTACCAGGTCGTCCGCTTCGTCGGCATCGACGGGCCCCGCTGGTTCCTGCGCGGGGTCATCTCCGGCCAGGGCGCGGTGCAGCCGCAGGCGGCCGGGCTGCTGGAGCAGATCTTCCAGGACACCGTCGTGGTCCGCGGTGAGGGCCCGATGGCGCCCCGCGACCCGATCGTCCTGAAGCTCCCCGACGACGCCCAGATGGTGCCCGAGGGCGTCCAGCAGGAGAACCAGCAGACCTCCCGCTTCTCCGGCGGCATGGGCCAGCTCGCACGCGGTCCGGAGATCACCGAGATCCGCTGACCGCACCCGCTCCACCCGCACCGCCGCCGCACGGGCCGCACCCTCGTCAGGGGTGCGGCCCGTCGCGTTGCCGCACCCGCACCCGCACCCCGGATTTGTTCCCGATCATGGCCGCCCGGGGCTGAGAGGTACGTCCCACCGGGACACATGTCCCTTGCGGACGCCTCAGGAGTACCGTCGGAAACATGAAGGCGACGGAGACTTCGGGGGAGGACCGCAGACGGCTCAAGGCCCGGCAGACCCGGACCGCGCTCGCCGCTGCCGCCCTCGATCTCATCCTCGAACGCGGCCTGAACGCCGTGACCGTCGAGGCCGTCGCCCAGCGCGCGGACGTCACGCGCCGCACCTTCAGCCGCCACTTCGGCGGCAAGGAGGACGCGGCGCTCGACTTCACCCGCGACGACGGCGCCGCCATCAACGCCGCACTCCGCGCCCGCCCGGCCTGCGAGCCCCCGCTCGTCGCCTACCGGCGCGCCGTACGCGACTGGCTGGCCGACACCCGCGCCCCCGGCTGGCACCAGCTGCCCCGGGTGCGGTCCCTGCTGGCCCTCGTCGACGACGAACCCACGCTCTTCGCCGCCTTCGAACGCATCCGCGCCGACGCCCAGGAGGAGTCGGTCCGGATCATCGCCGAGCGGCTCGGCACCGACCCGGCCGAGGACCCCGGTCCCGGCGTCGTGGTCGGCGCCGCGGCCGGCGTCCTGACGGCCGCCCTGCGCCAGTGGTGGCGGGGCGGCCCCGAAAGCGCCGAGCGCCTGCCCGACCTGGTCGAGCAGAGCTTCGACGTGCTCCTCGGGGAGGTCGCCCTGGCGGCCCCCCACGCACCGTGAACAGAAGGACAGCACCATGAGCACCAGCGCACCCCTTCCCTCCGCCACGCCCGTCTCCCCCGACGAGTTCGCCGGCCGCACCGCCCTCGTCACCGGCGCCGCCTCCGGCATCGGCCTGGCCACCGCCCGCCGGCTCGGCCAGGGCGGCGCCCGCGTCGTCATCGCCGACTACAACGCCGAGGGCGCCGCCTCCGCCGCCGCCGCGCTGCGCGACGAGTCCGTAGAGGCGTCCGCCGTCACCGTCGACGTGACCGACCCCGCCTCCGTGGAGGCCGCCGTCCGCTTCGCCCAGGACACGTACGGCGCCCTCCACCTGGCCGTCAACAACGCCGGGATCGGCGGCGAGTCCGCCCCCACCGGCGACTACGACATCGACGTCTGGAACCGCGTCGTCCGCACCAACCTCGACGGCGTCTTCTACTCGATGCGGTACGAGATCCCGGCCCTGCTCGCGGCCGGCGGCGGCGCCATCGTCAACACCGCCTCCATCCTCGGCTCGGTCGGCTTCGCCGGCTCGCCCGCCTACGTCGCCGCCAAGCACGGCGTCGTCGGCCTGACCAAGACCGCCGCCACCGAGTACGCCGCCCAGGGCGTCCGGATCAACGCGGTCGGCCCCGGCTTCATCGACACCCCGCTCCTCCAGGGCATGGACAAGCAGGCGTACGACGGCCTCGTCCAGCTCCACCCGGCGGGCCGGCTCGGCCGCTCCGAGGAGGTCGCCGAGGTCATCGCCTTCCTCCTCTCCGACCGCGCGTCCTTCGTGCACGGCAGCTACCACCTGGTCGACGGCGCCTACACCGCCCGCTGAACCCCTTGCCCGGCCGGGCGCCGCCCACCGATACTGGCGCCCGGCACGGCACGACGGGGGAGTGGGACATGGCAGGGCGGACAGCAGGGGGCGGCACGCTCACCGAGGACGCGGGCGCGGCGGCGGGCACCGGCGAGGAGCCGATGGTCAAGGTCCGCGGGCTGCGCCGCTCGTACGGCACCGGGGAGGGCGCCGTGCACGCGCTGCGCGGGGTCTCCTTCGACATCCCCCGCGGCGAGCTGGTCGCCCTCAAGGGCCGCTCCGGCTCCGGCAAGACCACCCTGCTCAACCTGGTCGGCGGCCTCGACGAGCCCGACGGCGGCTCCGTCGTCGTGGACGGGCGCGAGCTGAGCGGCCTCGGCGAGAAGGGGCTGCTGGAGCTGCGCCGCGACCGGATCGGCTTCATCTTCCAGTCGTTCGGCCTGATCCCCGTCCTGAGCGCCGCCGAGAACGTCGGCGTCCCGCTGCGGCTGCGCCGCGCCGAGGCCGCCGAGCGCGAGGAACGCGTCGCCCTGCTGCTCTCCCTGGTGGGCCTGGCCGACCACGCCCGCCAGCGCCCCGGCGAGCTCTCCGGCGGCCAGCAGCAGCGCGTGGCCGTCGCCCGCGCCCTCGCCAACCGCCCGGCCCTGCTCATCGCCGACGAGCCCACCGGCCAGCTCGACGCGGAGACCGGCCTCGCCGTCATGGAACTGCTGCGCGCCGTGGTCCGCAGCGAGCGGGTCACCGTGCTGGTCGCCACCCACGACACCACCCTCCTCGGCCTCGCCGACCGCGTGCTGGAACTCTCGGACGGCGAGCTGACCGAGCAGTAGCGCGCTGGCGGACAATGGGCCCATGGGACGAGGCACACTGCGCATATACCTGGGCGCCGCACCGGGCGTCGGCAAGACGTACGCCATGCTCTCCGAGGCGCACCGGCGGGTCGGGCGCGGCACCGACTGCGTCATCGGCTTCGTCGCCCACCACGACCGGCCCCGCACCCTGGCCCTCCTCGAAGGGCTGGAGCTGATCGAGCCGCTGGGCGGCCCCGACGGCGACGGGGGGACCCCGCAGACGCCCGAGATGGACGTCGAGGCGGTCCTCGCCCGGCGCCCCGCCGTCGCCCTCGTCGACGAGCTGGCCCACACCAACGCCCCCGGCGCCCGCAACGCCAAGCGCTGGCAGGACGTCGAGGAGCTGCTGGCCGCCGGGATCTCGGTGATCTCCACCGTCAACATCCAGCACCTGGAGTCACTCGGCGACGTGGTCGAGGCGATAACCGGCGTACGGCAGCAGGAGACCGTCCCCGACGAGGTGGTCCGCCGCGCCGACCAGATCGAGCTGGTCGACATGTCGCCCCAGGCGCTCCGCCGCCGCCTCGCCCACGGCAACGTCTACCAGTCCGACAAGGTCGACGCCGCCCTCTCCAACTACTTCCGCCCCGGCAACCTCACCGCCCTGCGCGAGCTGGCCCTGCTCTGGACCGCCGACCGCGCCGACGAGTACCTCCAGAAGTACCGGGGCGAGCACAACATCCGCTCCACCTGGCAGGCCCGCGAACGCATCGTGGTCGGCCTCACCGGCGGGCCCGAGGGCCGCACCCTGATCCGGCGCGCCGCGCGGATGGCCGCCAAGGGCTCCGGCAGCGAGATACTCGCCGTCTACATCGCCCGCCGCGACGGCGGCCTGACCACCGCCTCCCCCAAGGAGCTGGCCCTCCAGCGCACCCTGGTCGAGGACCTCGGCGGCACCTTCCACCACGTCATCGGCGACGACATCCCCTCCGCCCTGCTGGAGTTCGCCCGCGGCGTCAACGCCACCCAGATCGTCCTCGGCTCCTCCCGCCGCAAGAGCTGGCAGTACGTCTTCGGGCCCGGCGTCGGCGCCACGGTGGCCCGCGAGTCCACCCCCGACCTCGACGTGCACATCGTCACCCACGAGGAGGTCGGGCAGGGCCGGGGCCTGCCGGTGGCCCGGGGCGCCCGGCTCGGCCGCTCGCGCATCCTGTGGGGCTGGTTCATCGCGGTCTGCGGCCCCGCCCTGCTCGCCATCGTGCTCTCCTCCCTGGACCACGGCCCCGGGCTCGCCAACGACGTGCTGCTCTTCCTCTCGCTGACCGTCGGCGCCGCCCTGGTCGGCGGGCTGCTCCCGGCGCTGGCCTCGGCCGCGCTCTGCTCGGCCCTGCTGAACTTCTACTTCACCCCGCCCACCCGCACCCTGACCATCTCCGACCCGGAGAACATCGTCGCGATCGTGATCTCCTTCGCGGTCGCCGTCTCCGTCGCCTCGGTGGTCGACCTCGCAGCCCGCCGTACCCACCAGGCGGCCCGGCTGCGCGCCGAGTCGGAGATCCTCTCCTTCCTCGCCGGCAGCGTGTTGCGCGGCGCCACCACCCTCGACGCCCTGCTGGAGCGGGTACGGGAGACCTTCGCCATGGAGTCCGTCGCCCTGCTGGAGCGCGAGGACGACCGCACCCCCTGGACCTGCGCCGGCAGCGTCGGCCCGCGTCCGCTGGAGCGGCCCGAGGACGCCGACGTGGACATGCCGGTCGGCGACCACATGGCGCTCGCCCTCTGCGGCCGGGTGCTGCCCGCCGAGGACCGCCGCGTGCTGGCCGCCTTCGCCGCCCAGGCCGCCGTCGTCCTGGACCGCCAGCGGCTCCAGGACGAGGCCGACCAGGCCCGCCGCCTCGCCGAGGGCAACCGCATCCGCACCGCCCTGCTCGCCGCCGTCAGCCACGACCTGCGCACCCCGCTCGCCGCGATCAAGGCCTCGGTCACCTCGCTGCGCTCCGACGACGTGGCCTGGTCCGAGCAGGACGAGGCCGAGCTGCTGGAGTCCATCGAGCACGGCGCCGACCGCCTCGACCACCTGGTCGGCAACCTCCTGGACATGTCCCGCCTCCAGACCGGCACCGTCACCCCGCTGATCCGCGAGATCGACCTCGACGAGGTGGTCCCGATGGCGCTCGGCGGCGTCCCCGAGGGCAGCGCCCAGCTCGACATCCCCGAGACGCTCCCGATGGTCGCCGTCGACCCCGGCCTGCTGGAACGCTCTGTCGCCAACGTCGTCGAGAACGCCGTCAAGTACGCGCCCGAGGGCGCCCCCGTGCTGGTCGCCGCCAGCGCCCTGGGTGACCGGGTGGAACTGCGCGTCATGGACCGCGGCCCCGGGGTCCCCGATGACGCCAAGGACCGCATCTTCGCCCCCTTCCAGCGGTACGGTGACGCTCCGCGCGGCGCGGGGGTGGGCCTCGGCCTCGCGGTCGCCCGGGGCTTCGCCGAGGCCATGGGCGGCACCCTCAACGCCGAGGACACCCCGGGCGGCGGCCTCACCATGGTCCTCACCCTGAGGGCGGTCACCGGCCCCCGCGCCGGGGCCCGTACCGTACTTCCCGCGCAGGTCACGTCATGACCCGCGACCGGACAGAAAGGCACCCCGAGATGACCCGGGTCCTCGTGGTCGACGACGAACCCCAGATCGTCCGTGCCCTGGAGCTGAACCTCCGGGCCCGCCAGTACGAGGTCGACTCCGCCGGCGACGGCACCACCGCGCTCCGGCTCGCCGCCGAGCGCCACCCCGACGTGATCGTCCTCGACCTCGGCCTGCCCGACATGGACGGCGTGGACGTCCTGCGCGGGCTGCGCTCCTGGTCCCGCGTCCCGGTGCTGGTGCTCTCCGCCCGGCAGAGCTCCGACGAGAAGGTGCAGGCCCTCGACGCCGGGGCCGACGACTACGTCACCAAGCCGTTCGGCATGGACGAGCTGCTGGCCCGGCTGCGCGCCGCCGTCCGCCGCACCGAGCCCGCCGCCCCCGACGAGGAGGCCGAGGTGGTGGACGCCGCCGACTTCACCGTCGACCTCGCCGCCAAGCGCGTCCACCGCCAGGGCCGCGACGTCCGGCTCACCCCCACCGAGTGGCACCTCCTGGAGGTGCTGGTCCGCAACACCGGCCGCCTGGTCAGCCAGAAGCAGCTCCTCCAGGAGGTCTGGGGCCCCTCGTACGGCACCGAGTCCAACTACCTGCGGGTCTACATGGCCCAGCTCCGCCGCAAGCTGGAGACCGACCCGGCCCACCCGCGCCACTTCATCACCGAGCCCGGAATGGGATACCGGTTCGAGCGCCGCCCGCAGGGGTGACGACGGCGTGACCCGCGCCGGGCACCCGTGCTTGGGTAGGCTGCATCCATGAGTGCAGCCCCGCGTCCCGAGAAGCCCGCCGGCCGGTTCCGGCGCATGCTGGACCGGCTGTCGGACATCTCCGCCCCGCAGGAGCGGCTGGAGTCCGACGAACTCCGTGAGGAGGCCGCGACCAGCGGCTGCGCCCGCATCGACACCTGCGGCGACCGGGAGATGGTCACCGTTACTGGTACCTTGCGGACGGTCACCCTCCGCCCCCGGGCGGGGGTGCCCGCGCTGGAGGCCGAGCTGTTCGACGGCTCCGGCTCGCTCGACGTGGTCTGGCTCGGCCGGCGCTCCATCACCGGCATCGAACCGGGCCGCAAACTGATCGCCTCGGGCCGGGTCGCCATGAGCCACGGCCGCCGCACGCTGTTCAACCCGAAGTACGAACTGAGACCGCTCGGACGGGAGTGACCGGTGACGTCCATCGACAAGCCGACCGACCACCGGAGTGCGGCGCCCGACGCCGACGCCCCCCACAGCACCACCGACGCCGACGCCCGCGCCGTCACCGAGGCCGCCCTCTTCGAGGCGTTCGGCGGCGTGCGCGGCATGGTCGAGACGGTCCTGCCGGGCCTGCTCTTCGTGACCATCTACACGATCAACGCGGACCTGCACGTCTCCGCCATCGCGGCGCTCGCCGTCTCGCTGGTGCTGGGCGTCGCCCGGCTGGTGCGGCGGGACACCGTCAAGCACGCCTTCAGCGGCGTCTTCGGCGTCGCCTTCGGTGTCGTCTTCGCGATGATGACGGGCAACGCCAAGGACTTCTACCTGCCCGGCATGCTGTACACGCTGGGCCTCTCGCTCGCGTACATCCTCACCGCCGTCGCCGGCGTCCCCCTGATCGGCCTCATCCTCGGCCCGATCTTCAAGGAGAACCTCTCCTGGCGGACCCGCAACCCCGGCCGCAAGAAGGCGTACACCCGGGCCAGCTACGCCTGGGGCTTCATCCTGCTGGCCAAGTGCGCGATCCTCTTCCCGCTCTACTGGTGGGCCGACACCACGCAGCTCGGCTGGGTCCTGGTCTCGCTGAAGATCCCGCCGTTCCTGCTCGCCGTCTGGCTGACCTGGGTCTTCCTCGCCAAGGCGCCCGCGCCGATCGACGTCTTCGCCGAGATGGAGGCCGCCGAGGAGGCAGAGAAGGCCGAGAAGGCGGCCAAGGCCGCCAAGGAGCAGGGGGAGAGCTGACGTTCCCCGCCGTACGGCATGGCGAAGGGCCCGGAACCGCTCGGTTCCGGGCCCTTCGCCATGCCGTACCCGTCAGGTGTTCCGGGGGCCGTCCTCGCGGCCGGCGGACGGGCGGTGCTCGGGGCCGTGGCGGGCGGAGAGGAGTTCCTCCAGCCGCTCCTCCTGGGCCTGGGCCGCGACGAAGAGGAGTTCGTCGCCGGGCTCCAGCGCCTCCTCCGGGGAGGGGGTGAGGACCCGGGAGCCCCGGATGATGGTGACCAGCGAGGTGTCCTCGGGCCAGCGGACGTCGCCGACGCGGATGCCGGCCAGGGTCGACTCCGGCGGCAGCGTCAACTCGACCAGGTTGGCGTCACCCTGGCTGAACCGCAGCAGCCGGACCAGGTCGCCGACGCTGACGGCCTCCTCGACCAGGGCCGACATGAGGCGGGGCGTGGAGACGGCGACGTCGACGCCCCAGGACTCGTTGAAGAGCCACTCGTTCTTCGGGTTGTTGACCCGGGAGACGACGCGCGGAACCCCGTACTCCGTCTTGGCGAGCAGCGACACCACCAGGTTGACCTTGTCGTCCCCGGTCGCCGCGATCACCACGTGGCAGCGCTGGAGCGCGGCCTCGTCCAGCGAGGTGATCTCGCAGGCGTCGGCGAGCAGCCACTCGGCGCGCGGCACCCGCTCCACCGAGATCGCGCTCGGCGTCTTGTCGATCAGCAGGATCTCGTGGCCGTTCTCCAGCAGCTCACCGGCGATGGACCGGCCCACGGCCCCCGCCCCCGCAATGGCGACCCTCATCGCTGTCCGTCCTCCTCGGGCCCCTCGGCGAACGCCGCCTCGACCTCGGCGACGTCCTCGGGACGCATCATCACGTGTACGAGGTCGCCCTCCTGGAGCACCGTCTGGGAGGTCGGCAGCATCGCCTCGCCCAGCCGGGTCAGGAACGCCACCCGCACCCCCGTCTCCTCCTGGAGCCGGCTGATCTTCTGGCCGATCCACACCGGGGAGGTGTACACCTCGGCGAGCTGCACGCCGCCCGTCGGGTCCCGCCACAGCGGCTCCGCGCCCGAGGGCAGCAGCCGGCGCAGCATCTGGTCGGCGGTCCAGCGGACGGTGGCGACGGTGGGGATGCCGAGCCGCTGGTAGACCTCGGCGCGGCGCGGGTCGTAGATGCGGGCGGCGACGTTCTCGATGCCGAAGGTCTCGCGGGCGACCCGGGCGGCGATGATGTTGGAGTTGTCGCCGCTGCTCACCGCGGCGAACGCGCCCGCCTCCTCGATCCCGGCCTCACGCAGCGTGTCCTGGTCGAAGCCGACCCCGGTGACCCGGCGCCCGCCGAACCCCGCGCCGAGGCGCCGGAACGCGGTGGGGTCCTGGTCCACCACGGCGACCGTGTGCCCCTGCTGCTCCAGGGTCTGCGCCAGCGTGGAACCCACCCGGCCGCAGCCCATGATGACGATGTGCACCGATCCTTACCCCGCACTCCTGGTCTTCGGGCTGATCTGCGACGACACCCTGCTCACTCTTCTCCTCGGCCGGTCCGGGCGAGCCGTGCGGCCGCACCCGGATCGGGCCCCCGCCACGGCGGTGGGCCCGGCACGAGCTTAAGGGGGCGGGGGCGCCCGCCGGGCCAGCGGGCCCGTGCCTCGCGGCGCCCCGGCCGACGGCGCGTCAAGAGGCCGTCAGGGTCACCGTCAAGAACGTGTGAGCGGCTCGTCAAGAAGCCGTCAAGGCGCGGCGTGGCGCCCCCCGGAGGGCTGTGGCACGCCTCACGGCCGCCTCCGGCCCCATTGCGGACAAAAAGCCTGGAGCGTCAGGAGGCGGGCGCGCCAAAAGGTGCGTAACGTCACCTTTCCGGCGGCCTCCGGAAGGGCTCTCCGACCCGCCGGGCGGTGCTCCGGCTGCGCGGTGGCGGCCTCGGGGAGCGCTTACGATCCCCGACGTGTCCAAACTGACCGACGTGCCCAAACGGCTCCTCATCGGGCGCGCACTGCCCAGCGACAAGCTGGGGGAGACCCTCCTCCCCAAGCGGATCGCCCTCCCCGTCTTCGCCTCCGACCCGCTCTCCTCGGTCGCCTACGCGCCCGGCGAGGTGCTGCTGATCCTTTCGCTGGCGGGCGCGTCGGCGTACCACTTCAGCCCCTGGATCGCGCTGGCGGTGGTGGTCCTGATGGCCACCGTGGTCACCTCCTACCGGCAGACCGTGCACGCCTACCCCAACGGCGGCGGCACCTACGAGGTGGCCAAGGCCAACCTGGGCCCGCGGGCGGGACGCACCGTCGCCAGCGCCCTCCTCGTCGACTACGTGCTGACCGTGGCCGTGTCGGTCTCCGCCGGCATCGAGAACCTCGGATCGGCCATCCCCTTCGTCGTCGAGCACAAGACGCTCTGCGCGATCGTCGCCATCGCCCTGCTCTCGGTGATGAACCTGCGCGGCGTCCGGGAGTCGGGCAAGCTCTTCGCCATCCCCACCTACGTCTTCGTCGGCGGCGTCTTCCTCATGCTGATCTGGGGCGTCGTCCGGGGTCTGATCCTCGGCGAGTCCATGTCCGCGCCCACCGCGGAGTTCGAGATCAAGCCGGAGCACCCGGGCCTCGCCGGCTTCGCCCTCGTCTTCCTGCTGCTGCGCGCCTTCTCCTCCGGCTGCGCCGCGCTCACCGGTGTCGAGGCGATCAGCAACGGCGTCCCCGCCTTCCGCCGCCCCAAGAGCCGCAACGCCGCCACCACGCTGGCGCTGATGGGCCTGCTCGCCGCCACCATGTTCTGCGGCATCATCGCCCTGGCCCGCGAGACCGGCGTCCGCATGGCCGAGTACCCGGCCAAGGACCTGTACGACAACGGGGTGCCGGTCGGCCCCGACTACGTCCAGCAGCCGGTGATCACCCAGGTCGCCGCCGCGGTCTTCGGCGACGGCACCTTCCTCTTCGTCCTGCTCGCCGTCGCCACCGCGCTGGTCCTCTTCCTGGCGGCCAACACTGCGTTCAACGGCTTCCCGCTGCTGGGCTCGATCCTCGCCCGCGACTCGTACCTGCCGCGCCAGCTCCACACCCGCGGCGACCGCCTCGCCTTCTCCAACGGCATCATCCTGCTGTCCGGCGCCGCCGCCCTGCTGGTCGTCGTCTACGGCGCCGACTCCACCCGGCTCATCCAGCTGTACATCGTCGGCGTCTTCGTCTCCTTCACCCTCAGCCAGATCGGCATGGTCCGGCACTGGAACAAGGAGCTGCCCACCGAGGAGGACCCGCGCAAGCGCCTCCACATCCACCGGGTCCGCTCGATCAACGCCTTCGGCGCCGTCATCACCTGCCTGGTCCTGATCGTCGTCCTGGTGACCAAGTTCAGCCACGGCGCCTGGGTCGCCGTCCTCGGCATGGTCCTCTTCTACGCCGTCATGACCTCCATCCGCCGGCACTACGACAAGGTCGCCGAGGAGATCGCGGCCCCCGCCGACGACCGCGAGGACGAGACCCTGCGCCCCTCGCGCATGCACTCGATCGTCCTCGTCTCCAAGCTCCACCGCCCCACCCTGCGGGCCCTCGCCTACGCCAAGCTGATGCGCGCCGACAGCCTGGAGGCGCTCACCATCAACGTCGACACCGAGGACACCCGCGCCCTGCGCGAGGAGTGGGAGCGCCGCGGCATCGAGGTCCCCCTGAAGATCATCAACTCCCCGTACCGCGAGATCACCCGCCCGGTCATCGAGTACGTCAAGCGCCTGCGCAAGGAGCACCCGCGCGACGTGGTCAGCCTGATCATCCCGGAGTACGTGGTCGGCCACTGGTACGAGCACCTGCTGCACAACCAGTCCGCGCTGCGGCTCAAGGGGCGCCTGCACTTCACCCCCGGCGTCATGGTCACCTCCGTCCCCTACCAGCTGGAATCCTCCGAGGCGGCCAAGGTCCGCGCCCGCCGCCGCGCCAACTGGTCCGCCCCCGGCGACGTCCGCCGCGGCCCCGTGGAGAAGAAGGGCACCGGCGGCCGCCGGGAGGGCGACCGCCGCCCGTGACGCCGGGCCGCCCGGCGCCCGTACACTGGGAGGTTGCGGCTGCGCCCGCCGCCGCAACCTCGTGCCCCTCGCTCTCCCCTTCCTTTGGAGTCACCCCCTCATGCCGCAAGAACCGCAGACGTCACCGGGGTCGCTCGTGGGGGAGGAGTACGAGGTCGAGGTCGGGCCCGTCGCCCACGGCGGGCATTGCGTCGCCCGCACCGAGGCCGGACGCGTCCTCTTCGTCCGCCACACCCTGCCCGGCGAGCGCGTCGTCGCCCGGGTCACCCACGGCGACGAGACCTCCCGCTTCCTGCGCGCCGACGCCGTCGAGATCCTCGACGCCGCCAAGGACCGCGTCCCGGCCCCCTGCCCGTACGCCGGCCCCGGCCGCTGCGGCGGCTGCGACTGGCAGCACGCCAAGCCCGGCGCCCAGCGCCGCCTCAAGGGCGAGGTCATCGCCGAGCAGCTCCAGCACCTGGCCGGGCTCACCCCCGAACAGGCCGGCTGGGACGGCACCGTCGCCCCCGCCCCCGGCGACAAGCTCCCTGCCGGCGAGGTCCCGGCCTGGCGCACCCGCGTCCAGTACGCGATCGACGCCGACGGCCGCGCCGGACTGCGCCGCCACCGCTCGCACGAGGTCGAGCCCGTCGAGCACTGCATGATCGCCGCAGAGGGCGTCAGCGAACTCGGCATCGAGCAGCGCGACTGGAGCGGCATGGAGTCGGTCGAGGCCATCGCCGCCTCCGGCTCCGGCGACCGCCAGGTCGTCCTCACCCCGCGCCCCGGCGCCCGCCTCCCCCTGGTCGAGCTGGACCGCCCGGTCTCGGTCCTCCGCGTCGACGAGCGCGACGGCGGCGTCCACCGCGTCCACGGCCGCGCCTTCGTCCGCGAACGCGCCGACGACCACACCTGGCGCGTCGGCAACGGCGGCTTCTGGCAGGTCCACCCCAAGGCCGCCGACACCCTCGTCGAGGCCGTCATGCAGGGCCTCCTCCCGCGCAAGGGCGACACCGCCCTCGACCTCTACTGCGGCGTCGGCCTCTTCGCCGGCGCCCTGGCCGACCGCGTCGGCGACAAGGGCGCCGTCCTCGGCATCGAGGTCACCAAACGCGCCGTCGAGGACGCCCGCCACAACCTCAAGGGCTTCGACCGCGTCCGCATCGAACAGGGCAAGGTCGAACAGGTCCTCCCCCGCACCGGCATCACCGAGACCGACCTCATCGTCCTCGACCCCCCGAGGGCAGGCGCCGGCAAGCAGACCGTGGCCCGGCTGTGCTCGCTGGGAGCCCGGCGGATCGCGTACGTGGCCTGCGACCCGGCGGCACTGGCCCGGGACTTGGGGTACTTCCGCGAGGGCGGATACCGGGTGCGGGTGATGCGGGCGTTCGATCTGTTTCCGATGACGCATCATGTGGAGTGTGTCGCGATCCTTGAGCCCGCCTCAAAGGGCTCCTGACCTGCTGTTTCTCCGAGTGTGCGTTATGGGCGTTACGTGCGTTAGGTGCGATATCTTGACGCATATCTGACGCACGTGACGCACGTTTGACGCACGGACGGCACGGTTTCTGATGGGTCGTCATGCAGGCTTGCCGACCATCGAGTGGAGCCCTCAGCTGTCTGCTCTCAGGCACGCTGAGGTGGCCGGGGCGCTGGCTGCTGAGCTGTTGGCCGCCCCTGCCCATCCCTTCTCGGTAGTGACGTTCTGTGACGCTAGATGAGGTGTCCGGTCCGTGTCGTGTCAGGGGCCGTATGGGCTCCAGTGCCCGAGAAAGGGCCTGAGATCGTCGGCTCGTGGTTCGGGGATGTCGGGCAGTCGGGGCGGTGTGTTCAGAGGGTCGAGGCGCTCCACGCGTGTTGCTGCCCAGTCGATCCACGTTTCGGCTTCGGTCCTGGTCTGGCCTGGGGGCATGGCGTCGACTCGGGTGCGTACGGCGCTGACGTACTCCGCGAGTCCGGTGGCGTGACGCCATGCCGCTTCCTGCGCCTCGAAATGCCTGACCCGATACGCCTCTGCGTACTGGACGCGCGCTTCGTCCATGGCGGCTTCCCAGCGGATGCGCTTCTGGCGCGCTGCTTCGATCTCGTCGAGACGTCTGCGTTCAGCGGCTTCGCCGCGAAGCGTGACCTCCTGCACGATCTCGGCGAGCTGGTTCTCTAGGGAGCGCCCTGGGGTGTCGGACCATTCGCTCGCCCGGTGCGGCTGGCCGCCGCTGAGGACGAAGCGGAGGCGTTCGGACGGGGTGTAGTCATAGCGGGGATCCTGATCCAGGAGTTCTTCTTGGCCTCGGCGAGTTCCTTCTCGGTGGCGACGTGCTCAGTCCGGTCCTGCTCCTGAAGGACGAGGAACTCCACGGTCTGGCCCTGCGCGGTGATGGTGAAGTGGGGAGACGCCCTGCGGCGGCGATGGGGCGGGGGAGCGGAGCCGGTCTGTCCGGCTGAACTGGAGTGCCCTTCGTTCTCGGTGGCGCTGATCAGTGCCTGGATGAGCCGGAGGGCACGTCCCTGGACGGGCTTGGTCAGGCCTAGCGGCTGGGACTCGTTCTGCATGGCCCGGACCACGGTGTGCGGCCGCACGAGTCGCGAGGGCACAGGGACGGGTTCGAGGGGCGCGAGGCGCCAGGCTGGCATGTTGACGAGCTTGATCTCGTACCCGCCACGGCACCAACCTCCATAGAGCTCCTTCGTCTCCGGGATCCTTCCGGATCTGCGCGCCGCAGCTACACGCGACGGCCACTTCTCCAACTCCGGACCGCTGCCGCATTTGACGAGTCGGCCGCCCGCCCCCGCGAGCTCCTGTAACAACTGCTCCGTGAAGGTCACGCGAGGCCGTGGAGGAGGGCTGGGCTTTCGCCCAGCTGCCGGAATTTCCTGCGCTCGGGTGGGCGGCGGTTGCGGAGTGGCGGCCTGGGCCTTCCGTGGGCGAGGCCTGCGGGGAGGGTACGTGCCGTGTGCCAGGTAGTGCCGACCGGCGCTCGTCAGAGCGACGCTCCACTGCCCACCCTTGCGGGAGACCGTGACCAGGCCCCGGTTCTGCAGTGCCTGACAGGTGGTTTTGTAGGAGCTGGTCTCCCATACGCTGGCAGGACACCCGGCTTCCACCCACTCAAGAACCGCAAGCTGACGTTCATTGACCGGCCGTTCCAATGGTCTGCCCTCGGATTATGGCTGCGTGACGGGCGGATGCTGTCAGTGATCGTGGTGCAGGGTGGGTGCTGCGTGGAGGGTTCGCCTGAAGAGGTAGCCAGTGTCGCCTTTTCCGCCGGCGGGATTCGAAACCGCGCACATGACTCCGGAGGCCGTCGTTTTCCGATGTTTTACCAGGTCATCAGAGCATCTGATTCTATGTTAGTGGCCCAGCCTCACGCATGTTCCGCGAAAACAAAACGTTCTGCTTGGTTGCCATTGCATGCTTTCCGGCTTGTTTTGAAAGTCTGGTGCAACGTGGCGGATGCCGTGGGGCGTTGGTGGGTGTAGGGGTGCGTGCACCGGCCCTCGATTCGAACGAGTGGGTGGTCGCGTGCATGGATGGCCGAGTGTGCCTGACCGCAGGGAATGCGGCGGCTCCCGGTAACCGCAAGGTCGTATGCCGGTCGAGTGTCGAGTGCGCCTGAGGGCGTACGCGGTCTGTCCGTGGCAGGGGGCGTCACTTCCGACCGGGGGTCCATTTCATGCCGAGCCGGTAGGCGCGGGAGATCACGTCCTGGACACCGGGGCCGTCCTGCGGAGTGAACCAGCGCACCTCGCGGCCGATGACGAGTTCGCCCTTCTGCCGCTTGATGAGGGCGATGGCGCAGGCGTGTGCCTGCGGCGGGCACTCGTCCAGAACCACCCGGAAGCGGTCACCGCGGTCGGAGGTCAGCGTCACCACGGCGTCGAGGCCGCGGAAGTCGCCGGACCCTTCGTAGATGTAGACGAAGAGTAGGAGCTTCTGGAACTCGGCCTGGTGGTCCAAGTTGATGACGAGGTTCTCTCCCGTCTCACGGGCGCCGGTCCGGTCGTCCGCGTCGAGGGCGACGTACGGGAAGCGGTCCACCGTGCCGAACGCGTTGCCCAGTGCCTGCACCACGGTCTTGGAGCCGTCGGTGCAGCGGATCATGCAGCCGAGGTCGAGATCCATATGCCTGGCCGCGGCCGACCGCAGCGATGCCCGTATCCGGCCGAACAGGCCATGGGCCTCGCCGGCCGCCCGCTGGGCGGCGGCCTGCGGTGAGGTCCAGTTGAGGTTGACCTTGACCAGTCCCGAGGTCACGCCGTGCTTGTCCAGGGAGACCGTGGGCGAGGCCTTCGTCAGGTTCACAGTGGCGGGCTGGGTCATGCGGCGCCTTTCGGGGAAGGCCCGGGGAGCCGGGGTGGTCGACGACCATACAGGCGGGGCGTGAGGCGCCGCAGGGAATCAGTCGTTGACGGTCTGGTGCGAGGAGGATCCGTCGGCCGGGCGGCGGAGCCGGCGGGACTTGGAGGGCGTGCGAGTTGCTGGAAGCAGCAGCGACGCGCGGAGGTGGCGCCGTACTGATCCCTGGGGTTGTTCGATCCGGCGGCCGTTAGTGTGAGCGCAGTTGGTGGGGGAGTCCGAGCCGGAGCGGAGCGCGGAGAGTTTTGGGCGGTCTTACGGAGGCGAAGCTGAGGGTGCTGGCCGGCGAGCGTTCGTTCGGGCGCGGGCTCGGTTACGTCGACGAGGTGTCCGGTGTGGAGTTCGGTGACGGCTGGATCAGGGCGTCGGTGCACGGAACGGAACGGTACGAGACGGAGCTCGTCCTGGGTGGGCGCAAGGGGAAGGGGCCGGCGGGCACGTGTGACTGCCCGTACGGCCAGGAGGGCAACTTCTGCAAGCACCTGGTCGCTCTCGGCCTGACCGTGATCGCCCAGGAGGCGGACCTCCCGCGTCTGCGGGAGTCGGCCCGGGACCGGGCGCGCGGCCTCGATACCTGGCTGTCCGCCCTGTCGCGGGAGGAACTGCTCACTCTCGTACGAGACGAGATCGCCGAGGACCGGCAGCTTGGGCGCCGCCTGGAGCTGCGGGCGGCGAGTGCTCGCGGAGACCTGGCCGGGATCCGGTTCCGCATCCGTGAGCTGCTCGACATCGGCCCGTTCGCCCAGTACGGCTACGTCGAGTACGCCGACGCCCGCGCCTACGCCGACCAGGCCGGGCAGGCGGTGTCCGCGATCCGCTCGCTGACCGGCTCCGGCCGGGCCTCCGACGCGATAGCGCTGTCGCGGGAGGCGATCGGGCTGCTGGCCGGGGTGGCCGAGAGCGTCGACGACTCCGACGGCTGGCTCGGCCAGATCGGCGCCGGCCTCGCCGACGCCCACCGCGACGCCTGCTATGAAGCCACGCCCGAGCCCGAGGAACTCGCGCACTGGCTGGTGACCCACGCGCTCGACGAAGCGGCCGACCTGACGGACATCGACCCGCTCGACTACGAAGACCTGCTCGGCGAGCAGGGACTGATCGCCCTGCGCCGGTACGCGACGGAAGCATGGACGGCCAACCGCACCGGCTGGGCCGAGAGGCACCTGCTGCAGCGCCTGGCGAAGTCGGGCCGGGAC
Organism: Streptomyces albidoflavus; assembly: GCF_000719955.1. Taxonomy (GTDB): domain Bacteria; phylum Actinomycetota; class Actinomycetes; order Streptomycetales; family Streptomycetaceae; genus Streptomyces; species Streptomyces albidoflavus. The sequence goes on from NZ_JOII01000028.1 coordinate 35,513, forward strand.
GTCGACACGGTGATCGCCGTGCACGCCGCCGACCTCGCGCCGAATGGTCACACCCACCTGCTCATCGCCCGCGAACTGGACACCGCCGGTCGCCCCGCCGAAGCCCTGGAGTGGGCCGAGCGCGGCATCCGCGACGCTGAGGACCTCGCCACTGTCGACACCGCCCTGGTCGACCACCTCACCGACCGCTACACCCGAACCGGCCGGCTCGCCGACGCCGTCACCCTGCGCCGTGACCACTTCGCCGCCCGCCGCAGCCTGCTTGCCTACCAGCAGCTGCGCGCCGCAGCCAGGGCCGCCGCATGTTGGCCGCCCGAGCGCGAGAAGGCTCTGGCCTTGTTGCGCACCGACGCGGAACGGGCGAAAGGCTGCGGTGGGCGCGTCCTCGTCGACGTCTTCCTGGACGACGAGGACACGGATGCCGCCTGGTGCGCGGCCACGGAGCACGGCGCCCACGACGGCCAGTGGCTCACCCTCGCCGACCGATCTCGCACCACCCGCCCCGCCGGTGCCCTCGCCGTCTACCACCGCCTGGCCGCCCCGCTCACCTGCCAGACCGGCAACCACGCCTACGAACAGCTCGTCAGCCTGCTCCTGGGCATCCGCGACTGCCACCGTCACCTCGGCACGCCGGACGACTTCACCACGTACGTCACCGACCTGCGCGCCACCCAGAAGCGCAAACGGAACCTGATGCGCCTGATGGACGAACACGACCTGTGACCTACCAGTAAGGCGTGTTGACGCCGTCAACGCATTGAAGTGTTGTTTACGATAGAAGTATCGTGTACGCTGCCTGTGGGGCTGGGAGTCTGTCCGTGTCGCATTCCGCGGCATTCTCCCGTGGGGAGTCGTGTGCTCGCAGGGCCACGCGAAGATGCAAGGGAATGGGCTGTGGCGACGGAGATGATCGCAGGGCGGTTCCGGCTTCTGGGGGCTGTGGACTCGGGCAACATGGGTGAGGTCCACAGAGCCGAGGATCTTGATGCCGCCCCGGGCGACGCCGACCGCGTCGTGGCGGTCAAGCTGATCCTCCGGCGCCGGTCCGGCCTGCGGATCGACACGCACGGCGACACCAAGACCGTGGAACGGTTCGCCCGCGAGGTGCGGATCATGCAGACCTTCGGCCGGCACCCCAACCTCCCGCGCACGATCGCCGGGGGTGTGGACGAGACGAACGGCGGCCTGCCCTACCTCGCGATGGAGTTCCTCGACGGCCACCCCCTCGCAGACCTGGTCGCCGACGAGCCGCAGCTGCCGATCTCCTGGGCCGCCGCCATCGCCGCGCAGATGGCGGAGGGGCTCAAGGCCGCACACGTCGAGGGCGTCGTGCACCGCGACCTCAAGCCCCGCAACGTCATGCTCACCCGCGGTGGCCTCGTGAAGGTCCTCGACTTCGGCATGGGCCGGATCGTCGACGACCCGGACGGCACCAAGCTCACCAGCACGGGCGTCACCGTCGGCACCGCCCGCTACATGGCACCCGAACAGTTCCAGGGCGGAGCCGTAACCCCGGCGGCGGACCTCTACGCCCTCGGCTGCGTCCTGTACGAGATGCTCCTCGGCGTACCGCCGTTCGTCGGCACCTCCGCGTACGAACTCGGCGAGAAGCACGTCCGTCAGGCACCGAACCCGGTCCGGCTGGTCCGGCACGACATCCCCGAGGCGCTCGCCCGCCTCGTCGACCGCCTCCTCGCCAAGGACCCGGCGGACCGCCCCGAGAGCGCCGCCGCCGTACGGGACGCCCTGCTGCCGTTCGTCGCGCCCGCCGAACCGCTGCCCGCCTGGCGCGAGTTCGACCCGGTGGGCCGCCTCCTCCAGGACCGGTCCGCGCTCTCCACGCCCACGGCGCGGCAGGCTCCGGACGACCAGCCGCCCGCCCAGACCCGCCCACACACGTCCGGTATGGACGTCTTCGGCGTCCACAGGGACCTGATCGACGAGTACCGCGCCTTCACCCAGGGCGGCACGATCATCCGTGACGAACGCGTCGCCGACTTCGTCCGGCGCGACCTCGACGCCAAGTCCCAGTGGCCCAACCCGTGGATCTCCCTCAACCCCTTCTTCGACTCCGCCGGCACCGTTGCCGAGCTCGCTTCGCAGGGCGTCCTCCACCCCGAGTGCGCGCGGATCTTCCAGGCGAAGAAGGCCAGGGGCGGCACCGTCTGCGACGGCCGCCCGCTCACCCTCCACCAGCACCAGCGCGAAGCCGTCGACGCCGCCCGGTCCGGGGCGTCCTACGTCCTCACCACCGGCACCGGCTCGGGCAAGTCCCTCTCCTACATCGTGCCCATCGTCGACAAGGTCCTCAGGGACCGGGAGACGGAGCCGAGAGGGACGGCCAAGAGAGTCCGCGCGATCATCGTCTACCCCATGAACGCCCTGGCCAACAGCCAGCTCAAGGAGCTGGAGAAGTACCTGAGGGACGGCTACGGCGCAGGACGCGAGCCCGTCACCTTCGCCCGCTACACCGGCCAGGAGGACGACGCCGCCCGCAGGGAGATCCGTGACAACCCGCCGGACATCCTGCTCACCAACTACGTGATGCTGGAGCTGATGCTCACCCGCCCCGACGACCGCGACAGCCTCGTCCGGATGGCCAAGGGCCTCGAATTCCTCGTCTTCGACGAACTCCACACCTACCGAGGCCGCCAGGGCGCCGACGTCGCCCTGCTCATCCGCCGTGTCCGCGAGGCGTGCCAGGCCGACCGTCTCCAGTGCGTCGGAACCTCCGCCACCATGTCCACCGAGGGCACGATCGACGAGCAGAAGAGCGTGGTCGCGGGCGTCGCCTCCAAGCTCTTCGGCACGAGGATCCGCACCGAGCACGTCATCGGCGAGACCCTGGTCCGCGCCACCGACCCGGCCCCCGACACCGTCCCTGCCGAGCGGCTGCGCACCACCGACGCGCCCCGTGCGTACGCGGACCTGGTCCGCGACCCGCTCGCCCGCTGGATCGAGACCCGCTTCGGCCTGGCCACCGACACCCTCACCGACCGCCTCGTCCGCCAGAAGCCCGCCAAGATCGAGGACGCGGCCGAGGACCTCGCCCGGGAGAGCGGCGTGTCCGTCGAGGACTGCGCCGCGGCTCTGCGCGCCACCCTGGAGGCCGGCTCGCAGGCCCGTCACCCCGTCACGGAACGCCCCCTCTTCGCCTTCCGCCTCCACCAGTTCCTCTCCAAGGGCGACACCGTCTACGTCACCCTGGAGGACCCGGAAAGCCGCCACCTCACCCGTGACTACCAGCAGGTGCAGCCCGGCACCGACGGCAAGCTCCTCATCCCGCTCGCCTTCTGCCGGGAGTGCGGCCAGGAGTACCTGACGGTGTGGCGCACCGAGAGGGACGGAGAGGTCCGCTACGAGTCCCGCCGCGACACCTCCGCCACGGGCGGCAGGGCCGGCGACGGCTACCTCTACGTCGGCCGCCCGTGGCCCCGCTCGCTCGACGAGGCCGTCGCCGAGCGCAAGCTGCCGGAGTCGTGGCTGGAGCTCGACGACCGTGGTCAGGAAGTCGTCAGGAAGTCGTACCGCGAGCGCGCGCCCCGCGCCGTGACCGTCGACCCCTATGGGTACGAGGGACGGGGCGACCTGGACGCCGCCTTCATCCCGGCCCCGTTCCGCTTCTGCATCCAGTGCTCGGTGTCCTACGAGCAGCCGCGTGGCAAGGACTTCGCGAAGCTCGCGACCCTCGACCAGGAAGGCCGGTCCTCCGCCACCTCCCTGGTGTCGGCGGCCGTCGTCCGCTCCCTCAAGGCCGTGCCCGAGGAAGCCCTCGACAAGGAGGCGCGCAAGCTCCTCACCTTCGTCGACAACCGCCAGGACGCCTCCCTCCAGGCCGGCCACTTCAACGACTTCGTCCAGATCACCCAGCTGCGCGGCGCGCTCTACCGGGCCGCCCTGGACGCCGGGGAAGAAGGCATCCACCACGAGGAGCTGGCCACCCGCGTGGCGAACGCCCTCGCCCTGGACCCCGTCGAGTACACCGGCCAGTCGGACCTGCCGCCCGCCCTCGCCCGCAACGCGGCCAAGACCCTGCGTGACGTCATCGCCTTCCGTCTCTACCTCGACCTGGAGAGCGGCTGGCGCATCACCATGCCGAACCTGGAGCGGACAGGTCTGCTGACGATCGACTACGCGGACCTCCAGTGGGTCGCCGAGCGTGACGAGCGCTGGCAGGACACGCATGCGGCGCTCCGCGGCGCCGACCCCGCCCTGCGCGCCGAGATCACGCGGACGCTCCTGGACGACATGCGCCGCGAACTCGCCATCGACGTCCAGTACTTCCGCGACGACTTCGACGCCCTCCAGCGTGCCAGCGAGGAACGCCTCATCGACCCGTGGGTCCTCGGCAGGTCCGACGCGCCCAGGGTCAAGACCGCCTACCCGCAGCCCTCCAGCCCCGGCATGGACCGGTCCGGGCACTTCCTCTCGGCCCGCGGCAAGTTCGGCAAGTACCTGCGCCGCACCGCACCCACGGTCTTCGACGTGCGCGACGGCGTGAAGCTGGACAACACCGACCTCCAGAAGGTCATCGTGGACCTGCTGAAGGTGCTCGCGAAGGCCGGCCTGGTCACCGAGGTCAGTGCCGCCCCCCAGCGCGCCGGCCGCTTCCGCGCGCCGACCGGTCCCGCCGCCACCGGCTACCGGATCTCCGCCGCCTCCCTCATCTGGCGGGCCGGCCCCGGCGAGTCCGGCGCCCACGACCCCCTCACCCGCACCTACGCCAGCGGCGACGGGCCGCGCGTCAACACCTTCTTCCGTGACCTCTACCGCAACGCCGCCGCCGAACTGTCCGGCCTGTTCGCCCGTGAGCACACCGCCCAGGTCGACCCCGCCGAGCGTGAGCGCCGCGAAGAAGCCTTCAGCAAGGCCGAACTGAAGCTTCTCTACTGCTCCCCGACCATGGAGCTGGGCGTCGACATCTCGTCCCTCAACGCGGTCATGATGCGCAACGTGCCGCCCACCCCGGCCAACTACGCACAGCGCAGCGGACGCGCCGGCCGGAGCGGCCAGCCCGCCCTCGTCACCACGTACTGCGCCACCGGCAACAGCCACGACCAGTACTACTTCCGTCGCTCCGAGCGCATGGTGGCGGGTGCCGTCGCCCCGCCGCGCCTCGACCTCGCCAACGAAGACCTCGTCCTCTCCCACCTCCAGGGCATCTGGCTCGCCGAGGCCGGGCTGAAGCTCGGCCGGGCCATTCCGCAGATCATCGACATCGCGTACGACGAGAGCCTGGGCCGCCCGAACCCGGCGCTCCACCTCCACGACGACCTGTACGCGGCCTCCCGCGACGCCGACGCGCAGGCCCGCACGGTGGCGGCGGCCCACCGGGTCCTCGGCCCGTTGCTTGCCGACTTCGCCAGGACCGTCTGGTGGGACGAGCGCTGGATCGAGGACCGTGTCCGCACCGCCCCCGACCGCTTCGACCGCGCCTTCGACCGCTGGCGAGACCTCTTCCGGGCCGCCCTCGTCGACCAGTACGTCCAGAACAAGCGGGTCCTCGACCACACCCTCACGGAAGGCGACCGGCGGCGCGCCGTCGCCCGCCGCAAGGAGGCCGAGACCCAGCTCAACCTCCTGAAGAACGAGACCCCGGACAGCCGGTCCGTCCTCTCCGACTTCAACCCCTACCGCTACCTCGCCTCCGAGGGCTTCCTGCCCGGCTACTCCTTCCCCCGCCTGCCGCTGGCCGCCTACATCCCGACCACCGGCCGTCGCCACGGCGACGGCGACTACCTCCAGCGCCCCCGTTTCCTCGCCATCCGCGAGTTCGGCCCCGGCGCGCTGATCTACCACGAGGGCGCTCGCTACCAGGTGACCCGCGTCCAGCTGCCCCCGGACTCCTCCGGTGACATCGCCACCACCGCGGCCACCCGCTGCAAGCACTGCGGCTACCACCACGATCCCGAGCAGCGCGCCGACGTCTGCGACATGTGCAAGGAGCCGCTCGGCGCCGCCGCCTACAACCTGCTGCACCTGCACACCGTCTACACCCAGCGCCGGGAGCGGATCTCCTCCGACGAGGAGGAGCGCCGCAGGGCCGGATTCCGGCTGGAGATCTCGTACCGCTTCCAGGACCACGGCATCCGCAAGGGCCGCCAGGACGCCCACGTCTCGGACCCGGCGGGCAGTCTCGCCACGATCTCGTACGGCGACTCGGCCACCGTCCGCATCACCAACAAGGGACGGCTGCGCGCCAAGGAGAACGAGCAGGACGGCTACTGGCTCGACCCCGCAAGCGGCCACTGGATGAACGAACGCGATGCCGCCGAGGCGTCCGGCGACTCCAGCGAGATGCCGGTCATCGACCCGGACGGCAACGAGAAGCGCCGCAGGAAGCGAGTCGTCCCCTTCGTCGAGGACCGCCGCAACATCCTCGTCGTCACCCTCGACGAGCCGCTGCCCGAACCCATCGCCCTCACTCTCATGTACGCCCTGGAGCGGGGCGTCGAGGCGGCGTTCGAGCTGGAGGACTCCGAGCTCACCAGCGAACTGCTCCCGCCCGACGACGGTCCCCGCAACCGCTTCCTGCTCACCGAGGCCGCGGAGGGCGGCGCCGGAGTCCTGCGCCGCCTCCAGGCCGAGCCCGGAGCGCTCGCCGTCGCCGCCCTCCGCGCCCTGGAGATCTGCCACTTCGACGAGCACGGAGTGGACCAGGCCAAGCAGCACTGCGCCCGCGGCTGCTACGACTGCCTGCTCACCTACGGCAACCAGCTCGACCACGCGGCCATCGACCGCCACACCGTCGTCCACCTGCTGCGCCGCCTCGCCTCCGCCGTGTCCGAGCCCGAAGGGCGGGGCGAGTCCCCGACGGAGCAGCACCGGCGGCTCGTCGAGGAGCTGGGGCGAACGGCCCCGAAGCTCGCCGACACGCCGGCCGACGACGCCGACGACATGGCGCACACTCCCCTGGAGCAGACCCTCGTCAACTGGCTCAGGGACCATGGCCTGCGCCTGCCCGACGAGGGCCAGACCCTCGTCGGCACCGCCCTCCCCGACTTCGTCTACCACCTGCCCGGAGTCAACCTCGCCGTCTTCGTCGACGGGCCGGACAGGGAGGAGGACGCCACCCGGGACGAGGACGCCGAGGAGCGCCTCTACGACGCCGGCTGGGGCGTCGTCCGCTTCCCAGCCGACCCCGCCGACTGGGACGCCGTCGTCGCCCGCCACGCCCGCTACTTCGGCGGCCCCGCCGCCTCCTGACCACGGAACCGACCGACCACCCGAGGACCCCGAGGACTCACCCGATGACGCTCACCTACTCCGCCGGTTCCCTGGTCACCGCCCGAGGCCGCGAATGGGTCGTGCTCCCCGAGAGCGCCCCCGACATGCTCGTCCTGCGCCCGCTCGGCGGTTCCGACGACGACATCGCCGCCGTCTTCCCCGCCTTCGAGGACGTCAGAGGCGCCGAGTTCGCCCCGCCGTCCGCCGCCGACCTCGGCGACCACCGCGCCGCCGGGCTGCTGCGCTCCGCCCTCCGCATCGGCTTCCGCTCCGGAGCCGGCCCCTTCCGTTCCCTCGCCGGCATCGCCGTCGAACCCCGCGCCTACCAGCTCGTCCCGCTCCTCATGGCGCTGCGGCAGAGCACCGTACGGCTCCTCATCTCCGACGACGTCGGTATCGGCAAGACCGTCGAGGCCGGCCTCATCGCGAGCGAACTCCTCGCCCAGGGCGAGGCACGCGGCCTTGCCGTCCTTTGCTCACCGGCCCTCGCCGAGCAGTGGCAGGAGGAGCTGCGCACCAAGTTCGGCCTCGATGCCGAACTCGTCCTCGCCTCCACCGTCTCCCGCCTGGAGCGCGGCCTGGACCTGGGGCAGTCGCTCTTCGACAAGTACCCCCACGTCATCGTCTCCACCGACTTCATCAAGTCCACCCGCCACCGCGACGACTTCGTCAAGCACTGCCCCGACCTGGTGATCGTCGACGAGGCTCACACCTGCGTCGTCGCCGACGACACCACCTCCACGCAGAACCAGCTCCGCTACGAGCTGCTGCGCCGCGTAGCCGAGGACGCCGAGCGTCACCTGCTCCTCGTGACCGCCACCCCGCACAGCGGCAAGGAGTCCGCCTTCCGCAACCTTCTCGGCCTGGTCAGGCCCGAACTGGCAGGCACGGACCTGGACTCCGACCGGGGCCGACGACTCCTCGCCCAGCACTTCGTCCAGCGCAAGCGCGCCGACGTACGCCAGTACCTGACGACCGAGGACGGCCTCGGCGACGACAGCCTGGCCGAGCGGACCGCGTTCCCGTCCGACCGCTTCTTCAAGGACGAGACCTACAAGCTTTCACCGGCCTACCGCGCCCTCCTCGACGACGCCATCGCCTATGCGAGCGAGCGCGTCGAGGCCGCCGGCAGCCAGGGCAAGCGCGAGGCCCGTATCGCCTGGTGGTCCGCGATCGCCCTGCTCCGCTCCCTCGTCTCCTCCCCGCGCGCCGCCGCCCAGACCCTCCGTACGCGCTCCGCCGCCGCGGCCGCCGCCAGCGCCGAGGAAGCCGACCGCTTCGGCGCGCCCCTCACCCGTGACGCGGCCGACAGCGACAGCCTGGAGGGCATGGACGTGGCCCCCGGCGCCGAGACCGACGACGCGGGCGCCCGCCTCGCCGAACTCGCCGACCGGGCCGCCGCCCTGGAGGGCCCGGAAGGCGACCTCAAGCTGAAGGCCCTGGTCAAGCACCTCAAGGCGCTGCTCGCCGACGGCTACCACCCGATCGTCTTCTGCCGCTACATCCCCACCGCCGAGTACGTCGCCGAGCACCTGGGCGGCAAGCTCGGCAAGAAGACCGTCTTCCGCGCCGTCACCGGCACCCTCTCGCCCCAGCAGCGCATCGAGCGGATCGAGGAGCTGGCGGAGGAGGCCGGGCAGGACCCCGCCGCCCGCCGCGTCCTCGTCGCCACCGACTGCCTCTCCGAGGGCGTCAACCTCCAGCACCACTTCGACGCCGTCGTCCACTACGACCTCGCCTGGAACCCCACCCGCCACGACCAGCGCGAGGGCCGCGTCGACCGCTACGGGCAGCAGCGCGACGAGGTCCGGGTCATCACCCTGTACGGCAGCGACAACGGCATCGACGGCAAGGTCCTCGACGTCCTCATCAAGAAGCACCGCCAGATCAAGAAGGACCTCGGCATCTCCGTCTCCGTCCCCGACGAGACCTCCTCCGGCGTCACCGACGCCATCGTGGAGTGGCTGCTGCTGCGCGGCCGGGAGGGCGAGCAGGGCACCCTCTTCGAGGCAGACTCCTTCCAGCAGAGCTTCGCCGACCTGGAGGCCGACTGGAAGTCCGCCGCCGAACGCGAGACCCGCTCCCGCTCCCGGTTCGCCCAGCGCTCCATCCACCCGGAGGAGGTCGCCCGCGAGGTCCTCGCCATCCGCGACACCCTCGGCCGCGCCGACGAGGTGAACGACTTCGTACGGACCTCCCTCGCGGCCCTGGAAGCCCACCTGGTGGAGGCGGGCGACGGCTCCGGCGACTTCACCGCCGAGGTCAGCGGCACCTCCGCCGGCCTGCGCGACGCCCTCGCCCCCGTCGTCGGAGCCACCGCCGTCGAAGGCGCCCGCCCCATCCCGTTCCGTACGACCTCGGCCGTGGCCCGGGGCGAGGCCGCCCTCGTCCGCACCGACCCCGTCGTCGGTGCCATCGCCGCCCACGTCCTGAACTCCGCCCTCGACAGCCAGGCCGACGGCCGCCGCCCGGCCCGCCGCTGTGGTGTCGTCGCCACCCGCGCCGTCGACACCCGCACGACCCTGCTCCTCGTCCGCTACCGCTTCCACCTCACGCTGCCCTCCCGGCAGGGGGAGAAGCAGCTCGTCGCCGAGGACGCCCGCCTCCTCGCCTTCCAGGGCTCCCCGAAGAACGCCGTGTGGCTGCCCGAGGACCAGGCCCATGCCCTCCTCACTGCCCAGGCCGCCGACAGCGTCGACCCCGACCACGGCGAGGCCATGGTGACCCGCGTCCTCGGCCAGCTCCCCGCCGTCACCGACCACCTCGAGCAGTTCGGCGGCACCCTCGCCACCGAACTCCACGAGTCCCACCGGCGCGTCCGCCGCGCCTCCGACGAGATCGTCCGGGGCCTGCGGGTCACCGCCCAGAAGCCGGCCGACGTCCTCGGCGTCTACGTCTACCTGCCCGCCGCGTCCGGAGAGGCCGCCGTCTGATGTCCGCCACCACCCGCAACCAGGTCTTCTCCGCCGTCCACACCGTCGGCGGCCTGCTCCCCGCTGACATGCTGCTCCGCATCGCCGACGGCAAGGACGTCAAGGGCTCCGCTCCCGCCGACTACCAGGTCATCGGCGCCCGCTCCGTACGCGACGAGGCCGAACGCCACTGGGACTACCTGAAGTCCGTCTGGCGCGAACTGCGCGAGAAACTGCCGGTCGCCCCGGACGCCGAGACCCCTGCCGACCCGACCGGCCTGGCCGTCTCCCAGTGGCTGGAACCGCTCTTCGCCGAGCTGGGCTTCGGCCGCCTGACCCCGATCGGTGCCACCGGCATCCCGGCGGACAGCGACCCCGACCGCGTCTTCCCCATCAGCCACCGCTGGAACCATGCCCTCCTCCACATGACGGCCTGGAACGCCGACCTGGACAAGCGCACCGGCGGCGCGGGCACGGTCCCGCCCCAGTCCCTCGTCCAGGAGTGCCTGAACCGCACCGAGGCCCACCTGTGGGGCGTCCTCACCAACGGCCGCCGGCTCCGGATCCTGCGCGACTCCAGCGCGCTCGCCACCGCTTCGTACGTCGAGTTCGACCTCGAAGCCATCTTCGACGGCGAACTCTTCAGCGACTTCGTGCTCCTGTACCGCCTGTTGCACGTCTCCCGCTTCGCGGTGGCGGAGGGCGCGGCGCCGTCCGCCTGCTGGCTGGAGAAGTGGCGTACGGAGGCGATCGCGTCGGGCACGCGGGCCCTGGACCAGCTCCGCAAGGGCGTCCAGGAGGCCATCACCACCCTGGGCACGGGCTTCCTGCGCCATCCGGCGAACACGGCCCTGCGCGAGGACACGGACGTCAAGGCCCTCCACGGCGCGCTGCTGCGGCTCGTTTATCGCCTGCTGTTCGTCTTCGTGGCGGAAGACCGCGATGTCCTGCACGGCAAGGAGGCGACGGAGCAGGCGCGGGAGCGTTATGCGTCGTACTTCTCCTCGGCTCGCCTGCGCGCCCACGCCCGTCGCCGCCGGGGCACCGCCCACGGCGACCTCTACCAGGCCCTCCGGATCGTCCTGGACGCCCTCGGCGACGAGAACGGCCGCCCGGAACTGGGCCTGCCGGGCCTCGGCGGCATCTTCGACGAGACGGAGACGGACGCCCCACTGAAGGGCCTGTCCCTCTCGAACGAGTACCTCCTCACGGCCGTACGCCACCTCTCCCAGGTCCGGGACGCGGGCTCGCGGCGGTGGCGCACGGTCGACTACCGCCACCTGGACGCCGAGGAACTGGGCTCGATCTACGAGTCCCTGCTCGAACTGGTCCCGCAGCACAGCGCGGCCGACCGCAACTTCGAACTGGTGGAGCTGGCCGGCAACACGAGGAAGACGACGGGCTCGTACTACACCCCGTCCTCGCTCATCGAGTGCCTGTTGGACTCCGCCCTGGACCCGGTCCTGGACGACGCGGTCAAGCGCGGCGAGCAGACGGCGAGCGCGGCGGGTGACCCGGACCCGTCGGACGCGATCGTCCGCGAACTCCTTTCCCTCACGGTCTGCGACCCGGCCTGCGGCTCGGGCCACTTCCTGGTGGCGGCGTCGCGGCGGATCGCGAAGCGGGTGGCGGCGGTACGGGAACGTAACCCGGAGCCCACGCTTGAGGCCGTCCGCCACGCGCTGCACGAGGTCGTGGCGCGATGTGTCTACGGCGTCGACCTCAACCCGATGGCCGTCGAATTGGCCAAGGTGTCGCTGTGGCTGGAGGCCCTGGAACCGGGCAAGCCGCTGGGCTTCCTGGACGCCCACGTGAAGCACGGCAACGCGCTGATCGGAGCGACGCCGAAGCTGCTGCGTGGCGGGATTCCGGACGAGGCGTTCATCGCGACGGAGGGCGACGACAAGAAGCAGGCCAAGTCGCTGGAGAAGATGAACGCCGAGGAGCGGAAGGGCCAGTTCACCCTCTTTGACATGGAGGACGAGGGCGTGAAGGTCGCGAACACGACCCTCGCGGCCGGCATGCGCCGGATCACCCATGCCCCCTCAGGCAACCTGCGTGAGGTCCGGGGCCAGGCAGCGGCCTACGAACAGTGGGAGAAGTCCTCCGACTACCTCAACGCCCTCCACCTCGCCGACGCCTGGTGCGCGGCCTTCATGTGGCTGAAGACCCCGGAGGCTCCCAGGGCGGTCACCCACGGTGTCTTCCGCTCCCTGGAGGACCCGGACGCGTCCAGCGCCTCGAAGGCCACCCACGACGAGATCGTGCGCCTGCGGGAGCAGTACCACTTCTTCCACTGGCACCTGGAGTTCCCGGAGGTGTTCTCCGTTCCGGACGGGGTTGTCACGGGGACGGTGGACGAGGCGACGGGCTGGGCGGGCGGCTTCGACTGCGTGCTCGGGAATCCGCCGTGGGACAGCGTGGAGCTGAAGGAACAGGAGTTCTTCGCGCAGCGCGCCCCGGAGATCGCCGCCATCTCGAACGCGAGCGCCCGCAAGAAGCAGATCACCAAGCTCCAGGACGACCCGGACACGCTGGAGCTGTACGGCGAGTACGCGGCGGCGAAGCGGGCCGTCTACGCGGAGAGCCACTTCCTGCGCCGGTCGAAGCGGGTGCCGCTGACGGGCCAGGGCAACCTGAACCTGTACGCGGTGTTCGCGGAGACGGACCGGATACTGATGGGGGAGCGGGGCCGCGTCGGCGTCATCGTGCCGACGGGCATCGCGACGGACGCGCGGACGCAGTACTTCTTCAAGAACCTGGTGCAGAAGGGCTCGATTGCGGCGCTGTACGACTTCGAGAACAGGGCCGGCCTGTTCCCGGACGTGGACTCCCGTATGAAGTTCAGCATCCTGTCCCTGACGGGCCGGGCACTGCGCGAGCCTGCCGCTCGGTTCGCCTTCTTCCTCCACGACCCGGCGGAGTTGGACGAGGCGGACAAGGCGTTCACGCTCACACCGGAGGAGATCACCCTTCTCAACCCGAACACGGGCACGTGCCCGGTGTTCCGCTCCCGCCGCGACGCCGAGATCACCTTGGGTATCTACCGCCGTGTCCCGATCCTGATCAAGGGAGACGACCCGAAGGGTAACCCGTGGGGCGTGTCGTTCCTGAGGATGTTCGACATGTCCCACGACTCGCACCTCTTCCACACCCGCGAGGACCTGGAGTCTGAGGAGTGGCACCTCAGCGGCAACGTCTTCGCCAAGAGGGAAGCCAGGATGCTGCCCCTGTACGAAGCCAAGATGGTTGACTTCTACAACCATCGCGCGGCAGACGTCGTGAGAAGCGAAACGGCTGCCCAGCGCCAGAACCAGCCGGAGTACTTGAACGAGGAAGCGTGGAAGGATCGCATGCGCTCCGTCATTCCCAACAACTGGGTTGCCGAGCCTGAGGTTCGAGACAAGCTAGACAACAGGGGATGGCGCCAGAAGTGGCATCTGGGGTGGAGAGACGTGACGAGCTCCACTAACGAGCGCACTGTCATTGTGAGCGTTATCCCTGATTCGGCCGCTGCCAATAGCCTTCCCGTGTCCATCGTCAGTGAGGGGCTGACGAGTCGAGTGGCGGAACTTCTCGCCTGCCTCAGTTCGTATGTTCTGGACTACGCGGCTCGACTCAAGGTCGGCGGTGTCCACCTGAACTTCTTCATCTGTAACCAGTTCCCCGTCCTTGCTCCAGGGGATCTGGTTGAGCACGCGGCGTTCATCAGGCAGCGAGTGGCTGAGCTCACCTGCACCGCCGACGACCTGACTCCTTTCGCCCGCGACCTCGGCGACATCGGCGCCCCCTTCATCTGGAACGAAGACCGCCGCACCGTCATCCGAGCCGAGCTCGACGCCCTCTTCTTCCACCTCTACGGGATCAACCGGGACGACGTCGACTACATCCTCGACACCTTCCCCATCGTCAAGCGGAAGGACGAGGCCAAGTACGGCACCTACCGCACCAAGGACCTCATCCTCGCCGAGTACGACCGTATGGCGGCGGCCGGCGTCAGCCTGACCACGCCCCTCGTGGACGGCGAGAACTACACCTCCACCCTCACCCCGCCCCCGGGCCATGGCCCCCGCCACGAAGGAACCGGAGAGTGACGAGTCCGCCGCCGGCCGGCGGCGCAGGGCAGTCGGTGCCCAGGTCGCGGACCGCGGCGGTCGCACGGGAGCGGGAGCGGCTGAGGGCGCTCAGGGAGCGCAGAGATGCCCAGAGCGCGGACTCGGGGATCGACGGGTTCACCGTACGCAGATGGCGGAAGGTGGGGGTGCTCGGAGCCCAGGCGGTGACGCGAGCCCACACCATGCTCCGGCAACTCGCCGACCTCGCCCACGAAGCCGCGCACGACGCACTCGCCGACGCGCTGCGCGACGAGCCGGACGACCGGCTGCTGCCCGCTGTCCGGGCCGTCCTTGAACGGGCCGACCCGGCCGCGGTCGCCGCGACGCTCACGGAGGTTCACGCGGGCGGCTTCCTCTGGCTGTCCGAAGTCGGGGAGCAACGGCTCACCGCGCTGACGGCTGGCGATGACAGGCTCACTGTCCCCGGGAGCGAGGACCCCTCCGGGGCGTTCGCTCTCCTCGCCGCGTTCGCGGCGGAGAGTACGGCCGCCTTCCCGTCCCGGATGCTGCCGCGGGTGCTCCCCTGGATACCGCTGAGCGTCCTCGACGACCTGATCGACGCCGGAGTGGTCGGCCCCGAGCACCAGCCCTGGCAGTACCGGGCCGAGGAGACGGATCACGCGTACCTCAAGGCCCGGCTGGTCCCCGACCAGGTGACCGCCGAGCAGGCGACCGCGCTGGAATGGACGGCCCGGGAGCGGCGGAACGCCTTCCTCGCCGGGGGTGAGCCGCTGCCCTCGGCCGGTGACGTCTACGACCTCCTGGAGCGGGTCGCCGACGGCGACGCCTCGGTCGTGAAGGAGCTGGAACGGGAGCTGCCACGTGACCTGGTGCTCCGACTGCGCCGGCTCCTGGACGGGGTCGCGGTCGGCAACTGGGACCGGGACATATGGGAGGACCAGGGGTTGTGGCGGCTCATTTTCGCTCTGTGGGAGCCCAAGGCGGCCGTCAACCCGTCGCGCTCGCCGCTGCACGCACTCATGGCCCTGCGTCAGGCCTACGACCTGCTGTGCATGAACGACCTCGCACGTGCCTCCGCTCAGATCGACAAGCTGGTGACGTACGAGGCCGCCGACCCGGCCTGCCGGGCCGAGGCCCTCAACTTCCACGCGTACACGCTGCTGCTCCAAGAGGAACTCGATGCGGCGGCCCTGGTCCTGGAGGGCATCCGCGACGCGCACGAGCGGGCCGAGTCCAACCTTCGTATGCTCCGCCGGCGTCAAGCGGTTCAGCGCAACGACAGACCGGCGGCCTCCAACCCCTATCTCGACCTCGGGCTGCCGCACGGCGCACCGAGCTGGACGACCCGGTACCGGGACCTCCGCCGGGAGCATGTGCGTGATGTGGACATGAGCGCGCAGCTCAACAGCGCGATGAAACGCATCAGGGACGCCGAGCGTGACGAGGACTGGTCTGGCTTCTTCGTGCTGCCGCTCGACCTGGACGTGTTCGAGCTTCCGGACGAGGTGCCGGTCACGTTGGTCCCGCCCCTGACCCCCCTGACCAGGCGAACGGCATCTCACTCTCCCGAAGGCCTGGGGCTCGTGCGGCAGCGGGCGGTGGCGGATCTGCTGCCCCACCTACTCAACGCGCCCCGGCGCCCCGATCGCAACGCAAGGACGCACACACCGTGAAGAAGGTGCCCCGCAGCCAGCGGAAGACCCTGGTGAGCCCCAAGCGGGTTCCTCCCAAGGGAAACAACGGCCTCAAGCATCGTAAAGAGAAGCGGCGAGCGGAGGCGGACGCCCCTGTCGCTTCTCCCCGGGCTTCCCAGCAACATTCCGCGGACTCCCCGCGCACCTACCGCCCCGAGGAACTGCTCAGCCCCCACATGCTGCTCGCACGTTTCACCGAGCGGGCGACCGAGCTCCTGGCCGCTGTCCCGGAAGAGGAGAGGCCGACGCAGACCGCTGTGGCGGCTGCCCTGCGCCAGGCTGTTCTGGAGGCGTTCCGCTCCCGGGAGGAGTACGTGGCCCGGATGGTCGAGGTCGATCTGCTCGCCGGCGCGCCCAAGCAGAACGCCAACTCGCTGCGGAGGGGCATCCGTGCCGCCCTGCTGGACCAGGGAGTGCGGTGCGTGGACGCGCCTGACGGCGAGCACGAGCTCTTCGTGGTGGTGGAAGGCGACGGTGAGGCGTTCGAGGTGCTGCGCCCGGCCTATGTGGACCAGGCCACCGGGAAACTGGTGCTCGCCGGGCAGCTGCGCCGCCTGCCCGGCCCGGACGGAGCAGGCTACTCAGCCGGGGGCGACGACGCCGCGAACGGGGAGGGCGTGTGACCGCGACCGGGATCGATTTCGGTACCACCAACTCCGTGGTGGCCCAATGGCTGGGCGATGACGTCGACGTGCTGTCACTGGACGCCCACCACATCGACGCCGACTGGCGTCACCCCGGCTTCGAGTACCTCTTCCCGTCGGTGGTGGGCATGAGCTCACTGCGCCGGGGAGCGTTGTTCGGCTGGGAGGCCAAGCTCCGCTCCGAAGAGGCGGCCGAGGCCTGCAAACGACTGCTCAAGAGCGACGAGTACGTCACGATCCACGGCCGCAGGTTCGCGGCCACGACGGTGGCGGCCGGTGTCTTCCAGGCCATGCGCAAGGGAGCGGAGCACAACCTCACCGCCATCGACCAGGCCGTGATCACCGTGCCCGCCAACGCCACGGGCGCCGCCCGCTACCGCACGCGCGCCGCCGCGCGGTTCGCCGGCATCGAGGTCCTGGCGCTGCTCAACGAGCCGACGGCGGCAGCGATCTCGTACGTGCACGAGCTGCGAGAGGCTCGAACCATCCTGGTCTTCGACTGGGGTGGCGGCACCATCGACGTCACCGTGCTCGACTACCAGGACGGGTTCTTCGAGGAGCTCGCTTCACGGGGCGTGACCGAGCTGGGGGGCCTGGAGATCGATCGTCGCCTGCGTGACCTCGTCCTCGAACGGGCTCCGGCGCGATCGGCGTGGACGCCCGCGCAGGAGCGGCAGTTCGGGCTGGACGTGGAGCGCAGCAAGATCCGCCTGTCCTCCGAGGAGTCCGTCACCATCAGGACTCCGGACGGCGACACCGTCGAGGTGTGGCAGGGGGAGTTGGAGGACGCAATCACCGACCTCGTGGACCGCGCTCTCGCGCCGGTTCAGCAGTGTCTCACCGACCTCCACATGGCTCCTCTGGACGTGGACGCGGTGCTGATGATCGGTGGCACGAGCCAGATCCCGAGTGTGCGGGCCGCGGTCGCCGAGGTCATGCAGCAGCAGCCCGTCGAGGTCGATCTGTGCGATCCCATGACTGCGGTCGCCCGCGGCGCCTCCATCGCGGCAGCCGTGCTGTCGGGGGAGGCTGATGGCGTGATCCAGGTGGCGACGAGTCACGCCCTGGGCACGGTCGTCACGGACGACACCGGACAGCGGGCGTTCAGCCAGATCATCCCGCGCAACTCACCCCTGCCGTGGAAGGAGCGCAAGAGCTACACGCCTCGCCGGGACAACGCACGCAGCCTTGCCGTGGAGATCTGGGAAGGAGACCCCGACCGTCCCCTCGACCACGCTGACAACGTGCAGCTGACGGACCTCCGCCTCACCTACCAGAATCCCCGGGCCCGCGAGGACTCCCGCTTCCTGCTGGAGTACACGTACGACACCAACGGGCTCCTGCACGTCAAGGCGACCCTTGAGCGCACCGGCGAGGAAGTGCTGAACGAGGAGATCAAGAGCTTCAGCTCCGGTGGTCCGACGCCGGCCGTGCGCAAGGAACTCGATGATCTGCTCGCGGGCAACACGGTCACCACGCTCCTGCCGACGCAGACGCGGAGGCGATCCGCGGGCTCGGCTTCCAAGGCGCTCGTGGTCGACGGCTCCAACCTGGCGTGGATCGGCAGGTCGCCCCGACGACCCGGTGTATACGGCAGGGACGACCGGCCGTCCTACGCCCAACTGCTGTCCGCGCGCGACGCCCTGGCATCGCGGTATCCCGATGCCGTGCTCCACGTGGTCGTCGACGCCACCTTCCGGCACAAGGTCGCGGAGGAGGAACGCGCCGCGGTGGACTCGGCGCTCGCCACAGGGAACCTCATCCAGCCCCCGGCCGGAACCGAGGGCAAGGGCGACGCGCTGGTCACGGCGATCGCGCAGGACACGGACGGAATCGTCGTCACCAACGACAACTACACCGAACTGCAAGGCAGGTACCCCTGGTTGCGGGACAAGGAGCGGGTGCTCGGGGCCACCCTGACCCAGGTCATGTGGGTGTTCACGCCGCGCACCTGCGTACCACCCCGTCATCGGATCGTACGAGCGGAGACGTTCCAGCAGTCGCGGGCCCTGATTCCTCCGAGCCCACATCCACTGCCCGAGTTCAGGTACCACCGCCCTCACGAGGAGTAGTGATGACTGGCGGGGCGGTGAACGACAGGACGAGCCTCAGAGCCGAGATGCTGGCGCTGCTGCTCGAGCCGTTGGGGGTGGATGCCATGGTCGGACCGGCCGCACTCCAGCGATTCGCCAAGGAGGTGGACGCGGTCGCCCAGGCGCGCGGGTGTGCCGGCCTGCCGCCGTCCGGGAGCACGCTTCCGTGGGTGTCCGACGCGGTGGCGGCGTGCGTCGAGGAGCACGAGCTGGCCCGCCTGACAATGGCTGGGGGCCGGGCTCCGGCGCCGGACGGGGGCAGATCTCTCCGGGAACTGAAGCGGCTGGAAGGGTTGCGGACTCATCTCCAGGCGCTGGAGGGCGTGCCGGTGGAAGCGCTTCGGGCGGACGCCGCGGCGGTGGCGGCCGCGGAACGGCTGCTGCCCGAAGTCCTGGAGCCGTGCCGTCGTGCGGACCGGGAATGGCCGGAGGAGATCTGGCGCTCGATCCGTGAGATCGACATCGAACCCGCGCTGGCCGACCTGAGCCGTCGACGAGGAGGCCGGAAGGCGGCGGAGGCGCGCGAGCTCGTGCTCAGGCACAGTGCCGCGGCGGCCCGGGATCTACGGAACGGGGATCTGGTGCCGCTGCTGGAGAAGGCGCGGGACTTCGTCGCAGCGGAGGAGTCGTACGAGGCGGTCCTGTCCGAGCGGCCGCAGTGGTGGCGCTGGCTCGCACCGGACGCGCGGTTCGGGTTCAGATCGGAGCGGCGCGCCGCCCTGCTCTGGGCGATCGAGGCCCGTGACACCGGTGCCGTGTCCGGAAGTACGGTGGACATGCTCGCGGACGACAGCGTGCGGGCGGTGATCGAGCACGGGCTCGCGACGGCGCCCGTGAACACGGCCGTGTCTCCGGCCGCGCCCGCCGCGAGCTCGGCCGCACGGCTCACGGCGGGGCTGCTGGCGGTCGCCTCCCGGACCGACGTCAACGAACTGCGGGCGTTCGAGTCCTGGTACACGAAGAACGTCGAGTCGTTCGACCGCGTGGCGGCGGCCATGGACCTGTGGCGAACCGAACCGAATCTCCGCGAGGCCCTCGGGGCCCTGGTCGGCGAACTCGCGTCCGGGGCGGTGGACACGAGCCGGTCGGCCTACCGCGACATCCAGACCGCTCTCCGGGAGGAGGCCGAGGCCCGTCCTTCGCGAGCGCCGTACTCCGCGCACGCGATCGAGAGCGAGGACCTCGTCGGGGTCATCCGCCGCATCGGAGCGCTCGAACGCGAACTGCGCGATGCCGTACGGGTCATGCCCACGGCGAGAGGCAGGCTGCGCGTGGCCATCGCCGGAAGGACCAAGTCCGGGAAGACCACGCTGCGCAAAGCGCTGACCCGTGAGGCGGACCGGACCGGGATCGGGCGAGGGGCGCACCGCACCACGCGGGAGACCTCCGCGTTCCACGTCGGCTCTGTGACGTACCTTGACACGCCCGGCGTCGCCGCGAAGGACGACGACCTCGACGCCACGCGTGCTCGGGCCGCGTGCGACAGCGCCGACGCGGTGATATGGAACTACGCCGACACGCTACGTGAGGAGGAGTCCGCCGAGCTCCAGCGACTCCTCCTCACGGGCAAACCTCTGCTCGCTGTCGTCAATGTGAAGGGAAAGGTCGACGAACCGCACCGTCTTGAACGCTTCGCCAAGGATCCGGAGAGAGAGTTCGCGTCGGCGACGGGTCACACGGTTCGGATCGAGCAGGTCTCCGCAGCGGTCGGCGTCACGTCGCCCGTCGTCCTCCCGGTCCACTCCGGTGCCGCGCACGAAGCGTTGTCCACAGCGGACCGCGAGCTGGGGGACAGGGCCCTTCGGGCGAGCAGGTTGCCCGAGCTGGAGCAGTCCCTCACCCGGCTCCTGGCCGAGCGTGCGATTCCGCTTCGTGCGGTTCGCCTGGCCGAGGACGTGCGGGCGCCGCTCGCGGCGTTCCACGACCGGCTGATCGAGGAACTCCCCGGGATCGATCTCGCGCTTGCCGAACTCGCATGCTCGACGCCGCGTGACCGGGCAGAGTCGCTGGAAGCCTTCCGGACAGCGGGCCGGGACACGCGTGACCTACTCGAAGCCGAGCGCCACCGCGCCAAGGAGCGGGTGTCGGAGGTGGTTCGGGACCTGGGCGGCGTGGCTGACGCGCAGCGGTGGAGCGACTTCGTCACCGGTTTGGACCTGGAGGGTCTTCTCTCCGGTCTCGGGGACACGTTCGAGCAGGAGGCGCGGAAACGGGGGATGCTTCTGCGCGTGCGGGCGAGCGCCACGGACCATCAGGACGACGCGCAGCCGCGTGTACGACCGCGTCCTGATCTGAAGGAGCAGGCCGCGAGCCTGGGCGCGGCGGCCGTCAAGGGGGCGGCGACGGCCCTTCTGAGCTCCGTCGCCGCCAAGGGGATCCCTAAGAAGCTCGCGGTCCCTCCTCCCGCGGCGACGTTGGTCTACGCGGTGGAGGGCCTGGCCGGAGCGGCGAAAGCGGTGAGCGGTGAGGTTGCCCGCGCGCGGCGGGCGAAGGACGGGTGGACCAGCACGACCACGACCGAGGCTGAGGCCTGCCTCGATGACCTGTTCGACGGACTTGTGGCATGGTCGGCTCGTATCACCGATGACGCGACGGCTCAGATCGATGCCCGGTTCGAGGCGCGGTCCGCAGACATCAGGGTCACGCGGGAGCGGTTCGAGCGACTCTGCGGGCTGCGGACGGCCGTGCGGTCCGCCCTCGACGCGATCGACCTCGTCCTGGCGCGCCGGCTCCTGGCTCTCGCGGGAGGGGACCCGGCGGCGATCCGTCGGGCACGTCGGACACCGGGAGTCGAACTTCGTGTCTGGGCCGACGCGTCCCGCGTCGCGGGCGTGCGGTCGTGTCTGCGGGACCAGTTCGTGGACGTCCTCACCGAACGGATCGAGATCCGCGCGGATCTCGGATGGCTCGGCACCCTCGAAGGAACCGAAGGGAACACAGATGGCTGACGGTGGTCCGGTCGACGCGCCCACGATCGACGGGCGCCGAAGCGCTCTCGTACTCGCGCTGGCCGCACGTGCCGAAGAGGTCCTGGGCGCTCACCCTCGCACTCGCGCCCTGACCACGAGCCTGCCTCGTGCGGACACGAGCCCGCTGCGGATCGCACTGCTGGGCCCGTACAGCGCGGGGAAGTCCACGCTCGTCGCGGCACTGCTCCGGCTCCCGTCGGCCGACATCGTCGATCTCGTCGACGCGGCGCCCAAGACGCACGAGGCGACGTCGTACGAGTGGAACGGAGCGACGCTGGTCGACCTGCCCGGGACGCTGTCGGGTGTCGACGGGCACGCCGATGCGGCGCGGGGCGGCGTTCGTGGTGCGGACGCGCTGATGATCGTGACAACGAGCGAACTGCCGGGCGAAGCAGAGACCAGGACGATTCTGCGGGCTCTCGACGCTGACGGGTTCGCTGACCGGAGTGTGGTCGTCGTCAACAAGATGAACGCCGAGAACAGCGATCGCGATGTCGTCCTCGACGAGATCCGCGGGCGCCTCGGGCCTTTCGCCGACCGCGTCCCGATCGTCCCCACCGACGCACGCGACTACATCGACGCGCTCCATGACCCCACTCTCCCGCCCGATCAGCGACAGTGGCTTGTCGCGGAGAGCGGTATCGACGCTCTGGCGGCCGAGTTGCGGAGAATGACCGCGCCAGGTGTCAGCGGTGTCCGGCCCGAGGCTCAGGCCTTCGAACTCCTTCGAGTGCTGGCGGACGCCGAGCGGCAGTGGGTGCTGGACGGCGAGGAACTCGATGCCGCGGAGAGCGCGAAGAAGGTCGAGGAGTCGATCTACCGGACGAAGGAGCGTGCGCTGAGCGCCCTGTTGAGAGGTAGTGAAGTCGTCGCTTCCAGAATCACGACGGCCGGAGACCGGGCCGCTGCCGGCGTCTCGGAGAAGGACGGGGTCGTCCCCGACCGCGTCACTCGTGCCGTCCAGGAGCAACTGGAGCGTGCGAGCAATGAGTTCGACGCGAGCTTCTCTTCGTCGGTGAGGACGGCGTTCGACGCGCTGGTCGCCGAGTACGGAACCGGTGTGCCCGAGCCTGAATCCTGGGGGAACGACCTCGAAGCACGCGAGACGACGTTCGACGGGTCCCCGGATGGCACGCCACCGTTGACACAGGGGGTCAAGGAAGCGGCGAAGAAGGCCGCGAAGGTGGGTACCGAGAAGGCGGGCGAGTGGATCGGGAAGATCGCGGACGGCGGTATCGGGCCGGGAAGCGCGGCCTCCGCCGTCGTGGAAAAGCTCAGCAAGAACCGGGTGGGCCGGAAGATTCTCGACGCCGGAGGGAAAGTCACCAACGGCGCGGAGAAGTTCAAACCGTGGGGCAAGACCAAGGCGGCCGGCAAGGTAGCCGGTACGGCCCGCAAGGTGCAGTGGGTGCTGGCAGTCACGGGGCCGTTGATGGACCTGACGAGCGTCGCGCAGGACCAGAGCAAGTGGATGGCGCTCAACAAACGGCGGAAGCAGATCAAGGATCACTTCGACGAGAAAGCGCGCGAACAGCGGACCGCTCTCACCGATGCCGGTGAGCGGTACCTGAGCGAGTGGATCACCGAGGTGGAACGGTCGCTCAGCGGTCTCACGAAGCGGGGCTCGGACATCAAAGCCGAGCGTGAAGCGGCCCTGACGGCGATCAAGGGCCTCCGCGACGAGGCCGAGAAGCTGGTCGGGCCGACCCGCTGACCTGACGGACCGTGGTCCCGGCGGTGAACGCGCCCCGTGACCACGGCCGCCGGGACAGGCGCTCAGGTTCCGATGCGAACCCCGCTGACCGCGACCAGGTGTCCCGGCCGGGGCGCTCGGACCCGTCGGCGTGTTGGCGCCGTTAGCCTGTCGGTATGACGGAGCGTGTCGTGCCCGGCCGTACGGACAGCCTGATCACCCTGGACGCCGCCGACGCGCTGTGGGTCGGGCTGACGGCCGGCGGTGCCGTGCCGACGGCTTCCGGGGCGTTCACCCGCTCGCCCGCCCGTGCCCGGACGGGGTACGTCCTGCTCGGGAGCCGCGTGGTCGCGACGGTCAGGGTGGGCGGCGGTCGGTGGGGCGTCGCGGAGCGCGAGGTGCGCCGGGCGGCCGCGGAACTGAACGCGGTGGTCATGGATCGGCGGGACCTGGTCCGCGTCGGCCCGTTCCGCGGAGCGCCGGAGCCGGAGCGCGACGAGGAGACGCCGTTGCGCTGGCGGTGGCGCGTCGCGGGGGAACTGGGGGAGCCGGGCGGCTCCGGGCGCGGGACACGGCACGAGGACGGCCGGCCGTGTCATCTGGCGGGGATCGACTGGCGACGGCTACTCGTGGAGCACGCTCCCGACGGGACCCGGCGGACGTGTGGCTGCCGCGCGGGGTGGTGAGGCTGCTCGACGCGGCCGAGCACGCCGAGACGCGGTGGCTGCGAGCCGCGCGGACCCGTGAGACGGGTACGGCCGTGGCCGAGCCGCCCTCCCGCCCTCGGCGGGCCGGGGACGCAGACGGGCGGCGCGCGACGAGCCCTGAGGGCCCCGCCGCCTCACCGCGCCCGTACGGTAAGGAATTCGAAGGCCAGTTGTACTCGGTGCTCAGCAGGAAGCCTGGCATCGCCAGGAAGGTGGCCGAGTGGGTGTGCGCCGTCTGCGGCGGCGCGCCCGCCGCAGTGCTCGACCACTGCCACGAGCACGGCTACGTCCGCGCCCCCGTCTGCCAGTCCTGCAACACGCGGGAACGCCCCGATCATCTGTACGCCAACGACGTCCGCGTCGCGAACCGCTACACCCGCCTCTTCCACACCGACGCCGACGACTGGCTTCGCCACTGGCACCGCTGCACCGGCTGCCGCGCGCGTACCACCCTGCCGCTGCCGCACCTCGCCGCGTGGACCGCTTTCATAGCCTGCCGGCCGCTGCGCCCGACCCACCGGGCCCCGCGCGGGCGCGAGCCCTGCGGCACCCTGCGCGTGTCCTGGGCGGGTAGTCAGAATGCGCCCCGGTCCTGCCTGTTCACGGTCACGGTCGATTTCTGCCCCGCCGGCGAGCACCGTGTCCTGGCGCGGGTCCCCTACCGTGAGGCCGCCGAGCGGTTCCGTGGCTGGCTCGCCGAGACGGCCCCCGCCGTGGCCGCCGCGTCCGGCCCCGACCGCCTGGACGGCCTCCCCGCCCAGCCCCGGCCGGTCGTCGTGGACCCCGGCGGCGAGGGCCTGGGACTGTTCTGAGCCGAAGAGCCGCCCGCCGCGTACGGCGACGGGCGGCTCCCGCGTGACACCGGGCGGGCGTGCCGCTCAGTCCTCCGCCGCGTACCGCACGAACCGCGTCCAGCCCTCACGGCCGACCGCGAACGGCCGGCGCTCCACGTCCTTGGAGTCCCGGATATGGACGGCCCGCGGGGTGACGGCGACCTCGACGCAGTCGTCGCCCTGGCTGCCGCTGTAGCTGGACTTGAACCAGGCGAGTCCGGTCGTACTCATAGCTCTCCTCGCAGACGCTCCAACAGGCCCCGCGACTCCTTGGGGTTGAGGGCCTGTGAGCGCAGTGTGTCATAGCGCTGGTGGAGCAGACTCACCTCTTTCGGGTCGGAGATCAGCCGCCCGTTCTGCTGCCCCTCGGAGTACCCGAGCCGCCGCCCATCCGGGGTCTCGAGAAGCCGCACAGGCCCGTCCAGGCACGCGTGCAAACCCGCGTCCAGGGGGATGACCTGCAACGTCACGTTGCGCGGCGCGCTCGCCTCCAACACGTGATCCAGAAGCTCCCGCATCTCCTCCGTGTCGCCGAACCGGCGCCGGAAGACGTGCTCTTCCACGATGAAACTGAACGGCACAGTCGGCCGCTCCCGCAACATCCTCTGGCGTTTCTGCCGCGCGGCGAGCTGTACGTCCAGCTTTCGATCGGTCAGCAACGGGATGGTGCCCTCGAACACCGCCCGCGCGTACGCCTCCGACTGCAGCAGCCCCGGCACGAGCCGACACTCGTACGTGTACAGGCTGACCGCCACCTTCTCAAGGCGTGCCCATCGCCGGAACCACACCGCGAGACCCGCCTCGGCGCGAGTGAGGAACGGGGCGGACCTCCGCAGCGCCCCCGTGTTCCCCAGGGCCCCTTCCCCTCGCTCGACGAACGCCTCGTCCGGCATCCGCCGCCCCAACTCCACCGATTCCACCGTGTGCTTGGAGAACCGGACGATCTCCGCGAACTCGGCCCTGCTGAGCCCCGAGTGCTCCCGCAGGGCCTGGACGACGGCCCCGAAGGTCCGCAGGCTGTCCGACGGATCGGGCTCCCGGCCCTGCTCGTCCGTCTCGTCCGCCCCGTCCGTCACGATCTCGACGTCCTCAGCCACCCGCGGCCACCTCCCGACGCACCTGTACCTCGACCGCCGACCCGGCGATCGACAGCACTCAGCGTGACGCGTACGCCCCCGTACCGTCTACCGCATGTGCCCGTACGCTGACGCAGCGTACGGGTCTCGCTCCTGGCGCGTGCTCCCGCGCCCCCGCCACGCTGGCCTCATGTACGCGATCACGCCCCACCAGCACTCCACCGTACGGACGTTCGCCCAGCAGCTGTCCTCGACCCGTCGCGGTGCCCGCCTCGCCCGCCTGCTCGTCGCCGAGCGGCTGACGGCCTGGGAGGTGTCACCCAGCGTGGCCGAACGGGCGGTACAGATCACCGCCGAACTCGCGGCCAACGCCGTCCTGCACGGCCGTGTCCAGGGCCGTGACTTCCGGGTCGCCCTCACCTGCGCGGCGGCGTCCGGCGGTGTCCGCATCGAGGTCACCGACCCGCGCGGCGAACGGCTTCCCACCCCATCGCCAGGCGCCGGAGGCATCCCCTCCGACACCGCGTCGGGCCGAGGGCTCCTCCTGGTCGCCGCCCTGGCCGACCGTTGGGGCGTGGAGCCGTACCCGCCGAGCGGCAAGACGGCGTGGGCCGAGATCGGGCCGGGCGGTGCCGCCCGAAGTCACGAACCCGGACCCCCAACCCGTTGATCGCCTCGACCGTGGCCGTCCGGTGTACTCCGACAGCCGACCACCGACGAGCAGCCCGGGGGAGGGTGCGCACAGAGCCGCGCGGGCAGGCTCGGTGTGGAAGGATTCGAGTATCCGAGGACGGCCGGGAGGAGGGCAGCCATGATCGACAGGTTCACGGACGGGCTTCTCACACCCGCCGAGACGTCGTCCTACCTCCAGATTCCCTCCTCCACCCTGCACAGCTGGCTCCAGGGGAGGGCGGCCGGAGCGCCGCTCGTCCACAGTGTCGAGCCCGTGCGTCGAGGACAGCCCTCGGTGCCGTTCGTGGCGGTGGCCGAGGCGTACGTCCTGCGGTCGCTGCGGGACCTCGGGCTCAGGATGAGCGAGATCAGGGAGGCTGCCGGGGCGGTGCGGGCGGCCTTCGACACGCCGTATGGCCTTGTCTCCCGGCGCATCGCCACGGACGGCGTGGACATCTTCATCGAGCACGCCCCCGACGACCTGCGCAGGGCCCGTGACGGGCAGGCGCCGATCCGGGAGGTCGTCGCGGACTACCTGCGCTACCTGTCCTGGGACGCGGGGGACGATTTCCCGTCCAGTCTCCGGCTGCGGCAGTACCCGGCCTCCGTGCCGGTCGTGATCGACCCCCGGTTCGGGCACGGCCTGCCGGTGATCGAGGCCAACCGGGTGCCGGTGAAGGCGCTGACCGACCTGTGGGAAGCCGGCGAGTCCGTCGAGGACATCGCGTACGAGTACGACATGGAGCCGGAGCAGGTGGACGCGGTCCGCCAGGCTGTGGTGCGCCTTGCCGCCTGAGTTCTTCCTCGACCGCAACCTCGGACGGCGCGTCGCCGAGGAACTGCGTGCCCGTGGATGGACCGTGCACAGGATCGGCGAGGTCTTCGTGGGCGACGCCCAGGACGTACCGGACGAGGAGTGGATCCTCCACGGGCTCGCCCAGGGGTGGGTGCCTCTGTCGAAAGACGGGCGGATCAAGACACGCGACCGCGAGATTCGGCCGGTCCACGAGCACGCGGCCGTACTCTTCTATCTGGACAACCAACAGCTCCGCAGCCTGGAGATGGTCGAGCGTCTCCACATCTGCCGCGAGGCGATCCACCGGGCGGTCGAAAGGGGCGGCCCCGCCGCCTATGCCGTCCGAGCGGACCGTATCGAGCGCACCTGGCCTTGACTCTCGCACCGCCCCCGCCACCCCCTCCGGGTGGCCGCCCCCACGCCGGGCGGTGCGCCGCGCGTCCATGCCGACTCACAGCCGATGGCGTCGTCCCCGTCGTGGTTCCAGCCGGTGCGGGCCGTGAGCCGACCGAGGCGGACGGGAGACCGTCTTTCGGCGCTGTCAGGCCCGGAGTATGTCGGCCACCTGGTGGAGCGCGTCCTCGCGGTGCTGTTCGCGCGCCGCGCGGACCTCGGGGTCGGGCGACCACAGTGCCTGCCGGCCCGGGTGGTACGTACGCACCACCCGGAAGCGCTCCTGGGCGGCGAGGGTCGGGTACGCCTTCTCCAGCCGCCGCCAGGTGGCCTGCGCGTCGCCGCCCTGGAGCAGGACGACGCGGAGGTCCGGCATCAGTCCGAGGAGGCGCACGAGGGCCTCGGCGCCGGCCTTCTGTTCGGAGGCGTCGGGCTTTCGGTTGATGTACCAGGGGTAGGCGTTCCAGGGCGTGACGTCGCGGGCGTCGATGCCGGCCTGCTCGAAGGCCCGGCACTGACGCTCGGCGGTCGGGTCGTCGTTCTCCGTGCACAGGAAGCCCGAGCCGGTGCCGTCCTGGGTCTTGGGCCCCGGATCGCGCAGCACGGACAGCACGCGCGCCTCGGTTCCGCCGTGCCAAGGAGCGACGTACGGCATCCAGCCCCTGCCGTCCTGGTCCCGCAGGCCGTCGACCAGCTCGTTGATCGCGCGGACGTGCGCCGCGTACCGGTTCCGCTCCTGGTCGGTACGGAACGTCTCGTCCGCCATCCGTCGCGCCATGTCGTCCTCCCCTGCCGTCTCCACCCGAGTGCACGTCGACAGGGGTGGTGCTCGGACTCCTACGCTAGAGGGTGGCACTGACATGTGGGGGCGAGGCCCGAGACGTCAGAAGGCGGGCGACGGCGGCAGCCAGTCCACCGCGCGGAGCGTCGGCATGACCCGGGTGATGGCGTACGCCATGACCGGCGTCTCGTCGTCGTCCACGGGGAAGTACAGCGCGTGCTGGAGGGGCTTCACATCCTGAGGGTGCTCCAGATCGACCAGGGGGAGGTCCTCCCGGTCGAAGGCGGGTTCCAGCGTGACGCCGGGACGGCTCGTCAGCGTCCGCAGGAGCGACAGCCCGCACTGCGTGGCGAGTTGCGCGGTGGTGAGGGACTTCTTGAAGCCGGCCCGGTCCGAGCCGGTCCTCGGTATGACGGTCCAGGCCATGAGGCGCAGGCGACCCCTTCCGGCGGGCACGGCCTCGATGCCTGCGCGGCGGCGGCCGTGCAGATTGGCCAGGAGGGCGGGCATCTCGGGAACCACCGACGGCTGGTGGAGGACCAGGTCCCGCTCACCGTTGTCCCAGCGGGTGTCGTGCAGGGTGAGTTGAGGGCGACCGGGCAGGACGAGACGCCATTCCACGGCGGTCCCGTTCTCCGTGGATCCGGAGCAGGTGGCTCCGTGGCGCGTTGCGCGGGTGCCTGACCGCCGCAGGGTCAGCTGGTCCGTAAGTCTCATGACGGTTGAGCTTCTCCTCAAGAGGTGGGGCCGTGCGGCCGTCTGACTGTCACTCATGCCGCCCGGATCCGCAATCGTACACAGATTCGCATGAAGTCTGGCGGGAAATATCCGTTGACGACGTCAACGTATCTGCGCCACTCTGGGGCTCCCGGGTTCGGACTTCGCCGTCACACCCGCCGCCTCCCGTGCATGGAGCCACACCGTGAGCGACCAGCCCCACCCCTCCCTCCGTGACCTCGTCCTCCAGCGCCTGGCCGCCGCCGGCCTGGAGCCGGAGACGGCGGATCTGCTGCGCGACCTCTTCCCCGGGACTCGGGCCGGAAGCGCCTCCCGAACCGGTCCTCTCTTCCTCCGCTCCATCACGGCCGCCGGGTGGCGAGGCATCGGCCCGGAGACCATGCTCGGCCTCACCCCCGCACCGGGTCTCACCGTGGTCGCCGGACGCAACGGCTCCGGTAAGTCCAGCTTCGCCGAGGCCGCCGAGATGGCACTGACGGGCGACAACTTCCGCTGGCAGGACCGTACTCAGATCTGGCGGCAGGGGTGGCGGAATCTGCACGATCCGGCGGCTCCCCGCGTGGAGGTGGAGTGCCGCCGTGACGGTGCCGACACGCCCGTCACCGTCCGCAGGAGCTGGCACGGCGACGGGCTGGGCGACGCACGGGTGGCGGTCCACCGGCCAGGCCTGCCCGGCGGAGAGTTGGGCGAGGTCGTCGGCGCGGAGGAGCTCGCGCTGTACCGGCCGTTCCTCTCGTACAGCGAACTCGGCGCCGTGATCAACGGCCCCATGACCGCCCTCCATGACGGACTCGCCCAGATCCTCGGCCTGGAGCAGCTCTCCGAGGCCTACAAGGAGGCGGGAGCCCGCCTCAAGGCGATCAAGGACGGCGAGAAGAAGGCCACCGATCTGGCAGCCGCGGTCCTCACCGAACTGCGGGGCTCCGGCGACCCGAGGGCCGTCGCGGCCGTGGAGGTTCTCTCCGCACGCCGCCCGGACCGCGAACGCGTTCGCACCCTCCTTGCCGCACGGCCCGAGGGCGACACCGCCGAACTCGAAAGGCTGCGCGGGCTCTCCACCCTCGAAGGGCCTGATCTGAGCGACATCAGCGGTGCCGTGACGCGGCTGCGGGAAGCCGCGGCCCGGGCCGATGACGCGCGGTCCGGCTCCGCCGAGGACGCCCGTCGTCTCTCCGACCTCCTGGAGCGGGCGCTCGACCACCGGCGGCGGGCGCGGACCGCCGACTGCCCCGTCTGCGACACGCCCGGACTGCTCGACGACGACTGGGCGGTGCGCGCCCGGGAGCAGGTCGAACGGCTCCAGCACGAAGCCGCGGAAGCGCAGTCCGCGCGCGACGACCTGCGCGGCGCCATCCGCGCCGTCCACGATCTCGTCCAGCCCGTCCCCGTATGGCTCCGGCCGGAGGACTCGCCGCTCGCCGCCCTCTGGCGGGAATGGTCCCTGTGCCGGAGCGCGACCGACCCCCGCCCGCTGGCGGATCAGGTCGAGCGCCTTTCGGCCGCCCTCGCCGACGCCTGCCGGCAGGAGAGCGAGAAGGCGGCCCGCCTGCTCGCCGAGCAGGACGCCGGCTGGCGGCCGCTCGGGGTGCGCCTCGCCGAATGGCTGGCCGTCGCCGACCGGGCCGCCGAGGCCGCATCGCTCGGCAAGCGACTCAAGGACGCGCAGACCTGGCTCAAGAAGGTCACCGACGAACTCCGCGAGGAGCGGCTGCGCCCGTTCGCCGACCAGTCGCAGACCATCTGGAAGCTGCTCTGCGAGCGCAGCAGCGTCACGCTCGGCTCGATCGGCCTCACGGGGACGGCCAACCAGCGCAAGGTGAAGCTCGACGTGTCCGTGGACGCCATGGACGCGCCCGCCTTCGGCGTGATGAGCCAGGGTGAACTGCACTCGCTCGCCCTCTCGCTGTTCCTCCCCCGCGCCACCCACCCCGACAGCCCCTTCGGGTTCCTGGTGATCGACGACCCGGTGCAGTCCATGGACCCGGAGAAGGTCGAGGGGCTCGCGCGGGTCCTCCACGCCTGTGCCCAGCGCCGCCAGGTGATCGTCTTCACTCACGACACCCGCCTCCAGCAGGCCATCCGCCACCTGCGCATCCCCGCGACGATCATGCAGGTCTCCCGGCAGACCGACTCCGTCGTCAAGGTCACCCGCACCGACGACCCGGTCTCCCTCGCGCTGAGCGAGGCCCGGGCCGTCGCCAAGGACCCGAACGTGCCGCAGGACGTCGCCGACCGGGTCCTGCCCCAGATGTGCCGTGGCGCCCTGGAGGCCGCCTGCCTGGAACCCGCACGGCGCCGCCTGCGGGCCGAAGGCCACGGCCACGCCGACATCGAGGCCAGGATCGGCAAGGCGCACAAGCTCACCGAACTCGCCGCGCTCGCCTTCTACGACAGCACCATGGAACCCGCCCAGGTCCTCGCCGCCGTCGCCCAGGACCACGGCCCCTGGGCCCGCGCGCTCATCGAACGGTGCAACGCCGGCGCCCACCAGCTCCTCACCCCGATCGGCGACCGCATGGACCTGGTCCGGGACACCGAGCGCCTTGCGAAGGCGGTGCGCGGCCGATGACCCTTACCCCCGACGACCTGGCCGCGGCCGCCCGTCATCTGCTCCTCCCTCCCCCCGGTGTTCCCCACACCCTCGCGCCGGGACTCCGCGCCCGAGCCGCCGCCGCCCTGCTCCGGCTGGCCCTGGACGAGGCCATGGACGGCTTCTGGCGGCGGGTCAGTCCCGCCATGGCGCACAGCCGTGGCCGTACCAAGGCGCTCTGTCTGGAGTGGTACGCCCCGTGCTCCGTGGCCCGCCAGTGGTACGCCGTGTGGTCCGCGCTCAGCGCGGCCTGCCACCACCACACGTACGAACTCCCGCCCACCCCGGGCGAGGTCAGGGCCTGGCACGACGACGTCGTCGAACTGCTCGCCGCCCTCCGCCAAGGACCCGAGCGGACCGAAGCCTGACCGGTGCACCGAAAGGACCACGGCATGGACACACGCCGCTACCGCATGGTCGTCACCAGCGGCCTCGACTACGTCAGCACCGGTGCGCAGGTCGACGCCCGGCTCCGGGACTGGCTGCGTGAACCGCCCAAGAACTACGACATCCAGGCGTTCGCGGAGGGACGCAACGAGATAGCCCGGGGAGTCACGCTCGACCACGACTCGGCGACCGGCACCGGCGGGGCGTACGGGCGTTGGCGCCTCCGGGAGACCGCCCCGGACGGCACCTGGCAGACGACCCTGGTGATCAGGCAGACGGAGAGCCGGCCGACCCGCGTACAGCTGGACGTGGAGCACCTTCCCGACGATCCGGACACGTTGCCGACGCCCGCAAAGACCCCCCGCCTCGCGGCAAGCCTGCTGGACGTCCTCCAGGCCCGCGACGGGCTCGCGGACGTGACCCGGATGCCACAGGTCGTCGAGGCGGCCGACATCGACTCCGTCATCGACGAGTTGTGCGACGCGGAGCGCCGTCTGCCGATCGTCATGGCCACCGCCCCGAACGGGGCCGACTTCGATGTCTGGCTGGAGCGGACCCTGGACCCGCTGGTCCGTCCCCTGGCCGGCCTCGCCATCCTCTACGCCCTCGCGCCCGGGGCGGACAACCGCTTCAACCGGCTCATGGAGTACCACCGGGTGTACGGCGGCGGCATCCGGACCTTCCTTCCCGGTGTGGACCCGGCCTGGGCGGCCGACGGCCAGCGCCACCGCGTCATGTCGCACCGGGTCGTCGCCGAGAACCCGGCCCGGGCCCGCCGCCTGCTCGCCCAGCTTCCCCAGGGCCTCGCCACCCGGGCGCCACTGCCGCCCGAGCTGGACGCGGTACCCGTGTTGCGCGCGCGTACCAAGGAGAGCTCGGGCAGCTCCGAGCTGGAGCGGCTGAGGGACGAGAACCACGCCCTCTTCGAGATCCTCGAGGAAGCCGGGCGCGAGCAGCGGGTACGGGCCGACGAGATCAGGGACCTGAAGAACGAACTCCAGCGCGCCAGGAGCGACGAGATCACGCTGATCGCCGAGTACGACGAGCAGTACCGGGAACTGCATGAGACCCGGGTCCAGCTCGTCACCGTGCAGAAGCGCCTGCTCGCCCTCGGCGCCGCCGAAGCCGCGTACGCCCCGGACGACGGCGGTCCCGCTGTCCCCGAGTCCTTCGCGGAGATCCTGGAACGGATCGAGGAGATGCCTCGCGTGCACTTCACCGGAGCCAGGAAGATCACCCTGGAACTGGACGACCAGGCGTACGGTTCCTCCTGGGTCCGTATGGCCTGGGACGCACTGCTGGCGCTTCGGGACTACGCCGACGTCTCGGTCGACGCCCCCGCCGACGGCGCGGCCTTCCGTGACTTCAAGCAGTGGTGCGAGGACGCTCCGGGCGGCAGGCACGCGATATCGCCCCGTAAGGTCGTGCGCGACGAGTCCAGGACGGTGAAGACGAACACCGTCTGGCGCAAGGAACGGACCTTCCCCGTCCCGGAATACGTGGATCCCGCCTGCCGGCTGTTCATGGGCGCGCACGTGAGGATCGGCGGCGGCAACACCGTCGCTCCACGCCTGCACTACCACGACGCCGCCCGCGCCGAGCACGGGATCTTCATCGGATACATCGGGCCGCACCTCACCAACACCCTCACCTGAGGTACGGAGCGGGGCTAAGGTCCTTCTCGGCACCGGCCTTCGGGCATATGCCCTGCCCGTGTCCAAGGACTCACGGGAACGAGGAACGTACGTGAACCAGGAGTGTGCGTGAACGAGGACAGCGGCAACCCCGCCGAGTACCCGGAGTTCCGGCTGCGGCTGCCCGGCGGGGACGGCATCGGGCGGGCGGTCGGCGTCCTCCTCGACGCCGTCGGCACCAACGGGAGCCGCAAGTTCCTGGTCCGGACCGGTTCGCCGGCCCGGGAGCACGTCATGCCGTCGTTCCCCAAGCACTTCAGCGGCACGTTCAAGCGGCGCGAGGAGCTGAGAGCCGCCGGAGTCCTCGCGCCGTCCGACCGCTGGCCCGGATGGCTGGAGCTGACCGCTGACGTCGAGTGCGGATCGCCGTCCGCCGCCGCCGAGATACTCGTCGGCGCCCCGCGCAACGGCTGGGAGGAGTGGCGCACCGAGGCGGGCACACCGCTGTCCGACTTCATGGAGGGCATGCGTTCCGGGCCCAACCGGGCCTGGCTCGTGCGCGGCTCGAACGTGGCGGGCAGTGACCTCGTCCACCGGCTCTGGCTTCCCGAGGGCAGGGTCACGCTGTCGGCCTCGCGGCTGCGCCAGGGAGTGGCGCAGGGGGCGAGCAAGGAGCGGCTGAGAGCGTTCGTCGAGGAGGACTACGGGACGACGGCGACCTACAACCAGAAGCTGGAGCTCGTCGACGAGCTGTACGCGTTCCTCTCCTGGATGAAGCCGGGCGACACGGTGTGCGGCATCTCCGGGGGCCGCCTGTACGTGGGTGAGATCACCGGAACGGTCGAGCAGACCGCCTCCGAAGGCGGCCGCTCCAACCTGCGCCGCCCCGTCGACTGGCAGAGCAGCGGGTACGCCTACGACGAGCTTCCCGAGGAACTCCAGCAGAAGCTCTCGGCGCAGCACGACGTCGTCGACCTCACCTCCGTGCAGGCCCTCATCGACGGACTCGGCCGTACCGACGAGGAGCTCGCCGACGAGGCCGTGTCCCGGGAACGCGACCCGAGCGAGACCGTCCCGGCCCTCGCGGCCCGGCGTGAGCTGGAGCTTCCCGAGCCGGGCCAGGCCCTCGCCGACGAACTGCTCGTCCACGACGTGGAGTGGCTGCGCGAGGTGAAGGACCTCCTCTGGGACGAACGGCAGCTGGTGCTGTACGGACCGCCGGGCACGGGCAAGACCCACCTGGCCCTCAAACTCGCCGAGTTCCTCGGAGGCGGGCCCGAACGGGTCAAGCTGGTGCAGTTCCATCCGTCGTACGCGTACGAGGACTTCTTCGAAGGCTTCCGGCCGAAGGAGGACCCCGACACCCGGGAGGTCGCCTTCCGGCTGACGGCGGGCCCGCTGCGGGAGCTCGCCGACCTCGCCTCCCGCGAAGGAAACCGCCACATCCCGCACTTCCTGATCATCGACGAGATCAATCGTGCGAATCTGGCCAAGGTCTTCGGAGAGCTCTACTTCCTCCTGGAGTACCGGAACAAGTCGGTCCGCCTGACTTACTCGGGCGACGACTTCGCCCTCCCGTCCAATCTCTTCGTCATCGGCACGATGAACACCGCCGACCGCTCCATCGCCCTTGTCGACGCGGCCATGCGACGGCGCTTCGCCTTCGTGGAGCTCTCGCCGCGTACCGAGCCCACCCAGGGGCTGCTGCGCCGCTGGCTCGCCGCCCAGGACCGCGGCCCCGAGCCGGCGGACCTGCTGGACGCGCTCAACTCCCGCATCGACGACCCCGATTTCCGTATCGGCCCCTCGTACCTGATGAAGAAGGCGGTCTACCGGGAAGGCGGCCTCGACCGCACCTGGCGCACCAAGATCCTTCCGCTCCTGGAGGAGCATCACTACGGAGAGGGAATCGACATTGCCAAGACCTACGGTCTCGAAGCCCTTCGCGCGAACATTGCACCGGCTGCCGGCCCGGGTGAGACCGACGCGTGACTGGCATCCAGCTCGTCGAACACGCCCCGCACACCACCCATGACCTGCCGGCGGCCATCGGCCGGGCACTCGCCGCCTCCCGGATCGTGGACGCGGCGCCCGACCCGTACCGGACCGGGGGATGGCGGCTGCGCGCGGGGAGCAAGGTCGGAGCCTTCGTGGTCAGGGCCCCGGGGGAGGACCCCGTCACCCTGAGGATCACCCCGAAGGTGCCGATCGCCCATCTGTTCTTCCTCCTGGGGTACGCCCTGAACCCGCGGATCCACCAAGAGGGCACGGTGGAGGTGTCGGCGCACACGGAACTGGTTCCCTTCTTCGCCCAGACCTACGAGAGGGCGCAGGAGCGAGCCCTGAGGCAAGGAGTGCTGCAGGGGTACCGGCACACGGAAGAGGCGTCCCCTGTCCTTCGCGGTCGGCTCAGGGAGACCGACCAGGTGCGCCGTCACCACGGACGGCTCTTTCCCCTGGAAGTGGCCTATGACGAGTACACCACCGACATACCCGAGAACCGGCTGCTGCGGGCGGCGACCGAGCGGCTGCTGAGCCTGCCCCGCGTCCCGGCCGGAGTACGGCGGTCCCTCCAGCACCAACGGGCCCGGCTCATCGACGCCGAGCCCCTGCTGCGCGGCGCCGCTCCGCCCCGGTGGCGGCCGAGTCGACTGAACCTCCGCTACCAGCCCGCGCTGCGGCTGGCGGAGACCGTCCTGCGCCGCGAGTCGCCCGAGCACCTGCCGGGTGACGTCACCGTCGACGGATTCCTGCTCGACATGAACAAACTCTTCGAGGACTTCGTCTGCGTGGCCCTGCGTGAGGCCCTCACAGCGCATGGCGGACACTGCGCGCTCCAGGCCAAGGGAGTGCATCTCGACGCGGACGGGACCATCCGCATGAGGCCGGATCTCCTCCGGTACGGGGACGACGGCCGCCCGTTGAACGTGGCCGACGCCAAGTACAAGGCGCAGAAGCCCGACGGTCTTCCCGACGCCGACCTCTACCAGATGCTCGCCTACTGCACGGCGCTGGGTCTTCCCGAGGGGCATCTGATCTACGCCAGGGGCGGCGCGCTTCACGCTTCCCACCGTGTCCGGAACGCGGGGATCGTCATCCACCAGCACGTCCTGGACCTGGAAGGGACGCCGGCGGAACTGCTCGGGACGGTCCGGGACCTTGCCCACCTGATGGCCGAGGGCGCGGGCCTCGCATCCCCCTAAGATCGTTTCGGCCGCGCCGCACGCCACGAGGTAAGGAGCCCACCGTGCCCCAGCTCGCCTTCGCGAACAGCTTCTGGGAGAGCTACGACGTGCTGGAGAAGCCCGTCAAAGCCGGAGTGCGCAAGGCGATGACCAAGTTCCAACAGCTCACCGTCGCGGAACTGCACGCCGACAAGGGGCTTCACCTGGAGTCGGTGGACAAGGCGCGCGATCCACGGATGAGGACCATCCGGATCAACGACTTCTGGCGCGGAGTGGTCCTCGCCCCGAACGACGGCAGCGATGTCTTCCTCCTCGTCAACGTCGTGCCGCACGACGACGCCTACAGCTGGGCGGCCAAGCGGCTCTACACGGTCAACACCGCCACCCGCGGCCTGGAGGTCCGCAACGTCGTCGCCATCGAGCAACTGACGCCGGCCCTGGAGAAGGCGGCGGCAGTGGCCCCCACTCTGCTCTTCGCCTCCCATTCGGACACCGTGCTGCGGGAACTCGGCATCGACGCGCAGGTGTTGCGGGCGGTGCGTACCATCACGGACCAGGCCCAGCTGGACGCGTTCGGCACCCTGCTTCCCGAGGACCAGTTCGAAGTCCTCCAGTACCTCGCGGAGGGCTTCAGCCCCGAAGAGGTCTACCGCGACGTCGTCACCGCACGGCGGCCCGCCGACGCTCCTGGGGACCCCGCGGACGACCTCGCGTCGGCGATCCTCCACACCACAAGCCGCATCACACTCGTGACCGGGCCGGACGAGCTGGCCGAGATCCTGGAGAAGCCCTTCGCGGCCTGGCGGGTCTTCCTCCACCCCTCCCAGCGTCGCGTCGCCTACCGCGTGTCCTACGGCGGACCGGCGCAGGTGACCGGAGGCCCGGGCACGGGCAAGACTGTCGTCGCCCTGCATCGCGTCAAGCACCTGTTGTCCCGCTCCGAGGACAGCCGGGTCCTGCTCACCACGTACACCAACGCTCTCGCGGCGAGCCTGCGCGAGAACCTCGCCCTGCTGCTCGACGGCGATGAGGCGCAGCTTCGCAGGGTCGACGTGACGACAGTGAACGCCTACGCGCACCGAGCCCTTCAGACAGCCGGCGGCCGGACGCCGTCCCTTGTCGGAGACCGTGAGGAGCGGCAGATCTGGCAGCGGGTCGGCAAACGCCTCGGCCTTCCGTGGCCGGAGCAGTTCCTCGCCCAGGAATATCGCCACGTCGTACTCGCCCAGGGCATCGGCACGCTCGACGCCTACCGGGGCGCGGTGCGCAGAGGGCGCGGCTCGGCGCTGCCCGTAGCCCAGCGAGAGCGCGTCTGGGAGGCGGTCGAGCTCTTCCGGGCCGAACTTGCTGCCCGAGGCGGCCGCACCCACCTCGATGTCTGCGCCCAGGCGGCACGGCTGCTGGAAGGGAAGGTCGCTTCGGACGGCCACGACTACGACCACGTGGTCGTCGATGAGGCGCAGGACCTGCATCCAGCCCAATGGCGGGTGCTGCGGGCAGCTGTGGGCCGTGGACCCGACGACCTCTTCATCACCGGTGACCCCCATCAGCGGATCTACGATTCCAGGGTCTCCCTGGCCTCACTGGGCATCACGGTGACCGGCCGGAGCGGTCGGCTGCGGATCAACTACCGCAGTACGGAGGAGATCCTCGGCTGGTCCACCGGCATTCTGAAGGAGATGGACGTCGAGGATCTCGGGGGCGACGGTGCGGACAGCCTCCTCGGTTACCGCTCACTGCTCCACGGAGGACGCCCTCACGCCAGAGGTCATGCTTCCGAGCAGGTCGAAGTGGACGCGATCGTCGAGCGGATCGAGGAGTGGATCGGCCAAGGCATGCGCCCCGAGGAGATCGGGGTGTGCGCCCGCTTCCACCTGCTCCTGGACAAGGTGTACGACAGGCTCGCGGCTCGGGGCATTCCCGTGGTCCGGGTCAAGGAGGGACCGGGGGCGGGAACGGCAGGGGTGCGCCTCGCGACGATGCACGCGATGAAGGGGCTGGAGTTTCGTGGCGTCGGTGTACTCGGGGTTTCGGACGGCGCACTCCCGTTCGCCCGTGAGGTCACCGCGGCCGCGACGGACAGGCTGCAGAACGAGGCCGATCTGCTGCGTGAGCGGTGCCTGCTCTTCGTCGCCTGCACACGGGCCAGGGAAGCATTGCACGTGTCCTGGAGCGGAAAGCCCAGCCCGTTCGTGCCCCTGCCTTCCGAACTCCCCTGACCGGCCGACGGGTCACTCGCCGGAATCGTCCGCAGGAGGTGCAAGGGCTCCGTTGGTCAGCCCCTCCCGGGCCAGAGCGGCTGCCTCCTTCCCCAGTTCGGCCAGACTCGCGACGCGTTCCTCGAACTCTTGGAGAGAACGGAAGACGGCTCCGTAGCGACGCTGGTCGGCGACCGCCATCTGCGGGATGCGGGCCGCCCGCGCGTCCACACGGTGCGTTCCGCTGGTACTGGTCGAGCGGCGGACGTTGGACGCGCTCTGAAGAAAGCCGCGCAGGTAGTCCGTATCGAGTTGAGGACTCAGGGATTGGGGGCCGCCGGCGCCCGCCTCGATCAGTCCCGCTCGGGACAGATCCGCGAGGCTGACCGTGGCTGTGTCCAGAGAGTCTTCTCCCGCCGTTTCCCGCAAGGCCGGCAGGAGTGCGCCCAGCGCTTGGAGCTGCTGCTCGATCTCTTCGCGCAGGGACCAGTACTCCGCCCGGAAGTCCTGGGTGGAACGGTGGATGTGAAGGTTCGGCGTGAGGTCCACGGTCTCGTCGAGGAGGTCGATGAGGGGGATGTCGGCGACCTGGTCGCTGGTGGGTTCCAGTGGTCCGTCCGGATCGTTGCCCGTCAGGTCGACCATGCGGACGTGTGACGGAGCCGTGTCGTCCGGTTTCGGGCGGCGGAGGATCCAGAGCAGTACGGGGACGGAGTGCGAGGAGGCGACTCCACCCGGTAGCGCGATGACGTGGGCGAGGATTCCCCGCCGTACGAGTTCCGCCCGGATCCGGCGTCCAGCCTTGCGGTAGGCCACGGATGACGGCATGACGATCACCGTGCGGCCGCCAGGGGCGGTGTGGGCGTAACAGTGCTGGAGCCAGGCGAGCTCCCCCTCCGCCTTGGAGGGGGTGCCAAGCTCCCATCGTGCGTCGAGGAGCAGTTCCTCGCGCCCCCAGTCCGGGCCGACGGCGGGAGGCTCGCACACGACGAGGTCGGCGCGGAGCGAGGGCCAGGCATCCGCCCGCAGCGAGTCACCCGCTTGGATCACCGCATCGGCTCGGCCGCTCAACTTGGCTCGGAGTTCCGCGAACCGTGCTGCTGCGGGGTCGATCTCCTGCCCGCGAATGACCGTACTGCCGTCGTCCCCCGCAACCATGAGAAGGACCCCGATCCCGCAGGCGGGATCGAAGACGGTGGTGCCCTTGGGTAAAGGGCCCACAAAGTGAGCGACCGCCCGGGCGATCCTCGCCGAGGTCACCTGATCCGAGCCGCTGCGACGCGCCGAATCCTGAAAGCGTTCGACGAGTCCGTCGGCCACGTCGGTTGGTGTGGCGCTCTGTGCTGACGAGGCGACGATCGCAGCCGCTGCGGAGTCGAGACCAGACGGATTTCCCGTCGAAAGGAAAGCTGCGACCGAAGACAGGCCGCTGATCATGTCATCGCCGAACGACGCGCGGAGCGCCTGCCAGAGCCGGACTTCGTCGGACACGTCATGGCTCTTCCGCTGGTTCGCGAGCCATGCCCGTACATCGGTAAGGGAAAACAGAGGTGTGCCTGAACTGCCTCCCGCCGGGGCGGGGAAGTCCTTGTGGCGGCGTCTCCAGTTCGACACAGCGGCTCGTGTCACGCCCGCGATGCGAGCGATCTCGGCCCCGGTGATCAAAGGGTCTACTGCATCCGCGTCATCCCTCATACGGAAACCGTACACGCCATTGCAGACACGCGGTAAGTGTTGGGCGTTGACGTCGTCAACGTGTTCATCTGGGACGGAAGTCATCCGCTTGTGCAGGAACGTGAGCGGCGGTGGGATTCAGACCTTCATGACGGTGGCGTGCCCGCGGCACAGCGCTGTGAGGTCCTCAGGATCGGAAGCAAGGATCGTGGCCGGCCCTGGTGAGGCCAGTGCGGTGGCGGCGAGTATGGCGTCGATGGCGTACTTGTGGCCGTGCGGGCCGGCGCGAGCAGGATGGCGGCGTGGCGGGCGATCGGCTCGGTGATCGGTTCCACGACCAGGCGGGAGAGTGTCCACTCCGGGGCCGGGCGGTTGATGCGGGGGCGGGCCACTTCGACCAAGGCGGCTGCCGAGGTGATCACACGGAGGTCGTCGGTGCGGGCCAGGGCGAGCCGGGCGTGACCGTTTGGCGGGCAGGCGGCCGAGGCGATCACTTGAAGGCCGGCGTCACAAGCGGCTTGCGGACCTCGTGGTCGCGTTGTGCAGTCTCGGCGAGCCTTCGCCGTCCGGCGAAAAGATCACGCTCGCGAGCTCGCCCCGCTTGGTGGCGGCATCCGGGCCGTCGAGGGGCAGTACGCGTGCGTCGAAAGGCCGCGCGTAGCGCCCATGGCGCACGTAGTGCACATGGATCTTGAGTCCGTTTTGCGCACCACGTGTCTCTGACCTGCGGTTTTCATTAACCTGCTTTTGGCTCTACATGTTTTCCATGACGCATCATGTGGAGTGCGTGGCGATTCTGGAGCCTGCGGCCAAGAACTCCTGACCGAAGGGTCCTCGAGGTGGTCGGATCACTCCGGGAACGTGGAGCCGGGGCGTGAACTCCGTCTGGAACACCTTCCGTGTCACCGCCCTCCCCCCTCCGTTCACTCAGGTGTGGCCAGCAACCCCGCCCCCGTGACCCGGTGCAGGTGCATCACCACGTCGTGGGAGTGGGCCGGGGCGACCTTCTGGGGCGGTTCGGGGTAGGCGGTGCCGATGTTGCGGGTGGGGCGGGGGGTGGAGAGCCAGGTGCGGGTGGGGGTGGGGGCGGTGCGGAGGTCGAGGTAGTAGTCGGTGGGGGTGACGCTGTTCAGGAAGTGTTCGGTGGTGTTCCGGGCGGGGGCCTTCAGGGTGTGGAGGGTGGTGGCGCCGTCGCGGCCCGTGGCGTTGAAGGAGCCGGTGCCGAAGGTCATGGCGGCGCTGAGGTAGGCGGTGCCGAGCCGGTCGCGGAGGAAGGCGCCCTGCATCTTGGGGTAGCGGGGGTCGGCGGAGCGGTAGGCGAGATGGCTGTTGTGGGCGGAGAGGAGGATCTTGTCGCCGGTCTGCTCGTGCCACCAGGCGACGTTGTCCGCCATGAGCTGGTCGCGGTAGCCCATCGAGGCGCGCAGGTCCTCGGGGTCCTCGAAGTCGAAGGCGTAGCCGCGGGCGGTCTGGTCGATGGCGCGGGCGTGCTGGAGGGCCCAGGCGCGCGCCTCGGCGGCCGGGCCGGAGGACGGCGCGTTGCGGGTGAGGAGGGCGAGGGCCGCGGTGGTGCGGGTGGCGAGGGCCCGGCGTTCCGGGAGGGGGCGGGTCAGGTACTCCTTCATGTAGGTGCCCGACGAGGTGGTGGGGCGCAGGCCGCGGTACAGCTCGGCGAGACGGGGCAGCAGGCGGGGCTGGTGGAGGGCGGCGTAGCGCAGGACGCGGTCGTACAGCTCGGGGCCGGCGTAGGCGAAGTCGTCGCCGAGGAAACGGACCTGGTCCTTCGGATGGTCGGTGTTCCACTCCCGGATCCACTCGACGAGGGCGAGGTACTCCTTCGTGTTCCACCAGGCGTACGTGTCCTGGAACTCCTCGCGCATGATGCGGCGCGGGTCGCCCTCGCCGGTGCGTACGTACGCGTCCAGCCGCAGGCCGGTGCTCCAGGCCGTCTCCAGGGCGAAGGCGCGGAAGCCCTTCTCCTCGACCAGGTAGCGCAGCACCCGGTGCTTCATGGTGAAGAACTCGTGCGAGCTGTGCGTGGCCTCGCCGAGACCCACCACCTTCGCGTCGCCCACCATCCGCCCGAGGGGACGCAGGTCGGCCAGGTCGCCGGCCGGGTCGGTGGTGCGCAGCGCGTGGGCGTGGCGGGCCGCCCCCTGCCGGGCCTGTTCCTCGGGTGGCGGGAGCGTGGCCGCGACGAGGCCGAGGGTGCACAGGAGCAGGGTCAGGATGAGGACGCATCGGTTCCGGGCCATGGGACAAGGTTCCGGTTCCGGTGCTCATCAGGACATCCGGCACCCCTCCGAATGGCCCGGAGCTTCTCCCGACCATCCCCGTTCCGCTAAACCGGTACGTGCAGTTCCGGGTCCAGGGCGGCGCGGGCGACCCGCTCGGCCTCCGGGACCAGGTAGAAGTGGTCGCCGTCCAGGACGGTGAGGGCGAAGCGGCCCGAGGTCACGGCGCGCCACTGTCCGGCCTCCTCCGGGGTGACCTGAGGGTCGTCGGCGCCGGTCAGAGCGTGAATGGCCGCGCGCAGCTGGGGTGTTCCGGCGGCCGGGCGGTAGGCGTCGATGAGGCGGTAGTCGTTGGCGATGATGGGCAGGAGCAGTTCGCGCAGCTCCGGGTCCTCGAAGACCGTCGCGTGGGTGCCGCCCAGCGCCAGGACGGCCGCCACGACCTCCTCGTCCGTCCGTGCGGAGGTGCGTGGGGAGCGCCGCGGGGCCCGCCCGGAAACACACAGACGAGTGACGTGGGTGGCACCCGAACGCTCGACGCGCAGCAGCGTCTCGTGTGCGACGGCGGCGCCCATGCTGTGGCCGAAGAAGACGGTGGGCAGCGGCGGGAGGGCCAGCAACTCCTCGGCGAGCGCCGTCGCCAGCTCCTCCATCGTCGCGACCAGCGGCTCGCGCACGCGGTTCTCGCGGCCCGGGTACTGCACGGCGATCAGCTCCACCTCCGGCGGGGCGCACCGGCGCCAGTCACGGTAGAAACTGGCCGCGCCGCCCGCGTGGGGGAAGCAGACCAGGCGGCGGGTGGGGGCGAGGGGCTTGGTGTACCGGGTGAGGGCGGATGTGGGCATGCCGGAGCTTCCGTTTCTTCAGCCGAGGATGGCCTCGCCCAGCGGGGTGAGGCTGTGGACCGCGAGGTTCTGGCGGCGCTCCGTGGACACGAAGCCGGCGCGGCGCAGGATCGTGAGGTGTTTGCTGGCGGAGGGGCTGGAGATGTGGACCCGGTCGGCGACCTGGCCCGTGGAGCGGGTCTCGCGCAGGGCCTCCAGGACGTCCGCCCTGGTCCGGCCGAGCAGGGCGGGAAGGGCCGACTCGCCCTCCTGGCTCTGCCACAGCGCGGCGGCCGGCTCCGTGTCGGGGGCGATGTTGTAGACCAGGATCGGCAGTCCGTGCCAGCCCACGCTGTCGTCGAGCAGGAACGGGTGCGGAGCGAAGAGGGAGGGGACGAGCGTCAGGCCCTGGCCGGTCAGGGAGGTGCGCCGGGGCGGCCGTCCGTTGGCGACGCGGAGCACGGGGGCCTCCCACCGGATGGCGCTGTGGCGATTGTTGAGGACGTGCTCGACACCTCCGGCCAGCATCTCCCGGCCGCAGGAATCTCGTTCAGCTTTCAATAACCGCTGAATTCTGTCCCAGAACGGCTCGACCGCCATCTTGTGGAACACGTCCCCCTCGTGCGGAAGGGGCGAGGTCAGCGTTTCCACCAGAGAGGCGGAACGCGCCTTCGCCATGGTGGCGCCCGCTCTTCGCAATCGGATCCGCGCGGTGCGGCGCCACTCGGAAAGGGCGTCCCGCTGCTGTTTTCCCAACTGCCCCCAGGCCAGATGAGTCTCGAAGGCGGTACCCAGAGTTCCGATGATGCGAATACGCGCCAGATCCTCGACGCCCAGGCATATCTCCAGCATGACGAAGCACTCCCCCCAGTGATCGGTCCGAGACTATATCGACGCGCGTAGTGTCAGCGCCACCGCATGGAGACCT
Source organism: Streptomyces albidoflavus (assembly GCF_000719955.1). GTDB lineage: Bacteria > Actinomycetota > Actinomycetes > Streptomycetales > Streptomycetaceae > Streptomyces > Streptomyces albidoflavus. The sequence goes on from NZ_JOII01000028.1 coordinate 80,471, forward strand.
CCAGACCGCTGTATCCCTGCACCAGGTTCGAACGCATCCAGCGCACCTCTTCGCGCGGTTCGACGGCCTTCGCCTCGGCGGCGAGCTGGGTCAGCAGTTCCTTCAGTTCGAGCCGGGCCAGCGCCGCGCCCAGGCAGTGGTGCGGGCCGGTGCCGAACCCCAGATGGCGGTTGGGGGCGCGGTCCACCACGAAGCGGTGCGGGTGGGCGAAGAGCCGCTCGTCGCGGTTGGCCGCCGCCAGCCAGGCCACCACCGCCTGCCCCTCGCGGATCTGCTGGCCGCCGATCTCGCAGTCCTCGGTGGCCACCCGCAGCACGTGCGCGGCGGGGGAGGTCCAGCGGACCACCTCCTCGACCGCGCGGTCGGCCAGTTCCGGGTCGGCGCGCAGCGTGTCGAGGGCGCCCGGGAACGCCTGGAAGGCGTGGAAGGCACCGGTGATCGAGTGCCGGGTGGTCTCGTTGCCGCCGATCAGCACGTTGTCGCAGTTGATCAGCACGTCCTCGGTGCTGAGCCGCCCGTCCGCGAGCAGCGCGCTGACCAGGTCGGTGCCGGGCTCCTTCTGGCGGCGCTCGATCAGTTCGTGGAAGTAGAAGAGGATCTCCGTGTGCGCCTCGGCGGGCGTCATCTTGTCGAAGCTGCTCTCCTCGCCGCCGAAGGCGTGGTTGGTGAGCTGGATCAGGTGCTCGCGCTCGCTGAGCGGGACACCGATCACCTCGCAGACGATGGCGGCGGGCAGCCGGGGTCCCACCGTCAGCGCGATGTCGGTGGTCTCCTGCGAGCGGAGCCGCTCGACGATCTCGCGCACCTCCTCGTGGAGCACGGAGCGCAGCTCGGGGGCGCGCAGCCGGGAGAGGAACGGGCCGATGAGCCTCTTCAGGACGGAGTGCCAGTTGCCCTCGCTCACCACCAGCATGCGCCCGCCGGAATGATCGGCGTGCTCGGCGTCGAATCCGATCATCATGCCGTACTCGGAGGTGAAAGGCGCCTTCGGGGAGAGGACGGCGGAGACGTCGCGGTGGGAGAAGACGGACCAAAAACCGGACGGGGAAATTCCGGGATCGCTCCAGACTTTCGCGTCCGAGCGGATGTACTCCTCCCACATCTCGAAACGGGCGTCCGTCGTGTAGAGGTCGGGATTGGCCAGATCAATGGTCATGGTGAGCTGTCTTTACCTGTTCGTCCGGGGGAGGGGAGGGAGGAACCGGCGGACCGCGAGGTCACACCTTGTCGGGTGCCGGTTCCGGTGATGTTTCCTGCCGCTGTTCTGAGCCCCGTCCCGTTCCGGGGACAGGGCTTACTTCACGCGCTGATCGGGCACCGCATTCCGGCGCGGATTCCGTTTCCGTCCCCGAATCGGCGTACGCATCCGATTCCGGCTCGTTCCCGGGGCCGCGGCCCGGACCCGGGCCAGGTTCCACTTGGGAGTCCGGCCGGGGGTTCGAGGGAGGATCGACGGCCACCGGGTCCGGTACGTCGCGCAGGGCCGGGCTGAGCGTGGTCACCAGGGCGATGACCGCCATCACGGCCGCGCAGCCCAGCAGCCCGGCCGAGCGGCCGGCCAGGTCCAGCACGATGCCGCCCGCCAGCGGGGCGATCGCGCCGCCGCCCCCGCTCGCGACGGCGGCGGCGCTGACCACGCGGCCCCGGTGGCTGTCCGGGGTGAGCGCCAACTGCTGCGTGGTGAAGAACGCGTTGGCGGTGGGCGCGGCGAAGGCCACGGCCCCGAGCAGCACTCCCGGCGTCCAGCTGCCGGGCAGCACCGCGATCCCCACGGTGAGCACGGCGAACGCCCACAGCACCACGTAGACCGGGCGGGCGCCGCTCAGCAGGCGCTGGAGCAGCGGGGCCGCCAGGGCGCCCAGCAGGCCGCCTACGCCCAGCAGCCCCGCCATGAGGCCGATGAGGCCGGTGTTCATCCCGCTGGTCTGCGCCGACGCGATCACGATGAAGTAGATGACGCCGAAGAAGAAGTTGGTCGCCGTGGCACAGGCCAGTCCCACCCGCAGGAACGGATGGCGCATGATCCAGCGGACCCCTTCGAGCAGTCCCCGCCCGTCCGTCTGGTCCCGGTCGCCGTCCGGGCGGGCCGGCGGCTGCCGCTTCAGGAACAGCAGCAGCACCAGACCGGCGAGGTGCGCCAGGCACCCCACGACGAAGGGGAAGGCGTTCTTCAGCGCCAGCAGGAACCCGCCCGCCGAGGTACCGGCGAGCTGACCCGCGTACGTCCGGGCCGCGTTCATCGCGACGGCGTCGGAGAGCCGTTCGGGGGCCACCAGGCTCGGGATCATGGCGTCGCCCGCCGCCATCGTCAGGGCGGTGGCCGCGCCGTTGACCAGGGCGAGGCCGATCAGTGCCGGCAGCGAGACGGCGTCCGCCCACAGCAGCAGGGCCAGGGAGCCGAAGACCGCGACGAGCGCGGCCTGGCACCACAGCATCACGGTCCTGCGGTCGAACCGGTCGGCGACGGCCCCGGCGGGCAGCCCCGCCAGGAGCATCGCCGCCGCGTCCACGAAACCGATGATCCCGGCCTGCGAGGGCGAGCCGGTGAGCGCCAGGACGATCAGCGGCAGCACGATCAGGGAGGTGCTGTAGGCGAACTCGGCGAACGCCGAACTCACCCACAGCAGGGTGAAGCCGCCCTTGCGGCTCCCCTCCGCGGTCCCGCCCGGCATCAGCCGAGCAGCCGGGAGCGCGACTTCGACCGCACGTAGGTGCGCCGGATGTCCCGCACCAGGCTGGTGCGCTTGAGCCAGCGGTCCGTGCCGTCGTACCGGGGGGTGAACGTGTCCCGGCCGTGGATCACCTTGTAGTTGTCGACGAAGACGGCCTCCCCGGGAGCGAGCACCACCCGCTCGGCGGCGTCGGCGAGCAGTTCGGCGGCCTGCACCATGACCTGCTCGGCCTCACGGTCGCCGGGGACCGGGCTGGTGAAGTCGGCGTCGATCCGCAGGTAGGGCGCGTCCTCGGGGCCGAAGAGGACGGAGGCGACCTCGTGCGGGCGCTCCTCCAGCGCCGAGGGGGCCTCGGCGGTGTGCAGCGGCACCACCTGGTGGGAGTCGTCGGGGAAGAACCGGAACCGGTTCTGGTGCAGCACCTCGCGCAGCGGCTCCTCGAACTCCACCGACTCGACCAGTGCCACCGTGGTGCCCACCGCGTCGGGGTTGCGCAGGCACATCAGGGCCACGTAGTCGCCCCGGCAGGAGTGGAACACGTCCTCCGTGTGCAGCGTCAGTTGCTGCTGACTGCTCGCGCTGGTCAGGGAGTTCTCCTGGCCCTTGGACGGGCAGACGTCGTGCACCAGCCGGCCGTTCTGCTGGTTGTTCCAGCCGAACGCGTCGCCCAGTACGGAACCGACCAGCAGCAGCACCAGTTCCTCGCGGACCGCCGCTCCCTCCTTCTCCGCGACCTGCCAGCTCGACGGGGTCGGGACCAGGTCCTCGTCGACCGGCAGGTTGGAGACCACGACGATGGCGTCCTCGGCGGTACGGGCGCCCGCCAGGAACCGGCGCACGCCGACCGGCAGCCGTTCGGCCTCGACACGGATGTCGTCCACGTACTCCAGGGGGGCCCAGACGGGGTGCGCGGCGAGGAACTCGTCCGCTATCCGTGCCAGTTCGTTCTTCTCGGCGTCAGTCAAGACGTAGCGAGCCACAACAGCAGCCTTCCGGTAGGTCGGTCAGTTTCCGGCCGCTGCGGCGATCTGCCGCAGGGCGGTGGCGAAGTCGTCCGCGAGGCGGCGGACGGTGGAGGGGGCGTGGGCCGAGGGGGCGTGCATCCACTCGATCCGCAGCTGGCCGTCGCTGACGGCGGCGACCACGTCGATCAGATGGGGGCGGCTCTCCCCGGGCGCCTGGTCGGCGCCGAGGGCGTCGAGGCGGTCCCGGACGAGTCCGCCGCCACCGTCGGCGCTGTCCCACTGGCCCAGGTAGTTGAAGCTGATCCGCGGAGGCGGGGCCGCCGCGAGCGCGACGCGGTCCGGGTGGTCCGGCTCCCGCAGGTACCGCAGGGCGCCGTAGCCGATGCCACGCACGGGCACCTTGCGCAGGGTCTTCCTGACCGCCTTCAGCGCCGTGCCCCAGGGGCCGTCCGGTACGACGAGGGTGACGGGATAGATGGTGGTGAACCAGCCGACCGTGCGGGAGAGGTCGACGTCGTCGAAGAGCTCCTCCCGGCCGTGGCCCTCCAGCGCGACCGTGACCGGCCCGCCCGCCCAGGTGTTCAGGACCCGCCCCAGCGCGCCCAGCAGCACATCGTTGATCTGGGTACGGAACGCGGCCGGCGCCCGGTGCAGCAGGGCCTCGGTCGTCTCCCGGTCCAGCACGACGGACTCGGCCGCGACCTCCCCGTACGTGCTTGACGCGGGCCCGTCGCAGGGCAGGTCCACGGCGCCGGCCGACGCCTTGCGCCAGTAGCCGGTCTCGTGGTCGAGCGCGCCGGAGCGCACGTGATCGGTGAGCCGCCGCGCCCAGTGCTGGTAGCTGCTGGTCCGGGCGCCCAGATCGGCGGGGCGCCCCTCGGCGAGCTGGGCGTAGGCGGTGGCGAGGTCCTCCAGGAGGATGCGCCAGGAGACCCCGTCCATCACCAGGTGGTGGACGGCCAGGAACAGCCCGGGCGGCCTGTCCGCCCCAGCCGTGCGCAGGAAGACGCCCTTCACCAGGGCCCCGCCGCGCAGGTCCAGGGCGCGCTGGGCCTCGTCGGCCGCGTCGTGCAGGGCGGCTTCCGCGCCGTCGGCCGGGATGTCCCGCACGGTGAGCAGGCCGTCAGGGCGCTCGCCGTACTCCTGCGCCCAGCCGCCCTCGCCGTCGGGCGAATACCGCATGCGCAGGGCGTCGTGGTGGTCGACGATCGCCTCCAGCGCGCGTGCCAGCACCCCCGGGTCGGTGTCCGGCGCCAGGGCGACGTGCACGGACATCGCGTACCGGTCGGGGTCCGTGGTGTGTCCGTCGAAGAACCACCGCTGGACCGGGGTGAGTTCGACGCTCCCGGCCACCGCCTCCGCCACGTCGCCGCCGCTCGTCTCCGGCTCGGCATGCCGTACCACCGAGGCCAGTTCGGCGATCGTCTGGTGGGTGAACATCAGCTTCGACGTGAGCTGGAGACCCGCCCGCCGGGCGTGTGAGATGACCTGGATGGAGAGGATGGAGTCGCCGCCGAGGTCGAAGAAGTTGTCGTGGATGCCGATTTCTTCGGTTCCGAGGACTGTGGCCCAGGTGGTGGCGAGGAGGTGTTCGGTGGGGGTGCGGGGTGGTGTGTGTTCTGTGGTGTTGGTGGGTTCGGTTTGGGTGTCCGGTTGGGGGAGGGCTCGTCGGTCGACTTTGCCGCTGGGGGTGAGGGGGAGGTGGTCGAGGGGGATGTAGAGGGCGGGGATCATGTGGTCGGGGAGGGTGGTGGTGAGGTGGGTGCGGAGTTGGGAGGGGGTGAGGGGGGTGTCGGTGACGAGGTAGGCGAGGAGGCGGCGGTGGCCGTCGTGGTCCTGGTGGGTGGTGACGAGGGTTTCGTGGATGTGGGGGTGGGTGGTGAGGGCGGTTTCGATTTCGCCGAGTTCGATGCGGTAGCCGCGGATTTTGA
>NZ_JOII01000029.1 GCF_000719955.1 Streptomyces albidoflavus
GGGGGGGTGGGCTGGGTGGGCATGGAGCGGGCGGCGGGGACTGTGGGGAGGCCGGTGTTGAGGGGGACCGGGCGGGTGCTGGTGGAGGTTTCACCGGCGCGCTCGGCCTCGGCGGCGGCCTGGGTGGTGGCGCGGCGGGCGCCGTAGCGGCGGTGGACCGCCTGCTTGGTCACGCCGAGGGCGGAGCCGACCGCGTCCCAGGAGAAGCCGAGGGAGCGGTCGAAGTCCACGGCGGCGGTGACCAGGGTCTCGACGCTGTCCCGCAGCTCCTGGGCCAGGCGCACGGTGGGGGCGGGGGCCCGGCCGTAGACGACGAAGCCGGTGGCGGGGCCGGTGCGGCGGGGGCGGTAGACGTTGCCCAGCTGGGCGGTGAGGGTGCGGAGCGCGTCCACCTGGCGGCGGACCCGCTCGATGTCCCGCACCAGCAGGTGCAGGCTGGCCCGTGCCTGTGCGTCGTGGGTTGCGTGGTCGGCCATGAACAAGCCTCTCGAACGGGCGGTGGGATGGGGGGAGACGGGCCACTGGAGCGAAGACCCGTGGAAGTCAACTCGCCTTGACCAACGCCCGGCGCCCTGAGTGGTCACGCTCCAGGGCGTATGTGTCGGGGCGCGGGGCGCGCGCCACCGCGTACGCCCCCGAGGGGGCAGGGGAGTTGTGGGCGTGTTCGGGAGAGGACGCGGAGACCGGGGAGGACGGGTACGCCGGGTGGTATGAGCGTCCGCGCCGGTACGCCCCGGGCAGGCGCCCGCGGTGCCGTGCGGCCTAGACTGGCGCGGCTCCCCGCCAGGCGCGTCCGCCGGGAAGGGGGCCGTGGCTCCGCCCGTACGACATAGCGAGGTATCCCCACCGTGAGGCTCGTCTTCGCCGGCACCCCCGAGGTCGCCGTTCCCGCTCTGGACGCCCTGATCGCCTCGGAGCGGCACGAGGTGGTCGCCGTCGTCACCCGGCCCGACGCCCCGGCCGGGCGCGGCCGGCGGCTGGTCGCCAGCCCGGTCGCGGAGCGCGCCGAGGAGGCCGGGATCGAGGTGCTGAAGCCGAACCGGCCGCGCGACGAGGAGTTCCTGGCGCGGCTGCGGGAGATCGGCCCGGACTGCTGCCCGGTCGTCGCCTACGGCGCGCTGCTGCCCAAGGTGGCCCTCGACATTCCCGCCCGCGGCTGGGTCAACCTGCACTTCTCGCTGCTCCCCGCCTGGCGCGGCGCCGCCCCTGTGCAGCACGCGATCCTCGCCGGCGACCAGATCACCGGCGCCTCCACCTTCCTCATCGAGGAGGGCCTGGACTCCGGCCCCGTCTTCGGCACCGTCACCGAGGAGGTGCGGCCCACCGACACCAGCGGCGACCTGCTGACCCGCCTCGCCTTCGCCGGTTCCGGCCTGCTCGCGGCGACCATGGACGGCATCGAGGACGGCACGTTGCAGGCGGTGCCGCAGCCCGCCGACGGGGTCAGCCTCGCCCCCAAGCTCACCGTCGAGGACGCCCAGGTCGACTGGGCCGCGCCCGCGCTCCGCGTCGACCGGGTGGTGCGCGGCTGCACCCCGGCCCCCGGCGCGTGGACCGTCTTCCGGGGCGAGCGGCTCAAGCTCGTCGCCGCCCGCCCGCTGCCCGGCGAGGAGGGCCTCGCCCCCGGCGACCTGGCGGTGGGCAAGAACCACGTGCACGTGGGCACCGGTTCGCACGCCGTCGAACTGCTCTGGGTCCAGCCGCAGGGCAAGAAGCCGATGCGCGCCGCCGACTGGGCGCGCGGAGTCCGGATCGCCCCGGGCGAGCGCCTCGGCGCGGCCGACGTACGCTGAAGGGGACAGGACCGCGCCCGTGGCGCCCCCCGCCGAGCAGGCGGGACGGCGGTACCGGGCGCGGCGGCGTGCCGGTCCGTGCGGCGGAGCGGTGGGCCAGTGACCTTGCGACAGCGGAGCACCTTTGACCGACCAGCCGTCCCGGCGTCCCCGTAAGACCGGCAAGCCCTACCGCCGCCCCAAGAAGGACCCGGTGCGCATCCTCGCCTTCGAGGCGCTGCGCGCCGTCGACGAACGGGACGCCTACGCCAACCTGGTGCTGCCCGCCCTGCTCCGCAAGGCGCGCGAGGACCACCCCGACACCTTCGAGGCCCGGGACGCCGCCCTCGCCACCGAACTCGTCTACGGCACCCTGCGCCGCCAGGGCACCTACGACGCGATCATCGCGGCCTGCGTCGACCGTCCGCTGCGCGAGGTCGACCCGCCGGTCCTCGACGTCCTCTCGCTCGGCGCGCACCAGCTCCTCGGCACGCGCATCCCGAGCCACGCCGCCGTCTCCGCCACCGTGGAGCTGGCCCGCGTCGTCCTCGGCGACGGCCGCGCCAAGTTCGTCAACGCGGTGCTGCGCCGGATCACCGCCGACGACCTCGACGGCTGGCTGGAGCGGGTCGCCCCGCCGTACGACGAGGACCCCGAGGACCACCTCGCCGTCGTCCACTCGCACCCGCGCTGGGTCGTCTCCGCGCTCTGGGACTCCCTCGGCGGACCCCGCGCCGGTATCGAGGACCTGCTGGAGGCCGACAACGAGCGGCCCGAGGTCACCCTCGTCGCCCGTCCCGGCCGCACGACCTCCGACACCCTGCTCGACGGCCTCGGCCCGGACCGCGCCCTGCCGGGCCGCTGGTCGCCGTATGCGGTGCGGCTCACCGAGGGCGGCGAGCCCGGCGCCATCGACGCCGTCCGCGAGGGCGACGCCGGGGTGCAGGACGAGGGCAGCCAGCTGGTGGCGCTGGCCCTCGCCGCCACCCCGCTGGAGGGCTCCGACAGCCGCTGGCTCGACGCCTGCGCCGGTCCGGGCGGCAAGGCGGCGCTGCTCGCCGGGCTCGCCGCGCAGCGGGGCGCGACCCTGCTCGCCTCCGAGAAGCAGCCGCACCGCGCCGGGCTCGTCGCCAAGGCGCTGGACGGCAACCCGGGCCCGTACCAGGTGATCGCCGCCGACGGGACGCGCCCGCCGTGGCGGCCCGGCTCCTTCGACCGGGTCCTGGTCGACGTGCCGTGCACCGGGCTCGGCGCGCTGCGCCGCCGCCCCGAGGCGCGCTGGCGCCGCCGCCCCGAGGACCTCGACGGGTTCGCCCCGCTCCAGCGCGCCCTGCTGCGGACCGCCCTGGAGTCGGTGCGGGTCGGCGGCGTCGTGGCGTACGCGACCTGCTCGCCGCACCTGGCCGAGACCCGGGCCGTCGTCGACGACGTCCTCAAGCGGGAGGGCGGCGCCGAACTCCTCGACGCCCGCCCCCTCATGCCCGGCGTCCCCGCCCTCGGCGAGGGCCCCGACGTGCAGCTCTGGCCGCACCTGCACGGCACCGACGCGATGTACCTGGCGCTGCTGCGGCGCACCGCCTGAGGCCGCCGTCCCCGCACCCGTACGCCATGGGCGCGGGGCCCAACTCGCCCTTGCCGTAAGCCTGTCGTCGCTCCCGGGCCGGTGCCCGCCGGTGTGGCATGCTTCCGCCCGGGAGCGGGGCGCGTGACCGCCGGTGCCACGGGAAAGGGCGTACGCATGAGCGAGTGGGAGCTGTCCAGGACGTACGGCAGCAGGGCGGGCGAGGTGCGCTGGGAGCGGCTCGGGGACCCGGCCGCGCCGCCGGTCGTCCTCTGCCACGGGACGCCGTTCTCCTCGTACGTCTGGCGCCGGATCGCCCGCGAGCTGGCCCGGGACCACCAGGTGTACGTCTGGGACATGCCGGGATACGGGGTCTCCGCCCAGTTCGAGGGCCAGGACGTGTCGCTGGGCGCGCAGGGCCGGGTCTTCGCCGAGCTGCTGGCCCACTGGGACCTGGCCGCCCCGGCCGTCGTCGCCCACGACTTCGGCGGTGCCGTCGCGCTGCGCGCCCACCTCCTGCACGGCGCGGCCTACCGGCGGCTCGCCCTGGTCGACCCGGTCGCCCTCGCCCCATGGGGGTCGGCATTCTTCCGCCTGGTCGGCGAGCACCACGGGGTCTTCGAACAGCTCCCGCCCCACCTGCACCGCGCGCTGGTCCGCGAGTACATCTCCTCGGCCAGCAGCCCCGGGCTCGACCCGGCCGTCCTCGACCGGCTCGTCCAGCCCTGGGAGGGGGTGGAGGGGCAGCCCGCCTTCTACCGGCAGATCGCCCAGGCCGGCCAGCGGTACACCGACGAGATCCAGGGCCGGTACGGCTCGATCGAGCTGCCGGTGGCCGTCTTCTGGGGCGAGGACGACGCGTGGATCCCGGTGGCCAAGGCGCACGAACTGGCCGCGGCCGTGCCCGGCGCCGAGCTGGTGCTGATCCCCGGGGCCGGACACCTGGTGCAGGAGGACGCGCCCGGCCGGCTCGGCACCGGGCTGGCCCGTTTCCTCGGCGCGGCGGAGCAGGGCGCCCGCTGACCGCGTACCGCCGGTAGAGATCTGGTGGGACGAGGCGCGGGGCTGCCAGGATCGGCGGCATGAACGCGACACCGCGCAAGCGCGCCGACCTGTTCCTCCCCGTCGAGGACGACCCCCGCCAGAACGGGCCGACCCTGGGCGACGAGGTCACCACGCTCATGGAGTACCTGCGCTGCCAGCGGCTCACCCTGGAGGTGAAGTGCGCCGGGCTCGACGCCGAGCAGCTGGCCCGGCGCTCCGTCGAGCCGTCCACCATGTCCCTGCTCGGGCTGGTGCGGCACATGGCCGACGTGGAGCGCGTCTGGTTCCGGGCACGGATGGCGGGGCTGGACGCGCCCCCGTACTTCCGGCTGCCCGAGGACCCCGACGGCGACTGGGACGGCGCCCTTCCCGACCCGGCCCTGGTCGAGGAGGCGTGGCGGCTGCTCCGGGCCGAGCAGGAGTTCGGGGACGCCTTCGTGGCGCGGGCGCCCTCGCTCGACCTCACCGGCGAGGCGCACGGCGAGCCCGTCTCGCTCCGCGAGGTCCTGGTCCACCTCGTCGAGGAGTACGCGCGCCACAACGGGCACGCCGACTTCCTGCGCGAGCGCATCGACGGGCGGGTCGGACAGTAGGAGCGGCGGAAGCGGAGGTTCCGGCCTCCGGAGGCCGGAACCGGCCGCGAGCATGGCAGTCTTGGGGCATGGCAGCGCAGATCAATCCCAGCATCCTCTCCGCCGACTTCGCCCGCCTCGCCGACGAGGCCCGCGCCGTCGAGGGCGCCGACTGGCTCCACGTCGACGTCATGGACAACCACTTCGTGCCCAACCTGACGCTCGGCGTGCCCGTGGTCGAGTCGCTGGCCCGGGCCACGGAGACCCCGCTGGACTGCCACCTGATGATCGAGGACCCCGACCGCTGGGCGCCGCAGTACGTCGAGGCGGGCGCCGGATCGGTCACCTTCCACGTGGAGGCCGCCGCCGCGCCGGTCCGTCTGGCCCGCGAGATCCGCGCCAAGGGCGCCCGCGCCGCCATGGCGCTCAAGCCCGCCACGGCGATCGAGCCGTACGAGGAACTGCTGCCCGAGCTGGACATGGTGCTGATCATGACGGTCGAGCCGGGCTTCGGCGGGCAGTCCTTCCTCGATCTCACGCTGCCGAAGATCCGCCGCACCCGGGAACTGATCGGCCGGCACGGCCTGGACCTCTGGCTCCAGGTGGACGGGGGCGTCTCCGCCGCCACCATCGAGCGGTGCGCCGAGGCCGGGGCCGACGTCTTCGTGGCGGGCTCGGCGGTCTACGGCGCCGAGGACCCGGCCGAGGCCGTCCGCTCGCTGCGCGACAGCGCCCGCAAGGCCACCGCCTCGGCCCCCTGGGCGTGCGGCCACTGAACACGCGGCGACACCCCGGGTCAACCCGGGGTCACCGCACGATGAACGACCGCCCCGAGGGCCGATGGGGCGCCGCCGGATCTGCGAGGATGAACGGCGGAGCCACTTGTGAACAGCAGTGAGGAGATTGCCGTGTCCGGCATGTCGGCGGGTCGTCCTGCCCTGCGGATGGGACCCGCGGAGCTGGTGCAGGCGGCGGCCATGGCCCGCCGTTTCTATCTGGAGGGCAAGTCCAAGATCCAGATCGCCGAGGAGTTCGGCGTCAGCCGCTTCAAGGTGGCCCGGGTCCTGGAGACCGCTCTCGAACGTGACCTCGTCCGCATCGAGATCCGCGTCCCGGCGGAACTCGACGCGGAACGCTCCGACGCCCTGCGCGCCCGCTTCGGACTGCGGCACGCCGTGGTCGTGGAGTCGCCCGCCGAGGAAGAGGAGTCGCCCGATCCCGAGAGCCTCGGCGAGGTCGCCGCAGACCTGCTCGGAGAGCTCGTCACCGAGGGCGACGTGCTCGGCCTCGCCTGGGGCCGCTCCACCATCCACATGGCCGCGGCCCTCGACAAGCTGCCGCCGTGCACCGTGGTGCAGCTGACCGGGGTCTACGACGCGGGGACCGCCGAGCGCGGATCGGTCGAGGCGGTCCGGCGGGCGGCCCAGGTCGCCGGGGGTGAGGCGCACCCCATCTACGCGCCGATGCTGCTGCCCGACCCGGCGACCGCCGCTGCGCTGCGGAACCAGACCGGGATCGCCCGGGCCTTCGAGCACTTCGACAAGGTGACGGTCGCGGCCGTCTCCATCGGGTCCTGGGAGCCGGGGATCTCGACCGTGCACGACATGCTCAGCGAGGAGGAGCGGGCGCACTACGCCTCGCTCGGGGTGGCCGCGGAGATGTCCGCGCACCTCTTCGACGCCGAGGGGCGGCGGGTCGGGCGGGATCTTGGGGAGCGGTGCATCACCGTCGAGGCGGATCGGCTGCGGCGGATTCCCGAGGTGGTGGCTATCGCCGGGGGTGGGCGGAAGGCGCCGGCCATCGATGCGGTGTTGCGGTCCGGGCTGGTGACCAGTCTGGTCACCGACACGGCTGCGGCCGATCAGCTTCTGGCGGCTGCGCCGCCGCCCCGGCCCGCTCTCGATCGGGCTGATCCGGATGAGCCCGGGGACGCCTGAGTCCCCTTTTGGCCTCAAACGCCGGCCGGGCTGTTTTCGGCCGGGCCTCGGGTGACCGCGCCGGTCAAAGATGGCCTCAAGCGCCGGCCGGGCTGGGAGTTGGCGGGCGGCCTGAGTTTTGACCGGACGGCCTGGAATAGGGCCGGACGGCCTGGAAGTTGGCCGGACGGGCCGTGAGTTGGCCGGACGGGCTGCGAGCTGGCCGGACGGGCCGGGAGTTGGCCGTCGGGTCGGGAGGGGCCGGACGGCCTGGGGGTTGGCCGTCGGGCCGGGAGTCGGTCGGCCTGAGAGCTGGCCGTACGGGCTCGTCGCAGGCCCCGGCTACTTCTTCTGGGGTGTCGTGGTGATGCGGAAGACCGGGTGGTCCGGGCAGGCGGACAGGAGGTCGGCTTCGGGCGACCGGGCGGTGACGCCCTGGAAGTAGTCGTTCACCTCCCAGCCCCAGCGGGCGAGGTAGGTGCGGAGGATCTCGGCCTTGAGGGCGTTGTCGGGAAGCTCCTCGGCGTGGAAGGCGCGGGTGCGGCGGCCCAGTCGTAGGGTGCCGCCACCCGCCGCGCGCATGTTCCGTACCCACTGGGAGTGGCCGCGGGCCGAGACCAGGTACTCCGCGCCCTCGTGGGTGTGCGGGTTGACCGGGATGCGCTGCGGGGTGCCGCTGCGGCGGCCGACGACCGTCAGTTCGGCGGAGCCGAGGAGGCTGATGCCGAGGCGGGCGAGCCGGCCGACGAGGGAGTTGAGGCGGACGGCGAAGGGCGTGGCCTGGCGGTAGTACGGCGTGGACATGGAGACTCCCTGAGTTGTGAGAGCACCGCTCTCGCTTAAGAGCAGTGTGCACGCATGCGGTGCGCGGAGGCAAGAGCAGTGCTCTCTTTGTTGAGCGGCGCACTCGGCTTCTGGCAGACTCCCGGCATGAGTGCTGTTCGAGGGGCCAGGGAGCGCGCCCGCGCCGAAGTGACCGCCGCCATCAAGGACGAGGCCCGGCGCCAGCTCGCCACCGAGGGGGCCGCCCGGCTCTCGCTGCGGGCGGTCGCCCGTGAGCTGGGCATGGTCTCCTCCGCCCTGTACCGCTACTTCCCGAGCCGCGACGACCTGCTGACGGCGCTCATCGTCGACGCCTACGACGCGGTGGGCGAGGCCGCCGAGCAGGCCGCCGCACGGGCGGGGGAGGGGACGGACTGGGCCGGCCGCTGGGTCGAGGTCGCCGCCGCCGTCCGGGTCTGGGCGCTCGCCCACCCGCACGAGTACGGCCTGATCTACGGTTCCCCGGTGCCCGGCTACACCGCCCCCGGCGACACCGTGCCCCCGGCCGCCCGGGTCGCCTCCGTGCTGATCGGGATCGTCCGCGAGGCGCACCGGGCCGGTGCCGTGACGCCGCCCCCGCTCGGGGACGAGGCGGCGCCGGAGGCGGAGCGGCTCGCGGGCGACCTGGCCGAGCTGACCGGTGACCTGCCGCCCGCCGTGGTCGCCGCCCTCGTCGCTGCCTGGGCCCAGCTCTTCGGGCTGATCTCCTTCGAACTCTTCGGGCACTTCCACCGCGTGGTGGAGGACCGGGAGCGGTTCTTCACCCACAGTCTGCGCGCCCTGGCCCGTTCCGTCGGGCTGCCCGGCGGTCCTGCCCCGGTGTGACAGCATCACCGCCATGTCTCCGCGTTCCCGCCGCTCCCGGGCCCTCCTCCGTGTCTCTCTGACGGCGCTGCTCTGCGCGCTGCTGGCCCTCCTGACGGGTTGTTCGGCCGAGCAGGGCGGTACGTCCTCCGGCGGCGCCCCGGCTCCCGCCTGGGCCGAGGGCATGGCCACGGTCCGCGAGGACCGGCTGCCCGCCGAGGCCCGCGACACCCTGCGGCTCATCGACCGGGGCGGCCCCTTCCCGTACGCCAAGGACGGCTCCGTCTTCGGCAACTACGAGAAGCTGCTGCCGGAGCGGAAGCGGGGGCACTACCGCGAGTACACGGTGAAGACGCCCGGTGCGCGCGACCGGGGAGCCCGCCGCCTGGTGACCGGGCGCGAGGACGAGATCTACTGGACCGAGGACCACTACGCCTCCTTCCGCGCGGTGCTGCGATGAGCGCCGCACGCAAGGGGAGCGGCCCGAGAGGGGACCGTACGCACGTGAGTGACGACGACAGCCGCACCGGCCCGCCCGCCCGCCCCGCCGACCCGGTGGCCCGCGCCGTGGCGGCCGCCCGGGAGGCCGGGCAGTCCTGTGCCGTCCTCGACCTCGCCGGGGTCAGGGACAAGGCGGGTTTCCTGGAGGCCTGCGCCGGACAGCTCGGCCTGCCCGGCTGGTTCGGCCGGAACTGGGACGCCCTGGCCGACCTGCTCGGCGACCCCGACAGCCTGCCGCTGGCCGACGGGGGCGTGCTGGTCGTGCGCGGCTGGCGGGAGCTGGCCGCCGCGAGTCCGGGCGACTGGGAGACGGCCCGTACCCTCCTCGGCGACAGCGCGGCCGGCGCGCGGGAGAGCGGACGAGGGGTCACCGCGCTGCTGGCGCTGGAGGGGGAGGGCTGAACGGGCCTCGCCGTCAGCCGGAGCCCGCCGCCAGCTCCTCCTCCAGCCAGGTGCGGCCCCGGGTCCGTGCCGTCAGCCGGACATCGCCGAGCCGTGGGGCGAGCCGTGCCGCCTCGGCGTCGACCGCCGCCCGGGCGTCCGCGCCGACGTCCTCCAGGTATCGGCAGACCAGCGCGCCGTCCCGGTCCTGGGCCCAGCCGCCGACGATCCGGCCGCACCACCACACGGAGGGGCCGATGTTGCCCGCCCGGTCGTAGAGGCGGTCCTGGTGCGGGCCCAGGTACCAGGCGCGGGAGTGCCATCCCATGGGGGTCGGGTCGAGGGCGGGCAGCAGGGCGGCCCAGGGCCCGGGGTCGGGGACCGGGTCGAGGTCGTCGGCGAGGACCAGCCCGGTCGAGCCGTCGTCCAGCTCCACCTCGGCCGGGGCCACCTCCTTCAGCGCCCGCGTGGTCTGGGTCTTCGTCCACCCCGTCCACCAGCGCAGGTCCTCCGCCGTGCCCGGCCCGTACGCCCGCAGCCAAAGACGGGCCAGCTCCGCGCGGGCCGCCCCGGTCTCCCAGGGGGCGAGCCCGTCCGGCAGCCAGGCGGAGAGCGGGGACCAGCGGTACTGGTGCGAGGTCCACGAGCCGCGCGGACGGCCGCGTACCGCCTTGCCCTCGGCGGCGAGCAGGAGCAGCAGGCGGGCCGCCACGCTCTGGCCGCGTGCGTGCCGGGAGGCGCCGCCGATCCGCACCTGCGCGGCGAGCCGGGGGTCGTCGGCGGCCAGGTCGGCGGCGGTGGCCTCGCCCCGGGCCGCCAGGGAGGCGAGCGCGGCCTCCTCCGCGCCGGCCAGCCACCCGGCGGCGGACCCGCCGGGGGCCGGCGCCGAGGCGGCGACGAAACCCTCCAGCTTGCGGCGTTCGCGGGCCGCCACCTCGCGGGAACAGGCGGCCTGGAGGACGGCGGCCGTCTCCACCGGCGCCACGAAGACCGTTCTGCGCATCGCCAGCAGCCTGACCAGCGCCCGGTCCTCGTAGAGGGCGCGCTCCACCGACGCCGCGTCGGCCTGCTCGTCCCGGGTGCGGGCCCAGGCGGCGACGTGGACCGAGGACGGGTCGGTCGAGTGCAGCGCGACCACCGCTCGCGCCGCCCCGGCCGGGCCACCGGCCCGGGCGGAGGGGGCGAGCGCGTGCCGCACCCCCAGCCGTGCCCGCCGCTGCCCGTCCGTCATCCGATACGCCATCCGTGCCTCCGGGGTGGGAACCGCGCCGAGTGCCAGGAGCCTAGGCTCTCCGCTCCCCGCGCGCCGGGAGTGCGCCGTGCCCGCGGGTACGCCCCAGGTCACCGGGGGCGCGCGGACGGGCCGGGGGGCGCGGTGGCGGGTAAAGTGGCTGAGTAAGGCGGGTCACCCGCCCGCACACAGGACGCCCCGGGGTGCTTGGGAGAAAAACACGAGCGCGGGGGCGTTTCGCTGTGTCTTTGTGGGAGTGACCTGCTCCGGTTTGCGTGGGAATGTGAGACTCATGCGTTTTCTTGAGCCCGGTACCGGTCGCCACACCTCGATACCCCCGGTCGCGTACGACCTGACCTATGACGACGTCTTCATGGTGCCGCGTCGCTCCGCCGTCGGCTCCCGCCAGGCCGTCGACCTCTCCTCGCCCGACGGGACGGGAACCACCATCCCGCTGGTGGTGGCCAACATGACCGCCATCGCCGGCCGTCGCATGGCCGAGACCACCGCCCGGCGCGGCGGCCTCACCGTCATCCCGCAGGACATCCCGATCGAGGTCGTCACCGAGGTCACCCAGTGGGTGAAGCAGCGCCACCTGGTGCTCGACACGCCCATCGTGCTGGCCCCCACCCAGACCGTCGGGGACGCCCTGTCGCTGCTGCCCAAGCGCGCGCACAACGCCGGTGTCGTGGTGGACGAGAACCACCGGCCCGTCGGCGTGGTCACCGACGAGGACCTCACCGACGTCGACCGCTTCACCCAGCTCGCCGACGTGATGTCCCGCGACCTGCTCCTGCTCGACGCCGACATCGCCCCCGGCGACGCCTTCGACACCCTCGACGGCGCCAACCGCCGCTACGCGCCCGCCGTCGGCGCCGACGGCCGCCTGGTCGGCATCCTCACCCGCACCGGCGCCCTGCGCGCCACCCTCTACCAGCCCAACGTCGACGCCCAGGGCCGGCTGCGGATCGCCGCCGCCGTCGGCATCAACGGCGACGTGGCCGGCAAGGCCCGCCAGCTGCTGGACGCCGGCGTCGACACCCTCGTCGTGGACACCGCCCACGGCCACCAGGAGTCGATGGTCCGGGCCGTCCGCGCGGTCCGCGCCCTCGACCCGCAGGTGCCGATCGTGGCCGGCAACATCGTCGCCGCCGAAGGCGTCCGCGACCTCGTCGAGGCCGGGGCCGACATCATCAAGGTCGGTGTCGGACCGGGCGCCATGTGCACCACCCGCATGATGACCGGCGTCGGCCGTCCGCAGTTCTCCGCCGTCCTGGAGTGCGCCGCCGAGGCCCGCTCCCTCGGCAAGCACGTCTGGGCCGACGGCGGCGTCCGCCACCCGCGTGACGTGGCGATGGCGGTCGCCGCCGGCGCCTCCAACGTCATGGTCGGCTCCTGGTTCGCCGGGACCTACGAGTCGCCCGGCGACCTCCAGCAGTCCGCCGACGGCCGCCTCTACAAGGAGTCGTACGGCATGGCCTCGGCCCGCGCCGTGCGCAACCGCACCAGCGAGGAGTCGGCGTACGACCGGGCCCGCAAGGCGCTCTTCGAGGAGGGCATCTCCACGTCGCGGATGTTCCTCGACCCGCAGCGTCCCGGTGTCGAGGACCTGATCGACTCGATCATCGCGGGCGTCCGCTCCTCCTGCACCTACGCCGGGGCCGCCAGCCTCGCCGAGTTCGCCGAGCGGGCCGTCGTCGGCGTCCAGAGCGCCGCCGGCTACGCCGAGGGCAAGCCGCTGCACGCCAGCTGGAGCTGACCTCCGCACCACCGGCCGCGCGGGCCGGGCCCTCTCTCCGGGGGCCCGGCCCGCGGGCGTACACCGCCGCCGCGCTGCCGTGGTCTACTGCACGATGTGCGCCTGAACGACCTCGACGAACGCATCGTCCACGCCCTCGCCGACGACGCCCGCCGCTCCTACGCCGACATCGGCGCCCTCGTCGGCCTCTCCGCCCCCGCCGTCAAACGCCGCGTCGACCGGCTCCGCGCCGAGGGCGCCATCACCGGGTTCACCGTCCGCGTCGACCCGGAGGCCCTGGGCTGGCGGACCGAGGGGTACATCGAGATCTACTGCCGCCCGCACACCTCCCCGCAGGACATCCGGCGCGGCCTGGAGCGCTACCCCGAGGTGGCCGCCGCCTCCACCGTCACCGGGGAGGCCGACGCCCTCGCGCAGATCTTCGCCGCCGACATGCGCCACTTCGAGGACGTTCTCGAACGCATCGCGGGCGAGCCCTACGTCGAGCGCACCAAATCGGTCCTGGTCCTCTCCCCGCTGCTGCGCCGCACCACCGTCACCAGCACCACCCGGTGACCCCGCTCACCTCCTGACCAGCGGAAACGCCCCTCCGGGCAGGAGGCGCGGGGCGCGCGCAACAGATCGCCGCGCGGGACGGAATCCACGCAACGAATCACCGTCCGATGCGCAAGGAACGCGCCTTGTGACCGCCGGGCACGCCCGCGTACGGTCGATCCCGTTCCCCGCCGCACCACCGCCCGAGGTCAGCCATGCCGTCGCCGCTGCGCACCGCCCTGCTCCAGAGCGCCCCGGCCCCCGCCGACGCCCTGGACCGTCTCGACGAGGCCGCCCGGCGCGCCGCCGCCGACGGGGTCCGGCTGCTGGTCACCTCCGAGCTGTACCTCACCGGATACACCCCCGAGGCCGGTTTCGACGCCCTCGCCGAGCCCGCCGACGGCCCCTCGGCCCGTGCCGTCTCCGCCCTCGCGGCCCGCCACGGCCTCGCCGTGGTCCACGGCTACGCCGAACGCGGCGCCGACGGCCGCCTCCACAACTCCGCCGCCCTCACCGGGCCCGACGGCACCCCCCTCGCCCACTACCGCAAGACCCACCTCTACGGCGACCACGAGCACCGCTGGTTCACCCCCGGCGACCGGCCCGTCGTCCAGGCCCGCCTCGACGGCCTCACCCTGGGCCTGCTGGTCTGCTACGACGTGGAGTTCCCCGAGACCGTCCGCGCCCACGCGCTGGCCGGCACCGACCTGCTCTGCGTCCCCACCGCCCTCGCCGAGCCCTTCACCGTCGTCCCCGACACCCTCGTGCCCGCCCGCGCCGTGGAGAGCCAGCTCTACGTGGCGTACGCCAACCGCACGGGCACCGAGGGCCCGTACACCTTCGCCGGGCGCAGCTGCCTCGCCGCCCCCGACGGCACCGTGCCGGTGCGCGGCGGGCGGGACGAGGAGCTGCTGCTCGCCGACGCCGACCCCGCGCTGCTGGCCGCCTCCCGCGCCGACAGCCCGTACCTGCGCGACCGCCGCCCCGAGCTGTACGGCTGAGCCCGCGCCCGCATCGCCCCCTGACGCCCGTCCCCGCAAGGAGCCCGCACCCCATGACGTCCACGGTGCCCCCCGCAGGCCGCCCCGCCGCCGGACTGCCGCCGATCACCATGGTCGGCCCCGACTTCCCCTTCCCGTACGACGACTACCTCGGCCACGCCGCCGGGCTCGGCCAGATCCCGGCCACCGCCCACGGCACCGAGGTCGCGGTGATCGGCGGCGGCCTCTCGGGGATCGTCACCGCGTACGAGCTGATGAAGATGGGGCTCAAGCCGGTCGTCTACGAGGCCGACCAGATCGGCGGGCGGCTGCGGACCGTCGGCTTCGACGGGTGCGACCCGGGGCTGCGCGCCGAGATGGGCGCCATGCGCTTCCCGCCCTCCTCGACCTCGCTCCAGCACTACATCGACCTGGTGGGCCTTCAGACCAGGCCGTTCCCCAACCCGCTCTCCCCGGCGACCCCGTCCACCGTGGTCGACCTGAAGGGGGAGAGCCACTACGCCCGCACCCTGGACGACCTGCCGCAGGTCTACCGCGACGTGGCCGACGCCTGGCAGCGGTGCCTGGACGAGGGCGCCGAGTTCGGCGACATGAACGAGGCGCTGCGCACCCGCGACATCCCGCGCATCCGCGAGATCTGGGCCCGGCTGGTGGAACGCCTCGACGACCAGACCTTCTACGGCTTCCTCGCCGGCTCCGAGGCGTTCCGCTCCTTCAAGCACCGGGAGATCTTCGGCCAGGTCGGCTTCGGCACCGGTGGCTGGGACACCGACTTCCCCAACTCCATCCTGGAGATCCTGCGGGTCGTCTACACCGAGGCCGACGACCACCACCGCGGCATCGTCGGCGGCAGCCAGCAGCTTCCGCTCCGGCTCTGGGAGCGGGCCCCGGGCAAGCTCGTCCACTGGACCCAGGGCACCTCGCTCGCCTCGCTCCACGAGGGCGGCGCCCCGCGCGGCGCGGTGACCCGGCTGCACCGGACGGCGGGCGGCGGCATCACCGTCACCGACGCCTCCGGCGCCATCCGCACCTACCCGGCGGCCGTCTTCACCGGCCAGTCCTGGCTGCTGCTCTCCAAGATCGCCTGCGACGAGACGCTCTTCCCCATGGACCACTGGACGGCCATGGAGCGCACCCACTACATGGAGTCGAGCAAGCTCTTCGTCCCCGTCGACCGGCCGTTCTGGCTCGACAAGGACCCGGCCACCGGCCGCGACCGGATGTCGATGACGCTGACCGACCGGATGACCCGGGGCACCTACCTGCTGGACGACGGCCCCGACAAGCCGGCCGTCATCTGCCTCTCCTACACCTGGTGCGACGACAGCCTGAAGTGGCTGCCGCTCTCCCCGGCGGAGCGCATGGAGGTCATGCTCGCCTCGCTCGGCGAGATCTACCCGGACGTCGACATCCGCCGCCACATCATCGGCAGCCCCGTCACCGTCTCCTGGGAGAACGAGCCCTGGTTCATGGGCGCGTTCAAGGCCAACCTGCCCGGCCACTACCGCTACCAGCGGCGGCTGTTCACCCACTTCATGCAGGACGGGCTGCCCGCCGACCGGCGCGGCATCTTCCTCGCCGGGGACGACATCTCCTGGACGGCCGGCTGGGCGGAGGGCGCCGTGCAGACCGCGCTCAACGCCGTCTGGGGCGTCATGCACCACTTCGGCGGCACCACCGACCCGACCAACCCGGGTCCGGGCGACCGGTTCGACGAACTCGCGCCGGTGGAACTCCCCGAGGACTGAGAGCCGCCCGAGGGGTTCAGCGGCGCAGCGGCGTGAGCAGCATGCGCGCCACCAGCCCCACCGAGGTGTCCAGGCGCCGGACGAACTCCTCGCCCAGCTCCTCCACCCCGCGCACCACCCACAGGGTCCGGGCCGCCGCCCACGCGCCGTCCCGGGCCCTGTCCAGGCTCCACGCCCCGGCCAGGTGGGTCAGCGGATCGGCCAGCTCCAGCAGGTCGGGACCGGGCATCAGCTCCTCCCTGACCCGCTCCTCCAGCGAGCGCAGCACCTCGCCGACGGTGTCGAACTCGTCCTCCAGCGCCGCCGGACGACAGCCCAGCGCGCGGCAGGAGTCCACCACCGCCAGCGGCAGGTCGTGCCCCACGTGCGCCTGGATGCCGGCCAGCGCGAACTGGAGCGGACGCACCCCGGGGTGACGCCGCTGGGCGAAGAGCGGCCGCCAGCACGCCGGCACCCGCTCACCCGCCGCCTCCGCCGACACCGCGTCCAGATAGCGCCCGGCGAAGAGCGTGGTGAGGGTCGACGCGGCCCGTACGTCGGGGAACGCGCCGGCGCCGATCCGCCGGGCCAGCTCCTCGGTGACCGTCAGATAGACCGAGTTGAAGACCCCGACGCCGTCCGGGGGCGGGCAGCCGGCACCGACCTCACGCATCCGCGCCACCGTGGCGTCCAGGGAGCCGGCGTCACGCGCGGTTCCGCTCGTCCGTTTCATGACGGCAGCGTGCCAGCCCGGGCCCGCGCCACGGGCGGCACGCCCGGCGACGTCCCCACAACGAGGGACCGGGCGGCCCGGCGCGCCGCCTCGCGCCTCAACTCCCGTACGGGTGTGCGGAAAAGGAGCCGCCCAGGGGTCCGGCCGCCTCGCGCAGCGCGGTGAGCAGGCCGGTCAGGGCCGGGGTGCGCGGGGCGCCGGAGCGGAGTGCGGCGCGGATGGTGCGGGCCGGTTCCGGGCCGCGTACCGGGCGGACCGTCACCCCGGGGTGCGGTACGGCCAGGCCCAGTCGCGGCAGGAGGGCGACGCCGAGGCCGGCGGCGACGAAGCCCTGGGCCGTCGTGTAGTCCTGGCACTCCACCGCCACCTCGGGGGTGAACCCGGCGGCCGCGCACCCCTGCAGGACCGCGTGGAGACACGGCCCGGGCGGCTCGCTGCCGATCCAGGGCTCCTCCGCGAGGTCGGCCAGGTCGACCACCTCCCGTCCCGCCAGCGGGTGGTCCGGGGGGAGCGCCACCCGGTACGGGTCGTCGAGGAGGCGGACCAGGTCGACGCCGGGCGGCGGGGGCGCGTCGGGCCGCACCACGAGGCCGAGGTCGGCCCGGCCCTCCGCGACCTCCGCGAGCGGGTCGTCGGGCTCGCTGAGCCGCAACTCCACGCCGACCCCCGGGTGCTGGTCCCGGAACCGGGCGAGGGCGGGGGCCAGCAGCCCCGGTCCCGCGGTGGCGAAGTACCGCACGGTGAGCCGCCCGGTCCGCCCCGCCCGCAGGTCGGCGAGGGCCGCCTCCGCGAGCGCCACCTGACCGCCGATCAGCTCCGCGTGCCCGGCGAGCAGCGTGCCGGCCTCGGTCGGCCGGACGCCCCGGCCCACCCGTTCCAGCAGGGGTGTGCCCGCCTGGGCCTCCAGGGCCGCCACCTGCTGGCTCACCGCCGACGGGGTGTAGCCCAGCCGCCCGGCCGCCGCCGTCACCGAGCCGGTCTCCACCACGGCGCGCAGCACCTGCATCCTCCGTACATCCAGCATGTAGTGCAGCTTAACGGTACGTGCAGAACCTTTCGCTTGTCCTGTCGGATCGGGTGCGGAACCGTGAGAAGCGACCGGAGAAGACGGCCGGGC
The DNA here is from genome assembly GCF_000719955.1 of Streptomyces albidoflavus. GTDB lineage: Bacteria > Actinomycetota > Actinomycetes > Streptomycetales > Streptomycetaceae > Streptomyces > Streptomyces albidoflavus. Next base: position 17,476 of record NZ_JOII01000029.1, read on the forward strand.
GTGGAGCGGTCCGCGCCCGGGGGAGAGGGGCGGGCGCGATGCGGGACGGCAGCGGTGGCGGGGTGCGGGCAGGGGGCCGGGTGGCGGTGCTGGCGCTGCTCTGGGGCTCGACCTTCCTCTGGATCGATCTCGCGCTGGAGGGGTTCAGCCCGGTGCAGATCACCTTCGTCCGCTGTGCCCTCGGCGCCGCCCTGCTGCTGGTGCTGGCCCGGCGTGCCGGGGTGCGCCTGCCGCGCGGCCGCAGGGCGGTGGGGCGCCTGCTGGTGGCCGCCTTCCTCTGCAACACCCTGCCGTTCGCCCTGTTCAGCCTCGGCCAGCAGTCCGTGGACTCCGGCGTCGCGGGCGTCCTCAACGCCACCACGCCGCTCTGGTCCCTGCTGATCGGCCTCCTGGCGGGGGAGCGCGGGGCCCTGGGCGCCCGCCGCCTGGCCGGGCTCGCCACCGGGTTCGCCGGTACGGTTCTGATCTTCGCCCCGTGGCAGCCGGGCGCCCTCGCCGGCTGGGCCGCCCTCGCCCTGCTGGGCGCCGCCGTGAGCTACGCCCTCGCCTTCACCTGGATGGGCCGGATGCCCGCCGGGCAGGGGGTGCCGGCCATCGGCCTGTCGGCGGCGCAGCTCACGGCGGCCACGGTCCTCGCCGCCCTGCTGCTGCCCTGGGGCGGGCCGCCGCCCCGGGCGCCGGGCGCGGTCCCCGTCCTCGCCCTGCTGGTCCTCGGGATCTTCGCCACCGGCGTCACCTTCCACCTCACCTACCGGACGATCCTCGCCGAGGGCCCGACCCAGGCGGCGGCCGTCGGCTACCTGCTGCCCGTGGTGTCGGTCCTGCTGGGCGCCGTGGTCCTCGGGGAGCGGGTCGGCTGGCGGGTGGTGGCGGGGATGGCCGTGGTGCTGGGCGGGGTGGTCCTCACCCGCTGGGGTGCGGGCTCCCGGCCGAAGGCCCCGGCCGGGGGCGACGGGGAGCGCCCCGAGCCGCTGCCCGCGCGCTGAACGTGCCGGAGCCCGGCACCCACGGGGGAGGTGCCGGGCTCCGGACGCGTGCGGGCGGGGCTACTTCCCGTCCGTCTTCCCGTCCTCGCCGAAGAGCGGGTCCTTCTCGTCGTAGGCCGAGGTGCCCGCGTCCAGGAGCGGCCCGTCGGGCTTGAGGTGGGCCGGGGCGAAGGCCCGCAGCACGTGGTAGCCGGTGATGACGACCAGGGTGCCCAGTGCGATGCCGCCCAGCTCGAAGTTGTCGCTGATCTTCAGGCTGACGCCGCCGACGCCGATGATGATGCCCGCGGCGGCCGGGACCAGGTTGAGCGGGTTGCGCAGGTCGACCTTGGCGTTGGTCCAGATCTGGGCGCCGAGCAGGCCGATCATGCCGTACAGGATGACGGTGATGCCGCCGAGGACGCCGCCGGGGATGGCGGCGACGACCGCGCCGAACTTCGGGCAGAGGCCGAAGAGGAGGGCGAAGCAGGCGGCGGCCCAGTAGGCGGCGGTGGAGTAGACGCGGGTGGCCGCCATGACGCCGATGTTCTCGGAGTACGTGGTGTTGGGCGGGCCGCCGACCGCGGTGGAGAGCACCGAGGCGGCGCCGTCGGCCGCGATGGCGGTGCCCAGCTTGTCGTCCAGGTCGTCGCCGGTCATCTCGCCGACCGCCTTGACGTGCCCGGCGTTCTCCGCGATGAGGGCGATGACCACGGGCAGCGCCACCAGGATCGCCGACCACTCGAAGCTCGGGGCGTGGAAGGAGGGCAGCCCGACCCAGTCGGCCTGCCCGACGGCGGACAGGTCCAGGCGCCAGTGGTCGACCGCCTCGGCACCGCCGGCCGGGCTGTGGATCTTGCCGAAGACGAGGTCGAGGACCCAGGAGAGCAGGTAGCCGAAGACCAGGCCGAGGAAGATCGCGATGCGGGAGAGGAAGCCGCGCAGGCAGACCACGGCCAGGCCGGTGAAGAGCATCACCAGCAGCGCCGTCCACTGGTCCTGCGGCCAGTAGGTGGTGGCCGTGACCGGGGCGAGGTTGAAGCCGATCAGCATGACGACGGCACCGGTGACCACCGGCGGCATCGCCGTGTGGATGACCCGCGCGCCGAACTTGCGCACCACGAGGCCGGCGAGGAAGAGGACCGCCGCCACGACCAGCACGGCGCCGGTGACGGTGGCGCTGTCGCCGCCGCTCGCCCGGATCGCCGCCGCCACGCCGACGAACGACAGGGAGCAGCCCAGATAGCTGGGCACCTTCCCGCGGGTGGCCAGCAGGAAGATCATGGTGGCGACACCCGACATCATGATCGCGAGGTTGGGGTCGAGCCCCATCAGGACGGGTGCCACGAACGAGGCGCCGAACATGGCCACGACGTGCTGGGCGCCGAGGCCCGCCGTCCGGGGCCAGCTCAGCCGCTCGTCGGGGCGTACCACGGCCCCCGGGGCGGGTGTCCGTCCGTCGCCGTGCAAGGTCCAGCGCACGCCGAGGCCCATGGTCGCTCCTTGTTGATCGCGAGAAGTCCGCTGAGATGGCCGAAACCTGACTGAAACACAGGGGGACGTGTCGCAGCGCCGCGGCCCACCGGCGTGGGTGCCGGAGAAAATATCAGCCACATGGTAATGCCGTCCCCGCCTCTCCTTGCGCCAGGACGAGCGGGTACGTCGTGTCACGAGGCAGGGGCGGGTGCCCCGACGTGCTGAGCGGTTGCTTAGGGTGGCGGGCGGAAACCCCGGCCGTGGCCGCCGCCCGGCGTCCGTCGCCCCCGCGAGTGAGTCTCTTTTCGGTCATCCGTCGAAGCGGCTCCCTCCGTGTGCCGGGACGTTCCTCCACCACGCCCCGACCTCCAGGAGACCGCTCGTGACCGCCGCCCCGCTCGCCGACGCGCCGACCGCCCCCGAGGCGGACGGCATCCTCGTCCCCGTCGAGGTCCACTTCGACGACCTGGACGCCCTCGGCCTGCTCCACAACGCCCGCTACCCGCTCCTCGTCGAGCGCGCCTGGGGCGCCCACTGGGCCGGGCTCGGCCACGGCTACGCCGGGGACTGGCACGCCGCGGGCGACGCCTGCAACGCGGTGAAGGAGTTCCGCATCACCTACGAGCGCCCGGTCACCCGGACCGGCGGCTACGCCGTCCACCTCTGGCTGGAGCGCCTGGGCCGCACGGGCCTCACCTACGGCTTCCGGCTCTGCTCCGCCGACGGCACCGTCAACACCGTCACCCACGCGAGCGGCCACCGCGTCCTGGTCCGCCTGGACCCGGACACGATGCGCCCCGCGCCGTGGACCGAGGCGTTCAGGGACGCGGCGCGTCCGCTGCTGCGGGCGTAGCCGGGCTGCCGCCCGCAGCCGCCTTCGGCCTGGTCCGCAGCACGCCCGCGCCCAGCACCAGGCCGAAGGCCAGCACCGTCACCAGCCCGAACGACGCCACCAGCGAGGAGAGGTCGGCCACCCCGCCGATCGCCGAGGGGGCGATCAGGCCCGAGGTGTACGTGATGGTGGCGACGCCGGCGATGGCCTGTGCCGGACGGGGCCCGCTGCGGGCCGCCGCCGCGAAGGTCAGTGGCACCACCACGGCCACGCCCAGGCCGATCAGTCCGAACCCGGCCAGCGCGGTCACCGTCCCGGTAGCGGTCACCACCAGGAGCCCGCCCACGGTGGCCAGGGTGCCGCCCACCCGCACGGTGCCCACCGCGCCGAACCGGTCCACGATGCGGTCGCCGCTGAGCCGGGCCGCCGCCATGGTCAGGGCGAACGCCGTGGTGGAGGCCGCCGCGACGCCGGGCGAGCCGCCGAGCACGTCCCGCAGGTAGACCCCGGACCAGTCCATCGCCGCGCCCTCCGCGAAGACCGCGCAGAAGCCGACGGCGCCGATCAGCAGCGCGGACCGAGGCGGCAGCGCGAAGCGGGGCGGGGGAGTCTCGTCCGGCTCGCTGCGCACGTCCGGGACGCCCTGGCAGACCGTGACCGCGATCGCGGTGAGCACCAGGGCGGCGCCCGCGTGGTGCAGCCGGGCGTCGACGTGCAGATGGGCGGCGACGGTCCCGGCCGCCGAGCCCAGGAGCGCCCCCACGCTCCACATGCCGTGCAGGCTCGACATCACCGACCGGCCGATACGGTTCTCGACCTCCACGCCCAGCGCGTTCATCGTGACGTCCGACATCCCGGCGCTCGCCCCGAAGACGAAGAGCGCCAGGCAGAGCGTCAGCAGATCGGGGGCGAGCGAGGGCAGGGCCAGGGCGAGCGTCCACAGCGCGACCAGGCCGCGCAGCGCCGCCCGGGAGCCGAACCGGTGGCTGACCGACCCGGCCAGCGGCATCGCCAGCGCCGCGCCGACGGCGGGGAAGGCGAGCGCCAGGCCGAGCTGCCCGGCGCTGATCTGGGCGTGTTCCTGAATCCACGGCACCCGGGTCGCGAAGCTCCCCGTCACCGCGCCGTGCGCGCAGAAGACGGCGGCGACGGCGTACCGGGCGCGCCGCACCCCGCCGCCGTCCTTCACCGGAAGTTCCGCGTCGGCTGTCATCGGTTCCCCTCCTGGGTGTCGGCACGGACCCGTCCGGACGGTCCGGTCGACGTGCCGGGCGGTAAACTATCAGGAACCCTGCCTGATAGATAAGTGGTTTCTGGAAGGATCGCGGCATGCCCGCCTCACCGCGTACCGCCCGGGTCATCAACGACCGGCTCGCCCTCGACCACCTCCTGCGCGAGGGGCCGCTCACCGCGGCCCGCCTCAAGGAGCTGACCGGCCTCTCCCGGCCCACCGTCGCGGACCTGGTCGACCGGCTCACCGGTGCCGGGCTGATCCGGATCGTGGGGGAGAGCGGCGCCGACCGGCGCGGGCCCAACGCCCGCCTCTACGGACTGGTCGCCGAGCGGGCCCACCTCGCCGCCCTCGACGTGCGGACCAGCGGCCTCGCCCTCGTCGTCACCGACCTCCTGGGCACCCCGCTCGCCGAGGCGCGGCTGCCCATCGACGGAGCCCTCGGGACCGTGCCCGCCGTGGAACGCGCCGTCAGCCTCCTCGACGCCACCCTGGCCGAGGTGGGCGTGGACGAGCTGCAGAGCGTCTGCGTCGGCGCGCCCGGCCTGGTCGACCCCGCCACCGGCGAACTGCGCGACTCCACCGGGCTGCCCGGCTGGCACCGGCGCCTGGTCCGCGCCCTCCAGGGCCACCGCTCGGCCCGCGTCCTGGTCGAGAACGAGACCAACCTCGCCGCCGTCGCCGAACGCCGCCACGGCGCGGCCCAGGACCACGACACCTTCGTCCTGCTCTGGCTCGGCCACGGCGTCGGCGCCGCCGTCGTCCTCGACGGGACGCTCCGGCGCGGCGCCGGGGGAGGAGCGGGCGAGATCGGTTTCCTGCCCGTCCCGCTGACCTCCTCCCTGCCCTCGGCCACCGACTGTGGCGGCGGCTTCCACTCCCTGGCCGGGGCGGCGGCCGTGCACGAACTGGCCCGCCGCCACGGGATCCCCGTCACCGGCGCCCGCGACGACGCCGACGGCCGCGAGGAGCCCGCCTCCGCGACCGCCGTCCGCGCCGCCTTCGAGGCGGGCACCGCCGGGGAACTCTTCCTGGACGAGCTGGCCGACCGTGTCGCCCTGGGCGCCGCCGCCGTCGCCGCCGTCCTGGACCCCGGCTGCGTCGTCCTCGCCGGCGAGACCGGCGAGGCGGGCGGCGAAGCCCTCGCCGCCCGCGTCGGCAAGCGCCTCGCCGCCCTCTCCCCCCTCCGCACCGACGTCCGCCCCACCCGCCTCGGCGGCACAGCCGTCCTCACCGGCGCCCTCCTCACAGCCCAGGAGGACGCCCGCGACGCGGTATTCCCGGCAGCCTCGTGAGCCCGGCCGCACCCATGAGCCCGGCCGCACCCATGAGCCCTGCCGCACCCATGAGCCCGGCCGGCGTTTGAGGCCATCGGTGAGCCGCCATGAAACGGCGCTCAAGCTGCCGACGACACCACGCGTCCAAGCCACCCCTCAGCCCGGCCGGCGCCTGAGGCCATCAGTGACGGCCACCGTCGCACCACGGGCACGCGGCCCGGCGCAGCCGCACCCCACCCGGGCCGGAGAGCCAGAGCCCAGCTCTCAGGCCCCCCGCTCCGCCAGGAACTCCTCGAAGGTGACGACCCCCTTGTCCCCGCCGGGAGCCAGATGCTTCCCCTCCCGGAACGCCCGATAGGCCCGCCCCGCCAGGGGCACCCCCACCCGCTTACGCCCCCGGCCGGAGGCCGCCTCCCACGCGTCCGCCAGCGACTCCAGATCCCGCACCTCGGGCCCGCCCAGGTCGGCCACCCGCCCCGCGGGCCCCCCGAGCGCCAGCTCGGCGAGCCGTCCCGCCACCTCCTCGACCGCCACCGGCTGATCCTGGAGCCCCTTCGGCAGCAGCATCACCGGCGGCCGCCCCAGCGCCCGCAGCACGGACCGCACCAGATCGTGGAACTGGGTGGCCCGCAGCACCGTCCACCCGATACCCGACTCCTCGACCATCCGCTCGACCTGGTGCTTCACCCGGTAGTACGGGTACGGGATCTGGTCCACCCCGACGATCGAGATGTACACCAGGTGCTCCACCCCGGCCCGGCCCGCGGCGGCCAGCAGATTCCCGGCCGCCTCCGCGTCGCCGCCCATCGGGGAGGAGGCGCAGTGCACCACGGTCCCCACTCCGGCCAGCGCCGCGTCGAGCCCCTGGCCCTTGCGCAGATCGACCGGATGGTGCGGATCGCGGCGGCTCAGCACCCGTACGTCCTGCCCGTCCTCGCGGAGCCGCGCCACCAGCGGCCGCCCCAGTTTTCCCGTCCCGCCCGTGACCAGAATCGTCGTCATGGACGCCAGCCTGGCACCGCCGGGGCCCGCTCGCGCGCCGGTCGGCGAGCCTGTGAGTCGGACCACAGGCGGACGACGGCCCTTGACCGGCGTGGCACACTGGCGGGAGTAGTCAAGCAGCGCACTCCGGGGTCGGTGTAATTCCGAACCGGCGGTAACAGTCCGCGACCCGTCCGCATCCAGTGGGCGGTTGACCAGGTGGAATTCCTGGACCGACGGTGAAAGTCCGGATGGGAGGCAGTGCGCGGCGGGCGAGGACGTGCCGCCGTAGGCCGTGTTCGCGGGAGAACTCCCGGGACCGGTTCTGTCCGGCGTCGTGCGTGCCGTCGTCCGTGTCGCTGTCTTCACGACAGGCCCCGGAGTCCGTGCCCGAAGAGGCAGGAGGACCCGGGTGGCCACCCCCCAGGCGAACGAGCGGGAACGCGTCGCGATGCGCCGCGCCCTGGAACTCGCCGCACGCGGTCTCGGCACCACAAGCCCCAACCCCGTCGTCGGCTGCGTCGTCCTCGACGCCCACGGCGAGCAGGCCGGCGAGGGCTGGCACCGGCGGGCCGGCGGCCCGCACGCCGAGATCCACGCCCTGCGCGAGGCGGGCGACCGGGCCCGTGGCGGCACCGCGCTCGTCACCCTGGAGCCCTGCAACCACACCGGCCGCACCGGCCCCTGTGCCCAGGCCCTCCTCGACGCCGGGATCAGCCGCGTCGTGTACGCGGTCGCCGACCCGGACCCGCTGGCCGAGGGCGGCGCCGCCACCCTGCGCGCCGCGGGCGCCGAGACCGGCCAGGGGCTCCTCGCCGCCGAGGCCGAGCAGGTCAACGCCGCCTGGCTCACCTCGGTCCGCCGCGGCCGCCCCCACGTGACCTGGAAGTACGCGGCCACCCTCGACGGCCGCACCGCCGCCGCCGACTCCACCAGCCGCTGGATCACCTCCGCCGAGGCCCGCGCCGACGTCCACCGCCTGCGCGCCGAGGCCGACGCGGTCCTGGTCGGCGCCGGCACCGCCCGCGCCGACGACCCGCACCTCGCCGCCCGGCTCCCCGCCCCGGCGCCGGACGCCCCCGCGCCCGTACAGCCCCTGCGGATCGTCCTGGACAGCGACGCCACCGCCGTACGCCCCGGCGCCCGCGTCCTCGACGACGCCGCGCCCACCCTGGTCGCGGTGGCCGAGGACGCCGACGCCCGGCACCTCGAAGGCCACCCGCACGCCGAGCTCCTGCGCCTGCCGCGGACCGGCGGCGGCCTCGACCTCACCGCGCTCCTCGCCGCCCTGCACGCCCGCTCCGTCCGCTCGGTCCTGCTGGAGGGCGGGGCGCGGCTGGCCGGTGCCTTCGTCGCCGCCGGGGCCGTCGACCGGGTCGTCGGCTACCTGGCGCCCGCGCTGCTCGGCGCCGGGCCGCAGGTGCTGACCGGCGGCGGAATCTCCACCATCGCCGACGCGTTGCGACTCGACATCACCGACGCCCGCCGCATCGGACCCGACCTGCGGATCACCGCCGTCCCCGCCACCCCCCTCACGAAGGAGCACTGAGTGTTCACCGGAATCGTCGAAGAACTCGGGGAAGTCACCGCCGTCGAGGACCTCGGTGACGCCGCCCGCTTCCGGCTGCGCGGCCCGGTCGTCACCGAAGGCGCCCGGCACGGCGACTCCATCGCCGTCAACGGCGTCTGCCTGACCGTGGTCGACCACGACAGTGACTCCTTCACCGCCGACGTGATGGCCGAGACCCTCACCCGCTCCAGCCTCGGCGCGCTCGCCCCCGGCTCCCGCGTCAACCTCGAACGCCCCACCGCCGTCGGCGGCCGCCTCGGCGGCCACCTCGTCCAGGGCCACGTGGACGGCGTCGGCACCCTCACCGCCCGCGAGCCCTCCGCACACTGGGAACTGGTCACCGTCTCCCTCCCCGCCCACCTGGCGCGGTACGTCGTGGAGAAGGGCTCGATCACCGTGGACGGCGTCAGCCTGACCGTGGTCGAGGCGGGCGAGGAGCACTTCACCATCAGCCTCATCCCGACCACCCTCGCCCTGACCACCCTCGGCCACAAGCAGCCCGGCGACCCGGTCAACCTGGAGGTCGACGTGATCGCCAAGTACGTCGAGCGGATGCTCGGCCACCGCGCCGCCCCCGCCACCGCCGGGGAGGAGTCCCGGTGAGCGCCTTCGACTGGCTCAACACGGAGGCGTTCACCGCTTTCGGCCAGCACGTCATCTGGTCCGACATGGTCGGCAACACCGTCGGCCTGATCGCCCTCGCCCTCGGCTGGCGGCGCTCCATATGGACCTGGCCGGCCCAGTTCCTCTCCGGCCTGATCCTGGTCGGCGCCTACGCCTCGGCCCAGCTCAGCGGCGGCGTCGGCAAGCAGCTCCTGGTCATCGGCGTCGCCCTGTGGGGCTGGCGGCAGTGGAACCGGGGCAAGCAGCAGGCCCAGGACGGCTCCATCGCGGTCCGCTTCGCCACCTGGCGCGAGCGCGGCCTGCTCCTCGCCGGGACGGCCGCCGGAACCCTCGCGGTCGGCCTCCTCTTCACCGCCGTGCCGACCCTCTCCTGGAACCCGTGGCCCGACGCGTACATCTTCGTCGGCACCCTCGCCGCGATGGTCGCGCAGGCCCGCGGACTGGTCGAGTTCTGGTTCGCCTGGCTCCTCGTCGACATCGTCGGCGTCCCCCTCGCCTTCAGCAGCGGCCTGGCCTTCTCCGGCCTGGTCTACGTGATCTACCTCGCCCTCGTCCTGTGGGGCATGCGCGACTGGTGGCAGCGCTCCCGCGCCACCGCCGCCGCACTGGAAGGAGCACCGGCATGAGTGCTGGCCACGACAGCTACCGCCCCGGCCCGGCCGAGGAGCGGCTGGTCCTCGACCCGGTCGAGCAGGCCGTCGCCGACATCGCCGCCGGCCGGCCCGTCGTCGTGGTGGACGACGAGGACCGCGAGAACGAGGGCGACCTCGTCATCGCCGCCGAGAAGGCCACCCCCGAGGTCGTCGCCTTCATGATGAGCGAGTGCCGCGGACTGATCTGCGCGCCCCTGGAGGGCCCGGACCTGGACCGGCTGGACCTGCCGCAGATGGTCGCCACCAACACCGAGTCCATGCAGACGGCCTTCACCGTCTCGGTCGACGGCAGCGCCGCCCACGGCGTCACCACCGGCATCTCCGCCGCCGACCGCGCCACCACCCTGCGGCTGCTCGCCCACGCGACGACCACCGCCGACGACCTGGTCCGCCCCGGCCACGTCTTCCCGCTGCGCGCCAAGCCCGGCGGCGTCCTGGTCCGCCCCGGCCACACCGAGGCCGCCGTCGACCTCGCCCGGCTCGCCGGACTGCGCCCCGCCGGGGCCATCGTGGAGATCGCGGGCGAGGACGGCACCATGCTGCGCCTGCCCGAGCTGGTCCCCTTCGCCCGCAAGCACGGCCTGTCGATCATCTCCATCGAGGACCTGATCGCCTACCGCCGCAGCAGCGAGCCGACCGTCCGCCGCGAGGCCACCGTCCGGCTGCCCACCGCCTCCGGCGACTTCACCGCCTACGGCTACCGCTCCACCGTCGACGGCGTCGAGCACGTCGCCCTCGTCCACGGCGACCTCGGCGACGGCGAGGACGTCCTGGTGCGGCTCCACTCCGAGTGCCTGACCGGCGACATCTTCCACTCCCAGCGCTGCGACTGCGGCCCCCAGCTGCAGAAGTCCATGGACCGCGTCGTCGAGGACGGCCGGGGCGTCGTCGTCTACCTCCGCGGCCACGAGGGGCGCGGCATCGGCCTGCTCTCCAAGCTCCGCGCCTACGAACTCCAGGAGCTGGGCCGGGACACCCTGGACGCCAACACCGAGCTGGGGCTGCCCGCCGACGCCCGCGACTACGCGGCCGGCGCGCAGATCCTCACCGACCTCGGCGTCCGCAGCCTGCGCCTGCTCACCAACAACCCCGACAAGTCCGCCGCCCTGACCCGGCACGGCCTGCGCGTCACCGGCCGCGAACCGCTGCCGGTCCAGGCGGGCGAGCACAACCTGCGGTACCTGCGTACCAAGCGCGACCGCATGGGCCACGACCTGCCCTGGCTGGAGGGCCGCCCCCCGGCCCCCACCGGATCCTGCGGCAACCAGTAGCACGTACGTCACCCCGACACCCACCACGACCACGACACGACCACGAGGAGAAGCGAGTGAGCGGCAAGGGCGCCCCCGAACTGAGTGTGAAGAACTGCCAGGACCTGCGGGTCGCGGTGATCGCCGCGCAGTGGCACGAGCAGGTCATGGACGGCCTGGTCGACGGCGCCCTGCGCGCCCTCGGCGAACTGGGCATCAGCGAGCCCACCCTGCTGCGGGTCCCCGGCAGCTTCGAACTCCCCGTCGTCGCCAAGGTGCTGGCCTCGCGCGGCTACGACGCGATCGTCGCCCTCGGCGTCGTCATCCGCGGCGGCACCCCCCACTTCGAGTACGTGTGCCAGGGGGTCACCCAGGGGCTCACCCAGGTCTCCGTCGACACCGGCGTCCCCGTCGGCTTCGGCGTCCTCACCTGCGACACCGAGGAGCAGGCGCTCGACCGGGCCGGTATCGCCGGCTCCAGCGAGGACAAGGGGCACGAAGCGGTCACCGCCGCCGTCGCCACCGCCGCCGCGCTGCGGACCGTCGCCGAACCCTGGCGCTGACCGCTCCCGGGAAGCGCGTAGGGTGGGGGACACCATGTCCAAGAAGACGTTCGAGGAGCTCTTCACCGAGCTCCAGCAGAAGGCCGCGCACGGCGACCCCACCACCTCCCGCACCGCCGAACTGGTGGACAAGGGCGTCCATGCCATCGGCAAGAAGGTCGTCGAAGAGGCCGCCGAGGTGTGGATGGCCGCCGAGTACGAGGGCAAGGAAGCCGCCGCCGAGGAGATCTCCCAGCTCCTGTACCACGTACAGGTGATGATGGTCGCCCGCGGCATCTCCCTCGACGACGTGTACGCCCATCTCTGAGCGCCCCGCCCCGCGCTCCTCCCGCTCCTTTCTCCGTACCGCACTCTCTCCCGCACGAAGGGTCCGTCCTCATGCTGCGCATCGCCGTCCCGAACAAGGGTTCTCTCTCCGGACCTGCGTCGGCGATCCTCCATGAGGCCGGATACCAGCAGCGCAAGGAGTCCAAGGAACTCGTCCTGGTCGACCCGGTCAACGAGGTCGAGTTCTTCTACCTGCGCCCGCGCGACATTGCGATCTACGTCGCCACCGGCCGCCTCGACATCGGCATCACCGGCCGCGACCTGCTGGTGGACTCCGGCGCCGACGCGGAGGAGATCCTCCCGCTCGGCTTCGCCCGCTCCACCTTCCGGTTCGCCGCCCGGCCCGGCACCGCCGAGTCCGCCGACGACCTCAAGGGCCGCACCGTCGCCACCTCCTACGAGGGCATCGTCGCCCGCCACCTGGCGGAGCACGGGGTCGACGCCTCCGTCGTCCACCTCGACGGCGCCGTGGAGACCGCCATCGAGCTGGGCGTGGCCCAGGTCATCGCCGACGTGGTGGAGACCGGCACCTCCCTGCGCAACGCGGGCCTGGAGGTCTTCGGCGAGCCGATCATGCACTCCGAGGCGGTCGTCATCCGCCGCACCGGCGCCGGCTCCGAGGACGCCGCCGAGCCCAAGGTGCAGCAGTTCCTCCGCCGCATCCAGGGCGTCCTGGTCGCCCGCGCCTACGTGATGATGGACTACGACTGCCGCGCCGAGCACCTGGAGCAGGCCGTCGCCCTCACCCCCGGCCTGGAGTCGCCCACCGTCTCCCCGCTGCACAACGAGGGCTGGGTCGCGGTCCGCGCCATGGTCCCCGCCAAGGACGCCCAGCGCATCATGGACGACCTCTACGCCCTGGGCGCCCGCGCCATCCTCACCACCGCCATCCACGCCTGCCGGCTCTGAGCCCCCGGCACGACGGACTCCCGGAGCCAGCCATGAGCACCGAGCACGGCACCCCCGAACTCCCCCCGCTGCCCGTCGACTTCCGGCCGGCGAAGACCCGGGCGGTGCTCCTTGCCGCGGCGGTCGCGATCTTCGTCGTGGTCAGCGCCGTCGCGCTGCTCCTGGACAGCCTCAGTCCCGCCGAGAAGACCAGCTTCGTCTTCACCGCCGCCCTGCTCGCGGGCATCCTGGTCCTGCTGGCCAGGCCCCGCGTGCGGGCCGACGAGGACGGGGTCACCGTCGTCAACATCACCCGGGTCCGGCGCCTCGCCTGGGCGGAGATCGTCCGGGTCAACCTGCGGACCGGCGACGCCTGGGTCTTCCTCGACCTCAGCGACGGCACCAGCATGCCGGTCCTCGGCATCCAGCCCGGCAACGGCCGCGCCGCCGCCGTCCGCGACGCCCGCCTCCTGCGCGCCCTGGCCGAACGCCACTCCAGCGAGCTGCCCTCCGGCGGCTGACCCGCACCACCGCCGTACCCCGGACCCGCCGTCGCCGCTACAGCGCCGGCGGGTTCTGCGGTCCGCGCCCCGACAGCACCTCGCCGTACGCCTGCATCAGGTCCGGCAGCCGCAGGGTGGCCAGGTCCTCCCGGCCGGGGGTGTGCGGGAAGGCGGTCAGCCGCAGGTCCCGGTAGGCGCAGCTCTTCTCGTACAGGGTGCGCAGGAAGCGGCCGTTGCCGAGTTCGTCGATCCAGCCCTGCTCGACCACGTGCCCGCTGATGGAGCGCAGCTCCTCCAGCGCCTCCTCGTCCCAGCCGTCGCCGTTCTCCGCCGCCAGCACCCCGCCGATCGCGGTCAGCTCGGCGGGCCGGTACGAGGGGAAGTCGACGCGGGTGGTGAAGCGCGAACCGAGTCCCGGGTTGGCGGTCAGTAACTGGTCCATGCCCTCCGGATAGCCGGCCAGGATCACCACCAGCCGGTCCCGGTTGTCCTCGGCCCGCTTCAGCAGCACCTGGAGCGCCTCGTCGCCGTAGGCGTCCCCGCGCCCGTAGGCGCCGTTGGAGAGGCTGTACGCCTCGTCGACGAAGAGGACGCCGCCCAGCGCCGAGTCGATCAGCTCGTTGGCCTTCACCGCGGTCTGGCCCAGGTACTCGCCGACCAGGTCCGAGCGCTGCGCCTCCACCAGGTGGTCGCCGCCCAGCAGCCCCAGCGCGTAGAAGACCCGGCCCAGGATGCGGGCCACCGTGGTCTTGCCGGTGCCGGAGGGGCCGGAGAAGACGAAATGGCGCTTCGGGGGCCGCACCGGCAGTCCCTGCCCGGCCCGCAGCCGGGCCATGTTGAGCTGCGCCGACAAGGCCTTCACCTGGCGTTTGACGGGCTCAAGACCCACCATCCGCTCCAGCTCGGCGAGGGCCTGCTCCAGCGCCACCGGGTCGGCCGAACCGGTCGGCAGCCAGCCGCCGGGCCGCCGGGCGGAGGCCGCCTTCTCGCGGGCGGCGTCCGGCGGTACGGGCACGGCCACCGGGTCGGGGACCGCCTCCGTCCGCAGCTCGCGGCCGCCCGGGTCGGTGCCGTACCCCGGCTCCGCCTGCTCGGGCGCCTCCACGTTCTGCGCCACCGCCACCGTGGAGAGGTCCACCGCGTCGGCCAGGTCCGCGTACCCGTCCCCCTCGGTGATGGCCGCCAGCCGGGCCGCGGTGTCCATGAAGGCGGGGTCCACCCGGTGCACGGCCCGGTAGAGCGGCAGCGCCGCCGCCGACCGGCCGGTGCCCTCGTGGGCGCGGGCCAGCCAGTACCGCAACTCCTTGCGCTGCGGCTGCTCGCTGCGACAGCGCATCAGCGCCGCCGAGAGCAGCGGTTCGGCGTGGCCGAACATCTCCAGCCGCACCCGCGCCATGCCGCCGAAGAGACCGGCCTCGATGCCCAGCAGCGGATCGTCGCGCAACGGGTCGGTGTGGCGGACCAGCTGCTCCCAGTCCTTGACCAGGTAGGCCCGGCAGGCGTGCAGGAAGCGCACCTGGGCGTCGGCCTCGACCGGCGGCAGCCCCGCCAGCGCCCGGTCCAGCTCCGGCACATGGCGCCCGTCGAGCCAGTGCGAGGCGTGGGCGAGCAGCAGGTCCCGGCTGCTCTCCAGCACGGGCTGGACCCACCAGCCGAGCCAGTACCAGGAGTTGAGGGTGCGACGGTGGCGGGCGCGCTGCTCGCCGAAGCGGTCGCGGTGCTCGTACATGTGGAGCAGCGCGGTGGTGGTGTCGATGCGCAGGGCGTGCAGCCCGAGCCAGCCGTCGGCCATCCGGGGGTCCAGCCGGACCGCTTCCCGGAACTCCTCCTCGGCCTGCGGATACGCGCCCATCGTGTAGGCGTCGACCCCTCGCAGCCAGGCGAGGTCGGCCGGGGCCCGAGAGCCCTGCGTGCCGAAGTCCATCACGTCCCCCACAAACTGCCCCCTGGTGTCCCGCCGGGCCCCGGCGGACGACTGACCCTCCAGCCAACCACCCTCCCGCGCACGGTCGTTGCCCGCCGGAACGGCGAGCCGTCCGAGGTCGCACCGAGGGGCATCGTACCTGTGGGAGGGGGGTGGCCGAAGGGGACGTGGCCGCGCCGCGGAGGTGCGTCGGCGGGGGAGTCGCGGGGCTCGTGGTGACGGTGGGTGAGCGGGCGCCTGCGCAAAGCGGTACGAAACGGGGGTGCGGGCAGAACGAAGCCCCCGGTCACGGGGGAACAACCGGGGGCTTCGTGTCTGCGGGAGCGGCCCCGCTCGGACCGCTCCCGCAGAACGTATGACCTGCACCGGGCCCCGGTCAAGCGGCCGTGAGCCCCGGCTGACGGGCTTTCGGTCAAGATCGGCGCAGCGCCGACGGAGCGTCACCCACCGTTACGGAGAAGGGGGTTGGCGGCCGTCGCGACCGGGGCCGGAAAGAAGCGCCGGTTCGGCCGCGCCGGGCCGCACCAGCGTGTCGGCGAAGGGCCGCGAGGGGTCGGAGGCGAAGTGCCGTCGCTCGGCCGGGACCCACCCGCGCCAGAAGGCGGCCTGTTCCGCCCCGTCCCGCGCCTGGCCCCGCCCGTGCGCGGTCCGGGCGTCGACCTCCATCCACAGCAGCCGGGCCAGTACCGGCCGCACCGCGCGGCGGCCCGCGCCCACCCCTTCGAGCAGGACCACCGGGGCCGCCGGCAGCGGCCGGGGCGGGCCGAAGGCGCGGCGGTGCCAGTCGTAGGGCCGGTAGCGGGCCTCCTCGCCCCTGCCGAGCGGGGCCAGTACCTGCTCGCGCAGCCGCGCCGTCCAGGCGAACGGCTCCTCGTGGGTGGCGAGGTCGTCCAGGTGGAGGACGGGCGCCCCGCCGAGCGCCTCGGCCAGCTGCCCCGCGAAGGTGGTCTTGCCCGACCCGGCGTGCCCGTCCACGGCGACGAGCCGGACCGGGCCGAGGGAGGGGCGGGCCGCCCGTACCTCGGCGGCGAGGCGGGGGAGGGGGCCGGGGCTGCCGAGGGGGTCCTGTCGCACCGCGTCAGCGTACGGGGGCGGCTCGCGCCGGGGCGGTGAGGGTGGGCGTGGCCCTGCCCGGGCCCGGCGCCGCCGCCCGGGTGGGGTGCGGAGCGGGACCCGCGCGGCGCGGCCGGGGTGCCAGTGGTTCAGGCCAATATTGGTCCACCCCTGGCAGCCGGGAAGACTGGCAGAAGGGTTGAGGCACCGGCCATAGTGGGCACTTGTCGTGCACCTGCCGTGCTTTTCGTGCTGATCCGACGTCGACTGGGGGACCTCCCATGACCCGATCCGAACTCCCCCGCAGGGCCCTGCTGACGGCCGCCGCAGCCGTCGCCGCCACCGCGGCCGCCGGCCCCGCCGCCGCCTCCGGCGCGCTCCCGCGCCCCTCGGCCGCCGGGCGGCAGGAGCCCGCCACCATCGACAACCACTTCTGGAGCACCGCCTCCGACTGGCTCCAGGGCCGCGCCTCCGGCATCCGCGTCGTCGCCGGGTCCCGCCCCGGCATCCGCATCGCCGCGCCGGCCGGGGTCGCCGAGTACGCCGACCCGCACACCGGCACCGCCGCCGCCTGGGAGTACGCCACCTGGACCTCCCCGCTGCACCGCAGCAAGGTCCCCGCCACCGAGCTGATCGCCTCCTGGAACGCCCGTACCCCGGCCGGGACCTGGCTCCAGATCGAGGCGGAGGGCGTCTACGCGGACGGCGCCCGCACCCCCTGGTACGTGCTCGGTCGGTGGGCCTCGGGCGATCAGGACATCCGGCGCACCTCCGTCGACGACCAGGGCGACGACCGCACCAGCGTCTGGACCGACACGGTCTCGGTGGACGACGCCGCCTCCGGCACCCGGATCGTCGCGTACCGCCTGCGCCTGACGCTCTACCGCACCCCGGGCAGCGGTGCCACGCCCGTCGTCTGGCGGGCCGGGGCGATGACCTCCGACATCCCCGACCGCTTCACCGTCCCCGCGACCAGCCCCGGCCGCGCCCGCGAACTGGCCGTGCCGCGCTACTCGCAGAACACCCACGTCGGCCAGTACCCGGAGTACGACAACGGCGGCGAGGCGTGGTGCAGCCCCACCTCCTCGCAGATGATCATCGAGTACTGGGGCCGCCGCCCCACCGCCGAGGACCTGGCCTGGGTCAACCCGGACTACGACGACCCGCAGGTCTGCCACGCGGCCCGCTTCACCTACGACTACCAGTACGAGGGGTGCGGCAACTGGCCCTTCAACGCCGCCTACGCCGCCACCTACGACGACCTGCGCGCCGTCGTCACCCGGCTCGGCTCCCTCAGCGACCTGCACCGGCTGGTCAGCGCCGGCATCCCGGTCATCACCTCGCAGTCCTTCCTCGCCGAGGAACTGACCGGAGCGGGGTACGGCACCTCCGGCCACCTGATGACCGTCATCGGCTTCACCGAGGCGGGCGACATCATCGCCAACGACCCGGCCTCGCCCAGCAACGAGGCGGTCCGCCGGGTCTACGACCGCACCGAGTGGTCCAACATCTGGCTCCGCACCAAGCGGTACGCCGCCGACGGGCGGGTCCTCTCCGGTACCGGAGGCGTCTGCTACCTGTACTTCCCCGCCGACGCGAGCGCCGCCCAGCGTGCCGCGCTCGCCTCGGTCGGCATCCGCTGACGCGGACCAGCACGCCGAAGGGGGCGCGGGCCGGCCGGCCCGCGCCCCCTTCGGCGCTTCCCGCCCGGTGGTCAGTCGATCGCGCGGATCAGCTCACCGTCGGCGGTGTCCCCGCTCAGCTCCCAGAAGAAGGTGCCGGCCAGGCCCTCACGCTCCTTGAAGGCCATCTTCCCGGCGATGGTCGCGGGCGTGTCGTAGCTCCACCACTCGCCACCGCAGAGCGCGTACGCCGTCCCGCCGGCCTCACCGGTCGCCGGGCAGCGCTCCTTGAGCACCTTGTAGTCCTCGATGCCCTGCTCGTACACGCCGGAGGCGGGACCGCTCGCGCTGCCGCCCGGTGCCTCCTCGGTGACCCCGGACCAGCCGCGCCCGTAGAAGCCGAGGCCGAGGAGGAGCTTGGAGGCCGGGACGCCCGCCTCCTTCAGCTTGGCGATGGTCGCCTCGGTGGTGAACGAGGCGTCGGGGATCGAGTCGTACGCCGTGAGCGGCGAGTGCGGGGCGGTCGGGCCCTGGGCGTCCCAGGCGCCGTAGTAGTCGTAGGTCATCGGGTTGTACCAGTCGACGTACTGCGCGGCCCCGGCGTAGTCGGTGGCGTCCAGCTTGCCGCCCTCGGAGGCGTCGGCCGGGATCGCGGCGGTGACCAGGTACTCCTCGCCGAACTCGGCGCGCAGCGCGGAGACCACCTCGCCGAACGCCTCGGGGCCGCTCTCGTCGCAGGTCAGCCCGCAGGCGTTGGGGTACTCCCAGTCGACGTCGATGCCGTCGAAGACCTCGGCCCAGCGCGGGTCCTCGACCAGGTCGTGGCAGGACCTGGCGAACGCGGCCGGGTCCTTCGCCGCCTCGGTGAACCCGCCCGACCAGGTCCAGCCGCCGAAGGACCAGAGGACCTTCAGGTCGGGGTGGAGCTCCTTGAGCTTCAGGAGCTGGTTGAAGTTGCCGCGCAGCGGCTGGTCCCAGGCGTCGGCCTCCCCGTCCACCGACTCCTCGGCGGTGTACGCCTTCTCGGTCGCGGCGAAGCCGTCGCCCAGCGCGCACTTGCCGCCCTGGACGTTGCCGAAGGAGTAGTTGATGTGGGTGAGCTTGTCGGCCGACCCCGAGGTCTCGATGTTCTTGACGTGGTAGTTCCGGTCGTAGACGCCCCATTCCGTGAAGTAGCCGATCACCTTGGAGCCGGCCTGGGCCCCCGCCTCGGCCTGCGCCCCTGTGGTGGGGGAGGGCGCCGGTTCGGCGGAGGCGGTGGCGGCGCCGGCCAGGAGTCCGGCGCCGAGGACGGCGGAGGTGGCGGCCGCCAGCAGGGCCGTGAGGCGGGAGCGCGAACGGGTTCTGGGCATGGTGTCTCCTCGTGGGGGAGGTGGACGGGCGGCGGGGCGGACGTCACTTGTCATGCTCGCGACGCCTCGCTCACCGTTGCCGGAACCTTAGGAGGACTAGACCAGTCGGTCAATGGTTCGTACCAATGCGCGGGACGGTCCTCCAGGAGGGTCCCGGCCGCTCACCCGTGACGGGAGGGCCTCGATCGGGCATACTCAACGCGCCACAGCCGCTGGTCAGGCCCGGTGCACGCCCCACAGGGGCGGGACAGGGGCCGACGGTCCGCGACCCGGACCGCCGGCCGGCTGCGGCAGCGAGACCGGCGATGGCGCCACACCCCGTGCGCGGACGCCGGCATGCCCTGACACGGAGGAGAGCGCCCGCCATGAACGACCGCGCCCCGCAGGCGGTGGACCGTCAACTGCCCACCGAGGAGGCCCGGGACCTGATCTCGCTCGTCCGCGAGATGGTCCGCCGCGACATCGCACCGGCCACCGCGGAAGAGGAGGAGGCCGGCCGCTTCCCCCGCGAGACCTTCACCCGGCTCTCCGAGTCCGGACTGCTCGGCCTGCCCTACCCCGTCGAGTACGGGGGCGGGGACCAGCCCTACGAGGTCTACCTCCAGGTGCTGGAGGAGCTGGCCGCCGCCCGGCTCACCGTCGGCCTCGGTGTCAGCGTGCACACCCTCGCCTGCCACGCCCTCGCCGCCTTCGGCACCGACGAGCAGCGCGCCGCCCACCTGCCCGCGATGACCGGCGGCGGCCTGCTGGGCGCCTACGGCCTCTCCGAGCCGGCCGCCGGCTCCGACGCGGCCTCGCTGCGTACCCGGGCCCGCCGCGACGGCGACGACTGGGTGATCGACGGCTCCAAGGCATGGATCACCCACGGCGGGATCGCCGACTTCTACACCGTGATGGCCCGCACCGGTGAGGACGGCCCGCGCGGCATCACCGCCTTCTTCGTCCCCGGCGACGCCCCCGGCCTCAGCGCCGCCGCCCCCGAGCGGAAGATGGGCATGAAGGGCTCACCGACCGCCCAGATACACCTGGACGGCGTCCGGGTCGGCGACGACCGCCGCCTCGGCGACGAGGGGCAGGGCTTCGCCGTGGCGCTGGCCGCCCTGGACTCCGGGCGCCTGGGCATCGCCGCCTGCGCGACCGGGGTGGCCCAGGCCGCGCTGGACGCCGCGCTGGAGTACGCCTCGGGCCGGCGGCAGTTCGGCCGGCCGATCGCCGACTTCCAGGGGCTGCGCTTCCTCCTCGCCGACATGGCCACCCAGGTCGAGGCCGGACGGGCGCTCTACCTCGCGGCGGCGCGGCTGCGCGACGCCGGGCTCCCCTTCTCCCGGCAGGCCGCCATGGCCAAGCTCTTCTGCACGGACGCGGCCATGAAGGTCACCACCGACGCCGTCCAGGTGCTCGGCGGGTACGGCTACACGGCCGACTTCCCCGTCGAGCGGCTGATGCGCGAGGCGAAGGTGCTCCAGATCGTCGAGGGCACCAACCAGATTCAGCGCATGGTCATCGCCCGTCACCTGGCCGGGCCGGAGAGCCGCTGAACCGGAAGACCGGGGCCGCCGCCAGCCGGGACCACTCGGGGTCGCGGCGGCCCGGCAGGGTCCGTCCGTGGCGGGCCCACTGCTGGAACAGCGCCCGGTAGATGGGCGGGTCGGCCACAGGGGGAACCGATTCTTCCGACGAGCTGGGCGGCGGCACGGTCAGCCCGTGCCGGCGCCGTCCGTTCGCGGAGGGCGAAGAGGTCATGCCAGGCGAACGCCGTGCCCCGCCGGGGGGTCACGGGTGAGCCGCCGTTCGGGGGCCGCCCGGACCACGGGCGCGACGGGGTCCGGCGGGCGGCGCGTACGCCGCCACGCGCAGGACGTCGGAGCTCAGGCGGCCTGGCCGCGCACCCGCTGGAGGCCGATCGGCCGCGAACCGGGGCCGCCCACGTGAGAGAAGGGCTGCGTCCGCCAGTCCAGCGTCTGCGGCAGCGTCAGCAGCACGGCGGCGTCCTGGGCGTGACGGCCCGTCTCCTCCCCGGCGGGCAGCGCCTCGCCGGCCGGACGGCCGGTGCCGGAGCAGACGGTGAGCCCGAACGGGTCCCACGGGGTGGCGCACAGGGCGTGCTGCGGCAGCGTCTCCTCGTCGGCGAGGAGGGCGATGGGCTGCGCGCAGTCCGGGCACACGACGCGGAACATCCCGAAGGTCTCGTACGCGTCGAGCTCCTCCTCGGACTCCTCGACCGGGTCGGGCACCAGCTCGACGGCGGGCTGCTGCCTGCTGCGGGCAGCGCGATGGGAACGCTTGGCACTCTGCATGGGATTCTCCCCCTCGGGTGGGCCGACAAGGCGACTGCGGCCTCGGCCACAGCAAGCACTTCCCTGAGAGATCGACGGGTAATCACTTCGCGGGCGAGGACACGGCCGCATGGATGTGGCCTTGGTCACATGCCGGGCGCATTGTGCCGCGAACGGCGTAACGTTCGCGCCCCCGTCTGCGCGCGAGCCCCCGTCGTACGCCACCGTCCGCCTGCTGGTCCTCGGCTGCGGAGCGCCGTGAGCGCCCTGTAGGTTCTTGCGCCATGGAGGACCTGGACCGTCAGATCGTGCAGTTGCTCGTCGCTGACGGGCGGATGAGCTACACCGACCTGGGCAAGGCCACCGGCCTGTCCACCTCCGCCGTGCACCAGCGGGTGCGCCGGCTGGAGCAGCGCGGGGTGATCCGCGGCTACGCCGCCGTGGTCGACCCCGAGGCGGTGGGGCTGCCGCTGACCGCCTTCATCTCGGTCAAACCCTTCGACCCCAGCGCCCCCGACGACATCGCCGAACGCCTCGCCGGCGTCCCGGAGATCGAGGCGTGCCACAGCGTCGCGGGGGACGAGAACTACATCCTCAAGGTCCGCGTCACCGCCCCCGTCGCCCTGGAGGACCTGCTCTCCCGGGTCCGCTCCCTGGCCGGCGTCTCCACCCGCACCACCGTCGTCCTCTCCACCCCTTACGAGGCGCGGCCGCCCCAGCTCTGACCGCTCCCGCTCGGGGGGTCGGGCCCCTGGCGGGCTGTTCTGCCGGGCTCCGTCGCGGCGTCCCGGACCGTGACCGTGCCGGTCACCGATCGGCCTCAAGCGCCGGCCGGGCTGTTTTCTGCCGGGCTCCGTCCCTGACCTGCGGGGATCGGCCGGTCGCCCGTGGTGGCCTCAAGCGCCGGCCGGGCTGATCGTCCTCATGCCGGACGGGCCGTGTCCTCAAGCGCCGGACGGGCTGGGAAGTACGTCACCAAGCGCCGGACGGGCTGCGAAGGGTGTCTTCGAGCGCCGGACGAGGTTGGGAAGCGTCCACAAACGCCGGACAGGCTGAAGGGGTGTCCTCGGATGCCGGAGGTCTCGCGCCCCCCAGCGCACCACGGCGCGCGGGAGGTGGACCCGCGCGCCGTGCCCGGGTTCCGAGGGGCGAGACTGTTCCGCATGAGTGACAGCACCGCCCCGCCCCGGACCGAGCCCTCCGCCACCCGCACCGTGCTGCTGCGCGGCGGCGAGGTGCACAGCCCCGCCGACCCGTTCGCCACCGCGATGGTCGTCGAGCGCGGCCAGGTCGCCTGGGTCGGCTCGGAGGGCGCCGCCGACGCCTTCGCCGACGGCGTGGACGAGGTCGTGCACCTGGACGGCGCCCTGGTGACCCCCGCCTTCACCGACGCCCACGTCCACGTCACCAGCACCGGCCTGGCCCGCACCGGCCTCGACCTCTCCGGCACCCGCACCGTCGAGCAGGCCCTCGACCTGGTCCGCGCCCACGCCGAGGCCCGCCCGCACGACCGGGTGCTGCTCGGCCACGGCTGGGACGCCGCCCGCTGGCCCGGCCAGTTCCCGCCCGGCCGCGCCCAGCTGGACGAGGCGTCCGGCGGGCGCCCCCTGTACCTCTCCCGCATCGACGTCCACTCGGCGGTCGTCAGCACCGCCCTGCTGGACCTGGTGCCCGGGGTCACCGAGCGCGCCGGATACCGCCCGGACGCGCCCCTCACGGGCGACGCCCACCACGCCGTACGCGCCGCCGCCCTCGGCGCCGTGACGCCCGCTCAGCGGGCCGAGGCTCAGCGCGCCGCCCTGCGGGAGGCCGCCTCCCTGGGCGTCGGCTCCCTCCACGAGTGCGCGGGCCCCGAGATCAGCAGCGAGGACGACTTCACCGGCCTGCTCCGGCTCGCCGCCGAGGAGGCGGGGCCGCGCGTCACCGGCTACTGGGGCGAACTGGTCACCGGCCCCGAGGGCATCGACCGTATCCGCGACCTCGGGGCCCACGGGGCCGCCGGGGACCTGTTCGTGGACGGCGCCCTCGGCTCCCACACCGCCTGCCTGCACGCCCCCTACGAGGACGCGGGCCACACCGGGACCGCCCACCTCGACGCCGCCGCCGTCGCCGCCCACGTCGTCGCCTGCACCGAGGCCGGACTCCAGGCGGGGTTCCACGCCATCGGGGACGCCGCGCTGACCGCCGTCGTCGAGGGCGTCCGCGCCGCCGCCGAGAAGGCCGGCCTCGCCCGGATCAGGGCCGCCCGGCACCGCGTCGAGCACGCCGAGATGCTGACCGACGAGACCCTCGCCGCCCTCGCCGAACTCGGCATCACCGCCTCCGTGCAGCCCGTCTTCGACGCCCTGTGGGGCGGCGAGGACGGCATGTACGCCCAGCGGCTCGGCACCGAACGCGCCCGCACCCTCAACCCGTTCGCCGCCATGCTCCGCGCCGGCATCCCGCTCGCCTTCGGCTCCGACAGCCCCGTCACCCCCGTCGCGCCCTGGGAGGCCGTCCGCGCCGCCGCCTTCCACCGCACCCCGGAGCACCGCGTCTCCGTCCGCGCCGCCTTCACCGCCCACACCCGGGGCGGCTGGCGGGCGATCGGCCGGGACGACGCGGGCGTCCTCGTCCCCGGCGCCCCCGCCGACTACGCACTCTGGCGCACCGAGGAACTGCTGGTCCAGGCCCCGGACGACCGGGTCGCCCGCTGGTCGACCGACCCGCGCTCCGGCACCCCCGGGCTGCCCGACCTCACCCCCGGCGCCGAACTGCCGGTCTGCCTGGAGACGGTGGTCGGCGGCGAGACCGTGTACGTGCGCCCACCCGAGTGATCTGGCGGCGCGGCGCACCGCGGGCCAGGCCGCCGTCCCTGCCCGGCCCCGCCGCGGGCGCCCCGCCCCTGACCTGGACGTTCCCGAAGACGCCCCAGGTGGCACGGGTGTTGACAGAACCGCGAGGCGGACGGGTAGGTTCGGCCGGGTCCACCACTGGACGCCCGACCGGGGAACCCCCGAACCGTCGCCGTACGCCACTGGGTCAGGGGCGGTACGCCACCAGGCGCACCGCCACTGGGAGCCAGGCCCAGCGCCCGCGCCCGGGGACGAGGGAAGGTTCCGGCCGGCCGGCGGGTGCGACCCGGGTGGGGCCCGGAGGTTCAGTAGACAACGGTTTTCGGTCGACCCGCAGCCAGCGGGTCCCGGGCCGGCCCGAAGGACACCGGGCCCCCATTCCGTGCCGATCCCGGCACCGGGCCCAGCGCCCCGCCCGCACCCGCGGCACTCCCGGCGTCCGATCGGCTCCGCCCCCGGGACCATGAGCATTATGGTGGTGCCCTGTGCACGGACAGGTAAGGGGCAAAGGTGAACGACGGCGGTGACAGGGCTTCAGCGGCCCCGCGCGAGGAGTACGGTCCGCTCGGAACCACGCTGGTGATCATCCCGACGTACAACGAGGCCGACAATCTCGCGCCTGTCGTCGCCCGGGTCCGCGCAGCCGTCCCGGAGGCCCACGTACTGGTCGCCGACGACAACAGCCCCGACGGCACCGGGAAGATCGCCGACGAACTCGCCGCCGACGACGAGCAGGTCCACGTCCTGCACCGGGCCGGCAAGGAAGGGCTCGGCGCCGCCTACCTCGCCGGGTTCCGCTGGGGTCTGGAGCGGGAGTACGGCGTCCTGGTCGAGATGGACGCCGACGGCTCCCACCAGCCCGAGGAGCTGCCCCGCCTGCTCACCGCCCTCAAGGGCGCCGACCTGGTCCTCGGCTCCCGCTGGGTGCCCGGCGGCCGGGTCGTCAACTGGCCGCGCGGCCGCCAGCTCCTCTCCCGCGGCGGCAGCACCTACTCGCGGCTGCTGCTGGACGTGCCGCTGCGCGACATCACCGGCGGTTACCGCGCCTTCCGCCGCGAGACCCTGGAGAAGCTCGGCCTGACCGAGGTCGCCTCGCAGGGGTACTGCTTCCAGGTCGACCTCGCCCGCCGCGCCGTCCAGTCCGGCTGCACGGTGGTGGAGGTCCCCATCACCTTCGTCGAGCGCGAACACGGCGACAGCAAGATGAGCCGCGACATCGTCGTGGAAGCCCTCTGGCGCGTCACCGCCTGGGGCGTCGGCGGCCGCGTCAGCAAGGCCCTCGGGCGTACGCCGGGCTGATCCGCGCGGGGCCTTGATCATCCCGCCTCCGCGTCCCGGGCACCGGACAGGCACACTGGAGGCATGACGACTGGCGCACCGCCTCCCTCCCGCAACGCTCCGCGCTCCCGCCTGAGAACCTTCCTGCCGCTCGCCCTGGTGGCGTGGCTGATCCTGGAGGTCTGGCTGCTCACCCGGGTCGCCGAGGCGACCAGCGGGTTCATCGTGTTCCTGCTGCTCCTGGCCGGTGTCGTGGCCGGCTCCGCGCTGATCAAGCGGGCCGGCCGGCGCGCCCTGCGGAAGTTCCAGGAGACCGTCGCCCAGCAGCAGCAGGGCATCACCCCCGAGACCGACCGCAGCGGCGGCAACGCCTTCCTGCTCATCGCCGGGCTGCTGCTCATCCTGCCGGGACTGATTTCCGACGTGTTCGGCCTGGTCCTGCTGCTGCCCCCGGTCCGTACCGCGCTGGCGCGCCGCGCCGAACGTTCACTGGAACGGCGGATGGCCGCGGCCGGACCCGGCACCTTCGGCGGCGCCTTCCAGCAGGCCCGGATGCGAGCCCCCGACGGCAAGGTCGTCCAGGGCGAGGTCGTCCGCGACGACGAGCCGCCCCGGCCCGAGGGGCGCGACGACGACCCCCGGCCGCCGCTCACCCCCTGAGCCACAGGCCCCGAGCACGAAAAAGCCCGTGGGTCGTGCCGCCCGGTGAAAGGTGGCACGGCCCACGGGCCGAGAACGGTGCGTCAGGCGCACCGGAAGCGCCTCAGGCGGACTTCCGGCTGTCCCGCGGGTGCACCGCGATGTTCATGGCGCCGGAACGAAGGACCGCCAGCCGCTCGGCCAGCACCTCCTCCAGCTCCTCCCGCGTGCGCCGCTCCATCAGCATGTCCCAGTGCGTACGCGCGGGCTTGCCCTTCTTCTCCTCAGGTCCGTCGCCGTCCACCAGAAGTGCCTGGGCGCCGCAGACCTTGCACTCCCACTCCGGCGGAATCTCGGCCTCAACCGAGAACGGCATCTCGAATCGATGTCCGTTCTGGCATGCGTACTCCACGGCCTGGCGCGGGGCCAGGTCGATGCCGCGGTCGGTCTCGTAGCTCGTCACCACGAGGCGCGTGCCGCGAAGAGCTCGCTCACTCATGAATCGTGCCTCCCGGGCTTGTCGCCCACAGGACAGGTGTCGCTGTCGTCGTCATCCGGTCAACGTCCGGTCGGCGGTAAAGATTCCCGTTCAGGGTCATGCGTCGCCGTCGTAGCCGCCCCTTGTTGTACCCACCATCGCCCGGTTTGTCACATCTGACAGGGGATGCGCGCCCACACCGCACGTATTTCACGCGCAGTAACGGTACGCCTGGCGAGCCAAACGCGTACACTACCGCCGTTTTGCCGTCCGCGCTAAATCCGCCCCGGCACGGGATTGCCCGCGTCCAGGACGGCTCTGCGTACGGGTACCCGGGCCAGCAGCACGAAACCGATCACGAAGAAGAGGATCAGGGAGAGGATCGCGTCCCGGTAGCTCCCCGTGAACTGGTAGGTGAGGCCGAAGAGCAGCGGGCCCAGCCAGCTCATGCCCCGGTCGCTCATCTCGAAGGCCGCGAAGTACTCCGCCTCCTTGCCCGCGGGCACCAGGTGGGAGAAGAGCGAGCGGGAGAGCGCCTGGGTGCCGCCCAGCACGGTGCCGATGAAGGCCGCCAGCACGAAGAACCAGACGGGCGAGCCGGCCGGCAGGAAGTACCCGGCGGCCAGGATCAGCGTCCACACCACCAGCGAGCCCAGGATCGTGTTCCGCGCGCCGTGGCTCCGGGCCAGCCGCCCCATGCCGAGCGCCCCCGCCACCGCGAGGACCTGCACCAGCAGCACCGCCACGATCAGTGTCGACTGGTCCAGCCCCAGCTCCTCGGAGCCGAAGACCGACGCCTGGCTGATCACCGTCTGCACGCCGTCGTTGTACATCAGGTACGCCAGCAGGAACCCCAGGGTCAGCGGATGGCGCCGCATGTCCTTGACGGTCGCCACCAGCTGGCCCCAGCCGCCGCGCCGGGCCCCTACCGCCTCGGCGGGCAGCCGGCGGTCGCGCAGCCTGCGCAGCGGGACCAGCGTGAACGCGCCCCACCAGACGCCCGCCGAGGCGAGGCAGATCCGGACCGCCGTCGTCTCGTCCAGCCCGAAGGAGTCGTGCGCGGTGTACAGCACCAGGTTGGCCAGCAGCACCAGGGCGCCCGAGGCGTAGCCGAAGGCCCAGCCCTTGGAGGAGACGGCGTCGCGCTCCTCCGGCTCGGCGATCTGCGGCAGGTAGGAGTTGTAGAGGACCATCGAGACGGCGAGCGAGGCGTTGGCGACCACCAGTAGCAGGCCGCCCAGGAGGTAGCGGTCGCCGTCGAGGAAGAACATGCCGGCCGTCGCGGCGGCGCCCAGGTAGGCGGAGAGGGCCAGCAGCGGCTTCTTGCGCCCGGTGCGGTCCGCGGCGGCGCCCGCGAGCGGCATCACCACGATCGCCAGGATCACCGAGAGGGAGACGGTGTAGGCGAAGAAGGAGCCCGCGGCGACCGGGATGCCGAGCGGGTGGACGTATCCCTCGGAGTCGGCGGCCGTCTTGGCCACCGAGGTGAGGTAGGGGCCGAGGAAGACGGTCAGGACGCTGGTCGAGTAGACCGAGCAGGCCCAGTCGTAGACGTACCAGCCGCGCTGCTCGCGGCGTCTGGCCGCCGCCCGGCCGGACTCCTCGGCAGGTACCGTCCCGCTGCTCATCGTCTTCCCCCTCGCTCCTGGCCGCCGCGTGCGGCTCAGGCCCACTGCCCCCGGTCGCGCAGCACGTCGCGCAGTGTGCCGATGTGATCGGTCATGATGCCATCGACGCCGAGGTCCAGGAGCGCCGCCATCCGCCGGGGGTCGTTGACGGTCCAGACGTGCACCTGGAGGCCGCGTGCGTGCGCCGCCCGCAGGAAGCGGCGGTCCACCACCGGGACGCCGTACTGCGCCTCGGGGACCTGCACGCAGACCGCCGAGCCGCGCACCGGCGCCGGCAGCCCCCAGGACCGTAGCCGCAGGCCGAGGACGCCCCCGATGCCGTACGAGGTGGCCAGGCGCGGGCCGCCCAGGCGCTGGGCGCGGGCCACCCGGCTCTCCGAGAAGGAGCCGACGCAGACCCGGTCCCAGGCACCGGTGCGCCTGATCAGCTCCAGCAGCGGGACCAGCGCGGGCTCCGCCTTCACGTCGACGTTCCAGCGGGCCTCGGGGAAGCGTTCCAGCAGTTCCTCGAAGCGCGGCACCGGTTCGCTGCCCGCCACCCTGGCGCGGGCCACCTCGCTCCACGGCAGGTCGGCGATGCGGCCCGCCCGGTCGGTCACCCGGTCCAGGGTCGGGTCGTGGAAGGCGGCGAGCACGCCGTCGGCGGTGAGGTGGACGTCGGTCTCCAGGTACCGGTAGCCCGCCGCGACGGCCTCCGCGAAGGCGGCGGCCGTGTTCTCGCGGCCGCCCGCGGCCCCGCCGCGGTGGGCGAAGGGCAGCGGGCCGGGATGGTCCAGGTACGGATGGCGGGCCACAGGGGCGGAAGCGGTCACGGACGCAGTATGGCGCCGCCGGGTGCGGGCGCCGGGGCCGGGGCGGATGCGGCCGGGACCGCGAAGAGCCGCAGGAACCACTGGGCGAGCGGGCCTATGGACAGGGCGTACACCACCGTGCCGATGCCGACGGTGCCGCCGAGGAGGAAACCGCTCGCGACCACCAGCACCTCGATGCCGGTGCGGACCAGCCGCACCGAACGGCCGGTGGCCTGGTGGAGGCCGGTCATCAGGCCGTCGCGCGGGCCGGGGCCGAACCGGGCGGCTATGTACAGGCCGGTCGCGGCGCCGTTCAGGACGACGCCCGAGATCATCAGCGCCACGCGGGCGGCCAGGGGCTCGACGGCGGGGAGGACGGCGAGGGTCACGTCCAGGGCGAGGCCGACGACGAAGACGTTGCAGACCGTGCCGAAGCCCGGTCGCTGCCGCAGCGGTATCCACAGCAGCAGCACCGCCGCGCCCACCACGACCGAGACCGTGCCCATCGTCAGCCCGGTCAGCTCCGAGAGGCCCTGCTGGAACACCCCCCACGGCTCCAGCCCCAGCCCGCCCCGCACCAGCAGCGCGACGCTCACCCCGTACAGCGTGAGGCCGGTGAACAGCTGGAAGAGGCGGCGGGGGAGCCTGCGGGTGTGCGGGCGCGGCGCGAGGAACACCACAACCTCCAAGGTGGTGAAAGTGGACTGGTGCGTGTCACTCTGTGGCGGGCGAATGGTGGCCGCACAGGGCCAATTCGGGGAAGGTGGACTGACTTCATGACCGAGTGGACCTCGGTGACCGGCGCGGCTCAACTGGCCCGCCTGCTCGCCTCGCAGTCCTGGCAGACCCGGACCGGTCCCGGCGGACGCCGCCCGCCCGCCTACCGCGCCCTCGCCGACGGCGTCCGCCTGCTCATCCTGGAGGGCCGCCTCCCGGTCGCCGCCCGCCTCCCCGCCGAACGCGAGCTGGCCCTCGCCCTCGCCGTCAGCCGCACCACCGTCGCCGCCGCCTACGAGGCGCTCCGGAACGAAGGGTTCCTCGCCTCCCGGCGCGGCGCCGGCAGCTGGACCGCCGTCCCGGCCGGCAACCCGCTGCCCGCCCGGGGCCTCGAACCGCTGCCCCCCGAGGCGCTCGGCGCCCTGATCGACCTCGGCTGCGCCTCGCTGCCGGCCCCCGAACCGTGGCTGACCCGCGCCGTCACCGGCGCCCTGGAGTCCCTGCCGCCGTACGCCATGACCCACGGGGACTACCCGGCGGGCCTGCCCGACCTGCGGGCCACGCTCGCCGAGCGGTACACGCGGCTGGGCATCCCGACCATGCCCGAGCAGATCATGGTCACCACCGGGGCGATGGGCGCCATCGACGCCATCTGCCACCTCTTCGCCCCGCAGGGCGAGCGCATCGCCGTCGAGTCACCGAGCTACGCCAACATCCTCCAGCTCATGCGGGAGGCGGGCGCCCGGCTGGTCCCGGTCGCCATGGCCGACCAGCTGCGCGGCTGGGACCTGGACCGCTGGCGCCAGGTGCTGCGGGACGCCGCGCCCCGGCTCGCCTACGTCGTCGCCGACTTCCACAACCCGACCGGCGCCCTCGCCGACGAGGAGCAGCGCCGCGCCCTGGTGGAGGCGGCCCGCTCGGCGGGGACCGTGCTGGTCGTCGACGAGACCATGACCGAACTGGCCCTCGACCCGGAGCTGGCCCCCGCCCCCGACGGCACCTCGGCCCTGCCGCGCCGGGTCTGCGCCTTCGACCCGGCGGGCTCGACCGTGATCACCGTCGGCTCGGCCAGCAAGGCGTTCTGGGCCGGGATGCGGATCGGCTGGGTCCGGGCCGCCCCGGACGTCATCCGCCGCCTGGTCTCCGCCCGCGCCTACGCCGACCTCGGCACCCCCGTCCTGGAACAGCTCGCCGTGCACTGGCTGCTCTCCGGGGGCGGCTGGGAGGAGGCGGTCCGGCTCCGCCGCGACCAGGCGCGCGAGAACCGCGACACCCTGGTCGCCGCCGTCCGCCGGGAACTGCCCGACTGGAGCTTCGAGGTGCCGCGCGGCGGGCTCACCCTCTGGGTGCGCACCGGCGGCCTCTCCGGCTCCCGGATCGCCGCCCTCGGCGAACAGGTCGGCATCCGCGTCCCCTCCGGCCCCCGCTTCGGCGTCGACGGGGCCTTCGAGGGGTACGTACGGCTGCCGTTCACCGTCGGGGGAGCGGTGGCCGACGAGGCGGCGGTCCGGCTCGCCGCCGCCGCCCGGCTGGTCCGGGACGGGGTGCGCGGCGGCGCGGAGTCCCCGCGCAGCGTCGTCGCCTGAGGC
This sequence comes from Streptomyces albidoflavus, assembly GCF_000719955.1. Lineage (GTDB taxonomy): Bacteria > Actinomycetota > Actinomycetes > Streptomycetales > Streptomycetaceae > Streptomyces > Streptomyces albidoflavus. The sequence continues at coordinate 48,797 of NZ_JOII01000029.1, forward strand.
ACGGGCGCGCCCCGCGGCCGGCCGGGCTCGCGGGGCGCGGGGCGTACGGGTCAGAGGTCGGCGCCCGCCGGGACCGCGGGGGGCTCGGTGGGGGCCGGTGGCACCGGGAGCGGCTGGGGGCGCGGCGGCAGCAGCTCCAGCACGGCGCGCCGGTCGGCCTCGGCCGTCCCCTCGTCGTACGGGTCGGGCGCGGCCGGCACCTGGAGGCGCTGGACGGGGCCGTCGCCGAGCCGCACCCAGCCCCGGCCGGGCGGGGCGGCGACGGGGGTCGAGGTGTTCGGCGGGGCGCCGAGCACCAGGGCCACCTGCGCGGCGGAGGCGCGGCCCAGCACGACACGGGCCCGGGTGTGGCGGCGTACCGGCTCGGTGAGGGCCTCGGTGGAGTCGAACTGCTCGGCCACCACCACGGTGACCTGGGCGGCCCGCCCGTGCCGCAGCGGGACCTGGAGCAGGCTCTGCGGGTCGGTCCTGCCCTGGGCCTCGGCCAGGTGGGCGAGGGCGGCCGGGCGGTCGAGCAGGATCCACAGCGGGCGCCGGGTGTCCGGGGGCGGCGGGTGGCCCTCCTGCCGGGCCCGTCCCGCGGCGATGAGGCGGCGCTCGGTCTCGTGGCAGGCCCACTCCAGGCCGGTGAGCGCGCCGTCGAGGTCGCACTCGACGGCGAGGACGCCCTCCCGGCCGGTCAGGCACGCGTACTCGCCGGCCCCGCCGCCGTCGACCACCAGCACGTCGCCGTGGCGCAGCGCCTGGAGGGCGAGGGAACGCAGCAGCGAGGTGGTGCCGCTGCCGGGGTGACCGACGGCGAGCAGGTGCGGCTCGGTGGCGCGGGCGCCGGTGCGCCACAGCACGGGGGGCTCGTCCCGGGGGTCGCCGTCGGGGCCGGTGACCGGCAGGGTGCGGGCGGTGTCGGCGGCGTCGGTGAAGCCGAGCAGGTGCTCGCCGGGGGGGGTGGCGAAGGGCTGCGCGGTCAGGTCGCAGGGGAGCGGGGCGACGGCGGTGACGGTCAGCTCGTTGCCCTGCTCGTTCCAGTCGAAGCGGTACTCGCGGCCGCGTCCGAGCTTGGCGGCCAGGACCTGCTCGACGCGGAGCCGGGACTCGGGTTCGGCGTCGGTGAAGTAGCCGGGGTAGCGCAGCACCAGACGGTCGGGGTGGCCGCTCTCGTCGAAGCTGTGCGCGGCGAACGCCTTCTCCCGGTCGCCGCCGTAGGTGTAGAGGGGCGCCGGGTCGTCCGGGACGGAGAAGTAGGGGACGAGCGACTCGTAGAGCGAGGTGAGCCGCTGGCTCCGGGCGTCGTCGTCGCCCGCCGGCGCGGCGGGTTTGCGGTCGCGGCCCGTCCAGGCGGCCACCGCGAGCAGGGCGGCCCCGGCCAGCGGCAGGCCGTACCGGAGCAGCGAGAGGACCAGCAGGACCGCGGCGATCAGAAAGAGCAGGGGGCCGCGCCGGTCCTTGGGGGTGGCGGCCCACTTGCGCCGTCCGGCGGCTGCCAGGCGGCGCAGGCCGCGGCCGATCGTGATCAGCGGATGGAGGACGTCCGTGGCGTTGTCCGCCGCCGACCGGGCCAGCTCACGGCTCCGGACGATCGGGGCGGTGCCGCCGCGCAGAATGCTGGGGAGTGGGCGCCGGGCCACGTCTTGCTCCTCGGGGTGCGGGTGCGGACGGTCAGAACTTGATCCCGCCGAGCAGCCCGGCGAGGCTCGCGCCGCCCGCCGTGATGCTGGGGGCGATGGCGGTGCCCGCCAGGTAGAAGCCGAAGAGCGCGCAGACCACGGCGTGCGACGCCTTGAGGCCGTCCTTCCGGAAGAACAGGAAGACGATGATGCCGAGGAGGACGACGCCGGACATGGACAGGATCATGAGAGTTCTCCCTGGTGGGTGGGGGCAATCACCATCAGTTGTTCCAGGCTCACAGCATGTATCTGTACGACAAAAGGTGCAAACGGGGTAACTAGGGGTGTTTTCACTCGACTGGTACGTGTCAGGAGGCCCCCGGCGCCGGTCGGCGGCAGCCTCGGCCGGGGTGCGCCCAGGCGGCCCGGCGGGGGCAGTACCCTGGCGATTCACCCGGACGGCCCCACTGCCGTCCCGCCGGCCGGGCGCCCGCCCGGCCGCGCAGCCACCCCCACGAGAACGCGAAGGGCGTACCGCCGATGAGTGAGGCACCCGACCCCGAGGTCGTCGAGCTGGCCACCAAGATCTTCGACCTGGCACGCCAGGGGCAGGCCGCCCAGCTGGCCGCCTACGTCGACGCCGGAGTGCCGGTCAACCTCACCAACGACCAGGGCCACACCCTCGTCATGCTCGCCGCCTACCACGGCCACGCGGACGCCGTCCGCCTCCTGCTGGAGCGCGGCGCCGACCCCGACCGCGCCAACGACCGGGGCCAGACCCCGCTCGCCGGAGCCGTCTTCAAGGGCGAGGACGAGGTGGTCACCGCCCTCCTCGACGGCGGCGCCGATCCGGCCGCCGGAGCCCCCTCCGCCCTGGACACGGCCCGCATGTTCGGCAAGGACGAGCTGCTCGCCCGGTTCACCGCCGCCCAGGACGGTCCTGGCACGGCCTGAACCCTGCCGACCGGGGACGCCCGTTAAATCTGGTCGCGGCGCCGCGAGCCGCTGAGCCATCATGACGTCGTGATTCACGAGCGCGCGAGCTGGGCAGGAGCCGCATCATCGCGCGCACCGTGAACCGGCCCTCCCCGTGCCCCGTGGTGCGGGGACACCCTTGGGGCCACGGACGAGAGGCAGACAACGATGGACATCAGCACCCGCCGGCGGACGAGCGTGAAGAACGTCAAGACCTGTTGCGGCGCGGCCAGGTAGTGCACCGTCCCCGGTTGCGTCGACAGCTTGATGTGAGGCTCATCCATGTGTGATTCCGTCGATCCGGTCATAGCGCCCAGCGGTACTCTCCTCGGCCTGCTCCAGCGGGGCAGGGGAGACGGCACGCTGCACGCCCTGACCGCCCCCCGTTCCGAGGCGCTCGCCGCCCTCGACCAGTGCGTCCTGCGCGACCCCCGCCACGACTGGCAGGTGGAGAACCGCTCCCTCTACTACGCCCGGCTCTACCTCGACCTGGACGGCTCCCTGGACGCCGTCGAGGCGCACCTCTTCGCGCCCGAGGACCACACCGCCACCGGCGAGGAGCGCACCGGCCTGGCCGTCAGCGTCCTCGGCCACCTCGCCTCCTACGGGCGCGACGACGCCCTGGCCCTGCTGCGCCGGTACGCCGCGCACGGCGCCAACTGGCGCTGGGCCCTGGACGAACTGGCCGTACGCGACGACGACGCCGCCCTCGGCGCACTGGCCGCGCCCGTCCTCGCCCGGTTCCCCGCCACCCCCGAGGGGGAGACGGAACTGGCCGCGGCGGCCGCCGACAGCTACGAGCCGAGGCCCTGGCACCTGTGGGCCGAGGACCCCGACCCGGCGATCGGCCCCCGCGTCCGGGCCGCCCTGGAGCGGACCTCCTTCGGCCTGTGGCAACGCCAGCTCGCCACCCCCGACCGCCCCCAGTGGAGCGTCGACGGGGTCCTGACCTGGGCCCAGGAGGGCCACGACCGGGGCAACGACCGCCATGTGCCGGCCGCCCGGTGCCTGGCCACCGTCGCCACCGCCACCGACCGCCCGGCGCTGCTCGCCGCCGCCCGCGGCGGGCTGGACGGCGCCCGCGCCGCCGCCCTCAGCCACCTCGCCCGCAGCGGCGACCCGGCGGCGCTCGACCTCATCGAGGCCGCCGTCGCCGACGGGGCGCCCGTGGTCCGGGAGGCGGCGCTCGAGTCGCTGGGCCGGATGGACGGCACCCCCGTCCTGGTCCGCGCCCGTGGCTGGGCACGCCGCCCCGACGCCCTCGGCGCCGCCGCCGGACAACTCCTCGCCTGCCGGGGCTCGGCCGACGACGGCCCCCTGGTCCTGGCCGCCCTCCGCGAGGCGGTGCGCGGCACCGGCCCCGACGGGCCCGCCCTGTGGAGCCTGGTGGACGGCGCGGGACGCCTCGGCATCGCGCAGGCCGCCCCGGTTTTGCGCCACCTCTACCGCGAGACCGCCTCCTCCCACCTGCGCGGCCGCACCGCCCAGGCACTCGCCGCCACCGACGCCACCTTCGCCCGTGGCTTCGCCGTCGAATGCCTCTGGGACTGCGAGGAGACCACCCGCGAGGTCGGCGCCCGCCACGCCGCCACCGGCGACCAGCGCGTCGTCGGCCGCCTCCGCCGCCTCGCCGCCGACCCGGCCGAGGAGGCCGAGGTACAGACGGCGGTCCGCAGCCGCATCGGCCCGGACACCGCGGCGATCTGACGAACCGCCGGGGGAGGGGGACCCCCGGCGGTCGCACGGCGGAAGAGGGCGCCCGCCTCCGGGGACCGTGGTCCGGACGCGAGAGCGAGGACGGCCGACGGAACGCCCCGGCCCGGCCCCCTCATCGGTGCGTTTCGCCCGATGTCGGAGCAAGGATCTAGGCTGTCCCCCGTGACTTCGCCCGCCTCCACGGAACCCGCTCCGTCCCAGCTCAGCGCGGGGCCGCGCCCCGCGCCGGGCCCGGCCGCCGACGAGGGCCTGGCGCGGCGGCTGCGGGCGCTGGCCTGCACCGCGCCGCTGCACGACCTGGACACGCGTAAGGCCAACCTGGCGGGGGAGTACGCGGGGTACGCGATGGCCGAGGTGGCGCTGGCCGCCATCGACCTGGTCACGCTCCACATGGACTTCGACACCGGCGCGGACCACGAGCAGATAGTGGCCAGGCTGCTGCCCCGCATCGCCGCCCAGGCCCCCGGCCGCCCCGCCGCCGAGCACGAGCGCGTCGCCCGCTGGGTCCTGGAGAACCTCATCAACGTCGGCAGCGTCGACCGCGGTTTCCGCGCCGTCTACGGCACCTTCGGGCCCGACGGGAGCTACGTCCGCCGGGACTACGACTTCAAACTGGTCGAGGAGGTCCCCGGACGCGGCGGCAGCGTCTACCTCCGCACCACCGACGAGGCGGTCAACGTCCTGGTCGGCGCCCTCGACACGGACGTCACCAGCGCCCAGATCGCCGCCGAGGTCAAGCTGGAGGTGCTGATCAACCGGGGCCGTCTCGCCGACGCCCAGCTCGCCGCCGAACAGGCCAGGTACCGCACCGTCCAGTACTCGGAGACACTGCGCCGCGCCCTCGACGCCACCCGGCGCAACGTCCGGGCCGTCGACTGGCTCGGCGCCGTCCCCGACATGATCGCCGAGGCGCTCGACCACGTGGCCGACCGGTACCGCCACGAGAACGCCATCCTCACCAACATCCGCAAGGCGCGCGACGAGTCCGAGGACCCCGAGCAGAAACGGCGCGCCGCCGAACTGGTCGACATCGTCAAGGACTGCATCCGCCGCCACACCCAGCTCCAGGCCAGGCTCCTGGAGGCGGGCCCGCTCTTCCGCGCCGAACAGGACCGCCAGGCGTTCGCCGCCCCCACCGCCCGCACCGGCGTCGACCTCTACGGCCAGCTCCTCGCCCCCCTTCTGCCGCTCCCTGTCGAGCAGGCGCTGCGCGCCACCGACGCCTGGTTCGCCCACGGCACCGGACTGCGCACCCCGGCCTGTGTCCGCGTCGGCGACCTGGTCGACCTGCTGCTCACCCCGCCCGTCGAACGCGCCCACCTGGGCGCCGAGATGCCCGAGCCCGACCTGATCGCCACCCCGGACGACAGCCGCTTCAGCGAGGAGCAGCTCGCCGCCGCCCGCGACCTCCTCGACCTGGAGTGGGACGCGCCCCGCCGCCTCTCCGGCCTGCTCGCCGAGGCCCGCCGCCGCGACGAGGACCCGTACGGCCTGGCGTACCTGGTGGCCCTCATCGCCGTGCACGCCGCCTCCCCGCCGGTCGGCACCGCCTACCGGCAGGGCGAGCGCCGGCTGCTGTTCGCCGTGGACGACGGCACCGCACTCGACGACCCGCACTTCGGCGGCGCCGATCTCATCGTCGGCAGCGCCCTGCTCGACGCCGCCGGCATGGCGGCCGACCGCACGGAGTCCGCGTGACGGGCGGCCGCCGCACCCAGGCTCTCCCCTCCCCGGCCCCGCACGCCCGCCCGGGCACGTCCCACCACCAGGAGCACCACCCGTGACCGAGCAGACCACCGAGCCCGTACGGGAGGGCGCCGCCACCCCGGCGCCGCACACTCCCGCCGTCACCCCGGCCGACGCCGCCGACGCCGCCCGGCTGGTCTCCTTCGGCCTCCAGCCCCGGCTCCAGCCCGCCCGGGACGCCGAGTACGGCGAACTGCTGCGGCGGTACCGCGAGGACCCGCCCTTCGCCCGGCTCGCCGACGCCGTCGCCACCGGCCTCGGGCTGATCGTGCTGGAGGTCTCCGACCGCGCCGGCATGGCCGTCACCGCCGACGAGGACTCCGTCTTCGCCGTCCGCATGGGCGACTACGCCCGGCGCGCCGCCACCGACTCCGCCGACCGCTTCCTGCACGGCCTGGCCCATCTCGCCCTGGCCGCCATGGCGTTCCCCCGCCCCGAGGACCTCGCCGACGACGGCTACATCGGCCGCGTCACCGTCAACGGCGTGGACGCCTTCGTCCGCCAGGCCTGCCGCAAGCTGGAGGAGCGCGCCGAGGAGCAGGGCGACAACACCGACCCCGTCTCGGACGCCCCCGGCCTGGAGGCCGCCTGGCGCGTCTGGGCCCGGCGCAGCTCCACCGGCGCCACCAAGGACGCCCGCAGGCTCGCCGGTTCCACCACCGGCATCGTCGGCAAGGCCGCCGCCTTCCTCACCGAGTCCGGCTTCCTCCAGCGCACCGGCGACGAGTCCGGCGGGACGTACCGCACCACCGCCCGCTACCAGCTCCAGGTCCGCGACCTCGCGGGCGGCGCGGCCATGAGCGAACTCCTCGGCCTCGGCATCGTCCCCGTCAGCGACGGCACCGCCACCCTGCTCCCGCCCGACGAGGGCGACGACCTCGACCTGGTCGCCGACGCCGGACTGCCCTTCTCCTGACCGGCCGCCCGCCGCCCCACCGCAAGCCCCGCCCTCCGGCCGCCGCCGGACCGTACCGATCGCAACGAGAGTCCGCCGCCATGTACGAGTTGTCCCGGGTCCGCCTCTACTCCATCGGACCCGCAGGCGCCCGGTACGCCGACACCGTCCTGGACCTGCGCGGGGTCGGCAAGGCCGTGCCCAGACCGGCCCCCGCCCAGGCGGAGTTCTTCGAGGAGGAGCCGGTCGGCCCGCCGCGCAGGCCCGCCCCCGCCGGCGTCCTCTTCCTGGAGAACGGCGGCGGCAAGTCCGTCCTGCTCAAGCTGATCTTCTCGGTGATGCTCCCCGGCCACCGCAACACGCTCGGAGGCGCCAGCTCCGGCGTGCTCCGCAAGTTCCTCCTCGCCGACGACTGCGGCCATGTCGCCCTGGAGTGGCAGCACACCCTCACCGGAGAGACCGTCGTCGTCGGCAAGGTCAGCGAGTGGCGCGGCCGCCAGGTCTCCAACGACCCGCGGAAGTTCGCCGAAGCCTGGTACTCCTTCCGCCCCGGCCCCGGCCTCAGCCTCGACTCGCTGCCCGTCGCCGAGTCCACCACCGTCCCCGCCCCCGTCGAGGGCGCCTCCGGGGCGCGCGGCCGGCGCCGCACCATGAAGGGGTTCCGCGACGCCCTCACCGACGCCGGGAAGTTCTACCTCCACCTCGACGTGCACTGGGAGGAGACCCACGAACGCTGGACCGAGCACCTCGGCGAACTCGGCCTCGACCCCGAACTCTTCCGCTACCAGCGGGAGATGAACGCCGACGAGGGCGAGGCCGCCGGCCTCTTCGCGGTCAAGAAGGACTCCGACTTCACCGACCTGCTGCTGCGCGCCGTCACCGACACCCGCGACACCGACGGCCTCGCCGACCTCGTCCACGGCTTCGGCCACAAACTCGGCCGCCGCGCCGAACTCATCGCCGAACGCGACTTCACCGCCGGCTCCGTCGACCTGCTCGGCCGCATCGTCGAGACCACCGCCGAACGCGACCGCAGCCGCGACATCCACGCCGCCGCCGAACGCCGCACCCGCACCCTCGCCCGCAGCCTCTCCCTGCGCGCCCGCCACGAACGCGCCCGCACCGGCGACCTCGCCCAGCAGGTCACCACCGCCGCCCACCGCGTCACTGGGGCCGAGGACACCCGCTCCCGGGCTGCCCTGATCGCCGCCGAACTCGCCTACCGGCACGCCTCGCTCGCCCTCACCGTCGCCGAGAAGGCCGCCGCCGCCCAGCGTCGCGAACTCGCCGACGCCCGCACCCTGCACGCCGCCTGGCAGGCCGCCGAGGCCGTCCTGCGCCACCGCGCCGCCGCCGACCGCTCCACCCGCGTCGCCGACGCCATCCGCGAGGCCGAACGCGACGCCGCCCCCGCCCTCGCCGCCCGCTCGAAGGCCGCCACCGCCCTGGTCCGCGCCCTCGACGCCGCCGCCCGGGACGGCGAACGGGTCGCCACCGAACTGGAGGAGCGCGCCGCCCACCTCCAGGACGAGGGCGAGGCCGCCCACCGCGACGCCACCGCCGCCGCCACCGAGGCCCAGCGCGCCCGCAGCGAGACCGGCCACCTGCGCCAGCGCCTCGCCGAGGTCGAGCAGGAGACCGAGGAAGCCGTACGGGCCGGCTGGCTGGAGGCCGGCGCCGCCGACAGCGACCCCGCCCGGGCCGCCCTCGCCGCCACCGATGCCGAGCAGGAGGCGGCCGGCGCCTGGGAGAGCGCCCGCGAACGCGCCCACCGCGCCGCCGACCACGCCAAGGAGTGCGCCGCCGACGAGGCCCGCGCCGACCTCGCCGCCGCCCGCGCCCACGACGCCGCCGACGCCGCCGCCCGCGCCCACGAGGCCGAACAGCGCACCGCCGCCGCCCTCGCCGCCGAACCCCGGCTCGCCGAACTCCTCGGCCTGCCCGCGCCCGACAGCGAGGAGGGTCCGCTCACCGCCGCCGAACTCGACCGCTCCGCCGACCGCCTCGCCGCCCTCCTGGACGAGGGCGTCACCGCCGCGGAACGCCAGCTCTTCGACCTGCGGACCGCCGCCGCCGACGACACCCGCATCCTCGGCGCCCTCGGCGACGGCGGGCTGCTGCCGCCCGGCCCCGACGTCCTCGCCACCGTCGAGTACCTCGGCGAACAGGGCATCCCCGCCCTCCCCGGCTGGCGCTACCTCGCCCAGGCCGTCGACCCGGCCGAGCACGCCGCCGTCCTCGCCGCCCGGCCCGAACTGGTCGACGGCGTCGTCATCACCGACCCCGACACCCACAGCCGGGCCCGCGCCGTCCTCGCCGACGCCGCCCTGCTGCCCCGCTCCGCCGTCGCCGTCGGCACCTCCGCCGCCCTGCTCGCCCCGGCACCGCGTACGGGCGGTTCCGACGCCGCCGACCAGGGCGTCTTCCTCGTCCCGCCCAACCCGGCCATGCACGACGAGTACGCCGCCGACGAGGAGCGCCAGGCCCTGCGCGCCCGCGCCGCCGCCCGCGACGAGGAGATCCGGGCGCTCGCCGCCCGCCTCGCCAAGGACCGCGAACTCGCCGCCCGGCTCACCTCCTGGCGTACCGGCTGCCCGGCGGGCCACCTCACCGAGCTGGGCGCCACCGCGGACCAGGCCCAGGAGCACGCCGACACCGCCGCCCACACCCTCCAGCAGGCCCGCACCGCCCGCGCCGAGGCCGACGAGGCCGCCGGCGAGGCGGCCCGGGTCCGCGACGACAGCCAGGAACGCGCCCAGCGGGCCCGGCGCGCCGCCGACGCCCTCGCCGGCCTCGCCCACCGGCTGCGCGAGCGCCCCCGCTGGCAGGCCGCCCTGCGCGAACTGGCCGAGACCGCCGCCACCAGCGAGGAGCGCGCCCAGACCTGCCTGGACCGGGCCCGCTCCGCCGACGAGGACCGCCGCGCCGCCCAGCGCGCCGCCGACGACGCCCGCCGCACCGCCCGCGCCCTGCGCGCCGAACGCGCCGAGATCGCCGGTGTCCCCGACGACGCCGAACTCCCCGCCTCCACCGACACCCCGCGCGTCTCGCTGCCCGCCCTGCGCGAGGCGTACCGCTCCGCCTCCCAGCTGTACGAGAAGGTCGGCGTCGGCGCCGACCTCCGGGCCGAGCAGGCCCGCGCCGAGAGCGACGAGTCGGCGGCCCGCGCCGAACTCGACCGGCTCAGCAACAAGGTCCGCAACCGCGCCGCCCAGCTCCTGGAGGACCCCGACGGCGCCGACGGGCCCTCCCGCCAGGCCGCCGCCGCCCGCGCCGAGGCGCTCGTCCAGATGCTGGAGACCCGCTCGGCCGCCGCCAGCGAACAGCTCGGCCGGCTGCGCGGCGAGGCGGAGCGGCACGCCCCCGAGGAGGGCGAGGCCCACACCGAGCTGCCGCCCGAGCAGGTGCCCGCCGATGTCGAGGCGGCCCAGCGGCTGCTGCGCGCCGCCACCGCCGAACTCGCCGGGCGCACCGACGAACTGGCCGCCGCCCGCGAGGCGCACGGCGAACTCCTCCACGCCCACCGCGCCGCCGAGGAGGCCACCGCGGGCTTCGAGGAGACCGCCTCCCTCCTGCGCGACCTGCTCCGCGATCCGCAGGACACCCGCGACACCGACGACGAGAGCGGCGTCCAGGCCCCGGACCAGTACACGGGCAGCCTGGACGAGGCCCGACGCGCCGCCGCCGAGGCCCGCCGCTCCCTGCGCGGCTGCGCCGCCGACCTCTCCGGCGCCGAGTCGGCCCTCCGCGAGACCAGCGACATCCTGGTCCGGCACGCCAACTCCAGCCGCTACGAGCAGGTCCGCACCCCCGCCCGCGCCCAGATCCGCGAACTCCCCGCCGCCGCGCTGCCGGAACACGCCGCCAAGTGGGCCGAGGCGTTCGCGCCGAGGCTCCGGGTCCTCACCGACGAACTCGACCAGCTGGAACGCAACCGCGACTCGATCGTGGACCGGCTGCGCGGCCTGGTCGAGTCCTCCCTGGCCACCCTCCGCTCCGCCCAGCGGCTCTCCCGGCTGCCCGAGGGGCTGGGGGAGTGGTCGGGCCAGGAGTTCCTGCGCATCCGCTTCGAGGAGCCCGACCAGACCACCCTGGTGGAGCGGCTCGGCGAGGTCATCGACGAGGCCACCAGCACCGCCGTCCGCAAGAACGCCGACCTGCGCCGGGACGGCATGTCCCTGCTGCTGCGCGGCGTCCACGCCGCCCTCCAGCCGCGCGGCGTCTCCGTCGAGATCCTCAAGCCGGACGCCGTGCTGCGCGCGGAGCGCGTCCCCGTCGGCCAGATGGGCGACGTCTTCTCCGGCGGCCAGCTGCTCACCGCCGCCATCGCCCTCTACTGCACGATGGCCGCCCTGCGCAGCAACGACCGGGGCCGCGACAAGCACCGCCACGCCGGCACGCTCTTCCTCGACAACCCCATCGGCCGCGCCAACGCCACCTACCTGCTGGAACTCCAGCGTGCCGTCGCCGACGCCCTCGGCGTCCAGCTCCTGTACACCACCGGCCTCTTCGACACGACCGCGCTCGCCGAGTTCCCCCTGGTCATCCGCCTCCGCAACGACGCCGACCTCCGCGCGGGCCTGAAGTACATCAGCGTCGAGGAACACCTCCGCCCCGGCCTGCCCCAGCAGGACCCGCAGGAGGAGACGGTGCATGGGGAGATCACGGCCACCCGGATGTACGTCAAGCCGCGGGAGGACGAGGCGTGAGCACCGGCAGTGGGCGGGAAGGGGACATGAACGGCCGGGTCGCAGAGGTGAGCCGCAACGAGACGTACGCCTTCTCCAAGCCCGTCAGGGAGTCGGTCACCCTGCTCGCCGGCCTCGGGGTCGAGGGCGACGTGCACGCGGGGAGGACGATCCGCCACCAGTTCCGCATGACCTACGAGCCGGACCTGCCCAACCTGCGCCAGGTCCACCTGATGCACGCGGAACTCTTCGACGAACTGGCGCTCAAGGGCTACCACGTCACGGCGGGCCGGCTCGGCGAGAACATCACCACCCGCGGCGTCGACCTGCTGGGCCTTCCCACCGGCACGCTGCTGCGGCTGGGCGCGGAGGCCGTGGTCGAGGTGACCGGCCTGCGCAACCCGTGCGCCAAGATCAACGATTTCCGCCCGGGCCTGCTCGCCGAGGTCTTCGCCCTGGACCCCGCATCGGGTGACTTCACCTTCAAGTCCGGGGTGATGGGCGTGGTCCACACCGGCGGCGTGGTCCGCCCGGGGGACCCCGTCGTGGCCGAACTGCCGACGGGGCCGCACCGGCCCTTGGAGCGGGTCTAGGGAGTGTCCCGCCGCGACCGGGAGACGGTCAGGCGGCAGGGTCGACCTCCGGGTGCGTGAACCGCACCGGCCTGCCCAGCGACCGGGCGTAGGTGATCTCGGCCCGGGTGCTGTCCCCGATGTAGTCGCCGACCACGAGCACCTCGTCGGCAAGCCGGATCTTCGCCCGGTGCAGCTCGTCGAGGCGCGCCTTCACCGCCTCGGCCTCGACGGGGTCGGACCAGAGGGCGTGCGGCGACTTCATGTCACAGCCCGGTTTGACGACGATCCTGCCGGCCGCGGTCTCCCGCAGATCAGCCTCGTTCATCTCCGCCATGAAGCGGGTGGAACCGCAGATCACGACGATGTGCGGGAGGCTCAACCGCCTCTTCGCCTCGGAGAGTTCCTGCTCGGGGGTGGGCTGTGACGGGTACGACACCGGTTCCTCCTGGTGACGGGGGCCGAGAGCCATGCCGTTCCGGCGCCTGGGCGCCGTCGGCCTCGACCTGGCAGAACGACGCCCCGGCCTAGGATCGGCCCATGATCGCCGAACTGCAGTGCGTGGTGCTGGACTGTTCCGAGCCGCTGGAACTCGCCCGCTTCTACCGGTCCTTGCTCGGCGGGACCGTGAACCGGGAGGACCGGCGCTGGGCGGTCGGCGAGGAGTGGGCGACGCTGCACACGCCGTCCGGGCTCGTACTCGCCTTCCAGCGGGTGACGCCGTACCAGCCGCCACGGTGGCCTGATGCGTCCCGCCCCCAGCAGTTCCACCTCGACTTCGGTGTGCCCGACCTTGACCAGGCCCAGGAACAGGCGCTGGCCTCGGGGGCGACGCTGCTGGACGACGGTGCCGGCGAACGGAGCTGGAGTGTCCTCGCCGACCCGGCCGGGCACCCCTTCTGCCTCGTCCGGCACTGAGGGGGGGCGGTACGACGAACCTGACGGAGCCGCCGTACCGCCGCCCGTTCAGGACGAGTGGGTCAACTCCCGCTCCCGCTCCGGGGCCTTCACCGTGGCCGGCGCGGAGCCTGCCCGGTCGCGTCCGTCGGGCCGTGCGCCGGAGCCGCTCCCCTTCACGGTGGCCTCCGGGGTGGTGTCGCCGCCCGGTGCCGTGCCGGTCGTCCGTGGCTTCCGCGCCCCGTCGGGGGCGGTGGCCGGCGCCCCGCCCGACGGGTCGGGTATCCGTACCCCGGCCTTGGCCGCGCGCCGGGCCGCACGCCGCTCCCGGCGGCGTTCGCGGCGGCGCTCCCGGGCCGTGCTGCCCGGGGCCGAGACGACGCCGTGCCGCTGGTTCCACACCTGCCGGGTGACCCAGACGTCCAGTACCGCCCAGGTCGCCGCGATGGTGCTCGCCACGCTGCTGAGCACCATCGGGAAGGCCAGCCAGGATTCCGCCAGGGTCGCCAGGAAGGCGACCATCGCCTGTATCAGCGTCAGTGCCACGATCAGCACCGCCCGCACCGCCGCCGTCCGTACCGGATCGGGCATGCGGGGTCGCGCCGCGGGCTCGTCCACCCACAGCGGTGCCCGCTCCGGCTCCCCGCTCCCCTCCGCCCGGCGCGGGCCGGGCACCTGTCCACCCGGCTCGCCCCGCTCCGCAGGGGTCCTCCGCCGCTCCGCCGTCGCCATCAGTCCGTCACTCCCCGCCGCCTTGCAGTCAGCCGACCGGTGCCGCGTGGAACCGGCCCCGTCTTCAGTCTGGCTGCCCGCCTTCGTCCGCTTTACGCTGCCGCCGCCGAGATCCGGCGGCCGCCGGTCCACGCCGGCGCACCCCTCCCGTACCAACTCCGCACACCTCGTCCACGACTTGTACAGAAGGACGCACGGAGTCCCCGGATGATTCCCGACCAGGCGGGCGAGATGTCGGAACTGGCCGGGAAGATGTCCGCAATCAGCCGGTCCGGGAGAGGTCCAGTCTGCCTGAGAGGACGCGGGAGGGCGGCCCGAGGGTCACCTGATCGTCGCCGAACGGCGGGAACCGGACGCCGATGCCCCGTTCCGGGCCGAAAACCTCCCGGACGTCTCTTCGATCAACCCTGTGTCAGTAGTAGGCTCGCGCCGTTTATTGACGCACGGATGTGCACCCCGGACACCATCGGGGGACGGACTGGGGGAGGCCATGCGCTTTCGCGGCAGGACGATCCGGCGGAAGATCGTGGCGTTGCTGCTCGTGCCGCTGGTCTCCCTCACCGCGATCTGGGGCTTCGCCACGGTGCTGACAGGCCGTGAGGCCGCCGAGATCCTGAAGATCGGCGAGGCCGACGACCGGGTCGGCCGGCCCGTCGAGGAGGCCGCCCGGGTCCTCCAGGACGAACGGCGCCGCACCCTCGTCCACCTCGCCGACCCGCGTGCCTCGGCCGCCCTCGGTGAGCTGCGCCGCTCGCGGACCGCCACCGACCAGGCCCTGGCCCGCGTCCGGGCCGGTGCCGAGGACACCGACGCCACCGAAGGGCTCAGCGCCGACTCCCGGCGGCGGCTCACCGCGCTCCTCGAATCCTTCGAGGGCATCGCCACCCTGCGCCGCTCCGTCGAGGACAACACGGTCACCCGCGCCGCCGCCCTCGACCTCTACAACCGCCTCGTCGACCCCTGCTTCGTCTTCCTCACCCACCTGCACACCATCGAGGACGTCGAACTCGACAAGCAGAACCGGGCCCTGGTCTCCCTGGCCCGCGCCCGCGACCTGCTCTCCCGCGAGGACGCCCTGGTCGCCTCGGCCCTGGTCGGCGAACGCTTCGACAAGGCCGACCTGCGCCAGGTCTCCGACCTCCTGGCCCAGCGCACCCTCCTCTTCGAGACCAGCCTGCCGCTCCTGCCCGACGACGAGGAAGCCCGCTACGAGCGGTACTGGCAGGGCGCGGAGACCGCGCCCCTGCGCGACCTGGAGACCTCCGTCGCCGCCTCCCCGCCCGGGCCGCCGCACGGCGTCACCGCCAAGAGCTGGGACACGGCCGCGGGCAAGGTCCTCGACGGGCTCGCCGAACGCGGCAGCGCCGCCGCCGACCGCTACGAGGAGCGCGTCCGGCCCGTCGCCGTCGGCATCCTCGTCCGCGCCGCCGCCACCGGGGTCCTCGGCTTCGCCGCCCTCGTCCTCTCGCTCTACCTCTCGGTACGCATCGGCCGCAGCCTCATCCGCGACCTCTCCCGCCTGCGCCACCAGGCCCACGAGGCGTCCGGCGTCCGGCTGCCCTCGGTCCAGCGCCGCCTGGCCGCGGGCGAACAGGTCGACGTCGACACCGAGGCCCCCCGGCTGGAGTACGCGAAGAACGAGATCGGCCAGGTCGGCCAGGCCCTCAACACCCTGCAGCGGGCCGCCGTCGAAGGCGCCGTCAAACAGGCCCAGATGCGGCGCGGCGTCTCCGAGGTCTTCGTCAACCTCGCCCGCCGCAGCCAGGTCCTCCTGCACAAGCAGCTCACCCTCCTGGACACCATGGAGCGGCGCACCGAGGACTCCGAGGAACTGGCCGACCTCTTCCGCCTCGACCACCTGACCACCCGTATGCGCCGCCACGCCGAGGGCCTGGTGATCCTCTCCGGCGCCGCGCCCTCCCGGCAGTGGCGCCGCCCGGTGCAGCTCATGGACGTGGTCCGCGCCTCCGTCGCCGAGGTGGAGGACTACGAGCGGATCGAGGTCCGCCGCCTGCCGAGGATCGCGGTGACCGGCCCCGCCGTCGCCGACCTCACCCACCTGACGGCGGAACTCCTGGAGAACGCCACGGTCTTCTCGCCCCCGCACACCGCCGTCCAGGTGCACGGCGAGTCCGTCGCCAACGGCTTCACCCTGGAGATCCACGACCGGGGCCTGGGCATGGCCCCCGACGTCCTCCTCGACGCCAACCTCCGGCTCGCCGAGACCCCCGACTTCGAACTCTCCGACACCGACCGGCTCGGCCTCTTCGTGGTCAGCCGCCTCGCCCAGCGCCAGAACATCCGGGTCTCCCTCCAGAAGTCGCCCTACGGGGGTACCACCGCGGTCGTCTTCATCCCGGACGCCCTGCTCATCGAGACCGACGAGTCCGGCGGCTCCACCGACGGCCGCGGCCTCGCCCTCGACACCGCCGGCACCGGGGCGCGCGGCCCCGGCCGCCCCGCCCTGGCCCGCATCCCGACCTCCCGGACGCCCGCGCGCCCCCTCCTCCCCGACGGCCCCGTCGAACTGGAGGCCCCGGCGAACACCCCCGGCGTGGACGACGAGGACTTCCCCGGCGCCCTGCCCGACGACGACAGCGAACCGGGCGTCTTCCGGCCCAGGCGGCCCCTGGCCCCGGCGGCCGACCCCCGCGACCAGCACCAGCAGGCCCACGACGACCCGGCCGCCGGAGCCAGGCCCGGCGGACCGTCACCCGCGGGCGGGGGCCCGGCGCCGCTGCCGCGCCGCCGCACCCCGAAGCTGGTCAGCTCGCACGGCCGCACCGTCGCCCACGGCAGGCCCGACGAGCCCGCCCAGGACCAGGAGGAGGGCGGCACCCGCGACCGGGCCGCCGCGCCGCCCGCGAAGGGGCCCGCCGGCCTGCCGCGCCGGGTCCGGCAGGCCAGCCTCGCCCCGCAGTTGAAGGAGGCCCGCAGGGGCGCTCCGGACGCCCGCGACCAGGACACCGCCCACGACACCGACCGCGACGCCGACGAGGTCCGCAGCCGCATGGCCTCGCTCCAGCGAGGCTGGCAGCGCGGCCGCGACGAGAACGCGGGCTCCACAGCACCACGAACGACACCCGAGGGAGACGGTCGATGACCGCATCGAAGACCGCCGCGCACACCACCGGTTCCGGGGAGCTGAACTGGCTCCTCGACGACCTGGTCAACAGGGTCGCCGGCATCCGCAAGGTCCTGGTCCTGTCCGGCGACGGACTGCCCACCGGGGTCTCCCAGGACCTCACCCGCGAGGACAGCGAACACCTGGCCGCCGTCGCCTCCGGCTTCCACAGCCTCGCCAAGGGCGTCGGCCGGCACTTCGACGCCGGACGCGTCCGGCAGACCGTCGTCGAGCTCGACGAGGCGTTCCTCTTCGTCACCGCCGCGGGCGACGGCAGCTGTCTCGCCGTCCTCGCCGACTCTGACTCCGACGTGGGGCTCGTGGCGTACGAGATGACGCTGCTGGTCAAGCGGGTCGGCGTGCATCTGGGCAGCGCGCCGCGCACGGATCTGCCCGCGGGCGGGTAGTGAACCAGGCATGAGCGAAGACGGGAACGGGGCGCACCGCTGGTTCGACGACGACGCCGGACCGGTGGTCCGCCCGTACGCCATGACGCGGGGCCGGACCACCGGCACCGGTCAGCACCGCCTGGACCTCATCGCGGTCGTCGTCGCGGAGCCGCGCGCCGACGGCCCGGAGGAGAACCGCACGCTGTCGCCGGAACACGTCGACATCGTCGTGCTGTGCCGCGAGGCACCCCAGTCCGTGGCGGAACTCGCCGCCGAGCTGGACCTGCCGGTCGGCGTCGTCCGGGTCCTGATCGGCGACCTCGTGGAGGAGGAGTTCGTGCACGTGAACCGTCCGGTGCCGCCGGCCGAGCTGCCCGACGAAAGCATTCTGCGCGAGGTGATCAGCGGGCTGCGCGCCCTCTGACCGCCCGTCGGCACCCACCCCCCGAGAGATCAGCGAAGCAGGAGACGAGACTCCATGAAGTTCGGGCGCTCACCGCGGGAGAAGGCTCCCGTCGAGCCGGTCACCCTGAAGATCCTGGTGGCCGGGGGATTCGGCGTCGGCAAGACCACCCTGGTGGCCGCGGTCAGCGAGATCAAGCCGCTCAGGACCGAGGAGACGCTGAGCGAGGCCGGGCGCCCGGTGGACGACACCGGCGGCGTGGAGGCCAAGCACACCACCACCGTCGCCATGGACTTCGGCCGGATCACCCTCCGCGACGACCTCACGCTCTACCTCTTCGGCACCCCCGGCCAGGACCGGTTCTGGTTCCTCTGGGACGAACTGGCCCAGGGCGCCCTCGGCGCCGTCGTCCTCGCCGACACCCGCCGCCTGGAGGACTGCTTCGCCGCCGTCGACTACTTCGAGCGCCGCGGCATCCCGTTCGTCGTCGGCGTGAACTGCTTCGACGACGCCGACCACTACCCGCCCGAGGACATCCGCACCGCCCTCGACCTCGACCCCGGCGTCCCCGTGGTCCTCTGCGACGCCCGCGAGCGCGCCTCCGCCAAGGAGGTCCTCATCGGGGTCGTCGAACACGCCATGGCCCGCGCCGCCGCACCCCGCGAGAGCGCCCCGCACTGACCCGGCACGCGGCTCGCACCCTCGCCGACCGGGGTGCGGGCCGCGTGCCGGGGAAGTGTTCTCCCGCCCCGGCCGGCCGTCAAGACACGGCGGGGCCCCGGGTGCGCGCCGCCGGTCAGCGGTTCTCCGCGAGCCACTTCCGGGCGGTCTCGGCCAGCTCGTGGTCCCGCCCCGCCAGCATCATCCGGATCATCTGCGCGTCGCCCCGCAGCGACCAGGCGGGGTGCCCGAAGGTCGCCGGGTTGTTCTTCTCTATGAGGAAGTGCGCGGGCCAGGCCGTCCCGTACCCGATCAGCGGCAGCGCCGCCAGGTACCGCTTACGTCCCCGCGCCAGCCCGTAGGCGCTGATCGCCAGCCCCGTCAGCGTCCCGGTCAGATGCACCCAGCGCGTCGCCGCCTTGGAGTGCATCGCCACGTAGTAGGGCCAGAATTCCTCGTACGAGTCAAAGCTCCGTTGCTCCATGCGGGCACGGTAGCCGCCGCCGCGCCGCCCGGACCAGGTCCGCGACCGGGCGGGACGGCGGCGGCCCGGGTCGTTCAGTGGTGGTGACCTCCGGGCAGTGAGCGGCGTTCCACGGGGAAGTCGAAGTAGGTGTCGGGGAAGAGTTCCGGCTTGTGGGTGAAGTGCCACCACTCCTCGGGCAGGTTGGTGAACCCCTCGGCGGCCAGCGCCGACCGCAGCAGGTCGCGGTGGGCCCGCTGGGCGCCGGTGATCCGCGGGTCGTCGGTGTGCGAGAGCGTGTCGAAGCAGTCGAACCCGGTGCCCATGTCCACCGAGTTGTCCGGGAACCGCTGGTCACGCGGGGCGTAACAGGGCTTCAGCGGCTCGCCGGGGACGTACGGCCGGGTCGGCTTCGCCGGCAGCTTCACCAGCGTCAGGTCCACCGTGGAGCCGCGGCTGTGGCCGGACTTCTCCGCGATGTAGCCGTCCTCGAAGAGGCGCTCCTTCTCCACCCGGGGGTAGAACTCCGCCTTCATCCGCTCGTCCCGCACGTCCTCGGCCCAGCGCACGAAGTGGTCGACGGCGCGCTGTGGCCGGTAGCAGTCGTAGACCTTGAGCGAGTAGCCCTTGCGCAGCAGTCCGCGCTGGGCCCGCTTCAGCGCCTCGGCCGTCGGCCTGGTGACCACGCACATCGGCGCCCGGTAACCGTCGATCGGCTCGCCGACGAAGTTGTGCGGCGTCGTGTAGCGGATCTCCTGGAGGATCGTGGGCGCCACGTCGGAGAGGGCCACGAAGCCACGCGGGGCCTTGCCGCCGCCGGAGCGCCCGGCGTCCGCGTCGGGCGCCGCGGTGGCGGGGGAGGCGGCGGCGCCGGCGGTCAGCGCGAGAGCGGCGGCCGCCACGCCCGCGCCGAGCGCGCGCACCGTACGGGAGGAGAACCGCGCGGAGGCCGGGGAAGGACGGGTGGAAGATCGGGTTCCTGTCATGCGCCCTTCATCTATCAGCTCCGCCCGTCACGAGGGAAGAGCAACCCGCCGGGCCCGGCCTCCCGTTCACCGCTTCACCGGCCGCCCCCTCCGCTACAGTCCCCGCGTGCCCGACACCACGCCCAGCCCCACGCCCACGCCCGTCCCCACCTCCCGGCCGCCCGTCCCCGGCTCCCACTGCTCGGCCTGCGGCACCCCCTACCCGGACCCCGGGGCCGACCGCCGCCTCTGCCCGGCCTGCGGGACGACCGCCTACCGCAACCCGCTCCCGGTCGCCGTGGCCCTCCTGCCGGTACGCGACGAGGAGGGCCCCGCGCTGCTCACCGTCGTCCGCGCCATCGCCCCGGCGCGCGGCACGACCGCCCTGCCCGGCGGCTTCATCGACGGAGACGAGGACTGGCGCCACGCCGTCGTCCGCGAGCTCCGCGAGGAGACCGGCGTCCTCGCCGGCCCCGACGAGGTCACCCTCGCCGACGCCATGAGCTCCGGCGACGGCCACCTCCTCCTCTTCGGCCTCCTCCCCGAGCGCCCCGCCGCGAGCCTGCCCGCCTTCACCCCCACCGCC
This sequence comes from Streptomyces albidoflavus, assembly GCF_000719955.1. Classification (GTDB taxonomy): domain Bacteria; phylum Actinomycetota; class Actinomycetes; order Streptomycetales; family Streptomycetaceae; genus Streptomyces; species Streptomyces albidoflavus. Next base: position 69,212 of record NZ_JOII01000029.1, read on the forward strand.
GAGACCTCCGCCACCCGCCTCCTGCGCGCCCCCGCCGAACTCGGCTTCCCCCTGCACACCCGGGCGGCGGCCGCCTGGTTCGCCGGACGGTACGGGTGAGCCCCGCCGCGCCGAAACCTGCTTGCCGCAGCCGCCCGCGCTGCCGACAGTGAGCCCATGACCCACCCCGCCCCGGACTTCCTCCCCGGCCTGGAACTCTCCCGTCTCCTCTACGAGGAGGCCGTCCGCCCGCTGCTCGAGGAGGTCCACCCCGGCCTGAGGCACGCGGCCGCCCGGGTCGGCACGGGCTCGGAGGTGCTGGGCTTCGACACGCCCCGCTCCGCCGACCACGAATGGGGCCCCCGGCTCCAGCTCTTCCTCACCCCCGAGAACGCCGCCCGCCACACCGCCACCCTCCACGAACTGCTGCGGCAGCGGCTGCCGAAGGAGGTACGGGGCTGGCCGACCCACTTCCGCCCCGCCACCGCCGACGGACCGATCGGCCACATGACACCGACCGACGGACCGGTCGACCACCGCGTCGACCTCCTCGAGACCGACCGCTGGCTCACCGGCCAACTGGGCCCGGGCGCCACCGCCGAGGAACCGACGGCCGCCGACTGGCTGGCCATGCCCCAGCAGCGGCTGGCCGAGGTCACCGGCGGGGCCGTCTTCCACGACGGCCCCGGCGCCCTCACCGCCGCCCGCCACCGCCTCGCCTGGTACCCGGACCAGGTCTGGCGCTACCTCCTCGCCTGCCAGTGGCAGCGTGTCTCCCAGGAGGAGGCGTTCGTCGGCCGCTGCGCCGAGGCCGGCGACGAGCTGGGCTCCGCCGTCACCGCCGCCCGCCTCGTCCGCGACCTGATGCGCCTCACCTTCCTCCTCGAACGCCGCTACGCCCCCTACGGAAAGTGGCTGGGCAGCGCCTTCGCCCGCCTCCCCGGCACGGACGCCCTGGCCTCCTCCCTGCGCGCCGCCCTCGCCGCCACCACGTACCCCGACCGCGAACGCCACCTCGGCGACGCCTACCGCCACCTCGCCGCCCGCCAGAACGCCACCGGCCTCACCGACCCCGTCGACCCGGCCCTGCGCCCCTACCACGACCGCCCGTACCAGGTCCTCCACGCCGAACGCTTCACCCAGGCCCTCACCGCCACCCTCACCGACCCGGCCCTGCGCGCCCTCCCCCTCACCGGCAGCATCGACCAGCAGACCGACAACACCGACGTCCTGACCCGGCCGGGCGGCCCCTACCTTCTGAACCTGGGCCGCGCATATCCAGCCCGGCCGGCGCTTGAGGCCATCGGTGACGCCCGCCAGGTCGGACGGACACCCGACGAACCTCCCGGCGCGAGGGGGCCGCCCCCTCACCCAACCCCCCGCACCCGGACCGGAACCGACACCTCCGCCCCACGCCCCGCAGGCAGCTCCTCCCGCACCACGACCCGCCCCTCCTCCCACCGGGAGACCACCCGCTCCAGCACCCCGGACTCCCGCACCACCATCCCCGCACCGGTACGTCCGGGCGCGGGCGCCCACACCTCCCACTCGACCTCCCCGTCCGCCCCACGGACCGGCACCACGGCCCCGGCCCGCGCGAACACCGGCAACCGGTCCGCCGCCACCTCCACCGGCACGGAGGCACTCCCCTGGTACGCCCGCCCGGTGGCCGTGTCGTACCACCGCCCGCCCGGCAACCGCACCGCCGCCGGCCCGCCCCCGGGCCCCAGCACCGGTACGACCAGGAACGCGTCCCCCAGCAGGAAGGCGTCCCCGCCCTCCCGCAGCCCCCGGTCCTCCGGGGTGTTCCACCACACCGGCCGCACCGCGGGCACCCCGGTCAGCCCGGCGAACGCGCCGAGCGCCGCGTGGTACGGCAGCAGCCGCCGCCGCTCGGCCAGCGCCACCCGGGCCAGCTCCGCCAGCGCGGGCCGCGCCTCCCACCCCTCGGGCCCCGCCCCCGTACGGAACACCGGCAGATACGCCCCCAGCTGCCACCACCGCACCCACACCTCCGCCGGCGCCCCCTTCCCCGGGCCGTCCCCCTCGGCCCCGGCCGGTGCCGCCCCGCACACCCCGAGCGCCGTCAGCCGGGCCAGCGCCGCCCGCATCGCCGCCCAGCCGTCACCGGCGGCCGCCCCCTGTCGGGGCACCCGCGTACGCGGCCGGGCGGCCGGGCCGCCGCTCCCGCCCACCCCGATCACGGAGACCGGCGCGACCTCGGGCGTCCCCGCCACCGCCGCCCACGAGGCCAGCGCCCGCGCGGGCGTCCCCACCGCCATCCAGTGGCGCGGCGGACCGCCCGCGCCCCGCCACTCCGCCCGCCCCGGCCGGTCGTGCCCCGACCCGGCGCCCTCGGCCCCCTCCGCCAGGCGCACCGTCCCCGCCTCGGTCCCGTCGGGGACGACCAGATGCGTACCGGCGTCGGCGAGCACCAGCTGCACCGGGGCGACCCCCGCGCCACCCGGCACCGGATGCACCCCGTCGCCCAGCCGCAGCCCGGCCCCGCTCCCGCCGAGCCCGAAGAAGCGCGCGTCCGCCCCGACCTCCGAGCGCCGCGCCCACCGCGCGGGCCCGCCCTCGTCCCGCTCCCACCAGCGCGGCGGCAGATCCCGGCGGAGCAGCACCCCGCCCGGCGTGCACAGCTCCACCGCACCGGCCGAGGAGACCGCCACCGTCAGCCGCTCGGACACCACCCGCCAGCCACCCGCCGTGTGCGGCTCCAGCCGGGCCCGCGCGTCCGGCTCGACCAGCTCCGCCCGGACCAGGGGAGAGGGCGTCGGCTCCGCCCCGTCCCAGCCGCAGAACACCGCCCCCGCCGTCGTCACCAGCACCCGCAGCGCCGACCGCTCGAACCGCACCACACCGCCCCCGGGCCCCGGCTCCGCGCCCACCGCGCGCCCGGGCACCCGCGCCCGCTCCACCGCGGCCGCGTCGCCGCGCCCGGGCCACCACGAGCGCACCAGCCCGAGCCCTGCCACCGCTGCCACCGAACGTACGAGGTCACGACCGTCCATGCCGGTCAGCCTGCCATCCGCGGACGGCGTGGCGGACATCGTTCAGCCGCCGTTCACCCAGTGATCAACCACACCGCCGGCCGGGCAGGTGTGTGGCCGCCACCCTGGTGCGGAAATCGATCACATGGCATCGTCGGCCCCATCGCACCGCCCTCGTACCCCGTCGGCCACCCACCCGGCGGCGCGGGGCGCGGGCACCGAGTACGCACCGCACGGGAGCCGCCCCATGACGACCGCCGAACCGCAGCCCCAGCCGCTCTGGCAGCCCACCGAGGAGCGCGTCGCGCAAGCCGCGGTGACCCGTTTCCAGAGCTGGGCGGCCGAGCACCACGGCGCCCCCGCCGACGGCGGCTACCCGGCCCTGCACCGCTGGTCCGTCGAGGAGCTCGACACCTTCTGGCAGGCCGTCACCGAGTGGTTCGGCGTCCGCTTCGACACCCCGGCCGAGCGCGTGCTGGGGGAGCGCTCCATGCCGGGCGCCCAGTGGTTCCCCGGCGCCACCCTGAACTACGCCGAACACGCCCTGCGCGCCGCCGCCGACCGGCCCGACGCCCCCGCCCTCCTGCACGTCGACGAGACCGGCACCGTCGGCCCCACCTCCTGGGCGGAGCTGCGCCGCCAGGTCGGCTCGCTCGCCGCCGAACTCCGCGCCCTCGGCGTCGAGCCGGGCGACCGGGTCAGCGGCTACCTGCCCAACATCCCGCAGGCCGTCGTCGCCCTGCTCGCCTCCGCCGCCGTCGGCGCCGTCTGGACCTCCTGCGCCCCCGACTTCGGCGCCCGCAGCGTCCTCGACCGCTTCCAGCAGGTCGAACCCGTCGTCCTCTTCACCGTCGACGGCTACCGCTACGGAGGCAAGGAGCACGACCGCCGCGACACCGTCGCCGAACTCCGCGCCGCCCTGCCCTCGCTGCGCGCCGTCGTCCACATCCCGCTCCTCGGCACCCCCGCCCCCGAGGGCGCCCGCGACTGGGCCGGCCTGGTCGCCGCCGACACCGAGCCGGTCTTCACCCCGGTCCCCTTCGACCACCCGCTGTGGGTCCTGTACTCCTCCGGGACGACCGGCCTGCCCAAGGCCATCGTCCAGACGCAGGGCGGCATCCTCCTCGAACACCTCAAACAGCTCGGCCTCCACTGCGACCTGGGCCCCGAGGACCGCTTCTTCTGGTACACCTCCACCGGCTGGATGATGTGGAACTTCCTCGTCTCCGGCCTCCTCACCGGCACCACCGTCGTCCTCTACGACGGCAGCCCCGGCTATCCGGACACCGGCGCCCAGTGGCGCGTGGCCGAACGCACCGGCGCCACCCTCTACGGCACTTCGGCGGCGTACGTCATGGCCTGCCGCAAGGCCGGCGTCCACCCCGCCCGCGACCACGACCTCTCCCGCGTCCAGTGCGTCGCCACCACCGGCTCCCCGCTGCCGCCGGACGGATTCCGCTGGCTCCACGACGAGTTCGCCGAGGCCGGCTCCGACCTGTGGATCGCCTCCGTCAGCGGTGGCACCGACGTGTGCAGCTGCTTCGCCGGCGCCGTCCCCACCCTCCCCGTGCACATCGGTGAACTCCAGGCCCCCTGCCTCGGCACCGACCTCCAGGCCTGGGACCCCGCCGGCCGCCCGCTGACCGAGGAGGTCGGCGAACTGGTCGTCACCAACCCGATGCCGTCCATGCCGGTCCACTTCTGGAACGACCCCGACGGCAGCCGCTACCACGACAGTTACTTCGACACCTACGAGGGCGTCTGGCGGCACGGCGACTGGATCACCGTCACCGACCGGGGCTCCGTCGTCATCCACGGCCGCTCCGACTCCACCCTCAACCGCCAGGGCGTCCGCATGGGGTCGGCCGACATCTACGAGGTCGTGGAACGGCTTCCGGAGATCCGCGAATCCCTGGTCATCGGCGTGGAACAGGCCGACGGCGGCTACTGGATGCCGCTCTTCGTCCACCTCGCCGACGGCGCCGTCCTCGACGACGGCCTCCGCGAGAAGATCAAGAAGGCGATCCGCCACAGCCTCTCCCCGCGCCACGTCCCGGACGAGGTCATCGAGGTCCCCGGCGTCCCGCACACCCTCACCGGCAAGCGCATCGAGGTCCCCGTCAAGCGCCTCATGCAGGGAACCCCGCTGGAGAAGGCGGTCAACCCGGGCTCCGTCGACCGCCTGGACCTCCTCCAGCACTACGCCGACCTGGCCCGCGCCCGCAGCTGAGACGCCACTGTCAGTGACGGTGGTTACGGTGAGTGAGTAAGTCGGTACTGCTCACTCACCAGGGGGACCCTGCATGACCACGACCCACCCGACCCCGCGCCAGCTGCTGCGCCGCGAGATCGCCGGCACCCTCGGCCTGCTCGCCTCCGCCGACGACCTCGCGGCCATGCGCCGCTACCGCACCTTCCTCTTCGAGGACCATCGCACCTACCTCCAGCAGGCCGAGGCACTGCTCCGCTCCCTCGCGGCCCAGGGCCGCACCACCTCCGTCGTCCTCTTCGACCCTGCCGAGTTCGCCCGCTTCTGCGCCCAGGAGGGCCTGGACCCGGACACGACCGACAGCAGGGCCCGGTACACGGCGGAGGCCGCCGCCCTCGGCCCCTGCATCCTCCACGAGGGCGAACCCCTCCCCGAGCTGCTCGGGAGCCTGGTCGCCGAATCCCTCCGCCAGGCCACCTGGGAGTACGCGAGCGACCTCCTGGACGAGCTGGGCGACTGCCCGCGCTGCGCCACCCCGCTCGCCCACCACGCCCAGCGCCGGGCCGCGCACCTCCTGGGCGCCGCCCTCGACACCACCGCCCCCGGCCACCACCAGCTCGTCTGCTCCCTGACCACCGCGGGCCGCACCCTGCTCGCCGCCCTGCACGCCGACACCCGCACCGCCGGCGAAGCCCTGCTCGACCACGAGGAGACCGTCGACTTCACCACCCTGCTCGCCTGCGCCCTCGCCCTGCCCGCCCCCGCCGGACTCGTCATGCGCAGCAGGGTGGAGGGAGAGCCCGAAGAGGTCCGCGGCTGGCGCCTCAGGGCGGGCCGCGCCCAGCCACTGACCGCCGCCGAGGTCTTCGACGCCTACTGCACCGACCCCGTCACCGGCGAACCGGTCGCTCCCGAACCGGGCGTCGAGTACCGCGCGGGCACCCCGCTCGACGATGACCACGGCCCGGACACCTGCCACTGACCGCACACAGCGGGGGCGTCCTCCCGGCCGGGAGGACGCCCCTGAGCAGGCGGGTGAGGCAGACCCCACCGCCGGTGTCACTCCCCGGACAGCACCGCCTGCGCCGCCGCCCGCGCCTCGTCCGCCGACTCGGTGGCCCGCGCCGCCGCGGCGGCCCGCTCGCACTGCGCCAGCGTGTACTTGGCCAGCGTCGTCCGCACGTACGGGATCGAGGCCGCGCCCATCGACAAGGAGGTGACCCCCAGCCCGGTCAGCACACAGGCCAGCAGCGGATCGGAGGCCGCCTCGCCACACACCCCGCAGCTCTTCCCCTCGGCCCGGCCCGCCTCGGCCGCCATCGCGACCAGGTCCAGCAACGCCGGCTGCCACGGGTCCTGGAGCCGCGACACCGCGCCCACCTGCCGGTCGGCGGCGAAGGTGTACTGCGCCAGGTCGTTGGTGCCCAGCGACAGGAACTCGACCTCCTGGAGCACCGAGCGCGCCCGCAGCGCCGCCGACGGGATCTCCACCATGGCCCCGAACTTGGCGTGCAGCCCCGCCTCCCGGCAGGCGTCCGCGAACGCCTTGGCGTCGGCGCGGTCGGCGACCATCGGCGCCATGACCTCCAGGTGCACCGGAAGCCCCTCCGCCGCACGCGCCAGCGCGGTCAGTTGGGTCCGCAGCACGTCCGGGTGGTCCAGCAGGCTGCGCAGCCCGCGCACCCCGAGCGCCGGGTTGGGCTCGTCGGCGGGGGTGAGGAACTCCAGCGGCTTGTCCGCGCCCGCGTCCAGCACCCGCACCACGACCCGCCCCTGCGGGAATGCCTCCAGCACCTGCCGGTACGCGGCCGTCTGCTTCTCCTCCGAGGGCGCGCGGGCACTGTCGTCCAGGAAGAGGAACTCGGTCCGGAACAGCCCGACGCCCTCCGCGCCGGCCTCGACCGCCGCCGCCACGTCACCGGGCCCGCCGATGTTGGCCAGCAGCGGCACCGTGTGCCCGTCCGAGGTCGCACCGGGGCCGCTCGACGCCGACAGCGCCGCCTTGCGTGCCGCCGCGTCCGCCTCCAGCGCCGCCCGCTTCTCGGCACTCGGGTCCACGAAGACCTCGCCGGAACTCCCGTCGATCGCGATCTCGGTGCCCTCGCCCAGCTCCCCGGCCCCGGGAAGCGCCACGATCGCCGGGACCCCGAGCGCCCGCGCCAGGATGGCGCTGTGGCTGGTCGGCCCGCCCTCCTCGGTCACGAAGCCCAGCACCAGCGTCGGGTCGAGCAGCGCGGTGTCCGCCGGCGCCAGATCCCGCGCGATCAGGATGTACGGCTCGTCGCTGTCCGGCACCCCCGGCATCGGCACACCCAGCAGCCGCGCCACGATCCGGTTCCGCACGTCGTCCAGGTCGGCGACCCGGCCCGCCAGATACTCACCGGCCCCGGCCAGCAGCGCCCGGTACGAGGCGAAGGCGTCGTAGACGGCACGCTCGGCGGTGCTGCCCACCGCGATCCGCCGCTCCACGTCGGCGATCAGCTCCGGGTCCTGCGCCATCATGGCCTGGGCCTCCAGCACGGCCTGGGCCTCGCCGCCCGCCAGATTCCCGCGCGCCATCAGGTCGGCGGCCACCGCCTCCACGGCCCGCCGCGCCCTGGCCTGCTCGCGCTCCGCCTCCTCGGCGGGGATCTGCTTGGCCGGCGGCTCCAGCACCGCCGTCCCCATGTGCCGTACCTCGCCGATGGCCACTCCGTGGCTCACGCCGACGCCTCGCAGCGTTGTCTCCATCTCACTGTCTCCGCTCGTGCGGCGAGCCCGCCGCGTTGGATGTGGTCGCCCGCCGTAATCCGGCGCCGGGAGCGGTCAGTTCCAGCTGAACAGCGGCTGGCCCGCCGCCACGTCCCCATCCTCACGAACACCGGACAACTGGTCGGCGACCGCCTCCAGCGCCACCACCGGGCAGACCGGCGACTTGCCGGCGGTCTCCACGGCCGAAGGGTCCCACCGCACCACGGGCTGCCCCTGGGCAACGGTGTCGCCCTTGCGTACCAGCAGCTCGAACCCCTCACCGTTGAGCTGCACGGTGTCGATCCCGAGGTGGGTGAGCACCCCGCGCCCGGCCTCGTCCACCACGACGAACGCGTGCGGGTGCAGGGAGACCACGACACCGGCGACCGGGGAGACGGCCTCCGAGGGCTCGCGCACCGGGTCGATCGCGGTACCGGGCCCCACCATCGCGCCCGAGAAGACCGGGTCGGGCACCGAGGCCAGCCCGACGGCCTGGCCGCTGAGCGGGGACATCACTTCGGTCATGGCGGAACCTCCGAGAAGATGAGCAGGTCTGAGAAGGACAGGAGAACCGCCGGGCGGACCTGGACGGCACGTTGCCGAGTAGCGTAAGTCATACGAAGTCACGATTCCGCCCAAGACGTCCTGTTGAAGACGTGGGCCCGTCGCGAGCAGAAACGATTTGCATCGCGACTCCGCGCCTGGGTACAGTCGACTCCTGCCCAGCGCCGAGCACGACATTCGAGCGTGCCGACGGGGCGACCCAAACTCAGCAGATTCCCTGAATCCACTGCATATCCGCATGCCTGCGGACGGTGGTCGGAGGCAGGAAAAAGAACTGATAGAGTCGGGAACACGAAATACCGAAGGGAAGCGCCCGGAGGAAAGCCCGAGAGGGTGAGTACAAAGGAAGCGTCCGTTCCTTGAGAACTCAACA
>NZ_JOII01000030.1 GCF_000719955.1 Streptomyces albidoflavus
GTGGCCGCGGATCTTGACCTGGGTGTCGGTGCGGCCGAGGAAGTGGAGGCGGCCGTCGGGGTGGCGGGTGACGAGGTCGCCGGTGCGGTAGAGGCGGGCTCCGGGGTGGTGGGGGTCGGGGACGAACCGGGTGGCGGTGAGGGCGGGTTGGCCGTCGTAGCCGCGGGCGAGTCCGGTGCCGCCGAGGTACAGCTCGCCGGGGACGCCGACCGGGACGGGAGCCAGGGAGGCGTCCAGAACGTAAGCCTGGGTGTTGTCCATGGGCAGGCCGAGCGGGACCGGGCTCTGCGCGGTGTCGGCGGGGGACAGGGGACCGCTGATGGCGAAAGTCGTTGTCTCGGTGGGGCCGTAGACGTGGACCACGGTCAGGTCCGGGTTGGTGGCCTGGACGCGGGCCATGGTGGTCGGGGAGGCGGCCTCGCCGCCTGTCCAGACTTCCTGGAGGCCGGTGAAGCAGCCGGGGTCCTCCTCGGCGAGGAGGTCGAAGAGGGCCTTGGTGAGGAAGAGGGAGGTGACGCCGTCGGTGACCGCCCGGCGGACGGAGCGGGCGGTGATGTCCTCCTCCGCGACGGTGAGGGTGTGGCCGTTGAGGAGGGCGGCCCAGATCTCGTAGGTGGCGGCGTCGAAGGAGTGGGGGGAGTGGAAGAGGAGGTGGCGGTGGGCGCCGGCGACCGTGGGCACGTCGCGGTCGGTGAGAACCAGCTCCGTGCGGCTGCGGGCGAGGATGGAGCGGGTGCGCTCCTCGGGGTTGGCGGCGTGGAGGGGGACGTACGTGCCGCCCGCCTTCAGGACGGCGAGCAGGGCCACGACCAGGTCCGCCGAACGCTCCAGGAGCAGGCCCACCCTTGACTCGGTGGTGACGCCCCGTTCGGCGAGGGCGCGGGCCAGGCGGTCGGCGCGCTCGTCCAGTTCGGCGTAAGTCAGCTGCTCGGGGCCGTAATTGACGGCTACGGCGTCCGGTGTCTCCGTCACGCGGGCGGCGAAGGCCGCGGTGACGGAGGCGGGGGGCGCGTCGGTCGGGGTGCCCTCGGCGGCGGCCAGGGCTCCGGCCCGCTCCTCGGGGCTGAGCATCGGCAGGTCGCGCAGGGGGCGTGCGGCGTCCCCGGCGGCGAGGCCGGCGGCCAGTTCCCGCCAGTGGGCGGCGAGGCGGGTCACCGTCTCCGGGTCGTACAGGTCGGTGCTGTACTCGACGGCGCCGACCAGCGTCCCGTCCGCCGCCTCCTCGAACTCGAACATGAGGTCGAAGGGGAGGGAGTCGCGGGAGACGCTGAGCGGTTCCGTCTCCAGGCCGGGGAAGGCGGGGGCCGGGCCGGTGGCGCCCTGGAGCACCACCATGGCCTGGACGAGCGGCATCCGGGCCGGGTCGCGTTCGGGCGCGACCGCGTCCACCACCCGGTCGAAGGGGACCTCCTGGTGGTCGAAGGCGTCCAGGACGGTGGCCTTGGTCGCCGCGAGGAAGTCGCCGACCGTGGTGGCGCCGTCCACGTCGGCGCGGAGCACCAGGGTGTGGACGAAGAAGCCGATCAGGTCGTCGAGTTCGGGCCGGTCGCGGCCGGCGGTGACCGTGCCCAGGGCCACGTCCCGCTGCCCGCTCCGGCGGCCGAGCAGCAGCTGGGTGGCGGCGGTCAGCAGCATGAAGAGGCTGACGCCGTGCTCCCGGCCCACCCGGGCCAGCCCGGTGGCGGTCGCCGCCGGGACGGCGAAGGTGTGGACCGCGCCCCTCCCGGTCCGCACCGCCGGACGCGGCCGGTCGGCCGGCAGCTCCAGCGGCTCCAGACCGGCCAGCCGCTCCTGCCAGTACGCCAGCCCCTCGTCCGCGGCGGGCCGGTCGTGCTGCCAGGCGGCGAAGTCGGCGTACTGGACCGGGAGCGGGCGCAACGCCGGTTCCGTTCCGGTCAGTTCGGCGGCGTAGCAGGTGGCGAGTTCACCGGTGAGGACGTCCAGGGAGCGGCCGTCGCTGACGATGTGGTGCATCGACAGCAGCAGGGCGTGCCGGTCGTCCGCCAGCCGCAGCAGCACGACCCGCAGCAGCGGGCCCTTCCGCAGGTCGAACGGGGTCAGCAGCCGGGCCCGCAGGAAGGCGTCCACCTCCGCCTCCGGAGCCCCCTCCGGCAGCTCCGCCCGCTCCACCGGGACCTCCAGGGCCGGGTGGACGACCTGCGTGACCCGCCCGTCCACCGCGTCGAAGGTGGTCCGCAGCGCCTCGTGCCGGGCCACCACCCGCGCCACCGCCCGCTCCAGCGCCCCCTCGTCCAGCGCCCCCGACAGCCGCAGCGCCAGCCCGGAGTTGTACGCGGTGCCGCCCGGGCTGTACTCCTCCAGGAACCACAGCCGCCGCTGGGCGAACGAGGCGGGCAGCTCACCGGTGCGGTCGGCGGGGCGGATGGCGTGCGGGTCGGCGACCACGGCCTGTCCGGACATCCGGGCGCGCAGCAGCGCCTGGAGGTCCGTCGGCAGTGCGCTGATCCGGCTCTCCCGCGACGAGGGCGTGGTCATCTTGGTATCTCCCTGTGAGGCATGGACGAGGTGGGGCGGGACGCGGGGGCCGGCTAGCTGCGGCAGGCGCTGCGCAGGGCGGCGGTGAAGGACTCGGCGAGGGCCGCGACGGTGGCCTCGCGGTGGACGGCGGCCGAGTAGTACCAGGTGACGGTGAACCGGCCGCCGTCCACGGCCGCGACGACGTCGATCAGGTGGTTCCGCTCCTGCCGCAGCCCGTGCTCCGGCCCGGCCGGGGGCAGCGCCGTGGAGAGCAGGCCGCTCTCGCCCTGCTCGCCGCCGAACTGGCCGAGGTAGTTGAAGCTGATCCGCGGGTCGGGGTCGCCGGCCAGCTCGCCGGTGAGGTACCGCAGCGCGCCGTAGCCGACACCGCGGTCCGGGACGGCCCGCAGCTGGCGCTTGACGGTGCGCATGGTGGCGGTCCACTCCCCGGCGCCGCCGTCGCCGGGCTCGGGGAGGGCGAGGGCGACCGGGTAGACCGAGGTGAACCAGCCGACGGTGCGCGTCAGGTCCACGTCCTCGAACAGCTCCTCGCGGCCGTGGCCCTCCAGGTTGACGGCGGTCCGGTCGTGCCCGGTCCACTCCCGCAGGGCGCGGGCGAGGGCGGCGAGCAGCACGTCGTTGATCTGGGTGCGGAACCTGCCCGGCACCTGGTGGAGCAGGGCGTGCGTCTCGTCCGCGTCCAGGTGGGCCTGGACGGCGGCCTGGTCGGCGACGAGGTTGGTGCCCTCCGGGGTGTCGAGCGGCACGGCGAACTCTGCCGCCTCGGTGACCGACCGCCAGTACGCCACCTGGCCGGCGAAGCCGCCCTCCTGCGCGTGGTGGCCGAGCCGGTCGGCCCAGTACCGCACCGAGCTGGACTTCGGGCCCAGGTCGGTCGCGCCGACGGAGAGGGCCTGGTCGTAGGCGGTCGCCAGGTCGCCGAGGATGATCCGCCACGAGACCCCGTCGATCACCAGGTGATGGGCGGTCACCAGCAGCCTCAGCGGCGGCTCGGCGGCGTCCGGTCCGGCGCCCGGCGCGGGCCGGGCGACGACGACGCGGAAGAGCGGGCCCCGTTCCAGGTCCAGCCCCGCCTTGGTCCGGGTCGCCAGGTCCAGCCAGGCCTCCTCCTCCGGGACTCCCGCGGGCAGCTCGTGCACCGTGAAGACCTCGTCGGGCTCGGCGGCCGCGATCTGCCCGGACCAGGTGCCGTCGGCGGCCCGGGTGAAGGTGGAGCGCAGCGCGTCGTGCTGGGTCAGCAGGGCCTCGACGGCGGCGCGCAGCGCGCCGAGGTCGGTGCCGGGCTCCAGCGCGAAGGAGGTGGACATCGTGTAGTGCCCGGGGTCCACCGGGTGGGTGTCGAAGAACCACTCCCGTACGGGGGTGGGGGCCACCGCGCCGAGGACCGTGCCCTGCTGGGCGCCGCCGTCGTCGGCCACCTGGCCGTTCTCGTCCACGGCCGCGGCCAGGGCGGCGACGGTCGGGTGGAGGAAGACGTCCCGGGAGGTGACGACGAGTCCGGCGCGGCGGGCGCGCGAGACCACCTGGAGGCTGATGATCGAGTCGCCGCCGAGGTCGAAGAAGTCGTCCTCCACGCCGACCTGGCCGAGTCCCAGCACCTGGGCCCAGACCTCGCACAGCACGCGCTCGGTCTCGGTGCGCGGGGCCGTGTAGACGTGGCCGGCCGTCTCGAAGCGGGGCGCGGGCAGCGCCCGCCGGTCGAGCTTGCCGGCCGCGTTGAGCGGCAGCGCGTCGAGCGTCACGAAGGCCGCCGGGATCATGTGGTCCGGCAGGGTCCGGGCGAGGTGGGCCCGCACGTCGGCCTGGTCGGCCTGGTCCGGGCCGGTGGTGACCAGGTAGGCCGCCAGGTGCTTGACGCCCGGCTGGTCCTCGCGGGCGACGACGGCGGCCTGGGCGATGCCGGGGTGGGTGAGCAGGGCCGTCTCGATCTCGCCCGTCTCGATGCGGTGGCCGCGGATCTTGATCTGGTGGTCGTTGCGGCCGGCGTACTCCAGGGTGCCGTCGGGGCGGCGGCGGACGAGGTCGCCGGTGCGGTAGAGGCGGGCTCCCGGGGCGTAGGGGTGGGCGACGAAGCGCTCGGAGGTGAGGTGCGGCTGCCCGTGGTAGCCCCGGGCGAGGCTGCCCGCGAGGTACAGCTCGCCCCAGGCGCCGTCGGGCACCGGGTTGAGCGTCGCGTCCAGGACGTAGGCGCTCTTGCCCGCCAGGGCGCGGCCGATCGGGACGGTGGCCGCTCCGGGCTCCGGGTTCTCGTGCGAGAACCAGCCGGTGGCGTAGACGGTGGCCTCGGTCGGGCCGTAGATGTTGGCGACGGTGGTGCGCGGGAGGGCGCGGCGCGTCTGGTCGAGGAGGGTGGTGGGGAACGCCTCGCCGGCCAGGACGAGGAGCTTGGGGTCGAGCCGGGTCGTCGGGTCGGCCACCAGGGCCTGGAAGGCCGAGGGGACGCCGGAGACCAGGGTGCCCTCCCAGACGGGCCGGTCGGTGAGGCTGAGGATGTTGTGGGCGATCTCCAGGGTGCCGCCGGTGGCGAGGGTGCCGAACAGCTCGAAGACGGAGACGTCGAAGTTGAGGCTGGTGGAGAAGAAGGTGTGGGCGAAGGTCTCCTCACCCAGCGTCGTCGCCCAGTCGACCAGGCGGCTCATGGCCTCGTGCCCGATGACGACGCCCTTGGGCTTCCCGGTCGAGCCTGAGGTGTAGATGACGTACGCCGCGTTCTGCGGGGCCGTCGGCGGGTGCGGGAGGGGGCTGTCGTCGGTGGTCAGGGCCTCGGTGACGAGGGCCGCGTCGACGGTGAGGTGGACGCCGCTGTCCTCCCGCATGTGGCGGAGGCGGTCGGCGGGGTACTCCGGGTCGAGGGGGACGTAGGCCGCGCCGGTCTTGAGGACGGCGAGGGCGGCGATCACCAGGTCCGGGGTGCGGGGCAGGGAAATGCCGATCCGGCGTTCCGGTCCGGCGCCCAGGGCCAGCAGGTGCCGGGCGAGCTGGTCGGAGCGGCGGCCCAGCTCCGCGTAGGTGAGCGAGGTCGCGCCGTGCAGCACGGCGACGGCCTCGGGCCGCCGGGCGATCCGGTCGCCGGTCATCTCCATGACCGTGCGGAACGGGCCGGGTCCGCCGAACTCGGCCGCGTGCTGCGGCAGGACGGCGGCGCGCTCGGCCGGCTCCAGCATGGTGAGGCGGGCCAGCGGCAGTGCGGGCGTGGAGACCGCCTCCTCGGCGAGGGCCAGCCAGTGCCGGCAGAGCCGGTCCACCGTCGCCGCGTCGAACAGGCCGGAGCTGTACTCCGCCACCCCGACCAGGGCGCCGTCGCCCGTCTCCTGGAAGTGCAGGCCCAGGTCGAACTGGGCGGCCGCACGCGGGATCTCGTACTCCTCGGCGGTGAGGCCGGGCAGGGCGAAGCTGCCGCCCGGGGTGTTCTGGAGCGTGATCATGGCCTGCACCAGCGGGGTGCGGCTCGGGTCGCGCTCGGGGGCCAGCTCCTCGATGAGGCGGCTGAACGGCACGTCCTGGTGGGCGAAGGCGTCGAGCGTGGCGCTCTTCACCTCGTCCAGCAGGTCGGCGAAGGTGCGGGCGGCGTCGACCTGGGTGCGCAGGACCAGCGTGTTGACGAAGAAGCCGACCAGGCCCTCCAGTTCGGTCCGCTCGCGTCCGGAGACGGCGGTGCCCAGGGCGAGGTCGCGGCGGCCCGTGTAGCGGGCCAGGGTCAGCTGGGTCACCGCCGTCAGGCCCATGAAGAGGCTCGCGCCCCGGGTACGGCCCAGCTCCGCCAGGCGCCCGGCCAGCGCGGCCGGGACGGTGAACAGCCGGGTGCTGCCCTCCGCCGTCCTGACCTGCGGGCGCGGGCGGTCCGTCGGCAGGTCCAGCGGCTCCAGCCCGGCCAGCCGCTCGCGCCAGTGGGCGAGCTGGGCGTCGAGCGCCTCGCCGGTGTGCTGCTCGCGCTGCCAGACGGCGAAGTCCGGGTACTGGACCGGGAGTGCGGGCAGGGCGGCGTCCTCGCCGCGGACGGCGGCGGCGTACAGCTCGCTGAGTTCGCGGGTGATGATCCCCATCGACCAGCCGTCGGTGACGATGTGGTGCATCGCCAGCACCAGGACGTGCTCGGCGGGAGCCACCCGGACCAGCAGGACCCGCAGCAGCGGGCCGGTGCGCAGGTCGAACGGCCGGACGGCCTCGGCCCGCAGCACCGCGTCCACCTCGCCGGCGCCGGTGACGCCGACGGTCCGCACCGGCACCTCGACGGTGTCGTGGACGACCTGGACACCCCGGCCGTCGACCGCGTCGAAGGTGGTGCGCAGCGCCTCGTGCCGGGCGACCAGGCCCGCCACCGCGCTCCCCAGCGCCGCCTCGTCGAGCGTGCCGGTCAGGCGCAGCGCGCCGACCACGTTGTACTCGACGGAGCCCGGCGTGAAGTTCTCCAGGAACCACAGGCGTTCCTGCGGCAGCGACATGGGCAGCTGCCCGCCCCGGGCCACCGGGACGACGGGCGTACCGGCCCGGCCGGCGTCCTCCTCGCCCGCGCCGCCGTCGATCTCGGCGGCGAGGCGGGCCACCGTCGGGTGGTCGAAGAGGGCACGCGGGGAGAGGTGCGTCCCGAGGGCCGTGCGGGCCCGGGAGGTCACCTTCAGGCTGGAGATGGAGTCGCCGCCGAGACCGAAGAAGTCGTCGTCGACACCGACCCGGTCCGCCCCCAGAACCTCGGCCCAGATCGCGCACAGGGCGCGCTCGGTGGCGGTGCGGGGCTCGGTGTACGCGGTGCCCGCCGGGGCGAACTCCGGGGCGGGCAGGGCGCGCCGGTCGACCTTGCCGTTGACGGTCAGCGGGATCGCGTCGACGGCGGTGAAGGCGGCCGGGACCATGTACTCGGGCAGCGAGGCCGCGAGATGGCGGCGCAGCGCCTCCGGGTCGAGCGGGCGCCCGTCGCGGGTGACGAGGTAGGCGGCGAGGTACTTGGTGCCGGGCCCGTCCGTACGCGCCAGGACGGCGGCGTGGGTGAGGTCGGGGTGGGTGAGCAGGGCGGTTTCGATCTCGGCCGTCTCGATGCGGTAGCCGCGGATCTTGACCTGGGTGTCGGTGCGGCCGAGGAAGTCGATGCGGCCGTCGGCGCGCCAGCGGGCGAGGTCGCCGGTGCGGTAGAGGCGTCCGCCGGGGTGGTGCGGGTCGGGGATGAACCGTTCGGCGGTCAGGCGCGGCTGGTCGTGGTAGCCGCGGGCCACGCCGCTGCCGCCGAGGTACAGCTCACCCGGGACACCGACCGGGACCGGACGCAGCGCCCCGTCGAGGATGTACGTGTACATGTTGTCCATCGGCGTGCCCAGCGGCGCCGGGCCCGAGGCGACGTCCTCGGCGGTCAGCGGGCCGCTGACGGCGAAGGTGGTGGTCTCGGTGGGCCCGTAGCCGTTGACCAGGGTCAGGCCGGGGTGGTGCGCGAGCAGGGTGTGCGCGGCGTGGTGCGGGACGGCGTCGCCGCCGGTCCAGATCTCCTGCAGCCCGGCGAAGCAGGCCGGGTCCTCCTCGACGAGGACGCCGAAGAGGGCGGCGGTGATCCACAGGGCGGTGACGCCCTCGGCGACGGCCTGGCGGATGGTGGCCGTCGTCAGGTCGCCGGTGGCCACCGTCAGGGTGCGGCCGCTGAGCAGCGGCACCCAGACCTCGTAGGTGGCGGCGTCGAAGGAGTGCGGGGAGTGGAACAGCACCCGCTCGTGGGCGTGGCCCGCGAAGCGGTGGTCGGCGGCGAGCGCCACGATGTCGGCGTGGGTCACCCCGACGCCCTTGGGGACGCCGGTCGAGCCGGAGGTGAACATGACGTACGCCAGGGAGCCGCCACGGGCCGGGGCGGGCAGCGCCGTACCGGTGTCGGTCCCGGCGGGCAGGTGGCGCGGGTCGAAGGTGGCGACGCCGGCCAGGGAGGACTCGTCGCGGTCGGTGAGGACGAGGGTGGTGCCGCTGCGGCCGAGGATGTCGCGCAGGCGCTCCTCGGGCTGGCCGGTGTGGAGCGGGACGTAGGCGCCGCCCGCCTTGAGCACGGCGAGCATCGCCACCACCACGTCGGCGGAGCGTTCCAGGAGCAGCCCCACCCGGGACTCGGCGGTCACCCCGCGTTCGGCCAGGGCGCGGGCCAGACGGTCGGTGCGCCGGTCGAGCGCGCGGTAGGTCAGCGAGGAGCCGCCGGCGGTGATGGCGACGGCGTCCGGGGTGGCGGCGGCCCGCCGGGCGAAGACCTCCACCACCGAACCGTCCACAGGGGTCCGGGCCCCCTTGCCCCACTCGCCGAGCAGGCGGTCGCGTTCGGCGCCGGACAGCAGCTCGATCTCGGCGACCGGTGCCTCGGGCCGCTCGACCAGGCGGGTCACGGCGGCGGCCAGCTGGCCGGCCAGCCGCTCGGCGGTGGCCTGGGCGAAGAGGGCCGGGTCGTAGGCGAGGGTCAGGCCGAGGCGGTCGCCGGTGGCCGCCGCGATCAGCGTCAGGGCGTAGTGGGTCGCCTCGACGGCCTCGGCCGTGCGGACGCCGATGCCGTGCCGGGCGGCGGCGGCCTCGTCCACCGGGTAGTTCTCGAAGACGACCAGGCTGTCGAAGAGGGAGGCGCCGGGCGTCAGGTCCGTCTCGACGTCGGAGAGGGCCACGTACTCGAAGCGGCGGGACTCCGCCTGCTGGTCCTGGATGCCGCGCAGCCAGTCGGCGGCGCGGACGCCGGGGGCGGCGCTCACCCGGACGGGCAGGGTGTTGATGAAGAGGCCGAGCAGCGCCTCGGCGCCGGGCAGGTCGGCCGGGCGGCCCGAGACGGTGGTGCCGAACACCACGTCGTGGCGGCCCGCGTACTGGCTGAGTACCAGTGCCCAGGCGCCCTGGACCAGGGCGTTCTGGGTGATCCGGTGGTCCCGGGCGTAGGCGCCGGCGCGTTCGGCGACGGCCGCGTCCAGCGCCACCGTCACGCGGGCGCTGGACCGGCCGCGCCGCACCTGCTCGGGCGTGTGGTCGTACGGCAGCGCCACCGGCTCCTCGTAACCGGCCAGCGAGCGGCGCCAGTGGCCGCGCCCGGCCTCCTGGTCCTGCCCGGCGAGCCAGCGCAGGTAGTCGCCGAAGGAGCCACGGGCCGTGGGGGAGGCGGTGCTGTCGCCGCTCAGCACGGCGTACTCGGCCAGTACGTCGGTGAGGAAGGCGGCGGTGCTCCAGCCGTCCAGCAGCAGGTGGTGGAAGGTCCACACCAGCTGGACGCGGCCTTCGCCGGGCAGCCGGATCAGCGTCACCCGCATCAGCGGGGCGGCGGCCAGGTCGATGCCGCGCGCCCGGTCCTCGTCGAGGAACTCGCGCAGGAACGCGTCCTGGGCCTCCTCGGTGAGGGCGGTCGCGGAGCGGTCGAGGAGGGTGACCGGCACCTCGGCGTGGCGGCGCACCACCTGGACGGGCTCGCGGACGCCCTCCCAGACCAGCCCGACGCGCAGCGCGTCGGAGCGCTCCACCGTCCGCTGCCAGGCGTCGGCCAGCCGCGCGGGGTCGTCGACGCCGTCCAGGGTGAGGACGAACTGCTCCAGGTAGGCGGGGGAGTCGGGCTCCGCCAGGGCGTGGAAGAGCATGCCGGACTGGAGCGGGGTCAGCGGGTAGACGTCCTCGACCGTGCGGCCGTCCCCGGCGATCCGGTCCACCTCGCCCTGGTCGAGGGCGACCAGGGAGAAGTCCGAGGGCGAGCGGCCGCCGGCACCGGGCTCCGCGCAGTGCGCGACGAAGGCGGCGAGCTGGGCGGTGTACTCCTCGACCAGCGCGCGGACCGTCTCCTCGCGGTGCACGCCCGCCGAGTAGTGCCAGGTGAAGACGAGCCGGCCGTCGAGCAGGCCGGCGGTCACGTCGAGGAGGTGCGGCCGGTGCTCGCGGGGGCTGTGCTCCCCGCCCGGGTTGAGGGCGGAGGAGAGGTACCAGGAGTCCGCGGTGGCGTCCGGCGTCTGCGAGGTGGTGCCCGCCAGGTCGAGCCGGCCCAGGTAGTTGAAGCTGATCAGGGCGGAGTCGTGCTCCGCGAAGTGGCCGCCGAGGTGGCGCAGGGCGCCGTAGCCGATGCCCCGGTCCGGGACGGCGCGCAACTGCTCCTTGACCGAGGTGACGGCCGCTCCCCACCCCTCGTCCTCGGGCAGCGCGAGCGCCACCGGGTGGATGGAGGTGAACCAGCCCGCCGTACGGGTCAGGTCGATGTCGGCGAAGAGTTCCTCACGGCCGTGGCCCTCCAGGCTGACCGGGACCCGGTCGCGGCCGGTCCAGCCGCGCAGGGTGCGGGCGAGGGCGGCGAGCAGGGCGTCGTTGATCTGGGTGCGGTAGACCGCCGGGACCTGCTGGAGGAGCTGGTCGGTCTGGGCGCGGGTGAGTTCGCCGGAGACCGCGGCGGCGGTCACGGTGGTGGCGTCGCCCGCCGGGTCGTCCAGCGGCAGCGACGCGTCGGCGCCGCCCATGACCGACTCCCAGTAGGGGAGTTGGCCGTCGAAGCCGCCCTCGGCGGTGTGCCGGGCCAGGCGCTCGGCCCAGGCGCGCACCGAGGAGGTCTTGGGCCCCAGGTCGACGGGGGAGCCCGCGGCGGCCTGCGCGTAGCCGCGCCGCAGGTCGTCGAGGAGGATGCGCCAGGTCACGCCGTCGACCAGCAGGTGGTGGGCGATGACGGCGAGGCGTACGGGAGTCTCCGGGCCGCCGGTGCCGACCAGGACCCGGACCAGCGGGGAGCCGTCGAGGCGGAAACCGGTCTGGGCGGCGTCCCTCAGCTCCTGCCAGCCGGGCGCGGCCGGGCCGGTCAGCTCGTGGACGGAGAGGATCGCGTCGAGACCGGCGTCGGGGGCGTACCGCGCGGTGCGCGCGCCGTCCTCGTCCGTGGCGAAGACCATGCGCAGCGCGTCGTGCTGGAGCAGGAGGGCGCGGACGGCCTCGCGCAGGGCGGACAGGTCGGTGCCGGGCGGCAGTTCGGCCTCGGCCGCCATGTTGAAGTGCTCGGGCGCGGAACGGTGGTGGGCGAAGAACCACTCGCGGATCGGCGTGGTGGGGACGGCTCCGGAGAGCACGCCCTGCTCGGCCTGGACGACGGCACCCGCCCCGGTCCCGGCGGCGGCCAGGTGGGCGGCGAGGGCGGCGACGGTCTGCCGGGCGAAGATGTCGCGGGACGACAGTTCGAGTCCGGCCCGGCGGGCCTGCGAGACGACCTGGATGCTGAGGATGGAGTCGCCGCCGAGGCTGAAGAAGTTGTCCTGGACGCCGACGCGTTCCAGGCCCAGGGTCTCCGCCCAGATCGCGCAGAGGGTCTCTTCGGCGGGGGTGCTGGGCGCGACGTAGCCGATGGTCTCCTCGGCCGGGGCGGGCAGGGCGCGGCGGTCGAGCTTGCCGCTGGCGTTGAGCGGGAGGGCGTCCAGGGTGACGAAGGCGGCCGGGACCATGTAGGCCGGGAGCCGGTCGCCGAGATGGGCGCGCAGGGCGTCCGTGCCAGGGGCGGTGCCCTGTTCGGCCGGGACGGTGTAGGCGACGATCCGGGGCGTGCCGGGGCTGTCCTCGCGGACCACGGCGGCTGCCTGGCCGACTTCGGGGTGGGAGGTCAACGCGGTCTCGATCTCGCCGAGTTCGATGCGCAGGCCGCGGATCTTGACCTGGTCGTCGGTGCGGCCGAGGTAGGTGAGGGTGGACGGTGAGGTGGGCTTCGGCCACGGGGGTGCCGATCGGCGGGGCCCCGGTCAGCCCGGCGTCCAGGGCGGTGCTGATGCTCGCGGCGACGGTGATCTCGGTGGGCCCGTAGGCGTTGAGCAGGCGGCGGCCGGGTGCCCAGCGGCGTACGAGGTCCGGGGTGAGGGCTTCGCCGCCGGTGGCGAGGACGGCCAGGTCGGGCAGAGCCGCAGCGTCGGCGGGGATGCTCGCGAGGACCGTGGGCGGGATCAGGGTGTGGGTGATCTGACGGGTGGCGAGGGTGTCGTGGAGGTCCTGGCCTGCCAGGGCGTGGCCGCCGTCGGGGATGACGAGGGTGGCGCCGCCGGAGAGGGCCATGAGCAGTTCCATGACCGAGGCGTCGAAGCCCGCCGAGGCCAGTTGCAGCACACGTGCGTCGGCGTCGATGGCGAACCGCTCGCCGAGGGCGGCGGTGAAGGCCGCGATGCCGCGGTGGGTGACCAGGACGCCCTTGGGGCGGCCGGTGGAGCCCGAGGTGTAGATCATGTAGGCGCCGGCGTCGAGAGGAACGTCGGCCACCGGTGCCGGGGTGACCGGCTCGGGCAGCTCGTGCCACTCGAACAGCCTCCGCGGGGTGACGACGAGGGCGGCACCGCTGTCCTCGCGGACGAAGGTGAACCGCTCCTCGGGCCATTCCGGGTCCATCGGCACGTAGATGCCGCCGAGCCGGGTGACGGCCAGCAGCACGGTCAGCCACTCGACGCCCCGGGGCAGGGCCACGCCGACCCGCGTCTCCGGGCCGACGCCCGCGGCGGCGAGGCGGCGGGCCACCCGCTCCACCCGTACGTCGGTCTCGGCGTACGACAGGTTCTCGTCGCCGCAGATCACAGCGGTGCCGTGAGTGCCACGCGCGGCCACGCGGGAGCGCCAGAGGGCGCCCAGGGTGACCGGGGTCTGTCCGGTGCCGGTGCGGGAGACGCCCCAGCCGTGGAGCAGGGCTTCCCGCTCCTCACCGGTGACCAGTTCCACCTGGGACAGGGGGCGGGTGGCGCCCTCGCCGGTCACGGCGGAGGCCAGCTCGACCCAGTGGCGGCACAGGCGTTCCACCGTCGCCGCGTCGAAGAGATCGGTGCTGTACTCGGCGGCCGCCAGCAGGCGCCCGTCCTGCTCGGCGAAGGAGAAGGTGAGGTCGAACTGGGAGGCGTCCCGCGTGGAGGGGACCGCCTCGGCGCGCAGGCCCGGCAGGGCGAACTCGGCGCGCGGGGTGTTCTGCAGCACCACCATGGCCTGCACCAGCGGGGTGCGGCTCGGGTCGCGCTCCGGTGCCAGCGCCTCCACCAGGCGGCTGAACGGCACGTCCTGGTGGGCGAAGGCGTCCAGGACCGTGGTGCGGACCCGGGCGAGCAGCTCCTCGAAGGAGTCCGCGCGCTCGATGCGGGTGCGCAGGACGACGGTGTTGACGAAGAAGCCGACCAGGTCCTCCAGCGCGGCCTCGTCACGGCCGGAGACGCCGGTGCCCAGCGCGATCTCCTCGCGGCCGCTCCAGCGGGCCAGCACCAGCTGGGTCAGGGCGGTGACCACCATGAAGAGGCTGGCGCCCCGGTCGCGGCCGAGCGCGTTCAGTTCGCGGGCCAGCTCCGCCGGTATCGCGAAATGGTGCTGGGCCCCGGCGGAGGTGCGCACGGCCGGGCGGGGCCGGTCGGTCGGCAGCTCCAGCGGCTCCAGGCCGGCCAGGCGCTCACGCCAGTAGCCGATCCGCTCCTCCAGCGCCTCCGCGGTCATCCGCTCACGCTGGCGGACGGCGAAGTCCGGGTACTGGACGGGGAGTTCGGGCAGGTTGGCGGGCTCGCCGCGGACGGCCGCCGTGTAGAGGGCGCTCAGTTCGCGGGTGATGATCCCCATCGACCAGCCGTCGGTGACGATGTGGTGGATCACCAGGAGCAGGGTGTGGGTGTCCGGCTCGGGGGTGGCGACCAGCAGGACGCGCAGCAGCGGGCCGGTGTGCAGGTCGAAGGGGACGGCGGTCTCGGCGCGCAGCAGGGCGTCCAGCTCGGCGTCGGAGGCGGCGGTGGCGGTCCGGACCGGGACCTCCACCGTCGGGTGGATCACCTGGGTGCCCTGTCCCTCGACGGTGGCGAAGGTGGTGCGCAGCGCCTCGTGCCGGGCGACCAGGCCCGCGACGGCGGCGCCGAGCGCCCCGTGGTCGACGGTGCCGGTCAGCCGGAGCGTGCCGCTGACGTGGTACTCGGTGGCGCCGGGCGCGAAGTCGTCCAGGAACCACAGGCGTTCCTGCGCGAAGGAGAGCGGCAGCCGGCCCTCGCGCGGGACCGGGAGCAGGGGCTGCGCGGGCCCGTCCTCCGGCGCGGCGGCCCTCGCCCGGTCCACGGCCTCGGCCAGGTCGGCCAGCCGGGGCGCGTCGAAGAGGTCGCGGACGGCCAGGTGCGCGCCGAGGCCGGTGCGGACCCGGCTGATGACCCGGGTGGCGAGCAGTGAGTGGCCGCCCAGCGCGAAGAAGTCGTCCTCGGCACCGACGCGTTCGACGCCCAGCACCTCGGCCCAGACCGCGGCGAGCGCCGTCTGCGTGCCCGGGGCCGGGGCCACGTACGCGGCCGACTCCGACCACACCGGGGTGGGCAGGGCGCGGCGGTCCAGCTTGCCGCTGGCGGTGGCCGGCAGCGCGTCCAGGGCGACGAAGGCGGCCGGGACCATGTAGTCGGGCAGGCTGCGCCGGACCAGTTCGCGCAGGTCGCGGGCGGTGGGCAGGGTACGGCCCGGGGCCGGCACCAGGTAGCCGGCGATCCGCGCGGTGCCCTCGGCGTCCTCGCGGACGGCGGCGGCCGCGTCGGCCACGTCGGGGTGGGCGCGCAGGGCGGCCTCGATCTCGCCGGGCTCGATGCGGAAGCCGCGCACCTTGACCTGGTCGTCGGCGCGGCCCAGGTGCTCCAGGGTGCCGTCGGCGGCCCAGCGCACCAGGTCACCGGTGCGGAAGAGGCGCGCGCCGCTGCCGAAGGGGTCGGCGACGAAGCGTTCGGCGGTGTGGCCGGGACGGTTGGTGTAGCCGCGGGCCACTCCGGCGCCGGCCACGTACAGCTCTCCGGGGACGCCGGCCGGCACCGGGGCGAGGCGGGCGTCCAGGACGCGGACGCGGGTGTTCCACAGCGGGGTGCCGACGCGGACGTCGCCGCCGTCCGCCTCCCAGGCGAGGGAGTCGGCGCTGATCTCCGAGGAGCCGTAGAGGTTGAGCAGGCGGGCGTGGGGGAGCTTCGCGCGGAACCGGGCCGCCAGCGGACGGCTGAGCGGCTCGCCGCTGCTGACCCAGGTGGTGCAGGAGGCGAGCGCCGCCGGGTCGGTCTCGTCGAGGAGGACCGCGAGCAGGCTCGGCACCAGGGTCAGGCGCCGCACGCGGTGGCGCCGGACCAGCTCGGCCAGGGCGAACGGGTCCTTGACGGCCTCGTCCGGGGCGAGCACGACATGGCCGCCGTGGACGAGGGTGCCGAGCAGTTCGGTGACGCTGTCGAGGAAGCCGACCGAGCTCTTGGCCAGGACCACCGCGTCCCGCTCCTCGGGATACCGGTCGGCGAACCACGCCCAGCGGCTCAGCAGGCCGCCGTGCAGCCCGAGCACCGCCTTGGGGCGGCCGGTCGACCCGGAGGTGTGGATGACGTACGCGGCGTGGGCGCCGGTGAGCGCGACCTGCGGGGCGGTCCGGGGCAGGGCGGCCGTCCGCTCCCGGACGAGGTCGACGCGGACGACGGCGGGCGCCTCCTCGCCGGGGGTGCCGGGGGTGCCGGGGGCGGTGACCAGTCCGGCCAGGGCGTCGATGGTGACGACGGTGCGCACCCGGCTCTCGGCCAGCATCCAGGCGACGCGTTCGCGCGGCAGCGCCGGGTCGACGGGCAGGTGGACGCCGCCCGCCTTCAGCACGGCGAGGGCGGCCACCACGAGGTCGGTGGTGCGCGGCAGGCAGACCGCCACCGGGTCCTCGGGGCGGACTCCGGAGGCGATCAGGTGGTGGGCCAGCTGGTTGGCGCGGGCGTCCAGCGCGGCGTAGGTCAGCTGCTCGTCGCCGCTGGTGAGCGCGGGGGCGTCGGGGGTGCGGGCGGCCTGCTCGGCGAACCGGCCGGGGATGGAGCCCTCGGCGGCCTCCGGGCGGTCGGCGCCGCCGCCGTCGGCGAGCAGCCCGGCCAGCTCGGCGCCGGCGACCGGCGCGGCCTCGTCCAGCCGCACGGCGGGGTCGGTGACGACCGCGCGGGCCAGCGCCGCGAAGTGCCGCCCCATCCGCTCCACGGTGGCGGCGTCGAAGAGCGCCGTGCGGTACTCGATCGCGCAGTGCAGCGGCCCGCCGCCGTCCTGCGCGGCACCCTCCACGAACTCCCAGCTCACCTCGTACGGGGAGGAGGCGCGGGCCAGCTGGCCGCGCTCCACGCGCAGCCCCTCGAAGGCCGCGGGCTCGGCCGGGGTGTTCTGGAGGACCACCATCGACTGGACGAGCGGGGTGCGCGAGGTGTCGCGCTCCGGCGCCACCAGCTCCACCAGCCGCTCGAACGGCACGTCCTGGTGGTCGAAGGCGGCCAGCACCGTCTCCCGGACCTGGTCCAGGTAGGCGGTGAAGGGCTGACCCGCGTCGAGGCGGGAGCGGAGGACCAGGATGTTGACGAAGAAGCCGACGAGGGGCTCCACCTCGGCCCGTTCGCGGCCCGGCACGGCGGTGCCCACCGCGATGTCGTCCTGGCCCGAGCGCCGGGCCAGCAGGAGCTGGGTCAGCGCGGTCAGCGTGACGAAGAGGCTGGCGCCGCGCTCGCGGCCCAGCGCCCGCAGCCCGTCGGCCACCTCCTCCGGCAGGTCGAAGGTGTGCACGGCGCCGGCGTCCCCGGCCGCCGCCGTACGCGGCCGGTCGGTCGGCAGCTCCAGCGGCTGGATGCCCGTCAACTGCTCCTGCCAGTAGGCGGCGTGGCGGTCGAGGGCGTCGCCGGCGAAGCGGGCCCGCTGCCAGGCCGCGAAGTCGGCGTACTGCACGGCGAGCGGCGCGGGCCGGGCGGCGGCCCGCTCCGGGTGGAGGGCCGCCGCGTACCCCGCGCCCAGCTCGCGCAGGACGATCTCCATGGAGGCGCCGTCGGTGACGATGTGGTGCATCCCCAGCAGGAACCGGTACGTGCCGCCCGCCGCGCCCTCCTCGGCGCTCCCGGCGCCGGTGCGCACCAGCAGGGCGCGGACCAGCGGCCCGTGCTCCAGGTCGTACGGTGCGGCCAGTTCGGTGGCGAAGAGCAGGTCGCACGCGGTCTCGGCGGCCTCCTCCGTGGCGTGCTCCGCCGTCAGGTCCAGGTACCGGAACGGCACCGGGGCGGGCGGGCGGACGGTCTGCCGGGCCACGCCCTCCACCGCGGTGAAGGTGGTGCGCAGCGCCTCGTGCCGGGCCACCACCGCGTTCAGCGCGGCGCGGAGGGCGGGCACGTCCAGGGCGCCCGTCAGCCGGAGGCTCAGCCCGGAGTTGTTCTCGGCCGACCCCTGCTCGTACTCCTCCATGAACCACAGCCGCTGCTGGGCGAAGGAGAGGGGCAGGGGGCTCTCCCGGTCGGCGCGGGCGATGGCGTTCCGGCCGCGGCCGCGCCCGGCGAGGCGGTTCCGGAGTTTCTCCTGCACGTGTTCCGGCAGCGAACTGATCCGGGCCTCGCGCGAAGACGCGGCGTCCATGGAAAGCTCCCATTCGTGAGAGGGAAGAGCGGTGAAAAAGGCGTGCGAACGCCGTCGACGGGCCGGGAATTTCACCCGGCCCGCCGACGCCCACGCAGGTAAAGCGATGGAGTTCTCGACCTTTCAGCAGGTCACAGCGTTTCCATGAGGTGCTGGAAAGCTGCTCAGCCGCCGTTCTCGATCTCCGCGATGATCATTTCCTCGATTTTCCCGGCGAGGCCGGAAACGGTCGGGAAATCAAACATCACACGGGCAGAGGGGTCGATGTCGAACATGGTCCGGACCCTAGCAATCACCCGAAGGCTCAGGACCGAGTTTCCGCCCAGGCTGAAGAAGTCCTCCTCGGCGCTCACCTGGTCCCACTCCAGGCCCAGCACCTCCGCCCAGATGTCGGCCACCGCCTCCTCGGTCGGCGTGGCCGGCGCCACGTAGGCGGCGGCCACCCCGTACTCCGGCGCGGGCAGCGCCCGCCGGTCGAGCTTGCCGTTGGTGGTGAGCGGCATCCGCTCCAGCGCCACGAAGGCGGCGGGGACCATGTACTCCGGCAGGGCCTCCGCCAGCGACCGGCGCAGCTCGCCCTGGTCGAAGCCGTCCGGCCCGTCCGGGGACTGGCCCGCCGGCACCACGTACGCCACCAGCCGGTGGTCGCCCGGCTGGTCCTCGCGGACCACCACGGCGCCCTGCGCCACCGACGGGTGCCCGGCCACCAGTGCCTCGATCTCGCCGAGTTCGATGCGGAAGCCGCGGATCTTCACCTGGTCGTCGTTGCGCCCGAGGTAGTCGAGGGTGCCGGAAGTGGTCCAGCGCGCCGTGTCGCCGGTGCGGTACATGCGGGCACCCGGCCCGCCGAACGGGTCGGCGACGAAGCGGGTGGCGCTCAGCCCCGGCCGCCCGAGGTAGCCGCGGGCCAGCCCGCCCCCGGCGATGTACAGCTCGCCCCTGACCCCGGCGGGCACCGGCCGGCAGGCCGCGTCCAGGACGTAGGCCCGCAGGTGGGGCAGGGCGCGGCCGATCACCGAGGCGGTGCCGGGCACGAGCGGTCCGGGCTGCGCCCGGTGGCTGGTGACGTGCACGGTGGTCTCGGTGATCCCGTACATGTTGACGAGGGCAGGGCCGCCCTTCCCGGAGCGCTCCACCCAGCCGGCGATGCGGCTCCAGTCCAGCGCCTCCCCGCCGAACACGACGGTACGCAGCGCCAGTTGCCCGTACAGCCCCGGCTCGCCGTCGAGTGCCTCGGTGAGGCGGTAGAAGGCCGAGGGGGTCTGGTTGAGCACGGTGACCCGCTCGCCGGCGAGGAGCCGCGCGAACTCCTCGGGCGCCCGGGCCGTGTCCAGGCCCACCACGACCAGCCGCCCGCCGTGGGCGAGGGCGCCCCACAGCTCCCAGACGGTGAAGTCGAAGGCGTACGAGTGGAACATCGTCCACACGTCGTCGGGGCCGAAGGTGAACTCCTCCTCCGCGGCGTGCAGCAGCCGCGCCACGTTCCCGTGGGTGACCACCACGCCCTTGGGGCGGCCGGTCGACCCGGAGGTGTAGATGACGTACGCCGCCGCGTCCGCGCGCACCACGGGACGCGGGGAGGGGCGCGCGGGTCCGTCGGCGAGGGCGCGCACGGTCTCCGGCGCGTCGAGCACCACCGTGCGCGCGCCCGCGCCGCCGGGCAGGGCGTGCGCGGCCTCCCGCGCGGTGACCGCCAGCTCCACCGCGCTGTCCTCCAGGAGGTACGCGATCCGGTCGGCCGGGGAGGCCGGGTCCACCGGGACGTACGCGCCGCCCGCCTTCAGCACCGCCAGGATCGCCACCACCAGCTCCGTGGAGCGGGGCAGTACCAGGGCGACGCGGGACTCGGGGCCGACGCCCCGCCCGGCGAGGTGGGCGGCGAGCCGGTCGGCCCGCGCGTCCAGTTCGCCGTAGCTGAGGGTGGTGTCCTGGAAGGTCACGGCGGGGGCGGCGGGGGCGAGCCGGGCCCGCTCCTCGAACCGGACGAGCGGGGAGGGGTGGGCCCCCGGTTCGTCCTGGCCGTACCGGGGCGCGGGGCCCAGGAGCCGGGCGCGCTCGTCCTCGTCCAGGAACTCGTGGCGGAGCAGCGGCCGTCCGGCCCCCGCGAAGCCCTCCTCGTCCAGGTCGGCGGTGAGGCGGTCGGCGAGGGTCAGCCAGTGCCGGACCAGCCGGGCGACGGTGGCGCCCTCGAAGAGGTCGCTGTGGACGGCGAGGGCCGACAGGCCGCCGTCCGCGTCCGGCTGGAACTCCAGGTGCAGGTCGAACTGGGCCGCCTCGCGCGGCGGCAGGAACTCCTCGGCGTGGACTCCGGGCAGCTCCAGCGCCGCCGGGGGCGTGTTCTGGAGCACCAGCATCGCCTGCACCAGCGGGGTGCGGCTGGTGTCGCGCTCGGGCGCCAGCTCCTCCACGAGGGTGCTGAACGGCACGTCCTGACGGGCGAACGCGTCCAGCACCGTGTGGCGGACCTCGTCCAGGAACTCCGCGAAGCTCAGCGACTCGTCGATCCGGGAGCGGAGCACCAGCGTGTTGACGAAGAAGCCCACCAGCCCCTCCGTCTCCGGGCGTTCCCGGCCCGAGACGACGGTGCCGAGCGCCAGGTCCCGGCGGTCGGTCCAGCGGGCCAGCACGAGCTGGGTGACGGCGGTGAGGACCATGAAGAGGCTGGCCCGGCGGGCGCGGCCGGCCCGCGTGAGCCGCTCGGTCAGCCCGGCCGGCACCGCGAAGGCGTACTGCGCGCCCCCCGTCTCCCGCACCGCCGGCCGGGGCCGGTCGGTGGGCAGGTCCAGGGGCTCCAGCCCGGCCAGCTGCTCGCGCCAGTAGGCCAGTTCCCCGGCGAGCGCCTCGCCGCCGAGCCGTTCGCGCTGCCAGACGGCGAAGTCCGGGTACTGGACGGGGAGTGCGGGCAGGGCGGCGTCCTCGCCGCGGACGGCGGCGGCGTACAGCTCGCTCAGTTCGCGGGTGATGATCCCCGTCGACCAGCCGTCGGTGACGATGTGGTGCATCGCCAGCACCAGGACGTGCTCCTCCTCGGCGACCGGTGCCAGCAGGACCCGCAGCAGCGGGCCGGTCCGCAGGTCGAAGGGGACGGCGGTGGCCAGGCGCAGCGCCTCGTCCAGCTCCACCTCCCGCACCGGCACCTCCAGGGCGGTGTGCACCACCTGGGTGCCGCGCCCGTCGACCGTGCCGAAGGTGGTCCGCAGCGCCTCGTGCCGCGCCACCAGCCCGGCCACCGCCGAGGCCAGTGCCGCGCGGTCCAGCCGCCCGGTCAGCCGCAGCCCCGTCACGACGTTGTACTCGACGCCGCCGCGTGCGAAGTCGTCCAGGAAGTACAGGCGTTCCTGCGCGAAGGAGAGCGGCAGCGGCTCGCCGCTCCGGCCCACCGGGACCACGCCGGCCTCGTCGGAGGCGGGCGCCACCGCGGCGGCCAGCTCCGCGACCGTCGGGTGGTCGAAGAGGGCGCGCGGGGTGAGGTCGCGGCTCAGCGCGGAGCGCACCCGGGAGGTGATCTTCAGGCTGGTGATGGAGTCTCCGCCGAGCGCGAAGAAGTCGTCACCGGTGCCGATCCGCTCCCGGCCCAGGACCTCGGCCCAGATCGCGCACAGGACCCGCTCCGTCTCCGTGCGCGGCGCGGCGTACTCCTCCCCGGCCGGGGCGAACTCCGGTGCGGGCAGGGCGCGCCGGTCGACCTTGCCGTTGACGGTCAGCGGCAGCGCGTCCAGCGCCACGAAGGCGCTCGGCACCAGGTAGGCGGGGAGCGTCGCCGCCAGATGGGCGCGGAGCTCCTCCTCCGCCACCGGCCGCCCGGCGACGAAGTAGGCGGCGAGGTACTTGCCGCCCGGCCGGTCCTCGCGGGCCAGCACGGTGCACTGGGTGAGGTCGGGGTGGGCCAGGAGCGCGGTCTCGATCTCGGCCGTCTCGATGCGGTAGCCCCGGATCTTGACCTGGGTGTCGGTACGCCCGAGGAAGTCGATGCGGCCGTCGCCGCGCCAGCGGGCCAGGTCGCCGGTGCGGTAGAGGCGTCCCCCCGGGTGGTGCGGGTCGGGGATGAACCGCTCGGCGGTCAGGCGCGGCTGGTCGTGATAGCCCCGGGCCACGCCGCTGCCGCCGAGGTACAGCTCACCCGGAACACCGACCGGCACGGGACGCAGGGTGCTGTCCAGGATGTAGGTGGACATCGTGTCCATCGGCGTGCCCAGCGGCGCCGGGCCGTCCGCCACGTCCTCGGCGGTCAGCGGGCCGCTGACGGCGAAGGTGGTGGTCTCGGTGGGGCCGTAGCCGTTGACCAGGGTCAGGCCCGGATGACGGGTCAGCAGGGTGTGGGCGGCATGGTGCGGGACCGCGTCGCCGCCGGTCCAGATCTCCCTCAGCCCGGCGAAGCACTCCGGGTCCTCTTCGACGAGGACGCCGAAGAGGGCGGCGGTGATCCACAGGGCGGTGACGCCGTCGGTGACGGCCTGGCGGATGGTGGCGGTGGTCAGGTCGCCGGTGGCGACGGTGACGGAGCCGCCGTTGAGGAGCGGCACCCACACCTCGTAGGTGGCGGCGTCGAAGGAGTGCGGGGAGTGGAACAGCACCCGGTCGTGGGCGCCGCCCGCGAAACGCCCGTCGGCGGCGAGGGCGGTGATGTCCGCGTGGGTGACGGCCACGCCCTTGGGGACGCCGGTGGAGCCCGAGGTGAACATGACGTACGCCAGCGAGTCCCGGTGGACGGCGGGCAGCACCACGTCCACGGGCGGTTCCGGCAGGGTGCGCGGGTCGAGGACGGGGACGCCCTCGGCGCCGGTGAGCGCGGCCGGGTCGCGGTCGGTGAGGACGAGGGTGGTGCCGCTGCGGCCGAGGATGTCGCGCCGGCGCTCCTCGGGGTTGGCGGGGTGCAGCGGCACGTACGCGCCGCCCGCCTTCAGTACGGCCAGCATGGTGAGGACCAGGTCGGCGGAGCGGTCCATCAGCAGGCCCACCCGGCTCTCGGGCACGACCCCCCGGGCGGCCAGCGCGCGGGCCAGCCGCTCGCTGCGCCGGTCGAGTTCGGCGTAGCTGAGGACGGTGTCCCCGGCGGTCAGGGCGGGGGCGTCCGGTGTGGCGGCGACCCGTCCGGCGAACACCTCCACCGTCGACCGGCCGGCGGGCCGGCCGCCCTGCCCGTTCCCCTGGGCGAGCAGCCGTTCGCGCTCCTCGTCGGGCACCGTCGGCAGGGCGCCCAGCTTCGCGCCGGCGTTCTCGGCGAGCGCCACCACCAGGTGCTCCAGGTGCGCGGCGAGACGGCGCACGGTGGCGGCGTCGAACCGCGCCGGGTCGTAGCCGAGGTCCAGCCGCAGCCGCTCCCCGTCGTACGCGGTGAGGGCCAGCGGGTAGTTGGTGGCCTCGGTGACCTCGATGTCGCGCAGCCGGAGACCGAAGCGGGCCGGTCCCTCGGTGTCGACGGGGTAGTTCTCGAAGACGACCAGGCTCTCGAAGAGCGGCGATCCGGGCGCCAGTTCCGTCGGCAGGGCGCTCAGCGGCAGGTGCTCGTGGCGCCGCCCCTCCGCCAGCGCGGCCTGGAGCCCGGCCAGCCAGGTGGCCACCTCCTCGCGCGGCTCCACCGCGACGCGCACGGGCTGGGTGTTGATGAACAGGCCCAGGATCTCCTCGGCGCCGGGCAGGTCGGCCGGGCGGCCCGAGACGGTGGTGCCGAACACCACGTCGGAGGTGCCCGCGTACTGGGCGAGCAGCAGCGCCCAGGCGCCCTGCACCACGGCGTTGACGGTGAGGCCGTGGCGCCGGGTGAAGGCGGTGACCCGCGCGGACACCTCCGGGGAGAGGTCCCGGACGGCGTGGTCCGAGGAGCGGCCGTGGCTCGCGCGGCCCTGCGCCGGACGGTCGTACGGCAGCGGGGTCGGCTCCTCGAAACCGGCCAGGCGCTCGCGCCAGTGGGCGAGTCCGGGGGCGGGGTCCTGCCCGGCCAGCCAGGTCACGTAGTCGCGGAACGGGGGCCGTTCGGAGCCCGCGCGGGCGACGGGCGCGTCCGGCGAGCCGGTCAGCGCCGCGTAGTCGGCGAGGACGTCGGTGAGGAGGGCGGCGGTGCTCCAGCCGTCGAGGAGGAGGTGGTGGAAGGTCCAGATCACCCGGACGCTCTCCTCGGCGCACCGGACCAGGGTGAGCCGCATCAGCGGCGCGGACTCCAGGTCGATCCCGCGCGCCAGGTCCTCGGCGAGGAGGTCGCGCAGCTCCGCCTCCAGGGCCTCGGCGCCCAGGCCCGACCGGTCCAGGGTGCGTACCGGCAGCGGGGCCCGCTCGTGCACCACCTGCACCGGCTGCCCGAGGTCCCGCCAGGCAACGGCGACCCGCAGCGCGTCCGAACCGGCCACCGCGCGCTCCCAGGCGGTGGCGAGCGCCGCCAGGTCGCGGGCGCCGTCCAGGGTGAAGGTGAACTGCTCCAGGTAGGACGGGGAGTCCGGTTCGGCCAGCGCGTGGAAGACCATGCCGGTCTGGAGCGGGGTCAGCGGATAGACGTCCGCCACGCCCCGGGCCGGACCGGTGCCCTTCGCGCGGGACAGCACGGTGTCGACCTCGGCCTGGGTGAGGCCGGCCAGCGGGAAGTCGGACGGGGAACGGCCGCCCGCGCCCGGCTCGGCGCAGTGGCGCAGGAAGTCCCGCAGCTCACCGGCCATGGCGTGGGCCAGCCGCTCGACGGTGTTCCGCCGCAGCCGCGCCCCCGAGTACGACCAGGTGAGGACGAGCCGGCCGTCCCGCACCTCCCCGATCACGTCCAGCTCGTGCGGGCGCGCCTCGGCCGGGGCGAACTCCCCGCCCGGGTTCATCCGGGCCGCCCGGTACAGGGCGCGCTCCCCGAGGCCGTCGAGCCGCCCCAGGTAGTTGAAGCTGATCCGGGGCTCGGGACGGTCCGGCAGGGCGTCGCCGAGGTGGCGCAGGGCGCCGTAGCCGATGCCCCGCTCCGGGACGGCCCGCAGCTGCTCCTTGACCGCCGTCACGGCCGGTCCCCATCCCTCGCCCTCCGGCAGCGCGAGCGCCACCGGGTAGATCGAGGTGAACCAGCCGACGGTACGGGTCAGGTCGAGGTCGGCGAAGAGCTCCTCGCGGCCGTGGCCCTCCAGGTGGACGGCGAGCCGGTCCCGGCCGGTCCAGCCGCGCAGGGTCCGGGCCAGCGCGGTCAGCAGGACGTCGTCGACCCGGGTCGCGTGGACCGGGGGCACCTCCGTCAGCAGCGCGCGGGTCTCCTCCGCGTCGAGCGCCACGGAGACCGTCTCCTGGGCGCCCACGGTGGCGTCGCCGTCCGGGTCGTCCAGCGGCAGCGGGCCGGTGTCGGCCCGCTCGGCGACCTCACGCCAGTACGGCAGCTGGGCGTCGAAGCCCCCGGCGGCGGTGTGCTCGGCCAGCCGCCGCGCCCACTGCCGTTCGGAGCTGGTCTTCGGGCCGAGGTCGACGTCCTGGCCCGCCCGCGCCTGCGCGTGGGCGGTGGCCAGGTCGTCGAGCAGGACGCGCCAGGAGACGCCGTCGGTCAGCAGGTGGTGGACGGTGAACAGGACACGTACGACGCTCTGTCCGGCACCGGCGGCCGGCTGCGCCGGGACCCCGGCGACCATCCGGACCAGCGGCCCCCCGGCCAGGTCGAACCCGGCCTGCGCCGCCTCGGCGGCCTGGCGCCAGACGGCCCCGCCCGCCGTGGAGGCGTCGTCGTCCGTGCCCGTCCCGGGCAGCTCGCACAGGCTGAAGACGGCGTCCGGTTCCGCCTGCGGACGCAGCTCCCCGGACCATCCGCCCCGCCCGTCGGGGCGGAAGACGGCGCGCAGCGCGTCGTGCTGGGCGAGGACGGCGGCGAGGGCGGTACGCAGCTCCTCGGGCGTGGTGCCGGCCGCCGGGGTGAACTCCACGGCCATGTTGAAGTGGTGCGGGGCCGTGGGGTGATGGGCGAAGAACCACTCCCGGATCGGGGTCGTGGCGGCCGGGCCGGAGAGCGCCCCCTGTTCGGCCTGGACGGCCGGGGCGGCCGAGGGGTGGGCCGCGAGGTGCGCGGCGAGGGCGGCCACGGTCTGCCGGGCGAAGATGTCCCGCGTCGTCAGTTCGAGCCCGGCCCGGCGGGCCCGCGAGACCACCTGGATGCTGAGGATCGAGTCGCCGCCGAGGCTGAAGAAGTTGTCCCGGGTGCCGACACGTTCCACCCCCAGGGTCTCCGCCCAGATCGCGCAGAGCGTCTCTTCGGCCGGGGTGCTGGGTGCGACGTAGCCGGTGGTCTCCTCGGCCGGGGCGGGCAGGGCGCGCCGGTCGAGCTTGCCGCTGGCGTTGAGCGGCAGCGCGTCGAGGGCGACGAAGGCGGCCGGGACCATGTACGCGGGGAGCCGGTCGCCCAGCCAGCCGCGCAGCACGTCCGGGCCGGGCCCGGAGGTCTGCTCCGCCGGGACGGTGTAGGCGACGATCCGGGGCGCGCCCGGCCGGTCCTCGCGGACCACGGCGGCTGCCTGGCCGACCTCGGGGTGGGAGGTCAACGCGGTCTCGATCTCGCCGAGTTCGATGCGCAGGCCGCGGATCTTGACCTGGTCGTCGGTGCGGCCGAGGTAGGTGAGGGTGGGACCAGGCGCAGCCACCGGTCGCGGACGGTCAGGTGGGCTTCGGCCACGGGGGTGCCGATCGGCGGGGCCCCGGTCAGCCCGGCGTCCAGGGCGGTGCTGATGCTGGCCGCCACGGTGATCTCGGTGGGCCCGTAGGCGTTGAGCAGGCGGCGGCCCGGCGCCCAGCGCCGCACCAGATCCGGGGTGAGGGCTTCGCCGCCGGTGGCGAGGACGGCGAGGTCGGGCAGGGCGGGGGCGTCGGCGGGGATGCTGGCGAGGACGGTCGGCGGGATCAGGGTGTGGCTGATCTGCCGGGTGGCGAGGGTGTCGTGGAGGTCCTGGCCTGCCAGGGCGCGGCCTTCGTCGGGGATGACGAGGGTGGCGGCGCCGGAGAGGGCCATGAGCAGTTCCATGACGGAGGCGTCGAAGCCCGCCGAGGCGAGCTGGAGCACGCGTGCGTCCGGGCCGATCGAGAACCGTTCGCCGAGGGCGGCGGTGAAGGCCGCGATGCCGCGGTGGGTCACCAGAACGCCCTTGGGGCGGCCGGTGGAGCCCGAGGTGTAGATCATGTAGGCGCCGGCGTCGAGCGGAACGTCGGCCACCGGTGCCGGGCCCGGCAGTTCGGGCAGCTCGTGCCACTCCCGCAGGGTCTGCGGCGTGACGACGAGGGCGGCGCCGCTGTCCTCGCGGACGAAGAGGGACCGGTCCTCGGGCCATTCCGGGTCCATGGGGACGTAGATGCCGCCGAGCCGGGTGATGGCGAGCAGCACGGTCAGCCACTCGACCCCTCGGGGGAGCGCCACCCCGACCCGTACCTCCGGGCCGACGCCCAGGGCGGCGAGGCGGCGGGCCACCCGCTCCACCCGTACGTCGGTCTCGGCGTACAGCAGGTTCTCGTCGCCGCAGATCACGGCGGTGCCGGTGGTGCCACGCGCGGCGACGCGGGAGCGCCAGAGGGCGCCCAGGGTGACCGGGGTCTGTCCGGTGCCGGTGCGCGAGACGCCCCAGCCGTGGAGCAGGGTTTCCCGCTCCTCGCCGGTGACCAGCTCCACCTGGCACAGGGGACGGGCGGCGCCCTCGCCGACCACGGCGGAGGCCAGCTCCACCCAGTGGCGGCCCAGCCGCTCCACCGTCGCCCGGTCGAACAGGTCGGTGCTGTACTCGATCTCGGCGCTCAGCCCGCCCTCGCGGCTCCAGAACTCGAAGGTCAGGTCGAAGCGGGCGGCGTCGCGGGGGACGGCGGCCCGCTCGGCGGGCAGCCCGGCGAAGGAGGTCAGCTCCGCGAAGGCGTTCTGGAGGACGACGGCGGCCTGGACCAGCGGGGTGCGGCTCGGGTCGCGCTCCGGCGCCAGCGCCTCCACCAGGCGGTCGAAGGGCACGTCCTGGTGGGCGAAGGCTTCCAGCGTGGTCTCGCGGACCTCCGCCAGGAGCCCGGCGAAGGAGCGCGACTCGTCGACCCGGGAGCGCAGTACCAGGGTGTTGACGAAGAACCCGATCAGGTCCGCCGTCTCCCGCTGCTCGCGCCCGGAGGTGACGGTGCCGAGCGCGAGGTCCTCGCGGCCGCTCCAGCGGGCCAGCAGCAGCTGGGTGAGGGCGGTGACCACCATGAAGAGGCTGGCGCGTTCGGTACGGCCGAGCGCCGCCAGCCCCTCGGCCACCCCGGGCGGCACGGCGAAGGTGTGCACGGCCCCGGCGGAGGTGCGGACGGCCGGGCGGGGCCGGTCGCCCGGCAGCTCCAGCGGCTCCAGTCCGGCCAACTGCTCGCGCCAGTA
This sequence comes from Streptomyces albidoflavus, assembly GCF_000719955.1. Taxonomy (GTDB): domain Bacteria; phylum Actinomycetota; class Actinomycetes; order Streptomycetales; family Streptomycetaceae; genus Streptomyces; species Streptomyces albidoflavus. The sequence goes on from NZ_JOII01000030.1 coordinate 28,118, forward strand.
GGCCACCTGGCCGTCGAGCGCGTCACCGGCGGTGGCCTCGCGCTGCCACAGGGCGTGGTCGGCGTACTGCACGGGCAGCGCGGGGAGCCCCGCCTCCGGGGCGCCGGTCAGCGCGGCGGCGTAGAGCGCGCCCAGGTCGCGGACGAGGACACCCGCCGACCAGCCGTCGGTGACGATGTGGTGGAGCGTCGCCATGAGGATGTGCGCGTCGGGGCCGAGACGGACCGTCAGGATCCGCAGCAGGGGTCCGGTGCGCAGGTCGAACGGGGCGGCGTGCTCGGCCGCGAGCGCCGCGTCGAGGGCGGCGGGGCGCTCGTCCTCCCCGAGCCCGGAGAGGTCGGTCTCGCGCACCGGTGTCCGCGGTGCGTCGGCGGGGGCGTGCACCACCTGCACCGGGCGGCCGTCGTCGGAGCGGAAGACGGTCCGCAGGGTCTCGTGGCGCGCCACCAGCGCCGCCACCGCCCGTGTCAGGGCCGCGCTGTCCAGCTCCCCGGTGATCCGCAGGGCGGCCGAGGTGTTGTACTCGCTGCTGTCCGGGTCGAACTCGTGCAGGATCCACAGGCGTTGCTGCGCCGGGGCGAGCGGCACGACGGGGCCGCGCCCGGTGCGCGGTACGGCGGCCGGGGCGGGCGCTGCGGAGCCCTCCTCCGCCGCCGCGTCGGCGGCCGCCGCCAGTTCGGCGAGGACCGGCCGCTCGAAGAGGGCGCGCCAGGGCAGCGCGACGGAGGTCTCGGCCCGCAGCCGGGTGACGACCTGGAGGGCGAGGACCGAGTCGCCGCCGAGGTCGAAGAAGTCGTCGTCCGCGCCGACCTCGCCGGCGTGCAGCACCTCGGACCAGATCGCGGCGAGCCTCCGCTCGGTGGCGGTCCGGGGCGCGGTGCGGGGCCGGTCGGCGCGGTCGTCGGCGGCCGGTGCGGGGGCGGGCAGGGCGAGCCGGTCCAGCTTGCCGTTGGCGGTCAGCGGCAGCGCGTCCAGGACCACGAAGGCGGCCGGGACCATGAACTCCGGCAGCCCGGCGGCGGCGTGGGCGCGCAGGGCGCGCGGGTCCAGGGTGCGGCAGGGCTCCGCGACGAGGTAGGCGACCAGGCGCTTGGCGCCCGGCCGGTCCTCGCGGACGGTGACGACGGCGCTGCGGACGTCCGGGTGGGCGGCGAGCACCGCCTCGATCTCGCCCGGCTCGATGCGCAGGCCGCGGATCTTCACCTGGTGGTCGCCGCGCCCGCCGTACTCCAGGGTGCCGTCGGTGCGCCAGCGGACCACGTCGCCGGTGCGGTAGAGCCGGTCCGCCGAGCCGGTCGGGTCGGCGGTGAAGCGGGCGGCGGTCAGGGAGGCCTGCCCGTGGTAGCCGCGCGCCAGCGGCCCTCCGAGGTACAACTCGCCCCAGGCGCCCACCGGAACGGGCCGCAGCGCCTCGTCGAGGACGAGGGTGCGGGCGCCCGGGACGGGCGTGCCGATCGGGTACGGGCCGCCCGTGCCCGGTGCGAGCGGCGCGCTCAGGGTGGTGCAGACGGTGGCCTCGGTCGGGCCGTAGGCGTTGACGACCCGGCGCCCGCCCGCCGCCCAGCGGTCGACCACGTCCTCCGGGCAGCTCTCACCGCCGATGACGAGGGTCCGCAGCTCGGGCAGGTCGCCCTCGGGCAGGGTGCTGAGAACGACCGGGGGCACCATGAAGTGGCTGATCCGGCGCCCGGCGAGCAGCCGCAGCAGCTCCTCGCCCATCGGCTGGCCCTCGGCGAGGACCAGGGTGGCGCCGGCGGTCAGGGTCATCAGGACGTCGGCCATCGCCACGTCGAAACTGGGCGAGACGTACTGGAGGATCCGGCTGCCCGAGTCCAGCGCGAGCGCGTCGATGTGCGCGGCGGCCAGGCCGGGCAGGCCCGCGTGCGGGACGACGACGCCCTTGGGGAGGCCGGTCGAACCGGAGGTGTAGATCATGTACGCCGCGTCGTCCGGTCCGGGCGCGGGCGCCTCGCCGGCGTCCTCACCGGGCGCCTGCGCGCCGGTGAGCCCCGCCAGGTCCAGGACGCCCCCGGCCGGGGCGGCGCCCGCCGGGACCTGCTCCGCGTCGCGGACGAGCAGGACGTGCGGGGCGCTGTCGCCCAGGACGTGGGCGATGCGCGCGGCCGGGTAGCCGGGGTCGACCGGGACGTACACGCCGCCCGCCCGCAGGACCGCGAGGAGCGCGGTGACCTGGGCGGCGGAGCGGTCGAGGCAGACCCCGACGGTGTCCCCGCGCCGCACTCCGCGCCCGCGCAGCAGCCGGGCCAGCCGGTTCGCGTCCTCGTGGAGCCGGCGGTAGGTGAGGCGGACCCGCGGGTCCTCGACGGCCAGGGCGTCCGGGGCGGCCGCCGCCCGGGCCGCGACCGCCTCCAGCACGGTGGTCCCGGGCAGCTCCGGGCGCGGGCCCGTGGTCCAGGCCGGCGGGACCGCCTGGCCTGCGGCGTGGACGGGCGCGGTGGTGCGGTGCGGCGAGGACGCCGTGGTCATGAATCCCCCTGGGGCTGGTACCTGCACGTGCTGGGTGTTCCGGCGTCCGTCGCCGCTCACTGCCGCATCGCCGCCTCCAGCTCCCGGAGGACCTGTTCCTCCACGGCGGCGGTGAGCCCGGCGACCGTCGGGGCGTCGTAGAAGTCGCGGACGGTCAGGGCCACGCCGAAGGCGGCCCGGACGCGGGAGGTGACCTGGAGCAGCTGGACGGAGCTGCCGCCCAGGTCGAAGAAGTCGTCCTCGGCGCCGACGCCCTCCCGCCCCAGGACCTCCTGCCAGATCCCGGCCAGGGCCTCCTCGCCGGGCGTACGCGGCGCGACGTACGCGGTGCCGCCGCGCTCGGCCGGGTCCGGCTCGGGCAGCGCCCGGCGGTCCACCTTGCCGTTGGAGTTGAGCGGCAGCGCGTCCAGTTCGACCAGGACGGCCGGGACCATGTACGCCGGGACGAGGCTCTTGAGGTGGGCGCGGAGCGCGGCCGGGTCGAAGGGGTGGCCCGGGCGCGGCACGGCGTAGCCGACGAGGCGGGTGTCGCCGCGGGCGTCGCGGCCGGGCGCGACCACGGCGGCGGCCACCGCCGGGTGCGAGCTGAGGGCCGTCTCGATCTCGCCGGGCTCCACCCGGAAGCCGCGGACCTTCACCTGCTGGTCGGCACGGCCGCCGAACTCCACACCGCCGTCCGGGAGATACCGGGCGCGGTCGCCGGTGAGGTAGAGGCGGGCGCCGGGCTCCGTGCCGAACGGGTCGGCGACGAACCGGAGGGCGGTGAGCCCCGGCCGGTTGCGGTAGCCGCGCCCCACGCCGGGACCGCCGATGTACAGGTCACCGGTGACCCCGACCGGCACCGGCCGCAGCGCCGCGTCCAGCAGGTACATGCGGACCCCGGGGTGGGGGTGGCCGATCGGCACGCCCGGGGTGTCCGGCAGCGTGTCGGGCCGGACGGGCTGGACGCAGGACTCGACGGTCGCCTCCGTGACGCCGTACCCGTTGACGACGGTGGTCGACGGGGCGGTGCGGGCCAGCAGCCGGCGGCAGTCGTCGGAGCGCCACAGGTCGGCGCCGCCCGCCAGCACCCGCAGCTCCGGCAGGTGCGTGCCGCGCCGCTCGGCCTCCTCGGCGACCGCGGTGAGCAGCGCCGGGACCGTGTCCAGGTGGGTGATGCGGGCCTCGGCCAGCAGGTCGAGGAGGCGCGCGGGGTCGGCGACCGTGTCGGCCGGGGCGATCACCAGCGTTCCGCCGTGGCAGAGCGCGTGCACCAGGTCGGAGACGAAGACGTCGAAGGAGAAGCTGGCGACGTTGAGCTGCCGCAGCGGCTCCTGCCCCGGCTCCGCCGTGAGGCCGTACCCGGCGTCCCAGGAGGCCGCGCCGTGCACGACGCTGACGTGCTCGACCTGCACGCCCTTGGGCCGGCCGGTCGACCCGGAGGTGTAGATGACGTACGCGAGGTCGCGCGGGGTCACCCCGCTCTCCGGCATCCGGGCGGGCCGGGCGGCGATCGGGCCGGCCTCGGCGTCCAGGGAGAGCACGGGCACCTCGCCGCCGGGCAGCCGGGCGGCGAGCGCGTCACGGGTGACGACGAGGGCGGCGCCGCTGTCGGACAGGACGTACGCCAGCCTCTCCGCCGGGTGCGTCGCGTCGAGCGGGACGTAGGCGCCGCCCGCCTTGAGCACCGCCAGCACCGCCACCGCCAGTTCCACGCCGCGCTCCAGGCAGATCGCGACGACCGCGCCCGGTCCGACGCCGTGGGCGGCCAGGTGCTGGGCGAGCCGGTTGGCGCGCTCCTCCAGTTCGGCGTAGGTCAGCGTGTCCGCGCCGGAGGCCACCGCCTCGGCGCCGGGTGTGCGGCGGGCCTGGGCGGCGATCAGCTCGTGCAGGCAGGCCTCGCGCGGGTACGGCACGGGTGCGCCGCTCCAGCCGCCCGGCGCCAGCAGCGCCTGCTCCTGCTCGCCGGTGAGCGAGGGGAGCGCGGCGGGCGGGAGCCCGGTGCGGGCGGGCATACCGTCCAGCAGCACCGACAGGTGGCGGGCGAGGTGGCCGATCCGGGCGGCGTCGAAGAGCGCCGGGTCGTAGGAGAGGTCCAGCGCCAGCCGGTCGCCGTCGGTGTACGCGGTCAGGTCCAGCGCGTAACTGGTGGTGTCGACCGCCGTCACCTCGGAGATCCGCAGGCCGTGGAGGGCGGCGGACGCCTCGTTGTCCGGGTAGTTCTCGAAGACCACCAGGGAGTCGAACAGCTCGGCGCCCGGCGGGAGTTCGGAGACCTCCCGGACCTCGCGCAGGGCCAGGTGCTCGAAGCCCCGGGCCCGGGCCTGCTCCTCCTGGAGGCGGCCCAGCCAGCCGGCCAGCGTCTCGCCCTCCTCGGCGGCGCGCACCCGCACCGGCAGGGTGTTGAGGAAGTTGCCGACGGTCGACTCCATGCCGGGCAGCTCCGCCGGGCGCCCGGAGGTGGTGGCGCCGAAGCAGACGTCGCCCTCCCCGGAGTGCCGGGCGAGCAGCAGCGCCCAGGCGCCCTGCACCACCGTGTTGAGGGTGAGGTGGTGGCGGGCGGCCATCGCGGAGAGCGCCTTCGCCCGCTCCTCGGCCAGCTCCACGCGGACCCGTGCGGCCGCGTGCGCCCGGTGGCCGGGCGCGGGACGCCGGTCGTAGGGCAGCGGGGTCGGCGCGTCGAACCCGGCGAGCGCCCCGGCCCAGTACTCCCGGGCCGCCGACCCGTCCTGGCCGCGCAGCCAGGCCACGTACTCCCGGAACGGCGGGCGGGTCAGGGCCGCCGGTGCCGCGTCGGTGCCGAGGGCGGCGTACTGGGCGAAGACGTCCTCGAAGATCTGGGTGGTGCTCCACCCGTCGAGGACGAGGTGGTGGAAGGTCCACACGACCCGCACGGCGTCGTGGCGGGCCCGGACGAGGGCCAGCTTCATCAGCGGCCCGGCCGTCAGGTCGACACCGGCCGCCCGCTCGGCCTGAGCCAGTTCCACCAGCGCGGCGGCCTGGGCGTCCTCGGGCAGGTGCGACCAGTCGAGATGGCGGACGGTGAGCGGCGCGTGGCGCCGGACCACCTGGAGCGGTTCGGGCACGTCCTCCCAGACCAGGTGGGTGCGGAGCGCCGGGGTGGCGTCGACCAGCCGCTGCCAGGCGGTGGCCAGGCGGCGCGGGTCACCGGCGCCCTCCAGGAGGAACGACGCCTGGTCGAGGTAGACCCCGGGGTCGGCGAGGGTGTGCAGCAGCATGCCGTTCTGGAGCGGGGTGAGCGGATAGACGTCCTCGACGGCGGCGGCCGCCGCGCCGGTCCCGGCCAGCGCGTCCACCCCGGCCTGGTCGAGCCCGGCCAGCGGGAAGTCCGACGGGGTGCGCCCGCCGGCCGCCGGCTGCGCGCAGTGCCCGACGAGGGCCCGCAGTTCGGCGGTGAAGTCGCGGGCCAGGCGCTCGACGGTCGCCGCGTGGTGCAGCCCGGCCGAGTAGGCCCAGGTGAAGGAGAGGACGCCGTCGCCGCCGACGATGCCGGTCACGTCGATCAGGTGGGCCCGCTCCTCGCCGGGGTGGTGGTCCTGCCCGAGCGGGGGCAGAGCCCTGCGCAGGGGGCCCGCGCCCGGGGCGGCCTCGGCGTCGAACCGGCCGTGGTAGTTGAAGCTGAGCTGCGGTTCGGGCAGCGAGGCCAGGGGCGAGCCGCCGCCCCCGGGAACGAGGTGGCGCAGCACGCCGTAGCCGATGCCCCGGTCGGGCACCGCCCGCAGCTGCTCCTTCACCGACTTCAGCGCGGCCCCCGGGTCGTCGCCCTCCGGCAGGGTGAGCGCCACCGGGTAGATCGAGGTGAACCAGCCGACGGTACGGGTCAGGTCGACGTCGGCGAACAGCTCCTCGCGGCCGTGTCCCTCCACCGCGACGGCCGTCCGTCCGCGCCCCGTCCAGGTGCGCAGGGTGCGGGCGAGCGCGGTCAGCAGTACGTCGTCGGTGCGGGTGCGGTAGACCTCCGGTACCTGGTGGAGCAGGGCGGCCGTCTCCTCGGCGTCGAGGGCGACCTCCACGGTGGCCTGGTCGGCCATGGTGTTGCCGCCGCCCGGCAGGTCGACGGGGAGCGCGGTCGCGGCCGCCTCGCCGACGCCCTGCCAGTACTCCCGCTGCCCGTCGAAGCCGCCCTCGGCGGCGCGCCGGGCCAGCCGCTCGGCCCACTGGACCACCGAGGCGGTCTTCGGGCCCAGCTCCACCGGGCTCCCGGCGGCGGCCTGTTCGTAGGCGCGGCCCAGGTCCTCCAGGAGGACGCGCCAGGAGACGCCGTCGACCAGCAGGTGGTGGGCGGCGACGAAGAGCCAGGCCGGGCGGCCGGGCCCGCGCTCGCCGACGAGGATGCGGAAGAGCGGGCCCCGGGCGAGGTCCATGCCGGACTGGGCGGCCCGCGCCAGCTCCTCCCACGCCTCCCGCTCGCCCTCCGGGGCGAGCCGGTGCACGGTGAGGACGGCGTCCGGGTCGACGGCCGGGGCGAGGTGACCCGCCCAGTGGCCGTCGGCATCGCGGGTGAAGAGGGAGCGCAGGGCGTCGTGGTGCCCGAGGAGCGCGGCGACGGCCTCGCGCAGGGCGCGCACCTCGGTGCCGGGGGCCAGTTCGAACGCCAGCGACATGGCGAAGTGCGCGGGTGCCACCGGGTGGTGGGCGAAGAACCATTCGCGGACGGGGGTCGGTCCCACCGGCCCGCTGACCACGCCCTGCGGCGCGTGGGACGCCTCGCCGGGCTCCGTCCCGGCGGCCGAGGCGGCCAGCCCCGCGACGGTCTGCCGCAGGAAGATGTCCCGCGAGGAGAGCGCCAGCCCGGCCCGGCGCGCCCGTGAGACGACCTGGAGGCTGGTGATGGAGTCGCCGCCGAGGGAGAAGAAGTTGTCGTGGACGCCGACGCGTTCGGTGCCGAGGACCTCGGCCCAGATGGCGGCGAGGGTCTCTTCGGCGGGGGTGGAGGGCGCGGTGTGGGCGGTGCCCGCCGTGCGGTCGGGGGCGGGCAGGGCGCGGTGGTCGACCTTGCCGTTCGGGGTGAGCGGCAGCGCGTCGAGGAGGACGAAGGCCGAGGGGACCAGATACTCCGGCAGCGACCGCGCGAGGTGGGCGCGCAGCTCCTCCGCCCCGGTGGTCCCGACCACGTAGGCGGCGAGGTACTTGCTGCCGGGACGGTCCTCCCGGGCCAGGACACAGGCCCGGCTGACCTCCGGGTGGCCGAGCAGCGCCGCTTCGGTCTCGGCGGGTTCGATGCGGTGGCCGCGGATCTTGACCTGGGTGTCGGTGCGGCCGAGGAAGTGGAGGCGGCCGTCGGGGTGGCGGGGGGCCCGTAGACGTGGACCAGGGTCAGGTCCGGGTTGGTGGCCTGGACCGTGCTCATCGCCGCCGGGGAGGCGGCTTCGCCGCCCGTCCAGACTTCCTGGAGGCCGGTGAAGCAGCCGGGGTCCTCCTCGGCGAGGAGGTCGAAGAGGGCCTTGGTGAGGAAGACGGCCGTGACGCCGGAGGCGACGGCTTCGCGGACGACGGGCGCGGTGATCTCGCGGTCGGCGACGGTGAGGGTGTGGCCGTTGAGGAGGGCGGCCCAGATCTCGTAGGTGGCGGCGTCGAAGGAGTGGGGGGAGTGGAAGAGGAGGTGGCGGTGGGCGGGTGAGAACCAGCTCCGTGCGGCTGCGGGCGAGGAGGGAACGGGTGCGCTCCTCGGGACTGGCGGCGTGCAGAGGGACGTACGCGCCCCCGGACTTGAGCACCGCCAGCAGGGCGACGACCAGGTCGGCCGAACGCTCCAGGAGCACGCCCACCCGGGACTCGGCGGTGACGCCCCGCTCGGCGAGGACGCGGGCCAGCCGCTCGGCACGCGCGTCCAGCTCCGCGTAGGTCAGCCGGCCGGAAGGCGAGCTGACGGCGAGGGCGTCGGGGTGCTCCGCCACCCGGGCCGCGAAGGCGGCCGGGACCGGCAGGGGCCGGGAGCCGGTCGCCCTGCCCTCGGCGGCGGTCAGGGCCTCGGCGTGCTCGGCGGGGCCGAGCATCGGCACCTCGTGCAGGGGGCGCTCGGGGTCACCGGTGGCGAGCCGCGTGGCCAGCTCCAGCCAGTGCCCGGCCAGCCGCGCCACCGTGGCGGCCTCGTACAGGTCGGTGCTGTACGAGACGACGGCGAAGAGCCCGTCGTCGGGCCGTGGTTCGAATTCGACGTTCAGGTCGAAGGGGGTCGTCTCCACCGGCGGCAGCGTCTCCTCGACCAGCAGGCCGGGCAGCGCGAACGAGTCCCGTGGGGCGTTCTGGAGCGTGACGGCGGCCTGCACCAGCGGGGTGCGGCTCGGGTCGCGGTCGGGCGCCAGCTCCTCCACCAGGCGGCTGAACGGCACCTCCTGGTGGGCGAAGGCGGCCAGCGTGGTCCCGCGCACCTGGTCGAGCAGGGCACCGAAACCGGCCGCCTCGTCGATCCGGGAGCGCAGGACCAGCGTGTTGACGAAGAAGCCGACGAGCCCTTCGAGTTCGGTGCGGTCCCGGCCCGAGACGGCGGTTCCCACCGCCAGGTCGGACTGTCCGCCGTGCCGGGCCAGCACCAGCTGGGTGACGGCGGTCAGCGCCATCGACAGGGTCGCGCCCCGCCGCCGCGCCGCCTCGCCCAGGGCCACGGCCACCTCACGCGGCACCGGGAAGGAGTGCAGGGCGCCGCGCCCGCTGCGCACCGCCGGGCGGGGCCGGTCGGTGGGCAGGTCCAGTACCGGGAGCCCATCCAACTGCTGGCGCCAGTAGGCGAGATGCGGTTCCAGTGCCGTGTCGGTGAGGCGGGCGCGCTGCCAGGCCGCGTAGTCCGGGTAGTGCGCCGGGAGCGCCGGCAGCCCCGGTGCGGTGCCGCGTACGGCGGAGGCGTACAGCTCGCTCAGTTCGCGGGCGACGATCCCCATCGACCAGCCGTCGGTGACGATGTGGTGGAGGGTGAGCATCAGCGTGGCGCCGTCCGGGGAGGCGCCGGGGGCGTCGCGGACCAGCAGGACCCGGATCAGCGGGCCGGTGCGCAGGTCGAACGGCCGGATCGCCTCGGCGCGCAGGGCGGCGTCGGCCTCCTCGGCGGAGCCGGGCTCCGCCACGCGCACCGGGACCTCCAGGTGGGCGTGGACCGTCTGCGTGCCCCGGCCGTCCACCGGGGTGAAGGTGGTGCGCAGCGCCTCGTGCCGGGCGACCAGGCCCGCGACCGCCGTGCGCAGCGCCGGCAGGTCGAGGGCGCCGGTCAGCCGGAGCGTCGTCACCACGTTGTACTCGCCGGAGCCGGGCGCGAACTCGTCGAGGAACCACAGGCGTTCCTGCGCGAAGGAGAGCGGCAGCGCACCGTCGCGGGGTGCCCGGGGCACCGGGCCGCCGGAGGCGGGGCCGTTCCCCGCCGGGGCCGCGTCGACGGCCGCCGCGAGGGAGGCGACGGTCGGGTGGTCGAAGAGCGTGCGCGGGGACAGCTCCGCCCCCAGCCGCGTCCGCAGCCGCGAGACCACCTTCAGCCCCGCGATGGAGTCCCCGCCCAGCGTGAAGAAGTCCTGGTGCGCGCCGACCCGCTCGGCCCCGAGCACCTCCGCCCAGACCTCCGCCACCACGGTCTGCGTCCCGGGCAGCGGCGGGGTGTACTCCGCGCCCTCCTCGTCCCGGCCGCCGTCCGCGTCGACGGGCGCCGGCAGCGCCCGCCGGTCGACCTTGCCGTTGACGGTCAGCGGCAGCGCCGCCAGCTCGACCAGGTCCGAGGGGACCATGTACGCGGGCAGCCGCCCGGCCAGGTCGGCCCGGACCGCCGGCACGTCCAGCGCCACACCTCCCGCCGGGACCACGTACGCCACCAGCCGCTGCGACCCGGAGCGGCTCTCCCGGGCCGCCACCGCGACCCCGCCGACGTCGGCGCGGGCCCGCAGCGCCGCCTCGATCTCGCCCAGTTCGACACGGTGGCCACGGATCTTCACCTGGCCGTCGCCGCGCCCGAGGAAGGCGAGGCGGCCGTCGGGGCCGCGCCGCACCACGTCCCCCGAGCGGTACAGCCGCCGGCCCGAGCCGAAGGGGTCGGCCACGAACCGGGCCGAGGTCAGCGCGGACTGCCCGTCGTAGCCACGGGCCAGCCCCGGACCGCCCAGGTACAGCTCACCCGGGACACCGACGCCGACCGGGCGCAGCGCGCCGTCCAGCACGTAGGCCAGCGTCTCGTCCATCGGGCGGCCGAGGGGGACGGGGCGGGGGCGGGCGGTGTCGTCGGGGGTGACGGGGCCGCAGAGGGCGAAGGTGGTGGCCTCGGTCGGGCCGTAGACGTGGACGAGTTCCGTGCCGGGGCAGTGCGCGGCCATCCGCGCCATCGCGGGGGCGGAGGCGGCCTCGCCGCCGGTCCACACCTCGCGCAGCCCCGCGAAGCAGGCCGGGTCCTCCTCGGCGAGCGCCCCGAAGAGCGCCGTGGTCAGGAAGACCGCCGTCACCCCGCGCCCGGCCGCGCGCCGCACCACCGGCGCCGACAGGTCCTCCTCGGCCACCTCCACGCAGCCGCCGTTCAGCAGCGGCACCCACACCTCGTAGGTGGCGGCGTCGAAGGAGTGCGGCGAGTGGAACAGCACGTGCCGGTGGGCGCCCGACTCCCACCGCCGGTCGGCCGCGAGGGAGACCACGGCCCGGTGGGTGACGGTGACGCCCTTCGGCGTGCCGGTCGACCCGGAGGTGGACATGACGTACGCCGGTTCGTCGGCCGGGACCGCCCGCGCCGGGGAGCCCGCGCCCGCCTTGGCGGGGTCCGTCACCCGCCGGGTGGCGTCCGCGAGGCGCAGCACGCCGACCCCGGCCGGGAGGTGCGGGGCGGCGGCGTCGGCCAGCAGGAGCTGGGCCCCGGCGCTGCCGAGGATCTGCTCCATCCGCTCCACCGGGTGGGCCGCGTGGAGCGGGACGTAGGCCGCGCCCGTCTTCAGCACCGCCAGCATCGCCACCACCACGTCCGGCGAGCGGCGCAGCAGCAGCCCCACCCGGGCCCCGGCTCCGGCCCCGCGCCGGCGCAGCGCCGCCGCGACCCGGTCCGCGCGGGCGTCCAGCTCGCGGTAGGTGTAGGTGAGGGTGCCGCAGCGGACGGCGGGCGCGTCCGGCGTCGCGGCCACCCGTAGGGCGAACGCCCCGGGCACCGAGGAGTCCTCGGTCGCCGCGCCCAGGCCGCCGCTCCACTCGCCCAGCACCCGGGCGCGCTCGGTTCCGGCCAGCAGCGGCAGCGCCGCCAGGTTTTCCTCGCCGGTCTCCTCGGCGAGGGCGGTGAGGGCCCGCAGGAAGCCCTCGGTGAGCCGCTCGGCGGTGTCGGCGTCGAAGAGCGCCGGGTCGTAACCGACGGTCAGCTCGTAGCTGCCGGAGGGGCGGACGGTCAGGGTCAGCGGGTAGTTGGTGGACTCGACCGCGTCCAGCTCGCGGACCGTCACCCCGTGACCGGCCGCCTCGCCCGTGGCCACCGGGTAGTTCTCGACCACCAGCAGGCTGTCGAAGAGCGCGGCCGGACCGGACAGGCCGGCGGAGATCTCGTGCAGCGGTACATGGGCGTACTCGTCGGCCCCCGCCTGCGCCTCGCCGATCCGCCGCAGCCACGGCCCGACCGGCTCGCCGGGCAGGGCGGTGACCCGCACGGGCACGGTGTTGATGAAGAGGCCCACCGTCGACTCGGCGCCCGGCAGCCCTGCGGGCCGCCCCGAGACCGTCGTCCCGAAGACCACGTCCGGCGTGCCGGCGTGCGCGGCCAGCGTCAGCGCCCAGGCGGCCTGCGCCAGCGTGCCGGGCGTCACCCGGTGGCGGCGGGCGGCGGCGGTGACGGCCGCCGAGGTGTCCGCGCCGAGCCGGGTGGCGAACCGTCCGGTGGACCCGGTGCGGTGCGCCTCGCCGGGGGCGCGGTCGTAGGGCAGCGCGGTCGGCGCGGTGAACCCGGCGAGCCGGTCCCGCCAGAACGCCAGGCCCGTCGCCCGGTCCCGCCCGGCCAGCCACGCCAGGTGGTCGCGGAAGGCGCCCCGCACGGGGAGCCGCGCCGGCTCCCCGCCCCGGGCGGCGGCGTACGCGGCCACCACGTCGGCGACGACGGCCGCACTGCTCCACCCGTCGAGCAGCAGGTGGTGGAAGGTCCACACCACCCGCACCCCTCCGCCCGGCAGCCCCGCCAGCGCGACCCGGGTCAGCGGCCCGTCCCCGGCCAGGTCCATCCCGGCGGCCCGGTCCTCGGCGAGCAGCGCGGTCAGCAGCGCCGCGCACTCGGCCTCCGTACGGCCGCTCCAGTCCAGCCGTGCCACCGGGACCCGTACCTCCCGGTGGACCACCTGTACCGGCTCGGGCAGCCCGGCCCAGGCGAGCGAGACCCGCAGCGCGTCCGAGGCGTTGATCACCTGCCCCCACGCCCCGGCCAGGGCGTCCAGGTCGTCCGCCCCGTCCAGCACGAAGGTGAACTGCTCCAGGTAGGAGCCCTGTTCCGGGTCGTTCAGCGCGTGGAAGAGCATCCCCGACTGCAGGGGCGTCAGCGGGTACACGTCCGCCACCTCGCGCGGCCCGCGCCCCTCGCCGTCGCCCAGGGTGACCCGGTCCACCTCCTCCTGGGTGAGCCGCACCAGGGGGAAGTCGGAGGGGGTGCAGCGGCCCGCGCCGGGCCGGGCGCAGTGCGCGAGGAGCCCGCGCAGCTCGGCCGCGTACCGCTCGGCCAGCGCCGCCACCGTCGCCCGCTCGTGCAGCGTCCCGGAGTACGCCCAGGTGAAGGTCAGCCGCCCGTCCTGGACGGCGCCGACCACCTCCAGGACGTGGCCGCGCCGCTCGCCCGCATCGTGCTCGCCGCCCGGGTTGAGCACGAGGGAGCGGGCCCAGCCGGAGTCGTCGGCCGTGCCGAAGTGGCCGAGGTAGTTGAAGGCCAGTTCGGGGGCGGGCGACGCGGCGAGCGCGCGGGCCCGGTCCCCGGCGGGGCCCGGCTCGGCGGCCCGCAGGTACCGCAGCGCGCCGTACCCCACGCCCTGCCCGGGGACCGCCCGCAGCCGCTCCTTGACGGCGGGCAGCAGCTCCCGCCAGTCGCCGTCCTCCGGGGCGGCGGCCAGGTCGAGGACGACGGGGTGCAGGGAGGTGAACCAGCCGACGGTGCGGGTCAGGTCGACGTCCTCGAACAGTTCCGCGCGGCCGTGCCCCTCCACGTGCACGGCCAGCCGGCCGCCGCCGGCCCACGGGCCGAGCGTCCGGGCGAGCGCGGCCAGCAGGACGTCGTTGGGCCGGGTGCGGTAGACGGACGGGACGGCGTGCAGCAGCGCCTCGGTCTCCTCGGCGGTCAGGCCCACCGAGACGGTCCGCTCGCTGCCGACGGTGTTGTCCCCGCCGGGCCGGTCCACCGGGAGCCGAGTCGCCGTGTCCGCCAGCACGCTCTCCCAGTAGGGGAGTTCACCGTCGAAGTGCCCCGCCGTGGTGTGCCCGGCCAGCCGCTCGGCCCACTGCCGGACCGAGGTGCCCTTGGGACCGTACGCGGGCTCCGCGCCCTGCCCGATCCGCCGGTACGCCGACTCCAGGTCCTCCAGGAGCACCCGCCAGGAGACGCCGTCCATCACCAGGTGGTGGGCGGCGATCAGGACCTGCGGGGGCACGCCGGACCCGCCGGTCCGCACCAGGACGCGGACGAGCGGCCCCTCGGCCAGCTCCGTTCCGGCCTGGACCCGGGCGGTCAGTTCCGCCCAGGCGGCGTCCCCCTCGTCCAGGACGGGGGTGAAGACCTCGTCCACGTCGAGGGTGGCGGCGATCCGTCCGGCCCAACTGCCGTCGGCGGCACGGGTGAAGGTGGAGCGCAGCGCGTCGTGCCGCTCCAGCACGGCGGCCACCGCCGCCCGCAGGACGGTGAGGTCCGTACCGGCGGGGAGCAGGAACCCGGCGCCCATGTGGAAGTGGTGCGGGGCGGCGGGGTGGGTGGCGAAGAACCACTCGCGGATCGGCGTCGTGGCGACCTCGCCGCTCACCACGCCCTGCTCGGCGAGGGATTCCGGCTCCGTGGCGGCCTCGCCGGTCCGGGCGGCGAGGGCGGCGACGGTCGGGTGGAGGAAGACGTCGCGGGAGGTGAGGGCGAGCCCGGCGCGGCGGGCCCGGGAGACCACCTGGAGGCTGATGATCGAGTCGCCGCCCAGGTCGAAGAAGTTGTCCTCGCAGCCGACCTGTTCGCGCCCCAGCACCTCCGCCCAGATACCGGCGAGCAGCCGCTCGGTCTCGGTGCGGGGCGCGGTGTACGCGGTGGCCTCGGCGGTGAAGTGGGGCGCGGGCAGGGCGGCCCGGTCGAGCTTGCCGGCGGCGTTGAGCGGCAGCGCGTCCAGCGTCACGAAGGCCGCCGGGACCATGTGGCCCGGGAGGGCCCCGGCCAGGTGCGCCCGGACCCCGGCCACGTCGGGGGCGGCGCCGTCCGCGGGGACCAGGTAGGCGGCGAGGTACTTGGTGCCGGGGGTGTCCTCGCGGAGGACGACGACGGACCGGGCGATCTCCGGGTGCCCGGTGAGGACGGTCTCGATCTCGCCGGTCTCCACGCGGTGGCCCCGGATCTTGATCTGCTGGTCGTTGCGGCCGGCGTACTCCAGGGTGCCGTCGGGGCGGCGGCGGACGAGGTCGCCGGTGCGGTAGAGCCGCTGTCCTGCGTCGTACGGGTGGGCGACGAAGCGGGCGGCCGTCAGGCCGGGCTGCCCGTGGTAGCCGCGGGCGAGGCTGCCCGCGAGGTACAGCTCACCGCGGACGCCGTCGGGGACCGGGTTGAGCGTCGCGTCCAGGACGTAGGCGCCCTTGCCCGCCAGGGCGCGGCCGATGGGCACGGTGGCGCCCTCCGGGGCCGGGTCCGTGTCGGAGAACCAGCCGGTGGCGTAGACGGTGGCCTCGGTGGGGCCGTAGATGTTGGCGACGGTGGCGCCGGGCAGGGTGCGCCGGGCCGTGTCGAGGAGGGTGGCCGGGAACGCCTCGCCCGCGAGGACGAGGAGTTTCGGGCGCAGGCGCGTCGTGGGGTCGTCGAGGACGGCGGCGACCGCGGAGGGGACGGCGGAGACCAGCGTGCCGTCCCAGACCGGGTGGTCGGTGAGGCTGAGGATGTCGTGGGCGATCTCCAGCGTGCCGCCCGCCGCCAGGGTGCCGAACAGCTCGAAGACGGAGACGTCGAAGTTGAGGCTGGTGGAGAAGAAGGTGTGGGCGAAGGTCTCCTCGCCCAGCGTCGTCGCCCAGGTGACCAGACGGCTCATGGCCTCGTGCGCGACGACCACGCCCTTGGGCCGGCCGGTCGAGCCGGAGGTGTGGATGACGTACGCCGCGTTGGCCGGGGAGAGGGCCGGGGACGGTACCGGGCTGTCGTCGGCGGCCAGGGCCCCGGCGACGACGGCCTCGTCCACGGTGAGGTGGACGCCGCTCTCCCGCCGCATGTGGCGGAGGCGGTCGGCCGGGTACTCCGGGTCGAGCGGTACGTAGGCCGCACCGGTCTTGAGGACGGCGAGGGCGGCGACGACGAGGTCCGGGGTACGCGGCAGCGAGATGCCGATCCGCCGTTCCGGTCCGGCGCCCAGGGCCAGCAGGTGCCGGGCGAGCTGGTCGGAGCGGCGGCCCAGCTCCGCGTACGGGACGGAGGTGTCCCCGTGCCGGAGCGCGGCCGCCTCCGGGGCCGCCGCGACGCGCTCGGCGACCAGCTCCACGACCGTGCGGAAGGGGGTGCCCTCCTCCGGGGCCTCGGACGGCGGGAGCAGGGCGGCGCGTTCGGCGGCGTCCTGCGGGGTGAGGCGGGCCAGCGGCAGCGCGGGCGTGCGCACCGCCTGCCCGGCGAGGGCCAGCCAGTGGCGGCCGAGCCGCTCCACGGTGGCCGCGTCGAAGAGGTCGGCGTTGTACTCCACCTCGGCCGAGAGCCGCCCGTCGGGTTCCGCGAAGAACTCCCACAGCAGGTCGAACCGGGAGGAGGCCCGGGGCACCGGCTGCCGGCGGGCCGGGCGGCCCGCGAAGTCTGGGGCGATGTCCAGGGAGTTCTGGAGCACCAGCAGGGCCTGCACGAGCGGGGTGCGGCTCGGGTCGCGGTCGGCGCCCACCGCCTCCACCACCCGGTCGAACGGGGCCTCCTGGTGGGCGAAGGCGTCCAGCACCGTGGCGCGGACCTGCCGCAGGAAGCCGTCGAACGGCAGCGCCCCCGGCACCTGCTGCCGCAGCACCAGGGTGTTGACGAAGAACCCGGCCAGCCCTTCCACTTCGGGCCGCTCGCGCCCGGCGACCACCGTGCCGAGCGCGATGTCCCGCTGCCCGGTGTGCCGGGAGAGCAGCAGCTGGGTGACGGCGGTCAGCGCCATGAAGAGGCTGGCGCCGCCCTCCCGGGCCACCGTGGTGAGCCGGTCCGCCAGCTCCGCCGGGACCTCGAAGGTGTGCAGGGCGCCGGCCGTGGTGCGGACGGCCGGGCGGGGCCGGTCGGTCGGCAGGTCCAGGGGCTCGGTCCCGGCCAGCTTCTCCCGCCAGTAGGCGAGCTGGCCGTCGAAGGCGTCGCCGGCCACCCGCTCGCGCTGCCAGGCGGCGAAGTCCGCGTACCGCACGGGCAGCGGCGCGAGCGCGGCCCGCTCGCCGCGTACCGCCGCCGTGTACAGGGTGCTCAGCTCGCGCGTGATGATCCCCATCGACCAGCCGTCGGTGACGATGTGGTGCACCGTCAGGACCAGCACGGTCGCCTCCTGGTGGGCGAGCCGCACCACCAGGACGCGTGCGGGCGGCCCGGTGCGCAGGTCGAAGGGGGTGGCCTGCTCGGCCGCCAGCACCTGGCGCAGCTCCTCCTCGCCGTCCGCGTCGACCGCGCGCAGCGGCAGGGGAAGGGCGGGGTGCACGGTCTGCCCGTCCTCGGCGAAGGTGGTGCGCAGGGGCTCGTGCCGCGCGGCGAGGCCGTCCAGCGCGCCGCGCAGCGCCGTCAGGTCCAGCCCGCCCGCGACGCGCAGCGCGAGGCCGGTGTTGTACTCGACGCCGCCCGGCGCGAACGCGTCCAGGAACCAGAGCCGTTCCTGCCCCGGCGAGAGCGGCAGCGGCCCGCCGTCGCGGGGCGTGGCCGGGATCTCCCCGGCCGGGACCGCCGCCGTGCCGGTGGACTCCCGGGCCAGCACGCCCGCCAGAGCGGCCGGGGTCGGGTGGTCGAAGAGGGTCCGGGCGGGCAGGTCGGCGCCGAGCGTGCGGCGCAGCCGCGACAGCGCCTTCAGGGCGGTGACCGAGTCCCCGCCGAGGGCGAAGAAGTCGTCGTCGGCGCCGGCCCGTTCGACCCCGAGGAGGCCGGCCCACAGCTCGCACAGGGCGCGTTCGGTCTCGTCGCGCGGCGCGCGGTACGGGGCCTGGGCGGTGGCCGGGCCGGGGGCGGGCAGCGCGCGCTGGTCGATCTTGCCGTTGGGGGTCAGCGGCAGCGTGTCGAGGGTGACGAAGGCGGCCGGGACCATGTACTCCGGCAGCGTCCGGGCGAGCCGGTCGCGCAGCGCCGAGGGGTCCTGCGGGGCGGTGGCCACCAGGTAGGCGACGAGGCGCCGGGCGCCGGGGCGGTCCTCGCGGGCGACGACGCAGGCGCGGGTGACGGCCGGGTCGGCGAGGAGGGCGGTCTCGATCTCGGCGGGTTCGATGCGGTGGCCGCGGATCTTGACCTGGGTGTCGGTGCGGCCGAGGAAGTCGATCCGGCCGTCCGGGCGGCGGCGGACCAGGTCACCGGTGCGGTACAGCCGCCCGCCGGGCCGCTCGGGGTCGGGCACGAACCGGGTGGCGGTGAGGTCGGGCCGGCCGTCGTAGCCGCGGGCGAGGCCGCTGCCGCCGAGGTACAGCTCGCCCGCGGTGCCCACCGGTACGGGGGCGAGGGCGGCGTCGAGGATGTGGGCGCCGGTGCCGTCCATCGCGGAGCCCAGGGGGACCGGGGTGTCGCGGGTGTCGGCGGGGGAGAGGGTGCCGCAGACGGCGAAGGTGGTCGTCTCGGTGGGGCCGTAGACGTGGACCAGGGCCAGCTCCGGTACGGCCTGCTGGACGCGGGCCATCGCGGCGGGGGAGGCGGCCTCGCCGCCGGTCCAGACCTCGCGCAGGCCCGCGAAGCACCCCGGGTCCTCCTCGGCGAGGAGGTCGAAGAGGGCCTTGGTGAGGAAGACGGCGGTCACCCCGCCCGCCACGGCCCGGCGCAGCACGGACGGGCTGATCTCCTCCTCGGCGACGGTGACCGTGCCGCCGCGCAGCAGCGGCACCCAGATCTCGTAGGTCGCGGCGTCGAAGGAGTGCGGGGAGTGGAAGAGGACATGGGTGTGGGCGCCGCCCTGCCAGCGGCTGTCGGCGGCCAGCGCGGTGACGGCGGCGTGGGGGACGGCCACCCCCTTGGGGACGCCGGTCGAGCCCGAGGTGAACATGACGTACGCGAGCGCGTCCGGGAGAGGGGCCGCGGCGGGCAGGGGGGAGCTGCCCGCCGCGGAGGCGTCCGCCCGTAGCGCGGGGAACCCGGCGACGGTGGACCGGTCCTGGTCGGTGAGGACGAGCACGGCACGGCTGCGGGTGAGCAGGGAACGGGTCCGCTCCTCGGGGCTGTCCGGGTGGAGCGGGACGTACACGGCGCCCGCCTTCAGCACGGCGAGCATGGCGACGACCACCTCCGCCGAGCGGGCCAGCAGCAGCCCCACCCGGGACTCCGCGCCCACCCCCCGTCCGGCCAGGGCGCCCGCCAACTCCTCCGCCCGCCGGTCGAGTTCGCGGTAGGTCAGGGTGCGCCCGCCGCAGACGAGGGCCACCGCGTCCGGGGTGGCCGCCGCGCGGGCCGCGAACCCCTCCACGACCGTCGCGTGCGGGACCGCCGGCATCGACCGCTCATCCTGGAACATCGTGAACTCTCCGGATATCTCGAAACTGATGGCGCACGGACACGGCGGCTCCCGGCGGGCGGGAAGGCCGGAGCGCGGGCACCCGCGTCGCGGGGCGCCCGGCCGGCCGAGTGGGGCGGGTCAGAGCCGGTGCATGGCCCGGCCGCCGTACTGGAGCAGGGCGACCGGCCCGGCCGGGTGCTCCCGGACGAAGCGGCCGGTGATCGGGAGCGCGCCGGGCTCGCCGCTCCGGGCCACGAAGAGGTCGTCCTCGTGCAGGGAGAGGCGGTAGTCGGAGTAGCTCTCGCGGGTCAGGAAGAGGTCGCCGGCGGCATCGTGGGTCACCATCAGCTCCAGGTCGCCGTTGGCGTAGGTGCCGAGGTGGCCGACGTCCGGGGCCAGCGGCGCGGAGTCGGGGACGGGCAGCGCGTAGTGGCCCACGTCGAGCCCGGCCTCCGGCAGCCGCGCGACCAGCGCCTCCCACAGCTTCGGCCCGGCGGTGGAGTTGGCGGTCAGCGCCAGCGCCAGCGAACGGTCCGGGTGGATACGGAGGTTGCAGGAGGCGCCGCCCACCGCGCCGTCGTGGCCGTACCAGGCGCCGTCGCCGGTGCCGTGGCGCATCAGGCCCAGCCCCCAGCCGTCGGCCAGGCCGAACGGCTCGGCGTCCGGCACGCAGGTGCGCATGGCGAGGACGGCGTCCTCGGGGAGCAGGTCGTGCTGGGCGAAGGTCTTCCGGTCGGCCAGGTGCGGGCGGGCCGCGGTGACCAGGTCGGTGGCGCTGCCGACCAGCCCGCCGGCGGCGGCCAGCGAGAGCGAGGCCATGTGGTCGACGCGCTCGGCCCGCTCGCCGCCGGCGCGCAGCGCGTGGCCCTCGGCCACCGGCCGGGCGGCGCCGCCCGGGCCGGGGCGCGGGTCGTGCAGGAAGGCCGGCTCGATGCCGAGCGGACGCAGCAGGCAACTGTCCATCGCCGTCCACCAGTCCATCCCCGACGCCGCCTCGATCACCGCGCCCAGCAGGCAGTAGCCGGTGTTGGAGTAGGAGAAGGCGAGGCCCGGCGGGAAGAGCGCGGGCTGCCGGGCGCACGCCGCGGCGAACCGCCGGTAGGAGGGACCGCGCATCTCGTCGTACTCGATGCTGTCCACCACCCCGGCGGTGTGGCTGAGGAGCTGGCGGACGGTGGCGGTGCCGAGGGCCGGGCCGGCGGCGCGCCCCAGGTCGGGGAGGAGCCCGGCGAGGGGGTCGTCGAGGTCCAGGTCGCCGTCGCAGACGAACTGCATGACCAGCTCGGCGGTGAGGAACTTGGTCACCGAGCCGAAGGGGAAACCCGTCCGGGGGGTGACCGGTTCACCGGTGCGGACCGAGGCGAGGCCGGTGGCGTACTCGCTGAGGGCGCCGTCGCGGTAGACGGCCAGCTGCGCCCCGGTGACCCGGTGCTCACGCACCAGCTCCTCGAAGAGCGCGCCGACCGCGTCCCGTTCCGCCCCCTCGGCACCCACTGCGTCCCCTGCGCCCACTGCAACCCACCGGACCCTTCACGCTGATCGTCGTGCCCCGGCGCGGACCACAGCGCGACACGCCGCGGCACGGCGTCGACTACGGGGGCGGCGGGACATGCCTCGCCTGCCTCACCAGACTCCCGTGCGCCGGGGGCCACCGCAATCAGCTTCAGCAGCAGCGGAAAGCCGCTGGTCAGAAGGGAGTTGACCGGAAGCGGAACGGGTCTTTCGCGGGGGGTGCCGGCGGTCAGCCGAGGGCGAGCACCACACCGGCCGCCGCGCCCAGTACCAGGACCACGGCGCAGCCGGCCAGGAGGCGGCGGTTGGCGAGGTTGACCGTCCAGCCCAGGCCGACGCGCTTGGGGACCAGCACGGCCGGGTCGTCGGCGTTGACGTACATGGTCCCGGCCGCCCGCCAGAACCGGTCGTCGTCCCGGGTCACCAGGCCGGTCGCCTCGTCCTCCCCGGCCCCGGCCCGCGCCATCGGCAGGAAGGGGTACACCGCGCCGGCCACCGCCAGCAGCGCCGGCACGCCGACGACCACCGCGAGCAGCGCGCCCGAGCGGTTGCCGGTCCACATCATCGCGGAGAGGCCGAGCAGCATCACGTTGAGCAGCGCGCCCACCCCCAGCAGGGAACGGGCGGTCAGGGCGAGCCTGCGGCGGTACTCGGCCGCGCTGGCGCGGGGCCGGGAGGCGTCCACGTCGGCACGGGCCCGCAGCACCGCGGCGACCGTGCCGACCATGGTGAGGGTGACCGCGAGCTGGACGAGGACCAGGCTGAAGGCCGACCAGAAGGTGGTGGCGAGGGCGCGGTACTCCGTGCCGGAGGGGGAGCGCTCGGGCAGCCACAGCGTGTCCGGCAGCTCCGGGTAGGCGAAGGCCCCGGCCGTCGCGCTCACCGCGAGGACCAGCAGCGAGGGGACCACCCAGAGCCAGGGCATCCGCACCGGGTCGGTGCGCAGCGAGGTGTCCATGGCGACGCCCTGCCGCAGCTCCTCGTACCAGCCGCCCTCCTCCTTGGCGCGGGTGAGCGCCTGGTGGGCGCGGAGCCAGAGCACGGCGGCGACCCCGCAGAGCACCAGCGCCGCCACGGAACCGACCAGGGCGCTGTCGGTGAGGGCGCCGAGGCCGAGCGAGAGGGCGGTGAGGGCGGCGGTGGCGGGCAGCAGCAGGGCCCGGTAGCGGCGGCGCTCCCGGTGGACCTCGGGCGCCTCCGCCCGGCCCGGGGGCACCCGGACGCCGAACGGCACCGCGTGCGGGCTCAGGCGCGGGCTCGGTGCCGCGTAGAAGACGGCGCCCAGGAGCAGGAGCACCGTGGAGTTGACGAGAAGGCTGACGAGCACGGCGTTCACCTGATCCGTCCGACGAAGTCATGGTCATGGCAGTCATGGTCATGGGAGCGGCCTCGCGGGAGCGGTCCTGCCGGGTGCGCCGCCGCGCGGCCGCGCGCCCGGCACCGTCCGGCAACCTCCCCCGCCGGCCACCCGGTCCGCAACCGTCTTCGGCGAGCGCCGAATACGTGGCTGCCGCCCGGTCGTACGGTCACCATCCTCTAGTCACCTCCGTCCTTCTCCTGGTCCGCCCGGCCGAGCGCGAACCCGTCGAGGGCCGAGCGGACGTACGCCGCGACCTCCGCCTCGGGCACGCCCCGGACGACCGCCTCGGCGAGCAGGACGCGCAGCCGGGGCCGCCAGTCCTCGCTCGCCCGCAGTTCGGGCGTGGCCCGGCCGACGTCGGGGTGGATCACCGCGCCGCTCTTGCGGTTGATGCGGATGATCCCCTCCCGCCGGAGCAGGTCGTAGGCCTTGTTGACGGTGTGGAAGTTGATCGCGAGGTCGACGGCGCACTGCCGGGTCGAGGGCAGGGAAGCGCCCGGGCCCAGCGTGCCGTCCGCGACGGATTCCACCACCCGGTCCCGGATCTGCTGGTAGATCGGGACCTCGCTGTCGAGATCGAGTAGGAGCTGCACAGCTTCAATCTATCTGATATACAACTACTAGAACAGATGGCCAGCGCAGAAGTCGCAGCGGACCTCACGGGTCCCCGAGGGATGGGAAGCTCCCCATGGCACTGATGAAGATCTCCGGCACCGACCTCACCGTGACGTTCAGCGGCTGGGAGCGGATGTGGCTCAAGCGCGACAAGGTGACCGTCCCGCTGGCGGCCCTGCGCCGCGTCGACCCCGTCCGCGACCCGCTGCGCGAGGCCCACGGCACCCGCAGCGGCATACAGGTCTCCGGCTTCTCGAAGGTCGGCACCTGGGGCCTGGTCAAGGGGCCGCGCCAGCTCGTCGCCGCCTACCGGGGCTCGCCCGGACTGCACGTCCGGCTGGACCGCGCCGCCGCCTCCGCCGACTTCGACGAGCTGGTGCTCTCGGTCGACGACGCCGAGCAGCTCGCCGAGCAGCTCACCCAGCACCTGGGGAGGGGCCGGTGAACGCGTACGGGATCGAGGTGACCGGCCTGACCAAGCGGTTCGGCGAGGTCACCGCCGTGGACTCGGTGAGCTTCGCCGTGGAGCCGGGCGTCGTCACCGGCTTCCTCGGCCCCAACGGTGCCGGCAAGACCACCACGATGCGCATGATCCTCGGCCTGGTCACCCCCACCGAGGGCACCGCCACCATCGGCGGCCGGCGCTACACGGAGCTGGACCGCCCCACCCGGACGGTCGGCGCCGTCCTCGACGCCGGCGCCTTCCACCCCAACCACTCGGCCCGCGACCACCTGCGGATCTACTGCGCGATGGGCGGCCATCCCGACAGCCGGGTGGACGAGCTGCTGGACCGCCTCGGCCTCGCCGAACACGCCCACCGCCGCACCCGCACCTTCTCCACCGGCATGAAGCAGCGGCTCAGCCTCGCCACCGCGCTCCTCGGCGACCCGAGCGTCCTGCTGCTCGACGAGCCGAGCAACGGCCTCGACCCCGAGGGCATCGCCTGGCTCCGCACCTTCCTGCGCGAACTGGCCGCCGAGGGCCGCACGGTCCTCGTCTCCAGCCATGTGCTCAGCGAGGTCCAGCAGATCGTCGACGACGTCGTGGTGATCCGGCGCGGCCGGATGGTCGCCGCCGGACCGCTGGAGGAGATCGCGCGGCGCCGGCCCCCCACCGTCCTGGTCCGCTCGCCCGACGCCGAGCGGCTGCGGGCACTGATCCTCGACGGCACCCGGGGCCCGGACGCCGCCGTGGCCACCGCCGAGGACGGCTCGCTGCGGGTCAGCGGGCTGACCGCCGCCGAGACGGCCGACCTGGCCGCGGCGGCCGGGCTGCGGGTGCACGGACTCGGCGCCGAGGACAGCAGCCTGGAGCAGCTGTTCCTCGACCTGACCCAGGACCGGGCCGGACAGGCCGGGCAGTACGAGGGGGACGCACGGTGAACGCGTTGATCAAGGCGGAGTTCCGCCGGCTGGCCGCGACCAGGATGTGGCGGTGGGCGCTGGTGACCGCCGTCCTGCTCGGCGGCGGGCTGGTCGGCCTGATGGCCGTCGTGGGCCCGGAGAACTTCAGCCCGCCGATGCCCGGCCTGGACACCGAGGAGGGGGTCCTCTCCGTCCTCGGGATGCTCGGCTTCACCGTCTTCGTCCCGGCCGCCCTCGGCACGCTGGCGATGACGGCGGAGTACCGCCACCGCACCGCCACGTACACCTTCCTCTTCGCGCCGAGGCGCTGGCAGGTGCTCACCGCCAAGCTGGTCACTTTCGGGGGCGCCGGACTGGTCTACGGGCTGGTGCTGGCGGTGAGCGCGGGCGCCGGGTTCTACGGGGCGCTGGCGGCCCGGGGCGTCACGCCCGGCCTGGCCGCGGGCACCGTCTGGGAGCTGCTGCTGCGGCTGGCCCTGACGATGGCGGTCTACACCCTGCTCGGGGTGGCGATGGGCGCGCTGATCCGCAACATGACCGTCGCCCTCGCCGTGGTCATCGGCTACCTCTACATGGGCGAGCTGATCCTCATGATGATCCCGGGCGTCAACCTGGTCTACCCGCTGCTCCCCGGCGGTGCCACGGCTTCCCTGACCAGCTTCACCTACGTCGCCGAGGCTGTCGCCGGCGAACTGGCCACCAGCCCCGTCTCGTTGCTCTCCCCCGTGGGCGGCGGACTGCTGCTGGCCGGTTACGCCCTGGTGGCCGCGGCGGTGGCGGTGCTGGTGCCGATGCGCCGCGACGTGGTCTGAACATGCGGGAGCGGGTGCCCCGGACTGCACTCCGGGACACCCGCGACGGTTCGCGCCGGTGGATCAGGCGGGTACGGCGGTCTGGGCCGCCGTGCCCCGGGAGGTGGCCGGGACTCCGTCCATCTCGCGTATCAGGCTGGCGGGCCGCATGTCGGTCCAGTTCTTCTCGACGTAGTCGAGGCAGTTCTGGCGGCTGTCCTCGCCGAAGACGACCGTCCAGCCGTCCGGCACCTTGGCGAACGTGGGCCACAGCGAGTGCTGGTTCTCGTCGTTGACCAGCACGTAGAAGATGCCGTTGTCGTCGTCGAACGGGTTCTCCATGAGTTTCCCTTTCCTCATGTTGGGGTTCCGGTCAGATCCCGGTTCCCGTGGCATGGTTTCCCGGCCGTGTCGACCGGTTCAACGTGTTTCACCTGGGCTCGAACCGGCCCGGGCTGGTGCGGTCCGGTGGGGCCGGCAGACGCCGTGCGAGGCGTCTGCCGGCCCCCCTGCCGGTTCAGGCGCGCTGCGCGAAGAAGTCGAGCAGGGCGTTGTTGACCTGGTCGGGGCGTTCCAGGTAGCCGTAGTGGCCCGCGTCCGCCACCTCCACGTACCGGGCGCCGGGGATCGCGTCGGCGACCTCGCGGCCCAGGTGCGCGGGGAGGATCAGGTCGTCGGCGAACCCGACGACCAGGCAGGGCGTGGTGATCCGCCGGTAGGCCGGCAGCCGGTCGGCGGTCATGTCGATGCCGAGCTGGGCGCGGTGGCCCGGGGCCCCGGAGAGGGGCGCCATCTCGAAGATGTCCAGCCAGTCCTGGATCTCCTTCTCGGAGCGGAGCGTGGCCGGCGACAGGTTCTGCAGGGCGCGCACGGTGGCGCCGTACAGCGGGGTCAGCACGCCGCCGGCGTCGTGGAACTCGCGCTCGGCGCGCGACTGGGCCCGGCGCATCGCGTCGTCCCGGCCGCGGGTGGCCAGCAGGGCCACCTGGCTGACCAGTTCCGGCCGGGCCAGGCAGAGTTCCTGGGCGACGTGGGCGCCGAGCGAGGTGCCCACCAGGCGGCACGGGCCGAGCCCCAGGTGCTCGATGAGCCCCGCGGTGTCGGCCACCATGTCGTCGACGGTGAACCCCTCGGCGCAGGCGTCGGTGGGCGGGATGCCCCGGTTGTCGAAGGTGACGACCCGGTACCCGGCCGCGCGCAGCGCCGGCACCTGGTGCAGGTGCCAGGAGCGCCCGCCCGCGCCGGAGCCCATCACCATGACGACCGGCTCGCCGCTGCCGCTTTCCTCGTAGTGGAGTCTGATTCCGTTGATGCGTTCGATCGGCACAACTTGCCCTTCTTTTCGGCCGTCCCGCGTGATCCGTCAGGCGTCGGCGGGGGCGAGGAGCCGGGGGTGGCGCGGGGCGGCCACGGAGTCCGCGCGGTACGGGGCGAAGAGCGCCGCCTCGTCGGGGACCCGGGCCGGGATGGGCCGGGAGACCGTGGTGTGGTTGAGGAAGTGGCGCCAGGTGACGTTGCCCGCGACGCTGGAGCCACCCCAGCTGCCGGCGGAGAGCGTGGTGGTGAAGGGGACGCCCGCGGAGAGGCTGCCGGTGTTGGTCATCGTCGACTGGTTGACGACGACCCGGCAGTGCGTGACCGCCTCGGCCAGCCGCAGCACCCGGTCCTCGCGGGTGGTGTGCACCGCGCAGCTGTGGCCGAGGCCGCACCGCTCCGCGATGGACTGCACCAGGCGGACCGCCTCGTCGAACTCCCGGTAGACGCAGAGGGTCAGCACCGGTGAGATCTTCTCCCGCAGCAGCGGCTGGTCCCGCCAGGGGTCGGCGCAGCGGGCGGCGAGGACGGTGACCTCCCGCCCGCCCAGGTCGATCCCGGCCGCCGCGGCCAGCTCCGTGGCGGGGCGGCCGACCAGCTCCCGGTCGAGCGTCGTGCCGTCCGGCCACAACCGCAGGGTCAGCCGCTCCGCCTCCGCCTCGTCGCAGAGGTACGAGCCGGCCTCGGCCAGGCCCCGTTCGAAGGCGGCCGCCACCGAGTGGTGGACCAGGACGTTGCTCTCCGAGGAGCAGGAGGTGCCGTGGTTGAACCCGGCGCCGTGCTGCACGGCGGCCACCGCCGCCGCCAGGTCCGCCGTCTCGTCCACCACCACCGTCGGGTTGCCGACCCCGGCCCCGATCGCGGGCGTCCCGCTGCGGTACGCGCGGCGTACGGTGCCCGAGCCGCCGATGGCGACGACCGAGTCCGCCTCGGCCATCAGCTGCGAGCCCGCCTCCCGGCCCGCCTCGGGCAGGCAGGCCAGCAGGTCCGGAGGGGCGCCCACCGAGGCGAGGGCGGCCCGCATCACGTCGATCGTGGCCCGCGCACTGCGCCGGGCCCGGGGATTGGGGCTGAAGACGGCGGCGTTACGGGTCTTCAGCATCGGCAGCGCGTTGCAGATGATGCCGGGGGCCGGAGCCGTCGCGGGGCTCGCCACCGCGATCACCCCGAGCGGTTTGGCGATCTTCACCAGGCCCAGTGCCGGGTCCGACTCGACCACGCCGGTCGTCCGCGCCCCGTGCAGGTCGTGCAGGATGCCCAGCACCCGCCTGCGCTGGAGGGCGTACAGGTCCTCGGCGTCCCCGAGCCCGGTCTCACGGTGGCTCAGCCGGGCCAGCCGGCGCGCCGTCTCCTCCTGGTAGCAGTGCCAGCCGACGGCCGCGACGGCCCGGTCGGTCTCCTCCTGCGACCACGAGGCGATCTCGGCCTGGGCCACTCTGGCCCGGCGCACCACGTCCTCCACGGATTCCCTGATCACAGCTCTCCCCCAAGGGCGCTCGCTGGGAAGCGGTCTCCTGAAGCGCACAGGGACCCGCCTTCATCTCGGGGCGCCGGGCGCTCCCGGGCCTCCCGCAGAGAACTCCACGTTCCCGCCGGCGCAGCGTAGGTCTCCCGCTCGTTCCCGGGCCACAGTTTCGGTCCTCGGTAAACCCTCCCGGCACCGGGGGAGTCGGCCGCCTGCCCCGTCGCGGACGGGCCGGCGGGCGGTCGGGGCCACCGCCACCGCACCGGAGACCGGAACGGCGAGAATCAGCCAGGTGCGCCCTTGATGGCCGAAGGACATGCCTCGGCCGCGCGCCGGGACGCGGCCGCCCCGCCCGCATCCCGATGGCCGGGACACGCCCCCTCAAGGCCGCCCTCCGGCGTCCCCCGCCTCCGGGCCGACCCTGCCTCGGGGGCGGCGGGGACGGACCCCTGGGAAGCGCTGCCCGGCCCTGTGGCCTCGTAACTCGTAGTGAGAGGAGTGCCACGTTCCCGTGCCCCGGGGCGGCCGGGCGGTCCCGGGGGACGCCGCGCGGCGCCGAAACCCGAGACCCGGAAGGGGGCCGGGATCTTTCCCCGGACGCCGTCCGGAGCCGCACCTGAAGAATTCATGATCGAGGTGGTGAATCGGCCATGGCGGCTCAAGGAACGCGGCACTGTGCGCGCGCCACCCGCCGTGGCACCGTCTGGAAGGTCTGGACAGGAGCGGCCGCACGCCGGCGCCCCTGCACCAGCACCACGAGGTATTCGTGCGTATCCGTGCGTACGGCACCCGCCCCCGGACACCGTCCGGCCGGGCGGGCAGCGGAACAGCGTCTCCACCGCGATCCGGTGGCGGCGGTCCGGCCGCGTGCCTGCCGCGGGTGCACCACTCATCAACGGGGGAAAACATGCAGAGGATTCACTTCTCCGCCGCGGACCTGGCCCGCACACGCCTGCAGAGCACACTCGGACCGGTCGCGGAAGGGATCTTCGCGCTCGGCGCGCTGGCCCACTCCCGCAACGCCGAGTACGCCCGATGGCGCGGCGAGACCCTGGCCAGACTCCGCGACACCTACTCCCTCAACCGGCCTCTGCTGCCCCTGCTCCGCTCCCTGCGCGCCCCCGACGACCTGCTCTTCCTCCTCGACTCCTCCCCGAAGGCCGACACCTCGGCGCTCTCCGCCCTCCACCTGACCCGTACCGAGGTGACCCGGCTCGCCGTGGACATGTGGCGCGCGGGCGGGGCGCCCTACTGGGACCGCGTCCTCGAACACCTCGACCACGAGTGCGCCGAGCACGGCCGGATCGTGATGACCGGCGGCGTCGAGCGCCTCCTCGCCACGCTCCACCCGAGGATCGTGTGGAACCCGCCGGTGCTGGAGATCCACGACGGCCCGGAGCTGGACCTCCACCTCAAGGGCCGCGGCCTGCTGCTGAGTCCGTCCGCCTTCCTCCCGGGCCTGGTGGGCCGCGCGCTGCACGCCGAACGCGACAGCGGCCAGCCCGCGCTGGTCTTCGCCGTCCCCTCCGAGGTCTCCGAGCTGTTCGCCCCGACCGACGAGGCCGACGCGATCGGCGGGGAGGCCCTGCGGGCGCTGGTCGGCCAGACCCGGGCGGCCGCCCTGCGCGCGCTGACCAGCACCTGCACCACCAGCCAGCTCGCCGCGCGGCTCGGCGTCTCGCCGGGCAGCGCCAGTCAGCACGCCTCGATCCTGCGCGAGTCGGGCCTCATCACCACCCGCCGGGTCCGCAACTGCGCGCTGCACTCGGTGACGCCGCTGGGCATGGCCCTGCTCGGCGGCCGGCTGCGCACACCCGCCCCCGCCCCGCTGCTCGCTCCGAGCCCGGCGGCCTGACCCGCACCGGTAATCTCCAGGACGCTCCGCCGTACGGCCCCCTGTTTCGGGCCAGGCCGAACGGAGCCGCAGGTGCCGTGAGAATTTCATGGCCGCTTGGTGACGTGCAGGCCTGTCCGGCGTTCACCGAGTTCGCCCAGAATCGCAGCAACGGACCCCGACCGGGGGGCCTCGGGGGAGGCGCCGGGCACGACCAGGCGTGCGCACCCCACGGACGAAAGGGAAGCCACCACCATGAGCTCTGCCACGATCTCCGCCACCCGCGCCGACGGTGCGGCGTCCTCGGCCCGCACGCTGGTCATCGAGGACCTGGAGACCCTGCCCGAGCACGGCACCGCGCTCTTCACCATCTGCATCGCCGCCTCCCCGGTCGACCCGGCCCCGTCCGGCCGCGAGCAGCGCCAGGCATGACCGGCCCAGGGGGAGACGGCCGAAGGCCCGCCGGTGACCGCGGTGGGCCGATCGGCTTCAAGAGTCATCTGCGGGCGACCGTGGTGCCCGGCGAGGCGGCCTACCTCGTCTCCCAGCGCGGGGTGACCGCCCTGCGCGGCACCCCGGCGGAGGTGCTGGTGCCGCTGCTGGACGGAACCCGCGACCACGCCGAGGTGATCAGCGCGGCCACACCGCTGCTGACCACCGAGGAGGCGGCCGGCTCGCTGCGCGCACTCGACGCGGCCGGCCTGCTCCGCCTCGGTACGCCCGGCACGGCCGACCCGGCCGCCGAGGCGTACTGGGACCTCGCGGGTCCCGGTGCCCCCGCCGCCCTGGCCGCGCTGGCCGGGGCGGCGGTGGCGCTCGTCCCGCTGGCCGGCACCGACGCGGCCGAGGCCGCCGAGGCGTGCCGCGCCTCCGGGCTGACGGTGACCGACGCACCGGAGCGGGCCGACCTCACGCTCGTCCTGTGCGACGACTACCTCGACCCGGAACTCGCCGAGGTCGACGCCCGGCAGCGCACGGCCGGCACCCCCTGGCTGCCCGTACGGACCGGCGCGGCCGCGCTCTGGCTCGGGCCCGTCCTGCGCCCGCACGACGGCCCGTGCTGGCACTGCCTCGCCACCCGGCTGCGCGGCCACCGGTACGCGGAACGGCCGCTCCAGCGGGCGCTGGGCGAGGAGGGCCCCGTACGGCGCCCGCACGCCACCCTGGCCGCCGGCCGGGCCGTCGCCGTGCACCTGGCCGTCCTGGAGGCGGCCAAGTGGCTGGCCGGGGCGCGCGGCGCGAGCCACGACGGGGTGACCACCCTGGACACGCTGACGCTGGACACCGCGACCCACCCCGCCGCCCGGCTGCCGCAGTGCGCGGTCTGCGGCGACCCGGGGCTGACGGCCCGCCGGATCGAGGCCCCGTTCGTCCCCGCCTCCCGCCCCAAGGCCGCGGGCGAGCTGAACGGCCACCGGGCCCTGACCCCCGCCCAGATGCTGGAGCGGTACGGACACCTGGTCGGCCCCGTCACCGGCATCGTCAAGGAGATCCGCCGGGCGCCGGGCAGCCCCGGCTTCGTCAGCACCTACCTCTCCGGGCAGAACCTCGCCATGCGCAGCGGCACCCTCGCCGGACTGCGGGCGGGGCTGCGTTCGCTCAGCGGCGGCAAGGGGCTCACCGACACCGAGGCGCGCACCAGCGCGCTCTGCGAGGCGGTCGAGCGGTACAGCGGGACCCGGCAGGGCGACGAGCCGGTGGTGCGCGACACCTACCGCGCGCTCGGCGAGGACGCCGTGCACCCCAACGCCGTCCAGCTCTTCCACGACCGGCAGTTCGCCGACCGCGACCGCTGGAACGGCGGCGGCTCCCACCTGCACCACGTACCGCGCCGCTTCGACGAGGAGCGCCCCACCGAGTGGACCCCGGTCTGGTCGCTGACCCACGAGAGGCAGCGGCTGCTGCCGACCTCGCTGCTCTTCTTCGGCGAACACGAGGCGCCCGACGGGGTGTGGGCCGACTCCAACGGCAACGCCGCGGGCAGCAGCCCCGAGGACGCCCTGGTCCAGGGGTTCCTGGAGCTGGTCGAGCGGGACGCCGTGGCGATCTGGTGGTACAACCGCACCCGCCATCCGGCCGTCGACCTCGACGCGTTCGGCGAGCCGTACATCGAGCGGCTGCGCGCCGGGTACCGGTCGGTGGGCCGCGAGGTGTGGGCGCTGGACCTCACCGGCGACCTCGGCATCCCGGTGGTCGCCGCGCTCTCCCGGCGCACCGACCGGCAGGCCGAGGACATCGTCTTCGGCTTCGGCGCCCACTTCGACCCGCGGGTGGCGCTGCGCCGGGCCCTGACCGAGATGGGCCAACTCCTGCCCCTGGTCGGCGACGTGACCCCGGACGGCCGCGGCTACCGCTGCGCCGACCCCGACCCGCTGAACTGGTGGCGGCACGCCACCGCAGCCAACCGCCCCTACCTGCGCCCCGATCCGGCCACCCCGGCACGCACCCCCGGCCACTGGGCGTACACCCCCGCGGGTGATCTCCTGGACGACGTCCGCTCCATCACGGAACTGTTGCGATCACGTGGCCTTGAGCTGCTCGTTCTGGACCAGACCAGGCCGGATCTGGATCTTCCGGTTGTCAAGGTTCTGGTGCCGGGCCTGCGCCACTTCTGGCCCCGGTTCGCCCCCGGGCGCCTCTACGACACGCCTGTGGAGCTGGGATTGCGTACGGAACGCTGCCGACTGGAGGAGTTGAACCCGACCCCGCTCTTCGTCTGATTCCGGTTACGGTTCCCACGTGTCGCCTTCCGGCGGTGCGTGGATTCGGCGCGCGCTCCCCGCCACGATTCCGGCACAGCGTCCTCGCAGATCACTTACGCTCCTTGCGTAGCACGGAGGTTCGACGGGGGAAAGGCTGTGCGCGGATGCGACGGGGAGACGGCAGGCCGCTGGAGGATTCCGGGGCGAGCGGGGAGGCGGGGCCGGAGACCGGCGGTGCCGCCGTCCCGCGCGTCCCGGCCGACCCGCTCTATCTGCCGGCGCCGAGAATGGCCCGGGTCATCCTGGTCGTCGTCCTGCTCGGCTATCTCAGCGTCACCTCCATCAACCTGGCGGCGGCGCCGCACACCCGGACGTCGCTGGCCCTGTCGTTCGTCTGCCAGGCCGGGGTCTTCCTGCTCCAGATCGGCCACTCGCGGGCACGGGCACGGCACTTCCCGCTGCTCCGGCGGTGCGCCACCCTCGGCTGCCAGGCGGTGCTGACCTTCGCCCCGCTGGTCTTCTTCCAGTCCCAGTGGGGCTCGATGGCCGGCTTCCTCGCCGGGTCGCTGCTGCTCCTGCTGCCGCCCCGCTGGGCCTGGCCCGCCTACGGCGTGGTCGGCCTCACCATGGCGCTCCCGCCACTGCTGGAGGGCCTGCCGCTGCGCGACGCCTTCTACCTGGCGCAGTCCACGCTCCTGACCGGCCTGGTGGTCTACGGCCTCTCCCGTCTGGCGGAGCTGGTCCAGGTGCTGCACCACACCCGCGTCGAGCTGACCCGGATGGCGGTCACGCAGGAACGGCTGCGCTTCGCCCGCGACCTGCACGACCTGCTCGGCTACAGCCTCTCCGTGATCACGCTGAAGAGCGAGCTGATCCACCGCCTGGTGCCCAGCCACCCCGAGCGGGCGATGGAGGAGGTCGGCGAAGTCCTGGCCGTGTCACGGAAATCCCTCGCCGACGTCCGCTCGGTCGCCGCCGGGCTGCGCGGGATGTCCCTGGAGCAGGAGCTGTCCTCGGCCGAGTCGCTGCTGCGGTCGGCGGACGTCACCGTCCACGCCGACATCCGGCTCGGCGCCATCGACCCGGAGGTCGACACGGTGCTGGCGGCGGTGGCCCGCGAGGCCATCACCAACCTGCTGCGCCACTCGCGCGCCGGCGTCTGCGCCATCACGGCGGTCCGGGAGGGCGGCAACGTGCGGCTGCGCATCTCCAACGACGGTGTCGACCCCGGCTACCGCGACATGTCGCCGCACAGCGGCAGCGGCCTCGGCAACCTGGAGACGCGGTTGCGAGCGGTCCAGGGCCGGCTCACCGTCTCCCGCGCGGAGGCGGAGACCTTCGCCCTCACCGCCGAGGCCCCCGCGCGGCCGGACCGCGCCGCGCCCCGCGGCCGGGCCGAGGCGTACGCCCAGGGCCCCGTCGCGTAACCGCACCCGAACCTCCCCCACGAACACTGAGGAGCGGCCTCCATGGCGATACGCATCCTGCTGGCCGAGGACATGCACATGGTCCGGGGCGCGCTGGTCGCCCTGCTGAACCTGGAGAACGACCTGGAGGTCGTCTGCGAGGTCGGCCGTGGCGACGAGATCCTGCCGCGCGCACTGGAATTCCGGCCGGACATCGCGATCATCGACATCGACCTGCCCGGCATCGACGGACTGACCGCCGCCGCCCGGCTGCGCGAGTCGCTCCCGGAGTGCCGGACGCTGATCCTGACCAACCTCGGCCGCCCCGGCACCCTGCGCCGCGCCCTGTCGGCACACGTCTCCGGCTACCTGCTCAAGGACGCCCCGCCGCAGGAATTGGCCGCCGCCGTACGCCGGGTGGTCGCCGGGCACCGGGTGATCGACCCGCAGCTCGCCCTCTCCGCGTGGGACGGCGCGGACAGCCCGCTCACCGAGCGGGAGACCGAGGTGCTGCGGCTGGTCGCGCAGGGCTGGGAGCCGAGCGAGATCGCCAAGGAACTCCACCTGTCCGCCGGAACCGTCCGCAACTACCTGACCACGGTGGTCTCCAAGCTCAACGCCCGCAACCGGGTGGACGCGATCAGGATCGCCCAGGCCTCCGACTGGCTGCTGTGAGCCCCCGGCTCACCCGGTGATCCGCGGGGGCGGCGCCTTACGGCGCGGGGCCGGACCGTGGACCGGCCGCGCCATCCCGGCGGCCGTCAGGTAGCCGATGACCCCCGGGGGCACCGCCCCCGGCACCGGCAGGGCGTCGGCCGCGTCCTCCGGCGTCACCGGCCACCCCAGCAGCGAGACGACCAGCGCCGCCTCCGGCCGGTGCAGCAGGACCCGGTGGGAGGCGGTCGCCGACCACATCGCGATGCCGTCGCTCTCCTGGGCCAGCGAGACCCCGCTCGCCATCCGCACCGCCCGCCGCGGCGGCGGCCGCACCGGGGAGAAGGGGGCGGGGCGGGAGAGGGGGAAGGCGGAGAGCAGCGGCCCGCCGAGGTCGTCGATGGCCAGGGTGCGCACCACGAGGTGGGTGATGCTCGCCAGGACCCGGGACAGCCCGGGATCGCCGCCGGCCGGAAGCGGCTCGTCCGGAGCGCACCCCCGGGCGCGCTCCGGGGCGAGGTTGGTGAGCAGGACGGGTCCCAACTGCATCCGCCGCAGCGCCTCCCGCACCAGCGGCGACACCTCGGGCACCCGGTCGATCCCGTCGGGCCCGGTCAGTACGAGCCCGTCGCCGGAGGCGTCGTCCTCGATGCCGATCTCCTCGCCGAGGGACCAGAGATGGACCGCGCTGTGCCCGTCCGCCGTTCTCACGCTGCCCCTCGGTCCGTTGCGTGCCAGCTCCTTACTCGCCAGTATCCCGGGTGCCGGGTGTCGGCGGGCAGCGAGGGAATCACCAATCAGACATGCGGATTTCATGGCCGGGTCACCGCGCGCCTGGTTGCGATGACCACGCGCACGGCATATGCCGTGCGCGGGCGCCGAGGCTCGCGCGTCACTCCGGGAAGACGCCGTCCGCCCCCGGAACCGTTCCCCCTCCGGCTCCCCTTCCTGGCTCCTGGCCCGTCCCGGCCTCCGTTCCGGTTCCGCTTCGGGTTCCGCTTCCGGTCCCGCCTCCCGTCGCCGTCCCCGTCATCCACCGGTCCGGCTGTGCCGTGCGGCGGCCCGTGCGGGACCGGTCGGCCTGGTCGCGCAGGAGGGCGGCGGCCTCGTCGGCGTCACGGAGGTGGGCGACGACCGTCCTGGAGGCGCCGGTGTCGACGTGGAGGTCGGCGACGCCCTGGTGGCGTTGCCACGGGCCCTGCTTCAGGCGGACGCTCTGCACCTTGGCGTGCGGGACGAGGGCGACGGTGCGGTGGAACAGGCCGTGCCGGGCGGCGAAGAGGCGGTCGGTGACGGCGAGGCCGTACCCGCGCCACCAGGCCGGCACGCACCAGGCCGCGCGCCCCGGCGGCCGGACGAACTCCCCGGGCACCTCCGCGCCCGCCAGGACGCGCCCGATGATGCCGCGGGCGGTGACGTGGTCGGCCACCGGCAGCAGCACGCCGTTGTCCGAGCCGGCGACGTCCAGCTCCACCCGTACCCAGCCGAGCCGCCGCCACAGCCACGGTTCGACGATCCGCACCGTCTGCACGCGGCCGGGCGGCACCGTCTCGTGCGACCGGTCGAGCAGCCCGTGGTCCAGCCGCAGCCCGTCGGGCGACTCGCCGAGCGTCCAGTCGTACTCGCGGACGAAGCGGCCCGCGCTCCTGGCTCCGGCGGCACCCAGCAGCGGGATGCCGGCGGCCAGCACCGTCCACAGGTTGTGGGTGGCGAACCAGAGGAAGCCCGGCACCAGCAGCGCGCCGATCAGCGACAGCCAGGTGGTGGCCGTCAGCAGCAGGGAGACGGCGAGCATGCGCGGCGCCACCCGGACCAGCTCCCGGACCGGCGCCTCCCCGACCTCGCCGGCCTCCTCGGGGGAGAACCCGGCGGCGCGCGCCAGCAGTTCGGCCCGCAGCGCGCGTGCCTCCGCCTGGCCGAGGTAGGCCAGTTCGTCCTTGCTGCTGGTCCCGATGACGTCCATCTTCAACTTGGCCACGCCGAGGAACCGGGCGAGCAGCGGCTGCGTCACGTCGACCGCCTGCAACCGGTCGAGCCGGATGTGCGCGGTACGCCGGAACAGCACGCCCGTCCGGATGCGCAACTCCGTGTCGGTGACCGAGAAGTGGGTCACCCACCAGGAGAGGAACCCGTACAGCGCGGCGGCGGGCAGCAGCACCCCGAGCCCCAGCAGCAAGGTCCCGGTCGCCAGATCACTCACATGCCGGTACGCGCTGTTCGGATCGTGCAGGGCCCACCCCGCCAGCAGCGCCACCGGCGCCCAGGCCCGGCGCAGCGGGGTGATTGGGTGCAGCCGCCGCTCGGCGGGCGGGGCCGACTCCGGCGGGCCGGGCGGATCGCCGGGGCCGGGCGGTGTGCCCGGTCCGGTGGCCTCGTCGGAGCCCGGCCCCGTCTCCTCGTTCACAGCCCCGCCGAGCGGGCCTCGCCCAGTTCGGTGAGGCGGTCGCGGAGGCGTTCGGCCTCGGCCGGGTTCAGGCCGGGGATGCGGGCGTCGGTCGCGGCGGCCGCCGTGTGCAGCTGCACCCCGGCCAGGCCGAACCGGCGCTCCAGCGGG
Source organism: Streptomyces albidoflavus (assembly GCF_000719955.1). Taxonomy (GTDB): domain Bacteria; phylum Actinomycetota; class Actinomycetes; order Streptomycetales; family Streptomycetaceae; genus Streptomyces; species Streptomyces albidoflavus. The sequence goes on from NZ_JOII01000030.1 coordinate 64,937, forward strand.
CCCGAGGTGACCTCCACCAGTTGCATCCGGCCGTAGGGCACCACCGTCTGCTCGTGCCAGAGGACGCCCCGGCTGATCAGCAGGTCGTCGGCGCGCTCGGCGTACCGCCACGAGCGCCAGTTCCGGCCCAGCAGGGGCCACCCCCACGGCAGGACCGACAGCGGGACCAGGGCGAACAGGGCCCAGGCGGGGCCGGCCAGCACGCCGAGTGTCACCCCGGCCACCAGGGCGAGCCCCGCCGACCAGGCGACCAGCAGCAGCCGGCGCATCACCAGCAGGCCGGGCGGCAGCGCGGTCCAGACGGGGTCGCCGGACGGGCCTTCGCTCCCCGTGCCGCCGGCCGCCGGTCCGTCTGCCGCTGTCCCGCTCCCCGTCTCCATGCCCCCAGCGTAGATGCGAGAGACTGACCCCATGACGGAGACGATGATCGGCATCGGCGGCGGCGCGGAGAGCACCGACATGGTGCTCAACATCGGGCCCCAGCACCCCTCCACCCACGGCGTGCTCAGGCTGCGCATCGTGCTCGACGGGGAGCAGGTCGTCTCGGCCGAACCGGTCGTCGGCTACATGCACCGGGGTGCCGAGAAACTCTTCGAGGCGCGTGACTACCGGCAGATCATCATGCTCGCCAACCGCCACGACTGGCTGTCGGCCTTCTCCAACGAGCTGGGCGTGGTCCTCGGCGTCGAGCGGATGCTCGGCATGGAGGTGCCCGAGCGCGCCGTCTGGCTCAGGACGCTCCTCGCCGAGCTGAACCGGGTCCTCAACCACCTGATGTTCCTCGGCTCGTACCCGCTCGAACTCGGCGGCATCACGCCGATGTTCCACGCCTTCACCGAGCGCGAGGAGCTCCAGGCCGTCATGGAGGAGCTCTCCGGCGGCCGGATGCACTACATGTTCAACCGGGTCGGCGGCCTCAAGGAGGACCTGCCCGCGGGCTGGCCCGAGCGCGCCCGCGCCGCCGTCGCCGCCGTCCGCGCCCGCATGGACGTCTTCGACCGGCTCGTCCTCGGCAACGAGATCTTCCGCGGCCGCACCCGGGGCATCGGCGTCCTCAGCCAGGAACACGTCCACGCCTACGGGGTCAGCGGCCCCATCGCCCGCGCCTCCGGCGTCGACTTCGACCTCCGCCGCGACGAGCCCTACCTCGCCTACGCCGAGCTGGCCGACGTCCTCAAGGTCGTCACCCGGGAGGAGGGCGACTGCCTGGCCCGGTTCGAGTGCCTGCTGGAGCAGACGTACAACTCCCTCGACCTCGCCGACGCCTGCCTCGACCGGTACGCCGAGCTGCCGCCCGGCCCCGTCAACCAGCGCCTGCCGAAGGTCCTCAAGGCCCCCGAGGGGCACACCTACGCCTGGACCGAGAACCCGCTCGGCATCAACGGCTACTACCTGGTCAGCAAGGGGGAGAAGACCCCCTACCGGCTCAAGCTCCGCTCCGCCTCCTACAACAACATCCAGGCGCTGGCCGTGCTGCTGCCGGGCACCCTCGTCTCGGACATGGTCTCGATCCTGGGCTCGCTCTTCTTCGTGGTCGGGGACATCGACAAGTAGGCCGCCGGGGACGCCGCCGAGCAGGGCGCGAAGGCGGGAGCGGGCTCGCGCGTACCGGCGGAGCGACCAGTTCCGCACCGCCCGTGCCGCATGCCGCACCCGCTCCGGGCACCTGAGCCGCCTCATCGGCCGCCGCCTTCCGGGCCGCCGGCGAGCGGCGGCAGCGGGATGCCGGCCGGGCAGAGCAGCCAGCCGAAGTCGCCGAGGCCGCCGCGGGCCGTCAGCTCGGCCGCCTCACCGGCACCGCTCAACGCCCGTACGTACGCGGCCGGATCGGTGGAGGCCAGGGCGAGCGGCGGGCGCCCGCCCCGGACTCCGAGCCCGTGGAGGGCCTCGCGCTGGGTGAGCAGGGCCGGGCCGGGACCCGAGGCGCCCGCCGGGGTCGCGGCGAACGCCGCCGCGCAGGCGTCCAGGGCCACGTGCGCGGTGAGGTCGCAGGAGCCGTCCGGCACCGGACGCGTCTCGCGTCCCTCGCGGAAGCCGGTCAGCGTGCCGAACGGGGGCCGGGCCGCGCGCTCGTGGCCGTAGTCCACCGCCACGGCGAGGCCCCGCCGCACCGTCCCTGCGGCCTTTGCCCAGGCGGCGTCGCGCGTCCCCCCGAGCTCCGCGCGTGCCCCGGGCGCGGTCCCCGCCAGCGGCCACCACCGCTCCAGCCAGGCGGAATCCTCGGCCGAGACGCCGGCGCCCAGCCGTTCCGTACCGTCCGGCGCGACCTCCACCAGGCGCACCGTGCCGTCCGGCGCGACCTCGGCGACCTCGGCAGGGACGTTGTCCAGCCACTCGTTGGCGAAGAGCAGGCCCGTCACCCCCTCGGGGGGAGTGGCCCGCCACGCGATGCGCGGGTCCAGCCCGGGCGGACGGCCCACGGCCCGCTCCACCGCGTAGACCGTGGTGCGTGCCGCCAGCGCGGGCGGGAGCGCGCGGAGCACTCCGGCGCTCAGCTCGCCCCGGCCCGCGCCCATGTCGACGAAGGCCAGCTCCGGCGGCCCGCCCAGCACCCGGTCGACCGCGCCGAGCAGCCGGGCGACCGCCCCCGCGAACAGCGCCGAGGCGTGCACCGAGGTACGGAAGTGCCCGGCCGGACCCGCCTCACCCGTGTAGAACCCGTCCGCCCCGTACAGCGCCTCTTCCGTCGCCGCCCGCCACCCGCGCCACGCACCCTCGCTCGTCATCCGGCCAAGGCTAGGACCGCCCGGCGGCGGTTCCGTCCCCGGACCGGGAGGCGGGGGCGTGCGGTGCGGCCAGGGGGTGCGTGGGGCGGGCATCCACCTAGGGGAGTACGCGTGGCGTACATGGATCGGCCCTCCGGTTGACCCGGGTGCTTCGGCGACCTGCATACGCTGGATCACGTGCAGCGTCTCTACGATCTCATCCGCCGACACCCCACGTGGGTCGACTGCTTCTGGGCCGTCGTCCTGCTCGGTGTCAGCTCGATGGAGCTGCTGCCGGCCGACCCGGACCAGCCCCGGCGGATTCCCCTGCTCCCGCACGCCGTGATCGTCGGCGTGTTCTGCGTGGTGCTCGCGCTGCGCCGCAAGGCGCCCGAGCGGATGCTGCTCCTCGCCGCCGCGGGCGGCGTCGCCCAGCTGGTCCTGGACGTGCCGGTGATCCCGGCCGACTTCGCGATGCTGGTGGTCATCCACACCGCGGCGGCCCACGGGGAGAAGTGGGCGTCGCGGCTGGCGCTCGTCGGCGGGATCGTCGCGGCGCCGCTCGCCCAGGCCCGCTGGCCGCTGGAGAGCGGCGGGACGGCGGCCCGGCTGTTCTGGGCGGCCGTGATGACGGTGCCGTTCGTCCTCGCCTGGGTGCTGGGCGACTCGCTGCGCACCCGCCGGGCCTACTTCGCGCAGCTGGAGGAGCGGGCCGACCGGCTGGAGCGGGAGCGCGAGGCCCAGTCCAAGATCGTCGTCGCGGCCGAACGGGCACGCATCGCCCGGGAACTCCACGACGTGGTCGCCCACAACGTCTCCGTCATGGTGGTCCAGGCCGACGGCGCCGCGTACGTCATCGACGCCGCCCCCGAGCAGGCCAAGGCCGCGCTGGAGACCATCTCCACCACCGGCCGCCAGGCGCTCGCCGAGATGCGCCGGCTGCTCGGTGTGCTGCGCAGCGACGGCCAGCCCGACACCGGCGAGTACGTGCCGCAGCCCGACGCCGACCAGCTCGGCGAGCTGGTCGAGCAGGTGCGGGCCGCCGGGCTCGCCGTCGACTACCGCGTCGAGGGCTCCCCGCGCCCGCTGCCCAGCGGCGTCGGCCTCACCGCCTACCGCATCGTCCAGGAAGCCCTGACCAACACCCGCAAGCACGCCGGGCCCGACGTGGGCGCCAGTGTCCGGCTGGTCTACTTCGACGACGGAGTGGGTGTCCTGGTCGAGGACGACGGCGCCGGAGCCCCCCGCGAGCTGTACGGGGAGGGCGGCGCCGACGGCCAGGGCCAGGGGCTGATCGGGATGCGTGAACGCGTCGGCATGGTCGGCGGCACGCTGGACGCGGGCCCGCGCCCCGGCGGCGGCTTCCGCATCAGCGTCCTGCTCCCGCTGAAACCGGCGGGGTGACATCCTCGACGGACCGCCCCGGCAGGCGGTCCACGCCCGGCGGACCGGGCCCGGCAGCGCACCACCCCCGCAGGACGAGGCAGTACCCGGACAGGACGCAGTACCCCGACAGGACAGGGAAGGGATTCGCATGGCGCCGATCCGCGTGATGCTCGTCGACGACCAGGCGCTGCTGCGCACCGGCTTCCGCATGGTGCTCTCGGCCCAGCCCGACATGGAGGTGGTCGCGGAGGCGAGCGACGGTGTCGAGGCGATCGAGGCGCTGCGCTCCACCGCCACCGACGTGGTGCTGATGGACGTGCGGATGCCGCGCCTGGACGGGGTGGAGGCCACCCGGCGGATCTGCGCCGCCGAGAACCCGCCGAAGGTGCTGATCCTGACCACCTTCGACCTGGACGAGTACGCCTTCACCGGCCTCAGGGCCGGGGCCAGCGGGTTCATGCTCAAGGACGTTCCTCCTTCCGAACTGCTCACCGCGATCCGTTCCGTGCACAGCGGGGACGCCGTGGTCGCCCCGTCGACCACGCGCCGCCTCCTCGACCGGTTCGCGCCGATGCTCCCCGACGCCTCCGCCGCGCCCCGGCACGCCGGTCTGGACCGGCTCACCGGGCGGGAGCGCGAGGTGATGGTCCTCGTCGCCCAGGGCCTCTCCAACGGCGAGATCGCCGCCCACCTCGTCCTCTCCGAGGCCACCGTCAAGACCCACGTGGGCCGCATCCTCACCAAGCTCGGCCTGCGCGACCGCGTCCAGGTCGTCGTCCTCGCCTACGAGACGGGCCTGGTCCGCGCCGGCTCCGGGGGGACCGGCGGCGCCCGCTGAGGCGGCGGCCCCCCCCGCTCAGCCCCGGCTCACCCCGCCGACACCCGCCGGGCGAACTCCTCGGCGGCCCCGGCGACCTCCTCCCGCGTCCACGCCAGCCCCGGCCCCGCCACCGTCACCTCGGCCATCGAGACGCCCGGCGCGTCCCCCGGCATCCAGCGGCGGAACAGGGCCGTGCCCGTCTCCTCGGCCAGTTCCGTGACGGCCGCGTCCAGCGCCTTCGCCTCGTACGGCAGCCAGACCTGGAACTGGTGGGTGTGGACCGGCCGGGGGTGGAGCCGGAACCACGGCAGGCCGGCCGCGGTGAACCCGGCGCCGATCGCCTCGGCGACCTCCTGGGCCTTGGCCACGTAGGAGGGGAGCAGCGGCAGGACCGTCTCCAGGCCGTGCAGGGCGGCGAGGGCGGTGGGGAACTGCTGGAAGACCTGGCCGCCGTACCGGTGGCGCCAGGTCCTGGCCTCCTCCACCAGCTCGGCCGGGCCCGCCAGGGCGGCGCCGCCGATGCCCTCCAGGGACTTGTAGAAGGAGACGTAGACGGTGTCGGCGAGGGCGGCGATCTCCGGCAGGGTGCGGCCGAAGTGCGTGGTGCACTCCCAGAGCCGGGCGCCGTCCAGGTGGACCACGGCGTCGCGCTCCCGGGCAGCGGCCACCACCTCCGTCAGCTCCTCCCAGGTGGGCAGGGTGTAACCGGCGTCCCGCAGCGGCAGTTCCAGCATCAGCGTGCCGAAGGGCTCCGGGAACTCCCGCACCTCGGCGGCGGTCGGCAGCCGCCGCTCCCGCGTCGGGTGGACGGTGCGCAGCCCGCCGACCGCGCCCAGCGCGCCGCCCTCGTGCACCTCGGGGTGGGCCAGCGGGTGGAGCGCCACCGTGCTGTTCCCCGAACGCCCCGCCCAGCAGCGCAGGGCGACCTGCTGGGCCATCGTCCCGGTGGGGAAGAAGGCGGCGGCCTCGGTGCCGAGCACGTCGGCGACCCGGTCCTCCAGGGCCTCGACCACGCCGTTGCCGTACACGTCCACCGGCTCCGCCAGGTCGTAGACGGAGGCGGCCTGCGCGGGCAGGGCGGCCAGCCGCTCCTGGAGGGTGGCGTCCATGCTGTGGCGCGCGAGGACCCGCTCCGCGCCCCGCAGAGCGGCCGCGCGCCGGGCGTGCGCCTCGCCCTCGCCGGGAGCCTCGCCCGGCTCGCCGCCCTCCGGGACGCGCGACTCCGTCCCGGTGTGCTCCGCCGGGTCCGTCACTCTCTGCCGATTCCGCTCGTTCTCGTTCATGCGCCGATGATGTCCCAGCCGTGCCCGGGGCGTGGCGGGCGTCGTGGGAGCCGGTGCGGAGGCGTTCGGTCCGGTTCGCCGGTCCGGTCTCCGCCACTCCGGCGCGACCTGCGGAGAGATCAAATGGAGGGTGTCGCTCCGCCGGTCGTACAAATATGCACAGCCTGTGGACAACCGCGAGCCCCGCCCGAATGGCCCGCGTTAGCATGACGGAAATCGTCCGGTACCCCCAGCGGACTGGAACGGAAGGCCCCAGCCGAGTGAACACACCCTCCCTCCCCGACCCCCACGACCGCCCCGCCCGCCTCACCGTCGGCGTGGTCGGCGCGGGCCGTGTCGGCCCCGCCCTGGCGGCCGCGCTCCAGCTCGCCGGACACCGCCCCGTCGCCGTCTCCGGGGTCTCCGACGCCTCCCGGCGCCGCGCCGACGCCCTGCTGCCGGGCGTCCCCCTGGTCACCCCGGCCGAGGTGCTGGCCGCCGCCGACCTCGTCCTCCTCACCGTCCCGGACGACACCCTGCCCGGCCTGGTCGAAGGACTCGCCGCCACCGGCGCCGTCCGCCCGGGCCAGCTGCTGGTGCACACCTCGGGCCGGTACGGCGTCGGCGTGCTCGATCCCGCCCGCCGGGCCGGGGCGCTGCCGCTCGCCCTGCACCCCGCCATGACCTTCACCGGTACCCCGGTCGACGTGCAGCGCCTGGCCGGCTGCTCCTTCGGCGTCACCGCCCCCGACGAGCTGCGGCTCGCCGCCGAGGCCCTCGTCATCGAGATGGGCGGGGAGCCCGAGTGGATCGCGGAGGAGGCCCGTCCGCTCTACCACGCGGCCCTCGCGCTCGGCGCCAACCACCTGGTCACCCTGGTCGCCGAGGCGATGGAGCTGCTGAGCGCGGCCGGGGTCACCGCCCCCGACCGGATGCTCGGCCCCCTCCTCGGCGCCGCCCTCGACAACGCCCTGCGCTCCGGCGACGCGGCCCTCACCGGCCCCGTCGCCCGCGGAGACGCGGGGACCGTCGAGGCCCACGTCGAGCAGTTGCGCGCGCACGCCCCGCGCACCGTCCCCGGGTACCTCGCGATGGCCCGCGCCACCGCCGACCGCGCCCTCGACCAGGGCCTGCTCAAGCCTGACCTCGCCGCCGCCCTCCTCGCCGTCCTCGCCGACCGCGCCGAGGACTCCGTACCCCGCCAGGCACCCGGCGCCGCCGGCGGCGACCACCCGGACGAGCGCCCCGACGGCGAAGACCAGGACGGAACGGACCGATGACCCACCCCCCCCCCGCCTCCCCGGCGCCGGCCCCCGCCCTCGTCCGCACCGCCGCCGAGCTGCACGCGGCGCCGCGCCCCGGGCGCCGGGCCGTGGTGATGACGATGGGCGCGCTCCACGAGGGCCACGCCCAGCTCGTCCGCTCCGCCCGCGAACTGGCCGGACCCGACGGGCAGGTCGTCGTCACCGTCTTCGTCAACCCGCTCCAGTTCGGCGCGGGCGAGGACCTCGACCGGTATCCGCGCACCCTCGAAGCCGACCTGGCCACGGCCCGCGCGGCCGGCGCCGACCTGGTCTTCGCGCCCTCCGTCGACGAGGTCTACCCGGGCGGCGAACCGCAGGTCAGGATCACCGCCGGGCCGCTCGGCGGACTCCTGGAGGGCGCCACCCGCCCCGGTCACTTCGACGGCATGCTCACCGTCGTCGCCAAACTCCTCCACCTCACCCGGCCCGACCTCGCCCTCTACGGGCAGAAGGACGCCCAGCAGCTCGCGCTGATCCGGCGGATGGTCCAGGACCTCAACTTCGGCGTGGAGATCGTCGCCGTCCCCACCGTCCGCGAGGACGACGGGCTGGCCCGCTCCAGCCGCAACCGCTTCCTCTCCCCGGCCGAGCGCCGCACCGCCCTCGCCCTCTCCCGCGCCCTGTTCGCCGGCCGCGACCGCCTCGGCGCCCAGGAAGCCCTGCGCGACCGCGCCGACGCCGCCCCCGGCGATTCCGCCCGCGCCGGGGCGCTCGACGCCCTCGGCGAGTCCCGGCTCGCCGCCGACGCCCACGCCGTGGCCCACGCCCGGCTTCCCGGCCCGGCCGCCGTCCGCGAGTCCGCCCGCGCCGTCCTGGCGGACGCGGCCCGCGCCGAGCCGCCGCTCGTCCTCGACTACCTCGCCCTCATCGACCCGGCCACCTTCGCCGAGATCACCGAGGACCACGAAGGGGAGGCCCTCCTCGCCGTCGCGGCCAAGGTCGGCACCACCCGCCTCATCGACAACCTCCCCCTCCACTTCGCACCGCACGGAGCCGCCTCGTGACCGGCCAGCCCTCCGCACCGACCGCCCCCCGCCCGGCGATACGGCTGCCCGCGCCCGCTCCGGGCTGGGCCGAGCCCGCCGACGTCGTGGTGGTCGGCAGCGGCGTCGCCGGACTCACCGCCGCCCTGCGCTGCGCGGCGGCCGGACTGCGTACGGTCGTCGTCACCAAGGCGCGGCTCGACGACGGGTCGACGCGGTGGGCGCAGGGCGGCATCGCCGCCGCGCTCGGCGAGGGCGACACCCCCGAGCAGCACCTCGACGACACCCTCGTCGCCGGCGCCGGACTCTGCGACGCGGACGCCGTCCGCCTGCTCGTCACCGAGGGACCCGACGCCGTACGCCGGCTCATCGACACCGGCGCCGTCTTCGACAAGGCCGACGCGGCGGGCACCATCGCGCTCACCCGCGAAGGCGGCCACCACCGCCGCCGGATCGCCCACGCGGGCGGCGACGCGACCGGCGCGGAGATCTCCCGCGCCCTGGTCGAGGCGGTGCGCGCCCGCGCCATCCGCACCGTCGAGAACGCCCTCGTCCTCGACCTGCTCACCGACGCCGAGGGCCGCACCGCGGGCGTCACCCTGCACGTCATGGGGGAGGGGCGGCACGACGGCGTCGGCGCCATCCACGCCCCCGCCGTGGTCCTCGCCACCGGCGGCATGGGCCAGGTCTTCTCGGCCACCACCAACCCGGCCGTCTCCACCGGCGACGGCGTGGCGCTCGCCCTGCGCGCCGGGGCCGAGGTCTCCGACCTGGAGTTCGTCCAGTTCCACCCGACCGTCCTCTTCCTCGGCGCCGACGCCGAGGGCCAGCAGCCGCTGGTCTCCGAGGCGGTCCGGGGCGAGGGCGCGTACCTGGTCGACGCCGGCGGTACGCGCTTCATGGTGGGCCGGCACGAGCTGGCCGAGCTGGCGCCCCGCGACATCGTCGCCAAGGGCATCACCGGCCGGATGCTGGAGCAGGACGCCGAGCACATGTACCTCGACGGCCGTCACTTCGGCGCCGAGATGTGGGCCGAGCGCTTCCCGACCATCCTCGCTGCCTGCCGCGCCCACGGCATCGACCCGGTCACCGAGCCGATCCCGGTCGCCCCCGCCGCCCACTACGCCTCCGGCGGCATCCGCACCGACCGCTCGGGCCGCACCACCCTCCCCGGCCTCTACGCCTGCGGGGAGACCGCCTGCACCGGTGTCCACGGCGCCAACCGGCTCGCCTCCAACTCCCTCCTGGAGGGGCTGGTCTACGCCGAGCGCATCGCCGAGGCGATCGTGGCGGCCCACCCGGCCGGGGCCCCCGCGCCCGTCCCGGCCGAGCCCGCCCGGGCCGAGACGATCCCGCTCCTCGCGCCCGAGCAGCGGTTCGCCATCCAGCGGGCCATGACGCGCGGCGCCGGAGTGCTCCGTTCCGAAGCCTCCCTGGCCGAGGCCGCCGAGACGCTGTCCGCCCTCCGCGCGCAGGCCGGGGACGCGACGGCCGGGGGCGCGACCGCCGAGGCCAAGCCCGCCGAGCCGGGCGTCGAGAGCTGGGAGGCGACCAACCTCCTCTGCGTCGCCCGGGTCCTGGTCGACTCCGCCCGCCGCCGCACCGAGACCCGCGGCTGCCACTGGCGCGAGGACCACCCGGACCGGGACGACACCCACTGGCGCCGCCACCTCGTCACCCGGCTGAACCAGGGCCGTACGCTCAGCGTGCACACCACCGACGGAGCCGGTCTCCCGGCCACCGTCCCGGCCGGGGAGACGCCGTGAGCCGTACCGGCGGCCACGCACCGGCCGGCCCCCGCCCATCCGGACCTCACCCTCCCCAGGAGCCCCGACCGTGAGCAGCACCCCCGACCACCCCCTCCACCGGATCGGCGCCCAGGACGAGGGCGGCGGCTGCGGTGACTCCTGCGGCTGCGGGCACGCGCCCGAGGAGAGCGACCTGACCATCGACCCGGCGCTGGCCGCCCTCTTCACCGCGGCCGGCATCGACCCGTTCGACGTCGAGCAGGTCGCCCTGCTGGCGCTGGCCGAGGACCTCGCCGACGGCGAGGACGTCACCACCGTCGCCACCATCCCCGAGTCCGCCACCGCCGTCGCCGACTTCACCGCGCGGGAGAACGGCACGGTCGCCGGCCTCCAGATCGCCGAGGCGGTGCTGTCGATCGTGGCCACCGAGGAGTTCGAGGTGGAGCGGCACGCCGAGGACGGCGACCGGATCATCGCCGGCGAGCCGCTGCTGACCGTCACCGCGCGCACCCGCGACCTGCTCACCGCCGAGCGCAGCGCCCTCAACATCCTCTGTCGCCTCTCCGGCATCGCCACCGCCACCCGCGCCTGGGCCGACGCCCTGGAGGGCACCAAGGCGAAGGTCCGCGACACCCGCAAGACCACCCCGGGCCTGCGCGCCCTGGAGAAGTACGCCGTGCGCTGCGGCGGCGGCGTCAACCACCGCATGTCGCTCTCCGACGCGGCCCTGGTCAAGGACAACCACGTGGTGGCCGCGGGCGGGGTCGCCGCCGCCTTCCGCGCGGTCCGCGAGCGGTTCCCCGAGGTACCCATCGAGGTCGAGGTCGACACCCTGCACCAGCTCCGCGAGGTGGTGGACGCGGGCGCCGACCTGATCCTGCTGGACAACTTCACCACCCTCGAGACCGAGGAGGCCGTCACCCTGGTCGACGGCCGCGCCCTGCTGGAGTCCTCCGGCCGCCTCACCCTGGACAACGCCCGCGCCTACGCCGAGACCGGCGTCGACTACCTCGCGGTGGGCGCCCTCACCCACTCCGCGCCCATCCTCGACATCGGCCTGGACCTGCGCGAGGCCCGCCTCACCCTCGTCGAGGGAGCGGGCGCCTGATGCTGCTCACCATCGACGTCGGCAACACCCACACCGTTCTCGGTCTCTTCGACGCCGACGAGATCGTCGAGCACTGGCGGATCTCCACCGACCCCAGGCGCACCGCCGACGAACTGGCCGTCCTCCTCCAGGGCCTGATGGGCACCCACCCGCTGCTCGGCGAGGAACTGGGCGACGGCATCGACGGCATCGCCATCTGCTCGACGGTCCCCTCGGTCCTGCACGAGCTGCGCGAGGTCACCCGGCGGTACTACGGCGACGTGCCCGCGGTCCTGGTCGAGCCCGGCATCAAGACCGGCGTGCCGATCCTGATGGACAACCCGAAGGAGGTCGGCGCCGACCGCATCATCAACGCGGCCGCCGCCATGGAGCTCTTCGGCGGCCCGGCGGTCGTCGTCGACTTCGGCACCGCCACCACCTTCGACGCCGTCTCGGCCCGCGGCGAGTACGTCGGCGGCGTGATCGCCCCCGGCATCGAGATCTCGGTCGAGGCGCTCGGCGCGAAGGGCGCCCAGCTCCGCAAGTTCGAGGTGGCCCGCCCCCGCAGCGTGATCGGCAAGAACACCGTGGAGGCGATGCAGTCGGGCATCATCTACGGTTTCGCCGGCCAGGTCGACGGCGTGGTCGCCCGGATGGCCCGCGAGCTGGCCGACGACCCCGAGGACGTCACCGTCATCGCCACCGGCGGCCTCGCCCCGCTGGTCCTCAAGGAGTCCACCGTCATCGACGAGCACGAGCCCTGGCTCACCCTCATCGGCCTCCGCCTGGTCTACGAGCGCAACCGCCCCCGTATCTGACCGCGCCCCGTGTCCCCGGCCCCCGTCCGTCCGCCCTTCCGGCGGAGCGGCGGGGGCCGTTCGGTGGGCCCTGACGTGCGGAGCCGCGCCACCCCATTTACGTTAAGCGGATTTTGTCTGGTTTGTGCGTATCGTCGGCCCATGCCCACGCCATACGGATTCCGCGGCGGCATGGCGTTCAGCGCAGACGAGCTGCGTGTGCTCCGACGCGCCCTCGCCATCGCCCTCCATCCCAGCACCGCCGACGACGAAGACGTCTCCACCTGTCTGCGTCTGGCCCACTCGGTCGACGAGGCGGTCCACGAGAGTGCCCGGCTCCGTGACTTCCTCCTCGCCGACCTGGCCCGCTACCGGGCGGCCCTGCCGGGCACGGTCGCGGGGTACCTCCCCCTGCTGGAGGAAGCCCTCGGCGCCGGATACCAGCCGGCCCCCGACGACCTCGCCGCCCTCAGAGCGCTGCGCGGCAACGCGGTCGCGGCCGACCTGCTCGCCCGCTGCCGGGTCCTCGCCGAGCGCGCGGTCCGGGCCAAACTGGCCGGCCGCCAGGCCGCGGCCGAGCCCGCACGCGCCACGGTGCCCGCCTCCCGCACCCGCCTGCACGCCCTGCCCGGCGGCGGCGACGCGGCCGAGGAGCGACGCCCGGCCGGACCCGGCCCCGACCGGCGCCCCGCCACGCCCGAGCCGGAGCGCGAGCGTCCGGTCCCCACCCCCGCCGAGGTCTTCCCGCCCAAGCGCAAACCGGCCCCGCCGGAACCCCCGAGAAAGCTCGCCGCCGGCTGACCGGCGCCACCGCCTCCGCCCCCGCGCCGACACGGCCGGGGGCGGACGCGCGCCCGGGAAACCGGTGGCTACCCTGGTGCCATGGACTACGTCTCCGCGCTTCTGCCTCCCACGGTGATGGCCCTCTTCTTCGGCGGCCTCATCGTGACCATCGTGAAGACCCAGGGTGGCGCCAACAAGGCCAAGGAGGACGCGGCCGTCGACGCCGCCCTCGCCCGCGCCGACAGCACCCAGCAGGCCAGCGCGCCGGCCAAGGACGCCTGACCGGCCCGCTCGACCCGACGCACCCCGCCCGCCGTGCCCCGCCGCACGGCCGGAGCGGGGTTTCCGCATTCCCGGGGCGGGGAGGCGAGTCGATCCCTTTTCGTGCGCCGCGCCATGTCCGCCGGGGAATGCGCCTGTTCCCGCACTAAGGTGCACCTGTGCCTCGGCCCTTGGGAGAACTTGAAGACGCCGTCATGACACGGGTGTGGAAGTGGAACCGTCCGGTGACGGTTCGGGAAGTACTGGAAGATCTCCAGCAGGAACGATCGATCGCTTACACCACCGTGATGACGGTAATGGACAATCTCTATCAGAAGGGCTGGGTGCGGAGAGAAGCGGAGGGGCGGGCCTATCGATATGCGGCCGTCTCGACCCGGGCCGCGTACGCCGCGGCACTGATGAACGAGGCGTGGCAGCGCAGCGACAACCAGGCCGCCGCACTCGTCGCCTTCTTCGGCATGATGTCGCCCGAACAACGCGATGCCCTCGGTGATGCGATGCGTGTCATCCAACTTCCCGCGGAAGAGCCCCGGGAAGTCCCCGCGCCACCGGAAGGCGCGGAAGGTGCGGAAGAGTCCGAAGGCGCGGAAGAAGCCGGAGAAGCCGCAGAAGCCGGAGAAGCCGCAGAAGCCGGAGAAGAGCAAGGCTCCCCGGAACCGGCACAAGACTCCGGGGCGCCCTCGGATCCCGGCACGGCGGCGGAACTCCCGGAATCGGAGGGCGGTGCCGCCGAGGCCGGAGGCGGGCGATAGCGTCGCCGGTATGTCCTCAGGGTCGGCGGATGACTCCGCAGAAGCAGCAGCAGAACACACGGCCGCGCCGGACGGGGCCGGACCGGGCCGCGCGCCCGGCGGCTATGGCGCACTCCCCGCGAAAGCCCTCAGCGTCCGCCGCGCCCGTACCAGCGACATCCCCGCGGTCCGTACTCTGCTCGACTCCTACGTACGCAAGGGCATCCTGCTCGACAAAGCGACGGTGACCCTTTACGAGGACATCCAGGAGTTCTGGGTCGCGGAACGCGACGACAACGCCGAGGTGGTGGGGTGCGGCGCCCTTCACGTGATGTGGGAAGACCTCGCCGAAGTCCGTACTCTCGCGGTGAATCCTGAGGTCAGAGGCGCGGGCGTGGGGCATCAGGTGCTCGGCAAGCTCCTTCAGACCGCGCGCTGGCTGGGAGTGCGAAGGGTTTTCTGCCTCACCTTCGAGGTCGACTTCTTCGCCCGTCACGGCTTCGTCGAGATCGGTGAGACACCGGTCGATCACGACGTCTACAGCGAGCTGCTGCGTTCCTATGACGAGGGTGTCGCGGAGTTCCTCGGGCTCGAACGGGTGAAACCGAACACCCTCGGCAACAGCCGGATGCTTCTGCATCTCTGAGCCCCGGAGCTGTACGGCGATCGCCCGCCATTTCCCGAACGCGGCCCGACTGTGGTGAGCTATGTCCGAAACGCGCACGTTTCCGGACCTCTTCCCGGACTCTTGCGTGCATCGGTTCCCTCCGGGGGTTTGTGTTTTCCGGTGAAAAGCGGTTTGCTTTCCGGCGTACTGCATATAACAGGGGATGGCGAAACAGCGGGCGTCCGCTGCGGCCTCGGCCCTGAAGTTATCGATGAAAGGAAATCCCGTGGCACAGAAGGTTCAGGTCCTTCTTGTCGATGACCTCGACGGTGGCGAGGCGGACGAGACGGTGACGTTCGCGCTCGACGGCAAGTCCTACGAGATCGACCTCAAGTCCGAGCATGCGGAAGAACTCCGCTCGCTCCTGGAGCGGTACGTGAAGGGCGGCCGGCGCACCGGCGGCCGCAGCACCGGCGGCCGTGGCCGCGCGACCCGCGCCACCTCCGGCGGTTCCGGCCCCGAGACCGCGGTCATCCGCGCCTGGGCCAAGGAGAACGGTTACGACATCAACGACCGTGGCCGCGTCCCCGCCAACATCCGCGCCGAGTACGAGAAGGCCAACGGCTGATCTCCGCTCCTCCCCAGCCTGAGCCGGTGGCACGCGGTGGCCGCCACGCTCACCAGCCGTACGAGGTCGGGGGCGCCACCGTCGCCCAGACGCGTCAGACCGGGCAGGACGGGCGCGCGCCCCGGCCCGCGGGCCACCGGCGGCCGTAGCCACCGCGAGGCCACCCCGGGCCCCCGCAGCCCCGGCGGCGGGGGCGCCACCAGGTGGCCGCCCTCCCCGACACCGCGCAGCTCCGGTACGAGCGGCCCCCACTCCAGCCAGTCGAGCAGCCCCGGCAGCTCGCCCGCGGAGCCGGGCGCCACCAGCAGGTGCACCGTTTCCCCGTCGAGCGCCACCGGCGTCGCGGGGCGCAGCCGGTCCAGCACCTCCCGCCCCGCCGCCGCGGGCAGCGAGAGCGCGTCGAAGGCGGTTCCGGCCGGCAGCAGCGGCACCGCCCCGCCCGTCACCGTCCACCCCGGCACCCGCGCGTACCACCGGCGCCAGGCGCCGTACGCCCCGTCCTCGCGGCCCGTCGATGTCATGTGGGGGAGAACGGCGGGAACCATCCGGAGGTTACGGAGCGTTCTTGCTTGTGTGCGAAGCGTTCGCACGGTGAGCGGTCCGCGTGGCATTCGGCGGCGCAAGGCTGTTCGCCCGTAGCTGAGGGATGGGGGGTGATCGGCATGGACTGCCGGTCGGCGCGGGTAAGAGATGCCTAGTGGGGAGGGGCGCGAGCCTCGTCCGGCCGTCCCGCGTTCGCCATCGGCGTAGTGGCGTTGCGGGTAACAGCTTGGCCTGCGGGAACATCGTCTCGCACCATCGGGTTGGAGCAGTTGTCGGCGTTCGGGGTCAGGAGGCCATCGACGGGTGTCGGCAGTTGGAATGAGCGGTCCCCGCTTGCGGGACTAAGCTGCGGAAGGACAGGGAGGGGACCGACCCCTTACTGCCTGACCGCTCTGAGGAGCGATTAACGATGTTCGAGAGGTTCACCGACCGTGCGCGGCGGGTTGTCGTCCTGGCTCAGGAAGAAGCCCGGATGCTCAACCACAACTACATCGGCACCGAGCACATTCTCCTGGGACTGATCCACGAGGGTGAGGGTGTCGCCGCTAAGGCCCTGGAGAGCCTCGGGATTTCGCTCGAGGCGGTCCGCCAGCAGGTGGAGGAGATCATCGGCCAGGGCCAGCAGGCCCCGTCCGGCCACATCCCCTTCACCCCTCGCGCCAAGAAGGTCCTGGAGCTGTCGCTCCGCGAGGCCCTCCAGCTCGGCCACAACTACATCGGCACGGAGCACATCCTGCTCGGCCTGATCCGCGAGGGCGAGGGCGTCGCCGCCCAGGTCCTCGTGAAGCTGGGCGCCGATCTGAACCGGGTGCGGCAGCAGGTCATCCAGCTGCTCTCCGGTTACTCGGGGGGCAAGGAGGCCGCCACGGCAGGCGGTCCGGCCGAGGGCACGCCCTCGACCTCCCTGGTCCTCGACCAGTTCGGCCGCAACCTCACGCAGGCCGCCCGCGAATCCAAGCTCGACCCGGTCATCGGGCGCGAGAAGGAGATCGAGCGGGTCATGCAGGTGCTCTCGCGCCGCACCAAGAACAACCCGGTCCTCATCGGCGAGCCCGGCGTCGGCAAGACCGCCGTCGTCGAGGGCCTGGCCCAGGCCATCGTCAAGGGCGAGGTGCCTGAGACCCTCAAGGACAAGCACCTCTACACCCTGGACCTCGGCGCGCTGGTCGCCGGCTCCCGGTACCGCGGTGACTTCGAGGAGCGCCTGAAGAAGGTCCTCAAGGAGATCCGCACCCGCGGCGACATCGTCCTGTTCATCGACGAGCTGCACACGCTCGTCGGCGCGGGCGCCGCCGAGGGCGCGATCGACGCCGCCTCGATCCTCAAGCCGATGCTCGCCCGCGGCGAGCTCCAGACGATCGGTGCGACCACCCTCGACGAGTACCGCAAGCACCTGGAGAAGGACGCCGCGCTGGAGCGCCGCTTCCAGCCGATCCAGGTCGCCGAGCCGTCGCTGCCGCACACCATCGAGATCCTCAAGGGTCTGCGGGACCGGTACGAGGCCCACCACCGGGTCTCCATCACCGACTCCGCGCTGGTGGCCGCCGCGACCCTGGCCGACCGGTACATCTCGGACCGCTTCCTGCCGGACAAGGCGATCGACCTGATCGACGAGGCCGGTTCCCGGATGCGCATCCGCCGGATGACCGCGCCGCCGGACCTCCGCGAGTTCGACGAGAAGATCGCCGGTGTCCGCCGGGACAAGGAGTCCGCGATCGACTCGCAGGACTTCGAGAAGGCCGCCTCCCTCCGCGACAAGGAGAAGCAGCTCCTGGCCGCCAAGGCCAAGCGGGAGAAGGAGTGGAAGGCCGGCGACATGGACGTCGTCGCCGAGGTCGACGAGGACCTGATCGCCGAGGTCCTGGCCACGGCCACGGGCATCCCGGTCTTCAAGCTGACCGAGGAGGAGTCCTCGCGTCTGCTGCGCATGGAGGACGAGCTCCACAAGCGCGTCATCGGCCAGAAGGACGCCGTCAAGGCGCTCTCCCGGGCGATCCGGCGTACGCGGGCCGGCCTCAAGGACCCGAAGCGTCCCGGTGGCTCGTTCATCTTCGCCGGCCCGTCCGGTGTCGGTAAGACCGAGCTGTCCAAGGCGCTCGCCGAGTTCCTCTTCGGTGACGAGGAGGCGCTGATCTCCCTCGACATGTCGGAGTTCAGCGAGAAGCACACGGTCTCCCGCCTCTTCGGCTCGCCCCCCGGCTACGTGGGGTACGAGGAGGGCGGTCAGCTGACCGAGAAGGTGCGCCGCAAGCCGTTCTCCGTCGTCCTCTTCGACGAGGTGGAGAAGGCCCACCCGGACATCTTCAACTCGCTGCTCCAGATCCTGGAGGACGGTCGCCTGACCGACTCCCAGGGCCGGGTCGTCGACTTCAAGAACACGGTCATCATCATGACGACCAACCTCGGCACCCGGGACATCTCCAAGGGCTTCAACCTGGGCTTCGCCGCCCAGGGCGACACCAAGAGCAACTACGAGCGGATGAAGGCGAAGGTCAGCGACGAGCTGAAGCAGCACTTCCGCCCCGAGTTCCTCAACCGTGTCGACGACGTCATCGTCTTCCCGCAGCTCAGCCAGGACGACATCCTCCAGATCGTCGACCTCATGGTCAGCCGCGTGGACGAGCGTCTGAAGGACCGGGACATGGGCCTGGAGCTCAGCCAGGAGGCCAAGGAACTGCTCGCCAAGAAGGGTTACGACCCGGTTCTGGGCGCGCGTCCGCTGCGTCGCACGATCCAGCGGGAGATCGAGGACACCCTGTCCGAGAAGATCCTCTTCGGCGACCTCCGCCCCGGCCACATCGTGGTCGTCGGCACGGAGGGCGAGGGCGACGGCAAGACCTTCACCTTCCGGGGTGAGGAGAAGTCCGCCCTCCCGGACGCCCCGCCGGTCGAGTCGGCCGCCGGCGGCGGTCCGAACCTGACCAAGGAGTAAGCCGGACGCGCCCCTCCGGGGCGCCCCCGCGCTGAGCCGCCTCCCTGGGCCTGTTCTTCGGAACGGGGCCGGGGAGGCGGCTTTTTCCGTGCCGGGGCACGGTCCCTGGGCGCGCCTCGCCCGGTCAAGGAGCCGGCAGAGCCCGCTTGACCCCCACCAGCCGCCGGTAGCGGGGCCGAGCCGCGAAGTCATCGGGGTGCCAGAGAGCCGGGTGGCCCACTTCGCGGCACAGATGCAGCACGGAGTCCTCGGCCACCCAGACGCCGACGTGGGCGCCGTACGCCGTGCCGTCGCGGCTGTACAGGAGCAGGTCGAGCGGGGCGGGCCCGGAGACCTCGCGGGTGGCGGCACGGTCGGCCCACAGCTCGGCCGAGCGCAGCGGCGGCAGGGGGCGGCCGAAGTGGCGCAGGACCTCGTAGGCGTACAGCTGACAGTTGGCGCCCAGGGCCAGGCCGGGGCGGGCGGTGGCGGCGGGGGACCCCGGGTAGCGGGAGCCCACGTACGGGACGGACCAGAGGCCGACCGGGAGGCCGGCGAGGAGTGGGGGCACGGGGGCACCCTGCCGGGCCGGGGTAACGGCGGGAGAAGGAAGGCCTGTTCCGGCCGTCGCTCCTGCTCGCGCGCCCTTGCCTGCTTCCGCGCCCTCGCGGGCCCGTCCCGGTGATCCCATGGCGGCACTCTGGTCGCCCGGGCGGCCCGGATCAAGGCCGTTCCGGGGCTCCCCGGCGGAGGGCGAGGCGCCAAGGGCTCTGGGCAAGGCCTGTCGAGCCCCGTTCTCAGGTGCCCGGAAGCCTTTCCCGAGGCCTTTGCGGAGGCCCGCGCCTCCCTGCACACCCCTTCTCCGGGGGTTGCGGCGGCGTCCGAGGCCCCCGGACCCCCTCTCCGGAGTGGCCTGGGCCACTTCCAGGGGCCTCATTCGGGCTTTCCGGAGGGCGAGTTGAGGGGCTCGGGAGGGTGGTCCAGGCCACTTTCGAGGGGGTCTGGGAGGGGGTGCCGGGTGACAAGCGGCACAGGGGGTTCAGGGTCTACTACATCCCATAGGAGTGTTCTGGTCCGTTTTGGGGGTTTAAGAGGCGGTTTGGCGGGGTGGTTCGCAGGCTCGGCGTGTGAACGGCTTCACTTCGACGGGTCGACCCCCCTCTTTCGGTCCCGATCTGGGGCCTCGCCCCCTTCTGGGGGGTCTTTCGGGTGGATTCGGGGGTCTGAGGTTGAACTGTCAAGGGCGTGGGTTACCCCCCTTCGATATACGACATCCGGTAGTAGATGGGCCCTTTGTCCTGAGGTGGGGCGGCGGGTTACCAAGGTGAGGCACCGGCGAAACGTCGGGCTCATTCGTTCCCCCCTTCACGGAGGTCCACCCCGTATGTCGAAGCGCGCCACGAACCTCAACCTCGCCTCGCCCCAGCTCCGTACTCGGGTCGCCGTCCTGGCCGCCGGTCTCGGCGCCTCGGCGATGCTCGGGGTCGGGGTCGCGTCCGCCGCGACCGGTGCGGACACCGCTCCTGGTGCTGCGGCCGGTGCGGTCGCCGCCCAGGCCGACGCGCAGTCGAAGGCGGCCACGGCCGTCAAGCACGCCGAGCAGTCGAAGAAGGAAGCCCCCAAGGGCAAGCCCGCCGAGAAGAAGGCGGAGAAGAAGCCGGAGTCCAAGCCCGCGAAGAAGAAGTCCGCGTGGACCATTCCGGTGAACAACGCGACCATCTCGGCCACCTACGGCACCGGCGGTGACCGCTGGGCCAACAAGCACTCCGGCCAGGACTACGCGGTGTCGGTCGGCACCGACGTCCACTCCGCCGCCGGCGGCACGGTCGTCAAGGCCGGTGGCAACGGTGCCGGTGACGGCCCCGCCTACGGCAACGCCGTCGTCGTCAAGCACACCGACAACACGTTCACCCAGTACGCGCACCTGTCGCAGATCAACGTGAGCCCTGGCCAGACGGTCAAGGAGGGCCAGAAGATCGCCCTCTCCGGCAACACCGGTAACTCCAGCGGTCCCCACCTGCACTTCGAGGTCCGCACCAGCCCCAACTACGGCTCCGCCATCGACCCCGCCGCGTTCCTGCGCAGCAAGGGCCTGTGATCCGGCCGTAGCACCCCGCGCCCCGGCGCGGACGGCACCCCCGAACGGCGGTGCGGGCTCTCAGCCCGCGCCGCCGTTCGGCGTGTCACGCCACCAGGGCCCGCGCCGGCCGCCCGCGCCCTGACCGTCGTCCGGGAGCCGGACCACCGGGAAGCTCCCCGTGCTGGTCGGCGCGTGGTCCGGCAGCCAGAGCACCGCGACCGCGCCCTCCGGCGGGGCACCGGGCTCCGCGCCGGGCGTCCGGACGTTGCGGAAGGTGAGCCGTGCCCCCAGCACCCGGGCCTGCCCGGCCGCGATGGTCAGCCCCAGCCCGTGGCCCCGGCCCGCCCGGTCGGCGCTGCCGGTGCGGAACCGGCTCGGCCCGTCCGCCAGCAGCGCCTCGGGGAAGCCGGGCCCGTGGTCCCGGACCCGGATCACCCGGCCCTCGACGGTGACCTGGACCGGGGGCCTGCCGTGCTTGGCGGCGTTGGCCAGCAGGTTGCCGAGGACCCGCTCCAGACGGCGCGGGTCGGTCGCCACGTCGGCGTCGTAGAGGACCCGCACCTCCACCTCCGGGCCGAGGGTGCGGACCCGGCGGGTGACGAACTCGCCCAGCGCGATGTCCTGCAGTTCGGCGCGCTCGGCGGCGGTGTCCAGGCGGGAGACCTCCAGGACGTCCTCGACCAGCGTGCGCATGGCCTGCGCCCGGTCCCGTACCAGCTCGGTGGGGCGGCCCGGCGGGAGCAGCTCGGCGGCGGTCAGCAGACCGGTGACCGGGGTGCGCAGCTCGTGGGCGATGTCGGCGGTGACCCGGCGCTCCGCCTCCAGCCGCTGCTTCAGCGCGTCCGCCATGGCGTCCACCGCACGGGCCAGGTCGTCGGTCTCGTCCCGGACCACCCCGCCGATCGCCGACCGCACCCGTACGTCGGTACGGCCCTCGGCGACCTGGTTCGCGGCGGCCGCCGCCTTGCGCAGCCGGTGGGAGAGCTGCCCGCCGATGAGGACGCCCAGCGCGCAGCCGCCCAGGATCACCGCGCCCGAGCCGACGAGCAGCGCCCGGTCGAGGTCGCGCATGATCGTGGAGCTGCGGTCGGTGAAGCGGGTGTGCACGGAGAGGATGCGGCCGTCACCGAGCGGCACCGCGCCCCAGATGTCGGGGACGCCCTCATGGAACTCCTGGATGAAGGTGGCGCGGCGGCCCGCCTCGGCGCGCTCCCGCAGCTCGTCGGGGATCTCCGGGTCGTCGATCTTGGCGCCGAACTGGAGCCGGCCCGTCCCGGCGTAGATCCGCTGGGCGAACTGGACCCGCTCGTCCTGGAGGTCCCGGGCGTTGTCGAGCATCGAGAGGCGGGCGGCGTTGTGCACGACGAGGCTGAGGGCGAGCGCGACGAGCGCCCCGACCAGGGTGATGGCCGCGCTCAGCTTCCACCGCAGCCCGGTGTGGAGCTGCCCGCGCAGCCGGTCACGCAGCCGCGTCCACCAGCTTCCCTGGTGGGCCCCGGCGGCTGGGGACGCGCCGCCGGGGCCGGTACCGGAGGCCGCCCCTGGCCCGGCGGGGGCGGAGCGGCGGCGGAAGGGACCGGACACCTCAGGCCCTCAGTTTGTAGCCGAAGCCGCGGACGGTCTCTATCCGCTCCTGGCCGATCTTGGCGCGCAGCCGCTGCACATGCACGTCGACCACCCGGGTGTCGCCGCCCCAGCCGTAGTCCCAGACGCGTTCCAGCAGCTTGTCGCGGGAGAGGACGGTGCCCGGCGCGGCCGAGAACTCCAGCAGCAGCCGCATCTCGGTCGGCGTCAGCGCGACCGGGCTGCCGGCCCGCCGCACCACCATGCCCTCGGTGTCCAGCTCCAGATCGCCGAAGCGGAGCAGCCCGTCGGCCTCGGCGGGCCCGCCGGAGGGCTCCTCCTCGGCTCTGGCGCCCTGCGCCCCGGCGGCGTGGCCGAAGCGGCGCAGCACGGCCCGGATGCGGGCGACCAGGACCGAGCCGTCGAACGGCTTGGTGACGTAGTCGTCGGCGCCCGCCTCCAGCCCGAGGACCACGTCGATGGAGTCGGCCCGCGCCGAGAGCATGATCACCGGCACGGTCGACTCGTCGCGTATGCGGCGGCAGAGGCTGACCCCGTCCATGCCGGGCACCATCACGTCGAGCAGCGCGATGTCCGGCCGGTCGGCGCGGAACGCCTCCAGCCCCGAGAGGCCGTCGGGCATGGCGGTCACCCGGAAGCCGACCCGCTCCAGGGCGAGCTGGGTCGCCTCCCGGATCACGTCGTCGTCCTCCACGAACAGGACATGGGTGTGGTCGGCCATCGGGCGGGTCCTCTGTCTCTCCAGTTCTCGGGGGCTGCTGCTTCTCGGGGGCTGCTGCGCGGTGCGGTCGCTGAACGATGGTGTCAGGCCGCGGGCCCGTCCTCGCTCCGGGCCGGCGAGGGGGTCTCGGCCAGCGCCTGCGGCGGCTCGGAGGTGACGGTGTTGCTGTAGTCGTTGTGCTGCCGGAACTGCTCGGCGAAGGAGCCGTCCTTCCACTGGTAGGTCACGACCTCCTCACCCGAGGGGTACGCGACCGAGTCGCCCTTGTCGTACATCTGCCGGGTGACCACGAGGTCGCCGCGGTCGATCTCGGCGTAGACGGGGGGCGTCTCGTTGCGGAAGACGTTGACGTAGCCCTGGGTGGCGGCCGCCTCCTCGGCGGCCTTGCCCCCGTCGGCCACGCGATAGACGTAGGCGCCGATCCCGACGGCGTCGCCGCAGGTCAGCACGTTGATCACGACGTCGGAGACCTTGGCGCCGGTGAGGTCGCCGTAGCTGACGTCGACCGGGTACTCGTCGCCGACGCAGGGCTTCAGGTCGCGCTTGACGCCCGCGTCGACCTCGGGGTCCGCCTTGAGCAGCTTCACCGCGTCGGCCCGCTTCACCCGGGGGGTGGGGCTCGCCGCCCCGGTGGGGGAGGAGGCGACCGGCTCGCTGCGGGCCGGGCCCTCGTCGCGGGTGCCGGTGCTGGTGGCGGTGCAGGCCATGAGGGCGACGACGAGGAGGAGGGAGACCACGGCGGCACAGACCACCGCTCCCCGGGGATTAGCCCTCAGGCCGCGCAACGCTCCTGCTCCTCACGCTCGGGCGCGCGGCTCTCCAGTTCACGGCTCTCCAGCTCCTGGCGGAGCCGGGCGAGCGCCCGGTGCAGCGTGCTCTTGACCGTGCCGGCCGACATGCCGAGGGCGGCGGCGGTCTCCTCAGTGGACATCTGCTCCCAGTGTCGCAGCACCACGACACTGCGCTGCTTCGGAGCCAGCACCTTGAGCACGTCCATGAGCAGGGCGCGGTCGGCGTGCTGCTCGGTGCCGTCGGTGATCGCGGGCTCGGGAAGCTCCTCGGTCGGGACCTCCTGGAGCTTGCGCGAGCGCCACCACTCCGTACGCGTGTTGATCATGACACGCCGCAGATAGGCGTCGGCCAGCCGCTTGTCCGCTATCAGCTCCCACCGCCGGTACGTGCGCACCAGCGCGGTCTGGAGCAGGTCCTGGGCGTCGACGGGGTCGGGGACCAGCCGGCGCGCGCTGCGCAGCAGGGCGTCCTGCCGCGTGCGGACGTACTCCTCGAACTCCAGCACCTCGTTCTGCGCCATGTCCGCCTCCGCTCGACCCCGTGAATCCCCTGGCCACCGCCGACCGCCCGGGGGCGGTGGGGTGGTACGGACAGGAACCTACGGGCGCGGTGTAACGGGGTTCGGCGCGTGGGACGGCGGTGGGCGCACGGATGTACGTCGGTTGTGTAACAGCCCTCCGCGCGCCCCCGGAGCGGGGGCGCGCGGAGAGCTTACGTCCGGATACGGGCGCGGACGGTCAGGAGTGCGGCAGCCGGTACAGCCCGTCCGGCAGCGGCTCGACCAGGCCGTCGGCGACCAGCCCGTCCAGCGCGCGGGCCCGCTGCACGGCGTCGTCCCACTCGCGGTCGAGCACCGCCTGCGGAACCGGCGCCACCGCTTCCCGCAGCACCGCGAGAAGCTTGCCGCGGACCTGGCGGTCGGTGCCGGCGTAACTCTGGCCGCGGCGGGCCGGACCGCTGTGCGGCGGCTTGCCCGCGGCCTTCCAGGCGCACCGGGAGGCGAGCGGGCAGCGGGCGCAGCTCTCGTTGCGCGCGGTGCAGACCAGCGCGCCCAGCTCCATCGAGGCGGCGGCCCACCGGGCGGCCGTCTCGTCCCGCTCCGGCAGCAGCTCCCGGGCGAGGCGGCGCTCGGCGGCGGTGGTCGCGTTCGGCGGGTACTGCACGCCGCTCACCGCCCGCGCCAGCACGCGGCGCACATTGGTGTCGAGCACCGCGTGCCGCTGCCCGTAGGCGAACGAGGCGACGGCCGCCGCCGTGTACTCGCCGATGCCGGGCAGGGCGAGCAGCTGGGCGTGCTCGGCCGGGACGTCGCCGCCGTGGCGTTCCGCTATGGCGACGGCCGCGCCGTGCAGGCGCAGCGCGCGGCGCGGGTAGCCGAGGCGGCCCCAGGCGCGGACCGCCTCGCCGGGCGCCTCGGCGGCCAGGTCGGCGGGGCGCGGCCAGCGGGCCATCCACTGCTCGTAGACCGGCAGGACCCGGTTGACCGGGGTCTGCTGGAGCATGAACTCGCTGACCATCACCGCCCAGGCGCCCGCGTCCGGGTCGCGCCAGGGCAGGTCGCGGGCGTGCTGCTCGAACCAGGCGATGACCGGCGTGTGCAGGTCGGCTCCGGCCTGCGGTTCGCCGGCAGCCGGGCGCGGCACGGTGGCGCCCGCCGCGGGCTCGGCGGCCGGTTCGTGGGCCGCCTGGGGGGTGCGGGCCGGTGGGGTGGTGGGGGGAGTGGCGGTGCGGACGGCTTCAGGCCGGTCGGGGGCGGGGGTGTTCGGCATGGGCTTCATCGACGCAGTCATGGCGTTCTCGATCCTGCCACGAGGACCCCTCGCGACACGCGCAGCGGTGCGGCGCCCCGCCGGGGCACCGCACCGCCGCCCGTGTGAATCACACGGTGGGAGGGACGTCAGGTCACCTCAGCTGGTCGCCTCCGGCCGAGTGCCGGGGGGCGCCCGGTCCGGCCAGCCACACCACGGCCTCCGAGCCCGAGCCGCGCATCGTCACCACCAGTCTGGTGAGCGGCTTGGTGCAGAGCCGGACCAGGCCCCAGGCGACCAGGCCGCCGAAGACCAGGCCGACCGCGACGTCGTGCGGGTAGTGCACGCCGACGAAGATCCGCGAGAAGCCCATCAGGATCGCCATCGGCACGGTGAGCCGCCACAGGTGGCGCCAGGCCAGTGCGAGGCCGATCGCGGCGGCCCCGGCGATGGTCGAGTGGTTGCTGGGGAACGACCAGTCGCCGTACGGCGGGCAGGGCACCAGCGAGGCGGCGGCGTTCGCCACGGCCCGGCAGGGGCGCTCCTCCTGGATGACCGACTTGAACGTCTCGCTCAGTACGTAGGCGACGCCGGTGACCAGCGGTGCGAGCACCGCCACGGCGGTGGCCTGCGGGCTGAACCGGCGGGAGCGCCACCAGCCGGCGAGGAACAGCGCCGCGAAGACCAGCAGGCCCAGCTCCGTCCACAGCTCGGCGACGTCCTTGGTCCAGGTCGGGGTGGAGTGGGCGAAGTCGAGGATGTCGCGGTAGAGACCGGAGGTCCCTCCCAGGTCGCCCGCGGCGGCGAGGGTCTCGCCGGCGGCCTCACCCGTGCTCCCGTCGGGGAGCGGGGCGGCGTGCGCCGCGGCGACGGGCGCGAGATCCGGTTCCAAGATGCTGTTCATGCCGTCCAAGCTGTCGAGCGGTCCAGGCCGTCCTGGGCGGTGTGCGGTCGGCGGAGTGGTGCCCGGCCTGCCGGCACCGCTCCGCGCTGATGATTCTCTCGCCGTACATACGGTTTACCGACACCGGTGGTTCCGCTGTAACCGGGCGGTCCGTGCGGCGTGCGTCTCATCGGCCGCCCCGGAACCGGGAATCTGCCGTTCCGCGCATGCCTGGTGACCCTCTGTCGACATGGTGTCCCCGAGTGTGCTGCCCCGGGGCCTGATCGGGTGTCCGGTGGAATGATGATCCGGAAAAGATGTGCTCCGAGCGGCGGGTAGGGCCGGAGACGCGCCTGATCTCTCGTAAGGTTTGGGCGTGGGATCTCTGCGCAATCCGATCGGGCCGCTTCCCTCCTCCATCTACTGGCGACGGAGGGTTGTTCTGCTGTCCGTCGTGGCGGTGCTCGCCCTCCTCGTGACCTGGCTGGTGGTGTCAGTCGGCGGCGGTGGGAAGCGCGACGGAGCCTCCGGTTCCGGCGGCCACAGCCCCGCGCCCTCCATCACCCCCGGCGACTCCCCCTCGGGCCCCGCGATCAGCGAACACCCGGGCGGCCGCGACGAGTCCGGCGAGGACGACGAGAGCGGCACGGGCGGCTCCGGCGGCGCGGGCGGCGACGGCGAGGGCTCCGGAGGGGGCGGGTCCGGCGACGGGGAATCCGGTTCCGGTTCCGGTTCGGGCGCCGGGGGCGCGGGAGGCGGCGAGACCACCGGCGAGCAGGTACCGGCCGGGTCCCCCCTGCCCAACTGCCCGGCCGACGCGGTGGAGATGAGCCTGCGGTCCGCCAAGAACACCTACGAGCCGGACCAGAAGCCGAAGCTCGTCCTCAAGGCCGAGAACACCTCCAAGGCCGACTGCAAGGTCGATCTCGGGCCCAAGACGGCCGTGCTGACGATCACCGAGACCGGCGAGGACAAGCCGCTGTGGTCCTCCGCGCACTGCCCCGCCACCGGCAGCCTGCTGCTGAAGCTCCCGGCCCAGGGCAGCGTCTCCCACACCGTCACCTGGGACCGCCGCGCCAGCGCCGACAAGTGCGCCACCCCGCCGGCCGGCAACGCCGGACCCGGCACCTACCTCGCCGAGGTCAAGGCCCCCGGCGCCACGGACAAGATCTCCTTCGTCCTCGCCAAGGACTGACCGCCCGGCCCCGGTACGGGGACGAGAGCGCCGCCGCACGGACTCCGTGCGGCGGCGCTTCTCACGTGACGGGGGGCGCGGTCAGACGTACCGCTCCAGGATCGACGACTCGGCCAGGCGGGAGAGGCCCTCACGGACGCTGCGGGCGCGGGCCTCGCCGACGCCGTCCACCGTCTGCAGGTCGTCCACGCTGGCCGCCAGCAGCTTCTGGAGGCCGCCGAAGTGCTCCACCAGCCGGTCGATGATGGCCCCGGGCAGCCGCGGCACCTTCGCCAGGAGGCGGAAGCCGCGCGGCGACACCGCCGAGTCCAGCGCCTCCGGCGAGCCGGTGTAGCCGAGCGCCCGCGCCACCACGGGCAGTTCGAGCAGCTCGGTGTGGCTGAGCTTGCCCAGCTCCGCCAGCGCCTCGTCCACCGTCCGGGAACGCTTCGCCGTGGGTTCCGGCACGTAGTCCCGGACGACCAGCTCGCGTTCGGGCTCGACGCCGGCGATCAGCTCGTCCAGCTGGAGGGCGAGCAGACGCCCGTCGGTGCCCAGTTCCACCACGTACTCGGCGATCTCGGCGGCGATCCGGCGGACCATCTCCAGCCGCTGCGAGACGGCCGTGACGTCGCGGACCGTCACCAGGTCCTCGATCTCCAGCGCCGAGAGCGTGCCGGCCACCTCGTCCAGCCGGAGCTTGTACCGCTCCAGCGTCGCGAGGGCCTGGTTGGCGCGGGAGAGGATGGCGGCCGAGTCCTCCAGGACCCGGCGCTGCCCGTCCACGTAGAGCGCGATCAGCCGCATCGACTGGCTGACCGAGACCACGGGGAAGTTGACCTGCTTGGAGACGCGGTCGGCGGTGCGGTGCCGGGTGCCGGTCTCGTCGGTGGGGATGGTCGGGTCGGGGACGAGCTGGACTCCGGCGCGCAGGATCTTGGTGAGGTCCTTGTCGAGGACGATGCCGCCGTCGAGCTTGCACAGCTCGCGCAGGCGGGTCGCCGAGAACTCGACGTCCAGCACGAAGCCGCCGGTACACATCGACTCGACGGTCCTGTCCCAGCCGAGCACGATGAGTCCGCCGGTGTTCCCCCGCAGAATCCGCTCCAGCCCGTCCCGCAGCTGGGTGCCGGGGGCGACGGCGCTCAGCGAGGCACGCATCAGCCCGTCGGCACCGGGCCCGCCGGACTTGCCGGGGGCCGTTGCCCGGTCATTGGCTGCCACTGCACTCCTCCGGTCGCGGGTTTGCCTCTGCCGCCCCGCCCTGGTCGCGGCCCGTCGGGCCGGGGGACCGCAGCCCCCGAGGCCACAGCTCCACCGGCGCGGCCGACCAGGTCACGGTGCGTCCGGACCGTACGACGACTCCTGCCGGACCGGCGAGACCTGGCAAAAGTCTACCGGCGCTCCTCCGCCTCCTGGGGGCTTGCCGGGCTCTGGGCCCGGCGCCGCCGCGGCAGAACCCGCAACGCGTCCCCCATGTCGGCCACTTCGACCACCTTCATCCCCGGCGGCACCTTCCCCGGGTCGGCCGGTACGAGGGCGTGGGTGAAGCCCAGCCGGGCCGCCTCCGCCAGCCGCCGCTGGACGCCCGTCACCCGCCGGACCTCGCCCGCGAGACCGACCTCGCCGATCGCCACCAGGTTCTTCGGGAGCGGGGTGTCGCTCGCCGCGCTGGCCAGGGCGAGGGCCACCGCGAGGTCGGCGGCGGGCTCGGAGAGCTTCACGCCGCCGACCGTCGCCGAGTAGATGTCCCGCTTGCCGAGCGCGGTGATGCGGCCGCGCTGCTCCAGCACCGCCAGCATCATCGAGACCCGGGAGGTCTCCAGCCCCGAGGTGGTCCGGCGCGGGGAGGGGATCTGCGAGTCGACGGTGAGCGCCTGGACCTCGGCGACCAGCGGGCGGCGGCCCTCCAGCGTCACCGTCAGGCAGGTGCCGGGGACCGGTTCGGCGCGGCGGGTCAGGAAGAGGCCGCTGGGGTCGGCGAGGCCGGTGATGCCCTCGTCGTGCAGCTCGAAGCAGCCGACCTCGTCGGTGGTGCCGTAGCGGTTCTTGACGCCTCGGACCAGGCGGAGCCGGGCGTGCCGGTCGCCCTCGAAGTGCAGCACCACGTCGACCAGGTGCTCCAGCAGGCGGGGGCCGGCGATGGCGCCGTCCTTGGTGACGTGGCCGACCAGGAGCGTGGACATGCCGCGCTCCTTGGAGGCCCGGATCAGCGCCCCGGCCACCTCTCTGACCTGCGCCATGCCGCCGGGCGCGCCGTCGATCTCGGGGGAGGCGACGGTCTGCACGGAGTCCAGGACCAGCAACGAGGGCTTGACCGCGTCCAGATGGCCGAGCACGGCGGAGAGGTCGGTCTCGGCGGTGAGGTACAGGTGGTCGCTGAGCGCGTCGATCCGGTCGGCGCGCAGCCGGACCTGGCTGGCCGACTCCTCGCCGGTGACGTACAGCGTGCGGTGCTCGTCGGAGGCGGCCTTCGCCGCGACGTCCAGCAGCAGCGTGGACTTGCCGACGCCCGGCTCGCCCGCGACCAGCACCACGGCGCCGGGCACCAGACCACCGCCGAGCACCCGGTCCAGCTCGGGCACGCCGGTCGGGCGGGCCGTCGCCTGCTTGCCGTCGACCTGCGCGATGGGCAGGGCGGAGCTGGTCACCCGCCCCGGGGCGGTGGTGCGGACGGCGGGCGCGCCGTACTCCTCGACCGTGCCCCAGGCCTGGCACTCGGGGCAGCGGCCGAGCCACTTCGCCGTCTGCCAGCCGCACTCGGTGCACCGGTAGGACGGCCGTTCCTTGGCGGATTTCGTACGGGCAGCCATGGGGCAACGGTAGCGGCGCCCACCGACACTCCCCGCCGCGCGTCCGCCGGCCCCTACCGGCTGACCTGGAACCGCAGGTGCGTCACGCCCGGCGACATCACCACCTGGAGCCGCTCCAGCTGGACGTGGACCCCCTCCAGGTTGTCGAAGAGGCGGGTGCCGGAACCGAGGATGACCGGGGTCAGGCTGACGCACAGCTCGTCGACGAGGCCCGCGCGCAGCGCCTGCTGGACCGGGGAGGCGCCGTGCAGCACGACGTCCTTCCCGCCCGCCAGCTCCCCGGCCCGCTCCAGCGCCTCCCCGATGCCGCCGGTGACGAAGGTGAACACCTCGGGGGCGCCGACCTCGTCCGGCTTGGGCGGGGTGTGGGTGAGGACGACGCACGGGGTGGCGCCGAGCGGGCCCGCGGTGCCCCCCTCGTACGGGGCGTAGCCGTTGCGGCCCATGACGACGGCGCCGGTGCGGGCGCGCATCCCGGCGAGCAGGGCGCGGTCACCCGTCGCCATCGGCTCGTCCAGCCAGCGGCGCAGCACCTCCCCGCGCTCGCCGAGCGGGCGTTCGCGGGTGGGGCCCGGGCCGGTGACGAAGCCGTCGAGTGACATGGAGATGCCGGAGGCGATGTATCCCATGACTGCCCTGACCCGGGTGGTGTGCGGGGCTCATCGGTCCCGCCGGAAGATTTTTCCGGCCCCCCGCCGGAACCGCATGGATTCGGCCACGCCGGAACCCGGCTCCGGCGTGGCGGACGGGGCGACTCCGGGGCGCGTGCCCCTCACCTGAAGTGAGCCGTCCGGCGGGTTGAAACCTGATCTCCTGTCCCCTTATGAGGGATCTGTTCACCCGTACGGATGAAAAGTGTGCAAGGTGGCGGAAGGTTCCGCCGAACGCGCCTACGGTCGTCCGGGTGATGAGCAGCAGGACCGACCGCCCCACGCACCCCACCGGCGCGCCCAGGGCACACCGCGCCCCGGCCTCCCGGAAGGCCGGAAAGCCTGCCCAGGCCGCCGTCACCGCCGCCGGGGGGCAGGGCGACGACGCCCATCTGGACGGCCTGTTCACCTACTGCCTCTCGATCCTGCACGACCACGACCTCGCCCACTCCGCCCTGGCCGAGGTGGTCGCCCTCGCCGCACGGAACAGCTCCCGCCCCGCCCGCGGACCGGCCGGCCGCCGCGCATGGCTCTACGCCCTGGCCCGCTGGGTCTGCCTCCGCGAACTGGCCGAGGCGCAGGCCGGACGCCCGCCGGCGCACGCCCCCCGGGAGCGCCGCCGCGCCCCCGACGAGCTGCGCGCCGCCGAACTGGCCCGGCTCGCCTGGCCGGAGGCGGCCGGGACCAGCCCCGAGCAGCGCGAGGCCCTGGAACTCTCCGTACGCCACGGCCTTTCCCCCGAGGAGATCGCCGCCGTGCTCGGCGCCGACCCCGCCGCCACCCGGACCCTGCTCGCCGCCGCCTCCTGCGAGGTCGAGCGGACCAGGGCGGCGCTCAGCGTGGTCGAACGCGGCACCTGCCCCAGCGTCGCCCGCCTCACCGGCGACCGGCGGGTCCTGCTCAGCACGGCCCTGCGCACCGAACTGGTCCGGCACGTCGACGACTGCCCGCGCTGCCGCCGCGCCGCCGAACGCGCCGAGGCCGCCGCCCCCTGGCCGGGCACCGCCCGCCCCGTCCCGGGGCCGCTGCCTCTGGTCGCCCCCGACCGGGGCGCGCTGGCCGCCGCCTTCCCCTCCGGAGTGCGGTCGCACCGCGTGGTCCGCACCGCCCCGCGCTTCAACCGCGAGGGCTTCCCGATGGACCCCCGGGACCGCGCCGCCCGCCGCGAGCGGATGCGGGCCCGCGCCGTCACCACCACCCTGGTCGCCACCGTGGTCGCCGCACCGGTGCTCGCCCTGTGGGCCGCCTACCGGGGCGCGCCCGAGACCGGCGAGGCGGAGGGCGGCCGTCCGGTGGCGGCCAGCGAGAGCGGGGACCCGGACGCGGGCCACGGCCCCGGCGCCGACGGCCACTACGAGAACACCGGCAGCGCCCGCCCCTCCGACCGCCCCGACGTCTCCGTCGAGGTCACCACCCCCGGCACGCCGCCCGAGGGCTCGGCCCACGGCCCCCTCGCCGTCGAGGCCCGGCACACCCGCGACGGCACCCTCATCACCCTGACCGCCACCGGCACGGCCCCCGTCGACTGGTCCGCGCGGGCGGGCTCGGCCTGGCTCCGACTGAGCCGTACCTCCGGCACGCTGGCACCTGGCGAAACGGTCATGCTCCGGGTTCTCGTCGACGCCGGCCGCGAGCCCCGCGGCCACTGGAGCGCCCGC
Source organism: Streptomyces albidoflavus (assembly GCF_000719955.1). Taxonomy (GTDB): domain Bacteria; phylum Actinomycetota; class Actinomycetes; order Streptomycetales; family Streptomycetaceae; genus Streptomyces; species Streptomyces albidoflavus. Next base: position 97,617 of record NZ_JOII01000030.1, read on the forward strand.
GTCGCCATCGGCCCGCACGGAGCCGTGGTCACCGTCCGGGGGTACGGCTCCACCCCGGGCACCCCCGGCCGCCCCGGCCCGCCCAACCCCGGCACCACCCAGCCGGGCCCCGGCGGCCCCGGCCCGACCGACCCCGGCACCCCGAAGCCGACCGACCCCGGCCCCACGGACCCGGGCCCGACCGACCCCGGCCCCACCGATCCGGGCCCCACGGACCCCGGCCCGACCGACCCGGGCCCGACCGATCCCGGGCCCACGGACCCCGGCCCGATCCCCTCCGAACCTGGCCCGTCGGACCCGGGGCCTTCGGAATCGGGGCCGTTCGAGCCCGGGCAGGGCGACTCCGGCGGCTAGTGGGTACGAAGAGGGCGAGAGAGGCTGTTGGCAGCAAGAGCGAGTAGGCGGCGGATGCCGAAGGCGCGGTGTCTTGGGCGGGCTGCACGCGACGAATGCGTTCGGATGCCAGCAGTCTGCCGTCCGCCTGGGCGTGAGCCTGTTGACCTGGATTACTCGTGCGGGTGAACGCTGATGCGTTGCGGTTTGTTTCTCTCAGTGAGTGGGGAGTTGAGCGCCTGGTTACGGAAAGCAAAGAAACGGGGATAAGTGCTCAGCCGAGTTTTACGAGGATTCGGTGTTGCTGCGGCTTCCATGCTGCTCGTTGCGGCACCCGAAGGGTCCACCGCTTTGGCGGCGGCCAGTCCAGTCCCGGACGCCGTGGGGTGGGGGGATATCAACGCCTTCAACTACACCTGGGGCGGGATCGAGATCAGTCTGCCTCGAGGGTGTCAGTTGGGTCACCGAATCAAGGGTAGCGGTAAGCGGATCAGCTATCAGGCAGCGGCCGTACAGGGCGGTGGGCTGTGTGCTGTCAAGCCACAGTTCTGCAACTGGCGCATTGATTTCAGTTATGCGGACACGGATGGGCGGACGTATAAGACGTCGCGCGGCAAGACGCACAATGTCTGCGAGCGATATCCGGAAAGGCAGGCTGCTAAGCAGACGTTGCCTCACTACGGTAAGGCGTGTGCGAAGATCTATGTAAATTCATCCCTACGGGGGACGCAGTGTCACTACATCGTCAAGTGAGGTGACGCCATGTCGCGAAGGCAAACAGGCCAGCAAAGTCCTTACTGGAAAGGAGAGACAGCGGCGTTCCTGCTAGGGACGTTGGCCGTCCTGCTGTTGACTCTGTACACCCCAGGGATGCCGCACGTTCTGGACCTCGGTGCGATCGTGGGTTCCGTGGTGGGAGGGCTGGTCGTGATGTCGGTCTACCGGTGGCGGCGACGTCGTGCCCAGCGGCGGTGAAGTGGGCGCGAATCGATTTCTGAAGCCCGGGTGAATTCGCGCCCGGCTGAGTGGGCTGAGGGAAACCAAGGGGTTGAAGGCTGTCCCGCAACTCCAGATCTCGCTTACCGGTGCTCGGCACATTCAGTCTGGCTCCAGTCGAGGCGTAACCGGACAAGCCGATCTTCCTGTGGTGATACATCCGCCTTCGATCCGAGTCGCGGGATAACCGCTGGGTGTATTGACTCGCAGCGTTGTTGACGCGGGTCAGGCCTTGATCATGATGAAGACCTCCGGTGTGGTGGAGGTGTCTAAGCTGCACCGCGCACGGAGGTCTTCGTGTCTCACCGTAACGTCCGGCTGCCGGTTCATGGCAGGCGGATCCTGGTCGAGCGCGTCCAGTCCGGTCGGCCTGTCGTGCACGTCGCGGCTGAGATGGGGATATTCCGCTCCACGGCCCACAAGTGGGTTCGCCGCTGGCGGGCCGAAGGCGAAGCCGGTCTCCACGACCGCTCAAGCGGGCCACACACGACCCCGCACCGCACGCCCGCCATGATCGAGGCCGGGCCTGCCGACTGCGGACTGGCCGCAGACTCGGACCCGCCCGTATTGGACCCGTCCTGAGCTTGCCGGCCTCGACGGTCCACCGGATCCTGACGCGCCACGGCATCAACCGACTGGCCCGGCTCGACCGCCCCCACCGGGCGGGTGATTCGACGATACGAGTGGGCCCGGCCCGGCGAACTGGTCCACGTCGGCATCAAGAAGCTCGGCAACATCCCCGACGGCGGCGGCTGGCGCGTATTCGGCAGAACAGCCGGCGCCCGCAACCGCCAGGCCAGCACCAGCGAGCGCAGGAGCTGCAATCCGGTGATCGGCTACAGCTACATCCACTCCGCCGTCGACGACCACTCCCGTCTCGCCTACAGCGAGGTCCTGCCCGACGAGCGCAAGGACACCGCGTTCGCCTTCTGGCAGCGGGCGAACGCCTTCTTCGCTGCTCACGGCGTGACGGTCGAGCGCGTCCTGACCGACAACGGCGCCTCCAATGCACCGGAAGTTCTTCCCATGATCAAGACGAGTCTGCGTTGACAACACTCGTGATCAACACGCTGGCGCGCTGGTGCGGCTATCCGGAGTCGGGATGGCGTTCCGTGGTCGTACCAAGCGCGGCTAGCTGGCTGGAACGCCCACCCCAGCTAAGGCCCCCTTTTCGTTCACATTCCCGGATCAGCCGGATGCGGTGCCACCATCGGCAGCTGGGAGGCGAGGCGGGCCTCGCAGAGTTCGGCGAGGCGGTCGTAGCCGTCCTTGCCCATGAGTTCGCGGAGTTCGGGGGCGTAGCTCACGTAGACGGGGTCGCCGGCGCCGTGGGCGGAGGTGGCGGAGGTGCACCACCAGTGCAGGTCGTGGCCGCCGGGGCCCCAGCCGCGCCGGTCGTACTCGCCGATGGAGACCTGGAGGACGCGGGTGTCGTCGGGGCGGTCGATCCACTCGTAGGTGCGGCGGACCGGGAGCTGCCAGCAGACGTCCGGCTTGGTCTCCAGGGGCTCGCGGCCCTCGCGGAGCGCCAGGATGTGCAGCGAGCAGCCGGCGCCGCCCGCGAAGCCCGGGCGGTTCTGGAAGATGCAGGAGCCCTGCCAGCGGCGGGTCTGGCGGTCGCCGTCCTCGTCCTCCTGGGTCCAGCCGGAGTCGGTGCCCACGTCGTGGTGCTGCCAGATGTCGGGCGTGAGCCTCGCCACATGGCCCGCCACCCGCTCCTCGTCCTCCTCGTCGGAGAAGTGGGCGCCCAGCGTGCAGCAGCCGTCGTCGGCACGGCCCGCCTGGATGCCCTGGCAGCCGCTGCCGAAGACGCAGTTCCAGCGGGAGGTCAGCCACGTCAGGTCGCAGCGGAAGATCTGCTCGTCGTCGGCCGGATCGGGGAACTCCACCCAGGCCCGGGCGAAGTCGAGCCCCTGCTCGTCCTGGACCCGCTCGTCCCGCGCGCCCTTGTCCGCCTTCGCCGCCTTCACCTTGCCCTTCTTCCCCTTGACCGGTGCTTCCGCCGCCCCGGCGGGGCGGTCGTCCTTCGCCTTTTTCGTCTTTGGCACGTTTCCAGCCTATGCGGGAGCCCGGTGAACCGGGACCGCGCGGCGCCGGGCGGGCAGTAGCGTTCCCCGTATGAGACTCGGTGTCCTCGACGTGGGTTCGAACACGGTGCATCTGCTGGTGGTCGACGCCCACCCTGGCGCGCGCCCGCTGCCCGCGCACTCCCACAAGACCGACCTGCGCCTCGCCCAGCTCCTGGACGAGGTCGGCGCGATCACGCCCGACGGCGTCGAGCGGCTGGTCGAAAGTGTCCGCGAGGCGCTGGCCGCCGCCGAGGACAAGGGCGTCGAGGAGCTGCTGCCCTTCGCGACCTCGGCGGTCCGGGAGGCGGCCAACGGGGACGAGGTGCTGGCCCGCGTCCACGAGGAGACCGGCGTCGCGCTGCGGGTCATCTCCGGCGAGGACGAGGCCCGCCTGACCTTCCTGGCCGCCCGCCGCTGGTACGGCTGGTCGGCCGGACGGCTGCTCGTCCTCGACATCGGCGGCGGCTCCCTGGAGATCGCCTACGGCACGGACGAGGAGCCGGACGTCAGCGTCTCCCTCCCGCTCGGCGCCGGGCGGCTCACGGCCGGGCGGCTGCCCGGCGACCCGCCGGACGCCGAGGACGTCCGGGCGCTCCGCAAGGACGTACGGACGCAGATCGCCCGCGTCGTCGGCGAGTTCAGCCGCTTCGGCGCGCCCGACCACGTCGTCGCCACCTCCAAGACCTTCAAGCAGCTGGCGCGGCTGGCCGGGGCGGCCCGCTCCGCCGAGGGGCTGTACGTCCAGCGCGAGCTGAAGCGGAAGTCGCTGGAGGAGTGGGTGCCCCGGCTGGCGGCCATGCCGGCCGCCGAGCGGGCGCTGCTGCCCGGCGTCTCGGAGGGCAGGGCGGCCCAGCTCCCGGCGGGCGCCCTGGTCGCCGAGGCGGCGATGGACCTCTTCGGCGTGGAGACGCTGGAGATCTGCCCGTGGGCGCTGCGCGAAGGCGTCATCCTCCGGCACCTGGACCACATGCCGGCCCAGTGACCGCGAGGCGGCGGGCGGAACGGCGGCCGGGGCAGGGCCACGCAGCCCGGCCCGCCGGCCCGGCAGCCGGCCGCGGACCGGCCACACCGCCCACACCGCCGACACCGCCCACACCACGCGTACCCGGGCGATCACTCTCGCCGCCGGTCCAGCCACCCGCCCCCGCCCCTGCCACCGTGATCACCGCAACCCCGCCCCCCCCCCCCCACGCGCCCACGCCGTCCGGGCGCCGAACCACCCCCGCCCGGTGAGATTGACGGCCCGCGCAACGGGAACGCACATAACGAGAACGGACATACGAGGCGTAACACCCTGTTCGTCCCGTGACCCACGCGGAACCCGCAGCGCACCCCCGTCCCAGGAGGCGACCCATGACCCTCGCGACCATCGCGGTACTCGGCGCCACCGGCGGCCAGGGCGGTGCCGTCACCGCCGCGCTGCTGCGCACAGGGCACCAGGTCAGAGCCATGGTGCGGGACCCGGGCAGCGTCCGGGCCCAGGTTCTCGCGGGGGCGGGCGTCTCCATCGAGGAGGGCGACCTCACCGACACCGACGCGCTGGCCACGCTCTTCCGCTCCACCGACGCCGCCTTCGCGGTGACCACGCCGTTCCAGGACGGCCTCGACGCCGAGAAGGAGCAGGGCGCCGCCGTCGTCCGCGCCGCCGAGCGGGCGGGCCTGCCGCACCTGGTCTTCTCCTCCGTCGCGGGGGCCGACCTCCACACCGGCATCCCGCACTTCGAGACCAAGGCGCACACCGAGCGCCTCCTGGCCGCCGCCGACGTGCCCTCCACCGTCGTCGCCCCCACCTATTTCTACGAGAACGCCCTCGGCCTGGCCGACGAGATCGAGGCCGGATTCCTCGCCCTGCCGCTCGGCCCGGAGACCAGGCTCCAGCAGATCGCCCGCCATGACCTCGGCCACGTCGTCGCCGAGATCCTCGCCGACCCCGGCGCCTGGACCGGCGAGCGCGTGGAGCTGGCCGGCGACGACCCCACCGGCCCGCAGATGGCCGCCGCGATCGGCGCCGCCACCGACCGCGAGCTGGCCTACCGCCCCACCCCGCTGGAGGCGGTCCGCGAGGCCGACCCGGACATGGGCGCCATGTGGGCCTTCCTCGCCGAGCACGGCTACGACGTCGACATCCCCGCCCTGCACGCCCGCTTCCCCGGCGTCCCCTGGACCACCTACGCCGACTGGGCCGAGTCCCAGCGCTGGCCGGACGCGCGCTGAGCGTGGACCGCCGCCGGGTCCGTGGTGAGGTGTCGCACCCCACGCCCCCGTCCCGGGCCGCGGGCCTGCGGCCCCGTTACGCTGTTCCTCGTGGCAGAACCAGTGGTGCGCATCCCCGATGCGAAGGTCGCCCTGTCGACGGCCTCGGTCTATCCGGAGTCGACGGCGACGGCCTTCGAGATCGCCGCGCGCCTGGGCTACGACGGCGTCGAGGTCATGGTCTGGACCGACCCGGTCAGCCAGGACATCGAGGCGCTGCGCCGGCTCTCCGACTACCACCGGATACCGATCCTCGCCGTCCACGCCCCCTGCCTGCTGATCACCCAGCGCGTCTGGTCCACCGACCCGTGGACCAAGCTCCAGCGCGCCAAGTCCGCCGCCGAGCGGCTCGGCGCCTCGACCGTCGTCGTGCACCCCCCGTTCCGCTGGCAGCGGCAGTACGCCAAGGACTTCGTCTCCGGCATCTGGCGGATGGCCGACGAGACGGACGTCCGCTTCGCCGTCGAGAACATGTATCCGTGGCGCTACCGCGACCGCGAGATGCTCGCCTACGCGCCCGACTGGGACGTCACCAAGGACGACTACCGGCACTTCACGGTCGATCTCTCGCACACCGCGACGGCCCGCACCGACGCCCTCGACATGATCGACCGCATGGGCGACCGCCTCGCCCACCTCCACCTCGCCGACGGCGGCGGCTCCAACAAGGACGAGCACCTCGTCCCCGGCCGGGGCACGCAGCCCTGCGCCGAGACCCTGGAGCGCCTGGCCGCCCGCGGCTTCGACGGCCATGTCGTCATCGAGGTCAACACCCGGCGCGCCATGTCCAGCGCCGAACGCGAGGCCGACCTCGCCGAGGCGCTCGCCTTCACCCGCCTCCACCTGGCCGCCACCCCGTCGCCGCACACCCCCGGCCCCGGCCGGTGACACCGGACGCGCCCCGCCGCCGGGGACGCCCCTCCCTCCGCTCGGCCGAGGGCACCCCGGCCGCCCGCGACCGCATCCTGGCCGCCGCCCGCGAGGAGTTCTCCGCCCGGGGCTACGACAAGACCTCGATCCGCCGGATCGCCCAGGCCGCGGGCGTCGACCCGGCCCTCGTCCACCACTACTTCGGCACCAAGGACGAGATCTTCGCCGCCGCCGTCGACCTCTCCCTCGCCCTCCCCGCCAAGGAGCTGCCGGCCCTCCTCGCCGACGGCCCCGACGGTGTCGGCGAACGCGTCGCCCGTCTCTTCCTGGGCTTCTGGGAGGACCCGAGGACCCGTGGGCCCGTGCTGGCGGTGGTCCGCTCGGCCCTCACCCACGAGGCGGCCCGCGACATCATGCGCAGCTTCGTCACGCGCAACCTCCTGGAGCGCATCGCCGCCCAGGTCCCCGTCCCCGCCCCGACGCTCCGCGCCGAGCTGGCCGCCTCCCAGCTGATCGGGGTCGCCATGCTCCGGTACGTACTGGAGCTGGAGCCGCTGGCCTCCGCAGACCCGGAGACGATCGTCGCCACGGTCGCCCCGACGCTCCAGCGGTACCTGACCGACCCGGAGGCCGTACCGGCCACCGGCGCCTGAGCCGCCGCCCGTCCCGCGCGCCCTGTCCCACGGCGTGGACAAACTGTCCACGAAGCGGCACGGAAGGCGTACGCTCGAAGCCAGACCCATTCCCCCAGAAGGCCCAGAAGGAGCGAGCGACGATGCCCGAGCTGAGGTCCCGCACAGTCACCCACGGCCGGAACATGGCGGGCGCCCGCGCCCTCATGCGGGCCTCCGGTGTAGCCGGCGAGGACATCGGCAAGCCGATCATCGCCGTGGCCAACTCCTTCACCGAGTTCGTCCCCGGGCACACCCACCTCCAGCCGGTCGGCCGGATCGTCTCCGAGGCGATCAAGGCGGCGGGCGCGGTGCCCCGCGAGTTCAACACCATCGCGGTGGACGACGGCATCGCCATGGGCCACGGCGGCATGCTCTACTCGCTGCCCTCCCGCGACCTCATCGCGGACTCGGTCGAGTACATGGTCGAGGCGCACTGCGCCGACGCCCTGATCTGCATCTCCAACTGCGACAAGATCACCCCGGGCATGCTGATGGCCGCCCTGCGGCTCAACATCCCCACGATCTTCGTCTCCGGCGGCCCCATGGAGGCCGGCCAGGCCACGCTGGTCGACGGCACGGTGCGAAAACTCGACCTGGTCAACGCGATCAGCGACGCGGTCGACGAGTCCGTCTCCGACGAGGACATCCTCCGCATCGAGGAGAACGCCTGCCCGACCTGCGGCTCGTGTTCCGGCATGTTCACCGCCAACTCGATGAACTGCCTCACCGAGGCCATCGGCCTCTCCCTCCCGGGCAACGGCTCGGTCCTCGCCACCCACACCGCCCGCAAGGCGCTCTACGAGCGGGCCGGCGCCACCGTGGTCGAGCTGACCAAGCGGTACTACCAGGACGACGACGCCTCGGTCCTGCCCCGCAACATCGCCACCCGCGAGGCCTTCGAGAACGCCATGGCCCTCGACATCGCCATGGGCGGCTCCACCAACACCATCCTCCACCTGCTCGCCGCCGCCCAGGAGGCCGAGCTGGGGTACGACCTCACCGACATCGACGCCATCTCGCGCCGCGTCCCCTGCCTCGCCAAGGTCGCCCCGAACGTCGCCCCCGGCGGCACGTACTACATGGAGGACGTGCACCGCGCCGGCGGCATCCCCGCCCTCCTCGGCGAGCTGTACCGCGGCGGCCTGCTCAACGAGAACGTCCACACCGTCCACTCCGACACCATCGACGAGTGGCTGAAGAACTGGGACATCCGCAGTGGCTCGGCCTCCGCCGAGGCCCTGGACCTCTGGTACGCCGCCCCCGGCTGCCGCCGCTCCGCCGAGGCGTTCTCCCAGTCCGAGCGGTGGGACTCGCTCGACACCGACGCGGCCGGCGGCTGCATCCGCTCGGTCGAGCACGCCTACTCCGCCGACGGCGGCCTCGCCGTGCTGCGCGGCAACATCGCGGTGGACGGCTGCGTCGTCAAGACCGCCGGCGTCGACGAGTCGATCTGGACCTTCGAGGGCCCGGCCGTCGTCTGCGAGTCCCAGGAGGACGCGGTCGACAAGATCCTCCGCAAGGAGATCACCCACGGCGACGTGGTCGTCATCCGCTACGAGGGCCCCAAGGGCGGCCCCGGCATGCAGGAGATGCTCTACCCGACCTCCTTCCTGAAGGGCCGGGGGCTCGGCAAGACCTGCGCGCTCATCACCGACGGCCGCTTCTCCGGCGGCACCTCGGGCCTCTCCATCGGCCACGCCTCCCCGGAGGCGGCCTCCGGCGGCGCCATCGCCCTCGTCGAGGACGGCGACCGCATCCGGATCGACATCCCGAACCGCTCCATCGACCTGCTGGTCGACGACGCCACCCTCGACGCCCGCCGCGAGGCCCTCGGCGGCCGCTACGAGCCCGTCGCCCGCGAGCGCAAGGTCTCCGCCGCCCTGCGCGCCTACGCCGCCATGGCCACCAGCGCCGACAAGGGCGCGGTCCGCGATGTGACGAAGCTGGGCTGACCCGCGTACGACCACTCCCCGGCCCCGGCCGCCCCCAGCGGGCGCCGGGGCCGAGGCGTGCCCGGCCTCACTCCGCCCAGGGCAGCCGCCGCGGCTCCGGGCTCCCCGGCGTCGTCACCGCACCCCCGGAGGCCATCGCGACCAGCGCCTCGGCGGGCCCCCGCACCGTCCGCACCCGGCGCGTCGCCCCGGCCGGGAGGATGACGGTGCCGCCCGCCGAGACGGCGGCGGCCTCCGCGCCGCAGGTGAACTCCAGCACCCCGCTCAGCACGGTCCAGACCTGCTCCCGGTCGGCCGTGTGCACCGGACCGGCCGCCTCCGCCTCCATCCGCACCCGCCAGGTGCTGAGTTCGGTGCTGCCCCGGCTGGGCGCGGCGAGCCCGGTCATGACGGCGTTCGGGGTGGCGGTGACATGGGCGGGGGAGGGCGCGACGACCTGCATGGGGAAGGCTCCTTGGGCGGTGGCGACAGTGAGTCAAGCTGCTTTACTTGATGGGAGTAAAGCAGCTTGACCGCTCCGTGTCATCATGAATCCCGTGCGCCGAGACGATCCCCTGCCCGAGGCCGAGCTGACCTTCCTGCTCGGCATGGCGTTCCAGCTGGTGCTGGCCGAGTTCAACGACCGGGTCGCCGCCGTCGGCGAGGGCGACCTGCGCCCCGTCCACGGCATGGTCTTCCAGCTCCTCGCCCGCACCCCCGTCACCAGCAGCGAACTGGCCGAGCGCCTCGGCGTCACCAAGCAGGCCGCCGGGCAGATCGTGGACGACCTGGAACGCCGCGGCTACGTCCGCCGCGACCCCCACCCGGCGGGCGGCCGCCGCAAGCTCCTCGTCCTGACCGACGCCGCCCGCGCCCACCTCGCCGTCGCCGGCCGCGTCCTCCACACCCTGGAGGCCGAACTCGCCGACCGCCAGGAGGGCGCCACCCTCGCCCCCCTCCGCACCGGACTGGCCGCCCTGATCCGCACCCTCACGGGCGACGACCTTCCCCCGCTGAGGCCCGTCTGGTGACCCCGCCCGCCAGGCCGCTCCCCGCCCCCGCCCCCGCCCCCGACCGGAGACAATCGCCACCGTGACCGACTCGCCCCGCCCCACCGCCCCCGGCCCGCACCCCGAGCCGATCCGTTTCTTCGGCACCACCTGGCTCGACCACTCCGGCCACTACGGCCTGCGCCGCGCCGGTGTCGCGGCCGGCTCCCTCGCGCTCGCCGCCGCCAGCGCCGTGCTGCTGCGGATCGGCTACCAGGGCATGGCCCTGGCCGAGGTCGGCTGGGTGCTCAACGTCCTGGTCGTCGGCATGTTCGCGCTCTGCACCGCCATCGCCTTCGGCCGGGAGTGGGAGAGCTTCACCAAGCGCCCCGATCCCGAGCGCCGGCAGTCGCTGCGCGGCCTCATGGCCATCGGCTTCCTCGGCGTCCTCGTCGCCTGGGCCCTGCGCAGCCTCCGCGAGGCGCCGGGCGAGGGGCTGCACCGCGCCGAGTACGAGGAGGCCGTCGCCCAGGCGTCCCGCCGCCGCGCCCGCCGCACCGGCCACCCGGGACGCCGGGCGAAGCGCTGACCGCCCGCTACTTCGCGCGCCCCTCGGCCAGGGTGTGCGCCACGAGCGCGTTGGCGTGCCCGTGCCCCAGCCCGTGCTCGGCCTTCAGCCAGGCCACCAGCTCCATGTGCCGGGTCAGCGGCGACGACCGGACCAGCTCCTGCCACTCCGCCACCGGCCGCCCGTACGTCTTCTCGATCGACGGGAAGTAACTGGCCGGGCCCTTCACGTTTTCCGCCATGACGGACAACCCCCTCCGGAACGACTCCTCGACGCACACCGCGCCGCCTGTCACCCCCTACGACCGTCCCGCCCGCGAAAACTCATCGCCGCGCGGCGCGTCACTTCCCGCCCGGCACGGAAACCCCTGGCCCCCACAACACCCCAGGTGATAGCCACGACCTGAACCAGCGCCCACCCCGGAGGAGCCCGCATGCCCGACCCCCTGGCCGACCGCACCCGCCGAGCCGCCTCCTTCAACACCGCCTCGGCCCACTACGCCAAGTACCGCCCCTCCTACCCGCCGGCTCTGTACGAGGCCGTGGAGGAAGCGCTCGGCCGCCCCCTCGCCGGAGTCCGCGTCGCCGACATCGGCGCCGGAACCGGCATCGCCACCGCCCAGCTCCACGCACGCGGCGCCCATGTCCTCGCCGTCGAGCCCGGCGAAGGCATGGCGGCCGAACTCCGCCGGACCCTGCCCGGCACCCCCCTGGTCCGCGGCGACGGCAACGCCCTCCCCCTCGCCGACGGCGCCGCCGACCTCGTCACCTTCGCCCAGTCCTTCCACTGGACCGACCCCGGGCGCGCCCTTCCGGAGGCGTACCGCGTGCTGCGCCCCGGCGGCGTCCTGGCCCGCTGGTGGAACATCTCCGACTCCTCCCACACCTGGGTCGCCGACCAGGCCGACCGCCTGCTCGCCCACTTCGGCCCGGAGGGCGCCGCCCACGGCGCGCACATCCCGGGCCGCGCCGACGCCGACGCCGCCCCCGCCGTCGGGGACCCCGTCGTGGGAGCGCTGGCCAAGGCGCCCTCCCGCCCCGGCGCCCCCGAACCCGAGCCGGTGGCCGACGCCCCGCTCACCCACCGGATCCCCTGGTCGCGCCGGCTCACCGTCGACGACCACCTGGCCAACCTCGCCAGCCACTCCCTCTTCCTGGTCGCCGACGCCGCCCTCGCCCAGGATTTCCTCGACCGCGAGCGCGCCCGGCTGCTCCAGCTCTTCCCCGACGGTCACGTCGAGGAGCGGTACGTGGTGGACCTGGTCCTGACCTCCCGGCCCGTCTCCGCCTGACCACCCCGCCCGGCGCGCCGCCCTCCCGGAGTTTCCACCGGGTCGGGCGGCGCGCCGTTCGCGTACCACTCCTCCTCGTCCCTTGACCCGGACCCGTCCCAGGAGGAGTATTCAACAGGTGATGAATAAAAAGCCGCCGCCCGACGACGCCCCGGGCGCCGCCGTCACCGCCACCGCCCTCACCGTCACCCGGGGCTCCCGCACCGTCCTGGACGACCTCCACTTCACCGTGGAAACCGGCCAGGTCACCGGCCTCCTCGGCCCCTCCGGCTGCGGCAAGACCACCCTCATGCGCGCCCTCGCCGGCACCCAGGCCAAGGTCACCGGCACCCTCGACGTCCTCGGCCACCCGGCCGGCGACCCCCGCCTGCGCCATTGCATCGGCTACGTCACCCAGGCCCCCTCCGTCTACGACGACCTGACCGTCCGCCAGAACCTCGCCTACTTCGCCGCCGTCCTCGACCCGGGCCGCCGCGCCACGGCCCGCCGCGTCGAGGCCGTCACCCGCGCCCTCGCCGACGTCGACCTCACCTCGCACGCCGACGCCCTCGCCGGACAGCTCTCCGGCGGCCAGCGCAGCCGGGTTTCCCTCGCCGTCGCCCTGCTCGGCGCCCCCGACCTCCTCGTCCTGGACGAACCGACCGTCGGCCTCGACCCCGTACTCCGCCGCGACCTGTGGAACCTCTTCCACCGCCTCGCCGCCGAACACGGCACCACCCTCCTCGTCTCCTCGCACGTCATGGACGAGGCGGAGCGCTGCCACCGCCTCCTCCTCATGCGCGAGGGCCGCGTCCTCGCCGAGGACACCCCCGAGGCCCTGCGCGCCCGCACCCACCGCCCCACCGTCGAAGAAGCCTTCCTCCACCTGGTCGACGCCGCCGGCCACCCGGCGACGACCCCCGAGGAGCGCACCCCATGACCGCCACCGCCACCCCGGCGCGCCCCACCGCCTTCTCCGCCGCCCGCACCCTCGCCACCGCCGCCCGCGTCCTGCGCCAGCTCCGCCACGACCCGCGCACCATCGCCCTGCTGCTCCTGGTGCCCTGCGTCATGATCACGCTGCTCCGCTACGTCTTCGACGGCAGCCCGGGCACCTTCGATGCCATCGGCGCCTCCCTGCTCGGGATCTTCCCGCTCATCACGATGTTCCTGGTCACCTCCATCGCCACCCTGCGCGAACGCACCTCGGGCACCCTGGAACGCCTCCTCGCCCTGCCGCTCGGCAAGGCCGACCTCATCGCCGGCTACGCCCTCGCCTTCGGCGCCCTCGCGGTGGTCCAGTCGGCGCTCGCCACCGCGCTCTCCGTCTGGCTCCTGGGCCTCGACGTCACGGGCTCCCCGTGGCTGCTGCTCCTGGTCGCCGTCCTCGACGCGCTGCTCGGCACCGCCCTCGGCCTCTTCGTCTCGGCCTTCGCCGCCTCCGAGTTCCAGGCCGTGCAGTTCATGCCGGCGGTGATCTTCCCGCAGCTGCTGCTCTGCGGCCTCTTCACCCCGCGCCCGAACATGCACCCCGTCCTGGAGGCCGTCTCGAACGTGCTCCCCATGTCGTACGCCGTCGACGCGATGAACGAGGTCCTCACCCGCCCGGGAGTCACCGGCACCTTCGTCCGCGACCTGGCGATCGTCGCCGGCAGCGCCGTACTCGTCCTGGTCCTCGGCGCCGCCACCCTGCGCCGCCGCACCACCTGACCGACCGACCGGCGGACAGCTCCGCGCCCCGCCGCCCGCCGGTGCGAGGATGACGAGCGGAACGGCACGTACGGCACCACGCGGAGGGCGAACCCCGACATGACCCAGAAAGTCGCAGTGCTCGGCACCGGCAAGATCGGCGAGGCCCTGCTCAGCGGAATGATCCGCGCCGGCTGGTCCCCCGCGGACCTCCTCGTCACCGCCCGCCGCCCCGAGCGCGCCGACACCCTCCGCGAGCGCTACGGCGTCACCCCGGTCACCAACGCCGAGGCCGCCAAGACCGCCGACACCCTCATCCTCACCGTCAAGCCGCAGGACATGGGCGCCCTCGTCGAGGAACTGGCCCCGCACGTCCCCGCCGACCGCCTCGTCATCAGCGGCGCCGCCGGCATCCCCACCGCGTACTTCGAGGAGCGCTTGGCCGCCGGCACCCCCGTGGTCCGCGTCATGACCAACACGCCCGCCCTGGTGGACGAGGCGATGTCGGTGATCTCCGGCGGTACGCACGCCAACCCGGCGCACCTCGCCATCGCCCAGGAGATCTTCGGCGGCGTTGGCAAGACCCTGCGCGTCCCCGAGTCCCAGCAGGACGCCGCCACCGCCCTCTCCGGCTCCGGCCCCGCCTACTTCTACTTCCTGGTCGAGGCGATGACCGACGCCGGCATCCTGCTCGGCCTGCCCCGCTCCCAGGCCCACGACCTCATCGTGCAGGCCGCGATCGGCGCCGCCGTCATGCTCCGCGACAGCGGCGAACACCCCGTGAAACTCCGCGAGGCCGTCACCTCCCCGGCCGGCACCACCATCAACGCCATCCGCGAACTGGAGAACCACGGCGTCCGCGCCGCCCTCATCGCCGCCCTGGAGGCCGCCCGCGACCGCAGCCGCGAACTGGCCTCCGGCAAGGGCTGACCAAAACGGGGTGGGGCGCCCGAGGCAGCCCCACCCCGTGCCCTTTCAGGCCGGCAGCAGCCCGACCGCCCGGTACGCCTCGTCGACCACGGGCCGCGCCATCGCCCGCGCCCGCTCGGCCCCGCGCCGCAGCACCGCGTCCACCTCACCGCGATCGGCCACCAGCGCGGCATGCCGCTCCCGCACCGGCCGCAGCACCTCCTCCACCGCCCCGGCCGTGTCCTTCTTCAACGCGCCGTACGAGGTGTACTGCCCGGCCAGCTTCTCGGGATCGGCTCCGGTGCACCCCGCCAGGATCTCCAGCAGGTTGGTGACCCCGGGCATCCGCTCCCGGTCGTGGCGCACCTCGCGGCCGCTGTCGGTCAGCGCCCGCATCACCTTCCGCCGCACCACCTCCGGCTCGTCCAGCAGATAGATGATGCCCGCCCCCGACTCGTGCGACTTCCCCATCTTGGCGCCGGGCTCCTGCAGGTCCATGACGCGCGCCCCCACCGGCGGATTGGTCGCCCGGGGCACCACGAACGCCGGCCCGTACCGCTGGTTGAACCGCTCCGCGAGGTCCCGCGTCAGCTCGACGTGCTGCGTCTGGTCCTCACCCACCGGCACCTCGTCCGTCCGGTACGCCAGGATGTCCGCCGCCATCAGCACGGGATAGGTCAGCAACGACAGCCGCACACTCCCGCCCCGCTCCCGCTCCTTCACGGACTTCTCCTTGTACTGGATCATCCGCCGCATCTCCCCGTCGGTGGCGACGCACTCCAGGAGATAGGAGAGCCGGGCGTGCTCGTCGACGTGGCTCTGCACGAAGACCGTGCACCGCTCGGGGTCGAGCCCCGCCGCCAGCAGCAGCGTCGCGGCCTGCCGGCTCAGTCTGCGGACCCGCGCCGGATCGTGCTCGACGGTCAGTGCGTGCAGATCCACCACGCAGAACAGCGCGTCCGCCCGGTGCTGGTCACGCTCGACCCACTGGCGCACCGCGCCCAGGTAGTTCCCCAGCGTCAGATGCCCGGTCGGCTTGATCCCGCTGAATACCCGCGTCATCTCTCTCCCACTCTCTCCGAGGGGCCCCGCACCTTCCGGCCGGCCGCTCCCGCTCAGGGAGGAGATACGCCAACGGCCGCCGGTGCGGCGGCCGTTGTCTGCACACGTCAGGGCTGGCCGCCGTCAGGCGGCCCACCAGAGCCCGTTGTACGTACGCGTGGTCACGGGGGGAGCTTAGACCGGGACCACCCCAAGTTGACAGCCCCTGGAGCCCCTCCGTAAGGTCCAGCGAGTTGCCCGACGTGAGCGCCGGTTCCCACCGGTCCCCGGGCAGCCGATCCGCAGGACCTCTTCAGAACGCACAGCGGTCTCCGCTGCTCGTTCCGTCGCGCATTGCGGAATGAGGAATCCGCGTCCCGACAGGGCCGCCCCCGATTAGCTCGGGGAAAGGGAATCCGCTAAAGTCTCACCAGTCGGAACGGCCCAACAGCCGGGAAGGCGAATCCCGCTGACTGGGAATCAGGCCCGAAAGGATCTGATAGAGTCGGAACCGCCGGAAAGGGAAAAGCGAAGCGGAAACGCGGAGCTGGAACCGGAAAGGCACCGAGGAAATCGGACGCGAAAGAGTCTGATAGAGTCGGTAACACGAAATACCGAAGGGAAGCGCCCGGAGGAAAGCCCGAGAGGGTGAGTACAAAGGAAGCGTCCGTTCCTTGAGAACTCAACAGCGTGCTAAAAGTC
>NZ_JOII01000031.1 GCF_000719955.1 Streptomyces albidoflavus
CCCTCAACCCCAGCCCCTCAAACCCACCCCGCCGCCCGGCTGATCCGAATCGCATCCACCCGGTTCCTCGCCCCCACCTTCCGCGTAGCCGAAGCGATGTAGTTCCGCACCGTCCCGTGCGACAGGCACAACCCCCGGGCGATCTCCGCCACCGAGTCCCCCTGCGCGGCCCTGCTCAGCACCCGCACCTCGCGTGGTGAGAGCGGCATGTCCATCGCTCGGAGCAGGCTCATCGCGAGCCCGTCGTCCACGTACCGCCCGCCCCCGGCGGCCAGCCGTATCGCGGTGGCCAGGTGGTTGGCCGGCCCGTCGCGGTCGACCAGGCCGAGTGCGCCGGCCGCGTAGGCGAGCCGGAGTACGCCAGGGTGTTCCGCGCCGGCCAGCACCACCAGGGCCGCGCGCCCCCGGCTCGCTCCGGCGAGGCCGATTCCGGCGCGCTCTGCGCCCGCCCCGGCGAGGCCCAGTCCCGGGCGGGCGGCGGCGAGGGCGGGGGTGGCGTGGGTGGGTTCCTTGGCGGAGCCTTGCAGGGATCGGCGTTCGAGGTGGGCCGCTCCCACGGGACAGGAGCCGTCGACGACGGTCACCGTGGCGGGAGCGCCGGTCGTGCCGGGTGCGCCGGTGGGGCCGGACGAGGCTCTTGTGAAGCCGGGGGCGCCCGTGACCTGGAACCTTTCGCGTTCCAGCAGGGCCACCAGGGCCGATCGCAGGACACCCGAGCTGTGGATCACCTGTACGCGAGCCGTCGTTTGTGCGCGAGACATCGTTCCGCCTTCCGCTTTCCGGAGACTCAGCGGGGCGTCGCGCTCCGGGGTCGGAACCGCGGCGCCGTCACTGTTCAGCCTTGGCCGACGGGCGTCGCCGTCCGGGAGGCGAAACGGTTCCGCCAGCGGAGCGGGCGGCGTCCGTGGTCGCCGCAGATCGGCGGCGGGCCCATCATCGGCGGGAGCCGGAGAGCGGGGGAGGGCGCGGAAGGGGGCGCGCGGGGCGCCCGGAACGTTCGGAAGTGAGCCGGAGCGTGCCGGGCGGGACGTGGCGCTCAGCCCTCGACGGCGGCCCGCGTCTCGCGCCGCTGCGCGGCGATCTGGCGGACCAGCCCGGCTCCCGCGATGAGGAAGCCGACGCCCATCAGCATGGAGACCAGGTAGGCGGCGGTCGGGAACGGGTCGGAGCCGAGGAAGAGGGGCGCGACGGTGACGAGGGTCGCCAGGGCGCCGATGATGAAGACGATGCCGCCGGTCTTCACGAGGCGGTCGCCGGGGGCCGGGGTCTGCTGGGTGGTGTCGGACACGGGTCCAGCGTAGTTCCCCGGCCCCCGTAATCTCCGCGCCGGGGTGGAGCGGATGGGATAGCTTCGCCGTGGGTACATCCCCCCTGATATGTGACCAGGACACTGCGGCCGGACGGCGGCAGGGCGAGAAGGGACAGTGCTTTGCCGACTGGCAAGGTCAAGTGGTTCAACAGCGAGAAGGGCTTCGGCTTCCTCTCCCGCGACGACGGCGGCGACGTCTTCGTGCACTCGTCCGTGCTGCCCGCCGGCGTCGAAGCGCTCAAGCCCGGCCAGCGGGTGGAGTTCGGCGTGGTCGCCGGGCAACGCGGTGACCAGGCACTTTCCGTGGTGCTCCTCGACCCGGCGCCCTCGGTCGCCGCCGCCCAGCGCCGCAAGCCCGACGAACTGGCCTCCATCGTCCAGGACCTCACCACCGTCCTGGAGAACGTCAGCCGGAGCCTGGAGCGCGGCCGCTACCCGGACAGGGCCTCCGGCGCCAAGGTCGCCGGCATGCTCCGCGCCGTCGCCGACCAGCTCGACGTCTGAGCGGGCGACCCCCTTCACCACGTACGACGAGACCGCCGGAACAGCATGTTCCGGCGGTCTCGTCGTACGTGGTGACGTACGTGCTCCAGCCGTTCCGTAGTTCCGTTCCGTTCCGGTTACGGGAAACGCAGGGCGTCCGGGGCGAGCGGCGGGACCAGGCCCTCGGCCGCCGCCCGGGTCAGCAGGCCGCGTACGGCCGCGTACCCGTCCTCCCCGAGGTCGGCGGTGAACTCGTTGACGTACAGGCCGATGTGCTGGTCGGCGACGTCCGCGTCCATCTCCTGGGCGTGCGCCAGGACGTACGGGCGGGAGGCGGCGGGGTCGTCCCACGCCATCCGGACCGAGGTGCGCAGCGCCTGGGCCAGCGCGGTCAGGCGCTCGGCGCCGAGTGAGCGGCGGGCGATGATCGCGCCGAGCGGGATCGGCAGGCCCGTCGTGGCCTCCCAGTGCTCGCCCATGTCGGCCAGCTTGTGAAGGCCGTAGTTCTGGTAGGTGAAGCGCGCCTCGTGGATGACCAGGCCCGCGTCGACCTTGCCGTCCCGGACCGCCGGCATGATCTCGTGGAACGGCATCACCACGATCTCCCCGACCCCGCCCGGCACCTGGTCCGCCGCCCAGAGCCGGAACAGCAGGTACGCCGTCGACCGCTCGCTCGGCACCGCCACCGTCCGCCCGGCCAGCGCCCCCGGCAGGGACGCCTCGCGGGTCAGCACCAGCGGGCCGCACCCCCGGCCGAGCGCCCCGCCGCACGGCAGCAGGGCGTACTCGTCGAGCAGCCAGGGCAGCGCCGCGTACGAGACCTTGAGGACGTCGTACGCGCCGCGCTCCGCCATGCCGTTGGTGAGGTCGATGTCGGCGAAGGTCACGTCGAGCGCGGGCGCGCCCGGGACGCGGCCGTGGGCGACCGCGTCGAAGACGAAGGTGTCGTTGGGGCAGGGGGAGTAGGCGATGCTCAGCCGCCCGGCCTCGTCGGCCGTCCCCTGTACGCCGCCGCCCGTACCGCTCTCACTCATGTCGCCGCCTCGCCTTCGCCGCTGCTGTCACTGCTCGCGCCGCCTGTGCCGCGCGTCCTGCCACCGCTCACGGTACGAGCCGGGCGCGGGCCAGGGCGAAGGGGCTCCCCGCCTCGGCGGGGGCGAGGCGGACGAAGGCCGAGGTCAGCGCGGTGAGGGCGGCGGGAATCCGCCAGGCGTCACGGTCGCGCGGGCCGATGGCGTTGGAGATCGCGCGGATCTCCAGCACCGGCACGCCGTGCGCGGCGGCCGCCTCCGCCACACCGAAGCCCTCCATCGCCTCGGCCACCGCCGACGGGTGGCGGGCCAGCAGCTCGGCCGTGCGGTCGGCGCTGCCCGTCACCGTGGAGACGGTGAGGACCGCGCCGGGCACGAGCCCCGCCTCGCGGGCCGCCTCGACCAGCGCGGCGGGCGGCACGTGCACGTCCGTACCGAACCCGAGCCCGGTCACCGGAACGAAACCGTCCGGTGTCTCCGCGCCCAGGTCGGCCGCGACGATCCGGTCCGCGACCACCACCGCGCCCACCGGCGCCCGCTCGGCGAAACCGCCGCCGATCCCGGCCGAGACGACGAGGTCGTACGGGTTGCCCGCGAGCCGGGCCGCCGTCAGCGCCGCCGAGGTGGCGCTCGCGGCGGCGGCCGGGCCGACCCCGGCGGCCAGTACGTCGGCGCCCGGGGTGCGCAGCAGCACCGCGCCGGGCAGGGCCGTCTCCTCCGGAGTGTCCGGCGCCCCGAAAGCGCGCGCCACCGCGTCCCGCTCGGGCGGGACAGCGGTGGCGACGAGCAGCCGCACGGCGGGCGTGGGCAGGCGGGTCAGGACTCCTTCTCCAGCTTGAACGACCACAGGCCGGTGGCGGAGCTGCCGTCGTTCTCCAGGATGGAGAGGACGGTGGAGTCGCCGGAGGCGCCGTACTGCTGGTTGAAGAAGACGCTGCCGGGGATCGTCCGGAAGGTCTTGTTGGACGCGTCGGTCAGCGGCTGGCCGTTCATGAGGATCGTCCAGCCCTTGTCGGCGATCTTCGGGTCGACGCCGATGTGGACGTCGGCCTCGGTGTCGACCTTCACGGTCTTCACCTCGGCGCCGTCGCCGGAGTCGCCCTCACCCTTGTCCTGGAGGCACTGCTGGAGCTTCTTCTCGTCGATCTTGGAGCCGCCGTTCCAGCACGTCGCCTCGGAGTTCACCGAGTCGGAGCCGATGGTGACGGTGGCGACCGCCGTCGGCTTGTCGCAGGCGGACAGGACGAGCAGGCCGGCGGACACCGCGCCGAGGACGGCGAACCCGCGGCGCGTGGCCGGGCTGAACTGACGTGCGGCTCCGCCGCGGGGCAGGGATGTCATGGGCGAAGGCTATCGGGCCCGTTGGAGCGTCACGCCACGCGGGGGTGCGACGCGCCGCGTCTGGCCGACGCCAGGAGCGCCCGTACGGTCGTCAGCCAGCCGAGTGCCACGATCAGCGCGCCCACGCTCAGCCCCAGCGGCCCGCGCAGCGGCAGCGCGATCCCGATCGCGCCGCCCACCACCCACGCCATCTGCAACAAGGTCTCCGAACGGGCGAACGCCGACGTCCGCACCAGCTCCGGGACATCACGCTGGATCAGCGCGTCCAGCGACAGCTTGGCCAGCGCCTGGGTGAACCCGGCCACCGCCCCCAGCACCGCCACCACCGCCGCGCCGAAGAACACCGCCGCCGACACCGCGACCGCCACCAGCGCCCCCACCACCGTCACGATGATCACCTCCGGCGCCCGGGCCCGCAGCCACGCCCCGACCGCCGTCCCCAGCGCGTTCCCCGCCCCCGCCGCCACACCGACCACCGCCAGCGACACCGCCGCGCTCTGCCCCGTCAGCGGATGCTCACGCAGCAGGAACGCCAGGAAGAAGATGAGGAACCCGCTCTGGCACCGCACACAGGCATTGGCCGCCAGCGCATGCGTCACCGCCGGCCCGACCGTCCTGAGCCCCGGCCCCTTCCGCCGCCGCTCCTTCCCCTTCCCCTCCCCCCTCTCCCCGTCCCTGTCCTTCTCTTCCTCCTTGTTGTCTGTGCTGTCTGTCTTGTCGTCTGTTTTGTCGTCTGTCGTCACCGGGTCCCAGCGGGCGTCCACCGCCGCGGCGAGGTGCTGCTCGTCCGCCGCCAGCAGTGCCCGCCGCTCGCCGCGCGCCGAGTCGACCTTCGGCGGCAGCCGGAACGAGAGGAACGCGCCGCCGAGGAAGAGGAGACACGCCCCGTACAACGGCCACCCCGGGCCGATCATCTGGAGCCCCGCCCCGACCGGCGCCGCCACCCCGGTCGCCAGGAGGCCGCCGAGCGTCACCCGCGAATTGGCTTTGACCAGCGAGAACCCTTGCGGCAAGAGCCGGGGCACCACGGCACTGCGCACCACCCCGTACGCCTTCGAGGCCACCAGGACGCCGAGCGCGGCCGGGTACATCTCCAGGCTTCCCGTCGCCACCGCCCCCGACAGCACCAGCGCCAGTACCGCCCGGGCCAGCATCGACCCGGCCATCGCCGCCCGTCGGCCGTGCGGCAGCCGGTCCAGCAGCGGACCCACCACCGGCGCCAGCAGGGTGAACGGCAGCATCGTCACGGCCAGGTAGAGCGCCACCCGCCCCCGTGCCTCGTCCGTCGGCACCGAGAAGAAGACCGTCGAGGCCAGCGCCACCGTGATCATCACGTCGCCGGCGCCGTTCACCCCGTGCAGCTCGATCAGCCGCCCGAGCCCCGACTCGCCCGCGCCCTGCGCGTGCGTCACCTTGCGGATACCGCGCGCCGGGCCCGTCACGGGAGTCCGCAGCGCGCGGCCCACAACCCGGGCGGCCCTGCGCACCGGGCTGCGCTCCACGCGCGGCGAGCCTGAGGCGGTCACGTGGTGATAGTGCCCCCTGGCGGGCCGAGTATGACCCGAAGTGTCCTGAGCAACCCCTGTGGCCGAAGCGGGGCCGCGCCACCCCTCGCCGGGGTGGCCGCCCGCACCCGTACGACGCGCCGCCGACGCCCCTGAGCGGCCCGGCTTCCCACGTCGGTGTGGGAGACGGGGCCGCGAGAGGGTAGCGTGCACTCACGCGCCTGCGACGGTACTCCCGGCCGCGCGCCTCTTCGCGATCCCCCAGAATGGTTCGCGTAGGCGTGCCCTGGACGATCGGGCGCGGACGTCGACGCGGCCCATCGGTCCGCTCCGTCCGCTGCCCGTCCCCGTCGCATGCGACTCGTGAGACGGCGTAGGAGAGAAGCGATACCTGTGAGCGCAGCGACAACGCGAAGCCGCACCCCCGACCGCTTGTGCGCCGAGGCGGTCGACCTCGCCCGCAGTGTGGCCGAGGAGACCGCCGCCCCCGGGGTGGTCGGCGAGCACCTCGCCGTCACCGCCGACGGCGACCGCGTAGCCACCCACTACTTCGCCTGCCACGACCCCGGCTACCGGGGCTGGCGCTGGGCCGTCACCGTCGCCCGGGCCTCCCGCGCCAAGTACGTCACCGTCGACGAGTCCGTGCTGCTGCCCGGGCCCGACGCCCTTCTCGCACCCGAGTGGGTGCCGTGGAGCGAGCGGCTCCGTCCCGGGGACCTCGGCCCCGGGGACCTGCTCCCCACCGAGGCCGACGACCTGCGCCTGGAGCCCGGCTGGATCGCCGACGAGGAGCCGCCGCCCAACTCGGCCGTCTCCGCCGACATGGCCGAGCTGGTCGAGGCCGAGGACGCCTCCCTCTCCGCCGGGCCGCCCGCCGACCTGCCCCTCGCACCCGAGCGGGGGTCCGTCGCCTCCGTCGCCGAAGAGCTGGGGCTACGCCGCTCCCGGGTGCTCTCGCGGTACGGGCTGCTCGACGCGGCCGAGCGGTGGGAGGCGCAGTTCGGGGCCGAGTCGGCGATGGCGCAGGCTGCGCCGGCGCCCTGTGTCAGCTGCGGGTTCCTTCTGCCGCTGGCCGGGTCGCTTCGGCAGGCCTTCGGGATCTGCGCCAACGCCTACTCTCCGGCCGACGGCCATGTCGTCTCCCTCGCCTACGGCTGCGGCGGCCACTCCGAGGCGGCCGTCATGCCTACGCCTCCCCGCCCCCCGGACCCCGCCCTCGACGAAACCCGCCTCGACCCGCTGCCGCTCGACTAGCCCTGGCCTCACTCGCCGGCCCGGCTCATCGGCCTCCGGCCGGGCTGGGGTGTGGCTGTGCCGCGACTTGGGGTGCCTTGTGTCCGTGCCCGGTCACGGACTGGCCTCAATCGCCGGCCGGGCTGGGATGCGGTGTGGCTGGGCTCCGCCCCTGCGTGCCCGTCGTGACCCTGTGGGTCACTGATGGCCTCAATCGCCGGCCGGGCTGTTGGTTGCCGGGCTCCGTCTCGACCGTGCCGGTCACCGATTGGCCTCAAACGCCGGCCGGGCTATTGGGGTTCGCGGTGCGTTCGCCGGTTGGGTCGGGCGGGGCCGCACCGGGGTACCTCCTCACAAACTGCCAGGTGCGGGGTCAGTCGCTTCAAGGCGGCCGAGCACGGCAGTTTGCTGCGCCGCGTACGAGACCGTGGGGTGGGGACGGGTCGGGGTGCCCCCGCAGCAAACTGCACACACGGCCGCCTTGAAGCGACTGACCCCGCACCATGCAGTCGGTACAGGCAAGCCGGGCCCAGCCGAAAAGCGGCCCTGCCGGACAGACGGCCCCGCAGAAGGCGGCCCCCATTTGGAGCGCTCCGCGCTCCCGAGGCAGGCTTGCCCCCGATCAGCAGGCGCAGCCAAGTTCCCGAGGAGCAACGGTGACCCACCCCACCCCCGCCCAGGAGGGCAAGGACCCCTTCGGCACCGCCCGCCGCAGGCGGACCGTGCTGGACTCATGGGCCGCCTCCCCGGCCAGGTTCCGCGAGGACGCCAACGCCGAGGAGGACCTGGCCCTGGGCGGCTACCGCGACCGCCTCATCGTGGAACTGGCCCAGAACGCCGCCGACGCGGCATCCCGCGCGGGCACCGACGGCCGCCTCCGCCTGACCCTGCACGAGAGCGCCGGCACCCACGTCCTGGCCGCCGCCAACACGGGCGCCCCCCTCGACGCCACCGGCGTCGAATCCCTGTCGACGCTCAGGGCGTCCGCCAAGCGCCCGGCCACCGGCACCGCCACCGGTGCCGCCCCCGGGGCCGGCCCGAGCGTCGGCCGCTTCGGCGTCGGCTTCGCCGCCGTCCTCGCGGTCAGCGACGAACCGGCCGTACTGAGCCGCACCGGCGGCGTCCGCTGGGACCTGGCCCAGGCCCGCGAGGCCGCCCGCGAGGTGGCCCGCCACAGCCCCGGCCTCGGCGACGAGCTGATCCGCCGCGACGACCATGTCCCCCTGCTGCGGCTCCCGTTCCCCGCCGAGGGCATCCCGCCCGAGGGGTACGACACGGTGGTCGTCCTCCCCCTGCGCGACGCGGCCGCCCAGGACCTGGCCGAACGCCTGCTGGCGGGCGTCGACGACGCCCTGCTGCTCGCCCTGCCGGGGCTGACCGAGATCGTGGTGGAGACCCCGGAGTCGACCCGCGTCCTGCGCCGCCGCGACGAAGAGCCGTACGTCGTCATCGAGGAGTCGACAGGCGGCAGCGGAGCGACGGGCGCCCCGGCCGAGACCCGCCGCTGGCGTACCGCGACCTCCGGCGGCCCCCTGGACGCCCCCCTCCTGGCCGACCGCCCGGTCGAGGAGCGGCTGCGGCCGTACTGGTCGGTGGTGTGGGCAGTCCCGGTCGATGCCGAGGGCGCCCCGGTCCGCCCGGCGACCGCCCCGGTCGTCCACGCCCCCACGCCCAGTGACGAGCCGCTGGGCGTGCCCGCGCTGCTCATCGCCTCGTTCCCGCTGGACACCGCCCGACGGCACGTCGCCCCGGGCCCGCTCACCGACTTCCTGGTGGCCCGCGCCGCCGAGGCGTACGCCGGGCTGCTCGGCGCCTGGCGCCCGGTCGGCCCGGCCGCCGTCGGCCTGGTCCCGGGACCGCTGGGTCTGGCCGCCGTCGACGGGGCCGTACGCGCCGCCGTCCTGGACCTGCTGCCGCGTACGGCCTTCCTCCCGCCAGCCCTGCCCCCGGCCGGGCCGGACGAGGAGCCCGACACCGACGTACCCCTCCTGCGCGCCGACCGCCCGGAGGCGCTGCGTCCGATCGAGGCGGAGCTGGTGGAGGGGGCGGGCGAGGCGACGGTACGGGTCCTCGCCGAGGTGCTGCCGACGCTGCTGCCCGCCGGGCTGGAGCGCCGCGCCGAGCTGCGCACCCTCGGGGTGGGCCGGCTGTCGCTGGGAGAGGCGATCGACCGGCTGGCCGGCGTGGAGCGTTCGCCGGCCTGGTGGTACCGGCTGTACGACAGCCTCGCCGGGGTCGACCCGGACCGGCTCCAGGGGCTGCCGGTGCCGCTCGCGGCCGGGTCCACGGCGGGCAGCCCGCGCCAGGTGCTGCTGCCCGGCCCGGCCGAGGACGGGCCCCGGCCCGCCGCGCTGGCCCGCCTCGGCCTGAAGGTCGCCCATCCGGAGGCCGCCCACCCGCTGCTGGAGAAGCTGGGCGCGCTGCCCGCGACGCCGCGCGCCGTGCTCCGTACGCCGCAGGTGCGCGCGGCCGTCGCCGAGTCGCTGGAGGGCGACGGGTACGCGCTGCGCGACGACGCCCCCGACGCCGAGGAGCTGGCGGAGCTGGTCCTGACGCTGGCCCGCGACGCCGAACTGGCCCCCGGCGACGAACCCTGGCTCGGGGCGCTCGCCCTCCCCGACGAGGACGGCGAACTGTCGCCCGCCGGTGAACTGGTTCTGCCCGGCGGCGAGTTCGCCTCCGTCATGCGGGAGGGTGAGCTCGCGGCGGTGGACGAGGAGTGGGCCGGGCGCTGGGGCGAGCAGCCGCTCGCCGCCTGCGGTGTCCTGGCCCGCTTCACCCTGGTCCGCGCCACCGACGTCGTCCTCGACCCGGACGAACTGGAGCCGCGCGACACCGACTTCGCCGAACCGGACGACGTGGGGCTGCTCGACGCCGTCGACGTCTGGTGCGAGGACGTCCTGGACCAGCTGCCGGACGGGCCCGTCCCGCCGGTCGCCACCGAGATCACCGCCGTCCGCGACCTCGACCTCGTCGACGACGACCGCTGGCCCGAGGCGCTGGCGCTGCTCTCCCGGCCGCCGCTGCGCGACGCGCTCACCCAGCCGGTGCGCGTCCTGCTCCCCGACGGCACCACCGAGTCGGTCCGGCCGTACACCGCCTGGTGGCTGCGCGGCCACCCCGTCCTCGACGGCCGCCGCCCGGCGGGGCTGCGCGCCGCTTCCGGGGACGCGCTGCTCGCCGGGCTCTACGACGAGGTGGACGCCGCCGGTTTCGACGACGCGCTGGTGCTGCGCGCCCTCGGGGTACGCACCACTGCCGCCGCCCTGCTCGACGAGCCCGGCGGCGCTGCCGAACTCCTGGACCGCCTCGCCGACCCGGACCGCGAGGTCTCCGCCCGCCAACTGCACGCCCTCTACGGCCTGCTGGCCGAGCTAGACCCCGAGGAGGTCACGCTCCCCGACGAACTGCGGGCCGTGGCCGACGGCGTCGTGACGGTCGTGGACGCTCGTGACGCGCTGGTCGCCGACGCTCCCGATCTGCTGCCCTTCGCCGCCGGGCGCCCCCTGCTGCCGGTCGCCCCGGCGCTGGCCGCGCGGCTCGCCGAGCTGCTCCAGGTGGGGCGGCTGTCGGAGGCGGTACGGGTCACCCCGGCCGGGGAGGGGGTGGAGCATCCCGTGCCGGAGGCTGTGCGTGAGCTGCTCGGGGACGGGGTTCCCGCCTCCTACCGGGAGCACGACGAACTCCTCGCCGACGGGGTCGAACTGGACTGGCACCTCACGGCCTCCGGGGTTCTGCATGCCGCCACCCTGGAGGGGGTTGCCGCGGGGCTCGCCTGGGGGGCGGGGCAGTGGCCCCGCCGGTTCGAGGTGGCCGCACTCCTGGAGGACCCGTCCCGTAGGGCCGAACTCTCGCGTGACCGCTGGTTCGACTGAGCCCACCCGCCACCCATTCAGCTCGGCTCGCCTCCGACCGGGATGCGGCTGCGCCGCGACTGGGGGTGCCTTCGCCTGTGCCTGGTCCCCGACTGGCCTCAAACGCCGGCCGGGCTGGGGCGTGTCTGCGCCGCGTCTGGGGGTGCCGGTCGTTGCCCGTGCCCGGTCACTGACTGGCCTCAATCGCCGGCCGGGCTGTCAGGTTCGCGGTTTCTCCGGTGCGTGGGTGGGGTGGGGCCGTGCCGGGGTACCTCCTCACAAACTGCATGGTGCGGGGTCAGTCGCTTCAAGGCGGCCGTGTGTGGGGTCGTGCCGGGGTGCCCCCGCAGCAAACTGCCGTGCTCGGCCGCCTTGAAGCGACTGACCCCGCACCTGGCAGTTTGTGAGGAGGTACCCCTGACCGGGCACGGGCAACGACCGGCACCCCCAGTCGCGGCGCAGCCACCTCCCAGCCCGGCCGGCGATTGAGGCCAGTTCGTGACCGGCACGGGCAGCAACTGGCACCCCAAGCCGTGGCGCAGCCACAGCCAAGCCGTGGCGCAGCCACAGCCAAGCCGCGGCGCAGCCACCCCCCAGCCGCGGCGCAGCCGCAGATCAGCCAGGCCCCTCGCCGAGGGCGCCCCCGTGGAGCCACACGGGCAAGTTCCGGTGCCCGTTGGAGATGAGGGAGGGGAAGGGAGGCAGACCTTCGGCGGGCAAATCCAGGGCAAGCCCTGGAAAGCGGGCGAAGAGCAGGCGCAGGCACACCTCGACCTCCAGCCGCGCCAGCGGCGCCCCCACACAGAAGTGCACCCCGTGCCCGAAGGCGAGATGCTCCTTGCTGAGGCGCCCGGCGTCGAAGACGTCGGCGTCATCGTGCCAGCCGGGGTGCCGGTTGGCCGCGGCGTAGGAGGCGAGGATGGCCTCGCCGCGGGCGATGGTCCGGCCGTCGGGGAGCGGGATGTCGCGGACGGCGTACCGCAGGGGCAGGTGTTTGACGGCGCTCTCGTGACGCAGGGTCTCCTCGACCACGTCGCCCCAGCCGACCTGCCCGGAGCGGACCAGGTCGAGCTGGCCGTCGACGGTGAGCAGCGCGTGCACGGCCTGGTCGATGACGTTGACCGTGGTCTCGCACCCGGCGCTGATCACCAGCAGCAGCGTGTCCCGCAACTCCTCGTGGGAGAGGGCCGGTTCGGCGCCCTCCTCGTCCGGGGTGGCGAGCAGCAGCGAGGTGGCGTCGTCGCCGGGTTCGGCGCGGCGCGTGGCGATGAGCTGGTCGAGGACGACGTAGAGGGCACCGGTGTTGGCCGCTGCCTCCTCGCGGCCGAGGGTGGTGTCGAAGACACCGTCGACCACGGCGCGGAAGTGGGCATACCGCTCCTCGGGCACTCCCATGAGGTGGCCGATGACGGCGACCGGCAACGGGTACGCCAGCTTCTCGCGCAGGTCGACGGGCGCGTCCGGCGGCAGCGCGGCCAGATCGTCGAGCAGTCCGGCGGTGATCCGCTCCACCACGGGCCGCACCGCCTCGACCCGCCGGGCGCTGAACGCGGGCGCGATGATGCGGCGCAGCCGCCGGTGGTCGGCGCCGTACGAGGTGAACATGTTGCGTACCGCGACCCAGAGTGCCAGCGGCCAGCTCTGCACGGTCTCGGCGAAGGCCGGCCAGTGGGCCCGCCCGTCCTTGGAGACGTCCGGGCTGGTCAGCAGGGCTCTGAGGAGGACCGGGTCGCTGACCGACCAGGCCGGGACGCCGAGGACGTCGACGCGGGTGGCCGGGCCTCGGGCGTGCAGGGCGCGGTGTTCGGCGTGCAGGTCGGCCCCCGTGGGGTCGAGGACGAGGGGTTCCTGTTCCGGTGGGGCGGAGGACGGCATGGTGGTCAGCTCCTTGGCCGGACGACGTGGCTGCTCCCCAGAGTTGGGGGCGGCTCGGGTGCGCGGGCAGGGGGCACGGAGAGCAGGTGGTGGCGGTTCCGGGCGCGGGGGCGGGCGTTCGGGGGCGAGGCGTGCGCCCGTCGTGCGCGGCCGGGCCGGGTCCAGGGAGGGGCGTAACCCCCGTTCCCCCTCTGTTCACAGAAAAGTCGAACTGTCCTACAACCCTTCACATGTCCCGGTGGTCTTGTCTGTCGAGTCATGGGACTCGACAGGCCGGGCGGGCCCGTACCGCCGCGGTCTGGGGACGGCCTCCACGGGGGGCCCTTCTCCACTGGGGAAACACACATGCGTATTCGTGCCACTGTTGCCGTCGTCAGCGGCGCCCTGGCCCTGTCCGCTCTCACCGGCGCCGCCGCCCAGGCCGCCCCGGGACCCGACCGCGAGCGGATCCAGGTGCCCACCGCGGAGTCGGTGTTCGGCAAGCAGGCGACGGCGAAGGGCAAGGGCTTCAAGGCCGCCGCCGTGCCGAAGATCTCGAAGGTCACCGTCAACGGCGGCAAGGACATCGTCCTCGGCACCACCAAGGCGAAGACCTTCTCGGTCAGCATCACCGCCTCGCACGCCAGCAACATCGGGGACGCCTACGCCTACTTCTGGCACGGCTCCACCTACGAGACCGCCGACGGCGTCTTCATCCCGAACGAGGAGTACGCCTCCTGCAAGGCGTCCAGCGCCACCACCTCCACCTGCAAGCTGACCTTCACGGTCGACCCGCAGTGGGAGCTCATCAACGACCTGGCGGGCAGCTGGAACGTCGGGGTCGGTGCCCTGGCCGCCGACGACTCCGACTTCGCCTGGAACGACAAGCACAGCAAGACCCGCGTCCAGCGCTACTCCAAGCTGGTCGTGAACGCCACGCCGGAGCCGGTCAAGAAGGGCAAGACCCTCACGGTCAACGGCACCCTGTCCCGCGCCAACTGGGACACCTGGAAGTACGCCGGTTACACCCAGCAGTCGGTGAAGCTCCAGTTCAAGAAGAAGGGCGCCGCCAGCTACACGACCGTCAAGACGGTCAAGAGCGGCTCCAAGGGCGCGCTGAAGACCACCGTCAAGGCCGCCTCGGACGGCTACTGGCGCTGGAGCTTCGCCGGCACCTCCACCACCCCGGCCATCAACTCCACGGCCGACTTCGTGGACGTGAAGTAGGCGAAGCAAGCCGGAACGCCTGGAACACCGAGGGCCGCTCTCCCCGACGTCACCGTCAGGGGGAGCGGCCCTCGGCCGTTTCCGCGTAAGGCGCTTCGGGTGGGTCAGACCGGCAGGCGCCGGTCGACCAGCCGCCAGACCACCTCGATGAGGGCTGCCGCGATCACCGCGATACCGACCGCCGCCCACGGCATCACCGAGCCGACCAGCCGCAGGGCGAAGAAGTCCTGGAGCCACGGGACGGCGAGGACGACGAGGAAGGCGCCGGCCATCGTGGCGACCAGGCCGACCCGCCACCAGGTGTAGGGGCGGGCGATGATCGCCAGCACCCAGAGGGAGACCAGGAAGAGGGTCAGCGTCGCCGCGCTCGTCTCCGCGGGGAGGGAGTCGGGGCCGGTGTAGTACGCCCGGGCCGTCATGTACGTGGTGAAGGTGGCGAGGGCGGCGATCACGCCGCCGGGGATCGCGTACCGCATCACGCGTTTCACGAAGTGCGGCTGGGCGCGCTCCTTGTTGGGGGCGAGGGCGAGGAAGAAGGCGGGGACGCCGATGGTCAGGGTGGAGAGCAGGGTGAGGTGGCGGGGGAGGAAGGGGTACTCGGTCTGGGAGAGGACGACGAGGATGGCGAGCAGGACCGAGTAGACCGTTTTGACCAGGAAGAGCGTGGCGACGCGGGTGATGTTGCCGATGACGCGGCGGCCCTCGGCGACCACCGACGGCAGCGTGGAGAAGCTGTTGTTCAGCAGGACGATCTGGGCGACGGCCCGGGTGGCCTCCGAGCCCGAGCCCATGCTGACGCCGATGTCCGCGTCCTTGAGGGCGAGGACGTCGTTGACCCCGTCGCCGGTCATGGCGACCGTGTGGCCGTGCGCCTGGAGGGCGCCGACCATGTCCCGCTTCTGCTGCGGGGTGACCCGGCCGAAGACCGTGTTCTCGTCGAGCGTGTCGGCGAGGGCCTCCGGCTCCTTGGGGAGCTTGCGCGCGTCGTACGTCCGCTCCGCGCCGGGCAGCCCCAGCTTCCCGGCGACCGCGCCCACCGAGACGGCGTTGTCCCCGGAGATGACCTTGGCCGCGACGTGCTGGTCCTCGAAGTAGCGCAGGGTGTCGGCGGCGTCCGGGCGGAGCCGCTGCTCCAGGACGACGAGGGCGGTCGGCTCGGCCCCGGCGCCCGGGTCGGGCCCGTCCAGCCCGCCCGCGGTCCGGGAGAGGAGGAGGACCCGCAGGCCCCGCTCGTTGAGCGCGTCGGTCTCGGCGAGCGCCTCGGCGCCGGGGCGCAGCAGGACGTCCGGGGCGCCGAGCAGCCAGGTGCGGTGGGTGGCGTCGCCCTCGTCCAGGGAGGCGCCGCTGTACTTGCGGGCGGAGGAGAAGGGCAGCGTGCCGGTGGTGCGCCAGCCCTCGGGGGCCGGGCAGGCGTCGATGACGGCCTGGAGGCTGGCGTTGGGCCGGGGGTCGCCGGCCCCGAGCGCGCCGAGCACCCGCCGGACGTACGCCTCGTCGGCGCCGCCGAGCGGGCGGATCGCCTGGACGTCCATGCCGCCCTCGGTGAGGGTGCCGGTCTTGTCGAGGCAGACCGTGTCGACGCGGGCGAGCCCCTCGATGGCGGGCAGCTCCTGGACGAGGCACTGCTTGCGGCCCAGCCGGATCACGCCTATCGCGAAGGCGACCGAGGTGAGCAGCACCAGGCCCTCGGGGACCATCGGGACGATGCCGCCGACGGTGCGGGCCACCGCGTTCTTGAAGTCGTTGTCGCGGACGACCAGCTGGCTGACGACGAGGCCGATCGCGGTCGGCACCATCATCCACGTGACGTACTTGAGGATGGTGCTGATCCCCGAGCGCAGCTCGGAGTGGACCAGGGTGAACCGGGACGCCTCCTCGGCGAGCTGCGCCGCGTACGCCTCGCGGCCGACCTTGGTGGCGCGGAAGGCGCCGCCGCCGGCGGTGACGAAGGAGCCGGACATCACCTCGTCGCCCGGGCGCTTGACGACCGGGTCGGCCTCGCCGGTGAGCAGGGACTCGTCGACCTCCAGGCCGTCCGCCTCGCGGACCTCGCCGTCGACCACGATCTTGTCGCCGGGACCGATCTCGATGAGGTCGCCGAGGACGATCTCGGAGGTGGAGACCTCGCCCGGTCTGCCGTCCCGGCGCACGGTCGGCTTGGCCTCGCCGATCACCGCGAGGCCGTCCAGGGTCCGCTTGGCGCGCCACTCCTGGAAGATGCCGATGCCGGTGTTGGCGACGATGACGAAGCCGAAGAGGCTGTCCTGGATCGGCGCGACGAAGAGCATGATCACCCAGAGGACGCCGATGATGGCGTTGAACCGGGTGAAGATGTTGGCGCGGGCGATCTCGGCCAGCGAGCGGGAGCTGCGGACGGGGACGTCGTTGACCTCGCCGCGTGCGACCGCCTCGGCGACCTCGGCCGAGGACAGTCCGGGCTCGGGCGGCACGGCGGGAGGGGCGGCGTCCGGCTCCGCCCCCGTGTCGATCCGGCTGTTCCCGGAGTCCGAACCCCCGGTGTCCACCTGTCCCCGCTGCGTCATGACACAGACGTTAAGGCCCGCGCTCGCACTTCACCGCCCGAGGGTCCAAAGATCCGTCCCGGGTACGAGACGGGGGTGGCACCGCCGTAGGGGGTGGGCCGCCGCATCCCCGACCGAGGTAGCCCCGCCCCCTACGGGAGGGGTGCTACACGGGGTGCCGCAATCGGCTCAGGAGCCGGGCTGCGGGGCGGCCGCGGCGGCCCGCTTCAGCGCGGCCTCGCGGCGGCGGACGTACCAGACGCCGAGGCAGCCGAGGCCCGCGCCGGCCAGGCAGGTCCAGATCCACCAGGTGTGGCCGTGGTCGTCGTACCAGCCGTAGAAGGGGAGCTGGGCGAGGAAGAGGACGAACCAGAGGATCGTGCCGCCGGTGATGGTGGCCACCACGGGCCCTTCCAGGGGTTCCGGTGCCTCGTGCCGGGGCGTCCACTTCTTCATGCCCCCAGCTTACGACCGTCCCGCCCGGCCCCCGGCGGCGCGCCCGCCCGCACCCTTCCGGCCGCCCCCGGCAAGGCCCTCCGGCCCTGTGGCTTATGCCTCTACGCGCGGAGATAGCAATTTCGGGTTCATGTATTCATACTGAAACAGCTTGAGGCTGACCGTTTTCTTTCGTAAGAAGACACAAGGGCCGCAAGTATCGGTAGGTTTCCGCCCTCGGACGGGTTGATCCGCCGGTCACATGATCGTGATCCGGAGGTCATGCCTGGCTGATTCTGTGCGGTCACCACGTACCCCCGTCCCTTCGTACGGACCTCCCGCCAAAGAGCCCGTACGCCTCGCACCCCTGAGGTTTCCATGCCCACCTCGGCCCCTGCCCAGGACGCCACGTCCGAGCAGCCGAACCCGCCGTCCGGCGCGCTCGACCGCTACTTCAAGATCACTGAGCGCGGTTCCACGCTCTCTCGCGAGGTGCGCGGCGGTTTCGCCACGTTCTTTGCGATGGCGTACATCATCGTGCTGAACCCGATCATCCTCGGCAGCGCCAAGGACATGTACGGCCACCAGCTGGACAACGGCCAGCTGGTCACCGCCACCGTGCTGACCGCGGCCCTCACCACGCTGCTCATGGGCGTCATCGGCAACGTGCCGGTGGCCCTGGCCGCCGGACTCGGCGTCAACACGGTGGTCGCCCTCCAGCTCGCCCCCCGGATGAGCTGGCCGGACGCGATGGGCATGGTCGTCCTCGCCGGTTTCGTCGTCATGCTGCTGGTCGCCACGGGGCTGCGCGAGCGGGTCATGAGCGCGGTGCCGCTCGGCCTGCGCAAGGGCATCGCCATCGGTATCGGCCTGTTCATCATGCTGATCGGCCTGGTCGACGCCGGTTTCGTCTCCCGCATCCCGGACGCCGCGCAGACCACCGTCCCGCTCCAGCTCGGCGCCGACGGTCACCTCAACGGCTGGACCGTGCTGGTCTTCGTCCTCGGCGTGCTGCTGACGCTGGCTCTCATGGTGCGCAAGGTGCCCGGCGCCATCCTCATCTCCATCGTGGCGATGACCGTGCTGGCCCTGATCATCAACGCCGTCGCCGACATCCCGTCCTGGGGCCTGACCACGCCCGAGTGGCCCGGCAACCCGGTGGCCACCCCGGACTTCGGCCTGATCGGACAGGTCAGCCTCTTCGGCGGATTCGCCAAGGTGGGGCTGCTCACCGGCATCCTCTTCGTCTTCACCGTGCTGCTGTCGTGCTTCTTCGACGCGATGGGCACGATCATGGCGGTCGGCGACGAGGCCGAGCTGACCGACGCCCAGGGCAACATGCCCGGCATCAACAAGGTCCTCTTCGTCGACGGCATCGCCGTCGCGGCGGGCGGCGCCTCGTCCTCCTCCGCCACCACCTGCTTCGTGGAGTCCACCGCCGGTGTCGGCGAAGGCGCCCGGACCGGCTTCGCCAACATCGTGACCGGCGGCCTCTTCGCCATCGGCCTCTTCCTGACGCCGGTCGTGACGATGGTCCCCTCGCAGGCGGCCACCCCGGCCCTGGTCGCGGTCGGCTTCCTGATCCTCTCCGGCTCGATCGGCGCGATCGACTGGACGGACTTCACCATCGCGATCCCGGCCTTCATCACCTTCATGATGATGCCGTTCACGTACTCCATCACCAACGGCATCGGCATGGGCTTCATCAGCTTCTGCGTGCTGCGCCTCGCCGCCGGCCGCGGCCGCTCGGTCCCCGCGGCGATGTACGTGGTCTCGGGTGTCTTCGCCTTCTACTACCTGATGCCTGCCCTCGGCCTCACCTGACAGGCCCCGGCCCGCGCCCCGCGCGGCCGTACGGCACCGGCCCGGTCCGCCCGGCCCCCGCTCACCGCGGAGGTCAGGTGGGCCGGGCCGCGCCGTTCACGGCCCCGTCCCGCGCGGGCTCCTCCGCGACCTCCCCGGCTCCGGGCGCGCCGCCGTCCTCGTCCCCGTAGAACTTCTCGGTCTCCTCCACCGCCGTCTGGAACCGCTGGTCGAAGTCGTCCCGGATCATCGTCCGCACGACGTAGTCCTGGACGCTCATGCCGCGTCTGGCCGCGTGACCCCGAAGACGTTCGAACAGCTCTGAGTCCATGCGCAGGCTGAGTACGTGGGTGTCCATACCTGTCAGGGTCCCCGCACGTCTGGCGCGATCGTGCCGCTTTTCCCGCCCGCCTCACTCTTTCGGGTGACGACCACGTGCCCGCACGGCAGCCCCCGGGCGAGGCTGGTCACTCCTGCGGAGGGTGTCCGGACCGGGCCCGTGACGCCCGCCACCACGAGTGGTCTTTAGACATAGTAATGAGTTACTCTAACGACTATGCCGGACCTCACCCATGGCGAAGACGCCGACGCCGTGAACGCACTGCGCTCCTCCGTCATGCGCCTCTCCCGCCGACTCAAGCACCAGCGGGTCGACGAGTCGCTGAGTCCCACCGAGATGTCGGTGCTCGGGACCCTCGCCCGCTGCGGTACCGCCACCCCCGGCGAACTGGCCCGCAAGGAGCACGTGCAGCCCCCGTCGATGACGCGGATCGTGGCGCTCCTGGAGGCCAAGGGCCTGGTCCGGCTGGAGCCGCACCCCGAGGACCGCCGCCAGAAGGTGGTCACCCAGACCGAGGAGGCCGAGGCGATGCTCGAGGAGAGCCGCAGCAAGCGGAACGCCTGGCTCGCCTCCCTCGCCGCCGAGCTGGACGAGGAGGAGTGGGCCAAGGTCCGCGCCGCCGCCCCCGTCCTGGAGAAGCTCGCCCACCTCTGACCCGCGCCCCGGCCGGGCAGCAGCACACCAGTACCAGCAGCACCCAGCAGCACCGATCGACGAAGACAGGCCAGACACCCCCGCCACGAGGAGGCGACGTCCTTTGAGTACGGGACCCGGAGCAGACTCCGCCCCCGCACCAGCCGCCCACGACTCCACCCCGCCCGCCCCCAAGCAGTCCATGTTCAGCTCGTTGAAGATCCACAACTACCGGCTCTTCTTCACCGGACAGGTCATCTCCAACACCGGCACCTGGATGCAGCGCATCGCCCAGGACTGGCTGGTCCTCACCCTCACCGGGTCGTCGGCCGCCGTCGGTGTCACCACCGCCCTCCAGTTCCTGCCGATGCTCCTCTTCGGCCTCTACGGCGGTGTCCTCGTCGACCGGCTGCCCAAGCGGCCGCTGCTCCTCTTCACCCAGAGCGCCATGGGCCTCACCGGCCTCGCCCTCGCCGCGCTGACCCTCACCGGCCACGTTCAGGTCTGGCACGTCTACGTCACCGCGTTCGTCCTCGGCCTCGTCACCGTCGTCGACAACCCGGCCCGGCAGACCTTCGTCAGCGAGATGGTCGGACCCCGTCAGCTCGCCAACGCGGTCTCCCTCAACTCGGCCAACTTCCAGTCCGCCCGCCTCGTCGGCCCGGCCGTCGCCGCCGTGCTGATCAGCGCCGTCGGCTCCGGCTACGCCTTCCTCATCAACGGCCTCTCCTTCGCCGCGCCCATCGCCGGGCTCCTGATGATGCGGATGGGCGACCTGCACAAGGCCCCGCGCACCCCGCGCGGCAAGGGCCAGCTCCGCGAGGGCCTGCGGTACGTCGCCGGGCGGCCCGACCTGATCTGGCCGATCGTGCTGGTCGGCTTCATCGGCACCTTCGGGTTCAACTTCCCGATCTGGCTCTCCGCCTTCGCCGACAAGGTCTTCGACGGCGGCCCCGGCATGTACGGCACGCTCAACACGCTGATCGCCGCCGGCTCCCTGGCCGGTGCCCTGCTCGCCGCCCGGCGCGGCGCGGGACGGCTCCGCCTGCTGGTCGCGGCCGCCGCCGCCTTCGGTGTCCTGGAGATCGTCGCCGCCTTCGCGCCGTCGGTCTGGATCTTCGCCGTCCTCATGGTGCTGACCGGCATGTTCGGCCTGACTGTCAACGTCACGGCCAACTCCTACGTGCAGATGGCCACCGAACCGCAGATGCGCGGACGCGTCATGGCCCTCTTCATGATGGTCTTCACCGGCGGTACGCCGCTGGGCGCGCCCCTGCTCGGCTGGATCACCGACGAGTACGGCGCCCGCACCGGCTTCGCCGTCGGCGGCGCCATCTCGCTGCTGGCCGCCCTCGCCGTCGGCCTGATCCTGGCCCGCGTCGGCGGGCTGAAGGTCAAGGTCGACCTGCGCCGGGGCCGCAAGCACATAAGGTTCGTGCCCGACGAGAAGCGGCTGGCGCCCGCCGCCTGACCGCACCCGGACCGCACACGGCCGCTCCCCACGCCGGGGGAGCGGCCGTCGCCGTACCCGGCCCGGCAGACTGCACCCATGGCCAGCCCCGCGCCCCGACCCCGCCTCTTCGTCGCCGTCGTCCCGCCCGACGCGGTCCTCGCCGAGCTGCGCCGCGCCACCGCCGCGCTGGACGCCCTGCCCGGCGCCGGCCGGCTGCGGCCCACCGAGGCGGGCGGGCGCCACGTCACCCTGGCCTTCCTCGGCGCCTGCGACCCCGGCCGCCTGGACGGCCTCGCCGCACGGCTCGCCCGCGCCGCACACCGCACCGCGCCCTTCCCGCTCGCCCTGCGCGGCGCCGGCCACTTCGGCGACCGCGTCCTGTGGGCCCGCCCCGACGGCGACCTCGACGCCCTCGCCCGCCTCGCCGACCGCGTCCGCGCCGCCGCCACCCGGGCCGGACTGCCGCCCGACGCCGAGCACGCCTTCCGGCCGCACCTGACCCTGGCCCGCGTCCGCCCCGGACCGCCCCTCCGGCTCGCCCCCTTCGCCGAGGCACTGGCCCAGCTGGCGGCCGGGCCCTGGCAGGCCGACGAGGTCCGGCTGGTCCGCAGCGTGCCGCCGCCCGGGGGCGTACCGGGGGCCCGGCCCACGTACGCGACGGAGGGGCGATGGCCGCTCGGCGGGTGACGGTCGGGGCGCGTGGGGTGTGTCACCCCGGGGCCGTCGCCGGCCGCCAGGCCGTTAACCTCGTAGGCGTGGACCCCAAGACCAGGAACCGGATCATGGCCGGTGTGCTTGTACTGATGTTCGCCGTCATCGCCGTCTCGGCGGCCGTCGGCGCCTGACCGTACGCGCGGGAGCGCCCCCGGAGCCGTACTCCGGGGGCGCTTTGCTGCGGCTACCGCCTCACCAGGCGAACGCCTCCGGGGACGGCCCCGGGCCCGGGAAGATCTCGTCGAGCGCCGTCAGCAGCTCCTGCGGCAGCTCCAGCTCCACGGCACGGACCGCCGAGGCCAGCTGCTCGTCGGTGCGCGGGCCGACGATCGGCCCGGTCAGCCCCGGCCGCGTCAGCAGCCAGGCCAGCGCCACCTCGCCCGGCTCCAGACCGTGCTTCTCCAGCAGGTCCTCGTACGCCTGGACCTGCGCGCGGATCGTGGAGTTGGCCAGCGCGTCGCCCGAGCGGCCGTCGTTGGTGCGCGACCCGCCGCCCTCGCGCTCCTTGCGGATGGCGCCGCCGAGCAGCCCGCCGTGCAGCGGCGACCAGGCGATGACGCCGAGGCCGTACTCCTCGGCGGCCGGGATGACCTCCATCTCCGCGCGGCGCTCCGCGAGGTTGTAGAGGCACTGCTCGCTGACGAGGCCGAGGCTGCCGCGCCGGGCGGCCGCCTCGTTGGCCTGGGCGATCTTGTAGCCGGGGAAGTTGGAGGAACCGGCGTACAGGATCTTGCCCTGCTGGACCAGGGTGTCCATGGCCTGCCAGATCTCGTCGAACGGGGTGCGCCGGTCGACGTGGTGGAACTGGTACAGGTCGATGTGGTCGGTCTGGAGCCTGCGCAGGCTCGCGTCGACCGCGCGGCGGATGTTGAGGGCGGAGAGCCGGTCGTGGTTGGGCCAGGCGGCGCCGTCCGCGCCCATGTTCCCGTAGACCTTGGTGGCGAGGACCACCTTGTCGCGGCGGTCGCCGCCCTGGGCGAACCAGGTGCCGAGGATCTCCTCGGTGCGCCCCTTGTTCTCGCCCCAGCCATACACGTTGGCCGTGTCGAAGAAGTTGATGCCGTCGTCGAGAGCCGTATCCATGAGGGCGTGGCTCTCGGCCTCGCCGGTCTTCGGCCCGAAGTTCATCGTGCCGAGCACGAGGCGGCTGACCTTGAGGCCCGTACGTCCGAGCTGCGTGTACTTCATGACTCCACAGCCAAGCCCTTCGAGTGGGCTCCAGGCAAGAGCACCGGACGGCGTGGCTTCGCCAAGGCGCTGTGGCAGGCTCGGAGCCATGACCGAGACGACCGGGGCCCGGCCCCACCTGCTGGCGCTGCTGCGGGAGCGGCTCGCCGCGGCCGGGGACGAGGAGCGCGGCGCGCTGTGGCGCCTCGCCGAGGACGGGCGGGAACTCGACGCCAACCTGGTCCGGCTGGCGCCCGGCGCGGTCGTCGGCGAACACCGCGAGTCGGTTCTCGACGTGCTGCTGGTGGTCGTGGCCGGAAGCGGCCGGGTCGAGCCGGAGGGCCTGGCGCTGGAGGAGTCCGCCGTGCTGTGGCTGCCGCGCGGCTCCCACCGCTCCTTCACGGCGGGCCCGCACGGCCTCGCCTACCTCACCGTCCACCGCCGCCGCCCCGGCCTCACCGTCGGCTCCGCCCCGCCCGGCACCGTCCGCGCCGCCGAACCGGCCGGCGGGGAGCCGCCCTGCTTCATGGACCGGGTCTGCCCCGGCTGCGGCCGCGTCTCCGAGGACCCGGCCCCCGTCTACTGCTCGCGATGCGGCGAGGAGTACCCGTGAACCGGCGGCCCGACGGGGTAGGCGTAGCCGCATGAGCACCGGTGAATGGATCGCCCTCGCCGTGGTCCTCGCCCTGGCGGGACTGGCGGCCGTCCTCGTCCTGCTGGTACGCGTCTTCCGCGCCCGCAAACTCCTCGCGGACGCCGGAATCCCGCTCCAGAACAAGGCCCTGTTCTGGAGCGCCGTCGTCTACACCATCTCCCCCGTAGACCTGCTCCCCGACCCCATCTACCTCGACGACATCGGCTTCCTCATGCTGGCCCTGCGCTCCCTGCACTCGGCCGGCGCCCACGCCGTCGCCGCCCGCCGGGAGAAGCAGGCGGACGGGACGACGAAGGTGCCCGGCGCCACCTCTTAGATCAGGACGTCCGTAGGGGTTCACCTCGTCGGCCCCTCCTCTGTTTCAGCCGCGCGTAGGTGAAGCGCCCCCTGTGTCCTTCCTTGTTTCGGTGGCGCGTCGCACTACGGCGACCAGCCATGAGTTCAGGGAGCGGTCGTCTGCGGCCGCGGCGGCAACGGCGGCCTTGTGGACGTCGTCGGGGAAGCGCACATTGACATTCTTGGTCATGATGCCATTATGTAGCCAGCATCATTGTGGTGCTAAAATGTAGCCATGCAGCTTCGGTACAACTTCCGTGTGTACCCGAGCGCCGGTCAGCGCGGCGCGTTGTCGAAGGCGTTCGGGTGTGCGCGCGTGGTCTTCAACGACGGGCTTCGCGCTCGGCAGGAAGCGCACGCGGCGGGGCTGCCGTATATCAAGGACGCTGACCTCCAGAAGCAGGTTGTCACCGCCGCCAAGCGAACGGAGGGGCGGGAATGGCTTGGCGAAGTCTCCTCGGTGGTGCTGGTGCAGTCTCTTCGGGATCTGCATACCGCGTACCGGAACTTCTTCAACTCGGTCAGCGGTAAGCGCAAGGGGCCTAAGGTCGCTCCGCCTCGATTCAAGTCCAAGCACGACAACCGGCAGGCCATCCGGCTCACGGTGAATGGCTTTTCGCTCCGGTCGGACGGCCGTCTGTACATCGCCAAAGTCGGAGACCTGTACGTGCGCTGGTCGCGTCAGCTTCCTGCGGCGCCGACCAGCGTCACCGTCACCAAGGACGCCTCGAACCGCTACTGGGCCAGCTTCGTCGTGGACACTGAGCGCGACGTCCTGCCCGAGCTGGACACGGAAGTGGGTATCGACCTCGGGCTTACTTACTTCGCAGTGCTCTCCGACGGTCGCAAGATCGAGTCCCCGAAGTTCCTCCGCCGCGCGGAGAAGAAGCTCGGGAGGATGCAGCGATCACTTTCGCGCAAGGAGAAGGGTTCGAAGAACCGGGCGAAGGCCCGCGCCAAGGTTGCACGCCAGCACGCCAAGGTTGGGGACCGGCGCAGGGACTGGCACCACAAGGAATCCACCAGGGTCATCCGTGAGAACCAAGCGGTGTACGTGGAAGATCTCCTGGTGTCCGGCCTCGGACGTACCCGGCTCGCCAAATCAGTGCACGACGCCGGATGGGCACAGTTCCTGACGATGCTGGAGTACAAGGCGGCCCTGTACGGCCGGACCTTCGCCAAGGTGGGCCGAGCCTTCCCGTCCTCCCAGGTCTGCTCGGTCTGCGGGCTTCGGGACGGCCCCAAGCCCCTGCACATCCGCGAGTGGACGTGCGGCAAGTGCGCCACCATCCACAACCGCGACCACAACGCATCACGCAACGTGCTTCTCGAAGGACGTCGCATCGTCGCCGCCGGACGGGCGGAGACACCAAACGCCTGTGGAGCGCCAGTTAGACGGGCATACATGCCCGCGAGGCGCGGTGAAGCAGGAACCCACCGAGCCCCGCGACGCGGGCAGTAGGAATCCCAGCCGATGAGCTTTAGGCGGGGAGGACGTCAAGATGTCGAAGGTGAACCACGCCGACTGACTACTGGACGCCTGGTGGACCTGCGTCGCGCAGCCTCAGGTGCGGGAACGGGTGGTGGTAGGGCGCAGTCGGAGTGAAGTGCTTGCCCGCCGGTGCGGCGGCCGAGGTGTTGCTGGCGGCCAGGCTCTGGCCGAAGGCCAAGGCGGCCCCGAGGATGCTGCCGGGGCACCGGAGTGCGGCGCGGCGGTGGCGGCATGCTTGACGTGGGACGAAGCTGCTGGCAGCGTGCCCAGCGACATCCGTCGCCGTCACCGCAGACCATCGGGGGAACCCGTGCCCAAGCGAACACCGCGAGGCCGGACCGCCGCCCTCCTCCTGTGCGCCCCCCTGCTCGCCCTCACCGCCGCCTGCGGCTCCGGCGACGACGCCCCGGCCCCCACGCCCACCGGCACCTCCGCCGAGCCCG
Source organism: Streptomyces albidoflavus (assembly GCF_000719955.1). Lineage (GTDB taxonomy): Bacteria > Actinomycetota > Actinomycetes > Streptomycetales > Streptomycetaceae > Streptomyces > Streptomyces albidoflavus. Next base: position 25,831 of record NZ_JOII01000031.1, read on the forward strand.
CGCCCAGCCCCGCCACCACCGGCCCCGCCGGTCCGCTCACCGGCGTCTGGGACAAGGCCGACCCGGAAGCCCCGGCCACCCTCACCGTCAGCGACGACGGGGCCGTCACCCTCACGGCCGAGGACGCCACCTGCAACGGCGAGGCCCAGCGCGCCGGCCGCACCGCGTACACCGCCGCCCTCACCTGCACCTCGGGCCCCGACCGCACCCTCACCCTGACCCTCCCCGACGCCGAACCGGCCCGGACGCTGACGGTCACCGGCGAAGGGAAGCGGGGGCCGGGGACCTACGAGCGGACCACCTGAGCCCTCGCACGAACGAGGCTCCCGGCGGGACCGCCAGGAGCCCCGCGTCCAGCGGTACGACGTGGATCAGCAGGTCGAGCGGCTGTCGATGCGTATGCCGGTCAGCGTTCCGCTGACGATCCCGATACTCGTCTTCGGCGGAAGGCAGGTGGTGATGCCGTTCGCCCGGCGGATGTAGGCGACATCGTCGTTGCGGGTGTTCTGGACGACCAGGTTCGGTCCGGACGGCCGGGACGGCAGGTCCTGGAACCCACTGGTGACGTCCTGGAACTGCCCGATCCTCGTACCGTTCTTGAACAGACAGACGTACGGGTACGAACAGGTGTCAGCCGCGGCCCGGACGGGCGCGGGCGTGGAGGCGGAGGCGGAGGCGGCCGTCTGGGCGGCGACCGACACGCCGCCCGCCATGGCCAGGGTCATGGCCACGGCGCCCAAGGTGCGTGCTCTTCTCACGTCAAACCCTTTCATCACGAGGACGTTTCGAGGTTGGCGTTGCCCTGGAGAATCTGCCGGGGAGCGCCGGTGATCGCCAGCGGCATATCGGTCGTTCGGCGCGCGCCAATTCGGCCGTACGGCACGGCTGTCGCCGTATCGCCGAACACTTCCGGCCCCTGTGGCGCATCGCTCCCCCGAGCCGCCTGGCGAAACCAATTGCCCCGGCGATAGCGTCAGTTCCTACAGTCCGCACTTTCGCCCCCACCGGGAGTCACACGTGAACCGCCGAACGTTGCCCGCCCTCACCGCCCTCGCCACGGCGACCACCCTCCTCCTGACCGCGTGCGGCGGGGAGTCACCGGAGGCGGACGAGAAGATTCCGGGAGCGGGGGAGAGCTCGGCTGAGGCTTCGGCTTCGCCGAGTGAGAAGGGGGATGACGGGATCGATCGGCCGGAGATCGAATTCCCGGATGACTTCAAGATGACGTTCGAAGAGGTCAAGGGGACTGACGCCGATGGTGCGGCGGCATCTGCTGATGCAGAGAACTTCATGAAATCGATCCAGCACGCCATCTTTGAGGGTGACCCCGAAAGTGCTGTGTACAAGTTCTACATCGACCCGATGAGCGAGGCCCACGAGTACGCCAAGTTCCAGGTCACGCAGTACGTGGAACACGGTTGGGTTCTCACGGGAGAGTTGCGGCAGTCGAACGTCAAGGTTTCCGAACCGAAGACTGAAGGAGTCCGAGTCGTCTCGTTCTGCTCCGACGAGTCCAAGGCCGCCGGTAAGGAAGCGAAGACGGGAAAGAAGGTCCCCGACAAGGACTTTGGGAGCCCGTACATCTCCTTCGAAGTGCTGATGAAGCAGGCGAAGTCGCAGAAGGGCTTGTGGCGTGCCAGCAAGGTCAAGACGGAGAGGGGTGGCTCGCAGTGCGCCGGCTGAGGACCACCGTCCTCGTGGCGGGAATTTCGTCGCTCTGCCTGGTCAGTGCCGTAAGCCCTGCCTTGGCGGTTCCGCTCGACAATGCTGAGGGCGCCGGTGGCCGGGAGGGCGACACTCTGACCGCAGAGGTCGAGGTGATCACGTACGACACTTCCAAGAATGGAAGCGGGCCTTCGGCGGGGGCAGTGTCAAGAGTTCCCTCAGACTGGACGCCGCCGCCCTGCTGGTATGCGCCCAAGTGGACCCCGGACGAACTCCGCGACTACTACCAGCGGGGCCACGAAGCGATCCATCACGATCCCGGTATGCCGCCCGAGGCGATCAACGAATGGAGCGAGGAGCGGCGCAACTACATCGACGGGGAATACGAGGACTTCAACCGGGAGAAGGACGGCGAAGGGATGTGGTGGGGTGCCGTTCAGAACCCCAACGCACCCCTGGACGAACAATTTGCCTGCGAACGAGTCCCCTTCTGGGCCGACAACGGTGAAACCCCCGATGTCGAGAACATCATCACCCCCGAGATTCTCGCCGGGCTGGCCTACGAGCAGATCAAGGTGCCCGGGACCGAGGTGACCCTTGCGCCCGGTGGGAAGAGCAAGGTGAATCTGCCGACGTGGGCGTGGCTGGACGGTGGGGAGTTCAAGCCGGTGGCCGTGACGGCCTCGTTGGCGGTGGGTGGGCTGGACATGTCGGCGACGACGACGGCGACGCCCAAGTCCCTGCGGATCGAGCCGGGCACGAAGGACGCGCGGCTGCACCCGGCGTCGGGGGAGTGCACCATCAACGATGACGGCTCGATCGGGGAGCCGTACGCCAAGGGGAAGGCGGACCAGGAGCCGCCGTGCGGGGTGACCTACCTGCGCTCGTCCGGTGACGGGTCGTACGCCATGGAGGCGACCGTGACCTGGGAGATCAGCTGGACCGGGACCGGTGTGGCAGCACCGCAGGCGCTGCCGGACGGGACGTTCGGGAACGAGCAGGCGGTCGAGGTCGAGGAGATTCAGTCGATCAACCGGTGACGGGGTCCGGGGAGGGGCGGGGGCCCGCTCCTCCCTAGTCGCTGGTCCGGGTGAGGCGTACGGCCTTGTCGGTCAGGGTCGCCACCTCGAACTCCACCCCGGCGAACTCCACGGTGTCCCCGGCCCGTACGTCCTCGTAGCCGGCGACGGGGACGGTGGCGCAGTTGGCGTCGAGGCCGGCGGTGCCGGTGTCCGGGTGGACGTAGGCGACCGTGACGGAGAGGCCGGTGGGGAAGCGCTGGACGCCGCCGTTGGCGAGGAGGGCGAGGGTGTCGCCCTTGGCCGGGAAGCCCTGGGCGGCGGCCTTGCGGACGGCGGGGTTGGTGGTGAAGCAGAGGGTGTCGTCGGCGGCGCCCTGGCGGGGTTCGAGTGAGGCGGGTTCGGCGGCGAGGGCGGCGCGGTCCTCGGCGGACTCCGGTTCCAGGACGACGCGGTGGGCGCAGACCTGCCGGACGGTGTAGGCGTGGCCGGAGACGGTGACCTCGGCGCCGGGTGCCACCTTCCACTCCTCCTGGCCGGAGGCGTACGTGGCGCCGTCGCGCAGGGTGGCCGTGCGCCGCGTGCCGTCGGCGGTGGCGTCCGCGTACTGCACGCCGCCCCCGCCGGGAAGCTTGAAGCCGCCGCCGCGCAGGACGTGGACGGTGGCGCCGGGGTCCTCACCGACGCAGGCGGGGCCCTTGTCGCGGGCGGCCGGGGTCGGCTTGCCGGTGTCGCCGCCGCCCTCGCCGCCGGGGTCGGGGGACGTACCGCACCCGGCGAGCGCCAGCAGGGTCAGGGCGGCAGCCGTTGCCGCGCCCGCGCCGTACCTACGCATGGGCGCGCTCCAGGACGATCCGGGTGCGGTAGTCGACCTCGGCGACGCGCCAGGCGTCGCCGGTGATCTCGACGGTGTCGCCGGGGGTCAGGTCGTCGTGCTCGACGAGGGGCCGGCCGGCGCTGCTGATCTGGATGCGGCCGTGCACCGAGGGCTGGGCGAAGATCGTCGCCACGATGCGGTGGGTGTGGCCCTCGTGCTCGACGGAGTACGGGACGTGGTAGCGCAGCACCCAGCGCCCGTCGAACTCGAAGGGGTACTTGACCTGCGGTGCTGCCGCGTCGTCAGGGGACATCGAACGCCTCGGGGTAGTGGAAGTACTTGTCGAGCTGGTCCTGGCTCACGGTGATCGGCGCGTAGCCCTGCACACCCCAGGGGTTGCCGAGGATGACCTTGCCGTCGTCGGTGAAGCCGCGCACGTAGTAGGCGTGGTTAGTGTGGTAGGTGCTGCCCCACTCCTTGGGGTGGTCCTTGTCGAGGCTCTCGTCGTCCGGGGTGGAGAGGGTGACGACCTGGCCGGACTCGTACGCCTCGCGCAGCCGGTCGATGTCCTTGTCCTGGCTCTGGCCGATGCCGAGGAAGCCGCCGGTCTCCAGGTCCTCGCCTTCCTGGCCGGTCAGGTACGGGGCGGACTTCTTGGGGTCGTCGCCCTCGATGCCGCCGTAGCCGCGTTCGCCCTCACCGTCCTCGGAGTAGACCATCGCGAACGCCTTCTCGTAGTACGCGGGCCAGGTCTCGCCGTTGCCGTACGTGCTGATCGGGTTGCCGTTCTGGTCGGTCGGGAGGTCGGCGGTCATGGTCACCCAGTGGTGGTTGCCCTCCTTGTCCCAGACGCGGACGCTGACGGTGCCGTTGGGGTTCTCCTTGATGCCCTCCTCGATGAACCGGGGGTTCTGCTGGGAGAGCCCGGCCAGCGAGGCGACGTACCAGCAGTCGCCGAACTGGTTCTGGCTGACGTCGTCGGCGGAGACCCCGTCGCGGAAGAGCGGGTCGGAGGGCGGCGCCCAGTGGATGCCGTTGTTGGTCTGGCCGTTCTGGTTGTTCCCGCCTTCCTCGTACGCGCCCGTGTTGGTGAAGGTGGGCTGCATGTCGGGGAAGGCGGTCTGGAACTTGGCCACGTTCTCCGGGCTGATCCTGGACAGCATCAGGCTGAGCGTGTCCCGGCGTTCGGCCTCGGGCAGGCCGTTCTTGTCGAACGGGTTCCAGCCGGAGTCGTCGGTGTTGGTGAGCAGTTCGTTGTAGAACGCGAGGTCCCGTGGGGAGGACTTCGAGAAGAAGACGTCCAGTTCGGCGGCGGTCAGGCCGTCCAGTTCGGCGGCGATCCTCTCCAGGTCGTCCCGGTTGCCGTTGGTGCCGAAGTCGGTGGTGCGCAGGTCCTGGAAGTGGCGGCGGGCGGCGTCGATCTTCTCCGCGTCCGGCGGTTTCTCGTCGAGGAAGACGCTGCCGTCGCGGACGGGGTAGCCGAGCTTCTCCAGTTCGGCCAGGCCCTCCATCTGCTTCACGCGGCGCTTCATCGAGCCCTGCATGTCGCCCAGTTCGCCCTGGAGGGAGCCGGGCAGGCGTCGGCGGCCGCCGAAGAGAGAGGGCATGGGGATCAGGTCGCCGACCAGGCCCTGGAGGCCGGGGTCGCGGGAGGCGCTCTGGCCGGCGGGCAGGTTCTGCTGGGCGGTGGTGAGCAGGGTGGCGAGCTGGGAGTGGAGGCGTCCCGAGTCGCCGGCGAGGCGGTCCAGGTCGCCCGCGAGGGCCCGTATCCGGGCGGCGTCGAATCCGCGGAAGGTCATCAGTTGCCGCCCGCCTGGCTCTTGGCCTTCTCCTTGGCCTGCCGGTCCAGCTCGTCGGCCTGGCCCTCCCAGCGGGTGGCGTCGGCGAGCAGGGCGGTGCCCATGCCGTTCAGGGTGCGCTGGTGGCCCTGGAGCTTGGCGGTGCACTCGTCGGCGAACGGGCCCTGCCAGATGGCGCCCTTGCCGTCGCCGGTGGCGGCGCGCGGGGTGGCCTTCTTCACCGGGTCGTCCAGGTACGGTCCGAGGCGGCGCGCGAGGGTGCGGGCCTCGCGGGCGCACTCCCGCAGCTTCTCGGCGCGTTTCTTCAACTCGGCCTCGCCGTCCGCGTCCTTCGGCCCCACGTGCGGTTCCTCTCCCCCGTCGGCGCTCTGCGTGCCGTGCTTCCGTCGGGTCGCCGGGGCGGACCCTGAGCACCGCGCGTGCAGCATACGGCCGGGCGCCTGTGGCTCCTACGGAGAGCCGGGCGTCTCCACCGGGGGCACACAACCGGCACACTCCCCGTCCCGGGAGGGTGGGGGCGGGGAGTGGCGTGGGTTGGTCAGGTGGTGGGTCTGAGGAGGGGGAGCAGGATGTTCTCCTCGTATGTCAGGTGGGCCTCCAGGTCGGTGATGAGGCGGTCGATGTCCGGGAGGAGGTCGGCCGGGGTGGTGTCGGTGCGGTCGAGGGTGGTGCGGAGGGTGGTCAGCAGGGTGGCGACGGTCTCGTGTTCCTCGCGGAGGCGGTCGAGGGCCGGGGCCAGGTCGGGGTGCTGCTGGGCCATGGCGGGGAACAGGCCCCGGTCCTCCATGGTGTGGTGGAAGTGGAGGCCGTCGCAGGCGGTGAGGCAGTTGACCTTGAGCTGGGCCGTGAGGGTTGGGCCGGATGCGGCGAACTCGCTTCGTACGATGCCCAGTTCGCGTCGGAAGGCGTCGTGGACGGCGAGCAGCATGGCGGCCGGGTCGCCGTCGGCGGGCGGGCCGGCGTCGGTCCGGGTGAGGGCGACCACGGGGATGGTGCGGGTGGTCTTGCGCTGGTACTCGGCCCAGCCAGGGTCGGCCTCGGCGGCGCGGGCGTAGAGGCGGTCGCGTTCCTCGCCGGTGAGGATCTCGGCGCGGGCCTCGTAGGTGAAGGTGCCGTCCTCGACGGTGAGGACGGGGTGCGCGAGAAGGTTGTGGTACCAGGCGGGGTGGTGCGGGCCGCCGCCCGCCGAGGCGATGATCAGGAGGCGGTCCCCGTCGGGCAGGTAGCCGACCGGGTTGGTGTGCGGGCGGCCCGAGCGGGCGCCGGTGGTGGTGATGAGGAGCAGGCGGCCGCCCTCGAAGGGGCCGCCGACCTTGCCCTGGTTGGCGCGGAACTCCTCGATCACGCCCTGGTTGAAGGCGTGGACCGGGTGGGGTTCGGGCGTGGCGGGGCCGGTGGTCGTGGTGGTGGTCAAGAAGGGTGGGCCTTTCTCCTGGCTCAGCTGGCGCGCGGCGCGGGAGTGCGCGGCGGCGGGCGGGGTGGAGAAAGGTGAAGGGCGGGGCTCGTCCCCGCCTCCGCGTCAAGCGGAGGCCGGGTGCCCTACTCGTGAACGGCGCGAGGCCGACCCGGCAGTCATGGGGTCAAGCCTAGCCCAACGACCGCCCGGTGCAACCGAGTTGTGCCGGAATGGGCTATTCCGGCAGGTCGCGGTACGGGCCTCCGACGCCCCACGCCTGGTGCAGCCCGTCCGCGAAGGCCGCGGCGATGCGGTGTTCGCCGGAGGGGCCGGGGTGGGTGCCGTCGTAGGTGTCGGCGTCCAGGGTGTAGCCCGGCGGGTGGGAGGCGAGCAGGAGCGGGGAGCCGGGGCGGTCGAGGTCGGCGACGGCCTTGGCGAGGAGGGTGTTGAAGCGCGCGCAGTCGTCGGCGAAGAAGGGGTCGGTGCGGGCGCGGACGTTGGGGATGACCGGCAGGATCACGGCGCGCACGTCCGGTTTGGCGGCGCGGGCGCGGGTCAGGAAGGTGCGGGCGTGCTCGGCGGTCTCCTCGGCGTGCGCGTAGAAACCGAGGTCTATCAGGCCGAGGGAGATGAGCAGCACGTCGGCGCGGGTGGTGGCGACGACCGGCTGGATCAGCGGGGCCATGTGCCGCCACCCCTCGCCCCACCCGGCGAGGTGGCGGCGGGCGGCGCGCGGGAACTCCGGGTCGGCGTACGCCTGCGAGGCGTCGGCCTCGTCGCCCGCGTACAGGCCGGTGCGGGGGCCGGTGATGGTGTACGCGCCGGGGCCCAGGGTCCTCTCCAGGTGCTGCCACATGCGGTGGCGCCAGGTGAAGTCCCCGGCCCGGCCGACCGTCATGGAGTCGCCGACGAAGAGGAAGCGCATGGGCAGCATCATCCCCCAGCGGGCCGGGGCCTGGGACGTGAGCCCGGCCACGGCGGGACCGGCCCGGGGACACCGGAGGGCCGCGCACGTAGCAGACTGGGGACATGAGCCGCCGTACCCGCACTGCCCGCCGCCGGCCGGTGGCCGCCGCCGTCCTCGCCGCCGGGGCGGTGCTGCTCCCGGCCGTGCCCGCCTCGGCGGCGTCGGGGGCCGACCAGGACTTCGTCATCGAGGACCCGCGGATCACCGAGTCCAGCGGCCTGGCGGCCAGCAAGCGTCACCCGGGCGTGTACTGGACGCACAACGACAGCGACGACGGCGCCTTCCTCTACGCCGTCGACTCGCGCACCGGGAAGACCGTGGCGACGGTGACGATGACCGGCGTCGGCGAGCCGCGCGACGTCGAGGCGATCTCGCTCGGCCCCGACGGCAACCTCTACGTCGGCGACATCGGCGACAACCTCGGCGGCACCTGGGACCACGTCTGGATCTACCGGCTGCCCGAGCCAGCCGAACTGCGGGACCAGACGGTGGCCGCCACCCAGTTCACCGTCCAGTACGAGGACGGGCCGCGCGACGCCGAGGCGCTGATGGTCCACCCGAAGACCGGGCGGGTCTACCTCGCCTCCAAGAAGCAGAGCGGCGGCCGCCTCTACGCGGGCCCCGAGAAGCTCTCCGCCCAGGGCGTCAACGTCTTCCGCCCGACCGGCGCCGACGTCGACTGGGTGACCGACGGCGCCTTCTCCCCGGACGGCTCCGAGCTGGTCCTCCGCTCCTACCTGGGCGCCAAGGCGTACGACTGGAAGGGCGACGGCAGCCTCGGCGAGCCGCGCCGGCTCTCGGCGCCGCTGCTCGGCCAGTCCGAGTCGGTGACGTACACCGCCGACGGGACGGGGCTCATGTACGGGGCCGAGGGGACGCGGAGCCGGGTCGTCCGGGTCGATGTGGAGAAGCGGGACGGGGAGGGGGACGGCGGGAAGGAGCCGGAGGGGACGAAGTCCCCCGGAGCCGGGGATGCGGACGGGGCCGGGGGCGGTGGTGAGGCGGACGGTGGCGACGGGAAGCCGACCGGTACGGCCGGCCTGGTCGTGGTCGGCGCTGTGGTGCTGGTGTGGCTCGGGCTGCGCAAGGGGCGGCGCGGGGCGAAGTAGCCGCGCAGCCGGTCACTTCCCGGCGCGGCGGGCGTCCACCAGGGCCTCGAAGCCGGCGACGAGGCGTTCCAGGCCGAAGGCGAAGTGGTCGAAGCCGGGGCCGAAGGTGTCCTCGGAGAGGGAGGCCATCAGGGGGTAGGCGCCGCTGTTCATCGCGGCGGCGAGGTAGGGGAGCTGGGCGCCCCAGAACTCCTCCTCGGTGAGGCCCGAGGCGCGGGCCGCCTCCGCCTCGTTGACGTGCATGCGGGCCAGGCCCTCGACGTAGCTGTTGACGGTGATCAGCACCGCCATGGTCTCGGGGTCGCTCAGGCCCATGGTGCGCAGCGGGCGCAAGGCCAGTTCGAGGCCGCGGACGGCGTTGGGGCCCAGTGCGGTGCGGGCCTGGTTGAGCTGGAGCAGCCAGGGGTGGGTGCGCAGCTGGTGCAGGTAGGCGTGGGCCAGGATGCCCACGGCGGCGCGCCAGTCGTCGTCGGGGGCGGCGGGGGAGGCGTCGTTGGCCTCGCCCTGGACGCGGTCGACCATCAGGTCGAGCAGCTCGGGCTTGCCGGGGACGTAGCGGTAGAGGGACATCGTGCCGGTGCCGAGATCGGTGGCGAGGCGGCGCATGGAGAGGGCGTCGAGCCCCTCGGTGTCGGCGAGGGTGACGGCGGCGGTGACGATCCGCTCCAGGGTGAGGGCGGGCTTCGGGCCGCGCGCCGGGCGCTCCTGGGTGTGCCAGAGCAGCTCCATGCTGCGCTGGGTGCCGGCCGCCTTCGCGGGCGTCCCGCCGGGGGTCTCGCTGCCGTTGCCGCTGCCGTTCTCGCTGGTCGCCATGGGTTCAGGATAGGCCCGTCCCGCAATTCTGGGTACACCGTACGCGCAATCGGGTACGGTGTACCCAGTGGGTGCGGCCGTGTGGCTCCCCGCTGTTCGTCCTGCCTGCCCGAGGAGACTCCATGGCCCCGCCGCCCGTCGCCCCGCCCACGCAACCGGCCCCCACCGCGCCACCCGCCCCCGCCGGTGACGCGGACCACGCCGTCCTCGCCCGCTCCATGGTCAAGCGGTACGCGCTCAAGGGCGGCGGCGAGAAGCGCGCCCTGGACGGGCTCGACCTCGCCGTGCGCCGGGGCACCGTGCACGGCCTGCTCGGCCCCAACGGCGCCGGCAAGACCACCGCCGTCCGCGCCCTGACCACCCTCATCCGCTTCGACTCCGGCGCCGCCGTCGTCGCCGGCACCGACGTACGGCGCGACCCGCGCGGCGTCCGGCGCCGGATCGGGCTGGCCGGGCAGTACGCCGCCGTGGACGAACTGCTCACCGGCCGCCAGAACCTGGAGATGTTCGGCCGCCTCTTCCACCTCGGCGGCGCCCGCGCCCGCCGCCGCGCCGCCGAACTCCTCGCCTCCTTCGACCTGGAGGCCGCCGCCGACCAGGGCGTGAGCGGCTACAGCGGCGGCATGCGGCGCCGCCTGGACCTGGCCGCCTCGATGATCCTCGCCCCCGACGTGCTCTTCCTGGACGAGCCCACCACCGGGCTGGACCCGCGCGGCCGGGGCGAGGTCTGGGACGCCGTCCGGGCGCTGGTCGCCGACGGCACCACGGTGCTGCTCACCACCCAGTACCTCGACGAGGCCGACAAGCTCGCCTCCCGCGTCACCGTCATCGACCGGGGCCGCGCCATCGCCGACGACACCCCCGACGGGCTCAAGCGCACCGTCGGCGGCGAGCGGCTGGAGGCGGTCGCCGCCGAGCCGTCCGGACTGGCGGCCGTCGCCGAGGCGCTGGCCCGGGCCACCGGCGCCACCCCGCACACCGACCACGCCGACCGCCGCGTCCACGCCCCCGTCGGCCCCGGCACCGACGGTGTCGCCGCCCTCACCGGCGCCGCCCGCGCCCTCCAGGAGAGCGGCACGGCCATCGAGGACATCGGCCTGCGCCGCCCCAGCCTCGACGACGTCTTCCTCCGCCTGACCGGCCGGGGCGCCGCCGAGGCCGACACCGACGCCGACCCGACCACTCCCTCCGACGAGAAGGCGCTGCGCCCATGACGACCACCGCGACCCCGGCGGCCCCCGCCACCCCGGCCGACCGCCCCGCCCCCGTCGACCTGACCGTCACCGACGACCGCCACAGCCGCCTCTACTGGGCCGCCGCCGACACCTGGAACGTCGTCCGCCGCTCCCTCACCCACTTCACCCGCCGCCCCAGCTTCATCCTGTGGCAGCTCGGCTTCCCGATCGTCTCCGTCCTCCTCTACGGCTACGTCTTCGGCGGCGCCATGAAGCCGCCGGGCGGCGGCGGCTCGGCCGACTACCGGGACTTCCTGATGCCCGGCATGTTCGTCATGACGATGGCGATGGGCTTCATGAACACCGCCACCGGCGTCGTCACCGACACCACCAAGGGCGTCGTCGACCGCTTCCGCTCGATGCCGATGGCGCCCTCCGCCTTCGTCAACGGGCGCGGCGTCACCGACGTCATCATCGCCGCGGCCGAACTGACCATCCTCCTGCTCACCGCCCTGGCGATGGGCTGGCGCTCCGACGGCGGCCTCCTCGCCTTCCTCGGCGCCGTCGGGCTGCTGCTGTGGCTGCGGTTCGCGCTGATCTGGATCGGCGTCTGGCTCGGCCTGCTCATGCCGAGCCCGGAGGCGGCCGGCGGGCTCTACGGCGTGGCCTTCCCGCTCACGATGGTCTCCAGCGTCTTCGTGGCGCCCTCGACCATGCCTGACTGGCTCGGCGCCGTCGCCGCCTGGAACCCGATCTCGTCCACCGCGAGCGCCACCCGGGAACTCTTCGGCAACCCGGTCGGCGCGGACGCCACCTGGATCAGCCAGAACGCCCAACTGATGGCCTTCGTCTGGCCGCTGGTCATCACGGCGGTCTTCCTGCCGCTGGCGGTGCGGCGGTTCCAGCGGCTCAGCCGCTGAGCGGAAAGTGTGTGCGGCGGGGCGGCCGGCTGCCTAGAGTAAGGGTCAGTCCGCTTCAGCGATCCCTACCGGGCCGGCCGGTCCGCCCCACCCGAGGAGAGCCGTGACCCCCTCGCTTCCCATCACCCTGGACGACGTACGCGCCGCCGCCGACCGCATCAAGGGCGTCGTGCACCGCACCCCCGTGCTGCGCTCCCGGACCCTGGACGCGCTGGTCGGCGCCGAGGTCCACCTCAAGGCCGAGAACCTCCAGCGGATCGGCGCCTTCAAGATCCGGGGCGCCTACCACGCGGCCTCCCGCCTCGACCCCGAGGTGCGGGCCCGCGGCATCGCCGCCTACTCCTCGGGCAACCACGCCCAGGCCGTGGCGCTCGCCGCCCGTGAACTGGGCACCACCGCCGTCATCCTGATGCCCGAGGACGCCCCCGCCTCCAAGCGGGCGGCGACCGAGGGGTACGGAGCCGAGGTCGTCACCTACGATCGGTACACCGGCGACCGCGAGGCGATCGGCGCCGCCCTGGCCGCCGAACGGGGGCTGCCGGTGATCCCGCCGTACGACCACCCGGACGTGATGGCCGGGCAGGGGACGGCGGCGCTGGAGCTGGTCGAGGAGGTCGGGGAGCTGGGCGCGCTGGTGATGCCGGTGGGCGGCGGCGGGCTGATGGCCGGTTCGGCCACGGCGGCGAAGGGGCTGTACCCGGCGACCCGGATCGTCGGCGTCGAGCCCGAGGCGGGCGACGACACCCGCCGTTCGCTGGCGGCCGGCGAGCGCGTCACCGTGCCCGTCCCGCGCACCATCGCCGACGGCCAGGCCCTCACCACCCCCGGCGCCCTCACCTTCGAGGTCAACCGCCTCCTCGCCGACGCCGTCGAGACCGTCACCGACGACGAGATCCGCACCGCCATGGTCTTCGCCTTCGAACGCCTGAAGACGGTCCTGGAGCCCAGTGGCGCCACGGGGCTCGCCGCCCTCCTGGCCGGCCGCCTCGGCCCGCTGCCGCCCCGGGTCGGGGTGATCCTCTCCGGGGGGAACGTGTCGGTGGAGCGGTTCGCGGAGCTGTGCGCCCGCTGAGGCCGCCCGTACACGCCTGAGGCCCGCGCCGGTTCGTACGGCGCGGGCCTCAGGCGCGGTCGGGGGCGGGGGTCCGCCCCCGGTCTCAGAGCTGCTCGATGACGTAGTCCACGCACTTCGTCAGCGCGGCCACGTCCGCCGGGTCGACGGCCGGGAACATGGCGACGCGGAGCTGGTTGCGGCCGAGCTTGCGGTAGGGCTCGGTGTCGACGATGCCGTTGGCGCGGAGGACCTTGGCGACGGCGGCGGCGTCGATGTCGTCGGTGAAGTCGATGGTGCCGATGACCGAGGAGCGCTTGGCCGGGTCGGTGACGAACGGGTCGGCGTACTTGACGTCCTCGGCCCAGCCGTAGAGCGTGCGGGCCGACTCGGCGGTGCGGGCGGTGGCCCAGTCCAGGCCGCCCTGGCCGTTGAACCAGTCGAGCTGCTCGGCCAGGAGGAAGAGGGTGGCGAGCGCCGGGGTGTTGTACGTCTGGTTCTTCAGGGAGTTGTCGATCGCGGTCGGCAGCGAGAAGAACTCGGGGACGTGGCGGCCGGAGGCGTGGACGCGGCGGGCGCGCTCCAGGGCGGCGGGGGAGAAGACGCCGATCCACAGGCCGCCGTCGGAGGCGAAGGACTTCTGCGGGGCGAAGTAGTAGACGTCGGTCTCGGTGATGTCGACCGGGAGGCCGCCCGCGCCGGAGGTGGCGTCGACCAGGACGAGGGAGCCCTCGTCGGCGCCCGCGACCCGCTTGATGGGGGCGGCGACGCCGGTGGAGGTCTCGTTGTGGGTGAGGCCGTAGACGTCGACGCCGGCCTCGGCGCGCGGCTCGGGGTGCGTACCCGGCTCGGAGGAGATGACGGTCGGCTCGGCCAGCCACGGGGCGAGCTTGGCGGCCTTGGCGAACTTCGAGGAGAACTCGCCGAAGGAGAGGTGCTGGGACTTGTTCTCGATCAGGCCGTGGGTGGCGATGTCCCAGAAGGCGGTGGAGCCGCCGTTGCCCAGGATCACCTCGTACCCCTCGGGGAGGGAGAACAGGTCGCGTACGCCCTCGCGGACCCGGCCGACCAGGTTCTTGACCGGGGCCTGGCGGTGGGACGTGCCCAGCAGGGAGGTACCGGTGGCGGCGAGCGCGTCGAGCGCCTCCGTGCGCACCTTGGAGGGGCCAGCGCCGAATCGACCGTCGGCGGGCTTGATGTCAGCGGGAATCCGGATCTCAGCCACGGGCGCGAGCCTAGCCCGTCGGCGGACGGCGCGGCGAAATGTCCGACGACTGAGACGGGGTATCCGGGGTGTGGACCGGCCCCCGGTGTGGCCTGGGGCCGGTCCCCGCGCGTACGCGCCCGGTCAGCCGTGGAGGCGGACCGGGAGGTCGAAGAGGTCGTTCTGGGTGAGGATCGGCTTGTTGCGCAGCTCGGAGTCGTCGACCGCGAGGGTCAGCTCGGGGAAGCGGGCGTAGAGCGCCGGGAGGGCGACCTCGGCCTCGACGCGGGAGAGGGAGGCGCCGGGGCAGACGTGCGGGCCGTGGCCGAAGGCGATGTGGCGGATCGGGTCGCGGGTGGCGTCGAACGCGCCGGCGGTCGGGCCGTGCTGGTTCTCGTCGCGGCCGATGGCGGAGAACGAGACGATCAGGCCCTCGCCCTTGGGCAGGATCTGGTCGCCGACCTCGATGTCCTCGGTGGGGAAGCGGATCAGCAGGTGCGAGGTCGGGGTGTTGTACCGCAGGGTCTCCTCGATCACCTGGGACCAGGGGATCTCGCCGGCCAGCACGCGGGCGCGCTGCTCGGGGTGGGCGGAGAGGGCGCGGACGGCGTTGACGATGAGGCTGATCGTCGTCTCGTGGCCGGCGGTGACGATGATCTTCAGCGTGTTGACGATCTCCTCGTTGGTGAGGGTGTCGCCGTCGGCCGCCGCCTCCAGCAGGCCGCTGGTCAGGTCGTCGCCCGGCTCGTCCCGTTTCGACTGGACGAACGCCTGGAAGATGTCGTCCAGTTCGGCCATCATCGGCGGCACCTGCTCGCGCGGGACGACCGTCGAGAAGAAGATGTCGAAGAGTTCCTTGAGCCGTGGGATGTGGTGCGAGGGCATCCCGAACAGCTCGGTGATGACCGTCATCGGCACCGGGTGGGCGTAGTGGGCCTTGAGGTCGACCACGCCGTTCTCGTCGGCGGCCTGCTCCATGGTGTCGAGCATCCGTGCGCAGAGGGCCTCGATGCCCGGGCGGAGCTTCTGCACCCGGCGCACGGTGAGCGCCTGGGCGACGAAGTTGCGCAGCCGCCGGTGCTCGGGGCCGTCGGCGGTGAGCATGGAGCGGCCCGGGTTGGCGAGGCCCATCAGCGGCCAGTCGGCCGGGATCTCGCCGTTGTTCCAGGCGTTCCAGTGGTTGATGTCCTTGACCAGCCGGCTGTCGGTGAGCAGCTTGCGGGCCTCGGCGTGGTGGGTGACGGAGTAGACCGGCACGTCCCCGATCAGCATGACCTTGGCCAGCGGCCCCGCCGCCCGCAGCCGGGCGCTCTCCCCGTCCAGGTCGCGGACGAGCGGGTCGAGCGCGATGTACGCCTCGGGGTCGACGCCGCCGTGGGCGTGGGCCGGGCAGCCCGGAGGCGGTGTGGCGGGCGTCTGGGTGGCGGACGTCTCGGACAGGGACATGCGGTGCCTCCAGGGGCGGGGGTCGGTCGGCGTCGCGGGGGGTGGAGTCTGGGGGAGGCCGGCCCCCACGGCGTCGTACGGCCCGGGGCCCGGCCTCTCAGCCGGCGGGCACCGGGGTGAAGCGCACCGGGAGCCGGGTGAGGCCGCGCAGCCACGGCGAGGGGCGGCGGGTCAGCTCCTCGGCGGCGACGGCCAGGTCGATGTCGGGCAGCCGGTCGAGGATGACCTCGATGGCGGTGCGGGCGACGATCTCGGCGATCTCCCGGGCCGGGAACGGGCAGCGGTGCTCCCCGTGGCCGAAGGAGAAGAAGGCGTTGTTGCCGCCGGTCAGCGCGGACTGGTCGGTGCGGACCAGCGGGTCGTAGTTGGCCCCGGCGAAGCTGAGGATCAGCAGGTCGCCCTCGCGGATGCGGCGGCCGCCGATGTGGGTGTCGCGGGTGGCCCAGCGGCCGGCGATGTTCTGGCTCGGGGTGTCCTCCCAGAGAACCTCGTTCATCGCCTCCGCGATGGAGTGGCGGCCGCCGAAGAGGGAGGCGGCGAACCGGGTGTCGGTCAGCATCAGCCGCAGCGTGTTGCCGATCCAGTCGGCGGTCGGCTGGTGGCCGGCGACCACCATGACCAGGACGTCCTGGATGATCTCGGCGGCGCTGAACTCGTCGGTGATCACCGCGCGGTCCTCGCCGGGCAGGTGCCCGCCGAGCCGCAGCATCCGGCTGGTGACGTGGTCGCGGGGGTGGACGTGCAGGTCGGCGACCATCCGGCCGACGCACTCGCGGATGTGCTGCTGCCCGGCGAGGGCGCGCTCACCGCCGTTGATCATGTCGTTGATGGCGTGGGCCAGGCCCCGGCCCTCGCTCTCGGGCAGGCCGAAGAGCTGGAAGAGGACGAGGGCGGGCAGCATCATCGCGTAGTCGGCGATGACGTCGGCTTCGCCGCTGCCGCAGAAGTCGTCGATGAGGGAGTCGGCGAGCCGCTCGGTGGTGGCGCGCAGTTCGTGCGCCTCGACCGCCTCCAGGCCGCCCTCCATGACGGCGGCGCGGCGCCGGTGGCGCTCGCCGACGGTGTAGAGGATCGACTCCTGCTTGCCGATCATCGGCAGCAGCGGCCAGTTCTCCGGCACCCGGTCCCACTGGTTCCACAGGTCGGAGTCGCGGCTGTAGAGGACCGGGTCGCTGGTGACCTGGTGCAGTTCGCGGTAGCCGATGACCAGCCAGGCGGGCAGCTTGCCGGGCAGCACGACCGGGGCGACGGGGCCGTGGTCGCGGCGCAGGTCGCGGTAGAGCCCGATCGGGTCGGACTGGAAGCGGTCGCCGCCCAGCAGCAGCGGCGCGGGCTCGGCGCCGCCGGCGCCGTGGGCGACGGGGCAGCCGCCGGTGGCGGGGGCGGCCGGGGCGGCGGCCTCGGGGGCGTCGGTGGTGGCCGACGGGGTGTCGGGCGGGGTCACGATACGGCCTCCTGTGCCGGGGCGGCGGGGCGCGCGCCGGACGTGTACAGCGTCCGCAGGTGTTCCACCAGGGCGATCAGCACGTCCCGGGCGGAGTCGCGGGAGCGGGCGTCGCAGTGGATGAGGGGGACGCGCGGGTGCAGGTCGAGGGCCTCGCGGATGTCGGCCTCGCGGTGGCGCGGCCCGCCGAAGTCGTTGCAGGCCACGATGAACGGCGTGCCGTGGTGCTCCAGCCGGTCGATGGCGTACCAGGAGTCGGCGATGCGCCGGGTGTCGACGAGGACGACGGCGCCGAGGGTGCCGGAGAAGAGCCGGTCCCACAGGAACCAGAACCGCTCCTGGCCGGGGGCGCCGAAGAGGTAGAGGACGTTGCGGGCGTCGAGGGTGATGCGGCCGAAGTCGAAGGCGACGGTGGTCGCGGTCTTGGCGGCGACGCCCGCCGTGTCGTCGACCTCCTCGCCCGCCCGGGTCATCGTCTCCTCGGTGTTGAGGGGACGGATCTCGCTGACCGAGCGGACCAGGGTGGTCTTGCCGACACCGAACCCGCCGACGACGACGATCTTCAGCCCGTTGTCGGCGGTGCCGGCGAGGGCCGCGCGCTCGGGCCGGCCGGCGGCGGCCGGGTCCGCGGCCGCGTCAGAGATTGCGGAGTCCAACGAGCACCTGCTCCAGAAGTCGGGGGTCCACCGCGCCGGGGGACGCGGCGGAACGGGGGTGGCGGGCGCTGATCCGGCCCTGGTCGAGCAGGTCCGTCAGCAGCACCCGCACGATCGAGATCGGCAGCTTCAGGTCGGCCGCGAGCTCCACCACCGCCGTGGGGCGGCGGCAGGTGGTGAGGATCGCCCGGTGTTCGGACTGCATGCCGGAGGTCGGCTCGGTCTCCGTCACCACCAGCGTCACCAGGTCGAAGGCGTCGCTGTCGGCGCGGCTGCGGCCGCCGGTCAGGGTGAACAGCCGGTCGGGGGCGTCGTCGCGGCCCGGCCTGCCCATCAGGTGGTGGCCTCGGTGGCCCGCGGTTCGGCGGCCAGATGCTCGCCGAGCTGCTCCACCAGTTCGCTCATGTTGTGCCCGACCAGACCGGGGTCGCCGTCCTCGTCGGCGACGACCGCGAGGTGCGCGCCGTCACCGGCCTCCACGATGAAGAGCACCCCGCCGTAGAACTCGGCCATCGCCGACCGGACCCCGCCGGAGCCGTCGCCGAACTCCACGGAGGCGCCGTGCGACAGGCTCTGGATGCCCGCGGCGATGGCGGCGAGCTGGTCGGCCTGGTCGACGGAGAGTTCGGGCGTACGGCACAGCTTCAGGCCGTCGCGGGAGAGGACGAGGGCGTGGCGGGCGCCGGGAGTGCGCTCAAGGAGCTTCTCCAGCAGCCAGTTGAGCTTCTCGTCGGTGGTGGTGCCGGTCATGGGGACTCATTGCCTTCCGGGGTCGGGTCGGTCGGGCGGACGGCGTTGCGGAAGCTGCTGAACCGGGCAGCCCGCAGTCGGGCGTCGACCGGGTCGGGGGCCGCGCCCGGGGAGGCGGGGGCCCCCTCCGGGTGTGCCGCCGCCAGGGTCTGGCCGCGCCGCCGCTTGGGGAGTCCGGCGGGGCCGGACCCGGTGGCCCCGGGGGTGGTGCCGGTGGCCGATGAGGGGGACTCGGTACGGGGCCGCGCCTCGGCCGTGCGGCCCGTACGGGCTTCGCGGCGGGAGGGCAGCGGGGTGCGGGCGTGCCCGTCGGGCGTCTCGCCGGGCTCCGCGTCGGCGGCCGGACGGGTGTGCGCGCCGGGCCCGTCCTCACGGCCGCCCCGGTACGCCGCCGGGTCGTACGGCACGGTCCGGAAGGTACCGGAGTCGTACGGGTCCGGGTCACCGGCCGGGGCGGTGGCCGGCTCCTTCGCGGCGGGCGCGGCCGGGAGTACGGCGGTCTCGGCCTCGGCGGCGGGCGCGGGCACGGGGGGCGCGGCCGGGGCCGGGGCGGCCGGGAGCCCGGCGAAGGGGTGCTCGCGTGCCTCGGGGGAGGCGACGGTGGCCGTGGGGCCCGCCGCCTGCGTGGGGCGGGAGAGGAGGTCCTGCGGGAGGAGCACCAGGACGCCGGTGCCGCCGCGGGCCGAGGGGCGGAAGGAGACCTTCAGCCCGTGCTTGCGGGCGAGGCGGCCGACGACGGCAAGGCCCATTCGGGTGCCGGAGAGCGAGGCGAGATCGGTGGTGCCGGAGACGGCGGACTCGGCGCGGCGCAGCTGCACCTCGCTCATGACCAGGCCCGCGTCCTCGACGGAGACGATGAGCCCGGCCGGGACCTCCTCCGCGTAGACGTGGACCTCGGCGTTGGGCGGCGAGAACGTCGTGGCGTTGTCGAGGAGTTCGGCGAGGACGTGCATGACGCCCTCGGCGGCGTGCCCGGCGACGTGGACGTCGCTGGCGGCGTGGGTGCGCACCCGCTGGTAGCCGCTGATCCGGCCGAGCGCGCCGCGCAGGATCGACTCCATGACGATCGGCCGGGCCCAGCGGCGGCCCGAACGGGCGCCGGAGAGCACGGCGACGGAGTCGGCGAGGCGGCCGGCCTGGGCGGTGCGGTGGTCGAGGTGGAAGAGGTCGGCGAGGACGTCCTCGTCGCTGTGGCGCTCCTGCATGGCCCGCAGGTCGGCGAGCATCCCGGTGGAGAGGGCCTGCATGCGCCCGGCGGCGTTGGCGAACGAGGCCAGCGCGGCGTCCCGTTCGGCCAGCGCGCGGCGCCGCTCCTCGGTGAGGCGGGTGTTCTCGCCGGTCAGGCGGACCCGTTCCTGGTCGCCCCGGGCCACCTCCTCGCCGAGCGAGCCGAGCCGCTCGCGCAGCGCCTCGGCGACCTGCACGTACCGGGCGACGGTGACCGCGGCGACGCAGAGCAGCAGGGCCCCGGCCGCGGTGCACCACGCCAGCGGCGTGCGCACCGACGGTGGCGCGGAGAGGACGAAGGCGGTGCCGAGCACCCCGGTGACGAGCACGGAGACGAGCAGGGCCCGCACGGCGGGACGAAGCGGCAACCGCTCCGTCCCCGAACGCGTGAGGGGGGTGGTCGCTGTCATCAATCGGGTCCTCATGGACGCGTGGAGGCGGCGGCCTGGGACGTGGTCAGCGCCCGGGGCCGATGCGAACAGGCTGTACGGCTGCGGGGCGTGACGGCCGCCCGGACGCGTCCGACGCTGCCCGGAATGGCTGACTCCCCGTAACTCGCGGCAACTATAAGAGGGTTCGTGTGCGATTTGGGAAGATCTTGAGCGACGGGGATCGGGATGGTGACGGTTCGCGAATGATCAATTCCGCTGTATGGCGGTTTTTCGGACCGTGGGGGCGGGTTTCCGTTTGCGCTCCGTGATGTGACGTCGGTCACGCGGACGCGCGTCCTGGGGACGGCCGCCGGACGCCCCGGCCGGAAACGGCCGCCCCTCCTCGGCGGCGAACCACCCGCCCGGAACCGGCGCTGACACCGCGTCACGCCACCCGGACGCGCGGCGGCCCGGTGCGTACCGTGGGGGCGGGGGTGACGGTCCTCCGGGACCGCCCGCCCGCGCCCGCCCAGGCCGCACCCGACCGAGGACCGCCCATGCCGCACCCCGCCCCCACCCCCGAACAGGTCCTCCGCACCGACCTGGCCCGTGCGCTGGCCGCCGGGATCGCCGGCGAGGCCGACTTCTCCGTCACCGCCCGCGCCCTGAACACCATGGACGCCTCCAACTACCGGCGCGTGCCGCTCGGCACGGTCGCCCCGCGCGACGCCGACGACGTGGCCGCCACCCTCGCGGTCTGCCGGGAGTACGGCGTGCCCGTGGTCGCCCGGGGCGCGGGCACCTCCATCGCCGGGCAGGCCACCGGCACCGGCGTCGTCCTCGACTTCACCCGGCACATGAACGGCCTGCTCGCCCTCGACCCCGAGGCACGCACCGCCCGCGTCCAGCCCGGCCTGATCCTCGACCGGCTCCGCGACGCCGCCGCCCCGCACGGCCTCACCTTCGGCCCCGACCCCTCCACGCACAGCCGCTGCACCCTCGGCGGGATGATCGGCAACAACTCCTGCGGCTCCCACTCGGTCGCCTGGGGGACGACCGCCGACAACGTCCACGCCCTCGACGTCCGTACCTACCGGGGCACCGCCCACCACCTCACCCCGGGCGACTGGACCGGAGCCCCCGACGGCCTGCGCGACCTCGTCCACGGCCACCTCGCCCTGCTCCGCACCGGCTACCCCGAACTGCCGCGCCGCATCTCCGGCTACGCCCTGGACGCCCTGCTCCCCGAACGCGGCGCCGACCTGCCCCGCTTCTTCTGCGGCACCGAGGGCACCCTCGGCCTGGTCACCGAGGCCACCGTCCGCCTGGTCGAGGCCCCGCCCGCCCGCGCGCTGGCCGTCCTCGGCTACGCCGACGAGTCCGCCGCCGCCGAAGCCGCCCCCGGCCTGCTGCCCTACGCCCCGCTCACCGTCGAGGGGATGGCCGCCGACCTCGTCCCCGACCCGCGCGGCCTGCCCCGGGGCGGCGCCTGGCTCTTCGTGGAGACCGGCGGCGCCACCCGCGCCGAGGCCCGCCGCGACGCCGAGGCGCTGGCGCGGGCCGCCGACGCCACCGACAGCCTCGTCGTCGACGACCCCGCCGGCCAGCGCGCCCTCTGGCGGGTCCGCGAGGACGCCTCCGGCACCGCCACCCGGATGCCCGACGGCTCCGAGGCGTGGCCCGGCTGGGAGGACTGCGCGGTGCCGCCCGCCCGGCTCGGCGCGTACCTGCGCGACTTCCGTGCCCTGCTCGCCGACCACGGGCTGCGCGGCACCCCGTACGGGCACTTCGGCGACGGCTGCATCCACGTCCGCATCGACTTCGACCTGCTCACCCCCGACGGCGTCGGCCGCTTCCGGCGCTTCTCCGAGGAACTGGCCGCGCTCGTCGTCCGGCACGGCGGCTCCCTCTCCGGCGAGCACGGCGACGGCATGGCCCGCGCCGAACTCCTCCCCGCCCTCTACGGCGACGACCTGGTCCGCCTCTTCGGCGACGCCAAGGACGTCTGGGACCCGGACGGCGCCCTCAACCCCGGCGTCCTCGTCCGCCCCGCCCCCCTCGACGCCGACCTCCGCTTCGCCGTCCTCCCCACCACCCGCGTCGACACCGCCTTCGCCTACCCCCACGACGACGGCGACTTCTCGGCGGCCGTCCGCCGCTGCGTCGGCGTCGCCAAATGCCGTACGGAGACGGTCTCCGGCCCCGCCGTCATGTGCCCCTCCTTCCGCGCCACCGGCGAGGAGGAACACTCCACCCGGGGCCGCGCCCGCCTCCTCCACGAGATGCTGGCCGGCACCCGCGGCGGCCTCGTCACCGACGGCTGGCGCTCACCCGAGGTCCGCGACGCCCTCGACCTCTGCCTCTCCTGCAAGGGCTGCCGCAGCGACTGCCCCGTCGGCGTCGACATGGCCACCTACAAGGCCGAGTTCCTCCACCACCACTACGACGGCCGCCTGCGCCCCCGCGCCCACTACGCGCTGGGCCGCCTGCCCCGCTGGCTCCGCCTCGCCGCGCCCGCCGCCCCACTCCTCAACGCCGCCGCCAGGATCGGCCCGCTCGCCACCGCCGCCAAGTACCTCGCCGGGATCGCCCCCCAACGCCCCATCCCGCCGCTGGCCGGCCCCGCCGAGCGCCGCCGCGCCCGCACCACCCCCGGCCGGCGCGACGGCGACCCCGTCCTCCTCTTCCCCGACACCTTCACCACCCACCTCACCCCCTCCGTCGAGGCCGCCGCCCGCCGCGTCCTCGACGACGCCGGACTGACCCCCCGCACCCCGAAGGGCCGCGTCTGCTGCGGCCTCACCTACGTCTCCACCGGCCAGCTCGACGCCGCCCGCAAGATCCAGCGCCGCACCCTCGACACCCTGGAACGCGAAGGGCTCCTCGACCCGGACGACACCACCCCGCTCACCGTCCTCGAACCGAGCTGCGCCGCCGCCCTCGCCACCGACCTGCCCGAACTCCACCCGGACGACCCGCGCGCCCACCGCCTCGCCGCCCGCGTCCGCACCTTCGCCCAGACCCTCCTCGGCGCCGACTACCGGCCACCCCGCCTCGACCGCCCCGTCACCGGCCAGACCCACTGCCACCAGCACGCCGTCCTCGACACCGAGGCCGACCGCACCCTGCGCGAACGCGCCGGCCTCACCGGCACCCTCACCGGCGGCTGCTGCGGCCTCGCCGGCAACTTCGGCTACGAACAAGGCCACTACGAGGTCTCCGTCGCCTGCGCCGAGGACCAACTCCTCCCCGCCCTGGCCGCCGCCCCCACCGACGCCGTTGTCCTCACCGACGGCTACTCCTGCCGTACGCAGCTCACGCAGTTGAGCGAGGCGCGGCCGAGGCATCTGGCGGAGGTGCTGGCGGAGGGGGTGGAGGGCCGCACCTGAGCACGGCCCGGCCCCGCGCGTCCCCAGAATCGGCTGCCCGTACCCGCTGAGCCCTGTCAGCCGCCGACCGCGCGGGACCAACACGCACGGACGGCCACCAGCTTCCGGTCGAGTTCCGCATCCAGTAGCCGGTTGGTGGCCGTCCCCGGGAGCGTGAGAGTCCGGCCGCGCACCCTGACGACCCGTAGCTCGGACCAGATTCCGCTCCGGGTCACTCGCTCCCGGGTCTCGATGCCGGCGACCTCGTTCCAGGGGACGACCCGCCTGCTGACCCAGGTGCGGAACTCCAGCCCCCTCGCGGTCAGGTGGACCCGGCCATGGATCTGGTTGGCCGTGCTGACGAAGGCGACCACGGCGAGGACGCCGAGGCCGCCGGCCCACCACCACCTGCCCGGTCCGCGCGTGGTCAGGATCGCTGCCGTCACACCGGCCACCGCCAGCGTCACGAGGGCGTTCCGCCACCACAGCCTCCGACGGTCCGCGGAGTTGTAGCCGATCCGTATGTCAGGCACGACGCGATGCTAGCCATGTCCGTGAACACCACGACCGGCCTGGCAGCACGACGCACATGCCTGAGGTGTCCGGCTCCCTCACGCCCCCGCCGTGATCTCCTGCGCCAGCCTCACCAGTGCCGGGAGAGCCGGGTGGGTGGTGCGGTCCGGCCAGGCGAGGCTGACCGGGAGTGGGGGTGCGTCGGTGAGGGGGACGAAGGTGACGCCGGGGTGGGGGTGCATGCCCGGGGTGGCGGCGCTGGTGACGCCCACGGCGCGGTCGGCGGCGATGACGGCGAGCCAGTCGTCGGTGTTGGCGACGGTCAGGGCGCGGGTCGGGCGGGTGGCGGCGGGCCAGAGCGCGAGCGTGGTGGTGCCGGAGACCGGGTTGAGGGCTACCGGGTACGGGGCGAGGTTGGCCAGGACTAGTGCGGGCCGGTCCGCGAGCGGGCTGTCCGAGGGCACGGCCGCCACCCGGTCCTCGGTGAAGAGGGTGACCGCGACCAGGCCGGGGGAGTCGACGGGCCCGCGCAGCAGCGCCGCGTCGGTCGAGCCGGAGGCGATCCCGGCGGTGCGGTCGTCGTGGCGCAGGAGTTCCAGCGGTACGTCCGGGTGGGCGCGGCGCCAGCGGCGCAGCAGCGGGGTGGTGAACCGGCCCGCCGCCGACCAGGAGTGGCCCAGCCGCAGCGGGCGGGCCTCCGCGCGCCCGACGTCGAGGGCGTCGCCGAAGGCGGTGACGGCCGCGGCGGCCCGCACCCGGAAGGTCTCGCCCGCCGCGGTGAGCGTGAGGTGGTGGGTGGAGCGGTCCACGAGGCGTACGCCGAGGGCGGCCTCCAGGGTGGCGAGGGTGCGGGAGGCGGCGGGCTGGGTGAGGCCGAGGCGGGCCGCGGCCCGGGTGATGTTGCGCTCCTCGGCGATGGCGAGGAAGCAGCGGAGGTGACGGAGTTCCAGGTCGCGACGGGTACGCGCAGGGCTCATGCCTGGGGAGCATAACGGCTGTGCAGGAGGCATTTCACCGGGCGCGCGGAGGTGCGTAGCGTGGGGTGGCGTGCGCGGGTCGCCAGGGAGCGGGCGTGAGCGCGGTACAACTCCTTGGACCCGGCGGTGCAGTGCGGCGTACTGTCGTCGCGGCGTGGGTTCGGACGGACGGAAGGCGGAACAGCCAGTGAGCGGGCAGAGGACGGACGCGGTCGCGGCCAAGGCGGTGGCGGCGGGGGCCGCCGTCAGCACACCGGAGGCGGCCGGAGCGGTCGGCGTGAAGCGCCGCCGGGGCGCCGGGGGCCGGGGCTCGCTCGGCCCGGTCGGGCTGGTCCTCGCCGGCGGGCTCTCCGTGCAGTTCGGCGGGGCGCTCGCGGTGACGCTGATGCCGAAGGCGGGCGCGCTCGGCGTCGTCTCGATCCGGCTCGCCGTCGCCGCCCTCGTCATGATGGCCGTCTGCCGCCCCTCGGTGCGCGGCTACACCCGCGCCGACTGGGGCACGGTCCTCGCCTTCGGCACGGCCATGGCCGGCATGAACGCCCTCTTCTACCAGTCCGTCGACCGCATCCCGCTCGGCCCCGCCGTCACCCTGGAGGTGCTGGGCCCGCTCGCCCTCTCCGTCCTCGCCTCCCGCCGCCTGATCAACGTCCTGTGGGCGCTGCTCGCCCTCGCCGGGGTCTTCCTGCTCGGCGGCAGCGGCTTCGGCGGCCTGGACCTCGCCGGGGTCGCCTTCGCCCTCGGCGCGGGCGCCTGCTGGGCGGCGTACATCCTGTTCAGCGCCGGTACGGGCCGCCGCTTCCCGCAGGCCGACGGGCTGGCGCTGGCGCTGGTCGTCGCCGCCGTGCTGGTACTGCCGTTCGGGGTGGCCGACGCGGGGAGCGCCCTGCTCGACCCGGTCACCCTCGCCCTCGGCGCGGGCGTCGCCCTGCTCTCCTCGGTGCTCCCCTACACCCTGGAACTCATCGCCCTGCGCAGGCTCCCCGCCTCCACCTTCGCCGTCATGATGAGCCTGGAGCCGGCCATCGCCTCCCTCGCCGGCTTCCTCATCCTCAGCCAGGCCCTCACCGCCGTCCAGGCCGTCGCCATCGCCCTGGTCATCGGCGCCAGCTTCGGCGCGGTCCGCACCCAGGTCGGGCGGCGCCCCAAGCCCGCGAAGGGCGAGCCGGTGGCCTCGGGCGGCGCCTGAGGCCGGGAGCGGACGGCGAACAGGCGCACCGGAAGAAGCTCCGACTACTCGGGCAAGGGAATTCCCTCGGCTCTGGCGATGTCGAGCGCCCGCCCGACGCCGACCTCGGGCGCGGTGAAACCGAACTCCTTCCACGCGGATGGAACGGATCGGACATTCCCCGAGGTGCGGGATGCGCCTTCGCCGGGAAGCGCGAGGGTACGCGGCGGGTCCGGCTGCGGGAGCCTGGGCGTGTCGGTACCGGAAGAGGCGGCCCCCGCGCGTCACCGACGGCCTCCGCCCTTCGCCCCGTCACCATGGACAGGAGAGAGAGGAAGTGCGCCATGACCACGACCGATGACAGTCTCCCCGACCTCGGACCCGCCGCCATGGCGGTCGCCGCCCTGGTCGACCGGGTGACCCCGGAGCAGCTCGACGACCCGACGCCCTGCCCCGACTACGCGGTACGGAACGTGCTCGGCCATCTCAGCGGGCTCAGCCTCGCCTTCCGGGACGCGGCCCTGAAGCACGTGGGGCCGACCACGGACACCGACCCGGGGGCGAGCCTTCCGGACATCGGTGAGGACTGGCGCCCGGTGCTGGCCGCGCGGCTGACCGAGCTGCCGGCCGCCTGGCGCAGCCCGGGCGCGTGGGACGGCATGACGCAGGCGGGCGGGGTGACCTTCCCGGCCGCGGACGCGGGGGTGGTCGCCCTCAACGAACTCGTCGTCCACGGCTGGGACCTGGCCCGCGCCACCGGCCAGCCCTACGCCCCCGAACCGGTGGACCTGGAGGTCGCGTACACCATGCTGTCGGCGGCCGCCGAGTCCGGCGAGGAGGCCGGCGGCATGTTCGGGCCGCCGGTCGAGGTGGACGAGAACGCGTCCCTGCTGGACCAGGTCATCGGCCTGAGCGGACGCGACCCGGCGTGGACGCCCTGAGGCGGCGCCGGGCGCGTCCGGCGGTGGGTCAGGCCCGCACCAGGATGTACGTGCCGGAGCCGTCCTGCCGGCCGCTGCTGTACTGGCGGACGGGCTGGTTCTCGGCGTGCCGGTCGTGGCCGGCCATGTAGCCGGTGTGCTTGTTCTGGACGCCGACCCGGTCGGAGCCGGGGACGTCGCGGTAGAGGTGGAAGCGCTGGAGGTTGTCGGTCCGGCAGTCGGTCTGCACGAGGGGCGCGCCCTCGTCGCCGGCGGTCGGTTCCGCGACGGCCAGGCACTTGTTGCTGGAGCGGTTGACGAAGACCCGCTCCACGATGCCGTTCTCCTCGGGCGCGTCGCACATCTGCCACTGGTCCAGGTTGAGGCTGAAGATCGTGGAGGGCTTCAGCTGGACGGTGTCGCCCTGGAGGAGGGGCGGCGCGGTCCAGAAGAGGGACCCGTCGGGCGTGCCGATCTTGTAGTAGCCCTCGGCGCAGGTGAGCGCCGCCCGGGTGCCGGCGGTGCGGTCCGTCCGGTCCGTCCGCTCCTGGGCGGCCTTCGCCGGTAGGGCTGCCGCCGCCTCCTTCGCCGCCGGTGCCCGGCGCGGCCCGGTGGCGGCCGGGTCGCAGTCGAGGAGGTCCTGCGCCTTGCGCATGATGCTGTCGGCCGGCACCACGTCCTCGCAGCGCACCGCGCCCTCTTCGAGCGTGGTGTACGTGGTGTAGCTGCCCCGGTCGGCGGCCTCGACCCAGCGCAGGCCCCAGGTGCCGTCGCCGAGGTCGACCCGGTTGCAGTTGAGGCTGCCGTAGGTCCCGGTGACCTTCTTCGTGCCCTGGTAGAGGCCGTAGTAGCCGGGCTTCTGGAAGTCCCAGGTGATCTTCTTCGCGGTGGTGCCGGTGGAGGTCGACTTCATCTGCACCTCCAGGCCCACCGAGGCCCCCGCCTCATTGAGGGCCTCCACGTCGAAACCGGCGTTGAGGGAGGTCTTCTGGCCGACCGACACCTCGATGACGGTCTGCGTGGTGGTTTCGACGGTCTGCGAGCCCAGCGAGCCGTCGGTGACGTACCAGCCCTTGAAGTGGGTGATGGCCGGGGCGACTTCGGCGCTCTTGACGAAGGCGTGGCGCTTGCCGAGGTCGGCGGCGGTACAGGTCTCGCCCAGTTCGGCCTGGCCCGCTGCGACGCCGGGCGACGGCGTCCCGGCGGCGGCCGGTGCGGCGGCGAAGCCCAGGGCGGCGGTCGTGGAGACGGCTGCGGCGGTGAGGGCGAGGAGACCTCTGCGTAAGCGGCTGGTGGGTGTGGTGTGCGGCATCGTGCGTTTCCCCCTCGGTGTGGTGCTCGGACAGGTCACCCGCGTGCGGGCGCGGGTCCGGTCCGGTGGTCGGCCGGTCCGGTGGTGAGCCCGAGTGAACCTAGTGCGGGTGGGCAGGGCGGTGCGACGGCCGAATCGGCCAAGGGGTGGTCGCGGAGGGCGGAATGGCCTGTTCTCCGTGGCTGCCCCGCGAAAAAACCTGCAAGCACGCTTGCTTGTTTCTTCTCGCGCTGCCATGCTCCGACCACGCCGCACTGCCCGCCGTGCCCGGGAGGAACGAGCCGTGTCCGATCCCCTGCCCGTACTGGACGACCTGGCTGCCGAGAGTGAGGAACTCGACGCGCTGGTGGCCGAGTTGAGTGATGCCGAGTGGAAGGCGGTGACGCCTGCCGAAGGGTGGGCCGTCGCGCACCAGATCGCCCATCTGGCCTGGACCGACCGGGCGGCGCTGACCGCCCTCACCGACCCCGCCGCCTTCGACGCCCACCTGGCCGAGGCGGCTGCCCGGCCGTTCACCTTCGTGGACGAGGGCGCCGAGGCCGGGGCCGCGCAGCCGACCGCCGCACTGCTCGCCGGGTGGCGCGCCGACCGGGCCGCGCTGGACGCCGCCCTGCGCGCGGTCGGGCCGGGGACCCGGGTGCCCTGGTACGGGCCGCCGATGAGTGTGCCGTCGATGGCGACGGCCCGGCTGATGGAGACCTGGGCGCACGGCCAGGACGTGGCCGACGCCCTCGGCGTACGCCGCGAGCCCACCGCCCGGCTCCGCCACATCGCCCGACTCGGCTGGCGGACAAGGGACTTCGCCTACGCGATGAACGGGACGGCGGCGCCCGAGGTCCCGTTCCGCATCGAGCTGACGCCGCCGGACGGGGGCGTGCTCTGGACGTACGGGCCCGAGGACGCGCCCCAGCGGGTCACCGGCCCGGCGCTGGACTTCTGCCTGCTCGTCACCCGCCGTGCCCACCGCGACGACCTCGCCGTGCGGGCCGAAGGGCCGGACGCGGAGCGGTGGCTGGACCTGGCGCAGGCGTTCGCCGGGCCGCCCGGCACGCCGCGCGCCCCGCGCGGGGAGGCGGCGTGAGCGCCCCGGCGCCGCTGCGGATCGGCAACGCCTCCGGGTTCTACGGCGACCGGTTCGACGCGCTGCGCGAGATGCTGTCCGACGGGCCGCTCGACGTGCTGACCGGCGACTACCTCGCCGAACTCACCCTCCTCATCCTCGGCCGCGACCGCCTCGCCGACCCGGAGCGCGGCTACGCCCGCACCCACCTGCGCCAGCTGGAGCAGTGCCTGGGCCTCGCCCACGAGCGCGGGGTGCGCGTCGTCACCAACGCGGGCGGCCTGAACCCGGCCGGACTGGCCGACCGGATCAGGGAGCTGGCGAAGACGCTCGGCCTGCCCACGCGGGTCGCGCACGTCGAGGGGGACGATCTGCTGCACCGGCCCGGCGGCTGGGGCGAGGGGGTGCTGACCGCCAACGCCTACCTCGGCGGGTTCGGCATCGCCGCCTGTCTGGAGGCGGGCGCCGACGTGGTCGTCACCGGGCGGGTCACCGACGCCGCCCTCGTCTCCGGGCCCGCCGCCGCCCACTTCGGCTGGAGCCCGGACGACCACGACCAGCTCGCCGGGGCCGTCGTCGCCGGGCACCTGCTGGAGTGCGGCACCCAGGCCACCGGCGGCAACTACGCCTTCTTCACCGACCACGACCCGGCCCTCCTGCGCCGCCCCGGCTTCCCGCTCGCCGAGATCCACGCCGACGGCAGCAGCGTCCTCACCAAACACCCCGGCACCGGCGGCGTCGTCACCGTCGGCACCGCCACCGCCCAGCTCCTCTACGAGACGAGCGGCCCCCGGTACGCGGGCCCGGACGTCACCGCCCGCCTCGACACCGTCCGCCTCGGCCAACAGGGCCCCGACCGGGTCCGCGTCGAGGGCGTACGCGGTGAGGCCCCGCCGCCCACCCTCAAGGCCGGGCTGACCCGGCTCGGCGGGTGGCGCAACGAGGTCGTCTTCGTGCTGACCGGGCTCGCCATCGAGGCCAAGGCGGAGCTGGTCAAGGCGCAGCTGGGGGATGCCCTCGCCGCCGCGGGGCCCAAGGAGGTCCGCTGGGAGCTGGCCCGTACCGACCACGAGGACGCCGCCACCGAGGAGACCGCCAGCGCGCTGCTGCGGCTGGTGGTCCGGGACCCGGAGGCGGAGAAGGTGGGGCGGGTCGTGAGCGGGGCCGCCGTGGAGCTGGCGCTCGCCGGGTACCCCGGGTTCCACCTCACCGCGCCGCCCGGCAAGGGCTCCCCGTACGGGGTGTTCGAGGCGGTTCCGGTGGAGCGGGACCAGGTGACGCACACCGCCGTGCTGCCGGACGGGGAGCGCGTGACCGTGCCCGAGCCGGAACGCACCCGTGCCCTCGCCCCGGCCGCGGAACCGGAGCTGCCGGAGCCGCTGCCGCCCGGCCCGGCCCGCCGCCTGCCGCTCGGCACCGTCGCCGGGGCCCGCAGCGGCGACAAGGGCGGCAGCGCCAACATCGGCGTCTGGGTGCGCGACGAGCGGGCGTACCGCTGGCTGGTGCACACGCTGACCGTCGAGCGGCTGCGCGAACTGCTGCCGGAGACGGCCGGCTTGGCGGTCACGCGGTACGCGCTGCCCGCGCTGTACGCCGTCAACTTCCATGTCGACGGGCTGCTCGGTGACGGGGTCGCCGCGCAGGCCCGGTTCGACCCGCAGGCCAAGGGGGTCGGGGAGTGGCTGCGCGCCCGCCACCTCGACATCCCCGAAGCCGTCCTCAGCCAGGAGGTACCGCATTGACATCCTCCCCGCCCTAAAGGACGGGGATTCCTGGCTCACGTTGGCTGGGGACCAGCGGTCCGCCAGCTCTTACACGATCAGCACCAGCCGGGTTGAGACCAGCCCGGACCAGCATCACGCGGGCGGAGTTCTTGTCCCTGGGGGATACGACTCCGCATGCGGTGCAGGTGTAGGTACGTTCCGAAAGAGGAAGTGCGTGCTTGGTTCTCGCTCCGCACGACGCGCAGTCCATGGTGGTGTGCGCGGGATGCACGAGACGGATGTCCCGTCTGTGCTTGCGGCCCATCTCGATCAGGGCCGTCTTCGTGGCACCGATCGCCGCGTCAGCGGCTTTGCGGGCCATGGTGGTCTTCGCGAGGAACTTCGGGCGGAAGCCCTCGACGGCGATGGCGTCGTGGTCGGTCACGATGCGTTTGGCCCACTTGCGGGCGGCGTCCTGGCGTTGCCGGGCCACCTTCTTGTGCACCTTCGCGGTCTGCCGCTGCGCTTCGCGGTAGCCCTTGGAGGCTGCCTGCCCGCGCGCGGGGCGGCGGCGGGCCATCATCCGCTGGTAGCGGGCGAGGCGCTGAGCCGCACGCTTGCCGTGCTCGGTGTGTGGGAGGTCGTGCGCGTCGCTTGTGGTGGTGGCGGTCTCCTTGACGCCCCAGTCCACGCCGAGCACGCGCCCCGTGGCCGGGAGCGGCTGGGCTTCGGTGGCGACGACGAACGACGCGTACCAGTGCCCGAGGCTGTCTTGGTAGACGCGCACGCTGGTGGGCGGGGCCGGGAGGTCGCGGGACCAGACGACCGTCAGTGCGATGCCGCCCGCGACGTGCAGGCGGCCGTCCTTCAGCCGGAATCCGCGCTGCGTGTAGTTCAGCGTGGGCAGCGCGTCATGCTTGCGCTTGATCCGGGGCATCCCTGCACGCTGCCGTACCGGAAGCTTCGCCTTGATGTCCTTCAACGCTTTGGCGCGGGACTTCGCGAAGTCGCGGATGGTCTGCTGCTGCGGCACCGACGCGCCCTCACGCAGCCACGACATCGCGGTCCGGGCCTCGGTCAGCATCTTGTCCAGCCGCGCCGGACCGCACGTCGCCTTCTCAGCCGCGTCGCGGTTCGCGGTGTGGACCTCGCGGGACATGGCCACGCACTCGTTCCACACCCACCGGCAGCGCGCCCACTCGGCCATCAGGCCCGTGCAGGCAGTCGACGACACGCGGAGTCGGTAGGTGTACCGGGCGTGCCCAGCATCCCCCGAAACCTTTTCCCGTGTCGCCATGACACCACTTTACCACCGGCCGACCACTCGAAGCCCACTACTCTGGAGCCATGGATGAAGAGAAGCGCATCACCCTCCGACTGCCCGCTGACCTGCACGAGTGGCTGGCCGCTCAGGCCAGGTCCGCCCGAAGGTCCCTCAACTCCGAGATCGTCTACCGGCTGGAGGTCGAGCGCGACGCTGCCGTGGCGGACGCCGAATCGCCCTGACGGCGATTCGGCTTTCCCTGCCCTGCTCCGCAGGAGTCCGATTCCTCCCCGGCCTGAAGGCCGGGGCATCCTCGGAGGAACCCAGTGACCGTCCTCGCCACCGCGCTGGACACCGCTTCGGCCGAGTACGCGGCCCACCGCGAGGCCCTGCTCGGCAAGATCGACGCGCTCGACGCCGAACACGCCAAGGCCCTCGCGGGCGGCGGCGAGAAGTACGTGGAGCGGCACCGGGGGCGCGGCAAGCTCCTCGCCCGCGAACGCGTCGAACTGCTGCTGGACGAGGACACGCCCTTCCTGGAGCTGTCGCCCCTCGCCGCCTGGGGGAGCGAGTACGCGGTGGGCGCCTCGCTGATCACCGGCATCGGCACCGTCAGCGGCGTGGAGTGCCTCATCACCGCCAACGACCCGACGGTGCGCGGCGGCGCCTCCAACCCGTGGACGCTGAAGAAGGCCCGGCGGGCCAACGAGATCGCCTTCGCCAACCGGCTGCCCTGCATCAGCCTCGTCGAGTCGGGCGGCGCCGACCTGCCGTCCCAGAAGGAGATCTTCATCCCCGGGGGCGCCCTCTTCCGCGACCTCACCCGGCTCTCCGCCGCCGGAATCCCCACCGTGGCCGTGGTCTTCGGCAACTCCACGGCCGGGGGCGCGTACATCCCCGGCATGTCCGACCACGTGATCATGGTCAAGGAGCGCTCCAAGGTGTTCCTCGGCGGGCCGCCGCTGGTCAAGATGGCGACGGGGGAGGAGAGCGACGACGAGTCGCTGGGCGGCGCCGAGATGCACGCCCGCGTCTCCGGCCTCGCCGACCACCTCGCCGAGGACGAGCCGGAGGCGCTGCTCCGCGCTCGCCGCGTCGTCGCCCGCCTCAACTGGCGCAAGGCGCACCCCGATCCGGCCCCCGCCGAGGAGCCGAAGTACGACCCGGAGGAACTGCTCGGCATCGTCCCCGAGGACCTGAAGACGCCCTTCGACCCGCACGAGGTCATCGCGCGCCTCGTCGACGGCTCGGACTTCGACGCGTTCAAGCCGCTGTACGGGCCGAGCCTCGTCACCGGCTGGGCCCGGCTCCACGGCTACCCGGTCGGCATCCTCGCCAACGCGCAGGGCGTGCTGTTCAGCGAGGAGTCGCAGAAGGCCGCCCAGTTCATCCAGCTCGCCAACCAGCGTGACATCCCGCTGCTCTTCCTCCACAACACCACCGGCTACATGGTCGGCAAGGAGTACGAGCAGGGCGGCATCATCAAACACGGCGCCATGATGATCAACGCGGTCTCCAACTCCCGCGTCCCGCACCTGAGCGTGCTGATGGGCGCCTCGTACGGCGCCGGGCACTACGGCATGTGCGGCCGCGCCTACGAACCTCGGTTCCTCTTCGCCTGGCCCAGCGCCAAGTCCGCCGTCATGGGCCCGCAGCAGCTCGCCGGGGTCCTGTCGATCGTCGCCCGCCAGTCGGCCGCCGCCAAGGGCCGCCCCTACGACGACGAGGCGGACGCCGGGCTGCGCGCCATGGTCGAGCAGCAGATCGAGGCCGAGTCGCTGCCGATGTTCCTCTCCGGGCGCCTCTACGACGACGGCGTCATCGACCCCCGCGACACCCGCACCGTGCTCGGCCTGTGCCTGTCCGCCGTCCACACCGCCCCCGTCGAGGGCGCCCGTGGCGGCTTCGGCGTCTTCCGGATGTGAGGACCTCCACCATGACCACCACCCCTCTGACGCGCGTCCTCGTCGCCAACCGGGGCGAGATAGCCCGCCGCGTCCTGCGCACCTGCCACCACCTGGGCCTCGCCACCGTCGCCGTCTACGCCGACCCCGACGCCACCGCCGCCCACGTCCGCGAGGCCGACGCCGCCGTCCGGCTCCCCGGCGACAGCCCGGCCGACACCTACCTGCGCGCCGATCTCGTGGTCGCCGCCGCCCGCGCCGCCGGGGCCGACGCCGTCCACCCCGGGTACGGCTTCCTCTCCGAGAACGCCGGCTTCGCCCGCGCCGTCCAGGACGCCGGGCTCACCTGGATCGGGCCGGACCCCGAGGCGATCGAGGCGATGGCCTCCAAGACCCGCGCCAAGAAACTCATGGCCGACGCCGGAGTGCCGCTCCTCGGGCCGCTCGACCCCGGCGCCGTCACCGAGGCCGGCCTGCCCGTCCTCGTCAAGGCGGCGGCCGGCGGCGGCGGACGCGGGATGCGCGTCGTCGAGGCCCTGGACGAGCTGCCCGCCGCCCTGGAGGCGGCCGCCGCCGAAGCGCTCTCCGCCTTCGGCGACGGCGAGGTCTTCGTCGAGCCCTACCTGCCCTCGGGCCGCCACGTCGAGGTGCAGATCCTCGGCGACCGGCACGGCACCGTCTGGGCGCTCGGCACCCGCGACTGCTCCCTCCAGCGCCGCCACCAGAAGGTGATCGAGGAAGCCCCCGCGCCCGGCCTGCCCGACGCCCTGCGCGAGCGGCTGCACGAGGCCGCCACCGCCGCCGCCCGCGCCATCGGCTACACCGGCGCCGGCACCGTCGAGTTCCTCGTCGCCGACGGGCAGGCGTACTTCCTGGAGATGAACACCCGCCTCCAGGTCGAACACCCCGTCACCGAAGCCGTCCACGGCGTCGACCTGGTGGCCCTCCAGCTCGCCGTCGCCGAGGGCGAGGCGCTGCCCGCCGAACCGCCCCCGCCGCACGGCCACGCCGTCGAGGCCCGCCTGTACGCCGAGGACCCGGCCGCCGGCTGGGCCCCGCAGACCGGCACCGTCCACCGCCTCGACGTCCCCGGCGCCGACCGCGCCCACCTGCCCGGCGGCCAACCGGCGGCCCTGCGCCTCGACTCCGGCTACGAGGCCGGGGACACCGTCGGCGTCCACTACGACGCGATGCTCGCCAAGGTCATCGCCTGGGGCCCCACCCGCGAGGCCGCGATCCGCCGCCTGGCCGCCGCCCTCACCCGGGCCCGGCTGCACGGGCCCGCCACCAACCGCGAACTCCTCGTCCGCTCCCTGGAACACCCCGGCTTCCGCACCCTCGCCGGACTCGACACCGCCTTCTACACCCGCCACCTCGACACCCTCACCCGCCCGGCCGGCGACGGCCGCCACGCCGCCGTCGCCGCCGCCCTCGCCGACGCCGCCCACACCGCCGCGCGCTCCCGCCTCGGCGCCGGAGCCTGGCGCAACCTCCGCTCCGAGGACCCCGTACGCCGCTACCGGGCCGACGACGGGACGGAGTACGAGATCCGCTACCGGCCGGGGCGGAACGGCTGGACCCTGCCCGGCGAGGGCGGCCCGCGCGTCGTCTCCGTCACCCCGGACGCCGTCGTCCTCGCCGACACCGGTGAGGTGGGCGGGGTCGAGCGGCGGTACGAGGTCGGCCGGGCCGGCGGGCGCGTCCACGTCGACGGGCCGCACGGCGGCCTGAGCCTCGCGCCCGTCTCCCGGCACCCCGACACCACCGCCCGGCAGGCGCCCGGCTCGCTGCTCGCGCCGATGCCCGGGACCGTCGTCCGCGTCGCCGACGGCCTCGCCGAAGGCAGCGCCGTCACCGAGGGCCAGCCCCTCGTCTGGCTGGAGGCGATGAAGATGGAACACCGCATCCTCGCCCCCGCCTCCGGCACCCTCACCGCGCTCCACGCCCACCCCGGCCGTCAGGTCGAGGTCGGTGCCCTGCTCGCCGTCGTCCAGGAGGAAACCGCGTGACCACCACCGCCACCACCCTGATCGAGTCCGAGGAACTGCGCGACCTGCGCGCCGCCGTCGCCGCCCTCGGCGCCAAGCACGGCCCCGACGCCGACCCCACCGCCGTCTGGGCGGAGGCCGGGAAACTCGGCTACCTCGGCGTCAACCTGCCCGAGGAGTACGGCGGCGGAGGCGGCGGCATCACCGAACTCTCCCTCGTCCTGGAGGAGATGGGCGCCGCCGGGTGCCCGCAGCTGATGATGATCGTGTCGCCCGCGATCTGCGGCACGGTCATCGCCCGGTTCGGCACCGAGGAGCAGAAGCGCCGCTGGCTGCCGGGGCTCGCCGACGCCTCCCTCACCATGGCCTTCGGCATCACCGAGCCCGACGCCGGCTCCAACTCCCACCGCATCACCACCACCGCCCGCCGCGACGGCGACGAGTGGGTCCTCAACGGCCGCAAGGTCTTCGTCTCCGGCGTCGACATCGCCGACGCCACCCTCATCGTCGGCCGCACCGAGGACGCCCGCACCGGCCGCCTCAAGCCCTGCCTCTTCATCGTCGACCGCGACGCCCCCGGCTTCGGGCGCCGCCACATCGAGATGGAGATCGACGCCGCCGAGAAGCAGTTCGAACTCACCCTGGACGACGTACGCCTCCCCGCCGACCGGCTCGTCGGCGACGAGGACGCCGGGCTCCTCCAGCTCTTCGCCGGACTCAACCCCGAACGCGTCATGACCGCCGCCTTCGCCCTCGGCATGGGCCGCTACGCGCTGGCCAAGGCCGTCACCTACGCCAAGGAACGCACCGTCTGGAAGGCCCCCATCGGCTCCCACCAGGCCATCGCCCACCCCCTCGCCCAGGCCCACATAGAGCTGGAACTGGCCAAGCTGATGATGCAGCGCGCCGCCGCCCTCTACGACGCGGGCGACGACTTCGGCGCCGGGGAGGCCGCCAACATGGCCAAGTACGCCGCCGGGGAAGCCTGCGTCCGCGCCGTCGACCAGGCCGTGCACACCCTCGGCGGCAACGGCCTCACCCGCGAGTACGGCCTGGCCCGCCTCATCACCGGCGCCCGCGTCGCCCGCATCGCCCCCGTCAGCCGCGAGATGATCCTCAACTTCGTCTCCCACAGCAGCCTCGGCCTCCCCAAGTCCTACTGAGCCGCCCGCCGACCCGTCGTCCCCGGGGCGGGGTGCCCGCAGCACCCCGCCCCCACACCCCGCCCCCACATCCCGACCCCACCCGAGAGGCCCGACCATGGCGTACGTCCTCCAGAGCGACCAGCGGGGCATCCGCACCCTCACCCTGGACCGGCCCGAGCAGCGCAACGCCCTCTCGGACGCCCTCGTCGCCGAACTCGACGCGGCGCTGGAGCGGGCCAGGGCCGACCCGGACGTACGGGCCGTGCGGCTCACCCACACCGGGACGACCTTCTGCGCCGGGGCCGACCTGCGCGACCCGCCCGACCCGCACGCGCTGGTCGCCCTCATGCGGCGGATCGTCGCGCTCGACAAGCCCGTCGTCGCCCGCGTCACCGGGCACGTCCGCGCGGGCGGCCTCGGACTGCTCGCCTCCTGCGACATCAGCGCCGGCGGGCCCGGCGCCACCTTCGCCCTCACCGAGGCCCGCATCGGCGTCGCCCCCGCCGTCATCTCCCTGCCGCTGCTCCCGCGCCTCGACCGGGCGGCCGCCGCCCGCTACTTTCTCACCGGCGAGAAGTTCGGGCCCGAGGAGGCCGCCCGGATCGGGCTGCTCACCCTCACCGGGGAGGACGTCGACACCGCTCTCGACCCCGTCCTCGACGGACTGCGGCGCGGCTCCCCGCAGGGCCTCGCGGAGTCCAAGCGCCTGGTCACCGCTACAGTGCTGAAAGCCTTCGACCGGGACGCAGACGACCTGGTGGAGCGCTCGGCGCGCCTCTTCGCCTCCGCCGACGCCCGCGAAGGGATGACCGCCTTCCTCGAACGACGGGATGCCGCATGGGTGTGGTGACCTCCCCCAAGCAGGACCGCAGCCGCGCCACCCGGCAGCGGCTGCTCGCCGCCGCCGTCGCGTGCCTCGCCGAGCGCGGCTGGGCCGGCTCCACCGTCTCCGTCGTCGCCGAACGCGCCGGAGTCTCCCGGGGCGCCGCCCAGCACCACTTCCCCACCCGCGAGGACCTGTTCACCGCCGCCGTCGAGTACGTCGCCGAGGAACGCTCCACCGCCCTGCGCGCCCTCGCCCCCGAAGGCCGCGCCCAGGCCGTCGAAGCCCTCGTCGACCTCTACACCGGCGACCTCTTCCGCGCCGCCCTCCACCTCTGGGTCGCCGCCTGTGACGAACCCCAACTGGGCGCCCGCGTCACCGAACTGGAGGCGCGGGTCGGCCGCGAGACCCACCACATCGCCGTCGCCCTCCTCGGCGCCGACGAGTCCCGCCCCGGCGTCCGCGAACTCGTCCAGGGCCTCCTCGACATGGCCCGCGGCCTCGGCCTCGCCAACCTCCTCACCGACGACACGGCCCGCCGCCGCAAGGTCGTCACCCAGTGGACCCGGGTCCTGGACGGGGCCCTGGGCTGATCCCCTACGCCCGCAGAACCACCCCCGGCCACCTCATCACTCTTGAGAAGGACGGGAGTTGAGGCCGCACGGCCGATTCCCCCCGCCCCGCGCCCGCTGAATGATCCCTCCTGTCCGACCACGCGACCGGAAGGAACGAAGACGTGCGCAGAAGAGGTCTCCCGCCCGTGCTGGCCGCCGGCGTCACCGCCCTGCTGGCCCCGCTCCTCGCCGCACCCCAGGCCGCCGCCGCCCCCGGGCCGGCCACCGCCCCCACGGCCGCCGAGCGCGGACTCGACCGGTACGTCCAGCAGAAACCCCGCTGGAAACGGTGCGAGGCCGACGCCCCCGCCGAGTTCCAGTGCGCCACCCTCAAGGTCCCGCTGGACTACCGCGCCCCCGAGGGCAGACAGCTCGACCTGGCGATATCGCGGATCAGGAGCACCGACCCCGGCAAGCGCCACGGCGTCCTGCTCTCCAACCCGGGCGGCCCCGGCGGTCCCGGCCTCTCCATGCCGCTGGGCATGCGGGAGATGCTCCCCGAGGCCGCCCTCGCCACGTACGACCTCATCGGCTTCGACCCGCGCGGCGTCGGCGAGAGCAGCCCCGTCTCCTGCGGCCTCACCCCCGAGGAGGAGAACTGGCTGCGGCCCTACAAGGAGGAGAGCTTCGAGAAGGACGTCGCCTGGGCGCGCGGCTTCGCCGACAAGTGCGAGAAGAAGGCGGGGGACGTTCTCCCGCACCTGACCACCCGCAACACCGCCCGCGACATGGACCTGCTCCGCGCGGTCCTGGGCGAGAAGAAACTCTCCTACGTCGGCTACTCGTACGGCACCTACCTGGGCGCCGTCTACACCCAGCTCTTCCCGCGGCGGGCCGACCGGTTCGTGCTGGACAGCGCCGTCGACCCGGCGCTCACCTGGCGGGGCATGGTCCAGTGGTGGGCCTGGGGCGCCGAACCGGCCTTCGACCGGTGGACCGAGTGGGCCGCCGCGCGCTCCGACACCTACGACCTCGGTACCACCCCCAAGGAGGTCGACCGGACCTTCTGGGAGCTGGTCGCCCGCGCCGACGAGGAGCCCGTCGTGCTCGACGGGCAGCCGCTCGACGGCGACACCATCCGCGGCGGCATGCGCGCCGCCTTCTTCAGCCCCGCCTACGCCACCGAGGTCGTCGTCGAGCTGAAGAAGGCCGCCGAGGGCGAGCCCGCCTCCGCGAAGAAGCTCGCCGCGCTCACCGGGCAGGGGCGTACGGCCGAGGACAACATGACGGCGAGCGCCTTCGCCGTGATCTGCGGCGACAACACCGCCGCCTGGCCCCGCGACCCGGAGACCTACCGGCGCGAGGCGATCGAGGACAAGGGCCGCTACCCGCTCTACGGCGACTTCGCCTCCTCCGTGAAGCCCTGCGCCTTCTGGGGCGAGTCCGCCGAACCGGCCACGAAGGTCCGCAACCACGTCCGCTCCCTCGTCGTGCAGAACGAGTGGGACTCGCAGACCCCGCTGCCCAGCGGCCAGGCCCTGCACTCCGCGCTCAAGGGCTCGAAGATGGTCACCGTCGCCGGCGGCGAGGGCCACGGCGTCTACCCGAGCGGCAACGCCTGTACCGACGGCGCCGTCGAGCGGTACCTGCTGACCGGAAAGCTCCCCGCCGAGGACGTCACCTGCCGGGCGACGCCCGAGTCCAACGCCGGGGCACGCGAGAACCAGCGGCCCGACACCCTCCCGGGCTCCCCGCTCCCCGAGCGCGCCCCCGACCGCTTCTGACCCCGGACACGGCGACGGGCCCGGCCGCCCCCTCGACGGCCGGGCCCGTTCCCGTGCGGACGTACGCCTGCCGTCAGCCCGCCAGGCCGGGGATCTGGTCGTACCCCTCGATGGCCTGCGGGGAGCGCGAGGCCGGGCCCGTGTACCGGGCGGAGGGGCGGACCAGGCGGCCGGTGCGCTTCTGCTCCAGGATGTGCGCCGACCAGCCGGCGGTGCGGGCACAGGTGAACATCGAGGTGAACATGGGCGCGGGGACCTCGGCGAAGTCCAGCAGGATCGCGGCCCAGAACTCCACGTTGGTGGCGAGGACACGGTCCGGGCGGCGCGCGTGCAGCTCCTCCAGCGCGGCCTGCTCCAGCGCGGCCGCCACCTCGTAGCGCGGGGCCGCCAGTTCCTTGGCGGTGCGGCGCAGGACGCGGGCGCGCGGGTCCTCGGCCCGGTAGACGCGGTGGCCGAAGCCCATCAGCCGCTCGCCCTTGTCGAGGGCCTGGCGCACCCAGGCGCGGGCGTCACCGGTCCGCTCGATCTCCTCGATCATGCCGAGCACCCGCGAGGGCGCCCCGCCGTGCAGCGGACCCGACATCGCGCCGACCGCGCCGGAGAGGGCGGCGGCCACGTCCGCGCCGGTGGAGGCGATGACGCGGGCGGTGAAGGTGGAGGCGTTCATGCCGTGCTCGGCCGCCGAGGTCCAGTAGGCGTCGACGGCCTTGACGTGGCGCGGGTCCGGCTCGCCGCGCCAGCGGATCATGAACCGCTCGACGACCGACTCGGCCTTGTCGATCTCGCGCTGCGGCACCATCGGCAGGGCCTGGCCGCGCGCCGACTGCGCCACGTAGGAGAGCGCCATCACGGCGGCCCGGGCCAGGTCGTCGCGGGCCTGCTTCTCGTCGATGTCGAGCAGCGGGCGCAGGCCCCAGGCGGGGGCGAGCATGGCGAGCGCCGACTGCACGTCGACACGGACGTCACCGGAGTGGACCGGGATGGGGAAGGGCTCGGCGGGCGGCAGCCCCGGGTTGAACGCGCCGTCGACCAGCAGGCCCCAGACGTTCCCGAAGGAGACGTGGCCCACCAGATCCTCGATGTCGACGCCCCGGTAGCGGAGCGCGCCGCCCTCCTTGTCCGGTTCGGCGATCTCCGTTTCGAACGCGACGACCCCTTCGAGACCGGGTACGAAGTCGGACATCAGGCGGCTCCTTCGATTGCGTACAAGCAGACGGGGCGCCCGGGGGCAGGGTGCGGCCCGCCCCTCCGGGAAACACGGACGATACCCCTGAGTGCCACCTTTGGGGAGTCCTGTGGCACTGAGTGCCACGATCGCGGTACTCGCGCCCTCGCGCCACTCGGGACAAAGGGGTACGAAGTGGGCGACGGGCCGGGTCCGGGCGCGCCCCCCGCGCCGTGCGGCAGGATGGCGGCGTGACCGACGCAGAGGGCGGCCCCGTGCGGGCCGCGTCCGAATCACTCAACCCCGCCGCGATGCGCAAGCAGTACCGCAGGGACGGCCTCGACGTGAGCGCGCTCGCCGCCGACCCCATGGAGCAGTTCGCCCACTGGTTCGCCGAGGCCGCCCGCGACGGCCTCTACGAACCCAACGCCATGATCGTCTCCACCGCCGGCGCCGACGCCGCCCCCGACAGCCGCACCGTCCTGCTCAAGCAGTACGACCGGCGCGGCTTCGTCTTCTACACCAACCACCACTCCCGCAAGGGCACCCAACTGGCCGAGAACCCGCAGGTCGCGCTCCTCTTCCCCTGGCACCCGCTGGCCCGCCAGGTCCGCGTCACCGGCACCGCCGCCCAGGTCCCCCGCGAGGAGACCGCCGCCTACTTCCGCACCCGCCCGCACGGCTCCCAGGTCGGCGCCTGGGCCTCCGACCAGTCCGCCGTCGTCCCCGACCGCGCCACCCTCGACCGCGCCTACGCCGAGCTGGCCGCCCGCCACCCCGAGGGCGATCAGGTGCCCGTACCGCCGCACTGGGGCGGCTACCGCGTCACCCCGCGCACCGTCGAGTTCTGGCAGGGCCGCGAGAACCGCCTCCACGACCGGCTGCGGTACGTCCGGTCCGGCGACGGCGAGGACTGGCGCGTCGAACGGCTCGCACCCTGACCGCGTACCCGCGTGCGGACACGCAGACGGCCCGCGAACCTGGTTCCCCCTCGCGGGGGAGCCGGCCGGACGTACCGGCGGCTCGCGGGCCGGGTGACTGCTCGGGATTGGCCGGCTGTGCGGAGCGGAACCCCGCACCGGACCGGCGCCACGCTTGACCCGGCCGAAGCCGGGGAGACGCGACAACGGGCCGCTAGCCCGCAGTCACCTCACGCGTCCGGTATGTGTACATCTGCCGAACCACCTCCCTTCTCGTGTACCACCAGCCTAGGAAGCCCGCCGATCGTGTTCAACCGGATATCCGCACCCGTCCGACCCCGGCGATTTCCGCGAACCCCGTGTGGGCCGCGCCACAGTCGAGTTGAATGCCGGTACGTGCAGCGGCACGTGCAAGATCCCGTGCGGCGGCCACGCCCGCGGGCGGACAGGCTCGACCACGTGCGGGACGGCATGCGCGACAACATGCGGGACATCGTGTGCAATCGGCCCATGGGGGGCGCCCGATGAGTGCTTACGGGCACAGCGGAACCACCGACGCGCTCGGCCCCGAGGACCCGGGCCCCGACGGCGGCGACCTCCTCGCCGCCCTCCTCGACGGCATGGACGCCGCGCTCTGCGCCTTCGACGCCGACCACGTCCTCACCCACTGGAACCGCGAGGCCGAACGCGTCCTCGGCTGGAGCGCCGCCGAAGCCGTCGGCCGCCGCGGCCTCGCCGGCTGGGCCGTCCGCCCCGGCGACGCCGCCGACGTCGAACACCGCCTCTTCGGCGTCACCGCCGAACGCGGCCGCGAGGTCCACGACGTCGCCCTCCTCACCCGCGACGGCCGCCGCGTCCTGGTCCGCGCCCAGACCTCCGCCGTCCGCGGCCCCGACGGCGAACCCGCCGGGATCTACTGCGCCTTCAGCGAGGTCCACACCCAGATCGACCTCGAACGCTCCATCGCGCTCAGCGAAGCCCTCTTCGAGGACGCCGCCTGGGGCGTCGTCCTCGTCGACGCCGACCTGCGCCTCGCCGTCCTCAACGCCCACGCCGCCTACGCCCTGGGCACCAGCCGCTCCACCGCGCTCGGCCGCCCCCTCGGCGACCTCGTCCTCCAGGGCGTCGAAGAACTCGAATCCGCCCTCACCCACGTCCTCGCCGACGGCACCCCCACCGCCCCCGTCGAACTCTGGGTCACCGTCCGCACCGACGAGGGCGAACAACGCCGCTGCTGGCGGTGCGGCTTCGTCCGCCTCGCCTCACCGCTCGCCCAGGAACCCGTCCCGCTCGGCGTCGGCTGGCTCTTCCAGGACCTCACCGAGGCCAAACAGACCGAGCAGGAGAACGCCCGCCTGCGCTTCCGCTCCCACCAGCTCCACCGGGCCGCCCGCGTCGCCACCGAGTGCGAGGACCCCGCCGAGGGCGCCGTCGCCCACCTCGACTTCGCCCTCGCCGGCTTCGCCGACCACGCCCTCCTCGACACCGTGGCCCCCGGCAGCCCCACCCGCCTGCTGCGCACCGCCGCCAGCCCCTCCGGCGAACCGGGCCAGCCCCTCAACGGCGCCCCCGCCGGCATGCCCGCCCGCTACCCCGAGGGCCACCCCGCCCTCCAGTGCGCCGAACGCGGCGGCACCCTGCGCGCCGCCGCCGGCACCGG
This sequence comes from Streptomyces albidoflavus, assembly GCF_000719955.1. Lineage (GTDB taxonomy): Bacteria > Actinomycetota > Actinomycetes > Streptomycetales > Streptomycetaceae > Streptomyces > Streptomyces albidoflavus. Next base: position 69,885 of record NZ_JOII01000031.1, read on the forward strand.
ACCCGGCGCCATCGCCCCCGACCGGCCCGGCGGCGAGGAGGCCGCCCGCGCCTGGGCCGACGCCCACCTCTGGCCCGAGTCCACCCGGCACGCCCTCTGCACCGTCCTGCGCAGCCGCGGCCGCACCCTGGGCGTCCTCACCTTCCTCCGCGTCGGCTCCCGCACCCCCTTCGAACGCGCCGACCTCGCCCACGCCGAATCCGTCGCCGCCCACATCGCCCCGCTCCTGGACCTGACGAACCGCCGCTGACACACGCACCGGGGGCGGCGCCTTCGTCGTGACGAAGACACCGCCCCCGGGGGCACGCGCCACTCAGTGCTGGTAGTAGATCCGGTCGCGGTAGGTGGCGAAGACCTCGGCGTTCCAGGCGTGGCCGCCGTCGACGTTGCCCGAGCGGAGCATCGGCGGCTCCACCCCGCGCTCCAGCAGCGCCCCCGCCGCGCTCGCCATCACCGCCTGCAGGACGGCACTGGTCACCACGGTCGACGCGGGCGCGAACGGCGCCCCGATCCCCTCCACCGACAGCTCCGCGTCCCCCACCGCGATCTTGTTGTCCAGCACCACGTCGCAGTGGTCCTTCAGGAACGTCCCCGAGGGATTACGCGCCGTCGTCCCCTCCGCGTACGCCACCGAGGTCACCCCGATCACCCGGACCCCGCGCGCCCGGGCCGCCTGCGCCATCTCCACCGGCAGCGCGTTGCGGCCCGACAGGGAGATGATCACCAGCGCGTCCCCGGCCCGCAGCGGCGAACTGTCCAGCACCGCCGTCGCGTACCCCTCGACCCGCTCCAGCGCCGAGCCGAGCGTCGCGGGGCGCACGTCGACACCGACCAGGCCCGGACCGGCCAGCAGGTTCATCAGGGCGAGACCGCCCGCGCGGTAGACCAGGTCCTGGGCCGGGAGCGAGGAGTGGCCCGCGCCGAAGGCGAAGAGCCGCCCGCCCGAGGCAGCCGTGTCGGCGAGCAGCGTGCCCGCCGCCGCGATCGACCCGGCCTCCTCCTCCCGGACCCGGGCCAGCAGCGCCATCGCCGCGTCCAGGAAGCCGGTGGCGAGACCGCCCGGCGAGGCGGCGGGGGTCGCGGTCGTCGTGCCGGGGGTGGAGGTCATCGGCGGTGGCCTTTCGGTGAGCGGCACGGGGCGTACGGCGGGGCGGCCGGCACCTTGGTCCGGACCGCGACGCGCCTCACGGTGCGGTCTGGACCAGCGCACTGTCAAGGTGCCCCAGGGGCTCGCGGGGCGTGCGGGGAGGGCGCGCGACCCGGCCCGCCGGGCTCCTGCGGACGCCCTCGCGAGCGGCCCGGCACGGTTCCCGGGCCGATGCGTCAGAATTGAGGTCAGGGCCAGCGCACGACAGCATCTGAGGGGCACGAATGTCCGGACTGATCGACACCACGGAGATGTACCTCCGCACCATCCTCGAACTTGAGGAAGAAGGCGTGGTCCCCATGCGCGCCCGGATCGCGGAACGCCTGGACCAGAGCGGGCCCACGGTCAGCCAGACGGTCGCCCGGATGGAGCGGGACGGCCTGGTGGCCGTCGCCAGCGACCGCCACCTGGAACTGACCGAGGAAGGCCGGCGCCTGGCCACCCGGGTCATGCGCAAGCACCGGCTGGCCGAGTGCCTGCTGGTCGACGTGATCGGCCTGGAGTGGGAACAGGTGCACGCCGAGGCGTGCCGCTGGGAGCACGTCATGAGCGAGGCGGTCGAACGCCGCGTCCTCGACCTGCTCCGCCACCCCACCGAGTCCCCGTACGGCAACCCCATCCCGGGCCTGGAGGAGCTGGGCGAGGAGGCGGGCGCCGACCCGTTCCTCGACGAGGGCATGGTCTCGCTGGCCGACCTCGACCCCGGCAGCGAGGGCAAGACCGCCGTCGTCCGCCGGATCGGCGAGCCCATCCAGACCGACGCCCAGCTCATGTACACGCTGCGGCGGGCGGGCGTGCAGCCCGGCTCGGTGGTCAGCGTCACCGAGTCGGCCGGCGGCGTCCTCGTCGGCTCCAGCGGTGAGGCGGCCGAGCTGAACAGCGAGACCGCCTCGCACGTATTCGTCGCCAAGCGCTGACCGGCTGCCGCAGGCGGCCCACCGTGGGCCGGGGCGTCCCCTCCGGGGGGCGTCCCGGCCCTTTCGCGTTCCGGGCGTCCGCCCGCGCCGGTGGGGCTGCCCGTGCCGGTGGGGCGGCGCGGGCGCACGGGTCGCGGCTTGACCGGGAGTTGAAGATTCTGTGTGCGGAACGGCAGCGCGCGGCGGGTGGCTCGTGCAAGGCTGTTGTCAGGCATATGACGTGAAAACTCTTGACCGTCCTGGGTGCCCGGCTCCGCCTGCCCGCGCGGCGCCGCCCGGGGTGCCTGGGGAGGGGGCGGACCGTGCGCCGATCCTTCACGGGCCCCACACCGGGCCCCGTCCGCCCCACCACCGCGTCGGCCTTCCCGCCCGCGCGCAGTACGAGGCCCCGGCGCCCATCGGCGCCGGGGCCTGTCCTCCCCTGTCGTGATCCGGAGCCCCGAGCTCCCAGGATCACTCCCGTCGGACCGGTTTCCCCGAGCGGTCCGCCTCCCGCTGAAGATCTCCCCTCGGGGGCGGGCGGCAACCCTTGACGGGTGTCACTCGAAAGTGGGGTGTAGCCCGCAGGAGGAAGCGGAGTCGAATGCTTGTTCGGTAACGTGAGGCGGAGGGCGCGACCGTGATCGAGAAACAGGACACGGATCGGGCGAGCCAGAGACTGTGGGGGTGCCAGAGCATGGTGCGGCGCATCGAAGTGACCGGTTCCGGGGGCGTACCCCTAGCCGCCTGGGAGTTCGCCGACCCGCCCAAGGCCGGTGACGCGGCGGGCGAGACCGGACGCGCACCGGGGGTGCTGTTACTGCACGGCCTGATGGGCCGCGCCTCGCACTGGGCCGCAACCGCCCGCTGGCTCGCCGAACGCCACCGGGCCGTCGCCCTCGACCAGCGCGGCCACGGCCGGAGCGCCAAACCCACCGACGCGCCCTACACCCGCGAGACCTACGTCGCCGACGCCGTCGCCGCCATCGAACAGCTCGGCCTCGGCCCCGCCGTCCTCGTCGGCCACGCCATGGGCGCCCTCACCGCCTGGCAGCTCGCCGCCGCCCGGCCCGACCTCGTGCGCGGCCTCGTCATCTGCGACATGCGCGCCTCCGCGCTCGGCGCCGCCTCGCAGCGCGAATGGGAGCAGTGGTTCGACGCCTGGCCCACCCCCTTCGCCACCCTCGGCGACGTCCGCAAGTGGTTCGGCGAGGACGACCCCTGGGTCGAACGCCCGAGCGCCGCCCGCGGCGAGTTCTACGCCGAGGTCATGACCGAGCACGAGGACGGCTGGCGCCCCGTCTTCTCCCCGGCCCAGATGCTCCGCACCCGCGAGACCTGGGTCCACGACGCCCACTGGGACGAACTCGCCCAGGTCACCTGCCCCACCCTCGTCGTCCGCGGCCTCGACGGCGCCCTCGGCCGCGCCGAGGCCCAGGAAATGGTCCGCGTCCTGCCCCAGGGCCAGTACGCCGAGGTCACCGACGCCGGCCACCTCGTCCACTACGACCAGCCGGGCGCCTGGCAGGCCGCGGTCCAGCCATTCCTGGACGGGTTGCCGGAGGGGTGAGCGGGGGCGGGTTGGGGGCTTGCCCGGCCTCGCTCGACGTTCGCGGGGCGTAGCGGCTGCCAGGGCGGCGTGGGGTCCTCGCGTCAGCCGGCGGACCGTGGCACCGGGCGGCGCGGTCACCCCGTCGCGGCTGTCTTCCGGCGCCGGGGCCTACGTGAAGGCCACCGCTGCAAGGCCGTCCGCGTCCCCGTCGGCGGCTTCCGCCGGGCGGTCGCGTGGGGATCACCGGCAGGCTGGATCGACCGTGCTTCTGCGTGGTGTGGCCGTGGGCTCGGCAAGCCTCGGCAGTCGCCGCCTGCCCGGCACAGGCATCTGTTGCATCCCGCCGGTGAGCGCGGAGGGCATCTACCGGGCCCTCCGTGATGCCGGTGTCCGCCACGCCGAGAACGGCGACCGGGGCCCCTCGACAGCTAGTCCGAGATCTGCCTGCCGCGCTTCGGGAACTATCACGCGTTGACCAGCTGGACCGGTGGATTCATGCGCGACGGGGGCGCCCCGGACCCGCCGGAGCGTTCCGCAGGGGGTGCCCGTTTCGAAGTGCGACACCGGTACACGCCTAGGAGGCGGCGAACACGCTGCCCGGCGAGCTGACGTCCAGGGCCAACGAGCGGGACGGGGGCGGTGCGTCGTGTGCCGGACGGGGTGGCGAGGCGGTCGGCCGACCGGCAGGCCACCCCGTCCCCGTCACAGGACGGCGAGCCGGTCCACCAGGAGTTCCGTGCGGGCCTCGGCGTCGCCCGGGGGCAGCCGGCCGGACCGGGCCAGGGTGGCCAGCCCGTGCAGGGACGCCCAGAACACCTCGGTGAACAGTGCCGGGTGGACGCCATCGCCGGAGACCTCCCCGAGGGACTCCAGCAGGGCGGCGAAGGCGTCCTGAAGGGGTTCGGGGGTGTCCTTCCGGGCGAACGCCAGGCCGCCGTCGAGCTGGAAGATCGCGTCGTAGACCGCCGGGTTCCGGGCGGCGAAGACGAGGTACGCGCGGGCCAGGGCGGTGACCCGGCCGCGCGGGTCCCGCTCCGCGCCGGTCGCCGCCCTGAGCGACGCGGCCAGCTCGGCTGCGCCTTCGAGGGCGACGGCGCCGATGATCTCCCGTTTACCGCGGAAGTGGCTGTAGAGGACGGGCTGGCTGTACTCGATGCGCTCGGCGAGCCGACGGGTGGTGACCGCGTCCCAGCCCTGCTGCTCGGCGAGTTCCCGGGCGGTCGCCACGATGAGGCGCTCGCGGTCCGCCCGTTCGCGCTCCTTGCGTTCCTGTACCGACATGCTCCGAACCCTAGCACCGCTAGACAAGCGAGCGGCAGTTACGCTAGCGTCGACACGTCAGCTATCAGTGCTAGATTTCTGGTTCTGGAGGATCGTCATGCTCCACGCACTTCAGGTCTTCACCACGGTGGTCGTCGGCGTGATGGTGGGGGTGGAGTTCTGCGTCGCCGTCTTCGTCAACGCGATCATGAACGCCCTCCCCGGCGACAACGGCCAGCTCGGCCGCTCCCACGGAGCCCGCCTGCTCGGCGCCGTGATGCCCTTCTGGTACTTCACCTCACTCGGCCTCGCCACGGTCTGGGCCGTCGTCACCTGGGGCGAGCCTGGCTCCGCCCTCGTCGTCACGGCGGGCGGGCTGCTGGTCGTCAGCGTCCTCATGTCGGTCCTGCTGCTCGTCCCCATCAACAACCGCAGCAAGACCTGGACCCCCGAGAACCGGCCCGCCGACTGGCAGCAGCAGTCGAAGCGCTGGGAGCTGTACCACTACCTGCGCGTCGCGGTGATCGTGGCGGCGTTCGCTCTGCTGGTGGGGGCGCTGGTCTGAGGGGTGGGTGGGGTGTGGCTGGGATGGGCGAGGGGGAGGGCGGGGGAGCTTGTGGGG
>NZ_JOII01000032.1 GCF_000719955.1 Streptomyces albidoflavus
CGCTGAACGGGGCAATCCAGGACGGCTCCGACGCAGTGATCACACCAGCCACGCCAAGATCATCTCATCTGTGACCAGCAGTTACGGGACAGCCCTTAGCGTCGGCGGAACGGGTTCGTAAAACCACGTGGTTCATTCGTGGTGTGGCTCTCGTGTACCCCCGATACGGCGAAGTCTGCCTCCCCGTCCCGATACCGCACAGCGGGGCACAGGACAAGGTGAAAGGTGCCGGAGTGTCCAGATGTAAAGGGCGGATTCGTCCCGCTCGCGCCTTCCGCGCACCGCTCTGACCTGCGTCTGGGAGGCGGGCTCACGGGTGGACGGGCGTCGTGGGGCGCGAGGTTGACGCCGGCCGGTGGGTGCCGGGTGGCACTCGGTGCCGCAATGCGGCAATTCACCGGGCGGACCGCCGCTATCTGTCGCCTATTTCACAGAGTGTGTTCGCCGGGTGAGCGATCGGGTGCGTAATTCGAATTCCTTGCGGAGGGCTCGTGAGCGCGCGTGGGGACAGGGAAACGATCAAGCCGAATTCGGTGCCCGGGTAATGGGCTGGGCACCCGGGACCGGTACGCCGGTCCGGTGGGGTCACGCCCCGCCACCGGCGCACTCTCCGCGCAGGTCGCGGCTCCGGGCCCACGGGTGTGGCCCAGGCCATGGCCGACGTTGCGTCACCGGCCGCATGAAGAGGGGTTGTTGGTGGCACGATGGTCCTGGCGAGGGGTGCGCGCGGTGTGTGTCACCCGGGCCGGGAGAGCGGACCGACGCGAAGGTGTGATCAGTTGTGGCCATTTCACTGTCCGTGGTGGTGCTGTTGGCGATCGTCATGGTCGTCCTCATCCGGGGCGGCTCACTCAAGGCGGGCCCCGCCGTGGTGGCCATCCTGTTCGGCTTCTTCCTCGCCTCCAGCGGCATGGCCCCCGCGATCCAGCGCGTCCTCGACTCGATAGCGCAGACCGTCAGCGGCATCAGCTTCTGACCCACGGGCGCCCCGGCGCGCGTCCGGCCACCCCGCCCACCGGCCGCGCGCCCGCACGCTCCCCGCGCCTCAGGAACGCCTCCGGCCGCCACCGCCCGCCCGGCGCCGGCGCACGGACACACCGAAGGGCCCGGCAGCTCGGCTGCCGGGCCCTTCGGTCTCACTGGAGCGGGCGACGGGAATCGAACCCGCGTAGCTAGTTTGGAAGACTAGGGCTCTACCATTGAGCTACGCCCGCACATCGCGCACCGCCGGTCACCGACCGGGGTACGCAGAGCATGTTAGCCGGTCACCGGGCCGGCGCGCACACCCCGGCGCCGGGCAGCCCGCGCCCCGCATTTCCGGGCGCCGACGGGCCACGGGGCATGTACCCTACGTGTCGCACCGACGGGGTGTGGCGCAGCTTGGTAGCGCGTCCGCTTTGGGAGCGGAAGGTCGTCGGTTCGAATCCGGCCACCCCGACCACCTGCAAGATCGCGTTGGGGGTCTCCTCCGCCACACGGTTACTATGCAAAGTGCGAGCCCGTGTGTCCGCGTGCCTCTGTGCGTGTCCGCGGCGGGCTCGATCCGCCGGTATCCCCCGCCACCCCTGTGTGTGCGGTGTCCGGCAGAACCCCCAGAAGTCAGCCATCAAGGAGACCGAACCGTGAAGAGCGCCGTGGAGACCCTGAACCCGACCCGGGTTCGGCTCACTGTCGAGGTGCCCTTCGAGGAGCTCAAGGACAGCCTCGACGCGGCGTACAAGAAGATCAACCAGCAGGTCACGGTGAAGGGCTTCCGCAAGGGCAAGATCCCGGCCCGCGTCATCGACCAGCGGTTCGGCCGCGGCGCCGTGCTGGAGGAGGCCGTCAACGACGCGCTCCCGAAGTTCTACACCGAAGCGGTCAACGAGGGTGAGCTGAACGTCCTCGGCCAGCCCGAGGTCGACATCACCGAGCTGAAGGACGGCGAGCTGCTGGCCTTCACCGCCGAGGTCGACATCCGCCCCGAGATCGAGATCCCGGACTACTCCGGCATCGAGGTCGAGGTGGACCCGGTCGAGGTCACCGACGAGGACGTCGACAAGGCCGTGGAGGAGCTGCGTGAGCGCTTCGCCTCCACCGCCCCGGTCGAGCGCCCGGCGGAGGACGGCGACGTCGTCACCCTGGACCTCGAGGCCAAGGTCGACGGAGAGGTGCTGGAGGACGGGCTCGCGTCCGACGTCTCCTACACCATCGGCTCCGGTGAGCTGCTGGACGGTATCGACGACGCCGTGAAGGGCCTGGAGGCCGGTGGCGAGGCCACCTTCACCTCCGAGCTGAAGGGCGGCTCGGCGGCCGGCAAGGAGGCCGAGATCACGGTCAAGGTCTCCAAGGTCGCCAAGCGTGAACTCCCCGAGCTGGACGACGACTTCGCCCAGCTCGCCAGCGAGTTCGACACGCTGGAGGAGGTGCGCGCGGACAGCCGCAAGCGCCTGGAGAACATGAAGCAGTACGACCAGGCCACCCAGGCCCAGGAGCGCGTCCTGGACGCCCTGCTGGAGCTGGCGGAGGTCCCGATCCCCGAGAAGCTGCTCGAGGACGAGGTCAACACCCGCAAGCACAACCTGGAGCACCACCAGCTCGGCCAGATGGGCCTCGACCTCGCGAAGTACCTGGAGATCCAGGGCAAGACCGCCGAGGAGTTCGACGCCGAGACGCGCGAGCAGGCGATCAAGGGCATCAAGACCCAGTTCATCCTCGACGAGCTGGTCAACAAGGAGAAGCTCAACGTCGACCAGGAGGAGCTCACCGAGCACCTCATGCGTCGCGCCGCCTCCTCCGGCATGTCCCCCGACCAGTTCGCCCAGGCCGTCGTCGAAGGCGGCCAGGTCCCGATGCTGGTCGGCGAGGTCGCCCGCGGCAAGGCGCTGGCCGTCGTCGTCGAGGCCGTCACCGTCAAGGACACCAACGGTGAGGTCGTCGACCTCTCGGACGACGAGGACGAGGCGGCCGAGGCCACCGAGGCCGCCGCCGGGCAGACCGAGGGCGACGCCGCCGAGGCCAAGGCCGACAGCGACAAGTAAGCACCTTCGGGCCGGACGGCCCCGCACCGCCGTCACCGAGCGCCGGACCGGCTGATCCCTCAGCCGGTCCGGCGCTCGTGTTCCCGGCCCGAAGAGGCCCCCGGGGCACCGGACCTGCGCTCACAGCGAACAGTTCCGAATGCGGGATGGCCCGCGACGGCCCGCGCGTTAGGGTCCATGAATAACGAGGGCTGGGGAGTCCCCTCATATCGCCGCCCAAACGGCGGGCGCGGACCCCCGCGCCCCGTCAGAAGACGTGAGACGGCCCGGCGCCGTCGTAAGACGAGCAGGTGGATACGTGACGAATCTGATGCCCTCCGCCGCCGGCGACCCCTCCATCGGTGGTGGCCTCGGCGACCAGGTCTACAACCGGCTGCTCGGTGAGCGGATCATCTTCCTCGGCCAGCCCGTGGACGACGACATCGCCAACAAGATCACCGCGCAGCTGCTGCTCCTTGCCAGCGACCCTGACAAGGACATCAACCTCTACATCAACAGCCCCGGCGGTTCGATCAGCGCCGGCATGGCGATCTACGACACCATGCAGTTCATCAAGAACGACGTGGTCACCATCGCCATGGGGCTGGCCGCCTCGATGGGCCAGTTCCTGCTGAGCGCCGGCACCCCCGGCAAGCGCTTCGCCCTGCCGAACGCCGAAATCCTGATCCACCAGCCGTCCGCCGGTCTGGCCGGTTCCGCCTCGGACATCAAGATCCACGCGGAGCGGCTGCTGCACACCAAGAAGCGGATGGCCGAGCTGACCGCGTTCCACACCGGTCAGAGCGTCGAGCAGATCACCCGGGACTCGGACCGCGACCGCTGGTTCTCCGCCGACGAGGCCAAGGAGTACGGCCTGATCGACGAGGTCATCGCCTCCGCGGCCAACGTGCCCGGCGGCGGCGGCACCGGCGCCTGACCAGACCTTTACCGGTACCCAGGCCGATTCCAGACCACTGCTCATCACCAGGACGGTGAACACCCAGATGAACAACTTCCCCGGCAGCGGCGCACTCGGCGCCGACGGCGAATACGCGGGCCCGCGTGCCGAATCCCGTTACATCGTTCCGCGGTTCGTCGAGCGCACCTCGCAGGGCGTGCGGGAGTACGACCCGTACGCGAAGCTCTTCGAGGAGCGCGTGATCTTCCTCGGCGTGCAGATCGACGACGCGTCGGCCAACGACGTGATGGCGCAGCTGCTGTGCCTGGAGTCGATCGACCCCGACCGGGACATCTCGATCTACATCAACAGCCCGGGCGGCTCCTTCACGGCGCTGACCGCGATCTACGACACGATGCAGTTCGTGAAGCCCGACATCCAGACGGTCTGCATGGGCCAGGCGGCCTCCGCCGCCGCCGTGCTGCTGGCCGCCGGCTCGCCCGGCAAGCGCATGGCGCTGCCCAACGCCCGCGTCCTGATCCACCAGCCGTACAGTGAGACGGGGCGCGGTCAGGTCTCCGACCTGGAGATCGCGGCCAACGAAATCCTCCGCATGCGTTCGCAGTTGGAGGAGATGCTGGCCAAGCACTCGACGACGCCGCTGGACAAGATCCGCGACGACATCGAGCGCGACAAGATCCTCACGGCCGAGGACGCCCTCGCCTACGGTCTGATCGACCAGATCGTGTCGACCCGGAAGCTCAACGCCGGAGTCTGACCCGACCAGGCAGCGGCTTTGTCTCCCCTTGGCGGGTTTCGCCCCACAGCGGACCCTGCCAAGGGGGGCCCGGACGAGGGCCCCGGCAAGGTACCGTCGAATATGAGGCACCAGGAGGGGCTCGCACGAGCGCCTCCCAGGCGAAGGGGAAGTACCTCGTGGCACGCATCGGTGACGGCGGCGATCTGCTCAAGTGCTCGTTCTGCGGCAAGAGTCAGAAGCAGGTCAAGAAGCTCATCGCAGGCCCCGGTGTGTACATCTGCGACGAGTGCATCGACCTCTGCAACGAGATCATCGAGGAGGAGCTCGCCGAGACCTCGGAAGTGCGCTGGGACGAACTGCCCAAGCCGCGCGAGATCTACGAGTTCCTGGAGAGCTACGTCGTGGGCCAGGAGCCCGCGAAGAAGGCGCTCTCCGTCGCGGTGTACAACCACTACAAGCGCGTGCAGGCGGGGCAGAACGGCGCACCCGGCGGGCGTGAGGACGCCATCGAGCTGGGCAAGTCCAACATCCTGCTGCTGGGCCCGACCGGCTCCGGCAAGACCCTGCTCGCGCAGACGCTGGCCCGGATGCTCAACGTGCCGTTCGCCATCGCGGACGCCACGGCGCTGACCGAGGCCGGCTACGTCGGCGAGGATGTCGAGAACATCCTCCTCAAGCTCATCCAGGCCGCCGACTACGACGTCAAGAAGGCCGAGACCGGGATCATCTACATCGATGAGATCGACAAGGTCGCCCGCAAGAGCGAGAACCCGTCGATCACCCGTGACGTCTCCGGCGAGGGCGTGCAGCAGGCGCTGCTGAAGATCCTGGAGGGCACCACCGCCTCGGTGCCGCCGCAGGGCGGGCGGAAACACCCCCACCAGGAGTTCATCCAGATCGACACGACGAACGTGCTGTTCATCGTGGGCGGCGCCTTCTCGGGCCTGGAGAAGATCATCGAGTCGCGGGCCGGTGCCAAGGGCATCGGGTTCGGCGCCACGATCCGCTCCAAGCGGGAGATCGAGGAGAAGGACCAGTTCCAGGAGGTCATGCCGGAGGACCTGGTGAAGTTCGGGATGATCCCCGAGTTCATCGGCCGTCTGCCGGTCATCACCTCGGTCCACAACCTCGACCGCGAGGCGCTCCTCCAGATCCTCATCGAGCCGCGCAACGCGCTGGTCAAGCAGTACCAGCGCCTCTTCGAACTCGACGGTGTGGAGCTGGACTTCGAGCGTGAGGCGCTGGAGGCCATCGCCGACCAGGCGATCCTGCGCCAGACCGGCGCCCGCGGCCTGCGCGCCATCATGGAGGAGGTCCTCATGTCGGTGATGTACGAGGTGCCGTCCCGCAAGGACGTCGCCCGCGTCGTCATCACCGCCGAGGTCGTCCAGTCCAACGTCAACCCGACCCTGATCCCCCGGGACGCCCGGGGCCGGGGGAACGGCGAGCAGAAGTCGGCCTGAGGGCCGGCACCCGGCAGACGCACGCGGAAGGGCCCCACCGGCGCGGTGGGGCCCTTCCGTCGTGTACGCGCGGGGACTGCCGTACCCCGCCCGGTCCTACTGCGGCACCCGCACCTCGGAGCGGAGCTTGGCGGCGATCTCCGCGGCCTCGTCCATGGTGGTGCCGGTGGCGCCCTGCACCGGCTCGACCAGGCCGATAGTGCTGTAATCCGCCCACATGCACATGTTGGTCTTCTGCTGGAGACCGGTGGTCGGGTTCTTGGTCTCGGCGCCCTGGCACTTCATGACCGCCCCGTCGAGCCCGTCCGGGGTGACCGCCTCGGCCTCGCCGGAGAGCGTCGTGCCGTTCTGCTCGGCGCTCTTGGTGAACTCCGCGAAGGTCTTGTCGAGCGTCGCCTGCGGATCCGCCACCTTGCCGAAGACGCCGAAGAACGTGACGTTCTTGGCGGCCGCGACCTTCTCCGCGGTCTGGGCGTCGTTCGGGTCGAGCGTGGTCAGGTCGATCGTCGAGTAGATCGTGCCGAGGCCCTTGGCGTTGGTGATGCCCGCGGTGGCCAGCGACTTGGCGTCCGAGGACGAGGCGTCCTTGGCCGGGGTGTCGGGCGTACCACGGGTGTACTGGCCGCCGAGGACCTTGTCCGGGGTGGTCAGCTTGTGCGGGCCGTCGTCCTTCAGGCCGCCGGAGGCGACGCTGTCCCCACCGCCGCCGCCACCGGGCTTGTCGTCGTCGCCGCCCGAGGTCAGCAGCCAGGCGCCGCCCGCCAGGACGGCCACCGCGACCACGCTCGCCGCCACGATCAGCCCGGTCTTCTTCCCGCCGCCCCCCGAGGGCGGCGGGGGGACCTGGCCGTAGGGGCCGCCGGGCTGGCCGGGCTGCTGCGGCGGGACCTGGCCGTAGGGGCCGGGCTGCTGGCCCTGCTGCGGGTACCCGTACCCGGGCTGCTGCTGGGGCGCCCCGCCCTGCTGGGGGTAGCCGTAACCGGGCTGGCCGCCGGGGGGCGGGCCCTGGGGCGGCTGCTGGCCGTAGGGGCCGGGCTGCTGGGGCTGGCCTCCGTACGGGCCGGGCTGGTTGTAGCTCATGGGCGTGGTTCCCCTCCGTCGTACATGCGTTGCGCTCATCCTGACGGACATGACCGCGTCATGGGGAAACCGGGGCGGCTCCGTTACCGAAGAATCCGGTTTCGGGACCAGGTGGTGACGCCCGTAAACTGTGCCTCGTGACCGACAACACTCAGCATCAGCAAGCAGCCACCCCCGAACTGCCGACCCAGTACGTGCCGGCCGACGTAGAGGGGAAGCTGTATGAGCGCTGGGTAGAACGGGGCTATTTCGAGGCCGACGAGCACAGCGAGAAGCCGCCGTACACCATCGTCATCCCGCCGCCGAACGTCACCGGCTCGCTCCACCTGGGCCACGCCTTCGAGCACACGCTGATCGACGCCCTCACCCGCCGCAAGCGGATGCAGGGGTACGAGACGCTGTGGCAGCCCGGCATGGACCACGCCGGCATCGCCACGCAGAACGTCGTCGAGCGCGAGCTGGCCAAGGAGGGCAAGTCCCGCCACGACCTCGGCCGTGAGGCGTTCATCGAGCGCGTCTGGAAGTGGAAGAACGAGTCGGGCGGCCAGATCTCCGGCCAGATGCGCCGCCTCGGCGACGGCGTCGCCTGGTCCCGCGAGCGGTTCACCATGGACGAGGGGCTCTCCCGCGCCGTCCAGACCGTCTTCAAGAAGATGTACGAGGACGAGCTGATCTACCGCGCCGAGCGCATCATCAACTGGTGCCCGCGCTGTCTGACGGCCATCTCCGACATCGAGGTCGAGTACAGCGACGACGACGGCGAGCTGGTCTCGATGACGTACGGCGAGGGCGAGGAGAGCCTCGTCGTCGCCACCACCCGCGCCGAGACGATGCTCGGGGACACCGCGGTCGCCGTCCACCCGGACGACGAGCGGTACCGGCACCTCGTCGGCAAGCGGATCAAGCTGCCGCTGACCGACCGGACCATCCCGGTCGTCGCCGACACCCACGTCGACCCGGAGTTCGGCACCGGCGCGGTCAAGGTCACCCCGGCCCACGACCCGAACGACTTCGAGATCGGCCGCCGCCACGACCTGCCCTCGCTCACCGTCATGGACGAGCGCGCGGTCATCACCGTCCCCGGCCCCTTCGAGGGCCTGGACCGGCTGGAGGCCCGCTCGGCGATCGTCGCCGCGCTGCGCGCCGAGGGCCGGATCGTCGCGGAGAAGCGCCCGTACGTCCACTCCGTCGGCCACTGCTCGCGGTGCAAGACCACCGTCGAGCCGCGCCTGTCCATGCAGTGGTGGGTCAAGGTCGGCCCGCTCGCCCAGGCCGCCGGTGACGCTGTCCGCGACGGCCAGGTCAAGATCCACCCGCAGGAGATGGAGAAGCGCTACTTCGACTGGGTCGACGACCTGCGCGACTGGTGCATCTCCCGGCAGCTGTGGTGGGGCCACCGCATCCCGATCTGGTACGGCCCCGACGGGGAGATCGTCTGCGTCGGCCCCGACGAGGAGCCGCCGGGCGGCGAGGGCTGGCACCAGGAGACCGACGTCCTCGACACCTGGTTCTCGTCGGGCCTGTGGCCCTTCTCCACCCTCGGCTGGCCCGAGCAGACCGACAGCCTCGCGAAGTTCTACCCGAACTCCGTCCTGGTCACCGGCTACGACATCCTCTTCTTCTGGGTCGCCCGGATGATGATGTTCGGCCTCTACGCGATGGACGGCACCCCGCCGTTCCACACCATCGCCCTGCACGGCATGGTCCGCGACCAGTTCGGCAAGAAGATGTCGAAGTCCTTCGGCAACGCGGTCAACCCGCTCGACTGGATGGACGCCTACGGCTCCGACGCCCTGCGCTTCACCCTGGCGCGCGGCGCCAACCCGGGCGTCGACGTCCCGATCGGCGAGGACTGGGTCCAGGGTTCGCGCAACTTCGCCAACAAGATCTGGAACGCCACCCGCTTCGCCCTGATGAACGGCGCCACGGTCGAGGGCGAACTGCCCGCCGCCGAGGAGCTGTCCGCCACCGACCGGTGGATCCTCTCCCGCCTCAACACGGTGGTCGCCGAGGTCGACGCGTACTACGAGGACTACCAGTTCGCGAAGGTCTCCGACGCCCTCTTCCACTTCGCGTGGGACGAGGTCTTCGACTGGTACGTCGAGCTGTCCAAGACCACCTTCATGGGCGGCGGGCGCCCCGCCGAGGTCTCCGCGCGTGTCCTCGGCGAGGTCCTCGACACGACGCTGCGGCTGCTCCACCCGGTCATGCCGTTCGTCACCGAGACCCTCTGGACCACCCTCACCGGCCAGGAGTCGCTGGTCATCGCCGACTGGCCGGCGGACAGCGGCTTCCGCGACAAGGCCGCCGAGGCCGAGATCGAGCAGGTCCAGCAGGTCATCACCGAGGTCCGCCGGTTCCGCTCCGACCAGGGCCTCCAGCCCGGCCAGAAGGTCCCGGCCCGCCTCACCCTGGAGGGCACCGCCTTCGCCCCGCACGAGGCGGCCATCCGCCAGCTGCTCCGGCTGACCCCGGAGGGCGACGCCTTCCAGGCCACCGCGAGCCTCCCGGTCTCCGGCGCCACCGTGGCCCTCGACCTCTCCGGCACCATCGACGTCGAGGCCGAGCGCAAGCGCCTGACCAAGGACCTCCAGAACGCCGAGAAGGAGAAGGCCGCCGCCGAGGCCAAGCTGGGCAACGAGGCGTTCCTCGCCAAGGCCCCCGACAAGGTCGTGGACAAGATCCGCGGCCGGCTCACCAAGGCCGAGGCCGACATCGAGCGCATCACCGCGCAGCTCGCCGGACTGCCCACCGGCTGACCCCCGGCACCGCGCAGGAGCGAGGAGGCCGCCACCGGAACCCCGGTGGCGGCCTCCTCGCGACATACCCGGGCCCTGCGGGAGCTTCCGCACGCTCTCCGTAGACTGGGGCGCGTGAGCGACCACCCCCCGCACGACAGCGGCGAGCCCGAGCAGCCCGGACCCGATGACGAAGCCTTCCAGGAGATCGTCGACGCAGAACAGGACCGCGACCCCGACCTCGCCGTGATCGAGGCGGGCAGCCGCACCCTGCGCACCCACACCGCTCCGCCGCAGGACGAGCCGGTCCGCCCCGCCGACCCCGAGACCGCCGCCGCGCTGCGCGAGGTCGAGACGGAACTGGCCGGCCGCTGGGGCGAGACCAAGCTGGAGCCCTCCGTCACCCGTATCCAGGGGCTGATGGACGTGCTGGGCGACCCGCAGCGCGCGTACCCCTCGATCCACATCACCGGGACCAACGGCAAGACCTCCACGGCCCGCATGATCGAGGCGCTGCTCGGCGCCTTCGAGCTGCGCACCGGGCGGTACACCTCGCCGCACGTCCAGTCGATCACCGAGCGGATCAGCCTGGACGGCGCGCCGATCGCCCCCGACCGGTTCGTCGAGACCTACCAGGACCTCAAGCCCTACGTCGAGATGATCGACAACCAGGGCGAGTACCGGCTCTCCTTCTTCGAGGTGCTCACCGGGATGGCCTACGCGGCCTTCGCGGACGCGCCGGTGGACGTCGCCGTGGTCGAGGTCGGCATGGGCGGCAGCTGGGACGCGACCAACGTCATCGACGGCCAGGTCGCGGTCATCACCCCGATCGACCTGGACCACACCGACCGGCTCGGCAACACGCCCGGCGAGATCGCCGGTGAGAAGGCCGGGATCATCAAGCCCGACGCCACCGTGATCATGGCGCAGCAGCCCGTCGACGCCGCCCAGGTCATCCTCAAGAAGGCCGTGGAGGCCGACGCGACGGTGGCCCGCGAGGGCATGGAGTTCGGCGTGGTCTCCCGGCAGATCGCCGTCGACGGCCAGCTGGTCACCCTGCGCGGGCTCGGCGGCGAGTACGAGGACATCTACCTGCCGCTGCACGGGCCCTACCAGGCGCACAACGCGGCGGTCGCGCTCGCCGCCGTCGAGGCGTTCTTCGGCATCGGCTCCGAGCACGCCCGCGAGCTGGACATCGACACCCTGCGCAAGGGGTTCGCCTCGGTGACCTCGCCGGGCCGCCTGGAGATCGTCCGCAAGTCGCCGACGGTCGTCCTGGACGCCGCCCACAACCCCTCGGGCGCCCGCGCCACCGCGACCGCCGTCACCGAGGCGTTCGACTTCAGCCGCCTGATCGGCGTGGTCGGGGTGAGCGACGGCAAGGACGCCAAGGGGCTCCTCGAAGCCTTCGAGCCGCTCCTCGCCGAGGTCGTCGTCACCCGCAACTCCAGCGAGCGGGCGATGGACGCCGACGCGCTGGCGGCGCTCGCCGTCGAGGTCTTCGGCGAGGACCGCGTCCAGGTCGAGCCGCGGCTCGACGACGCCCTGGAGGCGGCGGTCACCCTCGCCGAGGAAGAGGGCGAGTACTCCGGCGGTGGCGTCCTCGTCACCGGCTCCGTCATCACGGTCGGCGAGGCCCGGCTGCTTCTGGGAAGGGGCTGAGCGACGCCATGCGGATGCTCTGCGCTTCGACGCTCATCGGTGAGTTCTTCGTCATCGGCTTCGCCGGCCTGGTCGCGATGAAGGACCCCGACCTGGCCATGGGCACCGTCTGGACGGTCTGCGGCATCCTGATGGCCGTCAGTGTCCTGCTCTGCGGGCTGCTCTCCCGGCAGGCCGGTGTCTGGCTGGGCTGGGCGCTCCAGGGCGCGCTGGTCCTCAGTGGCTTCTTCGTGCCGGTCATGTTCGTGCTGGGGGCCTGCTTCGCCGGGTTGTGGTGGGCCTCGATCCACTTCGGCCGGAAGATCGACGAGGCCAAGGCGCGGTGGGCAGAGCAGGCGGCCGCCGAGCCCGAGGCGGCCTAAAAGGGGACGGGCCGGGCGGGGGAGCGCACCGGTGGGGGTCCGGCTGTGGCCTCGCCGGTCACACCCGGTAATCTCGGCCCAACCGCACACCCCCGGCCGCCCAAGGAGCCGTACATGACCGAGCGCACCCTCGTCCTGCTCAAGCCCGATGCCCACCGCCGTGGCCTGATCGGCGAGATCATCGGCCGCATCGAGCGCAAGGCGAACTGGGAGATCACCGCGCTGGAGCTGCGCACGCTGGACGCCGGGACGCTGGAGCAGCACTACGGCGAGCACCAGGGCAAGCCCTTCTACGAGCCGCTGATGGGCTTCATGCAGTCCGGCCCGGTCGTCGCCCTGATCGTCGAGGGTGAGCGTGTCGTCGAGGGTGTCCGCCAGCTGGCCGGCCCGACCGACCCGATCGCCGCCGCCCCCGGCTCCATCCGCGGCGACTTCGGCACCATCGTCCGTGAGAACCTCATCCACGCCTCCGACTCGCCCGAGTCGGCCGAGCGCGAGGTCAAGCTTTTCTTCCCGGGCCGCGCCTGAGCCCCGTCCCCGAGCGACCGGGGAGTTAGACATTCCGTTTCGTGGATTGCGCAGCGGGCCCGTCCGCACCAGACTGTGCGGACGGCCGCGCGGCGCGCCGGGGTCCGCCCCGGCCGGTGACGTCGGGTCAGCACGACGACGTGCCGACGCGCGGCGGCCGGCGGGAGTCGGCCGCCTTTCGCATATGCGGGCTGTTCGGGGGAACCCATGGCCCGGATGGCACGTCTCCCAGGGCGAGGCGGCCCGTCATCTGCTGACAATGGCGAAGACCCTTGCGCCGTGCCCGTGCGGGCGAGACTACGATGGAAGCCTCCACGCCACAGCACCCACCCTCGCCATCCTGAAAAGCCGTCAACGCTCCACTTTGGGAAGGCCAGACGAATCCTGATGGGGAACACAATGTCGTTCATCGGCCGTGACATGGCTGTCGACCTCGGGACCGCCAACACGCTGGTGTACGTCAGGGGCCGAGGGATCGTTCTCAACGAACCGTCCGTCGTCGCCATCAACACCAACACCGGCGGCATCCTCGCGGTAGGTGCCGAAGCCAAGAAGATGATCGGCCGCACACCCGGCAACATCGTCGCCGTGCGGCCACTGAAGGACGGCGTCATCGCCGACTTCGAGATCACCGAGCGGATGCTCCGCTACTTCATCCTCAAGATCCACAAGCGGCGCTACCTCGCCCGCCCCCGGGTCGTCGTCTGCGTCCCCTCCGGTATCACCGGGGTCGAACGCCGCGCCGTCATCGAGGCGTCCACGCAGGCCGGCGCCCGCCAGGTGCACATCATCGAGGAGCCCATGGCCGCCGCCATCGGCTCGGGCCTGCCCGTCCACGAGGCCACCGGCAACATGGTCGTGGACATCGGCGGCGGCACCACCGAGGTCGCCGTCATCTCGCTCGGCGGCATCGTCACCGCCCAGTCCATCCGGGTGGCCGGCGACGAGCTGGACAACGCGATCATCCAGCACGTCAAGAAGGAGTACAGCCTCCTCCTCGGCGAGCGGACCGCGGAGCAGATCAAGCTCACCATCGGCTCCGCCTACGACCTGGACACCGACGAGCACACCGAGATCCGCGGCCGCGACCTGGTCAGCGGGCTTCCCAAGACCGTCGTGATCTCGGCCGCCGAGGTCCGCAAGGCGATCGAGGAGCCGGTCAACGCCATCGTCGACGCGGTCAAGACCACCCTCGACAAGTGCCCGCCCGAGCTCTCCGGCGACGTCATGGACCGCGGCATCGTCCTCACCGGCGGCGGCGCCCTGCTCCGCGGCCTGGACGAGCGGCTCCGCCGCGAGACGGGCATGCCGATCCACATCGCCGAGGACCCGCTCGACTCCGTCGCGCTCGGCTCCGGCAAGTGCGTCGAGGAGTTCGAGGCCCTCCAGCAGGTCCTGGACGCCTCCCCGCGCCGCTGAATCCTCCCGGGCGGGCCCACGCGGCCCGCCCGGTGACCCGGCCCCCGGCACCGGTCATCTCCCCGGGCCCGGCCCGCCGCCCCCTTGCACGACCCGAAGCCAGAACCCATTCCGACGAGGAAGGCACGGCCGCCGCACGTGAGGGACACACGAGAGAGCCGGCTGCTCCTGGTGCTGCTGATCGTCATCGCGTTCGCACTGATCACGGTGGACATCCGCGGCGGCGAGGACTCGCCGATCGACGGCGCCCGCAAGGCCGCGGCCACCGTCCTCGGACCGGTGGAGAGCGGCGTCGCCGGCGCGGTCGACCCGATCGGCAACGCCGTCGGAGCCGTCCGCGACTCCGGCAGCCGCCACGACCGCATCGCCGCCCTGGAGCGCGAGAACGCCGCACTCAAGACGCGCCTGGGAAGTGACGCGCGCAACCAGAGCCGCGTCCGCCAGCTCGACGCCATGCTGAAGAAGGCCGGCGCCGGACAGTACGGCATCCGCGGCGCCGAGGTCGTCGCCATCGGCCCCGCCCAGGGCTTCTCCTGGACCATCACCATCGACGCGGGCAGCAAGGACGGCGTCGCCCGCGACATGACCGTCATCAACGGCGACGGCCTCGTCGGCCGCATCACCACCGTCGGCCCGCACACCGCCACCGTCCTCCTCGCCAGCGACCCCGACTTCACCGTCGGCACCCGCATGGAGGGCTCCGACGAACTCGGCTTCGCCACCGGCCAGGGCGACCGCCCGCTCGCCGTGCAGCTGCTCAACGGCAAGTCCAAGGTGAAGAAGGGCGACCGCATGGTCACCTTCGGCTCCCACGCCGACCGGCCCTTCGTGCCCGGCGTCCCCATCGGCGAGGTGGTCCGCGTCGACCCCCTCGGCGGCGACCTGACCCGCACCGTCCACCTCAAGCCGTACGTCGGCTTCACCAAGCTCGACATCGTCGGCATCGTCGTCCAGGCCCCGCGCGAGGACCCCCGCGACACCGTGCTGCCGCCCAAGTCGAAGCCGGTCCCCACCCCCACCGTGACGGTCACCGCCCCTCCGCCCGGCGAGAATCCCGAGGGCGACGCCGAAGAGGCCGGCGCCCCCGTGGCGGGGCAGCCCGAGCCCGGAACCGACCAGGAGTAGAGCTGCTGCCATGCGCCTCAACCGGATTCTGCTCTCCGCCTCGCTGATCGTCGTCGCCCTCGTCGTCCAGGTCAGCATCCTCGCCCGGCTCCAGCTGCCCGGCGCCGTCCCCGACCTGCTGCTGCTCACCGTCCTCGCCCTGGCCATGGTCTACGGGCCCACCGGCGGCAGCCTGGTGGGCTTCGGCGCCGGACTCCTCGCCGACCTCGCACCGCCGGCCGACCACGCGGTGGGCCGCTACGCCCTGGTCCTCTGCGTCATGGGCTACCTCGCCGGACTCGCCAAGCCCGAGGGCGGCAAGCTCCGCTCCGCCACCGGCCCGCTGGTCGTCGTGGTCGGCGCCGCCATCAGCTCCACCCTGCTCTACGCGGGCGTCGGCGCCCTCGTCGGTGACACCGCCGCCCGCGACGTCGGCCTCGGCGGGCTCCTCTTCACCGCCTCCCTGTACGACCTGCTCCTCGCGCCGTTCACGGTGCCGTGGATCATGGCGCTGGCCCGGCGCGGCGAGCACGACCCGGTCGCCGACGCCTCCGGCGGCGCCGGGGGCGACGTCGCCGCCGGCTGGCTCACCTCCGGCGGCGCCAAGGGCCTCGCCATCGGCCGCCAGCGCGGCCTGCGGGCCAGAGCCATGAAGTCCCGGGTCGCCCGGGCCGGACGCATCAAGGGGGTCAAGCGCCTGTGACCGCAACTCCCGCCGCACCTCGCGCGAGGAGGCCCCGCCCGTGAGCAACATCCCCGAGACCGGCCGCACCCCCCGCGTGCAGATCCGGCTCATCGTCATCCAGGTCCTCGTCGTCTCCCTGCTGCTGACCCTCGGCGGGCGGCTCTGGTACCTCCAGATCCGCCAGGGCGACGAGTACGCCGCCAAGGCCTCCGGCAACCACGTCCAGCAGGTCGTCAAGCCCGCCGTGCGCGGCGCCATCCTCGACGCCCGCGGTGTGCCCATCGCCGACAACGAGACCCGCCTCGTCGTCTCCGCCTCGCGCACCGAGCTGATGAAGATGAAGGACGACGGGAAGGCCGTCCTCGCCCGGCTCGCCGGCGTCCTCGGCATGACGGCGAAGGAGGTCGCCGAGAAGGTCCGCCTCTGCGACGCCGAGACCCCGCAGCCCTGCTGGAACGGCTCCCCGTACCAGCCCATCCCCATCACCGACGAGGCCACCGCCAAGCAGGCCCTCCAGATCCGCGAGCGGACCGAGGAGTTCCCCGGCATCACCGCCGAGCCGACCGCCGTCCGCCGCTACCCGGCCCCCGGCAAGTCCCAGACCTCCCAGGTCCTCGGCTACCTCTCCCCGGTCACCGACGAGGAGATCAAGAAGGCCGAGAACACCGACTCGCCCTACCTCCGCTCCGACCAGGTCGGCCGCTCGGGCCTCGAGCGCACCTACGACAAGGAGCTGCGCGGCAAGGCCGGCGTCACCCGCTACGAGGTCGACAACCTCGGCCGCGTCATCGGCGAGGCCGAGTCCGACCCCGCCGAGGCCGGCGCCAACGTCGTCACCAGCATCGACTCCCGCGTCCAGGCGGTCACCGAGTACGAGCTGAACGAGGCGATGAAGGCCGCCCGCAAGGAGATGGACCGCAACACCAACAAGCTCTACGAGGCCGACGCGGGCGCCGCCGTCGTCATGGAGAACAAGACCGGCCGCGTCGTCGCCATGGCCTCGCTGCCCGACTACGACCCGAACTCCTGGGTCGGCGGCATCTCCGGCAAGGACTACGCCAAGTTCACCAGCAAGAAGTCGAACTACCCGCTGCTCAACCGGGCCATCCAGGGCCAGGCCGCACCGGGCTCGATCTTCAAGGTGATCTCCTCCACCGCCGCCGTCAACGCCGGGTACGACTTCAACGGCAACTACCCGTGCCCCAGCTCGTACTCGATCGGCGGGCAGGTCTTCAAGAACTTCGAGTCCCAGGGATACGGCTCCATCAACCTCGGCCGCGCCCTGGAGGTCTCCTGCGACACGGTCTTCTACCACCTCGCCCACGAGCAGTGGAAGAAGGACGGCGGCAACAGCCCCAAGAAGCCCAAGGACTGGTTCTACAAGACCGCCCACCAGTTCGGCCTCGGCAAGGAGACCGGCATCGACCTCCCCAACGAGGTCACCGGCCGCGTCCCCGACCGCCAGTGGAAGAAGGACTACTGGGAGGCCAACAAGGACGGCTGGTGCAAGACCGGCAAGAAGGGCGGCGAGTACGCCGAGCAGATCGCCTACGAGAACTGCCTCGAAGGCATGCGGATGCGCGCCGGTGACTCGGTCAACTACTCCATCGGCCAGGGCGACACCCTCGTCACCCCCATCCAGATGGCCACCATCTACGCGGCCATCGCCAACGGCGGCACCCTCTACGACCCGACCGTCGGCAAGGCCGTCATCAGCGCCGACGGCAAGAAGACCACCGAGATCGAGCCCAAGGCCCACGGCAAGCTCCCGATGAACCAGAAGACCAGGAAGCAGATAGAGCAGGCACTCGCGGGCGTCGCGACCACCGGCTCCGCCGCCTGGCGCTTCGGCGGCTGGCCGCAGGACAAGATCCCGATGCACGCCAAGACCGGCACCGCCGAGGTCTACGGCAAGCAGACGACCTCCTGGTTCGCCAGCTACACCCCCGACTACACCATCGTCATGACGATCTCCCAGGGCGGCACCGGCTCCGGCGCCTCCGGCCCCGCGGTCCGCAAGATCTACGAGGCGATGTACGGGCTCACCGAGGACGGCGAGCAGGACGTCAAGAAGGCGCTGCTGCCCAAGCCGCAGTCGGCGCTGCCCAAGGTCGAGCCCGACGGCTCGATCCACGCCCCGACCGTCAAGCCCTACCTGCCCGTGAAGCCCTCCCCGCCCGCCGACACCCAGGACCTCGCCACCGCCGGCGGAGGCCCCCTTCTCTGGAGGCGCGACTGATGGCCGGCTTCTCCGTCCCCGGCTACGGGCCCGAACGCACCTCTTGGACCAAGGCGTTCGCCCGCGACTCCGTGGTGCGCCGGCTCGACTGGCCGATGCTGCTGAGCGCGCTCGCCCTCTCCCTGGTCGGCGTCGTCCTCGTGTACTCCGCCACCCGCAACCGCATGGGGCTCAACCAGGGCGACCCGTACTTCTTCTTCGTCCGCCACCTGCTCAACACCGGCATCGGCATCGCGCTGATGGCGGGCACCATCTGGCTGGGCCACCGCACCCTCCGGACCGCGGTCCCGGTCCTCTACGGCATCTCGGTGCTGCTGATCCTGCTGGTCCTCACCCCGCTGGGCGCCACCATCAACGGCGCCCACGCCTGGCTGGTCGTCGGCGGTTTCAGCCTCCAGCCCTCCGAGTTCGTCAAGATCACCATCATCCTCGGCATGGCGATGCTGCTCGCCGCCCGCGTCGACGCCGGCGACCGGGAACATCCCGACCACCGCACCGTCCTGCTCGCCCTGGCCCTCGCCACCGTGCCGATGCTCATCGTCATGCTGATGCCGGACCTCGGCTCCGTGATGGTCATGGTGATGATCGTGCTCGGCGTGCTCCTCACCTCCGGCGCCTCCAACCGCTGGATCCTCGGCCTCATCGGCGCGGGGGCCGGCGGGGCGATCCTGGTCTGGCAGCTCGGCATCCTGGACGAGTACCAGATCAACCGGTTCGCCGCCTTCGCCAACCCCCAGCTCGACCCCGCGGGCGTCGGCTACAACACCAACCAGGCCCGCATCGCCATCGGCTCCGGCGGGCTCACCGGCACCGGCCTCTTCCAGGGCACCCAGACCACCGGCCAGTTCGTCCCCGAGCAGCAGACCGACTTCGTCTTCACCGTCGCCGGTGAGGAACTCGGCTTCCTCGGCGCCGGCCTCATCATCGCCCTGCTCGGCGTCGTCCTCTGGCGCGCCTGCCGCATCGCCCGCGCCACCACCGAGCTGTACGGCACCATCGTCGCCGGCGGCATCATCGCCTGGTTCGCCTTCCAGTCCTTCGAGAACATCGGCATGACCCTCGGCATCATGCCCGTCGCCGGTCTGCCCCTGCCCTTCGTCAGTTACGGCGGTACCGCCATGTTCGCGGCCTGGATCGCCATAGGGCTCCTCCAGTCGATCAAGCTGCAACGCCCCCTCTCCGCCGGCTGACCCGCCGGAGCGCCGTACGGGCGCCGGAGCAGTACCCGCACAGGGACTGCCCCGGCGCCCGTATCGCCGTTAATGTCGGTCCATGGCCTCTGTCACCCGCGAGACCGAGCGGAAGTACGAAGCCCCCGCCGCAGCCGAGGAGACCGGCGGCCCGGACGCCGCCGCCTCCGGCGCCCTCCTCGACGCGCTGGCCCGCACCGAGGGCGTCGCCCGCGTCACCGGCCGGGGCGTGGAAGAACTCGACGCCACCTACTTCGACACCGACGACGGCCGCCTCGCCGCCGCCCGCACCACCCTGCGCCGCCGCACCGGCGGCCACGACGCCGGCTGGCACCTCAAACTCCCCGTCCCCACCGACGGCGACGCCCGCGACGAACTCCACGCCCCGCTCGCCGACACCCTCCCCGCCGACCTCGCCCGCCTGCTCCGCTCCCGCACCCGGGACGCGCCCCTCGGCCCCGTCCTGCGGCTGCGCACCATCCGCCGCCGCCACACCCTGCACGGAGCCGACGGCACCCTCCTCGCCGAGGCCGCCACCGACACCGTCCGCGCCGAACGCCTCGACGGCGCCCCCGGCGGCCTCGCCGGAGCCACCACCGCCTGGCGCGAGATCGAGATCGAACGCGCCGCAGGCGCCCCCGCCTCCCTCCTCGACCGGATCGAGGAACGCCTCACCGCCGCCGGCATCCACCGCTCGAAGGACCGCTCCAAGTTCGCCCGCGCCCTCACCGACACCGGCCCGCCGCCCGAGACCTGGCCCGCCCCCGACCCGGCCCCCGCACCCGGCACCGCCGGCGCCGAGGTCCTTGCCCACGTCGCCCGGTGGCACCGCGCCCTGGTCGCGCTCGACACCGACGTCCGCCGCGACCTGCCCGACTCCGTCCACCAGCTCCGCGTCGCCACCCGCCGCCTGCGCGGCGCCTTCAAGACGTACCGCAAGGTCCTCGACCGGGTCGTCACCGATCCGGTCGGCGAGGAGCTGAAGTGGCTCGCCGGGGAACTCGCCCCGGCCCGCGACAACGAGGTCCTCACCGCCCGCCTCGCCCACCTCCTCGACACCACCGACCCCGCCCTCGTCCTCGGCCCCGCCCCCGCCCGGCTCCGGCTCCACTCCACGCCCCGCGCCGCCGAGGCCCGCGACCGCGTACGCGCCGCCCTCGACAGCCCGCGCCACCTCGCCCTGCTCACCGCCCTGGCCCGCCTCGCCACCGACCCGCCGCTGCGCCCGGCCGCCCACCGGCCCGCCCGCGAGGTCCTGCCCGCCGCCCTCGCCCGCGACCACCGCCGCCTGGCCGCCCGCCTCGACCACGCCCTGGCCCTGCCGCCGGGCCCCGGCCGCGACCACGCCCTCCACCAGGCCCGCAAGGCCGCCAAGCGCGCCCGTTACGCCGCCGAGGCCGCCCGCCCCGCCCTCGGCAAGCCGGCCAAGCGCCACCGCAAGCGCGTCAAGGCCGTCCAGCAGCTCCTCGGCGTCCACCAGGACAGCGTCGTCGCCCGCGAGGCCCTGCGACAGCTCGCCGTCGAGGCGCACGGAGCGGGGGAGTCCGCCTTCACCTGGGGGCTGCTGTACGGCACCGAGCAGAGCCGCGCCGAAGCCGCCGAACGGGAGCTGCCCGAGCTGTGGGAGAAGGTCCGCGAGGAGGGGCCTCCGGGGCCGGGCGGCTGACGGTGTCAAGGGCCGGTCCGGCCCACGCTAGGCTTGAGGATCAGCCCTGCCCGCTCACGAAGG
This sequence comes from Streptomyces albidoflavus, assembly GCF_000719955.1. Taxonomy (GTDB): domain Bacteria; phylum Actinomycetota; class Actinomycetes; order Streptomycetales; family Streptomycetaceae; genus Streptomyces; species Streptomyces albidoflavus. Next base: position 20,857 of record NZ_JOII01000032.1, read on the forward strand.
TTCCCGATGACTGACCAGTCGACTGCGGAGTCGGTCTTCCCCCAGCTCGAAGCGCTGCTCCCGCACGTACAGAAGCCCATCCAGTACGTCGGCGGTGAGCTGAACTCCACCGTCAAGCCGTGGGAGTCCTGCGACGTCCGCTGGGCCCTGATGTACCCCGACGCGTACGAGGTCGGCCTGCCCAACCAGGGCGTCATGATCCTCTACGAGGTGCTCAACGAGCGCGAGGGCGTCCTCGCCGAGCGCACCTACAGTGTCTGGCCCGACCTCGAGGAGCTGATGCGCGAGCACCGCGTACCGCAGTTCACCGTGGACAGCCACCGGCCCGTGGGCGCCTTCGACGTCTTCGGCCTCAGCTTCTCCACCGAGCTGGGCTACACCAACATGCTCACCGCGCTCGACCTCGCGGGCATCCCGCTGAACGCCGCCGACCGCACCGTCGACGACCCGATCGTCCTCGCCGGCGGCCACGCGGCCTTCAACCCGGAGCCGATCGCCGAGTTCATCGACTGCGCCGTCGTCGGCGACGGCGAGCAGGCCGTCCTGGAGATCACCGACATCATCCGGGCCTGGAAGGCCGAGGGCCGCCCCGGCGGACGCGAGGAGGTCCTCTTCCGCCTCGCCCGCACCGGCGGCGTCTACGTCCCCGCCTTCTACGACGTCGAGTACCTGCCCGACGGCCGCATCGCCCGCGTCGTGCCCAACCGCTCCGGCGTCCCGTGGCGCGTCTCCAAGCACACCGTCATGGACCTCGACGAGTGGCCCTACCCCAAGCAGCCGCTGGTCCCGCTCGCCGAGACGGTCCACGAGCGGATGTCGGTGGAGATCTTCCGCGGCTGCACCCGCGGCTGCCGCTTCTGCCAGGCCGGCATGATCACCCGCCCGGTCCGCGAGCGCTCCATCACCGGCATCGGCGAGATGGTCGACAAGGGGCTCAAGGCCACCGGCTTCGAGGAGGTCGGCCTGCTCTCCCTCTCCTCCGCCGACCACAGCGAGATCGGCGACGTCGCCAAGGGCCTCGCCGACCGGTACGAGGAGGACAAGATCGGCCTGTCCCTCCCCTCGACCCGCGTCGACGCCTTCAACGTCGACCTCGCCAACGAGCTGACCCGCAACGGCCGCCGTTCCGGCCTCACCTTCGCCCCCGAGGGCGGCTCCGAGCGGATGCGGAAGGTCATCAACAAGATGGTCTCCGAGGAGGACCTGATCCGCACCGTCGCCACCGCCTACGGCAACGGCTGGCGCCAGGTGAAGCTGTACTTCATGTGCGGCCTGCCCACCGAGACCGACGAGGACGTCCTCCAGATCGCCGACATGGCGACCAACGTCATCGCCAAGGGCCGCCAGGTCTCCGGCTCCCAGGACATCCGCTGCACCGTCTCCATCGGCGGTTTCGTCCCCAAGCCGCACACCCCCTTCCAGTGGGCCCCGCAGCTCTCCGCCGAGCAGACCGACGCCCGCCTGGAGAAGCTCCGCGACAAGATCCGCGGCGACAAGAAGTACGGCCGCTCCATCGGCTTCCGCTACCACGACGGCAAGCCCGGCATCGTCGAGGGCCTCCTCTCCCGCGGCGACCGCCGCATCGGCTCGGTCATCCGCGCCGTCTACGAGGACGGCGGCCGCTTCGACGGCTGGCGCGAGTACTTCAGCTACGACCGCTGGATGGCCTGCGCCGAGAAGACCCTCCCCGCACAGGGCGTCGACGTCGACTGGTACACCACCCGCGAGCGCACCTACGAGGAAGTCCTCCCCTGGGACCACCTCGACTCCGGCCTCGACAAGGAATGGCTCTGGGAGGACTGGCAGGACGCCCTCGACGAGACCGAGGTCGAGGACTGCCGCTGGACGCCTTGCTTCGACTGCGGGGTGTGTCCGCAGCTCGACCTCGACATCCAGATCGGGCCGACGGGCAAGAAGCTGTTGCCGTTGACGGTGGTCAACAAGTAGGAAACGGGCCCTGCGGTCGTCGATGCCGACCGCAGGGCCCGCTCGTCGTCAGGGGGTGGACGGGAACTCCTCGGCCCGTACAACCAGTCGCGCGGGTGCGTCGGCGGGGACTCTGAGTTCCAGATCCACGGAGGGTGCCCGTGTGCCGCGAGCCCGCGTCCGCCGCACCGCGCAGGTGACGCCCGCACGCAGCAGGTCTTCGGCCATCGCCTCCCGGCCGCCCTCCTCCCAGAGCTGACGGTGGTTCCTTCCCTGGCCGACCACTTCCCACCTGGACCGGGATCCCTGGGCCGAACCGGGCGCCGGAACGTACCTTCGCGTCTGTACGGGCAGCTCCCCGAGCGCCTTCAGAACGCCCTCCGCCAGCCGCCGGTACACCGACTCGGGATCTGGAGCACCCATCCCCCCATTCCTGCACCTTGCGCAGCGTAGGTACGTGTAGACGCGCCCCTTGTTCCTCGTCGTCTGCACCGTCATGTTGCCCGAGCAGTCGGCGCAGACGAGCACGCCCGCGAACTGGGTGGTCCCGCCCCGGCGGCGGGGCGGCTGCCGCTTCGCTCTGCGGTCGAGAGCCTCCTGAAGGCCGGCGAACTCCTCGTCCGTGAAGATCGCGGGGGCTACGCGTATCGGCTTTCCCGAAGCATCCAGCACGGACCTGGACCGGCGCCCTTCACACGTCTTGTCCTCCTCCACGCGATGGCCCAGCAGGGCGGGATTGCGCAGGCGCCGCAGCAGGGTGGCGGTGGTCAGACCGTCGGACATCAGGCCGGAGCGTCTGAGGCAGACGGCCATCCGCCGGGCCCAGTGGCAGAGCCTTGGCGGCCTCCGGACGGACGGCCACCCTCGACCGGCCGGACTCGGTGCCGAGGCCGATGGGGTCGTTCTTTACGCAGTGGGACTTCAGTGCCCGGGACATGACGGTCCGACGCGACCCAACCACGCGGTACTCGTGTTCCTTCGCCGCCACCGGCAGATCGAGTTCTCGGCGGAGCGGAGACGTGATGTTGCCGCTCAGCACGGAGGATGCGGCTGAGTGGCACCTGGGTCGCGGCGGGCTGAAGGTGGCTTCATGGCATCTCCCGTAGCGACGGCCGCCAGGCGTAAGGGGCCCCTCATGGCGATCGGACCCGTGGCCGGCGCCGCCGTGATGGCCACCGGGATCGTTTCCGTCGGCTGTCATCTGGTGGGAGCCGAGGTGTTGTCGCGGGTGCTGCTCGGGGTGGCGGCTGTCGGGTGGGTGGTGCTCGTGGGGGTTTTTCTGGGGCACTTCTTCGGGGAGCGGGAGCAGTGGTGGGCGGAGTCGCGGACGGCGGCCTCGTTGACCGGGGTGGCGGGGACGGCGGTGGTGGGGACGCGGTCGGTGTTGCTGGGGTGGACGGAGGTGGGGTGGGTGTTGCTGGGGGTGGCGGCGGTGAGCTGGGTGGGGTTGTTGCCGCAGGTGGTGCGGCGGCTGGGGCGGCGGGTGCCGGGGTCGGCGTATCTGACCTGTGTCGCGACGCAGTCGCTCGGGGTGCTGGGGGCGACGCTGGCCGCCGCCACCGGGGTGACCTGGCCGCTGCCGGTCGCGGTGGTGCTGCTGGTCGTGGGGTTCGGGCTGTACGTGCTGGTGCTGCTGCACTTCGACTTCCACCAGCTCAAGGAGGGCGCGGGGGACCACTGGGTGGCCTGTGGGGCGCTGGCCATCTCGGCGCTGGCCGCGGGCAAGCTGACGGCGGCGAGCGGGGCGCCGCTCAAGTGGGCCGAGCCGTTGCGGCCCTGGCTGCTGGCGGTCACCCTCGTGCTGCTGCTGGCGGCCCTCGCCTGGTACGCGGTGATCGCCGTGGCCGAGCTGCGCTGGCCACGGCTGGGCTACGACCCCAGGCGGTGGGCCACCGTCTTCCCGCTGGGGATGACGGCGGTGGCCGCGCTGACCGCCGCCGGGGAGGTCGGGCCCGCCACCTCCGGCTGGCTCGAACCCCTCGGGCGGGTGCTGCTCTGGGTGGCCGTGGCGGTCTGGGCGCTGGTGGCGGCGGGGCTGGCGAGGCGGCTGGCGGGAGGGGCGTTGCGCCGTACGCCGTAACCGGGGGAGCGGAGGGCGGGGACGGGGCCGAGCATGGGGGTGAGCGGGCGGTCCGGCGCTCCTGACGACGCCACTCTGCCGGAGCGGACCGCCCGCTTGCCCCTGCCGCCGTGGGAAGGCGCCGGGCCCGGGAACCTCCCGGCGGCGTGGCGCGTACCCTAGGTAGTGGTACGACCGCACTCACGAGGGACTGAACGACACTGGGTAAGCGACAGCCCGTAGGGCCTCCGCCCGCGCCGACGGTGCAGCGGATCCGTCTGCGCTACACCAAGCGCGGCCGCCTGCGGTTCACCAGCCACCGAGACTTCCAGCGCGCCTTCGAGCGGGCCCTGCGCCGCGCCGAGGTGCCGATGGCCTACTCGGCGGGCTTCACGCCCCACCCGAAGGTGAGTTACGCCAACGCCGCGCCCACCGGTACGGGCAGTGAGGCGGAGTACCTGGAGATCGGGCTCTCCGCGCCCCGCGACCCCGCCACGCTGCGGGAACTGCTCGACGCCTCGATGCCCGACGGGCTCGACATCACCGACGCCGTCGAGGCGCGTACCTCCGGTCTCGCCGACCGGCTCCAGGCCTCCGTCTGGGAACTCCGGCTCGACCAGGTCGAGCCGGAGGCGGCCCGGGCCGCCGTCGCCGCCTTCGAGGCGGCGGAGACGGTCGAGGTCCAGCGGCGCACCAAGAACGGCATGCGGACCTTCGACGCCCGCGCCGCCGTGGTCGCGCTGGAGGTCGCCGATGCCCCGGACGAGCCGGGTGATAGGCCGTCGGCGCGGCCCTGTGCGATACTGCGGCTGGTTGTGCGGCACGAGACACCCGCCGTACGACCCGACGACGTCCTGTCCGGTCTCCGAGTAGTGGCCGACCTGGCGCCGCCGGTCCCCGCTGCGGTGACCAGGCTGGCGCAGGGGCCTTTCGACGACGAGACCGGCACGGTGACCGATCCGCTCGCGCCCGACCGCGAGGCAGTCGAGGCCGCCCCCTCCGAGGGCGCCCCGCACGCCGCCGCGCAGGCAACCACAGCGGTGGGTCCCGCGTAGGGACGCTCGCCGCAGCGCCGCCCTCGAATCCGGGAGCCACCTGGGTCGGGCAGCGCACCGACCAGAAGACTTTCGCCAGGCCGCCCGCGAGACGCGTACGGAACCGGCGAGAACAGGACAGAGAAGCTCCCGTGCGGCGCCCGCGCCCCGGAGGACGGTCCCGCGCACCTTTCGCGCGAAGGCGACCGCCACCGGATTCGACGCGGCGCCCGGGAGCGTGACGGGAGATACCCCCGCATGCTCGGATCGAACGATCCCGCCGAAGGCGTGGACGTGGACAACGACAGCCCCAGCGACACCCTGCCGCCGCGCCGGCGACGGCGGGCCGCCTCCCGGCCCGCCGGACCGCCCGTGGCGGCCGGGAGCGAGGCCGAGGCCGTGGCCATACCGGCTCCGGTAGCGGCTGAGACCGAGGCGCCCGCCGCCGAGGCGCCCTCCGGCGACGAGCCGGCCGCGCGCCCGCGCAGCCGCGCCTCCCGACGGGCCACCGCGCCCGCCGGAACCCCCGCCGCCGAGGCGGAGACCACCGTGGAGAGCCCGGCGGAACCGCAGCCCGCCGCCGCTCAGCCGGAGGAGCCGGCCGAGGCCGCCCCGGCCCGCCCGCGCCGCCGTGCCACCCGCCGTGCCTCGGCACCGGCCGGGGCGCCCGCCGGTACGCCGGACGCGCCCGCCGCCGAGGCGGCCGAGCCCGCCGAGCCGCAGGCCCCCGAGACCCCGGCCGAGACCGACGAGGCCGCCCCCGCGCGGCCCCGTCGCCGTGCCACCCGGCGCGCCACCGCGCCCGCCGGAACCCCCGCCGCCGAGGCGGAGACCACCGCCCCGACCCCGGCGGAACCGCAGTCCGCCCCGGTCGCGGCCCTGGCGGAGGAGCCGGCCGAGGAGGCCGCCCCCGCCCGTCCGCGCCGCCGCGCCTCGCGCCGGGCCTCCGCGCCCGCCGGTACCCCCGGGACCGCCGAGGTCGTGGAGCAGGCCGAGCAGACCGCCCCCGCCGAGTCGGCCGCCCCCGCCGAGCAGGCCGCTCCCGCCGAGGAGAGCGCCGCTCCGGCCCGTAAGCGTCGCCGTGCCACCCGGCCCGCCGAGGCCGCCGCGCCCGCGCCCGTCGAGGAGGAGGCGGCCGAGGAGCCCGCCGCCGCCGAGGCGGAGTCCGCCGCGCCGGCCGAGGAGGCCGCCCCCACCCGTACGCGCCGTCGTGCCACTCGTCGCGTTTCCGCACCCGTCTCCAGCCCCGTGGCTGCCGAGGCCGAAGGCACGCCGGAGGAGCCCACCGTGGCCGAGGACAGCAGCACCGAAGCGAGCAGCGGCGACACCGCCGAGGAGTCCGGCCCACGCCGCGCCCGTCGCAAGCCGGTCCGCAAGGGCGGGCTGTTCAGCGAGCCCGACCAGCCGAAGGGCGACCGCGAGGAGCGCCAGGAGAAGGAGTCGGGCGGGCGGGGTTCGCGCCGTCGTCCGGCGGTCGCCGTCTTCCAGGCGCCGGTCTTCTCCGAGCCCATGTTCCAGACGCCGGAGCGCGCCGCCGCCGAGGCCGCCTCCTCGGCCGCCGCCGACACCGCCGCGCCCGAGCCGGAGGCCGAGGAGCAGACGCCGCGCAAGCGCCGTCGCCGCCGCGGTGAGGACGCCCCGGCGCAGGAGGCCGCGCCGGTCCAGGAGAAGCCGGCCGAGCGGGCCCCCGAGCCCGAGGCCGCCGGGGACGAGGCCGAGGACGAGCACCACGGCGCCCGGGACGACGAGGAGCACGAGAACGGCGAGCGCCCCTCGCGCCGTCGCCGCCGGGGTGGCCGTCGCCGCCGTCGCGGTGAGTCGGGCGACGCCGACCACGAGCAGGACGAGCAGCAGGAGCAGGGCTCCGACGCGCGTACCGGTGGCGAGGACAGCGCCGCCGAGGACGAGAAGGACGACCAGGCCGAGGACGAGGGCCGCGACGAGCAGCGGGACGAGGACGCCGACAACGGCTCGGGCTCCAGCAGCAGCCGCCGGCGCCGGCGGCGTCGTCGCCGTGCCGGGGACGGCGGGGGCGAGCCGGAGCAGGCCGCCTCCGGGGACGACCCGGAGCGCACCGTCGTCAAGGTCCGCGAGCCGCGCGAGCGGAAGAAGGACGAGCCGGGCACCGGTCCCGACGAGGTCCAGTCCATCAAGGGCTCGACCCGCCTGGAGGCGAAGAAGCAGCGCCGCCGGGAGGGCCGCGAGCAGGGCCGCCGCCGGGTGCCGATCATCACCGAGGCGGAGTTCCTGGCGCGCCGCGAGGCCGTCGAGCGCGTGATGGTCGTCCGCCAGAGCGGCGAGCGCACCCAGATCGGCGTGCTGGAGGACGACGTCCTCGTCGAGCACTACGTCAACAAGGAGCAGGCCACCTCCTACGTCGGCAACGTCTACCTGGGCAAGGTCCAGAACGTCCTGCCGTCGATGGAGGCCGCCTTCATCGACATCGGCAAGGGCCGCAACGCCGTGCTGTACGCCGGTGAGGTCAACTTCGCCGCGCTCGGCATGGCCCACGGCCCGCGCCGCATCGAGTCGGCGCTCAAGTCCGGCCAGTCGGTCCTGGTGCAGGTCACCAAGGACCCGATCGGCCACAAGGGCGCCCGCCTGACCAGCCAGGTCTCGCTGCCCGGCCGGTACCTCGTCTACGTCCCCGAGGGGTCGATGACGGGCATCAGCCGCAAGCTGCCCGACACCGAGCGGGCCCGCCTCAAGGGCATCCTCAAGAAGATCGTCCCCGAGGACGCGGGCGTCATCGTGCGCACCGCCGCCGAGGGGGCGAGCGAGGAGGAGCTGCGCCGCGACGTGGAGCGGCTGCACGGCCAGTGGCAGGAGATCCAGAAGAAGGCCAACGCGAGCAACGCCAGCTCGCCGAGCCTGCTCTACGGCGAGCCGGACATGACGGTCCGCGTCGTCCGCGACATCTTCAACGAGGACTTCTCCAAGGTCATCGTCAGCGGCGACGAGGCGTGGAAGACCGTCCACGGCTACGTCAGCAAGGTCGCCCCCGACCTGGTCGACCGCCTCCAGCGGTGGACCTCGGAGACGGACGTCTTCGCGACGTACCGGATCGACGAGGGGCTCGCCAAGGCGCTGGACCGCAAGGTGTGGCTGCCCTCGGGCGGTTCGCTGGTGATCGACAAGACCGAGGCGATGATCGTCGTCGACGTCAACACCGGCAAGTTCACCGGGCAGGGCGGCAACCTCGAGGAGACCGTCACCAGGAACAACCTGGAGGCGGCCGAGGAGATCGTGCGCCAGCTGCGGCTGCGCGACCTCGGCGGGATCGTCGTCATCGACTTCATCGACATGGTCCTGGAGTCCAACCGCGACCTGGTCCTGCGCCGTCTGCTGGAGTGCCTGGGCCGGGACCGGACCAAGCACCAGGTGGCCGAGGTGACCTCGTTGGGCCTGGTCCAGATGACCCGTAAGCGGGTCGGCCAGGGGCTGCTGGAGTCGTTCTCGGAGACCTGCGTCCACTGCAACGGCCGGGGTGTCATCGTCCACCTCGACCAGCCGGCCGCCGGCAACGGCGGGGGCGGCAAGCGCAAGAAGCGCGGCAAGGGCGGCCAGGAGGACACCGCCCACACGCACGACCACGGCCACGACCAGGAGACGGAGCCGGAGAGCTTCGAGGTCGAGACCGAGGCCGAGGTCGCCGCCGAGACGGCCGAGCCCGCGGCGCTGCCGGCGCCGGAGTTCGTCCCGGACGAGGAGCTGTACAGCAGCGCCGCCGAGGCCGAGGCCGCCGCCGGTTCGGGCCGCCGCAACCGCCGCCGCGCCACCCGCCGGGCCTCCGCGCCCGCCGGTACGCCGCGCCGCGAGCAGGCCCCGGCCGCCGAGCCGGAGCAGACCGTGCCGGTCGCCGAGGAGCCGGCCGCCGCGCCGGAGCCGGTCGTCGAGGCGCCCGTCGTCGAGGCGCCCGTCGCCGAGGCCCCGGCCGCCGAGGTGCCGAAGGAGGACGAGGCGCCCAAGCGTGGCCGTCGCCGTGCCGTCCGCCGGGCCTCCGCGCCCGCCGGTGCGCCGGCCGCGGCCGAGCCGGTCGCCGAGGCTCCCGCCCCGGCCGCCGAGGTCGCCGAGGCGCCCCAGGCCACGCCGGTGGCCCCGGAGCCCGAGGCCGAGCCGCAGCCGGAGCCCGCTCCGGCCACCGCGGCCCCGGCCCGGCCGCGCCGGCGTGCCGTCCGCAAGGCGTCGGCGCCGACCGCGTCGGCCGAGGCGGCCGTGGTGGTCGTCGCCGCCGACCGTCCGGAGCCCGCGCCCGAGGCGGCCCCCGCCGAGGCCCCGGCCGAGACTCCCGCGGGGGAGGAGGCCGAGGCGGCGCCCGCCAAGAAGACGGCGGCCCGTAAGACGGCGAAGAAGGCCACCACGAAGAAGGCCGCGACGAAGAAGACGACGGCCAAGAAGGCCACGGCCAAGTCGGCGGCGGCCGGGGAGACGGCTCCGAAGGAGGCGGCCTCGGACAAGGCGGCGCCTGAGGAGGCTCCCGCCAAGAAGACGACGGCCCGTAAGACGGCCGCCAAGAAGGCCCCGGCGAAGAAGGCCGCCACGGCCAAGAAGGCTCCGGCGAAGAAGGCCACGACCAAGAAGGCGGCGGCCAAGAAGACGGCCGCCACCGCCCAGTCCGACGAGGACTGAGCAGCGTGGCCGCGCGGGCGGGCCGGGTGCGTCCCGGCCCGCCCGCGCGGGCCGGGGTGAGCCGGTGGGACCCGGTTTGACCCTCGGGACAGCGGTCCCGTAGCCTTTACCCTCGGCGTTTGTGCGCCACCCTCTGAGCACCTTCCTCCCGCGATGCGGCGCTCGCAGCGCCTGTCAGGGAGAGGCCGCTCGTCCCTCCCAGGATTCCCCGGGTCCCTCGCGGGCCCGTGTGGGCGGCTGGCTTCAGAGGTCCGTTTCTGAGTGACAGAGAGTGAGATCCGCGTGTACGCCATCGTGCGCAGCGGTGGCCGCCAGCACAAGGTTGCTGTCGGTGACATCGTTGAGGTTGACAAGATTTCCACCGCCAAGGTCGGCGACACGGTCGAGCTCTCGACCCTGCTGCTCGTGGACGGCGAGTCGGTCACCAGCGACCCGTGGGTGCTGGACGGCATCAAGGTCCAGGCCGAGGTCGTCGACCACCACAAGGGTGCGAAGATCGACATCCTTCGCTACAAGAACAAGACCGGTTACCGCCGTCGCCAGGGCCACCGCCAGCAGTACACGGCGGTCAAGGTCACCGGCATCCCCACGGCTGCGAAGTAAGGGACTGAGGAGACATGGCACACAAGAAGGGCGCATCGTCCACTCGGAACGGTCGCGATTCCAATGCTCAGCGGCTCGGCGTGAAGCGCTTCGGCGGTCAGGTCGTCAACGCCGGTGAGATCCTGGTCCGCCAGCGCGGCACCCACTTCCACCCCGGCGCGGGCGTCGGCCGTGGCAAGGACGACACGCTGTTCGCGCTGAACGCCGGCGCGGTGGAGTTCGGTACCCACCGCGGCCGCAAGGTCGTGAACATCGTTCCGGCCGCCTGATCTTCTTCCCAGGCAGCTGACAGCGGTTTTTCGCGAGGGCGGACCTCACTTCCCCGAACGGGAAGGGGGTCCGCCCTTCGCTTGTTGTGGACAATTGAAGAGGAGGACGGCTTTCCGCCGTGCTCCGCAGCACCACCAGCAGTACCAGCAGCACCATCAGTACCCCTGTTTTCCCCTGTGCGTATCGGAGGCACCTTCCATGACCACCTTCGTGGACCGCGTCGAACTGCATGTCGCCGCGGGTAACGGAGGCCACGGCTGTGCCTCCGTCCACCGTGAGAAGTTCAAGCCGCTCGGCGGCCCGGACGGCGGCAACGGCGGCCGGGGCGGGGACGTCGTCCTCGTCGTCGACCAGTCCGTGACCACCCTGCTCGAGTACCACTACAGCCCGCACCGCAAGGCGACCAACGGCAAGCCCGGTGAGGGCGGCAACCGCTCCGGCAAGGACGGCCAGGACCTGGTCCTGCCGGTGCCGGACGGCACCGTCGTCCTCGACCGCAACGGCGAGGTCCTCGCCGACCTGATCGGTGAGGGCACCACCTACGTCGCCGCCAGCGGCGGCCGTGGGGGTCTGGGCAACGCGGCGCTGGCCTCGGCCCGCCGCAAGGCACCCGGCTTCGCGCTGCTCGGCGAGCCCGGTGACGCCGGTGACGTGGTGCTGGAGCTGAAGACCGTCGCCGACGTGGCGCTGGTCGGCTACCCGAGCGCGGGCAAGTCCTCGCTGATCTCGGTGCTCTCCGCGGCCCGCCCGAAGATCGCCGACTACCCGTTCACCACGCTGGTCCCCAACCTCGGTGTGGTCACCGCCGGTTCGACCGTCTACACGGTGGCGGACGTGCCCGGCCTCATCCCCGGCGCCAGCCAGGGCAAGGGCCTCGGCCTGGAGTTCCTGCGGCACGTCGAGCGGTGCTCGGTGCTGGTGCACGTGCTGGACACGGCGACGCTGGAGTCGGACCGCGACCCGGTCTCCGACCTCGACGTGATCGAGGAGGAGCTGAGGAGCTACGGCGGCCTGGACGGCCGTCCGCGCGTCGTCGTCCTCAACAAGATCGACGTGACCGACGGCCAGGACCTCGCCGAGATGGTCCGCCCCGACCTGGAGGCACGCGGCTACCGCGTCTTCGAGGTCTCCGCCGTCGCCCACAAGGGACTCAAGGAGCTGTCGTTCGCGCTGGCCGAACTGGTCGGCGAGGCCCGCGCGGCCCGTCCGAAGGAGGAGGCGACCCGGGTCGTCATCCGCCCGAAGGCCGTGGACGACTCCGGGTTCACCGTGACCCGCGAGGAGGAGTCGCTGTACCGGGTGCGCGGCGAGAAGCCGGAGCGCTGGGTGCGGCAGACCGACTTCAACAACGACGAGGCGGTGGGCTACCTCGCCGACCGCCTCAACCGCCTCGGTGTCGAGGAGGAGCTGATGAAGGCCGGTGCCCGCGCGGGCGACGGCGTCGCCATCGGCCCCGAGGACAACGCCGTGGTCTTCGACTGGGAGCCGACCATGCTGGCCGGCGCCGAGATGCTCGGCCGCCGTGGCGAGGACCACCGCCTGGAGGGCGAGCGTCCCGCCGCCCAGCGCCGCCGCGACAAGCAGGCCGCACGCGACGAGGCGCAGGACGAGTACGAGGGCTTCCACCCCTTCGCGGGAGGCTGAGCCCGGACAGCAGTACGCCGAAGGGGCGGACCCCAGCTGGGGTCCGCCCCTTCGGCGTGCGTACCGCGCGGTGGCGGGTCAGATGCGGGCGTCGTCGCCCTGCTTCTGGTTCTGCTCGGCGGCGGGGGCCTCGGCCTGGGCCGGGACGCTCACCTCGGCGGGGACGGCCACCGGCTCGGGCACCGGGTACTTGGCGAGGGTGCGCTCGAAGTCCCGGGTGGAGAGCAGCAGCTTGTAGATGATGGCCAGCTCGAAGACCATCAGCAGGACACCGCTGCCGATGGTGACGGGCAGGACGGCGCCGAAGAGCGGGCCGACGATGAAGACGCCCATCTGGAACTCGATGCCGCTGATGAGGTGGGCGCGGATGCGGTGGCGCAGCAGCAGGCTGCGGAACTTGCCGTACCAGGGGAAGCGGCTCTTGAACTCCTGGTGGAGGTCGACGACGACCTTCTCGCGGGCCGGGGCGGTGGTGCCGTCGGCGTTCTCCGGCTCGTCCGCGGCGGCGGAGACCTGGCCGGTGGCGACCTGCTCGGCCAGCTCGTCGTGGGTGTTGTCGATGTCGGCCGCGGGGTTGTCGCGGAGCAGGTCCTCCATGAAGTGCAGCTCGTCGCGCTGCTCCTGCTCGACGGCGTCGGGGTGCTGGTTCTCCATGCTGCGGCGGGCGGCGCGGGCGCGGGCCTTGATCTTCTTGCGCATGCTGTGGCGCACCTTGAAGATCTGGAGCGCGTCGATGTAGCGCAGCATGTCGAGGAAGACCACGACCAGGGCGAGCCAGACGTAGACGACGTCACCGGTGCGCGCGTACTGGCCGCCCATCAGGGCGACGGCGCAGGCCAGCACGCGGATGCGGTCGAAGACGTAGTCGAGCCAGCCGCCGAACTCCGAGCCCCGGCCGGTGAGCCGGGCGAGCTTGCCGTCCATGCAGTCGAGGATGAAGCTGACGTGGTACAGGACGGCGCCGATGATCAGCCACATCCAGTCGGCCTGCGCGAAGCAGGCCGCCGCGCCGAGTCCGAGGAAGAGGGCCGCCCAGGTGATCTGGTTGGGCGTCACCCAGCGGGCGTACTTGGCCGTCCAGCGGACCAGCGGGGTGGCGACCGGGTCGACCAGCAGCACCGTCCACCAGGCGTCGCGCTTCTTCTCGGTCAGGCGACGCACTTCGGAGAGCGGAGGTATTTCCATGGAGTCAGCAATCTTCCCGTGGGGTGGGTCCAGACAATGCCTGCGGCCGTGGTCGTGCCGGAGGCCGTGCGGCTGCGGCGGACGGCGCAGGGGCATCGGGACCGGCGTCTCTCAGTGGAGAAGGCCGCCGAAAGACTAGCCCAGCCGTGATCGCCCGCGCGGGCGCCGAGTTGACGCCCTGGGACCGCTACGGATCACGGTCGCCGATTTATGCGGCTCTTTGTCCTGAATGGACTGTTGGCTTCCACTCAGGTTGCGTTTGACCTCGCGTGACATAAGTCATATCGCTGATTGTTCACCGTCCCGTCGGCCGGTGGAAGTGGACGACCCCCCACCGCTTGGGGTATTGGGAGCACCCGAGGGGCGCGCGGGGTCGTGGAAGAGCCAGTCGAGCTTCGGTTCCATCACGCACCGGAAGACCCGGCGCACCGGTGCCGTGGTGAGGACGACCGCGAGGACGGCCGCCAGGGTGCTGATGGTGACCGCGCCGAGGACGGTGCCCGAGAACGCGTTGTCGTACCAGCCCCAGAAGTGCGCGCCCTTCGCCAGGAAGCCGTGCAGGAGGTACGCGTAGAGGGTGCCGGCGCCGAGCGCGGTGAACCAGGTGCGGCGGCCAGGGACCAGGGCGAGGAAGGCGAAGCTCAGCACGAGCGAGCAGACGAGCATCCCGACCGTCATCGAAACCCCCGCCCACCAGGGGGCGTTGAGGTCCTGGGCGGCGTCACGTCGGTAGAACCAGTCCGGGTTCATGCGCAGCACGGCCCAGTACGCGACCAGCGCGCCACCCGCCAGGACGGGGACGGCGGCGATCCGCACGCGGCGCTCCCGCAGCCGCGTGAAGTGCTCGGGGCGCATCTTCAGGCCGAGGACGAAGAAGGGCAGGAACTGCAGGACGCGCTGGAGGCCGAGGTCCGGGCCGATCCACGGGTCGATCGAGGCGAGCGCGGCGATGGCGGTGGAGAGCAGGAACGGGTGGCGGACCTGCTGCCAGAGCGGCGCGGTCAGCCGCCAGATGAACAGGGCCATCAGGAACCAGGTCAGGTACCAGGGGTGCAGGAGGCTGATCTTCAGCTCCTCGCCCTCCGCCCAGGCCCGGAAGACGTTGAGGGCGATCTCGAAGACCGCGTACGGCACCAGCACGCTGCCGACCAGGCGCTTGAGCTGGCGCGGCTCGTGGCGGAAACTCCGCGAGAAGTAGCCGGATATGAGGGTGAAGGCCGGCATGTGGAAGGCGTAGAGCAGGAGGTAGCCGGCGGCCAGGACGTGGTTGTCGTCGCGCAGCGCCTCCCAGGAGTGGCCGACCACGACGAGCACGATCGCGAGGAACTTCGCGTTGTCGAAGAAGGGGTCGCGGGCGGCGGCCGGGGACTTGGCCGCGGGAGCGGCGCCGTCGGCCGGGGTGGTGGCGCCGGGGACCGTGCCGAGGGAGGTGGGGGGCACGGGGGCTCCCTCCGTTCTGTTGTCGAGGGCCCGGCGCCGGGTGCGCCGTCCGCGAGGACGTCAGTGTGAGCGGAGCCGCCCGGCGCTCGCAAATGCGGCCGTCTCGCCCGGCCGGTGCCGAAGTGGTCCCGGACGGTGGGAAAGTGGCCGGAAAAAGCCCGGAGGGGCCCGGTTCTCACCGGGCCCCTCCGGGGGTGTGCTGTACCGCTTTCGTTCAGGACGGCGAGGGTGCCGCCTCCGCCGGGTCGGCCGTGTCGGCGGCCGCCAGGTGGTCGCGCTGGGTGGGGATGCCGGAGGCGGGGGCCTCCGGGCGGGCCGTGCCGCGCAGCAGCGTCTTCTGCTCCAGCGCCCGCGCCGCGTCCCGCAGCCGGCTGACCGAGGGCGGGTCGGAGGGGCCGAGCAGATGCAGCTTCAGCTCGGCGCGGTCCTTCACCAGGGTGTCCTGGCCGGGGTCGCGCACCGCGGCGAGCAGCCCCGGGACGCCGTCGCCGGCCGGGGCGAGGATGGTGGCCGCGCGCACCGTGGTGAAGGCGGCGCGGAACTCGTCCTCGGTCATCCCGCTGGTGTTGGCCACGGCGTACGGCTTCTCGCTGGCGAGCCAGTCGGAGACGACCGAGGAGACGTCGCTGATGAGGACGTCGGCCTGGTTGAAGCAGGAGAAGATGCCGGGGCGGGCGGCGGTGATGATCTGGTGCTGTCCCTCGTCGAAGGAGCCCCAGTACGCGGCGTCCCAGGCGGCGGTGGCCCGCTCGACCTCGGCGGCCTGGCCGGAGTCCGGCTCGCCCTGGGCGAGCATCCGCTCCACGTCGTCGGCGGCGTCGCGGAAGGAGGAGCTGGTGGCCCGCTCCAGCTCGGCGGTGCGGCGGGCCAGTTCGGCGGCGTCGACCGTGGGCGCGGTGGTGGCAGGGCGGCGCCGGTTGGCCTCGCGGATCATGGCCTGGATGCGCTCGTTGGCGGCGCCGGCGCGCGGGTCGACCGAGCCGGTCATCGGGTGCGGCTTGTAGAGGAGCCGCACCCCCGGGTCGGCGAGCAGCGCGCGGACGATGTTCTCGCCGGCCAGGACCACCGAGGTGTTGCCCGGGTTGCCGTCCCAGCCCTCCCAGGTGGGGGCGTACAGCACGGTGGTGTACGTGCCGGTGGGCGGGCCCGCGTAGGGCAGGACCGGGTCGAGCTGGGGGCGGCCCACCTCGACGACGTCCCGGTCGTCGATGCCGACGTCGGCGAGGGCGTACCGCTCGCGGGCGGCCGGGCCCGCCACCCAGACCTCGTCGTACGCCTTGGCGTAGGGGTTGCAGGAGGAGAGCTTGTCGCTCTCGCCGTGGTTGACGAAGGCGTGCTTGATGGTGGGCACGCGCAGGATCTGCGAGGTCTTCCCGGAGTTGGCCGGGTGGATCATCATCCGCAGGGTCGAGTGCTCCAGCCGCATCAGGGTGGCTACCTTGGGCAGGCAGATCACCGGGATGTCGGTGGCGGCGATCTTCTGCACCATGAAGCGCTCACGCAGCACGATCACCGGCCGGCCGTCCAGCGCGGCCAGCGGTTCCAGCCACATGTTGGCCTGGTACGCCGAGGTGGTGCCGCCGGAGAAGTACATGCCGACGGTGGGCCGGTACTCCGCGAGCCAGGCGTCCAGCCATGCCAGCGCCTCCTCCTCGGAGACCGGGCGGCGCGAGGGCAGCAGGTGCAGCGTCAGCCGCACCAGGCCGACGGCCATCAGCGCCACCGAGACGGCCACGCCGACGGCGGAGGGCAAGCCGTCGTCGACGATGGCGGTCACCAGCAGGCTGAGCGTCGCGGGCGCGCCGAAGGCGAGCAGCCGGTGGCCGGCGCGGCGGGTCAGCAGGCTCGGCGGGGCGGAGCTGAGACGCAGGGCCGAGGCGTCGATGTTGCGGGTGACGAACGGAAGCGTGCGGCTCCGGCGGACCTTGACCGACACCGCCTGGACGGTGAAGTGCAGGGCGTAGAGGACCAGCAGGCCGATCACCACGGGCAGGAAGACCGACTCCTGGCTCTGCTGCTCTATCCGCAGCAGGCCGACCACCAGGAGCAGGTCGCGCAGCAGCTGGCGGACGGTGACGTCGGCGTGGGCCTTCGCCATCAGGGTCACCGTGCGGCGCTGCCAGCGGTGCAGGGCGGCGTCGGTGGCCAGGCCGATCGCGGTGGCGACGGCCAGCAGCAGGGTGTTGGGGAGCAGGGCTCCGACGACCTGGGCGACGAAGGCGCCGGCCAGCACGGCGGGCGGCAGCAGCCGGACCGACTTCCGCAGAGCGGCAGCCGCACGCGGGGCGGCAGGGGGGATCGTAGACAAGGTGCACTCTCTCCAGTCAGGTCCGGCACGCGACGGCGGGAGTGGGGGATGTCGGCGTGGCCTGGGCTTGCTGGTCAACGGCGAGGGTGAGTCCTCGGTAATGGGCTCGGATCAGACCACGCTACGGCCCGCGTGCGGCATACCTGTGCGTTATACGTGAAGACGATGTGAGAGAAAGCTGACTGTTTGTTGTGGGTGTCGTGACCGGATGGTGTGCACGACGTGGCGTGGTCACACTCCGTCGTCTGTGAAGGAGTTGGTGTGAGCCGTCGCCATGGGGTGTTTTGTGGGCATTTTGAGGCTTCCGCCTGTGGCCCCGGTCACCGTGCGACCTGGGATGGGGTGAAGGGTGGGTGACGGTGCGCGGGCGAGCGGGTGCTGCCCGCCGGTCACGGAACGTACATGTGGAGGTTTGATGAAGATCACACCTGGGGGTGCCGCCCCGGCGTGCTGGGAGCGGTTCCGCGCGCCGGGCCGCGCGGTCCCGCCCCTCGGAATGCGGAGGCGGCCCGGCGGGGCTCTCGCGTAGATTGCGCACCGTCCGGGTACCGGGCAGCTCAAGACCATTGGGGAAAGCGCGTGTCAGCGGCAAGGCAAGGTGTGGCTCAGGCCCGCAGGATCGTGGTGAAGGTCGGCTCCTCCTCGCTGACCACCGCGTCAGGAGGGCTCGACGCCGACCGCGTCGACGCCCTGGTCGACGTCCTCGCGAAGGCCCGCTCCGGCGGCACCCGCGAGATCGTCCTCGTCTCCTCCGGCGCCATCGCCGCCGGCCTCGCCCCGCTCGGCTTCCCGCGCCGCCCCCGCGACCTCGCCCGCCAGCAGGCCGCCGCCAGCGTCGGCCAGGGCCTGCTCGTCGCCCGCTACACCGCCTCCTTCGCGCGGTACGGCGTCCGCGTGGGCCAGGTGCTGCTCACCGGCGACGACACCAGCCGCCGCGCCCACTACCGCAACGCCTACCGCACCCTCGACCAGCTGCTCACCCTCGGCGCGCTCCCCGTCGTCAACGAGAACGACACCGTCGCCACCGACGAGATCCGCTTCGGCGACAACGACCGGCTCGCCGCCCTCGTCGCCCACCTGGTCCGCGCCGACCTGCTGGTCCTCCTCTCCGACGTGGACGGCCTCTACGACGGCGACCCCGCGCGCCCCACCAGCTCCCGCATCCAGAACGTGCACGGGCCCGAGGACCTCGAAGGCGTCGAGATCGGCAGCGCGGGCAAGGCCGGGGTCGGCACCGGCGGCATGGTCACCAAGGTCGAGGCGGCCCAGATCGCCGCCAACGCCGGCATCGACGTCGTCCTCACCTCCGCCAGCCAGGCCGCCGACGCCCTCGCCGGACACCCCACCGGCACCCACTTCCACCAGCGCGGCCGCCGCTCGGCCGGGCGCCTCCTCTGGCTCCAGCACGCCTCCACCCCCAAGGGCGCCCTCATCCTCGACGACGGGGCCGTCCGCGCCGTCGTCGAGCGGCGCACCTCGCTGCTGCCCGCCGGGGTCGAGGCGGTCGAGGGGGAGTTCACCGCCGGCGACCCGGTCGAGCTGCGCGACGCCACCGGACGCGCCGTCGCCCGCGGCCTCGTCAACTTCGACGCCACCGAGATCCCCCGTCTGCTCGGCCGCTCCACCCGCGACCTCGCCCGGGAACTGGGACCCGCTTACGAACGCGAGATCGTCCACCGCGACGACCTGGTTCTCCTCTAGAACGCCCCCGGGGCGCCCCGGCACACACGGCGCACGCGCTCCGCCGTACGGAGGACGGGGGCGGCCGAAACGCGTGCCCGCGTGCGGGGAGGTTCCGCAAAACCGCCACACGGGACCACCACGCCTGTTCCACTTTGAAGCGGACAGACTCCGCGGCGGGCCGACCTCGCCCCGGAGCGGAGAGTCGGTCGGGACGTCGATGTGGCAGGAGGCCGCCGTGAGACGAGGGCGCCCGGGGCCGGGGTCCCGCGCGAGCAGCACCTCCCCGACCCGCCGGGGAGCCGGGGACCAGCGCGCGCTCAGCAGCGTCCGGCCCGGCGACCGCGCCGTGCCCGGCGCCGACGAGCAGGACGGCAGGCCACGCCCCCGGCTCTGGCACGTCACCCTCAGCGCCGCCGGGGAGACCACCCCGCTGGCCGAGGTGCGGGCCGGGCTCGAACAGCTCGCCCACGATCACCCCTTCCTGCTGACCAGCCGCTACGCCGAGGACCACGCCGAGATCCGGTACTGGGAGGAGGCCCGCGACCTCCACGACGCCGCCGCCGTCGCCCTGCGCCTGTGGGGCGAGCACCGGCAGACCGCCGGACTCCCGCCCTGGGAGATCGTCGGCCTGGAGGTCATCGACCGGGAGACCTACCACCAGCGCATCGCCGAGGGGTACGGCCCGCCCCCGGCCAGGCCGATCGGCGTCCACCCGTACTGAACCCCGGCCCCGCCCGCCGTCCAGGGCGCCTCTCGCATCCTGAAACGCGCTCCGGGGCGGGGTGCGCGGCGACGTAGGCTCGCGGCCATGACGACGTATGACGCCACCAGCCCCGTCACCCTCGCGGGGCGCCGCGCCCAGGAAGCCGCCGCCGACCTCGCCGCGCTGCCGCGTGCGGTCAAGGACGACGCCCTGCGCGCCGTCGCCGATGCGCTTCAGGCGCGGAGCGAGGAGATCGTCGCCGCCAACGCGGGCGACGTCCGGCGCGCGGAGGAGGCCGGCACCGCCGCCTCCGTGGTGGACCGCCTCACCCTCACCGCCGACCGGGTCCGCGCCATCGCGGCCGACGTGCGCCACATCGTCACCCTGCCCGACCCGGTCGGCGAGGTGGTGCGCGGCTCGACCCTGCCGAACGGCATCGACCTGCGCCAGGTCCGCGTCCCGCTCGGCGTGGTCGGCATCATCTACGAGGCCCGGCCCAACGTCACCGTCGACGCCGCCGCCCTCTGCCTCAAGTCCGGCAACGCCGTCCTGCTGCGCGGCTCCTCCTCCGCCAAGGAGTCCAACACCGCCCTCGTCGCCGTCCTGCGCGACGCCGTGGCCGCCGCCGGGCTGCCCGCCGACGCCGTGCAGCTGGTCCCCGGCGACACCCACGAGTCGGTCCGCGAGCTGATGCGCGCCCGCGGCCTGGTCGACGTGCTGATCCCGCGCGGCGGCGCCGCCCTGATCCGCCGCACCGTCGAGGAGTCCACCGTTCCGGTCATCGAGACCGGCACCGGCAACTGCCACGTCTACGTCGACGCCGAGGCCGACCTCGACACCGCCGTCGACATCCTGGTCAACTCCAAGGCCCAGCGCCCCAGCGTCTGCAACAGCGCCGAGACCGTCCTGGTCCACCGCGAGATCGCCGCCGCCTTCCTGCCCCGCGCCCTCGACGCCCTCGCCGAGGCGCAGGTCACCGTGCACGGGGACGCGCGGGTGCGGGAGCTGGCCGAGGACTCCAAGGCCACCGTGGTCGAGGCCACCGACGAGGACTGGGCGACCGAGTACCTCTCCTACGACCTGGCCGCCGCCGTGGTCGACAGCCTCGACGACGCCGTCGCCCACATCCGCCGCTGGAGCTCCGGCCACACCGAGGCGATCGTCACCACCTCGCAGGCGGCGGCCCGCCGGTTCACCCAGAGGGTGGATTCGACCACCGTCGCCGTGAACGCCTCCACCCGCTTCACCGACGGGGGCGAATTCGGCTTCGGCGCCGAGATCGGCATCTCCACGCAGAAGCTGCACGCGCGGGGCCCGATGGGGCTTCCGGAGCTGACCAGCACCAAGTACATCCTCACCGGGGACGGGCACATCCGCTGATGCCCTGACTTGCCCCACGGTCTGCCCAAAAACGCCCCCCAGGTCTACTCTGGTCCCGTGCCGGAGGACGTGGGGGGCTCGCCGTTTCCGGACGGCCGACAGCCCGACGACGACCACGACCGCGGAGGCGCGGACGACGCGTTCGCCTCCGTGGTCTTCGACGAGGACTTCATCAGGGCCGCCGAGTTCCACGAAGCCAGTGCCGTGGAGCGGCTGGTCGCCGCCGCCCACGCCCGGGCGGAGGCCGAGGCGCGCCGCGCCCGCACCAGGACCCGTGACGCCTACTACGAGGCCGCCCAGCCCTTCGGCCCCGACCCGGCGGTGAACGAGGACTACGACCCGAGCGAGGCCGACGACGCCGCGCTGCACCCCACCCGGGTCAGCTGGCACCGGCCCATCGCCTGGCTCCTCGCCCTGCTGATGGGCGTCGGCATGATCGCGCTCGCCTTCAGCGCCGTCTACCGGGGCTCCGCCGCCTCCGGCGACCGCTCCACCCCGCCGCCCGCCACCACCGGCGCCGACCCCACCGCGGACGCCGGGTTCACCCGTCCGGCGGCATCGGCGGCACCCCTGGACCCGTGAGGCGGGCGGCCGCGCCGACGCGCGCCCCAACGGGGGCGTTTACCGGCGGCCCGCACGACCCAACCTGAAGATATGAACAGGCCCGGGCAGCCGCCCGACGGACCCCCCGACAACCCCGGGGACGGCCCGTCCGGCAGTGACGACGACTACGGGTACGTCTTCGACGACTCGTTCGTCCGCGCCGCCTCGATCCAGGAGTACTCGGCCAGCGAACGCGGCGCGGCCGAGCACGCCCCCGCCGTCCGCGACCGCCCGCCCCTCGCCGCCGAGCGCACCGGCCCCCGCCTGACCCGGCAGGTACTGGTGCTGGCCGCCCTGCTCACCGTCGCCTTCCTGGTCGCCGTCTACCTCGGCATCAGCCCGCCCGGCCAGACCCAGTCAGGACCGCCGCCCCGGCCCGCCCGGATGAGCCTGGTCCCGCTCGCCCCCGCGCAGGCGGTCCGCCCCGCCGACCCGGACCGGCCCTTCGACGCCACCCCCGCCGCCCAGTACGCCACCGGGGCCGCCGGGATCAACCTGCCCGGCGCGCACGCCACCCCGCACTTCGACGAGGGGCAGGTGATCGCCGCCCTCAGCACCGCCAAGGAGTACCTGGTCCACTCCTCGCTCTCGCCGGAGGTCCTCGCCGGGCGGGAGGAGCGCGCCGTCCGCCTCCTGGTCGACCCGGCCCAGGCCGACCAGTTCGACGCCGCCCTGCGCCGCCCGGCTGCCGACGGCCTGCACGCCGCCACGGGCTGGCTGGTCCGCCTGGACCCCGCCCACGCCGTGCTCGCCGTCCCCGACATCCGCGTCCAGGGCGTCCTCGACTACGCCGAGACCGGCCCCGGCACCCTGGAGATCACCACCGACCACACCTTCGTCTACGCGGTCCGGCCCGCCGCCGACCCGGAGGGCGACCCCTCGCTGATGGTGGTCCGCCGCGCCCTGCGCCTCAGCTTCGACCGCGACGCCCTCAGGGCCCGCCAGCTCGAACTCCTCAACTCCCGCACCGAGGCCGGCCCCCTGGCGTGCGGCACCGCCGCCTCCGCCCACCTCCGCCCCCTCCTCGCCGGCGAGAAGGCCCCCGCCGGCCGCCCGCCCGCCACCGACCCGTACGCCCGCGAGAGCGGCGGAGCCGTCTGCGGCACCCTCGCGGAACCCCGGCCCGCCGGGAGCGGGGGAGCGGGGCGGCGCGCCGACGCCTCGGGCGGGGCCGGGCCGAGCGCGACCGCGGGCGACCCGGGAGCGGTGCGCTGAGTCAGCCGTACCGGTCGAAGAGGGCCGCCAGGTACTCCTCCAGCCTCCGGGTGAGCACCTCGGGCGTCAGGTCGGACCGGCCCAGCCACCGCCAGGGAACCGCCACCTTCTCCGCGTCCGGGGCATGGCCGAGCGCGTCCAGCAGCCGCCAGTGCAGATGGGCGGCGTCGTCCTCGTCCACGGTTCCCCCGGCCGCGACGTAGCGGTCCGCGAACCGCATGCCCGCCAGGACCCCGTGCAGCAGGGCGAGCGCGGTCGAGCAGTGGGCCACGTCCAGATCGGCCGGGCCCCAGGAGGTCTCCACCCAGTCGACGACCCCGGTGACCCGCAGCCCGGCACCGGTGCCGGGGGGGGCGGACGCCCCGCTCAGCTGCGCCCGCCCCCGTCGGACGGGCCCTCCGCCCCCGCCTCCGGGTTCCCGTTCGGCCGGGTGCCGCCCGTGAAGCGGTCGCGGAGCCTGCCGCCGAGGTCGCCGGCGCCGTCGGCCAGGTCCGTGACCAGCTTCATCAGCGGGTCCTTGCTGGTCCTGACCTCCTCGGCGTAGCCGGAGGCCGACTGCCGGAAGGACTCGCCGACCTTGGTGTCCTTGTCCTCGTCGCGTCGCGGGTAGTGGCCGTCCATCAGGCGCTGGTGGTCGCGGCTCTCGGACCACCGCTTCAGCTCGGCCGCCCTGACCGTGGTGAAGGGGTGGGTGCGCGGCAGCACGTTGAGGATCTTCAGCACCGAGTCGCGCAGGTCGCCCCCGGCCTCGTACTCCTCGGCCTGGGCGAGGAACGCGTCGGTGTTCATCTCGTGCAGGTGGTTGCCGCCCGCCATCTTCATCAGGCCGCGCATCGAGGCCGAGAGGTCCTGCCCGACCAGCAGCCCGGCCCGGTCCGCGGACAGCTCCGACTTGCGGAACCACTCGCGCAGCGCCGTCACGATCGCCATGATCGCGACGTTCCCCAGCGGGATCCAGGCGACCTTCACGGCCAGGCTGGTCAGGAAGAGGAGCACCGTGCGGTAGACGGAGTGGCCGGAGAGGGCGTGGCCCACCTCGTGGCCGACGACCGCCCGCATCTCCTCCTCGTCCAGCAGCTCCACCAGCCCCGTGGTGACCACGATGATCGGCTCGTCCAGGCCGACGCACATGGCGTTGGGGACCGGGTTCTGCGTGACGTACATCGGCGGGACCTTCTCCAGGTCCAGGATGTAGCAGGCGTCCAGCAGCATCGTGTGCAGGTGGGGGAATTGCGCGTCCGAGACCCGCACCGAGTCCGAGAGGAAGAGCAGCCTCAGGCTCCGCTCGGGCAGCAGCCCGCTGAGCGCCTTGAAGACCGTGTCGAACCCGCTGAGCTTGCGCAGCGCCACCAGCGCCGAGCGGTCCGCGGGATGCTCGTACGCCCGCGAGGAGATCCCCGGGAAGCGGCGCCGGCTGCGCGCCGGCTGCTTCTCGGTCCCGTACGTGCCGTCCCTGTCCTGGTCGGTCATCCGACTCCTCCGCCTCGCCTCGTACCGGCCGTCCCCCGGGGACGGTGCGCGCTGGCCGCGATGGGGCCAGCCTACGGCCGCCCGGTGAACAGGACCGTGAGCCGGGCGCGTTGGTTGCCTGCCGCACGGCGCGGGCGGGCCGCCCCGGGGCGGCCGGGGCGGCGGGCCTAGAGTGGGACGGCACCGCACGCAAGGAGCCCCCCATGGACCACGCCGCCCACCTCGCCCTGCTGCTCGCGGCGGACCAGCCGCCGGCCAACGGCATCGCCTTCCGGATCTTCATCGTCGTCTCGGTCGTCGGCGCCGTCCTCCTCGCCTGGTTCCTGCTGCGCGGTTACCGCAACAACGGCTGACCCGCGCGCCGCACCCCTCCACCGCGCCCCCGGCACCCGAACACCCGAGTCGGCGTGGGCCTCCCGCACGCCCCCGCATACGATGTCGGCAGATCACCCGCCCGCCCCACCACCGGATAGGTCCTGCCGACGATGAGCCTCCACAGCACCGCTGCCCAGCTGGTCACCCTCGCTTCCGAGGGCGGCGAGCACGGCGGGCACGAAAGCCTCAACCCGTACCTCACCGGCGGCGGTGCGCTCGTCGTGCTGCTCCTGCTGCTCTGGATCACCACGCGTTTCAACCGCGACCGCTGAGCACCCCGCCCCACCACCACGCGGCGCTGACCAGCCCCGCAGAGGGCCGTCCCCCGCCAGGGGGTGTCCGGAGCGGGTCCGCCGGGCCAGTAGGCTCTGCTCGCATGGGAGAGCAGGACATGCCTACGGGCCCGGCCGCCGCGGCGGCACCCGAGCGTCCGCGCAGGCGCCTGGGCGTCATGGGCGGCACGTTCGACCCGATCCACCACGGCCACCTCGTCGCCGCCAGTGAGGTCGCCGCGCAGTTCCACCTCGACGAGGTGGTCTTCGTCCCGACCGGTGAGCCCTGGCAGAAGAGCCACAAAGAGGTCACCCCGGCCGAGGACCGCTATCTGATGACGGTCATCGCGACCGCCGAGAACCCGCAGTTCTCCGTCAGCCGCATCGACATCGACCGCGGCGGGCCCACCTACACCACGGACACCCTGCGCGACCTCGCCGTGCTCAACGCCGAGACGGACCTGTTCTTCATCACCGGCGCCGACGCGCTCGGGCAGATCCTCACCTGGCGCCACACGGACGAACTCTTCTCCCTCGCCCACTTCATCGGCGTCACCCGGCCCGGCCACACCCTGGCCAACCCCGGGCTGCCCGAAGGCCGGGTCTCCCTGGTCGAGGTCCCGGCGCTGGCCATCTCCTCCACGGACTGCCGCGCCCGGGTCGCCGAGGGAAATCCCGTCTGGTACCTGGTGCCCGACGGCGTGGTGCGTTACATCGACAAGCGCGAGCTGTACCGCGGCGACTGAGCCGAGAGGGGCACCGGTGAACGACCGACGACACGCGTCCGACCCGTACGGCGGGGAGTACGCGTCCGAGCAGTACGGCCCCGTGAGCTACGACGAGTACGGCCGTCCCATCCCCCAGCAGCCCCCGCAGGGCCACGACCCCTACGCCGGACAGCAGCAGGGCTACGGCTACGACCCGTACGGCCAGGGCGGCCCCGGCACGGGTCAGCAGCCGCCGGTGCCGGCCGATCCGTACGCCGGTCAGCAGCAGGGGTACGGGTACGAGCAGCAGGGGTACGACCCGTACGGCCAGGGCGGTCCGGGCACGGGTCAGCAGCCGCCGGTGCCGGCCGATCCGTACGCGGGGCAGCAGCAGGGGTACGGGTACGAGCAGCAGGGGTACGACCCGTACGGCCAGGGCGGTCCCGGTACGGGCCAGCAGCCGCGCGTGCCCCAGCAGCAGACGCGCCAGGACGGCGACGGGCCCGAGGGGTACGGGGACCAGGGGTACGAGGACCAGGGGTACGGCGGCCCGGACGAGGGCGGTGCGCCGGACTACAAGACGGAGCAGTTCTCCTTCATCGAGGAGCCGGACGAGGAGTCCGAGGACGTCATCGACTGGCTCGCCTTCACGGAGAGCCGCACCGAACGCCGCGAGGAGGCCAAGCGGCGCGGCCGCAGCCGGATGATCGCGCTGGTCGTCGTTCTGGCCCTGGTCCTGGCCGGCGGCGTCGGCTACCTCTGGTACGCGGGCAAGCTCCCCGGCACCTCCTCCCCGGCCTCCTCCGGCGGCGCGGCGGACACGGCCGGACCCCAGAAGCGCGACGTCGTCATGGTCCACCTGCACGACACCCGCACCGAGAAGACCTCCACCCTGCTCCTGGTCGACAACACCACCAGCGAGCGCGGCGCCACCGTGCTGCTCCCCAACTCCCTCTCCCTGACCGGCGAGGACGGCAACGCCACCACCCTCGCCGACTCCGTGGACGACGACGGCTCCACCGGCACCCGGGAGGCCGTCGACCAGCTGCTCGGGACCAGCGTCGAGGGAACCTGGCGGCTCGACACCCCGTACCTCAACAACCTCGTCGAACTGGTCGGCAACATCGAGCTGGACGCCGACGCCACCGTCCCCGCGCCCAAGAAGGGCGACTCCCCGCTCGTCACCAAGGGCGCCGACCGCACCCTCGGCGGGCCCGCGGCCGTCGCCTACGCCACGTACCAGGCCAAGGGCGAGCCGCAGACCGCCCAGCTCCAGCGGTTCGGCCAGGTCTTCCAGGCCGTCCTGCGCAAGCTCTCCTCGGACCCGCAGGCGGCCACGGTGACCGTCGAGACGCTGGCCCAGATCCTCGACCCCTCGCTGAACGAGAAGGACCTCGGCGCCTTCCTCGCCCGGCTCGCCGACCGCGCCAAGGGCGGCGACCACACCACCGAACTGCTCCCGGTCGGCCAGGACGGGCGTCCCGCCCAGGAGGCTACCGACAAGATCGTCAAGCAGATCCTCGGCGGCTCGGTGAGCGAGGGCGCCCAGGGCGACGCCACCCGCGTCGGCCTCCAGGACGCCACCGGCGCCCAGGGCCGCGCCGAGAAGGCCCGGGCCTCGCTGGTCAACGGCGGCTACGCCTACGTCGGCCGGGGCAGCGGCGACACCGCGCGGGCCACCTCCTCGGTGACGTACGAGAAGGCGGGCGACAAGGCGGAGGCCGTCGAGGTGGCCCGCACCCTGGGGCTGCCGGACAGCGCCGTCACCCAGGGCAGCACACCGGGGAACGTCGACGTCTCGGTGGTGCTCGGCGGGGACTACCAGCCGGGCGAGTGAGCGGCGGCCGGGCCGGGGGCGCTGCGGCGCCTCACCGGCCCGGCCGAAACTCCCGGCGGCCGGGCGCGCCGTCCGTGAGACCCTGGGGACAGCCCCCACCGGGGGTTCCCGTCCGCCTACCGAAAGCCCCGCAGTGACTGCGACCGACCGTTCCACCGAGCTGATCACCGTTGCCGCCCAGGCGGCGGCCGACAAGCTCGCCCACGACATCATCGCCTACGACGTGAGCGATGTGCTGTCGATCACCGACGCCTTCCTCCTCGCGTCGGCCCCCAACGACCGCCAGGTCAAGTCCATCGTGGACGAGATCGAGGAGCGGCTGAACAAGCAGCTCGGCGCCAAGCCCGTCCGCCGCGAGGGCGACCGCGACGCGCGCTGGATCCTCCTCGACTACGTCGACATCGTCGTCCACGTCCAGCACAGCGAGGAGCGCGTCTTCTACGCGCTGGAGCGCCTGTGGAAGGACTGCCCCGAGATCGAGCTGCCCGAGGACGCCAAGGCGACCCGCGGCAAGGGCGAGGCCCACGCCCAGCAGCAGGCCGACGAGGCCGGTGAGGCGATGTGAACAGCCCGCGGCAGGGCCGTCGCCTCATCCTGTGGCGGCACGGCCAGACCTCGTGGAACCTGGAACGCCGCTTCCAGGGCACCACGGACATCGACCTGACCGAGGCCGGCCGCGGCCAGGCCCGCCGGGCCGCGCGGCTCCTCGCCTCCCTGGAACCGGACGCGATCATCGCCTCCGACCTCCAGCGGGCGCGGGACACCGCCGCCGAGCTCTCCGCCCTCACCGGCCTGGAGGTCCACCACGACCCCGCGCTGCGCGAGACGTACGCGGGGGACTGGCAGGGGCTGACCCACGAGGAGATCATCGCCGCCCACGGCGAGCAGTACGCGGCGTGGAAGCGCGGCGAGCCGGTCCGGCGCGGTGGCGGCGAACTGGAGACCGAGGTCGCCGACCGGGCCGCCCCGGTGGTCCTCGCGCACGCCGAGAAGCTGCCGGAGAACGGCACGCTGGTCGTCGCCTCGCACGGCGGCACCATCCGCACCACCATCGGGCGCCTGCTCGGCCTCGACTCCCGCCACTGGGAGAGCCTCGGCGGCCTCAGCAACTGCTGCTGGTCGATCCTGGGCGAGGGTGCGCGCGGCTGGCGGCTCATGGAGCACAACGCCGGCACCCTGCCGGAGCCGGTCCTCGGCGACGACGACTGACAGCCGCCCGACACCCGTGCGGGGCCCCGGACCCGGATTTCACTTTCCGGCTGGTCACGGGCTAGAGTTCTTCTTGTTCGCACCGCGTGAGCGGGAAGAACACCAGGGGCTATAGCTCAGTTGGTAGAGCGCCTGCATGGCATGCAGGAGGTCAGGAGTTCAATTCTCCTTAGCTCCACAGTCCGGAAGATCCCATCCCCCACGGGGGGTGGGATCTTTCGTCTGTCCGGTCGCTGTTCCGGAGACCTTTCCGGTACCTTCGCGCCGCTGACCGGCGGCCTTCTCCGTGGCAGAATCGGACGGCCGGAAGGGGGACGCGGCCCGACGGGAGGGAGAGGGATGCCTGCGCGCATCGCCGAGAAGGCGGACCACCTGCTCGGCCAGGTGCCGGACCAGCTCACGAGGACCCGCGTGGCCCGTACCGCCGCTGCGAACGACGGGGGCTGAGCGATGGGCGCGCACAGGAGGAAGTGCGACTGGTGCCGCGGTGGCACGCCCATCGTCCGCGACATGGAGCCGGTCAACCCGCGCTACCAGTACTGGTGCGAGGAGTGCGCCAGGGCGCTGATCATAAAAGGCGACCCCATCGAGACCTACCGCGAGCTGGAGGGCGAGCCCATCTACGGGCGGCTCCTCGA
Source organism: Streptomyces albidoflavus (assembly GCF_000719955.1). GTDB lineage: Bacteria > Actinomycetota > Actinomycetes > Streptomycetales > Streptomycetaceae > Streptomyces > Streptomyces albidoflavus. The sequence goes on from NZ_JOII01000032.1 coordinate 50,047, forward strand.
CGAGCACTGCACCCTCAAGCGCTTCTACTCCTTCGCCACGGCCTGACGCCCCGCCCGGCCCCGCTCGGCCGCCGCCGGCTCCCGCTGCTCCGGCACCTGCCCGGCCGGCGGCACCGCCCCGGCCTCCTCCTTCGCCCCGGAGCGCAGAGCCACCCGCCACGCCACGACGAGGAAGCCGAGCGCGGCCAGCGGGTAGAGCGAGGAGAGCGCGAACTCGGCCGGTCCCTGGTGGAGTTCGGGCCGCTCGGGACCGTGCGGCACCCACCACAGGGCGTACGTGAAGAAGAGGCCGGTCAGCACGGCCGCGCCCGCCCGGCGCCACCGGCCCCCGGCGCGTACCGCCTCGTCCAGGACCAGGACCGCCGCGGGGACGGACCAGACCCAGTGGTGCGACCAGGAGACCGGGCTGACCAGCAGCGCCGTCATCCCGCACGCGGTCGCCGCCCAGGCGGGCCGGTAGCGCAGCCCGGCGAGGACCGCCACGGCGAGCCCGGCCGCTCCGGTCAGCAGCGCCGCCGCCAACCACCACAGGCCCGGGTCGGCGGTGTGCAGCAGGCGGGCGAGCAGGCCGCGCAGCGACTGGTTGGCGGTCTGCTCGGGATGGCCCGCACGGTCCGCCGCGAGGAAGGTGCCGGACCAGAACTGCCAGGAGTCGCGCGGCAGTGCGGCCGCCGCCAGCGCGGTGGCCGTAAGGAACCAGCAGACGGCGTTCCGCGCCAGGGCCAGCCACGGCCGGGCCGCACCCCCGCGCACCGCCGCGACCACCCCGGCCAGCAGCAGGAAGGCGATGAACAGTCCGGGCGTCAGCTTCACGGCGGCCGCCAGGCCGATCCCCGCCCCCGCCCAGCGGCGCCCCCGCGCGGGCCCTGCGCCCGGCAGGTACCGCATGTCCCACAGCACCAGGACCGTCACCAGCAGGTTGATCTGCCCGTACCGCAGGGTCGTCCAGACCGGCTCCGACCAGACCGCGACGGCGGCCAGCGCGGGGGCGCCGAGCCAGGCCAGGGGGCGGGGGAGCCGGCGGCCGCCGGTGACCAGGCGGAGTGTCAGCAGGGCCAGCGCGAGGAGGAGCAGGAGGTTGCCCGCGGTGGCCAGGGTGCGCATCAGTCCGGTGCCCAGCAGCGGGAGCGGGGTGAACAGCAGCGCGGCGAGCGGGGGATAGGTGGCCGGCAGGTCGTTCTCGGTGGCCCGCAGCGCGTACAGGTCGGCGCCGTCGAGGACCGCCCGGCCCTCCGCGCGGTAGACCATCAGGTCCACCATCGTGACGCCCGCCAGTCGCTGGGCCACCCAGAACGCGGCGAAGGAGAGCAGGCAGAGCGCGGTGGCCCGGACCGGGAAGGTGCGCCGGAGGCGGGAGAGCGAGGCGGCAGTCACGCTCGGCGAGGCTACCCGTCGGGGACCCTCCGGGAGAGGGGGCGAGCGCGGCCGGGAACGGATTTGGTGGAAACCCCGGGGGCCCGCTAATGTTGTCGATGTCGCCGGGGGAACCGGAAAGACAGCAGCAAGGGGCTATAGCTCAGTTGGTAGAGCGCCTGCATGGCATGCAGGAGGTCAGGAGTTCAATTCTCCTTAGCTCCACAGGAGAGAGATCCGGAAACGGACTCTCATCCACCGAAGTGTGAAGCGGGCCACCCGGACAGGGTGGCCCGCTTCTTCGTATGCCCCTCCCCGTCCCGCGAGCCGTGCGGGCCCGGTGACCGCTGCGGTACCCTGACGCCATGCGTGCTGTACGCCTTCTGCTTACCGAGCCGCGCTGATCAAGAGCCGGACCCCCGATGAAGGGGCCGGAACCAGCGCGGCCACCCCCTCCTGTGCGAGGGGTTTTTTCATTGGGCGGCGGCTCCGGTTCCGGGGCACGGCCGCCGGGCGGAGCCCCGGGGTCCCGCCCCGCCGGAAGCGTGAGCAGAGACGACCGATGGAGCTTGAGGATCATGAGCGAGACGAATTCCGCCGCGTCCCCCGCGGAGGGCGCCACCGCGCCGCACCGCTACACGGCGGCGATGGCCGCCGAGATCGAGCCTCGCTGGCAGGACTTCTGGGACGCCGAGGGGACCTACGAGGCGCCGAACCCCACCGGTGAGCTGGCCGGGGACCCGGAGCTGGTGGCCCGCCCCAAGAAGTTCATCATGGACATGTTCCCGTACCCCTCCGGTGCGGGCCTGCACGTCGGCCACCCGCTCGGCTACATCGCGACCGACGTCTACGCCCGCTTCCAGCGGATGACCGGCCACAACGTCCTGCACACCCTGGGCTTCGACGCCTTCGGCCTGCCCGCCGAGCAGTACGCCGTGCAGACCGGCACGCACCCGCGCACCTCCACCGAGGCCAACATGGCCAACATGCGCAGCCAGCTGCGCCGCCTGGGCCTGGGCCACGACAACCGCCGCTCGTTCGCCACGATCGACCCCGAGTACTACAAGTGGACGCAGTGGATCTTCCTGAAGATCTTCAACTCCTGGTACGACGAGGAGGCCGGCCGCGCCCGCCCCATCGAGGAGCTGATCGCCCAGTTCGCCAACGGTGACCGGGTCGCCGTCGAGGGCCGCGACTGGGCCGAGCTGGACGCCCGCGAGCGCGCCGAGGTGCTGGGCCGGTACCGGCTGGCCTACGCCTCCGACGCGCCGGTCAACTGGGCTCCGGGCCTGGGCACCGTGCTGGCCAACGAGGAGGTCACCTCCGAGGGCCGCTCCGAGCGCGGCAACTTCCCCGTCTTCAAGGCGAAGCTGCGCCAGTGGAACATGCGCATCACCGCCTACGCCGACCGCCTGCTGGACGACCTGGACGGGCTGGACTGGCCCGAGGCGATCAAGCTCCAGCAGCGGAACTGGATCGGCCGCTCCGAGGGCGCCCGCGTCGACTTCCCCTTCGACGGGGAGCACACCGGCAAGGCCGTCACCGTCTTCACCACCCGCCAGGACACCCTGTTCGGCGCCACCTACATGGTGCTGGCGCCCGAGCACGAGCTGGTCGACGAGATCGTCCCGGCCGCCTGGCCCGACGGCACCCGCGAGAGCTGGACCGGGGGCCACGCCACCCCGGCCGAGGCCGTGGAGAAGTACCGCGCCTTCGCCGCCGGCAAGTCCGACGTGGAGCGGCAGGCCGACGCCAAGGAGAAGACCGGCGTCTTCACCGGCGCCTACGCGGTCAACCCGGTCAGCGGCGAGCACGTCCCGGTCTTCATCGCCGACTACGTCCTGATGGGGTACGGCACCGGCGCGATCATGGCCGTCCCGGCCCACGACAGCCGCGACTTCGCCTTCGCCCGCGCCTTCGACCTGCCGATCCGCTGCGTCGTCGAGCCCACCGACGGCCGCTCGACCGACCCGCTGACCTGGGACGACGCCTTCAACGCGTACGACGCGCAGCTGATGGCCTCCGCCAACGCCGAGGTCAGCCTGGACGGGCTGGACGTCGCCACCGCCAAGGCCCGCATCACCGGCTGGCTGCGGGAGCGCGGCATCGGCGAGGGCACCGTCAACTTCCGCCTGCGCGACTGGCTGTTCAGCCGCCAGCGGTACTGGGGCGAGCCCTTCCCGATCGTCTACGACGAGGACGGCGTCGCCCACGCGCTGCCCGAGTCGATGCTGCCGCTGGAGCTGCCCGAGGTCGACGACTACAGCCCGCGCACCTTCGACCCGGACGACGCCGACACCCAGCCGGAGACCCCGCTCTCCCGCAACGAGGACTGGGTCAACGTCACCCTGGACCTGGGCGACGGCCCGAAGAAGTACCGCCGCGAGACCAACACCATGCCCAACTGGGCCGGTTCCTGCTGGTACGAGCTGCGCTACCTGGACCCGCACAACGACCGGCGGCTGGTCGACCCCGAGATCGAGAAGTACTGGATGGGGCCGCGCGAGGGCATGCCCGGCGGCGGTGTCGACCTGTACATCGGCGGCTCCGAGCACGCCGTGCTGCACCTGCTGTACGCGCGCTTCTGGTCCAAGGTCCTCTTCGACCTGGGGTACATCTCCTCGTCCGAGCCGTTCCACAAGCTCTACAACCAGGGCATGATCCAGGCGTACGTCTACCGCGACAGCCGGGGCATCCCCGTCCCGGCCGCCGAGGTCGAGGAGCGCGACGGCACCTTCTGGTACCAGGGCGAGCAGGTCTCCCGGCTGCTGGGCAAGATGGGCAAGTCCCTGAAGAACGCCGTCACCCCGGACGAGATCTGCGCCGAGTACGGCGCCGACACGCTGCGGCTGTACGAGATGGCGATGGGCCCGCTGGACGTCTCCCGGCCGTGGGACACCCGCGCCGTGGTCGGCCAGTACCGGCTGCTGCAGCGGCTGTGGCGCAACGTCGTCGACGAGGCGACCGGCGAGGTGTCGGTGGTGGACGTCCCTGAGGGAGAGGTCGACACCGACACGCTGCGGGCGCTCAACAAGGCGGTCGACGGCGTCACCCAGGACATGGCGGCGCTGCGCTTCAACACCGCCATCGCCAAGGTCACGGAGCTGAACAACTTCCTGACCAAGGCCGACCGGCCGGTGCCGCGCCCGGTGGCGGAGACGCTGGTGCTGCTGATCGCGCCGCTGGCCCCGCACATCGCCGAGGAGCTGTGGCGGCGCCTGGGCCACCAGGACTCCGTCGTCCACCAGGAGCTGCCGGTCGCCGACCCCGCGTACCTGGTCGACGAGACGGTCACCTGCGTCGTCCAGGTCAAGGGCAAGGTCAAGGCCCGCCTGGAGGTCTCGCCCTCGGTCTCCGAGGCCGACCTGGAGCAGGCCGCCCTCGCCGACGAGCGGGTCCAGGCCGCGCTGGGCGGCGCCGGTGTCCGCAAGGTCATCGTTCGCGCCCCCAAGCTGGTCAACATCGTCCCGGCCTGACCGGCACCCCGAAGCCCGGCCCTTCCCGACGCGGGAGGGGCCGGGCTCCGGCGTTCCCCGTTCCCCGTTCCCCGCCCCGGGGATCTCCCTTACGGGCAGGTTGGGGGTCGCCGAGGAACCGCCGGGGGGCCGTTTGCGTTTACGGTGGGAGGGGGCGGCCGGAGCGGACGGCAGGCCGCGCGACCCCGTAGTCCGGCCCGCGCGTCCACTGGAGGACCCACCCCATGGAGACGGCCATCACCATCATGGCGCTGATCTTCCTTCTGCTGGTCGTCGTCGCGGTCTACGCCTCGGTGAAGGCGGTCAAGGCCGCCAAGCGCGGCGTCGACCGCACCATCAACCAGGCCCGCCGCTCCTACGAGGACACCGCCCTGCGCGCCCGCACCTTCGGCCGCACCGGCCCGGCGGGCGAGGTGGCCCAGCTCCGGCTCACGCTGCGCACCTCGATGCGCGCCACCCAGGACGCCCTGGCCGCGCGGCGCGCCGAGGACGCCTCCCTGAAGGAGACGGCCGCGCTCTTCGACCGGCTCAGCGGACACGGCCACCAGCTCGACGACGAACTCCGCCGCCTCGAACAGGACCCGGACCGGGGCGAGATCGGACACCGGCTGCCCGACCTGCGCCGCCGTACCGAGCAGATCACCGAGGCCGCCACCTCGCTCCGCTCGGCCCTGCGCGACCGCGCCCACCACGACAGCGAGGACGACCTCGGCGAGCTGGCCGAGCAGATCCGCGTCGAGTCCGGCGCCCTGCGCCACTGGACCAGCGAACCGGCCCCCGCCGCCCACCAGAAGCCCGAGCCCTGGCCCGAGCCGGAGCGCACCGAGGGCGGCACACCCGTGCAGACCTGGCCGGAGGGCTCCGGCGCCCACCCGGGCCCGACCCCCACCGCGATCGACCCGGCCACCCCGCACACGCCCTACCCGTGGGAGCGCCAGGGGCAGCGGGACGCCGAGCGGGAGCGGTGAGGAGCCTTCCGGTTCGCCGCTGAGCTGGGGGTACGAGAGCCTGTGCGGGTTCCGTGGCCGAGGTGGAGATGATCTTGCGGCGGCGGTCCCGGGCTGCCGGGGCACGCCCGCGGCGGGTAACCTCCAGGCCATGTCCCGCCATGTCGCGATCGTCACCGATTCCACGGCCTACCTGCCCCACCGGGAGTCGGAGCGGCATCGGATCACCTCCGTCCCGCTGACCGTCGTCCTCGGCGACGAGGCACTGGAGGAGGGCACCGAGATCTCCGCCCGCGCGCTGGAGCAGGCGATGCGCAAACGGCTGCCGGTGACCACCTCCCGGCCCGCCCCCGAGCAGTTCGCCCGCACCTACGCGGCGCTCGCCGCCGAAGGGGCCGACGAGATCGTCTCGCTCCACCTCTCCGCCGAGCTGTCCGGTACGTACGACGCGGCCGTCCTCGCCGCGCGGGAGGCGCCGGTGCCGGTCCGGGTGGTCGACACCGGGATGGTCGCGATGGCGCTCGGCTTCTGCGCGCTGGCCGCCGCCGAGGCGACCGCGAAGGGCGCGAGCGCCGACGAGGCGGTGGCGGCGGTACGCGCCCGCGCCGCCGGCAGTACGGCGCTGTTCTGCGTCGATACCCTCGAACACCTGCGGCGGGGCGGCCGGATCGGCGCCGCCCAGGCCCTGCTCGGCTCGGCCCTCGCCGTCAAGCCGATCCTGGAGCTGGCTGACGGCTCGATTCAGTTGAAGGAGAAGGTGCGGACCTCGGGGAAGGCGCTGGCCCGGCTGGAGGAACTGGTCGCCGAGCAGGTGGCGCAGGCGGGCCCGGTCGATCTGGCCGTCCACCACCTGGCGGCCGAGGAGAAGGCCACGGCGCTCGCGGACCGGCTGGCGGAACGTCTCGGCACGAGCGGCGAGCTGTACGTCAGCGAGGTCGGCGCGGTGATCGGGGCCCACACCGGACCCGGGCTGGTGGGGGTCGTGGTCTCGCCCCGGTAGGGACGCCGGCCGTGGTGGCCGTGGTGGTGCCCGTCGTTCCTGAGGGGTCCAAAGGGGGTTCGAGTGCCCCCTGTGGGTGACGGAGTTATCCACAAGCGCGGGCTTTTCCCCGGAAAATAACCAAGATCCACTTCTCTGGGCGGCCTTGTCTACGGTCGCCGCATGGTGTCGGGATCTTCGTTCTTCGGGGTGGGTGTCAGGGATGGTCAAGGCAGAGGCGGCGAGCGCGCCGGGGAGGCCACGGGCGACGCGGTGCGAGCGCGTGCCGAGGCCCTTTTGGGGGCGGGCGGGAGCGCCGGGGAGCAGCCGGCGGGAGCGTCGCCCGACGCGGCGACGGAGGCACACGCGTGGGACGACGAGCGGCGGATCGTGGGGCATCCGTGGTGGGGCACGGGGGCCGGGGAACTGGGCGCTCGGGGCGGGGTGACCGACGCGGGCGCCGGTGCGGCGGAACACGGCACGGGACGAGAGGGCGAGCCGGCGCGCCCGCCGGAAGGGGCGCCCTCCGGCGCCGAGGAGCGGCCCCCCGCGTCGGTTGAGACCGGCGTACTCCGTGAGCGCGCGCCCGCCGGGGAAGCGGCGCGGCCGGGCAGGGCTGCCGGGCGGCGGCGGTCGGCCGCCCGGCGGGGCTGGGGCGGGGTGCCGGTGCTGCTGCGGGCGCGGTGCGGGATGGAGTGGCGCAGCGTCGCCGCGCTGGTGGTCGTCGTCCTCGTGGCGGTGGTGTGGGCCGCGCAGCACTTCTGGACGGGGCGTCCGGAGCCCGTGCGGGTGCCCGAGGCCGTCGCGCAGGGGGCCACGGAGGTCCCGGGGGCGGCCGGTGGGCCTGCGGCGACGGGCCTGCCCTCTCCGCCGGCAGGGGCACCGCCTTCGCCGAGCGCGGGTCCGCTCGTGGTCGATGTGAGCGGGAAGGTGGCACGGCCCGGGGTGCACCGGCTGCCCGCCGGTTCCCGGGTGGAGGACGCGCTGGAGGCGGCGGGCGGGGTGCGTCCCGGTACGGACACCTCGGGGCTCAACAGGGCGCGGCTGCTGACCGACGGGGAGCAGGTGGCGGTGGGGGTGGACCCGGCGCCGGGCGCGGGGCCGGCCCCCGGGGCACCGGGGCAGGGCGCGGCCGGGGGCGCGGCGGCCGGTCCCCTCAGCCTGGGCACCGCCACGGCCGAACAACTGGAGACGCTGCCCGGCGTCGGCCCCGTCCTCGCCGCGGCGATCATCGCCTACCGCACCGAGAACGGCGGCTTCCGCTCGGTGGATCAACTCCGCGAGGTACGGGGCATCGGAGACCGGCGCTTCGAGGACCTGCGGGAGCTGGTGCGGCCATGAGGGGTGGGGGCGGGGCGGTCGGGGGTGG
>NZ_JOII01000033.1 GCF_000719955.1 Streptomyces albidoflavus
CATGCACAACCTCGCCCTCACCGGATAAACCGGCGGTCCGCACAACGGCCTCCCCCATACCCGAGGCGACCCGAAGATCATTTGCGGGACAACCCTTAGCTCAGCAAACTTCACGACGCGAGCAAATCCGGCGATTTCGCGCCACCCCTCGTACGCGGAGACGATTTTCTCCGCGTGCTGAGCCTCCAGCAGGTTCTGTGTGCGTCCGGCGGTGACCTCCCGATCCGCGTTGATGAAGAGCACGCCGTCGCGTCGACCCTCAGGCGCGCCATCACGGCCACGCAGGACAAGGATGCATGCCGGAATCCCAGTCCCGTAGAAAACATTGGGGCCGATGCTGATGACGGCTTCCAGCCGGCCTTCCTCGACGATCTGTCGGCGGATCTTCTGCTCTTCACCGCCCCGGAACAACACCCCGTGCGGCATGACGGAGGCCGCGATGCCGTCCGCCTCCAGCACTGCCAGCACGTGCTGGATGAACATGAGGTCAGCCTTCTTGCCCGACTCAGGCGTCCAGCCGTACCCCATCCGCTCGGCGAACTTCATGCCCGTCCGCCGGTAGTTCTGCGCGAACGGCGGATTGGTAAGAATGCGGTCGAAGCGCTGGAGCTGCCCGCCCTGCACATGCTGTGGATCGGTGAGGGTGTCGCCGTGGTGGATGACGCCATCGGCTACGCCATGCATAAGCAGATTCATCCGGGCCATCGCCCAGGCGCTGCCGTTATCTTCCTGTCCGTACACCGACAGGTGAGACTCGTCGCCGCCGTGATCCTGCACATACTCCTTGGCGAGGATCAGCATGCCGGCCGAACCGCAGCACGGGTCGTAGACGGACATGCCTGACTGTGGCTTGACCAATTGGTTCATCATGCGAATGACCGAGCGCGGGGTGTAGAACTGGCCGCCCTTCTTACCACCCCCGTCGGCGAACTCGCCGATCAGGTACTCGTAGGCGTAGCCCAGGAGATCGGGGAACTCGAAGTCTTCGTTGCTGAGCCGGTACTCGCTGAAGTGGTCGATGAGCTGCTGGATGACTGGCTTGGTCAGCTTGGTGTTGCCACCGCGGGACTCGGTGAAGCTGATGTACGAGAGCACCCCGTCGAGCGCCTGGTGGTTGTGATTCTCCAGCTGAGCAAGCGCCACGTTCAGGGCCTCGGCCGGCTCAGTCCGAGACTTGCCGACGATCGTGGACCAGCGGGACTCCTCCGGGACGTAGAACTCATGCGCCTTGTAGGCGCCTCGAGCCTCGGAGATCCGTTCCGCCTGCTCCTCGCTTTTCCCTTCCGCAACCAGCTTCTTAACCAGTGCCGCCTGTGCCACATCGAACTGGTCGGAGGCGCGCTTCAGGAACAGCATCCCGAAGATGTAGTCCTGGTACTGCGCCGCGTCCATCTTGCCGCGCAAGATATCTGCGGCGGCGTACAGATGCCGCTCCAGCTGCGGCAACGTGAGCTGCGCCACTCTCGTTTCTCCTCTTACTGCACGTCCCACAAGACATGCGTCCCGTGACAACCAGCCCACCCTAGGGCCTGGCTGTGACATCCGGCTTACGAAGCGAGCTTCGGGCCCCTCCTACATGCAGCGCACCGGTCGGCAGTGAGACAGGCGCACCCAAGACTCGGCTTCTTGTGAAGTGCCTCGCTTGTGGGAACCCCCCAACCGCCACGCCGTCGGTGACTCAAAGCGCACCGTCATCCAGCCCTACCTTCACCGACTCGATGGCCCGCTTCCCGCACGCTCGCCCGCCCACCGTCCAGCACACCCACTGCACGCGTGTCCACCGATTGTCCACCGGCGACCTCAGCCACGGTTCTCGTACTGAGCCGCCACTGCAGCACAAGGCAAAGGGAAAGAAAAAACCCCAGGTCACGGCGAGTGAGTCCTGGGGTAATTCCGAGCCGCCTTCGGGATTCGAACCCGAGACCTACGCATTACGAGTGCGTTGCTCTGGCCATCTGAGCTAAGGCGGCAAGCTGCGGAAGAAGAACCCCTTCGGGTCCCGTCTCCGGGGAAGAGGTTCGCATCTGCAGCGACGTTCAGTCTACAGGGTTCCGGGGAGTGCGACGGACCGGGCCCGGGGCCGGGTCAGCAGCGGGTGCCGTTGTCGGGCGGGGTGCCTTCGAGGAGGTAGGCGTTGATGGCGGTGTCGATGCAGTCGCTGCCCCGGCCGAAGGCGGTGTGGCCGTCGCCGTCGTAGGTGAGGAGGGTGGCGGAGTCGAGCTGGGAGGCGAGGCCGCGGGCCCAGCGGTACGGGGTGGCCGGGTCGCGGGTGGTGCCGACGACGACGATGGGGGCGGCGCCGTTCGCCTCGATGCGGTGCGGGCCCGAGGTGGCGGGGGTGGGCCACTGGGCACAGTTCAGGGAGGCCCAGGCGAAGCCCTCGCCGAAGACGGGGGACGCCTTGCGGAACTCGGGCAGGGCTGCCTCGACCTCCTCGGGGTCGGCGAAGGCCGGGGGGAGGTCGAGGCAGTTGACGGCGGCGTTGGCGGACATGAGGTTCTGGTAGCCGCCGTCGGCGTCGCGCTCGTAGTAGAGGTCGGAGAGGGCGAGCAGGGCGTTGCCGTCGCGGTCCTTGACGGCGCTGGTCAGGGCGGTGCGGAGCTGGGGCCAGCCGGCCTCGTCGTAGAGGGCGGCGACCACGCCCATGGCGGCGAGGGACTCGGTGAGGGCGCGGCCCTGTCCGGCGGGGAGCGGGGCGGCGTCGAGCTTGTCGAAGAACGCGGTGAGGTTCCGCCCGGCGTCCTGGGGGTCGCCGGTGCCCAGGGGGCAGTCCTTCCGCTGTGCGCAGTCCTTGGCGAAGGCGGTGAAGGCGGTGTCGAACCCGGCGGTCTGCTCCAGGTTGAGCCGGCGGGCGTCGAGGGTGGGGTCCATGGCGCCGTCGAGGACCAGGCGGCCGACGCGGTGCGGGTACAGCCCGGCGTAGGTCGCGCCGAGGAAGGTCCCGTACGAGGCGCCGACGTAGGTCAGCTTCTCGTCGCCGAGGGCGGAGCGGGCGAGGTCCAGGTCGCGGGCGGACTCGACGGTGGAGACGTGGCCGAGCGTCTTGCCCGCGTCGGCCTGGCAGCCCTTGCCGTACTTCTGGAAGGCGGAGACCAGGGCCTGCCGCTCGGCCGGGGTGTCCGGGGTGGTGTCGGTGGCGGTGTGCGCGTCCATCGCGGGGCCGTCGAGGCAGGTGACGGGCTCGCTGTCGGCGACGCCGCGCGGGTCGACGGCCACCATGTCGTACCGGGCGCGGACCGGCGCCGGGTAGCCGAGGGCGGCGTACGACTGGAGGTAGCCGATGGCGGAGCCGCCGGGGCCGCCCGGGTTGACGAGGAGGGAGCCGAGGCGGGAGCCGGGGCCGGTCGCCTTCTTGCGGGAGAGGGCCAGGTCGAGGGTGCCGACCGTCGGGTTGTCGTAGTCCAGGGGCGCCTTGAGCCGGGCGCACTCGAACTCCTCCTTGCCGACGCCCTCGCAGGTCCGCCAGGCCGGACGCTGCCCGTAGAAGGGGGTGAGCGCTTCGGGGACCGCCTTGGGGAGGGCCGCGAGGACCTTGTCGCCGGCGGCGTCCGCCGTGGTGCTCTCCGCGCTGCACGCCGGCACGAGGGCGACGGCCGCGGCGAGGAGCGCGGCCGTCAGGGGGCGGCGCGGTGAGCGGCGGACAGGGGGACGGGGTCGGCGGTTCTCCATGCAGCCGACTCTAACGCTTAGGCGCGAGATGACTACTATGCGTGACGAAGGGTGGACGGGAGAAGCCCTTCAGCTCGGGCCCGTGGTCAGCCAAACCACTCGTTCAGGGGACGCGGGGGACGCGTCAGCCGGCTCGTAGCGCCATGGCCATCGCCTCGACGGCGAGGAGGGGCGCGACGTTCCGGTCGAGGGCCTCGCGGCAGGCGGCGATGGCCTCGATCCGGCGGAGGGTGGCCGCCGCGGTGCTGTCCTCGGCGATCCGCTCCAGGGCGTCGCGCAGCTCGACGTTGGCGACGGTCTCCGGGGAGGAGCCGAACTGGAGGGCGAGGACGTCGCGGTAGAAGCTGGTGAGGTCGACCAGGGCCAGGTCGAGGCTGTCGCGCTGGGAACGGGTGCGCCGGCGCTTCTGCTTCTCCTCCAGCTCCTTCATGGCACCCGCCGTGCCGCGCGGCATCCGGCCGCCGCTCTGTCCGCCGAGTGCCGCCCGCAGCGCCTCGGTCTCCTTCTCGTCGGTCTCCGTGGCCGCCTGCTTGGAGTCCTCGCTGGCCGCGTCGATCAGCTCCTGCGCGGCGCGCAGCCCCGCGCCCACGTCACCGACGCGCAGCGGCAGCTTGAGGACGGCGGCCCGGCGCTCACGGGCCCGCTCGTCGGTGGCGAGGCGGCGGGCCCGGTCGATGTGCCCCTGCGTGGACCGCGCGACGGAGGCGGCCAGCGCCGGGTCGACCCCGTCGTGCCGGACCAGGATGTCGGCGACGGCCGCCACCGGGGGCGTACGCAGCGAGAGGTGCCGCGAACGGGACCGGATCGTCGGCAGCACGTCCTCCAGCGAAGGAGCGCAGAGCAGCCAGACCGTGCGCGAGGCCGGCTCCTCGACCGCCTTGAGCAGGACGTTCCCGGCGCCCTCGGTGAGGCGGTCGGCGTCCTCCAGGACGATCACCTGCCACCGCCCGTTGGCCGGCGACATCTGGGAGCGCCGGACCAGGTCGCGGGTCTCCTTCACGCCGATGGAGAGCAGGTCGGTACGGACGACGTCCACGTCCGCGTGGGTGCCGATGAGGCTGGTGTGGCAGCCGTCGCAGAAGCCGCAGCCGGGGGTGCCGCCCGGCAGGGCCCGGTCCGGGCTGGTGCACTGGAGGGCGGCGGCGAAGGCCCGCGCCGCGTCGGCCCTGCCCGCTCCGGGCGGCCCGGTGAACAGCCAGGCGTGCGTCATCCGGGACGCCTCGGGCAGCGGATTCCCCGAGGCCGCCGCCGTCACGTAGGCGTCGGCGTCCCGGGCGGCCGCGTCGAGCTGCCCGACCACCCGCTCCTGGCCCACCAGGTCGTCCCACACCGACATCGGCACGCCTCCATCCACATCCGCCCCGCCGAGCGAGCCCGCCACCGGACTCACCCGCCCCATTCTCCGCGACGCGACTGACAGGGCCCAAATGCCGGGGCGCCGACATGCCCGCACGAGGCGGGAGGGGGGCCGCCACTCCGGAACGCGCCGGCCGGCGGCGCCCTGCCGGCCGGGCGAGGCCGAAACCCCACCCGTAGCGGGCAGGCCCGACGACAGCCGGACCAGCTCGGCAGCGGACTGCCCGCCACCAGGCCGGGACCGGCGGCGAGGCCGCAGGCTCAGCCGATGCGTTCAGCCCCCGCCCCGGTCATCCGGGCACCTGCGGCCCTCAGCCATTTCCAGGCCCGGGAAGCAGCACGCCGACGGCCTCGCCCCGACTCCGGGACGAGGCCGTGCGGACCAGGCCGAGCAGAGGTCGGCCTACCGCCGACCGCGCCCTCCGCGCGAGTCGTCCTCGTCACCCTCGTCGTGTGGTCCGAGCAGCTCGTCCGCCAGGCTGGGGAGGTCGTCCAGGGGAGTCTCCTCCGCCCAGTCGGGGCGCGGGCGCGGGGCGTTCGGGTCGATCTGGGGCATCTCCCGGGTGCGCTCGTTCTCGCCGGGGGCGGAGTCGCGGGCGTCGCGGGCCGGGCCCGTCGCGTCGTCCCGGAAGTAGCCCGGCGGCACGCGGTCGGCGGGCGCGTCCGTGCCGGGGCGGCCGCCCTCGGTGACGCGCGGGAACACCGTGGTCTCCTCGTCGTCCCCGGTGCCCGGCTGCGGGACCTGGGGGATGACGGCGGTCTCCTCGGCGTCGGACGGGGCGGGGGCGGGGGCCTGCGGCAGGACCGCCGTCTCCTCGTTGTCCGAGGGCGAGGGCGCCCGGCCGGTGTGCCGGTCGTCGTCCTTGGTGAAGGAGTAGGAGCCTCGGTCCTCGCTCCGGTCGTCCTTGGTGAGGGAGTGGGCCGGGCCCTGCTCCCCTTCCCCGGGCGACTCGGGCTCGGGCGACTCGGGCTTGCGGAGGGAGTGGACCGGGGTGGGGACGGTCGTCTCGCTGTCGGCCGGGGGCGCTTCGGCGCGCAGCGCCGCTTCCCGCTCGGCCGCGCGGCGGGCCTCCTCCGCCCGGGCCTCGGCCTCCTCCTCGGCACGCAGGCGCGCCTCCTCCTCGGCCTTGCGGCGTGCCTCCTCGGCGCGGAGCAGGGCCTCCTCGGCCTGGCGCTGCTTCTCGCGGCGGCGCTCCTCGGCCTCCTTGCGGAGCCGCTCCTCCTCGACCTTGCGCAGGCGCAACCGTTCCTGCTCGGCGGCGCGCAGCTCCTCCTCGGCACGGAGCCGGGCGCGCTCCTCCTCGGCGCGACGCTCGGCCTCCTCGGCGCGGCGGCGGGCCTCCTCGGCCTGGCGCTCGGCCTGCCGCTCCGCCTCCAGGCGCTTGGCCTCCTCCAGCTCGCGCTTCTTGCGCTCCTCCTCCTCGGCGCGCAGCCGGGCGAGCTGCTCCTGGCGCTCCCGCTCCAGGCGCTCCTCCTCGACCTTGCGCGCGGCCTCCTCCTCGGCCTTGCGGCGGGCCTCCTCCTCGGCGGCGCGACGGGCCTCCTCCTGGGCCTTGATCTCGGCCTCGGAGAGGGGAAGCAGCTGGTCCAGGCGGTGCCGGACGACGGTGGTGACCTCCTCGGGCTGCTGACCGGCGTCGACCACGAGGTAACGGTCCTGGTCGGCGGCGGCGAGGGTGAGGAACCCGGCCCGGACGCGCTGGTGGAAGGCGGCCGGCTCGGACTCCAGCCGGTCCGGTGCCTCGGTGAACCGCTCGCGGGCCGTCTCCGGGGAGACGTCGAGCAGGACCGTGAGGTGCGGGACGAGGCCGCCGGTGGCCCAGCGGGAGATCCGGGCGATCTCGGTGGGCGCGAGATCGCGCCCGGCGCCCTGGTAGGCGACCGAGGAGTCGATGTAGCGGTCGGAGATGACGACGGCGCCGCGCTCCAGTGCGGGGCGGACGACGGTGTCGACGTGCTCGGCGCGGTCCGCGGCGTACAGCAGGGCCTCGGCGCGGTGCGAGAGGCCGGCGCTGGAGACGTCGAGGAGGATCGCGCGCAGCCGCTTGCCGATCGGGGTCGCCCCCGGCTCGCGGGTCACGACGACCTCGTGGCCCTTGGCCCTGATCCACTCGGCCAGCGCCTCGGCCTGGGTGGACTTGCCGGCCCCGTCGCCGCCCTCCAGGGCGATGAAGAAGCCGGTCGCGGCGGGCGCGGTGGCCGGGTCGTCGCCGCGCAGCGCGTCCCGCAGGTCGCGGCGGAGCGGGACGCCCTGCCGGTCGTCGGCCTTGGCGAGGAGGATGGCGGCGACCGGCAGCAGCAGGGCGCCGAGCAGCATCAGGGTGAAGGCGGCGCCCCCGTGGGCGAAGACGAACTTGCCGGCCTCGACCCGGTGGCGGCCGATGCCGCCCGCGATGAGCGGGGCGGCGAGCACGGAGACGGCGAGGGTCAGCCGGACCACGGCCTGGAGGTGCTCGCCCTGGCGCGCCCTGCGGAACTCCTCCGTCTCCTGGTCGATCAGGGTGTGCCCGGCCTGGGCCGCGACGCCCGCCGCGACTCCGGCGAGCAGCAGCAGGAGCAGCACGGTCGTGACGTCGGGGACGAGCCCGGCGGCGAGCAGGGCCACACCGGTCAGCGCGACGGCGAGCGCCAGCAGCCGGCGCCGGGAGAGCCCGGGCAGCACGCGCTGGGCGGAGCGGACGCCGATCCCCGTACCGCCGGTGAGGGCGAGGACGAAGAGGCCGAAGAGGACGGGGCCGCCGTCGAGGTCCTTGGCGTGGATCACGGAGACGGCGACAGCGCCGGAGACGGCGGCGGTGACCGCGGCACAGCCGACGATCAGCAGGCGAATGGCGCCGGTGCGGCCCCGGTCGGCGCCGGCGCCCGTCTTCGGACGGCGCAGCCCTTCGAGCGGGGAGCGGGGACGCGGCGTGCGGGTGCCGGGCAGCGTCAGGAAGTAGACGACGGAGAGCGAGGCGGCGAAGAGGCCGGCCGCGACGTACGAGGCGAGCGCGACCTGGTGGGTGGCGAACCAGTCGATGCCGGTGGCCAGCAGGTTCCCCACCAGGGTGACCGCGACCAGCACGGCGGCGGCCAGCGGCACCCCGGCGAAGGTGGTGCGCAGGAAGAGCCGGTGCAGGGCGTCGGAGCGGTCCGGCAGGGGGCGCACGGCGTCCGCGCCGGCGGCCGGGGCGGGCAGCAGCGCGGGGGCCGCGCTCTCCCGGCAGACCGTCCAGAAGCGTTCGGCGACGCCGAGGACGAAGACCGTCACCAGGAGGGTGGCCAGCGCCGTGTCCGGGGTCCAGTCGATCCAGAGCGGCGCGACGATCAGCAGGGCGGCCCGCAGGCCGTCGGCGACCACCATCGTCCAGCGCCGGTCGAGCGGGCCGCCGGGTGCGGTCAGCGAGCTGACCGGGCCGAGCAGGACCGCGCCGAAGAGCAGGGTCGCGAGGACGCGGACGCCCAGGACGACGCTGACGGTGAAGGCCGCGCCCTGGTACCCGCCGCCGAACGCCCCTTGCGTCAGGGAGGTCTGGAAGGCCAGCACCACCAGGACGAAGAGGGCAAGGACATCGCCGACACCCCCCACCAGCTGGGCGCTCCACAGCTGCTTGAGGGGGCGGAAACGCAGCAGGGCGCGCACGGCGCGCTCTCGGGAATCTGCGACCAGGGCGTCGTCGGGGGCCGGGTTCACGACCGTTGGCTGCTCGGCTCGCGTCATCCCGCCAGCCTAGCCCGCTCGTTCGTCACCCGGTCGGCCCGCCCGAACATACGACCGTCCGGCCTGGTCCAAAACCGCCCGACGCCGACAAACGGCGTCACCCTCGCACTCCACGCCACCCGCGCACACCTCCGCACTCCGGGGGACCGCTGTCCGCCCGTACGACCGCACTTCACCGCTTCACCCCTGTCACCCGTCGCCGCCTCACATGGGCCCCAGCCCCTCCCTCACGCTCCGTGACCACTTGCTGGTGGGCACCTGCCCCTCGTACGCCTGAACGAAAACCGCCCCGCTCCGAAAGATCGCGGAGCGGGGCGGCGCACGAGCGCACTCAACCCGTGGAGGCGCGCACCGCACGCCTCGTAGAACAACAGTTCGCGCCCCGCGCGCCTCCCCCGGCCGGCCGAGCACGGCGCGGTCGCCAGAAGGGGCGGGACGTTTCCGCTCCCGGAGGGGGCGGCGGGAGCGAGGTCGCCCGGACCTCAGCCCCCGCCCGGGAGGCTCACTCCTCGCCGGAGCCGGCCCCGTCCCCGCTCGTGGTGCTCTTCTTCGTCGTCGTCTTCTTCGCGGTCGCGGTGGTCTTCTTGGCCGTCGTCTTCTTGGCGGCCGTCTTGGTCGCCCCCGCGGTCTTCTTCGCGGCGGCGGTCTTGGCGGGTGCCTTCTTGGCCGGGGCCTTCTTGGCGGCCGACTTCTTCGCCGGGGCCTTCTTCGCGGTCTTCTTCTTGACCGGGCCGCGCGCCCGCTTCTCGGCCAGCAGCTCGTAGCCGCGCTCGGGCGTGATCTCCTCGACGCTGTCGGCCACCCGCAGCGTCGCGTTGGTCTCGCCGTCGGTCACATACGCACCGAAACGACCGTCCTTGACCACCACGGGACGCTTGCTGACCGGGTCCTCGCCCAGTTCCTTCAGCGGCGGCTTGGCGGCGGCCCGCCCGCGCTGCTTGGGCTGCGCGTAGATCGCGAGGGCCTCGTCCACCGTGATGGTGAAGAGCTGCTCCTCGTTCTCCAGCGACCGCGAGTCCGTCCCCTTCTTCAGGTACGGGCCGTAGCGGCCGTTCTGCGCGGTGATCTCGACGCCCTCGGGGTCGGTGCCGACGACGCGCGGCAGCGACATCAGCTTCAGCGCGTCCGCCAGCGTCACCGTGTCCAGGCTCATCGACTTGAAGAGCGAGGCGGTGCGCGGCTTGACCGCGTTCTTGCCGGTCTTCGGCGTGCCCTCGGGCAGCACCTCGGTGACGTACGGCCCGTACCGCCCGTCCTTGGCGACGATCTCGTGGCCGGTCTCCGGGTCGGTGCCCAGCTCGAAGTCGCCGCTCGGCTTGGCCAGCAGCTCCTCGGCCAGCTCGACCGTCAGCTCGTCGGGCGCCAGGTCCTCGGGGATGTCGGCGCGCTGGTGGTTCTCGGAGTCCTTCTCACCGCGCTCGATGTACGGCCCGTACCGGCCGACGCGCAGCTTGATGTCGTCGCTGACCGGGAAGGAGGAGATCTCCCGCGCGTCGATGGCGCCGAGGTCGGTGACGAGTTCCTTGAGGCCGCCGAGGTGGTCGCCGTCGCCGTTGCCCGCGGCGGAGGCGGTGCCGGCGGCGGCGTCGCCCTCACCGAAGTAGAAGCGGCGCAGCCACGGCACGGCCTGGGCCTCGCCGCGTGCGATGCGGTCGAGGTCGTCCTCCATGCGGGCGGTGAAGTCGTAGTCGACGAGCCGGCCGAAGTGCTTCTCCAGCAGGTTGACCACGGCGAAGGAGAGGAAGGAGGGGACGAGCGCCGTCCCCTTCTTGAAGACGTACCCGCGGTCGAGAATCGTCCCGAGGATCGACGCGTACGTCGACGGGCGGCCGATCTCGCGCTCCTCCAGCTCCTTGACCAGCGACGCCTCGGTGTAGCGGGCGGGCGGCTTGGTGGAGTGGCCGTCGACGCTCATCGCGTCCGCCGCCAGCGGGTCGCCCTCGCTGACCTGCGGCAGCCTGCGCTCGCGGTCGTCCAGCTCGGCGTTGGGGTCGTCGGCGCCCTCGACGTACGCCTTGAGGAAGCCGTGGAAGGTGATGGTCTTGCCGGAGGCGGAGAACTCGGCGTCGCGTCCGTCGGAGGAGCGGCCGCCGATCTTCACGGTGACCGAGTTGCCGACGGCGTCCTTCATCTGGGAGGCGACGGTCCGCTTCCAGATCAGCTCGTAGAGGCGGAACTGGTCACCGGTCAGACCCGTTTCGGCAGGCGTGCGGAAGCGGTCGCCGGAGGGGCGGATCGCCTCGTGCGCCTCCTGCGCGTTCTTCACCTTGCCGGCGTAGGTGCGCGGCTTGTCGGGCAGGTAGTCCGCCCCGTACAACTGCGTGACCTGCGCCCGGGCCGCGCCGACCGCCGTGTCGGAGAGCGTGGTGGAGTCCGTACGCATGTAGGTGATGAAGCCGTTCTCGTACAGCTTCTGGGCGATCTGCATGGTCGCCTTGGCGCCGAAGCCGAGCTTGCGGCTCGCCTCCTGCTGGAGCGTCGTCGTCCGGAACGGCGCGTACGGCGAGCGGCGGTACGGCTTCGACTCGACCGAGCGGACCGCGAAGGCGGAGTCGGCGAGGGCGGCGGCCAGCGTGCGGGCGCCCGCCTCGTCGAGGTGGAGGGTGTCGGACTTGAGCTGCCCGACGGAGTTGAAGTCGCGGCCCTGCGCGATGCGCTTGCCGTCGACGGCGCTGAGACGGGCGACGAGCTGCGCGGGATCGCTGCTGTCACCGCCCCGGCCGGTGCCGAAGGTGCCGGTCAGGTCCCAGTACTCGGCGGTGCGGAAGGCGATGCGCTCGCGCTCCCGCTCGACGACGAGACGGGTGGCCACCGACTGGACGCGGCCGGCCGACAGGCGCGGCATGACCTTCTTCCACAGGACCGGCGAGACCTCGTAGCCGTAGAGGCGGTCGAGGATGCGGCGGGTCTCCTGGGCGTCGACCAGCTTCTTGTTCAGCTCGCGCGGGTTGGCGACGGCGGCACGGATCGCGTCCTTGGTGATCTCGTGGAAGACCATGCGGTGGACGGGGATCTTCGGCTTCAGCACTTCCTGGAGGTGCCACGCGATGGCCTCGCCCTCGCGGTCCTCATCGGTGGCGAGGAAGAGTTCGTCGGACTCGGCCATCAGCTCTTTGAGCTTCCTGACCTGCGCCTTCTTGTCCGCGTTGACCACGTAGACGGGCTGGAAGTCGTGGTCGACGTCGACGCCGAGCCGGCGGACCTCGCCCGTGTACTTCTCCGGCACCTCGGCGGCGCCGTTCGGAAGGTCACGGATGTGTCCGACGCTCGCCTCGACGATGTAGCCGGGGCCGAGGTAGCCCTTGATCGTCTTCGCCTTGGCGGGCGACTCGACGATGACGAGGCGGCGGCCGCCCTCTGCGGTCTCGCTGGTCGGGGACAACGTGGCTCTTCTCTCCGGTCGACACTGAATCCTTCCCGAGCCCGTGGTTCCGGGATGGGGGCCGGGTTTGCGCTGCGGAGTGTGACGGTACATCCCGCCCCCGTGTCACACGGGAAAAGCCCACCCCGGCCACTGGAACGGTAACCCGACTCCGTCCGTTCCTGCCGCCCGGAGTACCGACCTGGCCATTCACCGCAGATCGGGACGGGGCCGACGGGTATGCTTCCGCGCCGCCGCGAGGACGGGGCACGGCCCGTGGGGGTACGGAACGGGCGGTGCGGGCGGTACGGGTACGCGCCGGTCCCGGCTCAGCCGGCGAAGGCGCCGCCCCGGCCGGTGTCTTCCGGCGCAGGGCCTGCGGTCAGACGCGGCTGAAGCACCACAGACCGAGCGCCAGCGAGGCCACCGCGACCGAGGCCGCGACCGTCGCCGACCTCCCCGGGGCCGCGCCCTCGTAGACCGGCCGGCGGTGCCGCGCCCGCACGGCCGTCCAGACCAGCAGCCCCAGCCCGAACAGGGCGAACACCGCTCCCGCGAAGACGGCCGGGGTGGCCTCGACCAGGTTCCCGAGCGACTGGGCGACCCCGCTCTCCCCGGGCGTGGCGAGCGGCGCGCCCGGCCCCTGCCCGCCCGCCCGCACGACGACGCCGACGGCCCCCTCCGACACCCCGGCTGCCCCGTCCATGACCCGCTCCCCCTCGTCCACGGGGCCGTCCGAGCGGCTCCGGGACCAGGAGGCTGACACCCCGGTACGACGCCCGGGGGAACCCGGGGTGAACTCCCGGCCGGTACCGCGTGTCGCCCGGGCGCGCGGCACGCCAGGACACCCCGGACGTACGACATGGGCGTACGGCATCCGGCGCAAGCGGTCCGCGCGCCCGGACGGACCGGGCGGCTACGCCTGGGCCCGCGTCCCCTCCTCCACCGGCTCCAGGAAGCCCTGCTCCACCAGGAGCCGGATCTGGGCGGGGGTCTGGTCGCGCAGGCGCACCGGGTCCTCGCCGACGAGCTGGGCGATGGCGTCGAGGATGCGCCCGGCGCTCAGCGAGCCGTCGCAGACCCCGGCGAACCCGGCGCCGACCGTGTCGACCTGGGTGGCCCGGCGCATGCCGCGGTGCTGGCGCAGGACCACGTGCTCGGGGTCCTCGGCGCCGGGCAGGCCGATCTGCTCCTGGACGACCTCTGGGGCGAGGGTGAAGTGCCCGGCGAGCAGGGCCGCGTCGTCGTGCGTGCGCAGGTAGTCCTGGCGGGCGAAGTGGGCGCGGACCGTCTCGCCGAGGGGCTGCTCGACGGGGTGCGGCCATTCCTCCACGACGACCGACGGCTCGGCCGCGCCACTGCGGCGCAGCGTGATCCAGCCGAAGCCGACCGCCTTGGTGTTCCGCGCCTCGAACTCGTCCAGCCACGCCTCGTACCTGGCCGCATAGGTCTCCGGGTCGGTGCGGTGGTCCCCGGAGTCGCGCAGCCACAGTTCGGCGTACTGGGTGATGTCCTGCACCTCGCGCTGCACGATCCAGGCGTCGCAGCCCTCCGGCACCCAGGAGCGGAGGCGGTCGCTCCACTCCTCACCGTCGACGTGCTGCCAATTGGCCAGGAAGTGCGCGTACCCCCCTTCGTTGAGCCGGTCCCCCGCCTGCTGAACGAGCGTGCGGCAGAGATTGTCCCCGCTCATGCCGCCGTCCCGGTAGGTGAGGCGGGCGCCCGGGGAGATGACGAAGGGCGGGTTGGAGACGATCAGGTCGTAGCGGTTCCCGTCGACCGGCTCGAAGAGGGAGCCTTCGAGGAGTTCGGCCTCGGGGGCGCCGGAGAGCGCGAGGGTCAGCGCGGTGAAGCTGAGGGCGCGCGGGTTGAGGTCGGTCGCGGTGACCCGGGTGGCGTCGACGGAGGCGTGCAGCGCCTGGATTCCGGAGCCGGTGCCCAGGTCGAGGGCGTCGCCCACGGGCCCGCGCACGGTGAGCCCGGCCAGCGTCGTGGAGGCGCCGCCCACGCCGAGGACGACGCCCTCGGCCGTGCTGCCGATCCCGCCGGCGCCGCCCACCGCGCAGCCGAGGTCCGAGGCGATGAACCAGTCCTGGCCGTCCGGCCCACCGTAGGGGCGTACGTCGATCACGGCGCGGATCGCCTCGTCCCCGGCCTCCCCGGCGGCCTCCCGGCGCAGCCACCCGCCCTCGACGGCGTCGTCGAGCAGCCCGCCGGGCAGCGCGGCCCCGGCCTCGGCGGGGGTGACGGGGCGCTGGAGGAGGAAGAGGCGGACCAGCGTGTCGAGCGGGGTCCCGCCGCGGGTCGCGCGCAACGCGGGCACCGTCTCCGCGCGGGCGAGGGCCGCGTACGCCGGGGCACCCAGCCGTTCCAGGAGCCCGTCGGCGGTGAAGTCGGCGTCGAGGAAGGCGGTCCGCAGGCGCGGGGCGAGGCCGGAGCGGTCGGTCAGGGGAAGGCTGGGGGTACTCACCCGCCCATTGTGGGGGCTGGGGGGTGTGGGGGACGGCAAGGGGCTGGAGGGCCCGGCTCCCGTGCGGCGAGGCCGGGGGCACGTCGTCGACCGGGCCGCACCGAGCGGCGTCAGGACCGGTCTGGGCGCGCCTTCATGACGGTGCGGAACCTGCCACTCCGTCCGACACGGCCGCGGGGCGGTTTCCCCGGGACACGGAGTCCCGGGGAAACCGCCCCGTGGTCACCCGGGGACTCGCCCCCGGGCGTCGGCTCAGGCCCCGGAGGGCGACGGTGCCGGTGACGTGGTGGAGCTCTTGCAGGACTCCTGGTTCTTCATCGCCTCGCCGACCTCGCCGGACTGGAGCTTCTCCAGCGCCTCGTTGCCGCTTTTGCTGATCTTCGACAGCTCGCCGGCGATGTCCTTGAGACCGTCCGCGAACTCGCCCTGGTCGCCCGTGTCGAGGTCGTCGACCTGCTTCTTCAGGTCGCCGTACGCGGTCGAGATGCCGTTGAGTTCCTTCACGGCGTCGTTCTTCGTCTTCTCGCCGTCGTCGACGGGCGGCGCGCCGGCCTTGCTCACCGCGGAACCGATCGCCTTGTAGGCGGCCGACATGTCCCCGAACGCCTTCGAGTCCGTCTTCTGGACATCCTCAGGACTGCTGTTGTCCGAGGTCTGCTCCTGGATCGCGGCGTTCGCGTCCGAGATCTTCTTGGCCTGCGGCTGCACGTCGTCGCAGACCTGCTTGGCCCACGCGTCGAGCTTCTCGGCCTTGTCGTCGCCGCATCCCGTCAGCGCCATCGCCAGTACCGCACCGCCGGACAGTGCGGCTGCGAGCTTCTTGTTCACCGGATTGGTCCCTTCCGTGGCTCTCGGCCCCGGAACTTACACGCCCCCCGGGTACCAACCCTCACGCGAGCGTCCGATACTTCCCCTTTTGAAGCCCTTTGGCCCAAGAGAGACAAGGCTCACGAACCCCGCACATTCCTTCCGGGAACCCTCACTCCGTCAACAACCGCCCGGACACCGGCGGTTGACCGTACGACCGGGACACCACGCAGGTCAGCGCGGGTACGGGGAGGTGCGCGGCGGGGATCAGGCGAGGGTGGTGGTCGGCCAGGACATGCGGATCAGGCCGCCGGACTCACCGGTCTTCACCTGGACGTCGTCGACGAGGCCGCTGATGACGGCGAGCCCCATCTCGTCCTCGCCCTCGGGGTCCTCGGTGACGGGCAGGCCGGCCGTACCGGCCTCGATGTCGGCGGGCACCGCGTGCGGCGCCTCGTCCACGACCTCGATGGAGAACTGCTTCTCGTCCTCGATGAGCCGCACCTGGACCGGCTCGGCCACCTCGTGGAGCTGGTGCAGTCCCACGGCCCGGGTGCACGCCTCGCCGACGGCGAGCCGCACCTCGTCGAGGGCCGCGTCCGCCACCCCGGCGCGGCGCGCCATCGCGGCCCCGACCAGACGTGCCGTCCGCACATGCTCGGGCAGCGGGGTGAAACGGAGCTCAACGGTGGCCATGCGTCCCCCTCGGATGTACGGGAGTGCTCTCCGGGAGAACCGGATCACCGAAGTCCGGCGACTCCCGTCTGCTGTGGGCCCGAGCCTGCCATGTGCCGGGTGAACGGCTGACGGCGGGCGCGGCGAACCACGTCCGCGCACAGCCGCGACCGGGCAGGGACGCGGACGCACCGGACCGGAGCCCCGTACGCGACGCGCGGGCATCGGGCGGGCGGCGGGCGGTCGCGACAGCGCACACCCGCCGACGACGGCGCGCACCGGGGCCTGCCCGGCGCGCGCTCCGCGTCTCAGTCGGTGGCCGCGATGGCCTCGTCGACCGACTGGTGGATCGGGAAGACCTTGGTGAGCCCCGTGATCCGGAAGATCTTGAGGATGCGCTCCTGGTTGCAGACCAGACGCAGGGAGCCCTCGTGGGCCCGCACACGCTTCAGTCCGCCCACCAGGACACCGAGGCCGGTCGAGTCGAGGAAGTCGACGTTCTCCATGTCGACGACCAGATGGAAATTGCCGTCGTTCACCAGCTCGACCAGCTGCTCCCGCAGCTTGGGCGCGGTGTACACATCGATTTCGCCACCGACCTCGACAACCGTACGATCATCGACGGTGTGGGTCGACAGGGACAGGTCCACGAATCCTCCAGCACCTTGCTATCGAGCGGTCATCCCTCGGGACACCTCGGCTTGATCCCCCGGGACGGTTCGCCAGCCGCGTGCGCATTCAATCACTTACCGGCAGGCGCGCACGACGCCTTCGCTCCATTGTCCGTCACGCCAGTGACAGACTCGGAGCCGATGACCGAGTTCTCCCGGCCGAGCCGTCCCGATGGGGGCGGAGCTCCTCGCCCCACGCCTCGCACGGTCCTGGACCGCCTGGTGGCCTCCCGACAGGGCAGCGGCCACGGTTCCGCCGTGCCTGCCGAAGGGGGCCACGAGGGCGGTGGACCGGCCACGACGCCGGAATCCCGCATCACTCATACGGAGCACCTGCCCCCGCGAGCCGCACGTCATGCCGTCTGGCCCGACCGGATTCGCCCGGAGGTGATCGCGGCGGTCCAGAAGGCGGGCATCCCGGACCCCTGGGCGCACCAGGCGGCCGTCGCAGAGCACGCGCTGGACGGGCAGTCGGTGATCGTCGCCACCGGCACCGCCTCCGGCAAGTCCCTCGCCTATCTGGTCCCGGTCCTCTCCAGCCTCCTCGACGGCGCCGAGGCCCCCAACGGGCGCGGCGCCACCGCGCTCTACCTCTCGCCCACCAAGGCCCTCGCCGCCGACCAGCTGCGCGCCGTCAAGGAACTCTCAGCCCCGCTCGGCAACGCCGTCCGGCCCGCCGTCTACGACGGCGACACCCCGGTCGAGGAGCGCGAATGGATCCGCCAGTACGCCAACCTCGTCCTCACCAACCCCGACATGCTGCACCGCGGCATCCTCCCGTCCCACCCGCGCTGGTCCTCCTTCCTGCGCGCCCTGCGCTACGTCGTCATCGACGAGAGCCACACCTACCGGGGGGTCTTCGGCTCGCACGTCGCCCAGGTGATCCGCCGCCTGCGCCGCCTCTGCGCCCGCTACGGCGCCGACCCCGTCTTCCTGCTCGCCTCGGCCACCGCCGCCGAGCCCGCGGTGGCGGCGGGACGGCTGACCGGGCTGCCGGTCAGCGCGGTGGACGACGACGCCTCGCCCCGGGGCGAACTGGTCTTCGCCCTGTGGGAGCCGCCGCTGACCGAGCACCACGGGGAGAACGGCGCGCCGGTCCGCCGTACCGCCACCGCCGAGACCGCCGGTCTCCTCACCGACCTCGCCGTGCAGTCGGTCCGCACGGTGGCCTTCGTCGGCTCGCGGCGCGGCGCCGAGCTGATCTCCGTCATCACCCAGGAGCGCCTGGCCGAGGTCGACCGCTCCCTCGCCCGGCGGGTCGCCGCGTACCGGGGCGGCTACCTCCCCGAGGAGCGCCGCGCCCTCGAACGCGCCCTGCACTCCGGCGACCTCCTCGGCCTCGCCGCCACCACCGCCCTGGAGCTGGGCGTCGACGTCTCCGGCCTCGACGCCGTCCTGATCTGCGGCTATCCCGGTACGCGCGCCTCCCTCTGGCAGCAGGCGGGCCGCGCGGGGCGCTCCGGGCAGGGCGCGCTGGCCGTCATGGTGGCCCGCGACGACCCGCTGGACACCTACCTCGTCCACCACCCGGAGGCGATCTTCGACCAGCCGGTGGAGTCGACCGTCCTCGACCCGGACAACCCGTACGTCCTCGCGCCCCACCTGTGCGCCGCCGCGGCCGAGCTGCCGCTCACCGAGGAGGACCTGGCCCTCTTCGGCCCGGCCACCCGCGAGCTGCTGCCACAGCTGGAGGCGGCCAAGCTGCTGCGCCGCCGGGCCCACGGATGGCACTGGACGCGGCGGGAGTCGGCGGCGGACCTCGCCGACATCCGGGGCGGCGGTGGCAGGCCCGTACAGATCGTCGAGGTGGGCACCGGCCGGCTGCTGGGCACCGTGGACGCCAACGCCGCCCACGGCTCGGTCCACACCGGCGCCGTCCACCTCCACCAGGGCCGCACCTATCTCGTCCGCGACCTGGACCTGGAGGACTCGGTGGCGCTGGTGGAGCAGGCCACGCCCTCCTACTCGACCACCGCCCGCGACACCACCGCCATCTCCGTGCTGGAGACCGACGCCGAGATCCCCTGGGGCGACGGGCGGCTCTGCTACGGCTCGGTGGAGGTCACCAACCAGGTCGTCTCCTTCCTGCGCCGCCGCCTGATCACCGGCGAGGTCCTCGGCGAGACCAAGCTCGACCTGCCGCCGCGCACCCTGCGCACCCGGGCCGTGTGGTGGACGGTCACCGAGGACCAGCTCGACGCCGCCCGGATCAACCCGGAGCAGCTCGGCGGGGCACTGCACGCCGCCGAACACGCCTCCATCGGCATGCTCCCGCTCTTCGCCACCTGCGACCGCCGCGACATCGGCGGCGTCTCCATACCGCTCCACCCGGACACCCTCCTTCCCACGGTCTTCGTCTACGACGGCCACCCGGGCGGCGCCGGATTCGCCGAACGGGGCTTCCACACCGCCCGCCAGTGGCTCGCCGCCACCCGCGAGGCCATCGACGCCTGCGAGTGCGAGGCGGGCTGCCCCTCCTGCATCCAGTCGCCCAAGTGCGGCAACGGCAACGAGCCCCTCCACAAGCGGGCCGCACTCCGGCTGCTCACGGTGCTGCTCCAGGGGGCCCCGCCCGCGCCCTGACCCGCACCGCGAACGGCCCCGCCCCCGCCTCGGCCGTCACGTCGGACACCTCCCCGACCAGGGCGCACCGCACCACCTCGGCCCCTTGCGCCGCCGCCACCCGCCGCGCCCGGGCGCAGGCTCCCTCCTCCCCTTCGCCCCAGTGGTCGGCCGCCGCGAGCGCGGCGAGATCGGCCACGCCGCCCGCCTGATGGCGTACGGCGACGGCATGACCCATCGCCAGCAGCGCGGCGAACACGGCGCAGAGCGCTGCCGAGGCCACCGCCGCCCAGACGGTGGCGGCACCCCGGTCCCGGTCCCGGCAGGACAGGGCTGTGCGGGTGCTGAGGGGGGCGCGTCCAAGGGGCCTCATTCGCCTTCCTCCCCGTTCCCGCCGGTGTCGCCGCCCGCCTGGGCCTCCTCGGTGGGCGGTCCCTCGACCGGGGTGCCCGTTCCGACCGTCTCCTCGGCCAAGGCGACGGCCCGTGCGTGCAGGCCGATCGTGAGCTCGCCCAGGCCGGGCGTCCTCGCCCGTACCTCGACCTGGACCAGGTCGCCGGTGCGGCCGACCGTCACCTCCGCTCCCTCGGGGGCCGCCTGGAGCGCGGCCTCGACGACCGCGGCGGGCGGGTCCTGCCGGGCCGCGGCGCGGGCACCGGCCCGCGCCGCGTCCACGCACTGGATGTGGGCGGCGACCGCCAGCAGGGCCCAGACCAGCGCCAGCAGGAAGACCACCAGTACCGGCAGCACGACCGCCGCCTCGGCGGTCACCGCCCCACGCTGGCCGTCCCTGCGCCGGCCGTCACCCGAGCGCCGGTACCGGCGCCAGCAGGCACCCCCGGCCCACCGGAGCCCCGGCGGCCCCGCCCGCTCAGAACGGCGCATCGAGAGCCTTCTCCACCGCCGACTGCAAGGCGGACGCCACCGCGTCACCCGTGACGATCTTGTACAGCACCCCGGCGAAGGCGACCGCCGCCAGCAGGGCCATCGCGTACTCCGACGTGGCCATCCCGGCGTCCCGGCGGGTCCGCGCCCGCGTCGTCCGCCGCCGGTGCCGCCGGGTCCCCTCGTCCCCGCGTGACCCGGGCCGGCGCCCCGCCGTCCTGCGCGGCCCGAACTCGTCGTCCGGCCTCGAAGAACGGCCGCGTGCTGACGGCTCCGGACCCTGGCCGCTCTCCACCACGACCAGCCGCACCGGCACCGCCTCGGACGACGCCCGCGCTCCGTGCCCGTTCCGGGCCGCCTCCCTGCGCCGGGCCCGATCCTGAGCCCGCAGCCGGGCCAGCGCCTTCCCGGGCACGAGGACGGGCAGAGCGGAGGGTGAGGCCGTCGGCGGGGCCGCTCCCCCTCGGGGCAGCGCCCCGGCCACCAGGTCGCCCGGCCCCTGCCCGGCCGACGCGGCTTCCTCGGCCGGGCGCTCCTCCGCGGCCTCGGGGGCCACTCCCTGACCACCCGTCACGATCGCCCCTTCCACAGCCGACCCCTTCGTCCCGGAACCGCTCATCCCTGCACCGCTCATCTCGGAACTCCTCACGTCAGCACTCCTCCTGTCAGAAACCGTTCGCCTTACTCCGGCGGGGCCATCGCCCCTGCCGTTCCGCACCGCCGACCGGACCGGCCGCCGACGCTCCTACTCCGCCGGACCGCGAGGGGCGGCCCCCGCGCGCCGGAGGCGCTCCCGCCCGTCACCTCAGCCCCCGCCCCTCAGCAGCCCGCTCGCCAGGCCGATCACCACCGGAGCGACTCCGAGAGCCAGGAAGGCGGGCAGGAAGCAGAGCCCCACCGGTGCCGTCACGGCGACCGCCGCCCGCCGGGCGCGTTCGGTGGCCGCTCGGTTCCCGTCGGCCCGTGCCTCGGCGGCGATCCGGGCCAGCGGTTCGGCGGCCGGAGCGCCGGAGGCGGCCGCGCGTCGCAGGCAGCGGGCGAGTGCCGAGGCCCCCGGGACCTCGGCGACGTGGCGCCAGGCCGCCTCCGGGTCCCCGCCGAGCCGGACGTCGGCCGCCGCCCGGGCGAGCCCCTGTCCCACCGCCCCGCCGACCGAGGCGCCGACCGCACGTGCCGCCTCCACCGGCCCCGCCCCGGCCGCGACACAGGCGGCGACCAGATCGGCGGCCAGGGGAAGCCGGGCGTCCACCGCCGGCCGGGCCGCGCCCCGCGCCCACGCCGGCCGCCCGGGCAACGATCGCCGTCCCTGACCAGGCATGCTCCGGGTGCCCCGTCCCGCCTCATGCCGGGCCATCCACCGGTGGGCCCACCAGCCCGCCGCACCCCCCGCGAGTACCTCCAGAACCCCACCGCCGACCAGCCACCCGGCGGCCGTTCCGGTGACCATGCAGGCACCGGCGGCCCGCCGCCCCTCGGCCCACGCCCGAGCCGGTGACGGCCCGCCCCGAGGCACGGCCCCGTACAGCCCGCGCCACCGCGCCCGCGTCGCACGGCGTGCCCTGGCCGACGCGGCCCAGCCCGCCAGCAGCACCAGGACCCACAGGGTTGCCCCCAGCCTGTGGACAAGGTCGGCGCTCATCGCGGCACCCCCGCCCGCCGCACGATCCCCAGCGCCCACCACAGCCCCGCCGACTCCAGGGCCGAGCCCATTAGCAGACAGGCCAGCCCCGCCGGCGTGTGGAGCAGCACCCGGAGCGGATCGGCCCCCATCGCCCAGCCCAGGACCAGGCCGAGCAGGGGCAGCGCCGCCAGCATCAGCACCGTCGATCGGGCCCCGGCCAGCTGTGCCGCCAGGTCGGCCGCCTGGTCCCGCTCGGCCCGGAGCGCCGCCGCCAGCCGTTCGACACCGGACGCCAGGCCCGCACCCCGGTCGACCGCCACCTCCCAGCAGGCGGCGAGCCCCGAGAGCCCCTCGGCGCCGGGCGCGCCCGCGGCCTCCCGCAGCGCGCCCGCGACATCCCCGCCGAACCGCGCGGCCGCCGTCACCCCGGCCTCGGCACCGCCCAGCCCCCGGGCCTCACCGACCGCGTGCAGCAGGGCCGCCACCGGCTGACGCCCGGACCGGACCTCCTGGGCCAGGGCTCCGCAGAGTTCCCGTACCGCCTCGGCCCGCCGCTCGCGGGCCCTCGTCGCCGCCCGGGCCGCCAGCCTCCGTCGCGCCAGCGGTACCGCCGCGCACCCGGCGGCCAGGGGCAGGAACGACTGGCCCGCGGCGGCCAGCACCGCCCCGGCCACCAGGCAGGCCCCTTCGGGCCGGGACGCGGCCCGGCGGCGTAACGCCTTTGCCGTCCACCGGTTCTCCGCCGGTGCCGCGCCCGCGATCCGGGCGGCCCGGCTCCGCAGCCTCGTCCGCCCGTGGACGCGGCGCGCGACCGCCTCCGTGCCCCAGAGCAACCCGCCCACCGTCACCGCACCGACCCCACTCACGCTCATCGCTCCGTCTCCTCGCTCACCCGCACTCGCCCGTCGTCAGATCCCCAGCAGTTCCCGCAGTCGTGGCCAGCCCTCCTCCCCGGCGAACCCGTCCGGGCCCCAGCGCAGCGCCGGGACCGTCACCACGAGCCCCGTCGACTCCCGGGCCAGTACGTGGATCGCGGCCAGCCGGCGCCTGCCGTCCCGGTCCCGGGCCAGGTGGAGGACGGCCGACAGGGCAGCCGCGACCTGGCTGTGGAGTGCGGCCCGGTCGAGCCCCGCCGCCGTCCCCAGCGCCTCCAGCCGGGCCGGGACGTCGGCGGCGGCGTTGGCGTGGACGGTGCCCGCGCCGCCCTGGTGACCGGTGTTGAGGGCGGCGAGGAGGTGCAGCACCTCGGCGCCGCGGACCTCGCCGACCACCAGCCGGTCGGGGCGCATCCGCAGGGCCTGGCGGACCAGGTCGTCGAGGGCGACGGCGCCCCGGCCCTCCTGGTTGGCGGGCCGGGTCTCCAGGCGGACCACGTGCGGGTGGTCCGGGCGCAGCTCCGCCGAGTCCTCGGCGAGGACGATCCGCTCGGCCGGTCCGACCAGCCCGAGCAGGGCCGAGAGCAGCGTCGTCTTGCCGCTGCCGGTCCCGCCGCTGATCAGGAAGGAGAGCCGGGCCTCGACCAGGGCCGCCAGCAGGCGGTCGCCGCCCGGCGGCAGGGTGCCCGCCGTCACCAGTTCGGCGAGCGTGAACGCCCGGGGGCGGACCACCCGCAGGGAGAGGCAGGTGCAGCCGACGGCGACCGGAGGCAGCACGGCGTGCAGCCGGGTGCCGTCGGGGAGCCGGGCGTCGACCCACGGCCGGGCGTCGTCCAGCCGCCGCCCGGCGACCGAGGCAAGCCGCCGGGCCAGTCCGCGCACCGCCTCGGCGTCGGCGAACCGCACCCCGCTGAGTTCCAGCCCGGCGCCCCGGTCGATCCACACCCGGTCGGGGGCGGAGACCAGGACGTCGGTGACCTGCGGGTCGGCGAGGAGGGGTTCGAGCGGGCCGGCCCCCGCGATCTCCGAGCGCAGCCGGGCCGCCGTCCGCAGGACCTCCGCCCCGCCGAGCATCCGGCCCTGTTCGCGCAGTGCCTGGGCCACGCGCGCCTCGGTGGGTTCCGCGCCTTCTTCGGCGAGGTGGCGCCGGACCGCGTCCAGCAGACCCGCCTCGGCGGCCATCGCGCTCATGCGGCCGCACCCCCGGGAGCCGGGGCCCACGCGTCACCGAGCGCGGCCCGGAACAGGTCGCCCCGGCGGACCGGCTCCTCCCGCCCCCGCGCCTCCGCCTCTCCCTCCGGCACCGGACCGGGGCTCGCGACGCGTCCCCACAGCTCGCGGCAGAACCGGGCCAGCGGGCCACGCGGCCCGCTCCCGGGCGGCGTGCCGGTCTCCTGTGCCTCGACGGCGGCCGGGTCGTACGGCACCACCCCGGCGAGGTCCAGGCCGAGCAGGGCGGCGACCGCGTCGGGCGCCAGTCCGCCACCGGGCGCCCCGGGCGTCCCCGCGGGCCGGACGGCGACCCGCAGGTCCCGCACCTCCGGAGCGAGCACGGCAGCCATGCGCCGGGCGGCCGCCACCGCGCGCAGCTCCGCCGGGACGACGAGCAGGGCCAGATCGAGCTGGGCCAGCGCCTCGGCCACCTCCCCGCCGGCCCGGCGCGGCAGGTCCACGACGACCGTGCCGCCGCCCCGCCGGGCCGCGCCGAGCACCGCCCGTACCGCTTGCGGCGGCACCTCGGCCGTGTCGCTCCGGTCCCAGCTGAGCAGCCGCAGGCCGTGCAGTTCCGGCAGCGCCTCCTCCAGCGCGCGGCGCGCCATCCTGCCCCGGGACCGGGCGAACGCCGGCCAGCGCAGCCCCTCGGCCTGTTCCCCGCCGAGCAGCACGTCGAGTCCGCCGCCCAGCGGATCGGCGTCGACCAGGACGGTGCGGCTGCCGCCGGCCGCCGCGGTCACGGCCAGCGCGCACGCCAGGGTCGACGCACCCGCCCCGCCGCGCCCGCCGACGACCCCCACGGTGCGGGCGCTGCGCCCCGCCCCCTCGACCACGTCGGCGATCCGGTCCACCAGCCACGCCTCGGCGTCGGGCAGCCGCAGCACGTGCTCGGCGCCGATCCGCACGGCCCACTGCCAGACGGCCGGCTCGCCCTGATTCCGCCCGACCAGGAGGACGCCCGGCCGGCGCGGAGCCCGCTCCGTCCGTGCCGCCGCGTCGTCCCCGACCAGCACCAGCGACGCGGCCTCCCACTCGCCCCGCCGCTCCGGCAGCGCGGCCAGGACCAGCGGCCGGGCCCCGGCCGCGGCGCACAGCCGCAGCAGGTCGTCCAGAAGCACGGGGTCCTCGGTCACGATGAGCGGCCCCACCG
This sequence comes from Streptomyces albidoflavus, assembly GCF_000719955.1. GTDB lineage: Bacteria > Actinomycetota > Actinomycetes > Streptomycetales > Streptomycetaceae > Streptomyces > Streptomyces albidoflavus. Next base: position 25,018 of record NZ_JOII01000033.1, read on the forward strand.
GCCCACCCGGTCCGTCGCCCGGCCCGCCACGCACTCCCTGGGCCCGGACGTCCCCACGGGCGCCCTCACCCCTCCCCTGCCACAGCTCCCGTTCCACGTCCGCGCCCTCTCCTCGCCGCCCTGCCGTCGCCGCCATACCGATGCCTCCTCGTCCCGCCCTCACGACCTCGTCCCGACCTCGCACCCCGCGCCTCCGCTCCCCGGCCAGGGCCCGTCCCGCGCACGCCACTTCCCGCCACGCGCCCGACCGGCGCCGCCAAGCCATCGCCCGTCCACGCCCGTACTCCCCCGCTCCCTCGCCATCGCTCCGCCGTCCTTCCTCTCCGGCCCCGGGGCCGTCGGTCTCCGCGCAGCGGGACGCGCGTCCATCGCGTCGCCCCGGGCCGCCCGTGACCGGTCGGGCCGCTCGGGTGCACGCCGGCCCCGTGGTCCGCATCCGGCCAAGGAAGAAGCCGTGCCGGCTGGGCCTCTGACGGGCAATCAGCGGAACCACTGCTTCCTCCTGGCCGAAAGTCGACGCACTGGTCCGCGTTCACAGAGAACTCGGCCTCGCGTCGACCCGAACTCCGGGCGAAGTCACGTGAACTCGCGCCCGAACTCCGGTCACGGCATTCACCTTGCAGAAGCCTGGGAAATGATGTGGATCTTGGTCGAAAACCGTGGACTACTCGCAGGTTGTGAATAACTCCGTCACCCGGACGAGAACCGTCCGGCGGGAACTTCTCGAGAACCCCCGAAGAGAGGGGCGGAGATCTCCATGAACATGGCGGAAGAACTCCTCAACGGCCGGCCCTCAGGCGGGAGAGGAGAGGCGGGAGGAGACAAGAGTGACGAACCCGAGCATGTCGTCCGCAGGCCGCCGTCCTGACGGTGCGTAATCGAACGTCAGGCGGGGCGGGCATATGCCGAAGGCGCCTCGCGCGGCTCGCGCAAGACGCCTTCGGTGGGTCCGGGCCCGTCAAACGTGCCCGGACATGCGACGACCCCCGCCGGGGGGGAGAGCGGGGGTCGTCCCCACGGCCGACTCGGGGGGGGAGGAGCCGGACCGGGGTAGCACGGTCGCGAACGATCCGTGACGTCCATGGTGTACCCGAGGGCCTTCTCAGGCAAACCCACGCGCCACACCTTACGCCGAATGGTGGGCGCCTATGCTCGACCCCGTGGAAAACCGCTCCTTGCCCCGCACCGCAGCCTTCTTCGACCTGGACAAGACGGTCATTGCGAAGTCGAGCACACTCACCTTCAGCAAGTCCTTCTACCAAGGCGGGCTCATCAACCGCCGCGCCGTACTGCGCACCGCGTACACACAGTTCGTGTTCCTCGCGGGCGGCGCCGACCACGATCAGATGGAGCGCATGCGCGCCTATCTCTCCTCCCTCTGTCGTGGCTGGAATGTGCAGCAGGTGAAGGAGATCGTCGCGGAGACCCTGCACGATCTGATCGACCCGATCATCTACGACGAGGCCGCCTCGCTGATCGAGGAGCACCACGCCGCCGGGCGGGACGTGGTGATCGTCTCGACCTCCGGCGCGGAGGTGGTCGAGCCCATCGGCGAGCTGCTCGGCGCCGACCGCGTGGTGGCCACCCGCATGGTGGTGGGCGAGGACGGCTGCTACACCGGCGACGTGGAGTACTACGCCTACGGCCCGACCAAGGCGGAGGCCGTGCGCGAGCTGGCCGAGAGCGAGGGGTACGACCTGGCGCGCTGCTACGCGTACAGCGACTCGGCGACCGATGTGCCGATGCTGGAGGCGGTCGGCCACCCGCACGCGGTCAATCCGGACCGGACGCTGCGCAAGGAGGCGGTGGCCCGCGAGTGGCCGATTCTCGACTTCCACCGGCCGGTCCGGCTCAAGCAGCGCCTCCCCTCCCTCTCCCGGCCCCCGCGTCCGGTGCTGGTCGCCGCGGCGGCCGTCGGGGCGGCCGCCGTCACCGCCGGGGTCGTCTGGCTGACCGCCCGCTCCCGGCGGAGTTCGGCGGCCGCCCAAAGAAGTGGCCGCCCGGGTTCCGCTTCGGCCTGAGGAGGAGTACAAAGGAAGTAACGGCCCGCGAGACCAGGGACATCCGAGAGGATGACCTTTCACGCAGCAAGGCCCCACGGACCGCACAGGACCGCCGAGTACCCACGCCACGCAGGACCCGACGAATCGGGTAAGCCGTTCCAGGCACCGGGCAAAGACTCCGGCCGGGCGGCACATCGCGAGGGACGCTTGGTAACCCGACGGCCCTGTGAAGCAGCGGTACGCGTACGCGTACCGCTGCTTCTTCGTTCTCCCGGGCTTCGGCCCCCCGCTCAGGCGGCTCCGCGCTGGAGCGCCTCGCAGACGGCGGTGGATTCGCGGGCGCCCAGTTCGAGGGCCTTGCCGCAGTGGGTGATCCAGGCGGCCATCCCCTCCGGCGTGCCGGAGACGTAGCCGTCGAGGGCGGCGACGTAGGCGGCCCGGCCCAGCTCTGCGTGGCCGACCTCGGCCGGGCAGATGGACTTGGGGTCGAGACCGCTGCCGACCAGCACGATGCGCTCGGCGGCGCGGGCGATGAGGCCGTTGTGCGAGGTGAAGGGGCGCAGCGCCAGCAGTTCGCCGTGCACCACGGCGGCGGTGACCAGCGCGGGGGCGGCCGAGCCGGCGAGGAGCAGCGAGTTGAGGCCGTCGAGGCGGCCGGCGACCTCGTCCGCGTCGGGCTGGGCCAGCTCGATCAGCGGCTCGTCGGCGCGCTCACCCGCCTTGCGGGGACGGCCCACGGTGTCGTCGCTGTCGGCGGCGGCGACCAGGTGGAGGCGGGCGAGGACGCGCAGCGGCGACTGGCGCCAGATGGAGAGGAGCTGGCCCGCCTCGGCGGTCAGCCGCAGCGCGGCGCCGACGGTCCGGTCCTCGCCGAGGCTGAAGTCGCTGCGGCGGCGCAGTTCCTCCAGGGCCCAGTCGGCGCCCGCCAGCGCGGCGGAGGCGCGGGCTCCGCGCAGCGCCGCCTCGGAGGTGATCTCCGTGCTGCGCCGGCGCATGACGCGGTGGCCGTAGACCCGGTCGACCGCCTTGCGCACGGATTCCACGGCTTCGGGCACCCCGGGCAGCTCGCCGAGCGCGACCAGGGGGTCGGCCGGTCCTGCGGCGGGCGTGGGGCCTGCGGACGCACGTGACGTACTCATGGGTACGACAGTACGCAACGCGCACCGTCACCCCACGATGGAGTGGTCTTCTTCACGCCGGTTCGCCACGCACCGCACCGGGCGCACTACGCTAGGTGAACATGAAGATCGGTTTCGTTGGGAAGGGCGGCAGCGGCAAGACCACGCTGTCCTCCCTGTTCATCCGCCACCTGGCCACCACCGGCGCGCCCGTCGTCGCCGTGGACGCCGACATCAACCAGCACCTCGGCCCCGCCCTCGGGCTGGACGACGCCGAGGCCGCCGCCCTGCCCCCGATGGGCGGCCACCTCCCGCTCATCAAGGAGTACCTACGCGGCGACAACCCCCGCATCGCCTCCGCCGAGACCATGATCAAGACCACCCCGCCGGGCCGCGGCTCCCGCCTGCTGCGGGTGGACGAGGAGAACCCGGTCTACGCGGCCTGCGCGCGCCCGGTGCGCCTGGACGGCGGCGAGGTCCGCCTGATGGCGACCGGCCCGTTCACCGAGTCGGACCTCGGGGTGGCCTGCTACCACTCCAAGGTCGGCGCCGTGGAGCTGTGCCTCAACCACCTGGTCGACGGCGCCGGCGAGTACGTCGTGGTCGACATGACGGCCGGCTCGGACTCGTTCGCGTCGGGCATGTTCACCCGCTTCGACATGACCTTCCTGGTCGCCGAGCCGACCCGCAAGGGCGTCTCGGTCTACCGCCAGTACCGCGAGTACGCCCGGGACTTCGGCGTCGCCCTCCGCGTCGTCGGCAACAAGGTGCAGGGCCCCGACGACCTGGAGTTCCTGCGCGAGGAGGTCGGCGAGGACCTGCTGGTGACGGTGGGGCACTCCGACTGGGTGCGCGCGATGGAGAAGGGGCGCCCGCCGCACTTCAGCGCGCTGGAGGCGGAGAACCGGGCCGCGCTGGAGACGCTGCTGGCCACCGCGGACGCGGCCTACGGGCTGCGCGACTGGGAGCGGTACACCCGGCAGATGGTCCACTTCCACCGGAAGAACGCGGAGAGCTGGGGGAACGAGCGGACGGGGGCCGACCTGGCCGCGCAGATCGACCCCGAGTTCCTCCTCAGCGAGGACGCCGTCCTCGCCCTGCCGGGCTGACCGGCACGGGGGCCCGGTCGTGTTCACCCACCGGGCCCCGGACCGGCTACGCGCCCTCGGCCTCGTCCTTGCCGGAGCCGCCGGACTTGGCGGGCGCGGCCGGGGTCTTCGCCGGGAACTTCGCCCAGCCCTGCTTCGGCTCCTTGCCGACCTTCAGGTCGCGGAGCTGGGCGAGGACCTTCGGGTCCTGGGCGTCCAGCCAGTCGACGAGCTGGCGGAAGGAGACGCACCGCGTCTCGGGCTTGGTGCAGACGTTCTCGATCGTCTCCTCGATGGCGCGCATGTAGGCGCCGCCGTTCCAGGACTCGAAGTGGTTGCCGATGATCAGCGGCGCGCGGTTGCCCTGGTAGGCGCGGTCGTACGCCTGGATGAGGCCGTCGCGGAGCTGGTTGCCCCAGGTGTCGTGCATGGCCGGGTCGCCCTGGGTGGTGGTCCCGGACTGGTTGACCATGAAGTTGTAGTCCATGGAGAGCGTCTCGAACGCGCGCCCCGGCAGCGGCACGAGCTGGAGCGGGATGTCCCACAGCCCCTTCTTCTTGCCGGGCCAGACCTGGTTGCCGATGCCGCTGGAGTCGTAGCGGAAGCCGAGGTCGGCGGCGGCGCTGATGAAGTTCTCCTGGCCTTCGAGGCAGGGGGTGCGGGCGCCGATCAGCTCCTTGTCGTAGTCGAAGGGGAGCGGGGCGGCGTCCTTGAGGCCGCTGTGCGACTTCCAGGTCTTGACGAAGCTCTTGGCCTGGGCGATCTCGCTCTTCCACTCGCCGACCGACCAGGTGCCGACACCGCCCTCCGGGCCGCAGAAGTGGCCGTTGAAGTGGGTGCCGATCTCGTTGCCCTCCAGCCACGCGCCGCGGACCTCGCGGACGGTGTCGGCGATGCCCTCGCGGTCGTTGAAGCCGATGTCGGAGCGGCCCGCGCCGTGCTGCGGCGCCTGGTACTTCTCCTTCAGCTCCTCCGGCAGCAGATAGACGCCGCTGAGGAAGTAGGTCATGGTCGCGTTGTTGGCCTTGCCGACCTTGCGGAAGTGCGAGAAGAGCTTCTGGCTGTCCTCGCCGGCGCCGTCCCACGAGAACACGACGAACTGCGGCGGCTTCTGGCCGGGCTTCAGCCGCTGGGGGCGCGGCTGGAGCGGCTGGGCGCCGGTGTGGGCGGTGGAGCCGTCGCCGATGAGGCGTACGGCGTTCTCGGGGGCCGGGGCGGGGGACGCCTGGTCGCCGGGCTGCTGCCCGGCGCCGGTGCCGCGCTCCGTACCGCAGCCCGCCAGCCCCGCCGCGCAGACCGCTGCGGTGACGACGCCGACGGTGATCCTCCTGGTGGCGGCCATCTCGGCACACCTCTTCCTTGGGTCGGGGTCTCCGGCTCGCCCGCGCTCGTCCGGCCGCGCCGCCGGGAAGTGCCGACCCCGGGACCGCCGGGACCTCCAGGCCCAGCCGCATGCGCCGTCAAGGTCGCACGGGCGGGTTCCGGCCCCTCCAAGACAAGCCGCATATAAGCGCACTATTCGCTCGCGCGGGTGAATCGATCACCCATTCACGGCTTTTGCCCCACCATGCTCTTTACTCTGCATTACGATCCGTTTACTCAGAGTTGATAGACGTGAGCCAGGCCCCGGCGTCGTCGCCCGCACCGCGACGCCGTTCCCGCGCCAAGGACCCCCACCCACCTCCGTCAACCACAGCCCGTCCGGACCGGCCCGCACCCGCCCCGGAACCAAGGGCGCGGTCCGGCGGTCGGCGGTGGTGATCCGCGGCGTCCGACCGCTCCGTGCCGCCCGGCCGCACCCGGGGGCAGCGAGGGCGGGACCGCCGTCCGAGGTGGGCGCGCGGTCGTCAACACACAGGTTCCGCCCGGCCGGGTCGCCGGGCGGCAGCCCAGGGGTCCCAGACGGCCCCGGTTCCTCCATCCCGGGGGCCGGAGCCTCACCACCGGGGCGGGCAGCCCGCACCCGGCACCACCACCGCAGGACAGAGACGGACGAGCGCGCCCGAAGGTGCCCCGGACCGGCACCCGAGGCCCCGGCACCCCGCACTCCGCCCCCGGCACACCCAGGTCAGGGCGGAGACGACAGCCAAGACCGAGCCGCCACGCCCGCGACCTTGGCGGGCCCGGACCCGTCAGCCGGCCCGCCCCACAACCACGCGACCCCACACGCCAACACCCGACAGGAACCGACGACATGGAGACGGGCGGTACCAGCGACCGATGAGCGACCAGTACGCACCGGGACCCGATCCCGCACCCGGGCGGCGTCCCCCACCCAGGCCGGCACGGGCCCGCCCCACGGGCACGCCGCCCGCCTCCCCGACGACCACCTCCCCAGCGGCGAGCCCCGACGCCCCCGCGCACCTCGGCGCGGAACCCGCGCCGAGGACGGCACCACCTGAGGAAGTACGCATGAAAGGACGGTCCATGACCTCCTCCACCTCCACCATCAACCCCCACGACACGGCGGACCTGTCGCCGCCCTCCCGGGAGCAGGAGCCGCACGGGCCGCCGGGCGGCGGCCGGTTCCGCATCAGCGGTGCCGATCTCTCCGCCTCCATCGCGGTCTTCCTGATCTCCCTGCCGCTCTCCCTCGGCATCGCGCTGGCCACCGGCGCCCCGCTCCAGGCCGGACTGGTCGCCGCCGCCTGCGGCGGGCTGATCGCCGGCCGCGTCGGCGGCTCCGCGCTCCAGGTCAGCGGCCCCGCCGCCGGCCTCACCGTGGTCACCGCCGACCTCATCGTCCAGTACGGCTGGCGGACCACCTGCGCCATCACCGTGCTCGCCGGACTGGCCCAGATCGGCCTCGCCGCGCTGCGGGTCGCCCGGTCCGCGCTCGCCGTCAGCCCCGCCATCGTCCACGGGATGCTGGCCGGTATCGGCATCACCATCGCCGTCGCGCAGGTGCACATCGTGCTCGGCGGCACCCCCCACAGCGCGGTCGTCGACAACCTCCGCGACCTGCCGGCCCAACTCGCCGCCGTGCAGCCCGAGGCGCTCCTGGTCAGCGCGCTCACCCTGGGGCTGCTGCTGGCCTGGCCGCGGCTGCCCGGCCGGGGCGCGCGGCTCGCCAAGGTCCTCCCCGCCCCGCTGGTCGCGGTCGCCGGGGCCACCGCCGCCGCGCAGCTCGCGGGGATGAACCTGCCCCGGGTCGACCTCCCCTCGTGGAGCAGCCACGCCCTGGCCGGCTTCCCGACCGGGCCGGTGACCGGACTGGTCACCGCCGTCGTCGCCGTCACCCTGGTGACCAGCGTGCAGTCACTGCTCGGCGCGGTCGCCGTGGACAAGCTGATCAGCGCCCGACCGGGGGACGACTCCCACATCCCCCGCTCCGACCTGGACCGTGAACTGGTCGGCCAGGGCGCCGCCAACGTCGTCTCGGGCGCCCTCGGCGGCCTGCCCGTCTCCGGCGTCGCCGTCCGCAGTTCGGCCAATGTCGCCGCCGGGGCGGTCAGCCGGGCCTCGACCATGCTGCACGGCCTCTGGGTGATCATCGCCGCGCTGCTGCTCGTCCCCGTGCTGGACCTGATCCCGCTGGCCGCGCTCGCCTCCCTGGTGGCAGCGGTCGGCGTGCAGATGGTGAGCCTCAACCACATCCGCACCGTCACCCGGCACCGAGAGATCGCGGTCTACATCGTGACCACGCTCGGCGTGGTCCTCTTCGGCGTCCTGGAGGGCGTGGCCCTCGGCATCGCCGTCGCCGTGGGGGTCGCCCTGCACCGGCTGACCCGGACCCGGATCACCCACCGCGAGACGGAGGACGCCCACCACATCCGGGTGCGCGGCCAGTTGACCTTCCTCGCGGTGCCCCGGCTCACCCGTGCCCTTCACCAGGTGCCGCGCGGCAGCCGGGCCGTGGTCGAGCTCGACGGCTCGTTCATGGACCACGCCGCCTACGAGGCGCTCCAGGACTGGCAGACCACCCACACCGTCCAGGGCGGCGAGGCCGAGATGACCGGCCGCGCGGGTGCCCGGATCGCCGAGCCCACCTCCCCGTCCCACTCCTGCTGCCGCCCGTGGACCCCGTGGCGCAACCACCACTGCGGGGAGCCCGCCGCGGCCCTGCTGCCCGGCGGCCCGTCCGCCCCGGTCCGCGTCCACGAACTGGCCGACGGCCTCGGTGCCTTCCAGCGCGACACCGCACCCCACGTGCGGGGTGAGCTGGCGAGGCTGGCCCGTGAGGGGCAGCGGCCCTCCCAGCTCTTCCTGACCTGCTCCGACTCGCGGCTGGTCACCAGCATGATCACCTCCAGCGGCCCCGGCGACCTCTTCACCGTCCGCAACGTCGGCAACCTCGTCCCGGCCCCGGGCACCGAGTCGGCCGACGACTCGGTGGCGGCGGCCATCGAGTACGCGGTCGACGTGCTGAAGGTCCGCTCGATCACCGTCTGCGGCCACTCCGGCTGCGGCGCGATGCAGGCGCTGCTCAACGCCCCGCCGGCCGAGGCGGAACCGGCGACCCCGCTCGGCCGCTGGCTGCGGCACGGGCTGCCCAGCCTGGACCGGATGGCCGCCGAGGGCAGCTCCTGGGCCACGCTCAAGGGTCGGCCCCCCGCCGACGCCGCCGAACAGCTCTGCCTGGCCAACGTCGTCCAGCAGCTGGAGCACCTGCGGGCGCACGAGGCGGTGGCCCGCAGGCTGGCCGAGGGCACGCTCACCCTCCAGGGCATGTACTTCCACGTCGGCGAGGCCCAGGCGTACCTGCTGGCCCCCTCGCAGAACCTCTTCGACCGGGTGGTCGCCTCTCCCGCGCCCGGCGGCCCGCACGAGGTGCCCGGCGAGGTCCCTGGTGAGGAGGTGGCCGACGCGGTGCGCTGAGCCGGTGGAGCCGGGACCGCCCGGGTGAAGACGGGCGGTCCCGGCCACCGGGCCGGAGCGCTTTCCCGCCGGGCGCGGATACGCGGCCGGGGCGTGGGGTACGCGCCCGGCACCGTTCGCCGGGACCGGGCCGGCCGGCCGGGCGGGGACACCCGCCCAGGTCAAAGGCCCGGTCCCGTTGAACCCGACCCGTCCTCGGCCCGTGTCAGGGAGTACCCCCCGCACGACCGGGGGCCGTACCGCGTACCGCACGTCGACCGGGCACACAGGTCTAAACCAATTCGCCGACACCCCTTGTCACCTGGGGCCGCGGATGATGAGCTGTGGCCTGGGACACAACGGACACCCTGGGAAAGGGAGATGTCGTGAGCAACGAAAGCCTGGCCAACCTTCTTCGCGAGGAGAGGAGGTTCGCGCCCCCCGCCGAGCTGGCGGCCGCCGCGAACGTCACCGCGGAGGCGTACGAACAGGCCAAGGCTGACCGGCTCGGCTTCTGGGCCGAGCAGGCCCGCCGCCTGACCTGGGAGACCGAGCCGACCGAGACGCTGGACTGGTCGAACCCGCCGTTCGCCAAGTGGTTCGCCGACGGCAAGCTGAACGTCGCGTACAACTGCGTGGACCGTCACGTCGAGGCGGGCAACGGTGACCGCGTCGCCATCCACTTCGAGGGCGAGCCGGGCGACAGCCGGGCCATCACCTACGCGGAGCTGAAGGACGAGGTCTCCCGCGCCGCCAACGCCCTCACCGAACTGGGCGTGCGCAAGGGCGACCGGGTCGCGGTCTACCTGCCGATGATCCCCGAGGCGGTCGTCGCGATGCTGGCCTGCGCCCGGATCGGCGCCGCCCACTCCGTGGTCTTCGGCGGCTTCTCGGCCGACGCCATCGCCGCGCGCATCGCCGACGCCGACGCCAAGGTCGTCATCACCTCCGACGGCGGCTACCGCCGGGGCAAGCCCTCCGCGCTGAAGCCGGCCGTGGACGACGCGGTGGGCCGCTTCGACTCCGTCGAGCACGTTCTCGTGGTGCGCCGCACCGGGCAGGACGTCGCCTGGACCGAGGGCCGCGACCAGTGGTGGCACGAGGTCACGGGCCGTCAGCCGGCCGAGCACACCCCCGAGGCGTTCGACGCCGAGCAGCCCCTCTTCATCCTCTACACCTCGGGGACGACGGGGAAGCCCAAGGGCATCCTGCACACCTCCGGCGGCTACCTCACCCAGGCCGCCTACACCCACCACGCCGTCTTCGACCTCAAGCCGGAGACCGACGTCTACTGGTGCACCGCCGACATCGGCTGGGTCACCGGCCACTCGTACATCACCTACGGACCGCTGGCCAACGGCGCCACCCAGGTCATGTACGAGGGCACCCCGGACACCCCGCACCAGGGCCGGTTCTGGGAGATCGTCCAGAAGTACGGCGTGACGCTGCTGTACACGGCGCCGACCGCCATCCGGACGTTCATGAAGTGGGGCGACGACATCCCTGCCAAGTACGACCTCTCCAGCCTGCGGGTGCTCGGCTCGGTCGGTGAGCCGATCAACCCCGAGGCGTGGATGTGGTACCGCAAGAACATCGGCGGCGACCGCTGCCCGATCGTCGACACCTGGTGGCAGACCGAGACCGGCGCCATGATGATCGCGCCGCTGCCCGGCGTCACCGAGACGAAGCCCGGCTCCGCCCAGGTCCCGCTGCCCGGCATCGCCGCGACCGTCGTCGACGACGAGGCCAACGAGGTGCCGGACGGCGGTGGCGGCTACCTCGTCCTCACCGAGCCGTGGCCGTCGATGCTCCGCACCATCTGGGGCGACGACCAGCGGTTCCTCGACACCTACTGGTCGCGCTTCCCCGAGAAGTACTTCGCCGGGGACGGTGCCAAGAAGGACGACGACGGTGACATCTGGCTGCTCGGCCGGGTGGACGACGTGATGCTCGTCTCCGGGCACAACATCTCGACCACCGAGGTCGAGTCCGCGCTGGTCTCGCACCCGAAGGTCGCCGAGGCGGCCGTCGTCGGCGCCGCCGACGAGACCACCGGCCAGGCCATCGTCGCCTTCGTGATCCTGCGCGGCACCGCCTCCGAGGACGAGGGCCTCGTCGCCGAGCTGCGCAACCACGTCGGCTCCGCGCTCGGCCCGATCGCCAAGCCCAAGCGCATCCTGCCGGTGGCGGAGCTGCCGAAGACCCGCTCCGGCAAGATCATGCGCCGCCTGCTGCGCGACGTGGCGGAGAACCGCGAGCTGGGTGACGTCACCACGCTCACCGACTCCTCCGTGATGGACCTCATCCAGACGAAGCTCCCGAGCGCCTCGTCCGACGACTGAGCCCACCACCGCCGTACGGCACCGGGGCCCGGCCACGCAGCACGCGCGGCCGGGCCCCGGTGCGTACACGGCGGCGCCCCAGGTCAAAGGGGTCGCGCGGCATCCGTCGCTCCGGTCGGTCACCCGGTAGGGTGACGGTCGGGAGCGCGAGGCACACGTCTCGCACGCCCCACAACCTCAGAGGGGACGCCGGGAAGTCTGGTCGGCACGGCATCGCGACGCGATGCCCGCTCCGCCGTACCCGGACCCTGACGAAGGACCCTCATGACCGGCTCCACGCCCACCGGCCCGCCCGGCGCCTTCAGCCGCCCCTCCCTGCGCGAGCGCACCCGCCTCGCCGACGCCCTGCGCACCGAGACGGTCGGCGGGATGCTGCTGCTGGCCGCCGCCGTCGCCGCCCTGATCTGGGCCAACACCGGCTCCGGCAGCTACGCCGCGGTCCGCGACTTCCACTTCGGGCCGGCCGCCCTCGGCCTCGACCTGTCGGTCGGGCACTGGGCCGCCGACGGCCTGCTCGCCGTCTTCTTCTTCGTCGCCGGCGTCGAGCTGAAGCGGGAACTGGTCGCGGGCGAGCTGCGCGACCCGCGCCGCGCCCTGCTCCCGGTGGTCGCCGCCGTCTGCGGCATGATCGCCCCCGCCCTCGTCTACGTGGTCGTCAACGTGGCCGGCGGCGGCGCGCTCACCGGCTGGGCCGTCCCGACCGCCACCGACATCGCCTTCGCGCTGGCGGTCCTCGCGGTCATCGGCACCTCGCTGCCCTCGGCGCTCCGCGCCTTCCTGCTGACCCTCGCGGTGGTCGACGACCTCTTCGCCATCCTGATCATCGCCGTCTTCTTCACCAGCGACCTGAACTTCCTCGCTCTCGGCGGCGCCGTAGTGGGCCTCGCCCTCTTCTGGCTCCTCCTGCGCACCGGGGTCCGCGGCTGGTACGTCTACGTGCCCCTCGCCTTCACCATCTGGGCGCTGATGTACAACAGCGGCATCCACGCCACCATCGCCGGTGTGGCCATGGGCCTGATGCTCCGCTGCACCACCCGCGAGGGCGAGGACCACTCCCCCGGCGAGCACGTCGAACACCTGGTACGCCCGGTCTCCGCCGGCCTCGCCGTCCCGCTCTTCGCCCTGTTCGCGGCGGGCGTCTCGGTCTCCGGGGAGGCGCTGGCCGACATCTTCACCCGGCCGGAGACGCTCGGCGTCGTGCTCGGCCTGGTCGTCGGCAAGGCCCTCGGCATCTTCGGCGGCACCTGGCTGACCGCCCGCTTCACCCGGGCCTCGCTCAGCGACGACCTGGCCTGGCCCGACATCTTCGCCGTCGCCGCCCTCGCCGGGATCGGCTTCACCGTCTCCCTCCTCATCGGCGAGCTGGCGTTCAGCGACGATCCGGTGCTGGCCGACGAGATCAAGGCCTCCGTGCTGGTCGGCTCGCTCGCCGCGACGCTGCTCGCCACCGTGCTGCTGCGGATGCGGAACGCCAAGTACCGCAAGCTCTGGGAGGCCGAGGAGCGCGACGAGGACGGGAACGCGATCCCGGACATAGACGAGCAGGACGATCCGGCCCACCACCGTCGCCTCGCCGACCGGTACGCGAGGCTCGCCGCCGAGCACCGGGCCCGTGCCGAAGCCCTGGAGGCGGACGACACGCCGAACCGCGCGCCCGGCACCTGACGGACCGCCACCCGGCACCCCCGCCGACGAGGGTTTCCCCGTCCGGACAGGCATGTTCCGCGCCCGGACGGGGATGCGCGGAGGCGGAGGACGGGGCGTACGCCGGTGGTGTGCGGGCCGGACTCCCGCACCGCGAGGAAGCGCTGGGCGCCGCCGTCCGGCATGATCTGACGGAGCAGTAACCACAAGAACCGGACGCGCGGGACGGCCCCGGGGCCATCACCGTGCGGCCGGGCCGGAGCGGAAGACGCCGGAGCGGACGTCGGACGAGATGCCGGTGGGGACACCGGGAGAGAAGAGGGAGATCGCGATGAGCGCACCCGTAGGCGCAGACCGCAGCCTCGGCCAGCTGGTGGCCTCGGCCACCGCCGAGCTGTCCGCGCTGGTGCACGACGAGATCGCGCTGGCGAAGAAGCAGCTCAAGCAGGATGTGCAGCGGGGCCTGATCGGCAGCGCGGCGGGGATCGCCGCCCTCACGGTGCTGATCTTCTCCCTGCCGATGCTGAGCTTCGCGCTCGCCTACGGCTTCCGCACTTGGACCGGCTGGAACATGGCGATCTGCTTCCTGCTGTCCTTCGCCGTCAACGTGCTGGTCGCGTTGTTGCTCGGCCTGATCGCGCTCGTCTTCGTGAAGAAGGCCAAGAAGGGCAAGGGCCCGCAGAAGACCGTGGCCTCCGCCAAGCAGACGGCCGCCGTCCTCCAGAACGCCAAGCCGCACCCTCGCCCGGAGCCCGCCGGCGCCCTGCCCACCGTCTCGGGCCGCCCCTACCCCGCCGCCGCCGTGGAGGCCAAGGGCGCTCACCTGGACCGTGGCGGTGAGGGAGGCACGGCTGTGGCACGCTCGTCCTCATGACGGACCCCGCCACCCATCCGGCCCAACCCGCCACCATCATCCGGCCCGACGGCCCCTGGACCCACCGGGACGTCGCGGCCAACGGCGCGCGCTTCCACATCGCCGAGGCCGGTGAGGGCCCGCTCGTCCTGCTGCTGCACGGCTTCCCGCAGTTCTGGTGGAGCTGGCGGCACCAGCTGACGGCGCTCGCCGAGGCCGGGTACCGGGCCGTGGCGATGGACCTGCGCGGGGTCGGCGGCAGCGACCGCACCCCGCGCGGCTACGACCCCGCCAACCTCGCCCTCGACGTCACCGGCGTCATCCGCTCCCTCGGCGAGCCCGACGCCGCCCTGGTCGGCCACGACCTCGGCGGCTACCTCGCCTGGACCGCCGCCGTGATGCGCCCCAAGCTGGTGCGCCGGCTGGTGGTCTCCTCGATGCCGCACCCCCGCCGCTGGCGCTCGGCGATGCTGACCGACCTGCGGCAGACCCGGGCCGGGTCGTACATCTGGGGGTTCCAGCGGCCCTGGGTCCCCGAACGTCAGCTGGTGGCGGACGAGGCGGCGCTGACCGGGCGGCTGATCCGCGAGTGGTCGGGGCCGAGGCTCCCCGACGACGAGGCGGTCGACACCTACCGGCAGGCCATCAGCATCCCCTCGACGGCGCACTGCTCGATCGAGCCGTACCGCTGGATGGTGCGCTCCATGGCCCGGCCCGACGGCGCCCAGTTCAACCGCCGCATGAAGCTGCCCGTCCGCGTCCCCACGCTCCACCTGCACGGGGCGCTCGACCCGGTGATGCGCACCCGCAGCGCAGCCGGTTCCGGGGAGTACGTGGAGGCGCCGTACCGCTGGCGGCTCTTCGAGGGGCTCGGGCACTTCCCGCACGAGGAGGACCCGGAGCTGTTCTCGCACGAACTGATCAGCTGGCTGAAGGACCCCGAGCCGGACCGCTGAGACCCCGGCGCGGTATCCGGGGCGACGGGGCGCCCACGGCGCGTCCGCGCGCTCTCCGGCACACCCCTTCGCTCCGGCACGACTTGCCCCGCGCATACGCCAATTGGGCGCCCCCGCCGCGGTTACCGACCATGGGGCGCGGGCACACGTCCGGGTATGGGCTGGACGCACGACTACAACGACGTAGCACGCAACCGCCGCCTGGCCGCCGCGCCGGGCACGCGCCGCCGGGGTGATCTCCGGGACCGGGGGCTCGAACCCGATTCCCGGGAGATCGGCATTCCCCGCATCCTCCGCCGCCGCGCCCGCTGGGTCTCGGCGCGACTGCGGCACACGCGCGACTGAGCCGGTCTCCGTGGCCTGACTGCCTCACCGAGGCGCCTGCCCACACCGCTCCGGACGCACACACCCCTTTCCCGACCCGACACCCGCGCCCCACCGAGCCCGCCCCCGACACAGGGCGGGCTTGCTCATGGGCGCACGAGGACCGGCCGGGCGGGCCCTACATGGCGCAGGCGTCGCTG
This sequence comes from Streptomyces albidoflavus, assembly GCF_000719955.1. Lineage (GTDB taxonomy): Bacteria > Actinomycetota > Actinomycetes > Streptomycetales > Streptomycetaceae > Streptomyces > Streptomyces albidoflavus. Next base: position 40,343 of record NZ_JOII01000033.1, read on the forward strand.
GAGACCGGCTGGCTGGCCCGGCGGCCCTCCCGCACGTCCTCGCGGACCTCGTCGGCGGTGAGGGCGTAACCGGTGTCCTCGTCGTCCAGGGACTTGGCGAAGATGACGCCGTAGACCTCGCCCTTCGGGGTGAGGAGGGGGCCGCCGGAGTTGCCCTGGCGGACGGTGGCGTAGAGCGAGAAGACGTCGCGGCTGACGGTGCCGCGGCGGTAGATGTCGGGGCCGTCGGCGGTGATGCGGCCGCGGACGCGGGCGGCGCGCACGTCGTACCCGCCGTTCTCCGGGAAGCCGGCGACGATGGCGCTGTCGCCGCGCTCGGCGTCCTGGGAGGCGAAGTTGAGGGCGGGCGCCTGGAGCTCGGGGACGTCCAGGACGGCGATGTCCTTCTCCCAGTCGTAGAGGACGACCGTGGCGTCGTAGCGGCGGCCCTCGCCGCCGATCTGGACGGTCGGCTCGTCGACCCCGCCGACGACGTGGGCGTTGGTCATGACGCGCCGCTCGTCGAAGACGAAGCCGGTGCCCTCCAGGACCTTGCTGCAGCTCTGCGCGGTGCCGACGACCTTGACGATGGAGCGCTTCGCCTTCTGCGCCACGGGACTGGCGGCGAGGCCGGAGTCGGGCGGCTGGACCTCGGTGATCGGCTCGTTGGAGAAGGGGCTGAAGACCTGCGGGAAGCCGTTCTGCGCGAGGACCGAGCGGAAGTCGGCGAACCAGGAGCCGGCCTGCTCCGGCAGCGCCCGGTCGACGCCCTGGAGCACCTTGGAGCCGCGCACCTCCTTGCCGACGGTCGGCAGGGTCGTGCCGGCCAGCAGCCCGCCGATCAGCCAGGCGACCAGGAGCATGGCGACGACGTTGACCACGGCGCCGCCGGTGGCGTCCAGCGCGCGGGCCGGGGTCCAGGTGATGTGGCGGCGGAGCTTGTTGCCGAGGTGGGTGGTGAGGGCCTGGCCGACCGAGGCGCAGACGATGACGATGACCACCGCGACGACGGCGGCGGCCGTACTGACCTCCGCGTCGTCGGTGACGGCGTCCCAGAGGACGGGCAGCAGCAGCACGGCGGCAAGGCCGCCGCCGAGGAACCCGATCACCGACAGGATGCCGATGACGAACCCCTGGCGGTATCCGACCACCGCGAACCACACGGCGGCGATCAGCAGCAGGATGTCCAGCACGTTCACCGAATCTGCCCTCTCCTTAGTCGTGCCTGGGCACCTGGTCGTTGCCTGGAAGCTGCTGTCCGGTCGGCACCGGATCACGCCGCCGCGTCCCGTGGGTTCGGTCACACGACGGCGCCGGGCGCGCGGCCTCCGCCACCACGGCGGTGCACCACGCACCCGTGCCCACGCGACCGGCCGGAATCCGCCGGTGGCCGCGCCCCCGTCACCTTGTCATGCGTGCCGGTCGAGCGTGACCTGCTTTGTACGGTCCCAGGGCTGCTCCCAGCCTGCGTAGTGCAGGATGCGGTCGATCACGCCGGCGGTGAATCCCCAGACCAGGGCCGATTCGACCAGGAAGGCGGGACCGGCGTGGCCCAGCGGGTGGACGGCGGTGGCGCGGTTGGCCGGGTCGGTGAGGTCGGCCACCGGCACGGTGAAGACGCGGGCCGTCTCGCCCGGGTCCACCACCCGGACCGGGGTCGGATCGCGCCACCAGGCGACCACCGGCGTCACCACGAAGCCGCTCACCGGGATGTACAGCTTCGGCAGCACGCCGAACGGCTGGACGCCCAGCGGGTCGAGGCCGGTCTCCTCCTCGGCCTCCCGCAGGGCGGCCCGCAGCGGGCCCGTGGTGAGCGGGTCGCCGTCCTCCGGGTCGAGCGAACCGCCGGGGAAGGAGGGCTGCCCGGCGTGCGAGCGCAGCTTGGCGGCGCGCTCTATGAGCAGCAGTTCGGGCCCGCGCGGCCCCTCGCCGAAGAGGACCAGGACCGCCGACTGGCGGCCGGCCCCGCTCTCGGGCGGGAGATAGCTGCTGAGCTGGCGCGGGCGCACCGTGTCCACGACGTGCGCCACCGGCCGCAGCCACTCGGGCAGGCCCTCGTCGCTCACCGTCACGCGCTCCTCGCGCTCCTCCTCGCGGACGCCGCTGGGGACGTCCTGGTCGATTCCGCCGGTCTGGGTCATCGGCACCCCCGTCTCTGTGAGCACAACGCGGCGCGCACCGCGGATCGTTCCGGCCGGCCGCCGCCGGGCCCGGGGCCGGGTAAGCCCGTCATCGCGGACCCGCCTCGGGGGCGGCGAGGCCCGGGTAGTCCGGCGGGGGCTTCAGGCGCTGGCCGGGGAAGCCGCCCTTCTCGTACTTCAGCAGCTTCCTCGCCTTCTCCGGGTCGGTCTCGCCCTCGCCGTACGACGGGCAGAGGGGGGCGATCGGGCAGGCTCCGCAGGCGGGTTTGCGGGAGTGGCAGATGCGGCGGCCGTGGAAGATGACGCGGTGCGAGAGCATCGTCCAGTCCTTCTTCGGGAAGATCGCCGCGACGGCCGCCTCGACCTTCTCGGGGTCGGTCTCCTCGGTCCACTTCCAGCGGCGCACCAGCCGGCCGAAGTGGGTGTCGACGGTGATTCCCGGGACGCCGAAGGCGTTGCCCAGCACGACGAAGGCGGTCTTGCGGCCGACGCCGGGCAGCGAGACCAGGTCGTCCAGCTTCCCCGGCACCTCGCCGCCGAACCGGTCCCGCAGGGCGGCCGAGAGGCCCAGCAGCGAGCGGGCCTTGGCACGGAAGAACCCGGTCGGCCGGATCAGCTCCTCCAGCTCCTCGGGCGGCGCCGCGGCCAGGTCCTCGGGGGTCGGGTACGCGGCGAAGAGCGCGGGCGTCGTCTGATTGACCCTCAGGTCGGTGGTCTGCGCCGAGAGGACGGTGGCGACCAGGAGCTGGAAGGGGTTCTCGAAGTCCAGCTCCGGGTGGGCGTACGGATAGACCTCGGCCAGCTCGCGGTTGATCCGGCGGGCCCGGCGGACCATGGCCAGGTGCGACTCGTGCCAGGGCCTGCCGTCGAGGGCGGCTCCCTGGACGGACTTGGCCGCGCCGCGCATCGCCGGGGCCGGGGGCACGGCGGGCTCGCGGACGACGGGCGGCTTCGCGGCGTCGTCCGGTTTCTTCGCGGCGGGCTCCCGCCCGGTGCTCTTCGCCATGGCACGAAGGCTACGCCGGACGACCGACACCGGGCGGGAACCTCACGAGAGCCCCACCCCCTCCCACCCGCCCCTCACCTGCGCACCCACGCCGCGCCGCCCACCAGCTCGTACACCCGTACGTGTGTACGAGATGACGGCGCGTGTACGCGACCGACGGGCGGGTAGGCCGTCCGGGCGGCGGTCGGGACGCCGTCGGCGCGGTGCGCGCGTTGCGCTGTTCGGTGACGCGCGTCCGCCTATCGGACGCACCTGGGAAAGGGGGCCGTTTTGCCGTTCCTTTACCTCCGGCACCCCCGGAAGCGGGGGCGTTCGCCCACAGCGCAACGGTAGGCCGTGCCCTCCCGCGACACCGCCGTGGCCTGCGCTCCAGCCGCTTCCCGCAAGGGTTCCGGGTCCGTCGGGGCCGTCACCCGGACGGCCGCACCTGGGCCCTGGGACCCTCCGATCGGCCCCCTGCCGCACGGAACGGCACACCCGTCCGGCATCCTTGTGATTGATCGCACTGTTTGACCCGTCCGGCAAAATGGGGACCACGGTTCCCTGAGCAGGTCGACATAGGAGAGAACTCGTGGACGATGTTCTGCGGCGCGCGCCGCTCTTCGCGGCGCTCGACGACGAGCAGGCCGCGGAGCTCCGCGCCTCCATGAGCGAGGCGACCCTCGCCCGTGGCGACGCGCTGTTCCACGAAGGCGACCCCGGCGACCGCCTGTACGTGGTCACCGAGGGCAAGGTGAAGCTCCACCGCACTTCCCCCGACGGCCGGGAGAACATGCTGGCCGTGCTCGGCCCCGGCGAGCTGATCGGTGAGCTGTCGCTCTTCGACCCCGGCCCCCGTACGGCCACCGCCAGCGCCCTGACCGAGGTCAAGCTCCTCGGCCTGGGCCACGGCGACCTCCAGCCGTGGCTCAACGCCCGGCCCGAGGTGGCCTCGGCCCTGCTGCGCGCCGTCGCCCGGCGCCTGCGCAAGACCAACGACCAGATGTCCGACCTGGTCTTCTCCGACGTGCCCGGCCGCGTGGCCCGGGCCCTCCTGGACCTCTCCCGGCGCTTCGGGGTGCAGTCCGAGGAAGGCATCCACGTCGTGCACGACCTGACCCAGGAGGAGCTGGCCCAGCTCGTCGGCGCCTCCCGCGAGACGGTCAACAAGGCCCTGGCGGACTTCGCCGGCCGCGGCTGGCTGCGCCTGGAGGCCCGCGCGGTCATCCTGCTCGACGTCGAGCGCCTGGCGAAGCGCTCGCGCTGACCCACCCGGAAGGGCCGGGCAGGGCCGCACCCAGGACCGGTGCGGGCCCGCCCGGCCCTTCGGCTTGCCCGGGCTCAGCCGCCGAGCAGGTACTCCAGCTGGGCCCGCACCGACAGCTCCGCCGCCGGCCACAGGCTCCGGTCCACCGCCGCGTAGACCAGCGCGACGACCTCGCCCGGCTCCGTGACCCCGGCCTCCACCGCCGCCCTGACCTGGTCGAGGCGGGCGGAGCGGTGGGCCAGGTAGAACTCCAGCGCCCCCTGCGCGTCGTCGAGGACCGGCCCGTGGCCGGGCAGGACGGTGCTGACGCCGTCGTCGGTGGTCAGCGAGTGCAGCCGCCGCAGCGAGTCGAGGTACTCGCCGAGCCGCCCGTCGGGGTGGGCGACCATCGTGGTGCCGCGCCCGAGGACGGTGTCCCCGGTCAGCACGGCCCGGTCGGCGGGCAGGTGGAAGCTGAGCGAGTCGGAGGTGTGGCCGGGCGTCGGCACGACCCTCAGCTCCAGCCCGCCGGTGGTGACGACATCCCCGGCGCCGAGCCCCTCGTCGCCCAGCCGCAGCGCCGGGTCGAGCGCGCGCACCGTGGTCCCCGTCAGCTCGGCGAATCGGGCGGCGCCCTCGGCGTGGTCGGCGTGGCCGTGGGTGAGCAGCGTCAGCCCGATCCGCCGCCCGGCCGCCTCGGCGGTGGCCACCACCGCCCGCAGGTGCCCCTCGTCCAGCGGCCCCGGGTCGATGACCACGGCCAGCTCCGAGCCGGGCTCGGCGACGAGCCAGGTGTTGGTGCCGTCCAGCGTCATCGCCGAGGGGTTGGGCGCGAGGACGTTGACGGCGCGGGCGGTGGCCGGGCCCGCGACGGCGCCCCGGGGCTGCCCGGGCAGCGCGGCGGCGTCGGTCATGACTGCCCGCCCTGACGCGGTATGCGCGGCCCGGTGGGCACGTGCTTGGTGAACTCCTCGTGCCCCGGCCAGGTCAGCACGACCTCCTCGCCGCGCAGCTCGGCCTCGGCCACCACCGGGGTCAGATCCTGCTCGGCGGCGGCCGCGAGGGCCTCGGCCGCGCCCGCGTACGGCAGCAGGGCGCGCAGGGTGGCGATGGTGGGCGGCATCATCAGCAGCTCGCCCCGGTCGTAGCGGGCGGCGGCGTCGGCGGGCCGGGCCCATTCGGTGCGGTCGGCCTCGCCGGAGGTCTCGACAGTGACCTGCCCGGCGGGCAGCACGGCGGCGAAGAACCAGGTGTCGTAGCGGCGGGGCTCGAACTCCGGGGTGATCCAGCGCGCCCAGGCGCCCAGCAGGTCGGAGCGGAGGACGAGGCCGCGCCGGTCGAGGAAGTCGGCGAAGGACAGCTCGTGCGCCTCCAGCGCGGCCCGGTCGGCCGCCCACGCCTCGCCCGTGGTGTCGGCGACGACGCTGTCGGGGCCGGGGCCGGCCAGCAGCACCCCGGCCTCCTCGAAGGTCTCCCGCACCGCCGCGCAGACCACCGCCTGCGCCTCGGCCGGGCTCACCCCCAGCCGCTCGCCCCAGCTCGCCGGCGAGGGCCCGGCCCACCGCACGGGGCCCTCGTCGCGCGGGTCGACCCCGCCGCCCGGGTAGGCGTACGCGCCGCCCGCGAAGGCCATCGAGGCGCGCCGCCGCAGCATGTGGACGCGGAGCCCCGTGCCACCGGGCTCGTCGCGCAGGAGCATGACCGTGGCGGCCCGCCGGGGGGTCGCCGGGGTGAGTTCGCCGCTGGCCAGGGCCCTGATGCGGGCGGGCCACTCGGGCGGGTACCACTGACCGTTCGCCATGGCCGGAGGCTATCCGCTGCGGCCGGAATCTTCGAGAGCCGGCCGCCCGCCCCCGCGACGCGGAACGCGCCGCTCCCCGAGGGGAACGGCGCGTACGCGTGCGGAGATGGAGCGGGGTCAGGCGGAGACCAGCTCCACCTGGATCTCCACCTCGACCGGGGCGTCCAGCGGCAGCACGGCCACGCCGACGGCGCTGCGGGCGTGCACGCCCTTGTCGCCGAGGACCTCGCCGAGGAGTTCGCTGGCGCCGTTGATCACGGCGGGCTGGCCGGTGAAGTCCTGGGCCGAGGCGACGAACCCGGTGACCTTCACCACGCGGGCGACCCGGTCCAGGTCACCGGCGACCGATTTCACGGCGGCCAGGGCGTTCAGCGCGCAGACCCGCGCCAGGTCCTTGGCGTCCTCGGGCGTCACCTCGGCGCCGACCTTGCCGGTCAGCGGAAGCGCGCCGTCCACCATGGGCAGCTGGCCCGAGGTGAACACGTACACCCCGGAGGTCACCGCGGGCTGGTACGAGGCGAGCGGCGGCACCACGTCGGGCAGGGTCAGCCCCAGCTCGACGATGCGTGCCTCGACCGCGCTCACGCCTTCTCGCGCTTGAGGTAGGCGACGAGCTGCTCGGGGTTGGGGCCGGGCACGACCTGCACCAGCTCCCAGCCGTCCTCGCCCCAGGTGTCCAGGATCTGCTTGGTCGCGTGCACGAGGAGCGGCACCGTCGCGTACTCGAATTTCTTGGTCATGGGGCGAGCGTAACGGCTCCCGGGACCCACCCCGCGCGGGCGGTCTCATGCGTACCGCGACGCCCCAGTGGTTAGGCTCGATGGCGTGAGCAGGCTCCAGGTCGTCAGTGGCAAGGGCGGGACCGGTAAGACGACGGTCGCCGCCGCACTCGCGCTCGCCCTCGCCTCGCGGGGACGGCGGACCCTGCTGGTCGAGGTCGAGGGCCGGCAGGGCATCGCCCAGGTCTTCGAGACCGAGCCGCTGCCCTACGAGGAGCGCAGAATCGCGGCCGCGCCCGGCGGCGGCGAGGTGTACGCGCTGGCGATCGACCCGGAGCTGGCCCTCCTGGACTACCTCCAGATGTTCTACAAGCTCGGCGGCGCCGGCCGCGCCCTCAAGAAGCTCGGCGCCATCGACTTCGCCACCACCATCGCCCCCGGCCTGCGCGACGTCCTGCTCACCGGCAAGGCGTGCGAGGCGGTCCGCCGCAAGGACAAGAAGGGCCGGTACGCCTACGACCACGTGGTCATGGACGCCCCGCCCACCGGCCGCGTCACCCGCTTCCTCAACGTCAACGACGAGGTCGCGGGACTCGCCAAGGTCGGCCCGATACACCATCAGGCGCAGGCGGTCATGGGGGTCCTGAAGTCCCCGCAGACCGAGGTCCACCTGGTCACGCTGCTGGAGGAGATGCCGGTCCAGGAGACCGTCGACGGCATCGCCGAGCTGCGCGGGGCCGGTCTGCCGGTCGGCCGCGTCGCCGTCAACATGGTCCGCCCGGCCCTGCTCGGTGACGCCGCCCTGCGCACCGCGCTCCAGTCCCCGTCGCACACCGCCGTCGCCAAGGCGCTCTCCACCGCCGGACTCGGCGGCGCCCGCCGCGGCGGCAAGGCCGAGCGCCTGGTCGACCCGCTCCTGGAGCAGGCCGGCGAGTACGCCGAGCGGCACACCCTGGAGCGCGCCCAGCGCTCCGTCCTGACCGGCCTCGGCCTCCCCCTGCACGAGCTGCCGCTGCTCACCGAGGGCATGGACCTGGCCGGCGTCTACGAACTGTCGGCGCTCCTGCGCGAGCAGGGCGTCGGGGCCACGGCCTGACCCGGTGAGCCCGGAGCGAGGAGGACCCCAGGTGAGTCTGGAACCGGCGAATCCGCTCGCCGTCGATCCGCTGCTGGACGACCCGGAGACGCGGATCGTGGTCTGCTGCGGTTCCGGCGGCGTCGGCAAGACGACGACGGCCGCCGCGCTGGGCCTGCGCGCCGCCGAACGCGGCCGCCGCGTCGTGGTGCTCACCATCGACCCGGCCCGCCGCCTCGCCCAGTCCATGGGCATCGACTCGCTGGACAACGTCCCGCGCCAGGTCCCCGGCATCGAGGGCAAGGGCGAGCTGCACGCGATGATGCTGGACATGAAGCGGACCTTCGACGAGATCGTCGAGGCCCACGCCGACCCGGAGCGGGCCCGCGCGATCCTGGAGAACCCCTTCTACCAGTCGCTGTCGGCCGGGTTCGCCGGGACGCAGGAGTACATGGCGATGGAGAAGCTCGGCCAGCTCCGCGCCACCGACGCCTGGGACCTCATCGTCGTCGACACCCCGCCCTCGCGCTCGGCCCTGGACTTCCTGGACGCCCCCAAGCGGCTCGGCTCGTTCCTCGACGGCAAGCTCATCCGGCTGCTGATGGCGCCCGCCAAGGTCGGCGGCCGGGCCGGGATGAAGTTCCTCAACGCCGGGATGTCGATGATGACCGGCGTCCTCGGCAAGCTCCTCGGCGGCCAGCTCCTGCGCGACGTCCAGACCTTCGTGGCCGCCATGGACTCCATGTTCGGCGGCTTCCGCACCCGCGCCGACGCCACGTTCCAGCTGCTCCAGGCGCCAGGGACGGCCTTCCTGGTGGTGGCGGCGCCCGAGCGGGACGCCCTGCGCGAGGCCGCGTACTTCGTCGAGCGCCTCGGCGCGGAGAAGATGCCGCTGGCCGGGCTGGTCCTCAACCGCGTGCACTCCAGCGGCGCCGCCCAGCTCTCCGCCGAGCAGGCACTGGCGGCGGCGGAAAATCTTGACGGCGGCGGCATTGTGGATCAGCCGCCCGGGAAAGCTGGACTCGTCGGTAACTCCGCCCCCGAGGCCGCCACCGACCGCGCCACCTCCTCCGGTCCCGGCTCCCCCGCCGACCAGGACGGCGTACGCGCGGACACGGCGGCCGGGGCAGAGCAGGAGAAGGATGCAGACGAGGAAGTTCCGGTTCCGGTCGAGGAGTTGACGGCGGGCCTGCTGCGCCTGCACGCCGAACGCATGCGGCTGCTCGCCCGCGAGCAGCGCACCCGCGACCGCTTCACGGCCCGGCACCCCGAGGTACCGGTCGCCGAGGTGCCCGCCCTGCCGGGCGACGTCCACGATCTCGCGGGCCTGCGCGCCATCGGCACGTACCTGGCCGAGGCCGGCACCGGCCCGGCGGACGAGACCTGACCGCACGCGCGGGCACGCGTACGGCGAGAGCCCGGCCGCGGGCATCCCGCGCCGGCCTCCGTCCCCGTGACGGCGCACTCCGTGCCCCGCCCACGTCCGGGATCAGGCGCCCGGCCGTCATCGGCCCGCGCCCGGTTCCCGTACTCCTCGCTCGCCCTTGCCGGCCGGTCTAGCCGACGGCGAGCAGCCGCGCGTAGACCTCGCGGTCGTCGGCGGTCAGTGCGGAGCTGTCGTTCACCTCCGCGTCGGCGGGCAGCAGGCCCACCCCGCGCTCGTACTCCACGCGTGCGGTCTCCAGCAACCGTCGCCACGACGTGACGGTGGGCCGCCGGCGCAGCAGCGCTCGGCGCTCCCGCTCGGTCATGCCACCCCACACGCCGAACTCGACGCGGTTGTCCAGCGCGTCGGCCAGGCACTCCGTGCGCACCGGGCATCCGGTGCACACCGCCTTGGCCCGGTTCTGCGCTGCTCCTTGCACGAACAGTTCATCCGGATCGGTAGTGCGGCAGGCGGCCTGCGCACTCCAGTCGGTCACCCAGCCCATACCGGCGCCGTCCTCTCCCGAATCGAGGCTCCCCCACGGCGGCAGCGGCATATTCACCGCAGCCAGTTGAGGACGTTACGGAAGCCGGGCACAGCACAACACCCCCAGCGGGCCCAATCTTGAATGGCCCGAACGGACTATGCGTACGCGGCAGATCACCCAACGGAGTGACCTGAGGACATGCGGGACCTTCCCGGCGCATGGGGACGTACCGCCGGGGACAGGAAGGACATCAGCACACGGACCCCCGCATAGCGCCGCCGGGCGGCGGTGACGGGGCGGGTGGTGCCACCGGTCCTCGGGTGTCAGATGTTCGAGAACGCGACCGGCGGGGCGGTGCCGGGAGTTCGGGGCTCCGGGCGCCGGACCGGTGTGCGGCTCGGTCTCCGACTCTGGTCATGCGCGTTCCACGCTCGCGTCGTGCACGGGGGCTTGCTACGGCAGTGCGGTGCTGTGACAGTTGTGGATACCTTAGGCCAAGGTTTGCGCCCCTGTCCGGCGAATCCCAACCTCCGCGACGGGAGTTGCCCGCCTGCCCGGAGCCGCGCGTTCCGGTCGGTCTGAGCCAACCGGATGTCACAGTCCGGTACCGCCCTTCTCCCAGGGCCCCGCTCCCTCGGAACAGCACACTTGACGGATTAGGCTGCCTCTCATGGGAAACAAGCGCTCGGGCGGCGGCCTGTCTCCGGCCCAGCAGGCCGCCAAGTTCCTCGGGGTCAGCGTGGTCGCCGGCGCGGTGCTGGCGGGGATCGCCCTGCCCGCCGCCGGGGCCCTGGGCCTGGCCGCGAAGGGCTCCGTCGAGGGATTCGACGAGCTGCCGGCCAACCTCAAGACACCACCGCTGAGTCAGCGCAGCACCATCCTGGACGCGGAGGGCGGCAAGATCGCCACCGTCTACTACCGCGACCGCACGATAGTCCCGCTCAAGGACATCTCGCCCTACATGCAGAAGGCGATCGTCGCCATCGAGGACTCGCGCTTCTACGAGCACGGCGCGATCGACCTCAAGGGCATCCTCCGCGCGGTCAACGAGAACGCGCAGAGCGGCGGCGTCTCCCAGGGCGCCTCGACGCTGACCCAGCAGTACGTGAAGAACGTCTTCGTCGAGGAGGCCGGCGACGACGCCGACAAGGTCGCCGAGGCCACCCAGCAGACGATCGGCCGCAAGGTCCGCGAGCTGAAGTTCGCCATCCAGATCGAGGAGGAGCTGGGCAAGAAGGGCATCCTCGAGAACTACCTGAACATCACCTTCTTCGGGCAGCAGGCGTACGGCATCGAGGCAGCCGCCCAGCGCTACTTCTCCAAGCCGGCCAAGGACCTGAACATCCAGGAGTCGGCCCTCCTCGCGGGCCTCGTCCAGTCGCCCAGCCGGTACGACCCGGTCAACGACGAGCAGGAGGCGGTCAAGCGGCGCAACACCGTCATCCAGCGGATGGCGGCGGTCCGCGACATCACCCCCCAGGAGGCGGCGGAGGCGAAGAAGGCCCCCCTCGGCCTGAAGATCAGCCGCCCCAGCAGCGGCTGCATCACCGCCGTCAAGGGCGCCGGCTTCTTCTGCGACTACGTGCGGCGCGCCTTCCTCACCGACCCGGTCTTCGGCAAGACCGCCGAGGAGCGCCAGAAGACCTGGGAGCGCGGCGGCCTGACCATCCGCACCACCCTGGACCCGAAGGCCCAGGAGTCGGTGCAGGCGGCCATAGAGAACGGGGTCTACAAGGACGACGAGGTCGCCACCGCGGTCGCCCTGGTCGAGCCCGGCACCGGCAAGATCACCGGAATGGGCCAGTCCAGGCCGTACGGCTACGGCAAGAACGAGACGGAGATGAACCTCTCCGTCAACGCCTCCATGGGCGGCGGCGCCGGCTACCAGCCCGGCTCCACCTTCAAGCCCATCGTGGCCGCCGCCGCCCTGGAACGCGGCATGCCGGTGACCAAGACGTACTCCTCGCCGTACGAGATGCCGTACCCGAGCCCCGTCGCCACCTGCTCCGGGAACTACGTCAACACCTCCTCCGAGGAGCTGGCCAACGAGAACGAGAAGGAGGTCGGCCCCTACTCCATGAAGGAGGCGACCGCCCTCTCGGTCAACACCTACTTCGTCCAGATGATCAGCGAGATCGGCACCTGCCCGGTCATCGAGCTGTCGAAGAAGATGGGCATCGAGCGCTCCGACGGCAACGACTTCGGCCAGGGCCCCTCCATCGCGCTGGGCACCCAGGAGGTCTCCCCGCTGACGATGGCCTCCGCGTACGCCACCTTCGCCACCCGGGGCACGTACTGCTCGCCGATCGCCATCGCCTCCATCACCGGCCCGGACAAGAAGTCGATGCCGGTGCCGAAGTCGACCTGCACCAAGGTGATGTCGGAGAAGACCGCCGACACCGTCAACACCCTGCTGCGCGGCGTGGTCGAGGACGGCACCGGCCGCCAGGCGGGCCTCCAGGGCCGCGCCAGCGCCGGCAAGACCGGAACCACCGACTTCCGCTACGCCGCCTGGTTCGCCGGCTACACCCCGAACCTCTCCGGCGCCGTCTGGGTCGGCGACCCGCAGCACAAGCGCCAGATGACCAACATCACCATCGGCGGCCGCCCGTACGACAAGGTCTTCGGCGGTGAGGTCCCCGGACCGATCTGGAAGACCGCGATGGCCGGTGCCCTGGAGGGCAAGGAAGCCCCCGGCTTCAACCTGGTCGACATCCCCGAGCCCGACAAGCCCGGCAAGAACAAGCCCAACCGCCCCGGCGGCGGCAACGGGAACGGCGGGGGCGGGAACGGCGGCGGCGACAACAAGCCCGGCGGCAACCGTCCCGGCGGCGGCGACAACCCGCCCCCGGACATCCAGCTCCCGGGCGACTGGTTCGGCGGCGGCCAGGGCCGCTGACGGACCCCTCGACACACCACGACACGAGAAGGGCGCCCCCACCATGAGGCGAATTCCGGGGGTCGTTGCAACACGAGTGATCAACTGGCTGTTGTCAGGAGCTTAGTGAGACGCTCGGCTGGGGTTTCCCAGCCGAGCGTTTTGCGTGGGCGGCTGTTGAGTTCGGCGGCGACGGTGTCCAGGTCCTCGCGGCTGTGGCGGGCCAG